>NZ_JACYXF010000003.1 GCF_015352985.1 Noviherbaspirillum malthae | reverse complement strand
AATCAAACTGTACCGCATAGTCCTCAAGTGGGCCCGGTGCAACTGGACAGGGTCGACGAGCAGTCATGGCAGCAGACCTCCTGCTCCCAGCATAGCCGCTCAATAATCCACTTTCAACAAAGTACCGCTAACGGGCGGGGATGTCTATGTAATTTTTATTGTGCGCCGCAACGAAACACATTAAGCCTTTGATCGTAAAGGAACTGAGCCACATGTTTATTAATACCCAGCGAAATGAAAAGGGCCCGCACATAAGCGCAGGCCCTTTGTGCCTCCCACTGATTGCCGTCGGAAAAGAGTCACAAGCAAAGAATAGGTGACAGGCGGAAAAGCGGTTTGCGAATACGCAAGGCTTTGTTATGCGCCAAGATTGCTTCGGCGGCAGTTCAAGTTGCGAGTCGATGAAAGGACAAAGCCGCAGCGCTTCAGGTCTCGACCTTATGGTCTTCCGCCTTGGCTTGCTGCATTGCCGTCGGTTCCAGGTTTTCCGCGGCGACGTTGCGGCTGACGAACCAGCCCCAGGCAGCCAGCATCACGCCGGCCGCCGCCCCGATCGATGCCGCCTGGGGCAGCAGTTCGGGCGCGGTATGAATCAGCTGGAACACCGCCACCAGGCATTCAATCGACAGCGAGACGATAACGACGACGAGAAAGCGCGAGATGAAGCGGCGCACCCGCGTCGGGGCGCTCATGCTGGCAGAGCGCTGCACCTCTTCCTCGAGAATGGTCTGCCCCAGTTCGAAAGCTGCGACGGCGATCGTCAGCAGGCCGATGCATTCGAGCACCTGAACGAAGCGTTCCCGCATCGGCACGTCGGCCGCCGGATCGACAACGGCCCACATCTCGATGGCGGCGAAGGCCAGGAGTACGAGGCCGCAGACGAGAAAGAACAGCACCGTGACGACGTAGCCGATGGAGAAGAGCTTTTGTACAAGCTTCATTACAGGCCCGCTTTTGTCTGGCTGGTTGGGAATGGTCAGTGCCGGCGGACCGCAGCCGGCAGCTGCCGGATCGCTTGACCGATCCGGTTCTGGAAGAGCCGCCCGCAGCGCCGTTCATCGGTCCGATGCCATAGCTTACCCTGCCGGAGCACCGGTGGATTGATCCGATGCAAGAAAGCCTGTACGGCGCAGTGTTGCCCTGCAAATACGCGGCCATTGCGCTCCCTCTTCGCGCATGCCAGCATAGGCTTGTTGCTTCCTTTGGAAAGCCTGCGCCCATGCATCTCAAGATCATGCTGCCATTGCTGTTCATCTCCTCGGCCTGCCTTGCCGAGCCGTTCAATGCTGCGCCTTCATGGATGCCCGTGGCGCCCAAGCTGACCAACTCCCTCGGCATGGAGTTCATGCTGGTGCCCGCCGGGGAATTCACGATGGGCAGCGATGAATCGCCCGAGGCGCTGGCGCGTGACTATCCGCACTATGAACGCCAGCGCCTGCTCGAACTTGCCGATGAGCATCCGGCCCACAAGGTTCGCATCACCCGCGCCTTTTATCTCGGCAGACATGAAGTCACGGTGGGCCAGTTCCGGCGCTTCCTCGAAGCCTCGGGCCATGTTCCCGAATCGGAAGCCGACGGCACGGGCGGCTATGGTTACAACCCGCGCTACGATCCCGAGAGCAGCGCCCGAGGCGATGCCTTTGAAGGCCGGAACCCCAGGTATTCATGGCGCAACCCAGGCTTTCCGCAGGGAGATGATCATCCGGTGGTGAATGTGACCTGGAACGACGCCGTGGCGTTGTGCGCATGGCTGAGCAGGACGGAAGGAGCCGCTTACCGGCTGCCGACCGAAGCGGAATGGGAGTATGCTGCACGCGCCGGCACAAGGACCCGCTACAGCAGCGGCGACGATCCGCGGACGCTGCTGAAGGTCGCCAACGTCTTCGATCTCGATGCTGCGGTGCATTGGCCGAAATGGAAGCCGCATGCGCTCGATGGACACGACGGCTTTGCCTTCACCGCGCCGGTCGGCAGCTTTCCCCCGAACGCCTTCGGCCTGCATGACATGCATGGCAATGCCTGGGAATGGACCGCCGACTGGTACGGCGAGCGTTACTACGCCGAGTCTCCTGCGGAAGATCCGCCGGGGCCGGCCGACGGATCGGTCAGGGTGCGCCGCGGCGGCTCCTGGCATACCTGGTCCTTCTACGCGCGCTCGTCCTATCGCAACTGGAATTCGACGCGAACGCGCTATACGCTGGTCGGCATGCGCCTGCTGCGCGAGGCGCGCTGAGACAACCCGGTTGGAAAGTGCGCAGGCAGTGCTTAGCCCGCGGTGCGCACGATGGCCGTCACCAGTGCAATGACGGCGACGGCGCCGCTCACGCCGGCTGCCACCGCCAGCGTTACCAAGCGCTTGCGATTGGCTTCGATGCGCTGGATGAGCTGCGCGTTCTGTTCGGCGAGCGCCTTGATCAGTTCGGACGAAGTGCGCATCTGGCCGTGCAGATCCGACACGCCGGCTTCGGCTGCGCTCAGGCGCGCATCGAGTTCTGCGATGATTTCCTGAGGCGAGGCGGCAGGCACGTCCTGCTCCGGATGCACCGTGGACGCAGGCGCTTTTGCTACCGCGCCCCAAAGCTTGCGGGCATTTTCCGCCACGCCCGGCGCATTGCCGATGACTTCCGTCCAGGGCACGTGTTTCAAGACCTTCAACCAATCCATTGCCATTATGTGTATTCCTTCACCGATACCGCCGCCGGCATGACTGCATGCCGGTCACGACAGCCGCATCCATGACCGAAGTATAGGCCAATGCGCCTTGTTGCCTGACGGCCGGATTCACTTTGCTGTTTTTTCAATGATTGATTGACCATCGGTATCGCCGAGGGTTTCGAAGAAAAACAGCTGCACCAGGCGGGCGTCTCCGAGGGTCGTGCCGAAGAGGCCCGTAATCGAATGAAAATAGTCGCCGCGGTAAATGATCAGGCGGTTCTGCCGCATCGGCACCTCGAGCACGGCCTTCCATGTGCCGTTCTGCTCCCGCTGCTCCTTCAGCGCGTCGAAGGGCAGGACGCGGTGATTCGGCAGCCAACGTTTCTGGAAACCTTTGAAGTTCGCATAGCCGGCCGCTTGCAGCTCTTCCTGCGACGGGCGCCGCTCCCATCCGGTCGGCAGGTGTTTCCAGAAGCTGGTTCCACCCTGCCATTGTTCAGGCGGATTCAGATACAGCACGCCTGCATAGAAGCGCCTGCTTTCTTCCGTCTCATTGTCCACATGGATATCGGTACGTGCGGTCGAGTTTGCAAAGCTCAGGCGACAGGCGCCGTTATCCGGAGAGATGGCCTTGATCGGCCTGCCCAGTGCGGCGGCAATCCGGTCCATGACGGGCTGGCAATCCATGCCGTCGGTCTGCAGCCCCGGATAGTTTTGTCCGGCGTACTGGGCCTGTTTGAAATCCGAGGCCAGGGCTTGCGTACGGTAGGCGGCTGCGTCGTCCACGCAATCATCGATCACGTACAGGTCGCGCTCGGCGCAGATCAGCCTGGCCTTGCTGGCCTGCGCAGCAGGCAATGCGTAACCGATGCGGGACTGTCTGGCCAACGCGGGATCGAGCTGCACCGCCTGCCGATGGCTATGCAATGCCTCCGGCAGGCGATCGGCTTGGTAGTGAAGCATTGCAAGCAGATGCAGGCTCCTTGCAGACGCCGGCGCAAGAGTGTGCAGACGTTCAAGCACGGACACCGCCTCGTCAAAGCGAGATTGGGCGCGCAAGGCTTCCGCGCATGACAGGGCGACATCGGGATCGTCCGGCATGCGTGCCGCCAGTTCGCACAGATGCTGCAGGGCCGATTGGGCATCCACGGCCTGCAATGCCTTGACGTAGTTCAGATGCATTCCGGCGTCGTCGGGCAGAGCGGACAGGGATTGCCGCATCATGTGCAGTCCCATCGCCTGCTGCCCGAGCTGATACATGGCCAGGCCGAGATAATGCTGTGCATCGGGCGCGTTCGGTTTTACCTTCAGCGCCTGCTGATAACAGTTCACGGCGCCGATCAAGTCATTCTTCCGGTGCCTGGACAAACCGGAATCCAGCCAGTCTTTCGATTGCTGTTTCTGTTTCACTTTCTGCCCCTTACGCTCTTCGATCAAACCTTTCCAAAGCGGTTTGAATTGTAGCGCTGATGTCCGCTTCGTTGGGTAGCCAGCGATATCCGTTAAGGAATACGGGATCGTGCCGCTTTGTTCATAACCTTTGCAAGAGGTCATTCAACCCCTCTCGCTCAACAAACGCCGGATTTCTTAATGAATAGTGATTTTCCGTTAATGCCTCCTCCAGCGCTGCACCAAGTTCCACCTTATCCACAAGATGCTTGATGACGGCACGAGCCACCAGCCTGGCTCGGCTCATACCGAAACTGCTGGAGGCACCGGGTGCCGATTCAGCGTAGGCAATGCCCGGCAGGAACTGATGCATGCCTATTGGCGAGTAGGTTTCCCACGTCTCCGGTGGAGTGGTCGCTTTCAAATGCGCCGCAAACTGTTTTGCCCGTTCGGGCGATGCCTTGGAAAGATAAATCACGATGTTATCTGGGGTACCGCCATGTTCCCTTGCTGACAGTATCTTGTAGCGTGAGAGTATGTCATCAAACTCGCTGCCGAATTCCGTCGCAAGCTTCCTCGCAATGCTCGAGACATGTTCAGGTTGAATGCTCAGGCTGATTCTTGATTGAATTCGGTTGAGGCGATCATAGAGAGGCCGGCGCTCATCCCTCGCCGAAGCAGGATGAACATAAAAAGCACAACGGAAAACTTCTTCCGGCTTTGAATCCAGTAATTGACTTGGTGTGAATCCAGTCGGCTGCTGTGACGTGAAGAATACCTTGTCATTGTCTTTCTCTATGTGCTGCAATTCATTCAAGAACGCTTCCAGCCCACGCGAGTTCCACCTTACGGGCTTACGTGTGATCTCTCTACTGTAGCTAATGTAAGCAACCGTTACGCAACTTTCATAAATTCTGTTTATTTCGTCGTGTGCCTGTTCATTTTCTTGGTGCGTGTCGGTATATCGATTCAGCCACCGTTCCACTTCGGCAGTGCCTCCTTTCTCTCTAAATTTTTCAAGGACCTTATGCGTAAACAAATTCAAGGCCGCAACTTGTGACAATTCCTTCGTGTTTTCTTGCTCGCCTATGGACTGACGCAGCTTAAGCTCTACTGCCGTCCTGCCCTGCGGTACATTCAGCGAGGATGATCGCCTGTCGGACACAGAAGCAGGCGCCGTTTGAGGATGGTTAAGATTTTGAAGAAATATCGCTTCGGAGGGTGCAGGTCCAGATGAATGGCAGCAGAACAGGGATGGAATTTTCATAGTCGGTCGCTCAGTCAGATCTTTCCACCAGAAGCCGCATCAACTTGAAGACATATGGATAGACGACGCTTCGCCTCCAGTTCTGTCCTGTCTCGATGCTGTTTCTGACAGTGGTTGAACACTCAGTTGAAACAGCATCAGTGGCAACTCAATGCCATGAGTTCCATCGCCTTCCGATTTTATCGGCTGGCGGTCTTCGAACGCCGACTCGGAAAGGATATTGAATCAGTTGCCAGTAAATGCGTGCACGGAATGCAGCCTAGCGGGATCGCCCCATTCCTCATCCTCCACCATCTGCCACGGTTTCAGGAGGCCGAGCTGACTGTTCTCCGATAACGCCGTCGATGCCGGAATGTTACCTAGGTTCAGGACGGTTCCATCCGTCGTTTCCGCCATCGATACAGAACAACGCCTCTCCACCCGGCCACCGTAAGCCCGAATGCCAGCAAGCCTGACAGCACCGCCAGCAAAGGCACGCCCAGCAGCAGCGGCATTCCGGCGTCATGCAGCAGGCCTGACCAGTCCATGTCCGCCGAGAGGACGGCAGTATCCGGCCATGCCAGCGGATGGCCAAGGCAGAATGCACCCAGCATCCATGCCGCGCCCAAGATCGGCAGCATGGTGAACGGATTGCCGATGAACGTCAGAACCACGGCGGTAGGCAGATGGGCGTTGAAGCGAATGGCTGCGAATGCAGCCAGCAAAGCCTGCGCCGGTATGGGAAGCACGCTGATCGCCGCACCGATGGCCGCACCGATCGCCACCGAGCGTCTCCGGGGTATCCATAGCAGCGGCTTTCCACTGCCGAAAAGGCGTCCTATTTGCGGATGGTTTTTCAACAGCTCGGATGCATTCATCCAAGCGCTCTTTTTCTGCATGTCGATTCCTTGTACTTGCGGCCGGACGCAGCGGCGCATGCGGCAAATTCTCTACTACCCGTGTGACGATGACTGCGATCACGGCAGAACTGCCTGCTGTAATTTTCGAGTCAGCAGGATCTCCATCAACATGCCGGCGTGCATGGCATGCCTTCAGGCTCGCGCTTCTTGCGCTTCGTCATTCGCTTCGTTCGATAAGCGGCACGGCGCACCGCATAGTCGATGGCGGTGAACATGTTTTCCTGCACTTCGTGAATCACTACCGTCGGGCGATCGGGCAAGGTGACGCTGACTTCACACAGGTTTTCCCGGCCGCCGCGCTCGGCGCTGATTTCACTCAGTTGCACCGACACCTGCCTGACATGGCCATGCGTGGAAGTGAAGGCGGAACGCACGCTGCGTTCCAGATATTCCTGGAGGAAGGGGGTGAAGCAATATTCCTTGGCAAGTATTTGCACGTCCATCGGCACCTCCATGAATAGTCATTGAATGAATTCGATGGCACAGTGTTGCCGATTATTCCCGCATGAAAAACCTAAGAAAAAAGGAGACAGTCTCCCTTAAATCGGAAATGATCCAGAGAAAGTATATGAGGAGGTGATGATTGCAAGGAAGGAAGTAGAACGAAGACACCCGGGCTTTCGCCTGGCGTCAAAGATAGACGAGATACGGAGGCAGCTACGAGCGTCCACACAGCTGTCTTTGCTCGTCACCCGATAATGATGTCGGCAGGAAGCACAAGCTTGCATGAATCAAGCTCATGCCCCTGCCGCACTACATCACGCCGCGTGCGCGGTCGTCGTTCCTTTTGCCGCCGGCGCGTCGAACTCCTTGAGCAGCGCGGCTTCCTTCTCGCGCGCCGCCTTCAGGTGCCGCTCCTTGACATGCCCGTAGCCGCGGATGGCGTCCGGAATGCTGGCGATCGCGGCGGCGGTTGCCACATTGTCCGCTGTCAGCCTGGGCAGCAATGCCGCCACCGTCTGCCTGTACTGGCCGATCAATGCGCGCTCGGTCTTGCGCTCCTCGGTATAGCCGAACACATCGAGAGCGGTGCCGCGCAGGACCTTCAGCTTGGCGAGCATGCCGAAGGCCTTCATCATCCACGGGCCGAATTCCTTCTTGACCAGATGGCCTTCCGCATCGCGCTTGGCCAGCAGCGGCGGCGCGAGGTGGAACTTGATCTTGTAGTCGCCTTCGAACATGCCTTCGATCTTGGCCTTGAACGCGGTGTCCGCGTGCAGGCGCGCGACTTCATACTCATCCTTGTAGGCCATGAGCTTGTAGAGATAATGCGCGACCGCAGTGGTCAGCTTGTGTGATTTCTCGCCGACGGCATTGCGCTCCGCCGAGCGCACCTGTTCGACGAAGTCGCGGTACTGCTGCGCATAGGCGGCGTTCTGGTACTTGGTCAGGTAATCGACGCGGGTGGCGATGACATCATCCAGCGAAGGCGAGCGCTTGAATTCGATCACCTGCGCCGCCGTATCGTTGACCTTGGCCAAGCGTGCCACCGCAGCCCAGTCGTGCGCCGCATTGCGGCCCCAGACGAAGGCCTGCTTGTTGAATTCCACCGACACGCCGTTGAGTTCGATCGCCCGCATCACGGCGGCTTCCGACAGCGGTACCCAGCCCTTCTGCCAGACATAGCCGAGCATGAACATGTTGGTGGCGATGCTGTCGCCCATCAATGCCGTGGCCACCTTGCCCGCATCGACGAAATCGACGTGGTCGCTGCCGCAGGCGTTGCGGATGTCGTTCTCAACCGCCTGTCCCGGGAATTTCCAGTCGGGGTTCTTGACGAAGGCCGCGGTCGGGCTGCCGGTCGCATTCACCGCCGCATGCGTGCGGCCCTCGCCCATGCGCGACAGCGCATCGCGGCTGCCGGTGACGATGACGTCACAGCCGATGACGAGGTCGGCCGCGCCGGTGCCGACGCGGGTGGAGTGAATCTTGTCCGGGCTGTCGGCCAGGCGCACATGCGACATCACCGGTCCGCCCTTCTGCGCGAGGCCGCTCATGTCGAGCACCGAACAGCCCTTGCCTTCGACGTGCGCCGCCATCGCCAGGATCTGGCCGACGGTCACGACGCCGGTACCGCCGATGCCGGTGACGAGAATGCCGAAGGGTTCGGCCGTCGTGGGCAGGGCCGGCTGCGGCAGGTTGCTGCCGTCGAGGATGGGGAGCTTCTTCGCACCCGCATCCTGGGCGACGGCGGCTTTCTTCGGTTTCTTCAACTGGCCGCCTTCGACGGTGACGAAACTCGGGCAGAAACCCTTGACGCAGGAGAAGTCCTTGTTGCACGACGACTGGTTGATCTGGCGCTTGCGGCCGAATTCGGTTTCCAGCGGTTCCACCGACAGGCAGTTCGACTGCACGCTGCAGTCGCCGCAGCCTTCGCACACGGCTTCGTTGATGACGGCGCGCTTGGCCGGATCGGGATAGCCGGGCTTGCCGTCCTTGCCGATTTTTTTCCGGCGACGGCGTTTTTCCGAGGCGCAGGTCTGGTCGTAGATCATGGCGGAAACGCCCTTGACCTCGCGCAGCTCCTTCTGCACCGCATCGAGCTCGTCGCGGTGGCGGATGGTCACGCCCGGCGCCCAGTTGATGCCGGCCGGGTATTTTTCCGGCTCGTCGGTGACGACGATGATTGGGTTCACGCCTTCGGCCGCGATCTGGCGCGAGATGGTGGCCGGATCGAGCGGACCGTCGAAGGTTTGGCCGCCGGTCATCGCCACCGCGTCATTGAACAGGATCTTGTAGGTCATGTTGACCTTGGCCGATACCGCGGCGCGGATGGCCAGCAGGCCCGAATGGAAGTAAGTGCCGTCGCCGAGGTTGGCGAAGACATGCTTCTCGCTGGTGAACGGAGCATGGCCGACCCAGGTCACGCCTTCGGCGCCCATGTGGGTGAAGGTCGAGGTCTGGCGGTCCATCCACAGCACCATGTAATGGCAGCCGATGCCGGCCAGCGCGCGGCTGCCTTCCGGCACCTTGGTGGAGGTGTTGTGCGGGCAGCCGGAGCAGAAATGCGGAATGCGGTCCTTGTTCGGATCGGGCTTGCCGCTGCCGACCTTGAGCACCGCTTCCTTGGCTTCCAGATAGGCGATGCGTTCCTTGACGCGCTGCTCGATCGGATGGCCTGCGAAATACTTCGAGATGCGGGCGGCGATGGCGCGCGCGATCTGCGCCGGATTGAGTTCATAGGTTGCCGGCAGCAGCCAGTTGCCGTGGCCTTCGCGGTGGTTGCCGCTCCACTCGCTGGTGTCGTCGAACTTGCCGACGACGCGCGGGCGCACGTCGTCGCGCCAGTTGTAGAGTTCTTCCTTGAGCTGGTATTCGAGGATCTGCCGCTTTTCCTCGACCACGATGATTTCTTCCAGGCCCTGCGCGAAGTGGCGTACGCCTTCGGCTTCGAGCGGCCAGGTCATGCCGATCTTGTAGAGGCGGATGCCGATCTCGCGGGCGACGTCTTCATCGATGCCGAGGTCGTCCAGCGCCTGGCGAGTGTCGAGATAGGACTTGCCGGCGGTAATGATGCCGATGCGGGCACGCGGGCTGTCCCAGATGATCTGGTTGAGCTTGTTGGCGCGCACATAGGCCAGCGCCGCATACCACTTGTAGTTGTTCATCCGCGCTTCCTGGTCGAGCACGGCATCGGGATAGCGGATGTTGAGGCCGCCGGGCGGCAGCTCGAAATCTTCGGGGATGATGATGTTGACGCGCTCCGGCGACAGATCGACCGAGGCACCCGACTCGACGACGTCGGTCACGCATTTCATCGACACCCACAGGCCGGTATAACGCGACAGCGCCCAGCCGTGCAGGCCGTAATCGAGATATTCCTGGACTGAAGACGGATACAGCACCGGAATGCCGCAGGCCTTGAGTATGTGCTCGCTCTGGTGCGCGGTGGTGGAGGACTTGGCCGCATGGTCGTCGCCGGCCAGTACCAGCACGCCGCCGTGCTTGTCGGTGCCGGCCATGTTCGCATGCTTGAAGACGTCGCCGCAGCGGTCCACGCCCGGACCCTTGCCGTACCACATCGAGAACACGCCGTCGTACTTGGCGTCGGGGAAAAGATTGACCTGCTGCGTGCCCCAGACTGCGGTGGCTGCCAGGTCTTCGTTCATTCCCGGATGAAACTGGACATGATGCTGCTCAAGATATTTCTTCGCCTTCATGGCGGTCATGTCGACATTGCCCAGCGGCGAGCCGCGGTAGCCGGTGATGTAGCCGGCGGTGTTCAGGCCGGCGGCGACGTCGCGCTGGCGCTGCATCATGGGCAGGCGGATCAGGGCCTGCGTGCCGGTGATGAAGGCGCGTCCGCGCTCCAGCGTGAATTTGTCGTCCAGGGAAATATTGTCGAGCAGCGTGCGCTGATCCGATGTCAGGGGTGCGTTCATCGCGAAGGTCTCCATCCTTTTTGGGGCTGTAGATTGAGTATAGACAGCACCCAAGCTATCGTAAAATCACAAATACTCAACTCTGATATCCGAAAATCGCATGGCTGAAAACGTCACACTCAGGCAGCTCCGCTATTTCGTCGCGGCGGCGCGCACCGGCCAATTCTCGATGGCGGCAAGCAACGAGCACGTCTCGCAGTCGGCCATCACGAATGCCGTCCTGGCACTGGAACAGGAACTCGGCGTGCGCCTGTTCGACCGCCTGCCGCAGGGCGTGGCCCTGACGGCGGAAGGCGAGGACTTCTTTCATCATGCGCGCCATATCCTCGACTCGGTGCGTGATGCAATGCACAAACCGCGCTTCCGGGCCAGCAACCTGCGCGGCACGGTCAGCGTGGCGGCATCGTACACGGTGCTCGGCTATTTTTTGCCCGAGCTGCTGGCGCGCTTTCGCGCAAGCTATCCGGATGTGGAGATCGATCTGCGCGACATGGACAGGCCTGGCATCGAGGACGCCGTGAGCCGGGGCGAAGTGGAACTCGGCGTGGCGATCCTGTCCAACGTGCCCAGGCTCAACCGCTTCGGCCATGCGATCCTGGTGCGTTCACGGCGGCAATTGTGGATGGCGCCCGAGCATCCGCTGGCCCAGCTCGCATCGCCCTCGCTGAAGGACATTGCCCAGCATCCCTATATTCTGGTGACGGCCGACGAGGCTGAAGCCTCTACCTTCGCTTACTGGAAAGCCAAGCGCCTGAAGCCGAACATCGTCTTCCGCACCAGTTCGATCGAGGCGGTGCGCGGACTGGTGGCGCACGGCTTCGGCGTGACCGTCCTGTCGGACATGGTGTTTCGCCCGTGGTCGCTGGAAGGAAAGCGCATCGAGGCGCGGCCTATCCTCGATGTGGTTCCGCACATGGAGGCCGGCGTGCTGTGGCGGCAGGGCGTGACGCTGAGCACGCCGGCCGAAGCGCTGCAGCAGTTCCTGCTGCATGCCTACGGTTCATGAGCGGCTCCGCCATGCAGCCGCAAACCGGCTGAACCTTTTGCGGCAAAAAGTACCTATCGATTTGTCAACTCATTCATGCTCCGGCATTGGCGATTGAACAATGTCGGGCATGAATGCAAAACAGAGATGCGATATCGATAAGGAGAATCAACATGCCGCAAGCAATGAGCCCTGAAATGCAGCAATGCCTGGACAACTGTCTGGCATGTCATCGTCTTTGCACGGAAACCGCAGCCCATGTGCTGCACGGCGGACATGTGCACAGCGAAGCGAAGCATCTGGTCGCCCTGCTCGACTGCGCGCAGATCTGCCTGGTGCATGCCGATTTCATGACGCGGCGTTCGCCGCACCATACGCATCTCGCCAAGGAATGCGCCGAAATCTGCACCGCCTGCGCTGTCCTTTGCGAGGAGCACGCCGACCCCGACGGCGAAATGGCCCGCTGCGCCGAAGCCTGCCGCAAGTGTGCCGCCAGCTGTTCCTCGATGTCATGACCTGATCCGCAACATCTTTCACTGGAGCAATGATGGGTTGGAGATGACGCAACACTTGTTGCGCAACCTCCATGTCATGTCGCGTCGGTGCACCGACATGAGGGTGCAGCCGTTATGATGATAAAAATACAAGCACCGCTTCAGGGAGCATTGCAAGGAAAACGCAGCATTCATGTCGCATCGAAACCGCATGCGCTCGCCGGGCCTGGTCGCAGCAGCCACGTTTGTCCTTGGTCTCATGACAACGATCGCGCTGTTCTTTTTCACCTTCGAGCTGGAAAGCGACAAGGCGAATCTGGATTTCAGAAGGCGAGCGGAAAGTTATATTGCCGACGTGCAGCAAGGAGTCGGCGATGCCATTGCCAGTCTGCAGGCAGTCAATCAACTGTTTGCCGCGGTAGGCGAAGTCACGCGCGACGAATTCCAGACCTTCACGCTGCCTCTGCTGCAGCGTCAGCCGTATATCGAAGCCTTCACCTATCACCGTTTCGTCACTGCTGCGGAGCGCAGGCGTTTTGAATCGGCAATGCGGCGCGTTTACCCGGACTTCCGCATCAGCGAGCCGATGGAACGCGGTTTCGGTCCTGCCGGCCCGCGCGAAATGTACCTGCCCACGATTTATATCGCGCCGCAGGCCAGCAATGAAGCGCGCGTCGGCAACGATGCCCTGTTCAATCCGCAGCGCGCAGACGCCACCTGGCGGGCGGTGGAAAGCGGCAGGCCTTCGGCAACGGGCATCCTGCAGCTTCTCGTCGCCAACACACCGGAGCCCACCTTCTTCGTCATCATGCCGCTGTACCGGCAAGGCATGCCGCTGGGCACGCCGCAGGAGCGGCGGGCCGCGATGTTCGGCGTAACGCAGGCGGTCTTCAACTCGAAAAACCTGGTGAGCAAGATCCTCGGCAAGGAAGCGCTTTCCATGCCCGGCATCGACATCAGCATTTCAACCGCCGTCACACCGGAAGACAAGCATCTCGCCTTCCAGCACCATGCGCCCGAGGAGGATGCTGACGAACCGCAGCCCGGCCTGCTGCGCCGGGTGCTGGAGCCGCCGATGCTGGTGACGGAGTCCTTCGACGTCGGCGGCACCGTCTGGCATGTGCAGGTGGCCGGCAATTCGTCGACCTTCATCTACAGCCATCGCGGTTCGCTGCTGATGCTGGCCTTCGGCCTGCTGGCCACCCTGTTCGCGGCCAACAGCCGCCGTGCGGCGGCCAGCCGGGAAAGAAACATCGAGCAGCTGGTCGAGCAGCGCACCGCCGAACTGCGGCTCGCCAGCGAAGACCTGCAGCTGCGCCAGAGCGCGATCGAGGCCAGCGCCAATGCCATCATCATCGTCTCGGCGCGCCGGCCGCATTTTTCCATCGAGTATGTCAATCCGGCGTTCGAGCGGATCTCCGGTTACAGCTCCGAAGACGTCGTCGGCAAGCCGTTCACGCTGCTGGCGCGCGAGGGCAATGACCAGCCCGGCATGGCCGACCTGCGGGCCGCGCTGCATGCGGGCATCGAAACCCATGCCATCGTGTCGCAGTTCCGGCGCGACGGCTCGCAGTTCTGGAGCGACGTGTATGTCGCCCCGGTGGCCATTCACCAGGGCGAGATCAGCCATTTCGTCATCACGCAGTACGACATCACCGAAATGCGGCAGTATCAGGACGAACTGGAATTCCAGGCCAATTACGACCTGCTGACGGGCATCGCCAACCGCAACCTGCTGCGCGACCGCGTGACGCAGGCGCTGACGATGGCGGCGCGCCACGGCGAGCTGGTGTGCGTGGCCTTCATGGACCTGGACCGCTTCAAGTTCGTCAACGACAGCATGGGCCACCGTGCCGGCGACCTGGTGCTGCAGACCATCGCCACCCGGCTCAAGCGCGCAGTGCGCGATACCGATACCGTGGCGCGCTACGGCGGCGACGAATTCGTGCTGGTGCTGCCCGAATCCGAAGACGTGGCCGAATCGGCCAAGGTGGTGCAGCGGGTAATGCAGGCGCTGGCACGCCCGGTGCCGGTGGATGGCAAGGATTTCTTCCCGACCTGCAGCGTCGGCATCGCGGTCTATCCCACCGACGGTCAGGATTTCGAAACCCTGCTCACGCATGCCGACATCGCGATGTACAGCGCCAAGGAAAAGGGACGCAACAACTTCCAGTTCTATGCGCCGCGCATGCATGAACGCGCCGCCAAGCGCCTGCGTCTGGAAGGCGACCTGCGGCGCGCGCTGGAACGGCAGGAGCTGACGCTGTATTACCAGCCGCAGGTGGATGTGACGACCGGGCGTGTGGTCGGCGCGGAGACGCTGATCCGCTGGCAGCATCCGGAACTCGGCCTGATTCCGCCGTCGGAATTCGTGTCGCTGGCGGAAGAGACCGGGCTCATCGGCGCCATCGGCGAATGGGTCCTGCGCACGGCCTGCACCCAGGCAAGGAAGTGGGAACAGGCCGGGCTGGGCCGGCTGCGCATTGCGATCAACCTCTCGGCGCGGCAGTTCAGCCAGCCCAACCTGGTGCGCACGGTGCAGAGCACATTGGCCGAAAGCGGGCTCGACCCGAGCAACCTGGAACTGGAAATCACCGAAAGCACGGTGATGGTGGATGTGCAGCATGCGATACGCACGCTGCATGAATTGAAGAATATCGACGTCCACCTGTCGATCGACGACTTCGGGACCGGCTTCTCCAGCCTGTCCTACCTGAAACAGTTTCCGATCGACGTGCTCAAGGTCGACCAGTCCTTCGTGCGCGACCTCACCACCGACCCGGACAATGCGATGATCGTGATGTCGGTCATCTCGCTTGCGCACAACCTGCGGCTGCAGGTCATCGCCGAAGGGGTGGAAACCGTGGAGCAGCTCAACTACCTGAAGGAAAACAAGTGCGACCAGGTACAGGGCTATTACTTCAGCAAGCCGCTGCCGGCCGACAAGTTCGAACGCTTCCTCCAGCAGGACTTGCCGGCCGAAGCCTGAAGCGGCGCCTGTTGCGCCGCGCCCGGGAAGCCGCTGCCTCTTGCGGTTCATGAGCAGGCAAAACAGCAGCAAGCGCAAGTGCCGCCTTCAGCACCGTGAAGCTGCGTTGCCCCGCTGCACAGTCAGCCGGCGAAATGAAGAGGGCCAGGGATCGTAGTATTCTGCGAATTATTTCCCTCGAATACACCATGGACTACGACTTTGACCTCTTCGTGATCGGCGCCGGTTCCGGCGGCGTACGCGCCGCACGCATTGCGGCCTCCCATGGCGCATCGGTTGCGGTTGCCGAAGAAAGCAGGGTTGGCGGCACATGCGTGATCCGCGGCTGCGTGCCGAAGAAGCTGCTGATGTATGCATCGCGGTTCAGGCAGCAGTTCGAGGACGCAGCCGCCTACGGATGGGAGGTCGCGGCGGAGAAACATGATTGGGGAACGCTGATCAAGGCGGTCGATGCGGAAGTCTTCCGGCTGGAGTCGATCTATCACAGTCTCCTCTCCAATGCGAAAGTCAAAACCATCATCGGACGGGCCCAGGTGGCCGGGCCGCATACGGTCAGCGTCGACGGCAAGCGCTACAGCGCGAAGGTCATCCTGATTGCCACGGGCGCCTATCCCGTCAAGCCGGACACACCCGGCGCCGAGTTCATGATGACGTCGAACGACGTGTTCACCCTTGCTGCCGCACCCAAGCGCATCGTCATCGCCGGAGGCGGCTATATCGCCTGTGAATTTGCCGGCATCTTCAACGGACTCGGCACCAGGGTAACGCAGATACACCGCAGCGAGCAGATATTGAGAGGGTTTGACGACGATGTCAGAAACCATCTCGCATCCGAAATGCGCAAGTCGGGCATCGACCTGCATGTTTCCACGACGATCACCGAAATAGTCCGGCATGGCGCGGAATACGCCGTTCATTTATCGAGCGGTGAAGTGGTGCATGCCGACGCGGTGCTGGCCGCAACCGGCCGGCGCAGCAATACGGCCGGCCTCGGCCTCGAGGCCGCCGGTGTCGCCGTGGATGACGAGGGAGCGATCATCGTCGATGCCGGTTCCAGGACATCGGTCGACCATATCTATGCGGTCGGCGACGTCACCAACCGCCTGAACCTGACGCCGGTGGCGATCAGCGAAGGACATGCCTTCGCGGACACGGTATTCGGAAATCGGAAACGCAATCCCGACCACAGCAACGTTCCCTCAGCGGTCTTCAGCCAGCCGCCGGTGGCCATGGTGGGCGTCACGGAAGCCGAGGCACGTGCGACGTACCCCGAGATCGATGTGTACGAAGCCAGTTTCCGCCCGATGCATGCGGCGCTGCCGCACCGCGATGAAAAGGTGCTGATCAAGCTGATCGTCGAATCGGCAACGGACAAGGTGGTCGGCGCGCACATGGTGGGCGCGGATGCCGGGGAAATCATTCAGGGTATTGCGATCGCGGTGAAGGCGGGATTGACCAAGGCGGATTTCGATGCAACGGTGGGAATTCATCCAACGATTGCGGAAGAGTTCGTGACGCTGCGCAAGTAATCGAGAACGCACACCGATGAAGGCGGCGCATGGCTGCAGCAGTGCTGGCAAATCATGCCGCATCATGCACCGGCGATCAGCCGAGCACTGACGCACAAGCGCTTGCGATGCCGCAAGCAGCGCAGACATTCTGTCTTTCCATGGCCGGCATCCTGACAAGCTGCCTGCCGAATTCTGCGCCTGCGCCGATTGCGCGCCGACGAGGGTATCCGGAAGATTACCTCGCATTCTCAAAATAGTTCCAGACCGATGGAACTATCGTCAGGCGCTTTCCACTCATGCCTGTCGGCGACCCAAGGCCGATGAGAAGGCTTGTTGCCAAATCAGCGGTCAATACCCCAAGACCGATGGAGGCGCCCAGCCTGATTTCATCATTCTGTCTGAAAGCGCATTCATCATGTACAGCCCATCTTCCAGCGCAGCCCTACGCTTGCAAGACAACAACAAGCCTGCCCAGGCGCCGTTCTTCGGAAACGGCTCCCCCGAGCATGTCGATCCCAAACGCAAATCGCAGCCCTTGCACAATCTCTACCCGCGGCTGCAAGACAAGAAGGAGCTGGCGGCCTCCGAATACCATTCCCGGCAGATGAAGGATTGGATGCAGCATGCAAAGGCCACTCTGGAGAAGGGCACGTCGGCAGCGCAGCGCGAGTGTCTTGTCCAGCTGATGGAGAAGTTCTGCCGCCCGCTGGGCGACAAGGAGATGGTGGGCGACTATGTACAGACGGAAGGCCAGGCTGCCTTGCATGCAGCGCAGAAAACCGCACTGGAGATCATTGCGCGCCGAATAAAACATCTCAAGCCGGAAGACCGGCATCTGCTGCTTCGCACGTTCATCAAGGATCACCTCCGATACATGGGGCACTCGGTGGACGCTGCCCACGATCCGCAGCGCAAGGCCATTGCCATGCTGGGAGAATTGCTGCCGAAAGTGGACAAGGGCCCGAGCCGCCGGGCCGATCTCGCCGCGCACCTGCTCGATGCGCTTTCCAGCTGCGATATCTGCACCAATGCCAGGGTTGGCCGGGTGTTCAACGTGAAGGTGCTGTCGACGAGCGACTTCGCGGTACGTCTGGTGGAAAAGGAATTCCGTTCAGCCAGGCGCATGGCGTCCGATATCGATGAAGCGACGCGCGCGCATCTTCAGCAGGCATACGACCGCGCCGTGGCCGCCTACACGCCCGATCGGCAAGGCCGCACGACGAATCTTCATACGCCGTTCTGGAAAAACACCTTCAATGACTACAAGATGAATCCCTCCGAGTGGTTCCGAAACACATCGCAGGATACAAGGAGCCATGACGTACTGGATTCGAACGCCTGGCGGCTGCGGCATTCGGCCGCCCTCGAAAAGCACAACCAGCTGGAGATGAAAATGTCTGCGCTCGCATCGGTCGGCCTGGCGGAACCTGCCGCCGGCAAGCCGCAGGCAAAGACGCTGAAATCTGCGAGGAGAACATCGCCATCCATCCCGGCCGAGGGCCCCGCTGCCCCGTCGCGGCACGCTGCAGTAGCGGCAGAGCCAGGCTTGCCTCTTCGCCGCGAGCCGTATCTCGAGCCAGCGGCCGACGCTATTCCCGTGACTTCCGCAGAGTCTGCTGACAGTGCGGCATCAACAGCCGGCGATGAAAGTCCATCGTTCACTCCACCGCCGCCTGCGGGTTCCGATGAGCCAATCAAGCCATCGCGAGTGCCGCGCAAGAAATCTTCGGCAGACGCGGACCGAGCCGTATCGGGCGGCAGGCGGGCCGCAACGCGCCCGCGCCGCGAATCGGCACAGGAGGAGCAACCGGCAGCAGCCAGCGCCCCGGTGAAAGCTTCCTGAGGCCGAGGACCGTTCAAGGCCGCCTGCCGCTGTCGTCCATGCCCGCGGCATGGACGAGCCCGTACTTATATAGGGCGAATTTTTCTTCATCTCGATGGAACCATACGTTTTCCGATACCACTCATGCAGTCGCGAAACACCATGGGGCCGGCCTCGGCGGCAAGCCTGAAGCCTTCAGAAGTCACATCGAGTAAAGGAAATGCATGTTTCATCAGATTTTCCCGGACGGACCAGAACCATCTTCTTCACATGGGCATCAACCCGCAAAGCCGGCCCATCCTCATGATGCCGTCACGCCGTGCAATGCAGGCGATACATCGCGCCTGCTTGAGCAAGGCATAGCGGCGCGGCATCTCGAACTGCTCGAAGCACGAAGATCTGATGGATCTGATGGGGTTTCCGCGTTACATATCGCCCTGAGCACAGGCAATGCCGACGCCGTGCGCGCATTTGCCGAGCTGCTTCACGCCGTACCGGCAGAGCAGCGGGCCGGGGTGCTGGCAGCGCCCAGACCCGATGGTGTGCCGGGACTGCAGATAGCGCTGCAGAGGGGCCATGCCGATGCGATCAGAGCGTTCGGCGAGTTGCTTGTCCATCTTCCCGGCGAACAGCACGCCGATATTCTCGCCGGCAGAACTCAGGACCGGCCGATGGGATTGCGCCTGGCCTTGCGCAATCTTCATGCTGATGCCCTACGAGAGTTTGACATGCTGCTGGAACGTTATTGCGTACCCATGCAGCGTTGCGTCGGACAGATCATGGATGCAGCAAACGATATTCATTTCGTCCTGCGCCAGATCGGGCAGGACAGCAACTCGGCGGCATCGGCAGCGATGGAAGCTTATGTCGCGCTGGTCATCAGGGCAGCAACCGCGCTGACTGCCGCCCAACGCGCAAGCTTGCTAATGAAATTCCATCTCACTCAGAAAACAGGCTCACAGGAATGTCCAGGTCCATGCCATGGCTGGAACGCTCGCGATGACTATGAGCAATTGAAGAACATCGGCTCGGAGATTTTCCATCTTTTCAAGCTAATGAATGCAATGCTGTCGCTGGCGGCGCGATTTGGAAGTGTGCATGAGCCAGAAGGCGGATGCATGGCGATGACGTAATCGCTGGCCTAGGGTCTCACCAACAGCGCCGAATGTGCTTATATTGGGCAACTGGGTCCTGCCGCAATTTCCTGTCCGGGTACCGGACTGCCGCACGCCTTTGGAGTCGCCGCCCCGTCATGCAACCTCCGTGTTCATGGAAAGCATTATGCGCCCATGAACACGGAAGCCATGGCTGGCGATAGCGGCGTGCCGGCAACTGCCGCAAGTCAGGCAAACAGCATCATCAGCGAATCCCAAAGCCGCGCGAAGAAGCCGGCTTCCTTGACGTCTTCCAGCGCAACCAGCGGCAGGTCGGCCAACGGCTTGCCGTCGAAGCTCACCTTCACCGTGCCCACCTTCGCGCCCTTGGCGATCGGAGCCACCAGTTTCTCCTGCACGACCATCTCGGTCTTGATCTTGCTGCCCGCGCCCTTGCCGAGGGTTTCGAAGCGATCGACGCCGAAGCCGGCCTTGAAGGATTTCTGGGTGCCCTTCCATACCGTCGGCGTCGCCAGCTGCTGGCCGGCGGCGGCAAGCTTGACGCTCTCGAAGTTGGAGTAGGCCCATCCGAGCAGCTTCATGCTTTCGTCGGCGCGGACCCGCGCCGACGCGGTGCCGGTCACCACGGTAATGATGCGCTGGTCGCCGTTGCGCTTGGCCGATGCAATCAGGTTGTAGCCGGAGCCGTTCACATAGCCGGTCTTCATGCCGTCGACGGTCGGATCGCGGTACAGCAGCAGGTTGCGGTTGCCCTGCTTGATATTGTTGTAAGTGAATTCCTTGATCGAATAGATCTTGTACTCTTCGGGGAAGTCGCGGATCAGGCGCGCTGCCAATATCGCCAGGTCTTCCGCTGTCGAGTAGTGCTCCGGATGGGGCAGGCCGGACGCGTTCATGAAGTGGCTGCCCTTCATGCCGAGTTCCAGCGCCTTCTTGTTCATCATCGCCGCGAAGGTTTCCTCGCTGCCGGCAATCTCCTCGGCCAGCTGAACCGCCGCATCGTTGCCGGACTGGATGATCAGGCCATAGGTGAGGTCCTGGATCGACACCGGCACCTTCGGGTCGATGAACATCTTGGAAGACGATTTGTCAACGCGGTAGGCATTGAGCGAAACATTGACCATCTGCTTCCACTGCAGGCGTTCGTCGCGCACCGCCTCGAACACCAGGTAGGCGGTCATCACCTTGGTCAGGGAGGCGGGAATGATGCGCAGGCCTGCCTCCTGCGACGCCAGGGTCTTGCCGGTATTGGCGTCGAGGACAGTCCAGCTTCTTGCGGCGGCAACCGGTGCCGGAACGGTTTGGGACAAGGCAGGCAGGGCTGCCGCCAGGATGGTGCCGGAAACGACGGCACGGGCAATGAGGGAAACAGTGGGTTTTGGCATGTAGAACAGTCAAAAGAGAACAAAGGGCCGTAAGCTGCGGTAACTCCGGTTTCTGGACGCGGCTACGAAGCTGGGCTGCCGGGTTTATACATTCAAAACGAATTCTTCGTTCAATGCATGCAAGGAAAGACAGAAGCATGCACCTGCGAATGCGTACGCAACGTACAGTGACTTATCAATAAATCATCGCCGCATGAACATAATGATCAGAATCCACGGCCTTTAAACAAAGCATTCAAATGGCAGCCATGTAACTAGGCGCGGCAGCAAAAGTTGTTTGACGCGTGGTGTTTTTCACCCTTCTCCCGTAGGCGGGAGAAGGGTCGGGGATGAGGGGGCGTGCAAGACCGCTCTTCGTCACAACCGCCCTCACCCCAGCCCTCTCCCGCCTGCGGGAGAGGGAGCGAAATACACATGCACCCGGCGCTGCAAAAAAAATCTGCGCACTTGCCTTGCTCAGACCATGTGCGCAAGCGCTCCCTTCCCGCGAAGTGAAACGAACGGAAGGACTCTAACGTGCGCGTGGGAATCACTATATCCAAATCACATTAGGCGAGGCTTAACTGCACTGCCGCATTGCACATGTGTCAAGACGCGGCCTCGCATCGATCGGCCAAGTTCATGCCGCGCGGTGTCATGCCAATCTTCATTGCCTTTGATGGTGGCAGTAAAACGCGGACGATGCTCGAACAAGAATTCAAGGCTATAAGCAGGTGACTCCGACGTTTCAGGTTCCTGGCATGCGCATGCACGCGATATCCGGCATTACCCCAGCATGACAAACAACGAGGACCGAGCGCCGCATCCCTGCCGCGGTTCAGCGAAATCCCCGGCCAAAAGCCGGCCGCCTCGAAACTGGCTATCATTTGTACATTGCCGTGTATTGATGGAAGAGACACAAGGTATCGCCAGGATCAACCTACCCATGCAAACGCATGAACGCAGTTATCTGAAGAGGACCTATGAAGACAAGAATTACAGAACTGTTCGGCATACAGCACCCGATCATCCAGGGCGGCATGCACCATGTCGGCTATGCGCAGCTTGCCGCCGCCGTCTCCAACGCCGGCGGCCTCGGCATCATCACCGCCCTGACGCAGCGCACCCCGGCCGCGCTTGCCGAGGAAATACGCCGATGCAGGGAGATGACGGACAAGCCTTTCGGCGTGAACCTGACGTTTCTCCCGGCTGTTACGCCGCCCGACTATCCCGGCTATATCAAGGCCATCATCGACGGCGGGGTGAAGGTCGTCGAGACCGCGGGAAACAATCCGCAGAAATGGCTGCCGTCGTTGAAGGAAGCCGGCGTCAAGGTCATCCACAAATGCACCGCGGTGCGCCATGCGCTGAAGGCCGAATCGATCGGCTGCGACGCGGTGAGCGTCGACGGCTTCGAATGCGGCGGCCATCCGGGCGAAGACGACGTGCCCAACTTCATTCTCCTGCCGCGCGCCGCCGAAGAACTGTCCATTCCCTTCGTTGCCTCCGGTGGCATGGCGGACGGCCGCTCGCTGGTGGCTGCGCTTGCGCTGGGCGCGGAAGGCATGAACATGGGCACGCGCTTCATCGCCACCAGGGAAGCGCCGGTGCATGAGAACGTCAAGCAGGCGATCGTGGCTGCAAGCGAACTGGACACGCGGCTTGTCATGCGCCCGCTCCGCAATACCGAGCGCGTCCTCGCCAATGCGGCAGTCGACAGGCTGCTGGAGAAGGAGCGTGAACTGGGCGCCGCGCTGAAATTCGAAGATATTGCCAACGAAGTGGCCGGTGTTTACCCGCGCATCATGCAGGAGGGCGACATGGATGCGGGCGCCTGGTCCTGCGGCATGGTGGCGGGCCTCATTCGCGACGTGCCCACGGCCAAGGAACTCATCGACCGCATCATGGCCGAGGCCGATGCCCTGATACGCCAGCGGCTGGCAGGCATGCTCGGGCATTGACGGCAGCGTCCACGCATCTCGGGCCTTGACGGGGCGTGGACGGCAAGTCGGAACACATTTCATAAATGGAGACACCATCATGCCTTTACCGACACTCGAAACCACGCTCTACAGCGTTGACCGGGGCATTGCGACGATCACGCTGAATCGCCCCGACAAGCTCAATGCCTACAACGCAAAAATGCGCGAGGAACTCATCGCGCTGTTCGACGAAACCGATGCCGACGATAATGTGCGCGTCGTGGTCATCACCGGCGCGGGACGCGCTTTCTGCGCCGGCGCCGACCTGTCTTCCGGCGGCGCCACCTTCGACCGCAAGGCCAATCCTGGCGATCTGACCCGCGAATCTCTGAAGGTGGGCGATGTGTACCGCGACGGCGGCGGCACGAACACCCTGCGCATCTTTGAAAGCCTGAAGCCCGTCATCGGCGCCATCAACGGACCCGCCGTCGGCATCGGCGCCACCATGCAGCTGCCGATGGACATGCGGCTTGCATCGACCCAGGCGCGCTTCGGCTTCGTCTTTGCAAGGCGCGGCATTACGCTGGAAGCCGCCTCGTCATGGTTCCTGCCGCGGCTGGTCGGCATGCAGACCGCGCTCGAGTGGTGTACGACCGGACGCGTGTTCGGCGCCGAGGAGGCGCTTGCGCACGGGCTGGTCCGTTCGCTGCATGAGCCCGACGATTTGCTGCCGGCGGCTTATGCGCTGGCAAGGGAGATTGCCGACAATACCGCCCCGGTCTCGGTCGCGCTGACCAGGCAGATGCTGTGGCGCATGTCGGCGGCACAGCACCCGATGGATGCGCATCGCATCGACAGCCGTTCCATACAGTCGCGCGGGCAGTCGGCCGATGCACGCGAAGGCGTGACGGCCTTCCTCGAAAAACGCCCGGCGGTCTTTGCCGACAAGGTCTCCGGCGACATGCCGCCGTTCTTCCCGTGGTGGGAGGAACCGGAGTTCAAGTGATATCCATCCCGACTCAGGACATGGAACAGAAGAGCGGCGGATTTTCAGGCTGGCAAGGTTGAGATTGCATATCGGCAGTCCGTAGAGGGGGCTTTGGATGACAACCGCGACACGCCAAGCTGAGCGTTAAAAGTGGTTTGACGCATCGTTTTGCTCCCTACGCCCACAGGCGGGGAGTAGAGCGAGGGCCGGGAATGAGGGGGCTTGTCAGGGCCGCTCTTCGTCATGCGCCCCCTCACCCCGACCCTCTCCCGCCTGCGGGAGAGGGAGTGAAATGCAGATGCACCGGGTCTTTCAGAAATTCGTTGACTGCTCAAGGCCAGGCAGCCGGCGAACAGGCAGCGAACTCACCTCGGCATTGCGATCCGTATCGCCGTTCCCTCTTCCTGGCTCGAATGCAGTTCCACCTTGCCGCCGTGGGCATCGACGAAGTGCTTGACGATGTAGAGGCCGAGTCCGAGCCCTTCGCTCGGGTGACGCTGCATCACGCCGGCGCGAAACGGCTCGAAGAGGTAAGGGCGTACCGATTCCGGCACCACGCCGCCGTTCCTGACTTCCACGACGATGCTGCGCTGCGCGGAACCGTCGATGCCGACCTGAACCGGCGCACCGGGCTCGCCGTGCTGCAATGCATTGCCGATGAGGTTGGAGAAAATCTGCTCGAGACGATCGCCGTCGACCATGCCTTCGCAATTGCCCCTGGATTCGATATCGATGCGCTTGTCCGGCCGGCCGTGGGCGAGCTCGCCCGCGATCTTGCGGCCGATGTCGACATAGCTTTTCGGTTGCAGGTTCAGGCGTATGCCGTCCGAGCGGATGCGCGTGACATCGAGCAGCTGGCCGATCATCTTCATCATGCGGTCGCCGCTGGAACGAATGCGGTCGGCCGAGGCGGTGATCTGGGGATTGTCCGACACCAGCCGTATCGCTTCGGCGCCCATCATGATCGACGACAGCGGATTGCGCAGGTCATGCCCGAGCACGGCGGCGAACATTTCATTCATGTGCAGCGCCTGGCGCAGCTCTTCAAGCTGGCGCGAGAGCTGCTTTTCCTTCGCATGCAGTTCGACGAAGACATTGACCTTGCTCTTGAGCGCGGCGGGGTCGACGGGCTTGTAGAGGAAATCGACGGCGCCTGCCTCGTAGCCGCGGAAGGTGGTCTTCGCCTCGGTCGCCGCCGCGGTCAGGAAGATCAGCGGCACCGCGCGCGTGCGGGCGCTGCCGCGGATCAGTTCCGCAAGTTCGAAGCCATCCATGAGCGGCATCTGCACGTCGACGAGGGCGAGCGCGACTTCATGGACGAGCAGGATTTCGAGCGCTTCCGGTCCGGAAGACGCCGTTATCACCCGTATGCCGTCGCGTGCGAGCAGTGCCTGCATTGCCACCAAATTCTGGGCAACGTCGTCCACGACGAGGATGTTGATGTCTTGACTCAAGATGAAAGCTGCCTCGGCAAGTCCAGCGCTGTCGGCGAAGACAACAGGCTTGCCATCTGATTGAGAGAAAGTATGCGGTCGGCGCCGGCCTCGCTGATCGCCGCAGCCGGCATGACCGGCATGGCTGCATCCTCGGGGTCCTGCACCCATGCGGTGCCGCCGGATTCGCGCAGGGACTTCAGCCCTGCCGCGCCGTCGGCGCTCGCGCCAGTCAGTATGATACCAAGTACCGCCGCACGATAAGCCAGCGCGGCGGATTCGAACAGCAGATCGATGGAAGGCCGCGAGAAATTCACCGGTTCATCCTGCGACAGCGAGAAGCTTCCGTCGGGTTCCACCAGCATGTGATAGTCGGGCGGAGCGAAATACACGATGTTGGGCAAGACCAGTTCCTTGTCCTCGACTTCCTTGAGGGCAAGCCTGCAGCGCGGCCCGAACAGTTCCGGCAGGCGGCTGTGCCGGTCCGGCGGAATGTGCAGCACGACGGCAACCGCGGCGTTGAGGTCCGCGGGCAAGGCGGGAAGCAGGCGGCCGAGCGCTTCCACGCCGCCTGCCGATACGCCGATGACCACCAGTTCGATTCGGTTCGTTTCGCTCATGGCGTTCCTCGTCCTATCGGCGTTGAAAGATCTTCTCGGCCATGGCGATGCTGGCGAAGGCATCGGCATGCGACGTGAAGCGCAGGCTTTCCTTCATGCCCAGGCCGAGAAATCCGCGGTGGACCAGCGCATCGCGGAACAGGCCGATGGCGCGGTCCTGCAGTTCGCGGTCGAAGTAGATCAGCACGTTGCGGCACGACACCAGATGCACTTCCGAGAACACGCTGTCGGTGGCCAGGCTGTGATCGGCAAACACCATCTGTTTGCGCAGGCGCCGGTCGAACAGCGCGCCGTGATAGGCGGCTGTGTAGTAGTCCGACAGCGAGCGCTCGCCGCCGGCCTGCTGGTAGTTGGTGCTGAAGCCGGCGATGCGGTCCAGCGGAAACACGCCGGCCTCGGCGGCCTTGAGCGCGTCCGGATTGATGTCGGTCGCGTAGATCAGGCAACGTTCCAGCAGGCCGGCCTCGTCCAGCAGGACGGCCAGCGACCACACTTCCTCACCCGAGCTGCAGCCGGCCACCCATATCTTGATCGAGGGATAGGTGGCAAGCAGCGGAAACACCTCCGTCTTGAGCGCGAGGAAATATTGCGGGTCGCGGAACATCTCGCTGACCTGGACGGTGAAGTATTGCAGCATCTGCGCGAAGATCGCCGGGTCGTTCAGGATCAGGCCCTGCAGTTCCGACACCGTGCGGCAGTTGAAGCGCCGCATCGCCTGCACGATACGCCGCCGCAGCGACGCCACCGCATAATGGCGGAAGTCGTGCTGGTAACGCAGGAAGATGCCTTCCAGCAGGAGGCGCAGCTCAATGTCGAACGCGGGATCGAGTCGGGTCATGCCGCTATTCTACTTAGGCATCCATACGCGGCATAGCGATACCAGCTTCTCGATATCGATCGGCTTGGCGATATAGTCGCTGGCGCCGGCATCGATGCAGTTCTTGCGGTCGTCGGCCATGGCCTTTGCCGTGAGCGCAATGATGGGCAGGCGCGACCATTCCTGATGCTTGCGTATTTCGCGGATGGCTTGCAGGCCGTCCATTTCCGGCATCATCAGGTCCATCAGCACCAGGTCGATGCCGTCGTCACGCTCCAGCCGCTCGATCGCTTCGCGGCCGTTGCGGGCAATCTCCAGCTTTGCGCCGAGCGGCTCGAACACGCTGGAGAGCGCAAAGATGTTGCGCACGTCATCTTCGGCCAGCAGGATCTGCCGTCCCTCGAACACGGCGTCGCGCTGGCGGGCCTGCAGCAGCAGTTTCTGCACGTCCGGCGGCATCGAGGCTTCCACGCGGTGCAGGAACAGCGTGACTTCATCGAGCAGACGCTCGGGCGACTTCGCACCCTTGACGATGATGGAGCGCGAATAGCGGCGCAGGCGCTGCTCTTCGTCGCGCGACAGCGTGCGGCCGGTATAGACGATGACCGGCGGGAAGGAATACTTGCCGCCGCCCGCCATTTTCTCGAGCAGGTCATAGCCGCTCGCATCCGGCAGGTTGAGGTCCATGACCATGCAGTCATAGGTATTGGAGGACACCTTCTCCAGTGCTTCCTTGACCGTGCCGACGCTGGTGATTTCGACGTCCTGCGCCTTGAGCAGCAGGCCGATATTCTCGCGCAGCGCCGCGTCGTCCTCGACCACCAGCACCTGGCGGGCGCGCGACTGCAGCTTGTCTTCGAGCCGCGCGATCGCCTCGACGATCTGCTCGCGCGCCACCGGCTTGAGCGCATAGCCGACCGCCCCCAGCTCCAGCGCGGTATGCACATGATCGTCGACCGACATCATGTGCACCGGAATGTGCCGCGTGGCGGGATCGCGCTTGAGGCGCTCGAGCACGCTCAGACCCGACTGGTCGGGCAGGCCGACGTCGAGCAGGATGCCGCTCGGCGACTTGTCCTTGGCGAGGCGAATCGCCTCTTCGCCGCTGGAGGCGGCGATGCAGTCGAAGTCGAGCTCCTGCGCGAGGTCCTTCAGGACCGACGCGAACCGCGGATCATCCTCGATCACCAGGATCAGGCGTTCGTGCTCGCCTTGGGTACGGTCATCGTATTGGAAGGCAATGGGCTGGAAATCATCGCTCGCGGCCAGTGCGGCATCCGGCGCGGACAGAAGCGCGGATTGCGGCACCGCTGCAGGCAGTGCGGCGGCGCCGGCCATTTCCCGGTGCACTCCTGGTTGGAGTCCATAGGAAGCACCGGACGCTGTAGAAAGCCGGGAAGCATCGGGAGCAGCGGCATCCAGCGAGGCTGCGACTTCCAGGGTGAAGGTACTGCCCGCGCCCGCCACGCTTTGCACCCGGATATCGCCGCCGAGCCTGTGGGCGAGTTCCCGCGAGATCGACAGGCCCAACCCGGTACCCCCGTACTTGCGGCTGGTGGTGCCGTCGGCCGGGCGGAAGGCTTCGAAGATCACATCCTGCTGGTGTTCGGGAATGCCGATGCCGGTATCCTTCACCGCGAAGGCAATCCTGTTGCCCGGCGCCCGTGATATATGCAGGACGACCTCGCCGCGCTCGGTGAACTTGAATGCGTTCGACAGCAGGTTTTTCAATACCTGCCGCAGACGCTGGCCGTCGGTCACCAGCGTCGCCGGCACGTCCTGGGCAATGCCGATGGTCAGCGCCACGCCCTTGTCCCTGGCCACCGGTTCGAAGGTCTGGCGCAGCGGCTCGATGATGCCGGCCACCGACACCGGTTCCGGCGCGATGTCGACATGGCCGGATTCGACCTTGGCCAGATCGAGAATGTCGTTGATCAGCGCGAGCAGGTCGTTGTTGGAGTCATGGATGGTGCGGGCATAGCGCACCTGCTCCTCGGTCAGGTTGCCCTGGGGGTTGTTGCCGAGCAGCTTGGACAGGATCAGCGAGCTGTTGAGCGGAGTGCGCAATTCATGCGACATGTTGGCAAGGAACTCGGACTTGTAGCGGCTGGCGCGCGCCAGTTCTTCCGCATTGCGCTGCATGGCCCGCTGCGCGGCCAGGAGATCCTGCTTTTGCCGCTCCAGCCGCTGGGTCTGTTCTTCCAGCTGCACATTGGTCTGCTCCAGTTCGGCCTGCTGGTTCTCCAGCCGGGTTTGCGACTCCAGCAGTACACGGCCCTGCTCTTCCAGTTCTTCGTTGGATACCCGCAGCTCTTCCTGCTGCGCCTGCAATTCCTCGGCCTGGCGCTGGGTTTCCTCGAGCAGCTCCTTCAGGTGCTGGCGGTACATGGCCGAACGCAGCGCCATGCCGACAGATTCGCCGACGAGATGGGTCAGCTCCAGCTGATCCGCCGCATCGATGCGGCCATTGATGAATCCGAGTTCCATCACGCCGATGATGCGCGCTTCGGCCGTGATCGGCGCGATCAGCAGCTGGCGCGGAGAGGCGCCTCCCGTCGCGGAAGCCACCTTGATATAGTCCGCCGGGATGTCGGTCACCCAGCGCGCCTTGCCGTCGGCGGCGCATTCGCCGGCCAGGCCGTGACGCAGCGGCAGTTCGCGCGTTGCGCCGGTGTAGGCATAGCTGCCCGCGAGCTTGAGCATCTGGCCGTCGATGCGGTAGAGCACGCCCAGCTGTGCATCGGCATAGCCGGCCAGCGCCCGCAGCACGTTGTTGCCGACCTCGTGCACCTCCTGCTCGCCGAGCAGGCTCCGCGCAACGCGCGCCTGACCTTCCTGCAGCCACAGCAGCCGCTGCGACCGCAGCCTCTCGCTCACCACACGGTAGGACAGGAATGCGACCACGAAGACCACGATGGTGCCGAATCCCCGGTTGATGATGGCGAGCGTGGGATCGATGCCGTCCGGAGACACCACCAGGCCGACGGCGATCATGATGGCCTGAATGCCGGCCACCGCAAACGGCAGGAAGCGCCTGCCCTGCATCGCACTCAATACCACCGGGATCAGGTAGAACACCCATTCGGCCACGCCGACGCGGGTGAAGAAGTCGAATATGAAGACGGCAATGCTCAGGCCGATGATTGCAATCTGGATGGGGAGCTGGTATTTGTGGTTGGCGTGCATGGAGTCGTGGCTGGCGACGTTGCCTCAAGGCACGCCGATCAACTTGGCGAGCCTTCGTTGCCGAAAGCAAAGCTGCCATTTTAACGTTTTGCAGAGGTAAATCGTGATGAACGGGAATCATGGTTGAATGTTGCATTTGAGAATGAAGAGCATGCGCGAGTACCGTATTCGGAAAGTAATGCGCGACGGCTTGATGTCCTGTGCCGCAGCCTCGCTTGCTGCTCGAGTAAAAGCCAGCCGATTTGCTGAGCAGCATCTGGATCATGTCATCAATTGCCGCAATGAACAGCGCCGTTTCGTCATGATGAACGAAATGCTTTCCCGCATCCGCCACATCGCCATGGTGCAGGCGGATCGGCACTTCCATGCCACATTCGTCGAACCGGCAAGACAAGGGCACCAACTCCCATATTCATGAGGCGCCTCACCCGCGAGAACGGATATACCATCAAGCCCGGATGAGCGGCAGCCAGCCGGCGCGTCCCGCCAACATATCATCCCGAACATGCCATGCGTACATGCACCCTGCTGATCAGTTTCGCCATTGCCCTTCTTTCGACGCTTGCCCAAGCCTCCGTGGGTTTGACGGAGATAGAAAGTGAAACTGGCTCCGGCCCGGTCACGGTGTTCTACCCCAGCAGCAGCGACGCCGGGGGAATCGAACGGGACCGGTTTGCGCTTGATGTCGCGTGGCAGGGTACTCCGGTACGGGGCAATGGACGGCTTGTCGTGATTTCGCATGGTTCGACCGGGTCGCCATGGGTGCATGCCGATCTGGCGCGCAGCCTGGTCGACGCCGGATTCGTCGTCGCGTTTCCGGAACACCAGGCCGACAACTACAAGGATGGCAGCGCCCCCGGCCCTGCAAGCTGGAAGCGGCGTCCGGCGGAGGTGTCGCAGGCCATCGATGCCGTCGCGCATGCCCCGCAATTCGCTTCCCTGCTATCGCTCGACAAGGTCGGCATGTTCGGCATGTCGGCAGGCGGCCATACGGCGCTGACGCTTGCCGGAGGACGATGGTCGCCGGCGCAGTTGAAGCGTCATTGCGACACTTCCATCGCTGAAGATTTCCAGGCCTGCGCCGGGCTGACGACACGGCTCGACGGCGGCATGTTCGATGGATTGAAGATACGCATTACGCAATGGGTCATCGGCGTCAAGCTCAACGATCCGGCCTGGTATAACCATACCGACCCGCGCATCTCTGCCGTCGTTGCAGGAGTTCCGTTTGCGGCGGACTTCGATCCGGCCTCGCTGGCTGCTCCCCGCGTTTCACTGGGAATGGTGACGGCACGCAAGGACGAGTGGCTCGTCCCGCGGTTTCACAGCGAAGTCATATTGCAAGCGTGTTCGACATGCGAACGCATCGCCGATCTGGCCGAAGGCGGCCATGGATCGCTGCTGTCGCCCTTGCCTCCCGGCCGATCCGGCCTGCTCGCCGCGCTCATCGACGATCCGCCGGGGTTCGACCGCGCCCGGGAGGTTCCTGAAGTGAACAGAAAAATTGTCTCGTTCTTCCTGAAGCAGCTGGCTCCACAAGTATTGCCGTCCCGGTAGACGAGCATGGAATAAGCACTCGCTGCGGGCTTGAAGGCGATGACAAGGCATGCGCGACGACAGCATACCCCGGCAGCCCGCAGCTTGCCGAGGCTGGCCCGGCTCGCGATCCGGGCCAGCCTGGAACAATGCCTGTATGGATTCAGCGACCCGGCACTATCCTTTCGTGAGCAAGACATCGCGGGACTTGGGCATGATCGTGGCAAGAAGAACGACCTTCTTCGCCTGCCGCGGCGTTTCCGGACCTTCCCTGTATTTCAGCCGGAATGCGAAGACGATGTTTTCGCCGAAACGATTGAACTTCAGGGTGGCCCGCAGCTGGTTCTGTGCCGCGAGCAAGGCCTTGAACGGAAAGTCGACCTGAAAAAGATTCTGGCTTCGTGACTGCAGCCAGGTGATGTCGTCAATGCTGGCACTGCAGGTACGCGGCGCATCCCCGGGCACGAAGCGGTGATTGGGATTGAGGCCGAAGTTGACTTCGAGGGTTTGTCCGTCGATCACCAGCAATTTGGCGACCTCGCTGATGATGTCGGGCACTGCGGCCAGCATCGTCTTGCTGCGGCAGCTGACGTTCAGCTCCGGATCGTCGGCGTCTTGCGCGTTCAAGGTTTCCGCCGAAAGCCAGCCTGCGGATTCCGCGGCGATGTCCGGCGAGACGAGTGTGTCGGGCGATGAGGTGTTCATGACTTTGCTCCTGAAGAATGAAGTGACTGAAACGCATCGCCGGAACGGGCCGGCCATGCATTGACTTATACGGTGCAAAGCCGATTTCGGATTCACTCCTGCGAAAATTTCGCAGATTTCTTCAGAGGTCTGTTGCCTCCGGCATGCAGTCATGTTCCTGCCCAAGCGCCCTTGAACAGGATAGGACCGCTGGGCGCATTGCGGTTCGGCGAACCGCCCTTGGGTTCCAGGCTGACTGCCAGCGAAGCTGCCTGCAGGGGCGTAACGTCGTCCGGCAGCGGCAGCGTGATCGTGCCGTCAGTCGCCAGCAATCCGAGCGAACGCGGCGCGCCCTGTTGCGGCACGGCCCACAATTCCAGGCTCTTGTCCGCGGCGATGCCGAGACGCGCGAGCACCTTGACCGTCAGCAGGCGCCGGTCGGTGTTGGTGTTGATGCCAGTATTGACGCTGACGAGCAGCGCCGGACTATTCTTCGCATCCAGCAGGACGGCAACATGCGAGGCGGCAGGTACCGGCGGCTCTGCCTGCCTTGCCAGCAGAACGGCGGCAAGAAGGCCGACCAATGCCGTTGAAGCGACGCCCACACCTCGCCAGAAATGCAGACTCTCGATGAGTTTGTGCCGGAACATTCGGCGAGGCGTATTGCGCCTGCCTCGCAGATCGAGCGTCTTTTCAATCCGATCCCATACCTGCGGAGAAGGCTGAACCGCCGCACCGAATTCAGCCAGAGGATAGAGGCGCTCGCGCCACTCGGCGGCCGTCTGCCGCAACAACGGTTCATCGCTCATCCATTCCTCGAGGCGATGCCGCGCCCCGCCGCGCAGGGTTCCCAGCACATATTCCGCGGCCAGCTTTTCGCGCAGGGTCGCATTGTCGCGCAGGCATTGACGGTTCACGCGTGCTCCAGTCCGTTCATGCAGAGGCGAAGCTGTTCGAGCCCTCGCCGGATCCACGTCTTGATCGTGCCGATGGGGATGTTCATTTGCCGAGCGACGTCGGAATAGGAAAGCTCATGATAGAACGCAAGTGCAACCGCCTGCCTGTGCGTCGCTTCCAGACGAGCAAGGCAACGGGCCAGCGCTTTTGCGCTGCTGCTCATCTGCAGCGCTTCGATCGGTGTCGGATCGGGACTCTCGACCGCTGACAATATTTCCGGATCCAAGCTGTCGGCGCCGAGCTGCATCGAGTCATCAACGCGCCGCAGTATGTCGAACGCCTTATTGCGTACGATTGCGGCCATCCAAGTCATTGGCGCGGCGAAGTTGAACTGGTAGGTCACGGCACTGTTCCAGATGCTGATGAAGCTTTCCTGCAATGCTTCCTCCGCCCATTCACGTCTCGTCAGGATGCGCAGGGCGAAGCCGAACAGTTTCGAAGAGGTGGCGCCATATAGGGAGCGGAAGGCATCAGCATCATGCCGCGCGACAGCGGCAAGCCACTCTCTCAACTGCCTTTGTTGCGAGTCGGAAATCGACACTTTCGGTATCCGTTTTCAATCGAATCATAGTCAACAACCCTACTTCAATTTATGACGGATTCGGCAGCCGGCAAGGGAAAAGAAGACATCGTCGCGATCGGCTTCGGCTTTGCGAAGGGCGACCTTTCCCAAAGCGATCAGCCAATGCATGCGTGGTGCAAGGCGCTCAGGCCAGCAGCACCGAGACCAGGTCCTTCCTGCTGTCTTCCAGGCTCTTGTCGAACTGCAGCGCGGACTCGACATGGTTGAGGTGGTCGAGAATGAGCTTCACCGCGCGCTCCACCTTGCCGGCCTTGGCCGCCTCCAGAAATTCCAGATGCTCGTCGGACGAGCAGACCGCATCCATCTCGGACTGGTAGAGCATGGTGATGAGCGAGCTGCGCGCCACCAGTTCCTTGAGGATTTCGGTCAGCACCTGGTTGCCGGCCACTTCGGCCAGCAGCACATGGAAGTCGCCCAGGAGCTGCGACCGGGCCTTCGAATCGTTGCCGCTGACGGCGGCGCGCTCGGCCTTGAGATGCTTTTCCAGCATCCGGTAGTCGGCCGGCTTGGCCTTGGCGATGAATTCCTTGGCCATTGCCGCTTCGAGAACGCGCCGTGTCGCGAAGATTTCGCGGGCTTCCGTTTCTGTCGGCTGGCTGACGAAGGCGCCGCGGTCGGGAATGATGTCGATCAGCTTGTCCTTGGACAAGGTCAGCAGGGCGGCGCGGATCTTGGTGCGGCTGACGGAATACAGGCGGGAAAGGGCTTCTTCGCGCAGCTTGGTGCCAGGCGGCAGCTGGCGCGCAGCGATCGCGGCGGCAATGTCTGCAGCGATCTCGTTGGCGCTTTTCGCTGCAGACGGTTCTTCTTCTGTTTCTGTGCGTGGCTTAACCATAAATGGACGAAAACGAATCAATCGGGCGACGCGAGCTTATCATGAAAGCAACACCGGGCATCGCAAAACCGCCTAAGTGGGCGTCTTGCGTCGCACGCTGCCGTACGCTGTACGCCGCCGCAAGGCAGCGTATTAGAACATTCCGCCCGGAGCCGGCAATATCTGGCGCGCTATAGATAATATAGCAGGCGGCAAGGCTCGCACACCGGTTTTGCTCAAAGTTTTTGTATACAATGTTTGAATACGATATTATACTTTTCAACACCTGGAGACCGTGCATGCCGACCAAGGAGAAACCATGAATCATGCAGGCAGTATCGGAGCAACCATCATGCGCTGGGCGGACGAACTGGCCGGACACAGCGAAGCGGACGGCATGCTCACCCGCACCTACCTGACCGCGGCCCACAGAGGAGCCGCCGAGCAGCTGTCGCAATGGATGCGCGAGGCCGGAATGAGCGTGCGGCGCGACGCCGCCGGCAACGTGATCGGCCGCTACGAGGGCGCCACGCCCGGCGCGCCGGCATTGCTGACCGGTTCGCATTTCGACACGGTGCGCGACGCCGGCAAGTACGACGGCAATCTTGGCATACTCCTGCCGATCGCCTGCATCGCGGAATGGAACAAGGCCGGCAGGCGCTTTCCCTTCGCCATCGAGGTGATCGGCTTCGCCGAGGAAGAAGGCGTGCGCTTCAAGGCGACCCTCCTGGGCAGCCGCGCGATTGCCGGCAGCTTCGATGTCGGCGTGCTCGACAAGCGCGACGCCAACGACCAGACCATGCGCCAGGTGATGCACGCGGCCGGCTTCAATCCCGACGAGCTTGCCGGCGCAGCCTACCGGCCCGAAAGCGTGCTCGGCTTCATGGAAGTGCATATCGAACAGGGCCCGGTGCTGCTCGACGAGAACCTGTCAGTCGGCGTGGTGAGCGCGATTTCCGGCGCCAGCCGTTTCCTGGTGCAAGCGACCGGCCTGGCCGGCCATGCCGGCACCGTGCCGATGAGCCTGCGGCGCGATGCGGCGATGACGGCCGCCGAGATCGGCCTCTACATCGAGAAGCGCTGCTCCGGCATTCCCGGCCTGGTCGGCACCGTCGGCCAGCTGGAAGTGCCCAACGGCGCGGCCAACGTGGTACCGGGCAAGGCGGTCTTCACCATCGACATCCGCGCCGAGACCGACGAGGTGCGGGAAGCGGCGGTGAGCGACGTGGTCAATCAGATGCAGGCCATCGGCGCACGACGCAATGTCAGCCTCGACATCAACCGCACGCATGAAGCGAAGAGCGTGCCCTGTGCCGGCTGGCTGCAGGAACAGCTCGGCGCTGCCATCGAGCGGGAAGGCCTGCCGGTGCGCCACCTGCCTTCCGGCGCCGGCCACGATGCGATGGCAATCGCGTCGCTGACCGATGTGGCGATGCTGTTCGTACGCTGCGGCAACGGCGGCATCAGCCATCATCCGGACGAAATCATGACGGCCGAGGATGCGGAGATTGCAGCGAAGGTGTTCTCCGGCTTCGTCGAAAACTTCAAGGGCCGCACGCATTAATCCGATTCCGGCACAGCGCGCCTCACTTACACAAACCCAACGTTACATACGGTGACCATCATGACAACAATACTTATCGACGGCTTCAATCTCACAGCGGAACAGGTGGTCGCCATCGCACGCGATCCCAAGGTCAAGGTCGACCTCGCCGAATCCTCGCGCGCCGCGCTCAAGGAAAGCCGCGACTACATCGAATCCACCTGGATGCACGATGAAGCGCCGATGATGTACAGCTTCAACACCGGCGTGGGCCTGCTCAAGGATACCCGCATCAAGGTCGAGCACATCGAGCTGTTCCAGACCCAGCTGATCAAGGCGCATGCCGCCGGCATGGGCGAGCCCTTCTCCGAGGAAGTCAGCCGCGCCACCATGCTGCTGCGCGCCAATGCCTTCGCCAGCAACTATTCCGCGCCGCGCGCGGAAGTGGTGGACCGCCTGCTGGCTTTCATCAATGCCGGCATCCATCCGATCATGCCGCAGAAGGGTTCGGTCGGCGCTTCCGGCGACCTCGCGCCGCTGGCCTATCTCGGCGCCGCCATCGCCGGTTTCGAGGAAGCCGAGGTGATGTACAAGGGCAAGCGCATGAGCGCGCCGCAGGCGATCCAGGAATCGGGCGTCGGCCCGGTCAAGTTCGACCTCAAGGCCAAGGATGCATCGGCGCTGATCAACGGCTGCACGGTGTCGCTCGCCGTCGCCGTGCTGGCTGCGCACGATTCGCGCAACCTGCTGTCGGATGCCTGCCTGTCGCTCGGCCTGACGCTGGAAGCGATGCGCGCCGAAATGTCGGCCTTCGACGACCGCATCCACAAGGCGCGTCCGCATGTGGGCCAAATCAAGACCGCGGCCATCATGCGCAACCTGCTCAAGGGTTCCACCCGCACCACGCATGAAGCGCGCGCCGTGCAGTTCCCGGAAGAACTGCGCCGCACCGACATTCCCTACACGCCGCGCATCCAGGATGTGTACTCGCTGCGCTGCGCGCCGCAGGTCTACGGCCCGGTGTTCGACGCGCTCGACTATATCGACACCATCGTCTCCCGCGAGATCAACTCGGCCACCGACAATCCGCTGATCTTCTCCAAGGACGGCGGCGGCTTCGAGATCATTTCCGGCGGCAACTTCCACGGCCAGTACCTGGCGCAGGCGATGGACCTGCTGGCGATGGCCGTCACCGATCTCGGCAGCATCGTCGAGCGCCGCATCAACCGCCTGATCGACCCCACCCTGTCCTGGGGCCTGCCGCGCAACCTGATGACCGGCATCCGCGGCGTCAATACCGGCTATCCGGTGGTGCAGTGCTCGATGAGCGCGCTGGTGATGGAAAACCGCACGCTGTGCATGCCGGGCAGCGTCGACAGCATCCCTGCCAAGGGCAACAGCGAAGACCACATCTCCAATTCGACCTGGTGCGCGCGCAAGGCGGCAACCGTGATCGCCAATACGCAGTACATCGTCGGCGTCGAGATGCTGTTCGCCGCGCAAGGCCTGACCATGACCGAATCGCTGCTGCCCGGCTTCGTGCTCGGCCAGGGCACGCAGGCGGCCTACGACGAGATCCGCCGCCAGCTTCCAGCCTGCCTGGACGGCGACCGCTGGTTCCACAACGACATCCAGGCCGCGCACTCCTTCATCACCACCGGCTCGGTGCGCGCCGCGGTGGAGAAGAAGATCGGCAAGTTCGTGTGATCTGAAAACAGAGAGTACCTGCGTTTGACGGGCGGGCCGCAAGGTTCGCCCTTTTTTATTTTGTCCGCCATTTCACCGCGACATGCCGCGTCATGTTTTCCTCCAGGCGACACGGCATGACAATGCATGCCCGCCGGCAAATGTCACATTCCGGCCGCTCCGGCAAACTTAGCCGCGATTCACTTGTCGTACCGGTTGCAAGCCTGTCAAGTTCCCTTACTTTAGCCTGGAGACTTTCATGACATCCGTCCCGCAGTCGAGGCAGGAGTGCCGGAATCTGCTGCTGGGCATGTTGCCCGATGACGAATACCAGCGGCTCCTCCCGGATCTCGAATACATCGCCACTCCGCTGCATTTCAAGCTGTTCGAACGCGACGGCCCGATCCGGCACGCCTATTTTCCGCTCAGCGGCGAGCACTCCATCCTTGCCATCATGGAGAACGGCGCCACCATCGAGGTCGGCACGGTGGGCTATGAAGGGTTTTCCACCATCGATCTTCTGACGGGCAATGAGATCGGCATCACGACGACGGTCTGCCAGATCCCGGGGGAAGCGCTGCGCATGACTTCGGATCGATTTTTTGCCCTGACGGCAGGCGACACGCCCCTGCGCAAACTGTGTCTCCAATACCTGCAGGCCTATCTGGCGCAAGTCTCGCAATCGGTGGCGTGCAATGCGCTGCATTCGGTCGAACAGCGATTTGCGCGCTGGATACTGATGAGCCATGACCGCATGCACCATGCGTCCTTTCAGCTTACGCATGAGTATCTCGCCTCCATGCTGGGCGTCCACCGCCCCAGCGTCACCCTGGTCGCAGGCAAGATGCAGGAGCAGGGATTGATCGAATACAAGCGCGGCTTCATCACCGTGCTCGACCGGCCCGGACTGGAAAATGCCTGCTGCGAGTGCTACGGCATCGTCCGGCGTCAATTCCTGCGCCTGCTCGGCCAGCCCGGGTGACACCGGCACCGCAGCCGTGGAAATGCTCCTGTTCATCGGCATACAGGCCAGCGGCAAGAGCACGTTCTACCGGCAGCATTTTTTCGATACGCATGTACGCATCAGCCTGGACCTGCTGAAGACCCGGCATCGGGAAAATCTGTTCATGCAAGCCTGCCTGTCCACGCAGCAGCGCTTCGTCGTCGACAACACCAATCCGTCGCGGGAAGACAGGATGCGCTATATCGATGCGGCAAGGAAAGCCCGATTTCGCGTGATCGGCTACTTCTTCGAGCCCGATCCCGCCGCCTCCGCAGCACGCAATGCACAGCGGGAGCCCAGACATGCCGTTCCGCTTGCGGGATTGTTCGGCACGCTCAAGCGCCTGCAGCGGCCGGTGCCGGAAGAAGGCTTCGACGAGCTTTATCTGGTCAGCGCGCTGGAGGGCCGCTTCGAGGTGGAGCGGCAGTCCTGATGCGGAACTCGTTTGCCTTCCGGTTGCCTACTCATAGGATTGACGCCCGGCAGCCGAGTCCGCCGTGAAACGCTGCGCGAGTGCAATGACTATCAGGAGGATGCCGACATGAAAATGAGAAAGCGCAAACGCATGATTTACCTGCGGCTGTTCATCGGGCTGCAGGTCGCCGCCCTGATTGCGGAACTGGAGAACATGGCCGAGGAACTGCGCGGCGCATTGAAGGAAAGCGATCCGCAATATGCCAAGGCGGAAGTCGAGGTATGAGGCGGCGCATGCTCCGCGCTTCCGGTCCTGCCGGAGTTTTTGCGCATCGGTTCCTGAAGGGAAAGCCTCGTGACGCCGACCGCAACCCGCCATGAACGCATACAGGCCGACGGCGTCGTCCTGCATGTGGAAGTGAGCGGAGACGGTCCGCCGATCATTCTCCTGCACGGCTTTCCGGAGAACTGCCATGTCTGGCGGTTCCAGATCGAACCGCTGGCCGCGGCCGGCTTTTCGGTCTGGGCGCCGAACCTGCGCGGCTATCCGCCTTCCGACGTTCCCGCCGCCCGCGAAGCGTACCACCTGCGCCATCTGGTCAGGGATGTGGCTTTCATCGTCAAGGCCACCGGCTATCCGCGCGCCGTGGTGGCGGGCCATGACTGGGGCGGCATCATTGCCTGGACCTTCGCCGGCGCCTATCCCGAACTGCTCGACCGGCTGATCATCCTGAATGCGCCGCACATGCAGGTCTATGCGGAAAAGGCCTGGCGCACGTCGCAGGCGGTGCGCAGCCTGTATGCTGCCTTCTTCCAGCTGCCCTTGCTGCCGGAACGCCTGCTGTCGGCGCGGCGCTTTCTCGCCGTACGGCAGATGTTCAAAAGCGTGCCCTACCGCAAGCCGGCGTTCGACGACGACGAGATCGACGACTTCGTGCAGACGCTGTCGCAGCCTGGTGCCTTGAAAGCGGCACTGGATTATTACCGGATCAATGCACGCCCGGGGGCGATGGCGCTTGCCCGATGTGCGCGGACCGAGGCGCCGGCGCTGGTGATCTGGGGTGAAAAGGATCCGTCGCTGGGCTCCTTCCTGCTGGAAGGCCTGGAGCGCTTCGCGCCGCGCATTCGCATCCAGCTCCTGCGCGATGCCGGCCACTGGGCGCCGAACGAAGCGCCTGCCGAAGTCAACCGGCTGCTGCTCAAATTCCTGAGCGAATCCCGGCGCGGCACCATGCCGGCCTGAACGCGACCGGGCCCAGCATGCGCACTGCCGTCAAAATCAGCCTTGCCACAATCACCTTCGCCGCCGTGCACAGCGCGCTTGCCACGCGCGGCGCAAAGCTGCTTGCCGCACGATGGCTTGGCGAAGAAAGACGCGATGCCGTCTATCGGGTGTTTTTTGTCGTTCAGTCGCTGGCCGGCTTCGGTGCGCTGCTGGCCTATGGAGCCCGCCTGCCGACTACGACGCTGTATCGCATCGAGGGCTTCGGTGCGCTCCTGCTGCGAACCGGCCAGGCCGCTGGCATAGCCTATCTGCTGATCGGCCTGAAGGAAGCCGGCGTTGCGCAGTGGTCGGGCTATGCCAGCCTGCAGGCATGGCGGCGCGGCTTGCCGATGCCTCCAGGTCCTGCTGCGCAGGGACCGGAACTGAAGCCGGATGGCAGGCTGGGTATCGGCGGCCCCTACCTGCACAGCCGGCATCCCCTGAATTTCGCAGGCATTCCCATCTTCTGGCTGACGCCGCACATGACCGCGCGGCGGCTGGCATTCAACGTGGTGGGCTCGCTGTACCTCATTCTCGGCTCGAAGCATGAAGAGATGCGCCTTCGGGATGCCTACGGCGAACTGTATCGGCAATATGTCGACCGGCGCGTTCCGTTCTTCTGGCCGCTTCCGATGGGAAGAACTACTTCTTCGCCGACTTTGCTCCCTGCGTCTTCTTCGGAGCGCCCGGCTTCTCCTTCTCGCTCTGCTCCAGGCATAGCAGCGCATCCGCATAGGTAATGAAGCGGTTGAGATAATCGGGCGAGATATCGCGCATCAAGGCCAGCGAGCGCAGCACCAGCATGTGGGAGTTGATCGGCCCGGCATTTTTCGGCGCCTGCTCGAGCGCCTGCGCGACCTGCTTGTGCACGCTCAGCTTCGACAGGGTCTGTTTGAACGTGCGTATGGTTTTCAGCTCGCGACGTGCGCCGGGACTGCGCATGAGCGGCGAGCCGGACGGTTCCGGCACATGCTGCTCAAGCTGTCGAAGCAGCGCACCGAGAGGAGACAATGTTCGTTGCGCTGACGGGCTCAGGCCGGCGGCAAAGCTGCGCAAGGCCTTGAACTCGCCGGCGCCGTAGAGCCGCTGCAGTTCCCTGGCCGCATACGGAAAATGCTGCGCGCTGCGATCAAGGATTTCCTGGGCGTCGGACTGTGCTGCGAAGAAGCGCTCCTGGAGCGCCGCCACAGCCTGCGCCAGTTTGGCATCGAGCAAGCGCTTGATGCTTCCCTGATGCAGCGACGCGCGCTCGGCCAGCGCATCAATATAGCGAAACTGGACAGGATCGAAGCGGTCCGCACCGGCCGCGCGCAATGCAGCGACAGCAGCACTTACATCAGGGAATGCCTCCGGCGCGGCGGCAGCTTGCCTAGGATCTGGCACCATCATTTGCCGGCATTGGCGGTTTTCGGCACCGGCGCCATTTCCACCCGCCGGTTCTGCGCACGCGCGGCGGCATCGGTATTCGGAACTACCGGCTGCTCGGCGCCGAACGCCGCCGCAAACACCATGGATGACGGCATGCCTTCATCGATCAGGGTACGCGTAACGGTCAGTGCGCGCTGCGCCGACAGTTCCCAGTTGTCGGCAAAGCGGCCGCTGCGGATGGACTTGTCGTCGGTGAATCCGCTGACCATCAGCATCTCGTTGCGCGCGCCCAGATACGCCTTCAGCGGCGTAACCAGGCTGGTCAGCAGCTGCCTGCCTTCGGGCTGCAGCTGGTCGGAATTCACTTCGAACAAGACCTGCCCGCTGATGCCGATGCGGCCGTTGTTCAAGGTAATGCGCCCGGAGGCGAGCGGAATCGCCAGGGCCTTTTCCAGGCTCATGCGGCGCTGTTCTTCGACCTGGCGCTTCTTCACCTCGTCCTGCAGATGCGAGGTCAGTTCCATCTGGACCGCCACCACGCCGACCAGCACCAGCACGAAGGCACCAAGGAGGCTGGCCATCAGGTCGCCGAAAGCGGCCCAGACCGGCGCGCCGTGATCCACGCTTGCGTCGCTCTCCTCCATTACCGGACCTCTTCCGCCGGTGCCGCCTGCCTGCCGGGCAGCTGGCGCAGCTCATCGAAGATGTCTTTCTGCGACGTCATGCTGAGGTCGATGATTTCGCGTGCCTGGGCAACGTAGTAGGCAAGCTGCTCATCGCTTCTCGCCATGGACTTGTCCATCGCGCCTTCGATGCGCTGCAGGCTGGCGATCAGTTTTTCGTTGGCGTCGTTGAAGGAGCTCACGGCAAAGCCGAAGGCTTCGCTCAGGCTCGATACGTCGACCGCGCTGCTGGTGACATGGGCGGAGATATCGGCGAGCTTGGCGGTTTCCGCAGCCACGTTTTCCGAGAAAGAGCCGGCCGCCGCAGTCAGCGTGGCAGTGGACGACGCCACGAGCGCATCGATCACGCCGCGCTGCTCCAGAGACGCATGGTTGATTGACTCGAGCAGTGAATTCAGGGTTTCCATGATGCGGCTGCGCTCTTCGAGCAGTTCGTTGTCGCGGACGACGCCGGCGGAAACCTGCTCGCGCAGCTGGGCGATAACATCCGCTGCGGCACGCGGCGCTTCCGAGGCGGTCTCGATGAGACGCGCGATCGGTGCTTCCAGCGCGGTGCCCAGTGTCGTCAGATGCGTGGCGAGCGCGGCCTGCAGCTGCCCCAGGCGCTCCACCGCCGCATCGGCGCGGGCAGCTTCTTCGTTCCTGAGCGTGCCGAGTTCGGTACGCAGCATGGCGGCCAGATCCTCCATGCGTTCACGGTGCTGATCCATCCATTGCGCCTCGGAAGCGATGCGGGAGCGCACCAGTTCCTCGGCGCCGGTGAGCAGGCGCGTCGTTTCGGCCAGCGTGCCGGTTGCGCTCGCCTGCATCCGGCCGGCGATCTCCTGCGCGGTTTGCGACAGGATGTCGCACACCTTCTGCTGCTGGGCAAGGGTGTCCGCGCCGGTCTGGCGCAGCTCGCCGGCAAGCGCCGCCGCCATGGCTTCCAGCGACTGTGTCCATGCCGCCTGCCGCTGCGCGTCGCGCTGGGCATGATCGCTTTGCAGGCCGGCATAAGCATCGCCGATGGTGGTGACGAGAGCATTCGAACGCTGCTCGAAGTTTTCGCTGAAGGCATGCAAGGTACGCCCCACTTCCGCGACCATCGTGGCGCTCGCCTGCTCCTGACTCTTCGCAGCCGCCGTCCAGGCCGATGCCGCCGTCGCAGTGGTATCGCTGAAGCGTGCCGAAAGGCCGTCGAGCTGTGTCTGCACCGTGCCGGCCATGCGTTCATGCATGGCCTTGGCTTCATCCGCGATGCCGTTCATCGCGGCTTCCACCACGGGCCTGATGCTGTCGCCTGCGATCTGCGCGCTCCGGCTCAGGCCTTCGCGCAGGGATTGATCGACGGAGCGGGCCAGTTCGGTATAGATGGTGCCGACATTGCGGTGAAAGTCTTCCTGGTTGCCGAGCAGGCGCTGGTTCAGCTGCCGGCTCATGTCTTCCATCTGCGTCATCATCGCCTGCAGCTTGTCGGCCACCTGGGGCAATGCCTGCGACTGCAGCTGAAGCGCCTTGAAGGTTTCCTGGCGCTGATGCACGAGCGAGAAACGACGCAGTACCGTGGCGATGCGGGTATCGAGCACTTGCGCCGCCTGCATTCTTTCGCGCCGGCTGAGCGCCGACATCAGGCCCAGCATCGCGGAGGCGGCAACGCCGGCCACCGAGGTACCGAAAGCCAGGCCCAGTCCCGACACCGGCACGGACAGCGCGGAGCGGATTGCCTCCAGGTCGGTGGTTTTCTGAAGCGCGAAGACCGCGCCCTTGAGCGTGACGACCATGCCGAGGAAGGTGCCGAGCATCCCGAGCATGACCAGCAGCCCGACCAGGTAAGGTGTGAGAGCCGGCCCGGGCAGGGCGACGCGCTCGCCCTCGACGCGCAGTCGCACGGCGCCCTGCAGCGAGGAAGGCAGCTTCGCCAGCCAGTCATCGAGGCTGGCGAGCTGGTCGGGAATCGCCGCCAGCGCGGCTGACAAGCCCATGGTCGCCTGACGGAAGCGATGCAGTTCGAGCGCCCCGTACACATAGACCGCGCCGATGACAGCCGTCATCAGCAGCGCCAGAAGACTGGAAGGGAAAAAGCCGATACCGACCCAGATGATTCCAAGCGCGCCCAGCACAAAGGCGGCCGTAAAGAAATGTCTATTCATTGCGTATCTTGTCTGAATGCTTCGATGAGTCCCATCGCCGGCTGCAGGCGCAGCTCCATTTCGGCCAGCAGAAGCATCTGCATGTCGCTGCAGAAGCGTGCCAGCCAGGCGTCCGGCTGGATCCAGCCGGCGGGGTCGTCCGCCTGCCCGTTATCGGCAAGCGTTTGCTGATGTTCCTTGAACAACTGCTCGAAACGGGCCTTGAGAAGCAGCGGCACCTTCGACAGCAGCTTCGTTTCGCGCTCGCGCAATATCTTCTCAAACATTGCGTCGAGTTCGGCAAGTTTCCTGAGCCTGGGTGACGCCTTTGCAACGGCGCTGCGCAGATTGACCCGCAGCGGCTGGATGCTCGACTCCATGTCGCGCTGATGGGCTTCATAGAAGCGCCGGTACGGCGCATAGGCCGCCGCAATGCTCTGCGGCGGCTCGGGCTCCGGCAGAGGCAGGCTGATGTGAGTCTTTTTCGCCGGACTGGCCGGATCGGGTGAGCAGCTCTTCGTGATCGAATTGACCAGGAAGCCTTGTATGCGGTCGAATTCGGCAATGGCCGCGGCGCATGCGGCGCCATGGGCTCCGGAGGATGGCCTTGCCTGACCTGGCGATCCCGCAATGGCCTCGCCGTGCACGGCCGACAGCGTGATCGCATCGGCGAAGTGAATCCACTGGCCGAGCTTTTCCGCGAACGCAGTCCCGTGGTCAGCCGCCTCCGCAAGGCTCAGGTCAGAGAGACAACGAATGAGTTCCGAACTGTGAAAATTCGTACGCGGTGACGTGCGCGTCATAGGCAGGTGCAATCAAAATCGTAAAAGCTGAGCCGGGCCGCATCCGCATGAACACGCGTTCCGGTCCTGCTTCAGCGAAGCCAAGCTGCGTTCGGCGGCCATTCCGCGGCATACAAGAGCCGGCGATTATAGCTTGGAGGGAAGGGGAACTCAAACGAGCAGGAAAGACAAGATTCGGCGGCGGCGCGCTTGTAATGTCTTGTAAAAACGATTGTGCTGTGCGTCCAAGGCCTTCCGGCGGCGAGACAGATGGGGGAACGGAGGATTGCGCAGCCGCTGCGGTGCACAGGCGTGTACGAGGAAAGTGAAACTGTTTTGATTTACCCGCCCAAGGCTCCCTCCACCTCTTGCCATACAAGACGCCTGGTTTGCAGGCGCAACGCATTGACGCACCGCTCAGCCGTAACCGGCGAGCACCGCCAGCCCCTGGACACCGGAACGATAGCCAGCCGGGGCTCCACTGCTTGACACCATTTCCTTATCTAGGCAATGCCTGAGAGCGCCTTCATTACCGGTTGTCTTTCCCGATGCCAATAGAAGACATTTCCGCCGTAGAGAACCTTTGTGTTGCAGCTTTATCTATGTATGGCAGCATACAAAATCTGTCCATGTCAAAACAAGAAAGGACGCAGCATGCAAACCATTGAAGTCGGCCGTTCCGCGAACGGGGAACCGGTTCATCTTGCCTACCAGGATGTAGGAACCGGACGCCCTGTCGTATTGATTCACGGATGGCCTGCGAGCCATGCGATGTGGCAATACCAGAGCGCGGAATTGCCGAAGCACGGCATCCGCGCCATTGCCTACGACAGGCGTGGCTTCGGCCACTCCTCCAAGCCTTGGGAAGGCTATGACTACAACACCCTGGCAGACGACCTGAAGGGATTGCTCGACGGCCTCGATCTGCAGGACGTGACGCTGGTCGGCTTCTCCATGGGCGGTGGCGAAGTCGCCCGCTACATGGCGCGGCATGGCGGTGCCCGCGTCGCCAAGGTCGTGTTCGTGGGCTCGGTCACGCCCTATCTCATGAAGGCCGGCGACAACCCCGAGGGCGTGGATGCTGCGGTCTTTCAGCAGATGCTGGAAGGCCTGAACAAGGATTGGCCCGACTTCCTGGCGACATTCGGCAAGCAGTTCTTCAATGTCGGCATGCTCAAGCACCCGGTATCGCAGGCCACGCTGGACTGGATGCAGCACCTGACGCTGCAGGCTTCACTGAAAGCCACGCTGGACTGCGTGCATGCCTTCGCGGAGACCGACTTCCGCAACGACTTCGCCGGCATTTCCGTGCCCGCGCTGGTCATTCACGGCGATGCCGACCAGGTCGTGCCGCCGGAGGCAAGCGCGAACCGCACCGTCGAACTGCTGCGCTCGGTGCAATACAAGGTCTACGAAGGCGGCTCGCATGGCCTGTTCGTGACGCACAAGGACGAGCTGAACCGCGACCTGGTGCACTTCGTCAGCGGAGCTTGACGCGGAATCCGGAAGTGCCTTCGCGGAAAGCCTAGAGCTTCTGCAGGGCATTTGCCGGCAGCCTGAACTGCGCCACCGCTTCGTTGAGCAGGTGCGCCTGCTCCTCGAGCGACTCCGCAGCCGCGGCGGCCTGCTCCACCAGCGCCGCGTTCTGCTGCGTTACCGTATCCATCTGAGACACCGCGATGCTGACCTGGTCGATGCCGCCGCTTTGCTCGACGGAGGCATGGCTGATCTCGCTCATGATGCTTTCAACGCGTCCGACCGCGCCGACGATTTTTTCCATGGTCTTGCCGGCCTGATCCACCATCGCGGCGCCCTGATTCACCTGCAACGCCGAGTGGTCGATCAGTTCCTTGATCTCCTTGGCTGCTGCTGCGGAACGCTGGGCCAGATTGCGTACCTCGCTCGCCACCACGGCGAATCCGCGCCCTTCCTCGCCTGCGCGCGCCGCCTCCACCGCGGCGTTGAGCGCCAGGATGTTGGTCTGGAAGGCGATGCCCTCGATGACGCCGATGATGTCGACAATGCGCGCGGAAGAGGCGCTGATGCCGTTCATCGTGACCACGACATCATTTACCACCTTGCCGCCCTCCTCGGCAATGCGCAGCGCGTCGCCCGACAGGCTGCTGGCCTGTTTGGCATTGTTGGCATTGCGCTTGACGGTATCGGCCAGGTTTTCCATGCTGCTCGCAGTCTCCTGCAGGGATGCCGCCTGCTCCTCGGTGCGCTGCGACAGGTCGGCATTGCCAGTCGCGATTTCCTGGCTGGCCGTGGCGATGAGTTCGGAACCCGTGCGCATCTTGCCGACCATGGCGGAAAGACCGGACTGCATGCGGATCAGGCCCTCCATCAGGCGGCCGATCTCGTTGCGCCCGCAAGGCTCGATGCGCGCGCTCAAATCGCCGCCGGCAATGCGGTCGAGCTGTACCATCATTTCGCCCAGCGGCTGCACGATGGACCGGCGGATCATCCATGCCACGAAGGCGCCGAGCAGCACGCCGATGACGATCACCGACACCGCAATGCGTTCGAACATCCTGAAATCCTGCTGCCCCTGTTCATACTCGGTCTTGGCGCTGTTGAGCTGCATTTGCGCCAGTTCCGTGCCGCGTGCATTGAGTTCGCGGTCGAGGGCGGGAAGAACTTCCATCACGTTGCGGCCGATTGCGTCGCGGTCGAGTGCCTGCAGCGACTTGATCAGCACCGCCGCGCCATTGTTGAAGAAGGCGTCGCGCTTGGCGGCGACATCGGCGGCAAGCGCTTCTTCCTTTTCATTGCGGGGAAGCGCGACATAGGCATTCCACGCCTGCCGGGATTTCTGCATGAAGGCTTCGGCGCCGGCGATGCGCTTGGCCGCGTCGGGGGAGTCCGGCGCGAAGGCCGCCTGGTCGAGCAGCACCCGCACGAGCATCTGGTTGGAACGCGCGTCGGCCAGATGAATGCTGGCCGCCAGCTGGTTCTCGTACAGATGGCGCGTGGCCTCGTTGCTCTTGTAGAGGGATGCCAGCGCCGCCGCGCCGGAAACGATCAGCAGCAGGCTGTTGAATGCGATCAACCACACAAGACGCATTCCGACGCTGGTGTTACGAAACATGCAAGCTCCTTCGGGCAGAGATCGAACCGGAAAAACACAGTGACGCGGCGCCATCTGTACATGCCGCGGAGCTTAGCCTACTATACAAACTTTGTATACAATACTTGCTCGTTCGGAATGGCCTGCGTTGTTTTGAGGCAATTTTCCGCGGCACCGCCGGAAAGGCCGACATGCCCATGCGTCATTTTTTCAAGAACCGGACCCGCAGCCTCGCCTGGCTGGCCGCATGGCTGGCGTGTACGGCAGGCGGCAGCGGCTGGCTCTGTTATTCGGATTTCCAGGCACAGCGCCAGCTCTTCGAAACCGACAGCCGGATTGCCCACCGATTGCTGACGCAGCGGACCGTGCAGCACGACACCATCCTCGCCACGCTCGCGGCCGTCGGCGCCGAGGATGCGAAATGCGCACCGTCGGCGCGTGCGCAGATCATGCGCATCTATCCCCAGATCACTGCCGTGCTGTGCAGCCGCATGGAGCCGTCCTGGGATGCGACGCTGTTCAAGGCGGAGGCCGCCTCCCGCCGCAGCGGACATGCGGAGGTCGCCGGCGGCGACTTCACGCGCGGCCGATACTGGCTGGTGCAGGCCGGGGAGCGCGACAGCTGGGCCCTGCAGATCGACATGCGCCAAATGGTTCCGCGCACCGAATGGCCGACCGCTCCGCTGCAGGTGCAGCTGCATGATGCCGGCAGCAGCATGCTGCTGCAGCAGGGACCGCTGGCGGCGGCCGCATGGCAGATGGATTTCAGCAAGCATCTTTCCTCCGACAGCCAGCCTTTCGGTCTTCTCATCCGGCGCGGCCTTGCCTGGTCAGACCTGCCGCTGGCGGCAATTGCGATCTGGAGCGTGCTGTCCGCGCTGATCGTGGCCGCAGCCTATGCAGCGCGCCGGCAAGCCGTGGAACGACGGCGGGCGGAAAGCCTGCTGCGCCTGCGCCGCGCCGAGCGGCTCAGTACGCTGGGAGAGCTGTCGGCGGGCGTGGCGCACGAACTGAACCAGCCGCTGACCGCGATACTCGCCAATTGCCAGGCGGCGCGTCGCCTGCTGGACATGGAGAAAAGCGAGGTGCAGGCGGCAACGGCGGCGCTTGGTCATGCGATCGCCCAAGCCAAGCGCGCCAGCGCCGTCATCAACCGCCTGCGAAGCCTGGTGGAACAGCGGCAGCAGGAACAGCCGATCAGTCCTGTCGTACTGGGCGACGCGGTGCGGCGGGCGCTGCACCTGCTGGAGCCGGAGCTGCAGCAGCGGCACACGGCGCCGGTGCATATCGAAGAATCGGCGCCCGTCACCGTGCAGGCCGACCCCGTTGCGCTGGACCAGATCCTGCACAACCTGCTGCTCAATGCCCTGCAGGCGATGGATGGCATGCCGGTCGCCGCGCGCCGTCTGCGCATTCATATTGCATCGGGGAGCGTTGTCGGCGCGGCCGTGCTGCGCATTGCCGACAACGGTCCGGGCATTCCGGCGCAGGCATTGCCGCGACTGTTCGAGCCTTTCTATACGACCAGGGAAAACGGGCTGGGGCTGGGACTGACGCTGTGTGAAACCCTCGCCGGCAACATGGGCTGTGCGATCAGCGCCACCAACGGAACGACAGGCGGCGCGGAATTTTCACTGCGCTTTTCACGAATGGAAGAGGAGATGGCGGCATGAGCTCGGTATTGCCGGTGATATATCTGATCGACGATGACGACGCCGTGCGCCAAGGCCTCGCATTGCTCCTGTCCACCGTCGGCATGCAGGTGCAGTCGCATGCGAATGCCGACTCCTTCCTGCTGCGCTTCGATCCGGAGCAGCCCGGCGCCATCCTGCTCGATGTGCGCATGCCCGGCGGCAGCGGCATGAGCCTGCTCGACCGCCTGATGGCGATGAACGTGACGCAGCCGGTCATCATTCTCACCGGGCACGCCACCGTGGACTTGTGCCGGCGCGCATTCAAGTCCGGCGCCACCGAATTCCTCGAAAAACCGGTGGATGACGAAGTGCTGATCGATACGCTGCAAAAGGCGCTCAAGACCCACCTGCTGCAGAAAAGCCGCAAGGAAGCCGAGCGCACGGCGCAGGAACGCTTCGCCCGCCTGTCCGCGCGGGAGCGCGAGGTGCTGGAATTGCTGGTGGCGGGCCTGACCAACCGCGAGATCGGCCGTGCGCTGGATCTGTCGCCGCGCACGGTGGAAGTGCACCGCGCCAATCTCGCCGAGAAGCTGGAAGCCGAGACGCTGGCGCAGCTGGTGCGGCAGTATGCGCCGCTGGTGGAAGGTTGAGTTTGTGTCTACCCGCTTACAGCGACATCAGTTTCTGCAATTCTTCCTGCGACAGCATTCCGACGCTGTTTCCTTCACCGATCTGAACCTCGCCCCAATTATCCAGAAGTACACTTGCGGCGCGGATGACTTGTGGGTCGTCGATCATTAGAAATTGCTTTCCATCTTTCGTAGGGAGGTACATTCCATGCGCGTTGGCTACGTATTTCAGATCTCGCTCGGCCATGTTCCAACTGCCGCCTAGTCTCTTGGAAACATAGTCATCAAAAATCTTTGCCGCCTCGGCAGGCGGCATCTCGCTATTACGATTTCTCCATTCTCCATTTGGAGAATGGTCTGCCGCTCCATGCAACCTGCCATTCTTGATCGCGGCGTCAATATCCCAGATACCCATTACGAGGTCATGCGTACCGTTGTGGCCTCCATCCAGTCTGCGAAATAGCGTTAGACCGTCATGATTGAATTTCCGAAACGCTGCTTTATCCTGTTCCGTTAACGTATAAGTTTTTCCATCAATTGAAATATCACTTGAACCTTCCTTGGGTAAACGGGCTGCACCCTGGACCGTTTGAAAACCTATCATCCCATTTGGCATGTTGTTGTACATCCAACTGCGCACCGTCAGCGCTGCCTGATAGTCGGTGAGATTATAGTTGCCATCGGCTCCTCGCTTGACTTGCGGAGCGTTGTAGTCATCAGGCCTGAAATTATATTTCAGTGAGGAGTTTACGGCGCCCATGGAAGCCTCGCATCAAAAATAAGATTATAGAAATTGCCAATGCCATCCTGATTGATCGGCTTGTCATTTCTTGTTCGATTCGTCTACTGACTCATCATATGTGGCACAAGGCGGCCTTGAGTTCCTTCCTGCGTGCGCGCATGCAAGCAGCTGCCGCGTACATCAAACAACGATGCGTACAGTTCGACGTGCAGCCGCCTGAAAAGAAAAGGACCCACCACGCGGTGAGTCCTTTCATGCTGCCTGGCTTCGGCATGGACCGGTTTTGCGGGAACGGAAACCGTTCCCTGCATCGGTTACTGGGTGTTTGTTTCAGGCTGAATGTTTAAAATTCTTCCCATTCCCCGCCGGCATGCGCCGCAGGCGCGACCTGCGGGCGGGGCGCAACCGCAACCGCGCGCCTGTTCTGGGGTCTCGACGCCACAATGTGACGATGGCCGGAACGCACATCCTGCGCTGGTGGCGCCGCGACGCCCGCTCCCCTTCCCGCACCTGCGTTCAGCTTGAACACGCTCACCAGCTGCGCCAGCCGCATTGCCTGGTCGCGCATCGCATCCGACGCGGCGGCGGCTTCTTCCACCAGCGCCGCGTTCTGCTGGGTCACTTCATCCATCTGCGTGACGGCCTGATTGATCTGCTCGATGCCCGCCGTCTGCTCCTCGCTGGCCGCACTGATTTCTCCGACGATATCGGTGACGCGGCGCACGCTGCCGACGATCTCCTCCATGGTCGTTCCCGCCTCGCTGACGAGCGTGCTGCCCGTCTCGACCCGCTCCACCGAACGGTCGATCAGCGACTTGATCTCCTTGGCTGCCGCCGCGCTGCGCTGGGCCAGCGTACGCACTTCGGAAGCCACCACCGCAAAACCCCTGCCCTGTTCGCCGGCGCGGGCTGCTTCCACTGCGGCGTTCAGCGCCAGGATGTTCGTCTGGAAGGCGATGCCGTCGATGACGCCGATGATGTCGACGATCTTGCGCGAGGAGTCGGTAATTTCGCCCATCGTCGCGACCACTTGCCCGATGACATCGCCGCCCCGCACCGCGATGCCGGAAGCCGTATTGGCGAGCGTGCTGGCCTGGCGCGCATTGTCGGCGTTCTGCTTGACGGTGGAAGTCATTTCTTCCATCGAGGATGCGGTCTCTTCCAGCGTGCTGGCCTGCTCCTCGGTGCGCGACGACAGATCCTGGCTGCCTGCCGCCACCTGCGACGATGCCGTGGCAATCGTTTCCGTGCCGGTACGCACATCGCTGACGATGGCCGCAAGGCTGTCGCGCATCTGGCGCAGGCCGAACATCATGCTGCTGCTGTCGTCCTTGCGGACAGGAATGTCGACGGTGAGATCGCCCGCCGCGATACGCGCGGCCACCTCGTTGGCCTGTTCCGGTTCGCCGCCCAGCTGCCGGGTCAGCCGGCGCGTGATCAAAATGCCGAGGATGAGGCCGGCGAGCGTGCTGCAGACGGTGAGCGCGATCATGAAGTTGCGGCTGCTCCTGTACACGCCGGCGGCATCTTCGGCCGCGACCTTGGCGCGTGCCTCCTTCTGGTCGGCGAGTTCGCTGAGCAGCTTGTCGAGCGCATTGGCATGCTGGCGGGTTTCGGCAAGCGCCGCCGTCAACTCAGGGCTGCGCTGGGCCAGCGCCTCCTGCTGCGCCAGTTTCAGGGAATTGGCGGTGGACTGCGCATACTGCGCCGCGAGGCGGTCGTACTCGGCAAACAGTTCGCGCGCCTTGTCGGTGACGAACAGCGGCCGGGCCTTGTCGATATGCTCGCGCAGCTCGTCGGCATACTTGCGGATGTTGTCGATGTTGGTGCGGCGCTCCTCATCGGTGGTGGAAAGCAGCACGTTGCCGCGCGCCCGCCCGATATAGATGAGGTTGATGTTGGCTTCCTTGATATTGGAAAGCCCCTGCAGCTCGTTTTCATACATGCGCTCGGCAAGCGTATTGATGCGGCTCATGTTGAATATGCCGATGCCGGCGACGATTGCGCCAAGCACGGCGATGGACAGAAAACCCGCCAGCAGGCGGGTACCAAGTTTTACATGATTGAACATAAGTTCTCCCTTCATTTCGCCCCCGCATGCCGGTCGGCTGACCGAGCGGAAATGGGACGTGCAATGGTGCCGGCCAAGGCTTGGGCCGCACAGATGCGATGGATGGTGGTACTGCAGAAGTCGGGTTGTTAACCGCGGGGTCGGGGCGGGAGATCGGGGTGCTGCAAACAGCATTCACCGATTTTCAGGAAAATGTTACCGGCTGTCAACACAATGAAGCCACTTTGTCTCGCCCAAACCGGTTCTATGCGACATTGGTCAGGCCACCGGGTTACTCATTCCGGCAGTTCATTGTCATTCCGGCATGAATTCATGGGCGTTCGCGGGCTTGCGTCCGGTGCGGTTGTCATCATTGCATCACGCCACCCACAGCTTCAGGCACTACGTAAAGTTACTTAGCGCCGCACGGGGCTTTGCGGATTTTTCGAATGCAGCGCCTTGCTAACCTGCTTGCACGGTCATCCGGACCGACAACCAACAATACCAAGGAGCTCAAATGCATCTCGCCACCAAGACCCTGTCCGCCGCACTGATCGCGCTCGCCATGTCGGCTGCGCCGGCCACCCATGCGCAAGTGCGCACCGAACGCAACATCGGCCTGGAGCTGGCCAGCCAGATCGCCGCCGCCGGCGTCGCGGCCTGCGCCGAGAAGGGTTATGCGGTGTCGGTCACCGTCGTCGACCGCGCCGGCACGGTAAAGGCGGTGCAACGGGCAGACGCGGCCGGCCCGCATACGCTGCCGTCGAGCCAGCAAAAGGCTTATACCTCGGCGTCCGCGAAGGCATCGACATTGATGATGATGGAAAACGCGCAGAAGAATGCCGGCGCGGCAAACCTGGTGTATCTGCCGGGCTTCCTGCTGCTCGGCGGCGGCTTGCCGATCAAGGCGGGCAACGACGTGATCGGCGGCATCGGCATCGGCGGCGCGCCGGGCGGCCATCTGGATGACCAGTGCGCTCAGGCGGCACTGGAGAAGGTCAGGGAACAGCTGAAGTAAATACCCGACTATGCGGCGCAGACATGCAGTCTGCGCCGCAGCCGTTCATTCCGTCAGAAACGGTGGCGCACGCCGACGCCGACACTTCCCTCCCTGCTTGCGCCCGTGATCTTGTCCGCCATGTAGATCGCGTATACGTCGGTGCGCTTGGACAGCAGATAGTCATAGCCGACCGACAGGGTGTCTCGCTTCAGGTCGGCGCCGACCAGGCTGCCGTCGCGCTTGGTCCTCGCATAGCTGGCCAGCACCGAACCCTGCCCTGCCGGCACGCTCGCGCCCAGGCTGACCGTCTTGTCCTTCATGTCCGCGGCGGTCGGCGTGTCATCGTCATTGACCTGATAGGTGGCGAACAGCTTGGCGACATTGAGGTTGTAACTGCCGCCCAGGAAATAAGCCTTCTGCTTGTTGATGGCGCGGTAGTTGACCGGCGCAGCGGTCGCATCGATCAGCGCGGCGCCGCCGTTGGGATTGCTGACCTGAGCGTTGTGGTAGAACGCCGCCAAGCCGAGCGGCCCCTTCGCATACAGCAGATTGACACCGATGTTGTTGGTGCCGCTGCTGCCGGCCACTTCGCCGAACTGGTAATGCACGTTGGCGCGCAAGCCGTTGAAGTCCGGCGTGGAATAGATGATCTGGTTGCTCCAGCCGCTGTCGGCCGCATTCGAGGCGATCCAGGTGCGCGCGCCGAAGGCGCCCGACGGCACGTAGGCATGCACGACCAGCGGCGAGAAGTTGAAGGAATCGCCGAAGGGATTGAACAGCACGGTCGGCAGGAAGCTCGGCGCAAGCCCGCGGCCGAACTGTATCTTGCCGAAGCCGCCGGCGATGCCGATGTTGGCGTCGCGCGAGAAAAGATTGTCTCCGCCGAAACGTCCGGATGTGCCGGTATCGCCCTGGAAGAAGCCGTTGAGCGCGAATTCGGCGCGCAGGCCGCCGCCCAGATCTTCGCTGCCCTTGAATCCGAAATACGAGGTGGTCATGCCGCCGCTGTTGACGACGGAACGGCGGCCGGCGTCGCCGCTGTATTTCAGCGAACCGGCGAACAGGTCGACCGCGCCCTGTACGGCGACGCTGGATTGCGCCTGCGCCGTCGCGGCCTGCAGGCAGGCTGCGGCAACGAGCAGGGATATTGTCCTGATTTTCATGGTGTCTCCTCCGAAGTGTGTTTTTGATGGTGTAGCTGCGTGACGCGGGCGCGAGCATTACCCGCTTTCCTTGCCTGAGGCAGGAAGGCGGGCGGCTCGTTCTGATGTTGTGATATTCAGGCCAGGATCAGGCCTGTACGCTGTCGGCGAGGCGGAAGCCACCGATGCGGATGATCTGCTCGATGCATTCCCTGGCCTCTGCATCGCGCGGATTTTCCAGGCGGCGCGCGAAGTTGTCGAGGATGCTGTGCCGGTCGTGGCCCTTGACGGCGATGACGAAGGGGAAGCCGAACTTGTCGTTGTAGCGCTGGTTCAGGTCCTGCATGCGCGCGAATTCCTCCGGGCTGCACTGGTCCAGCCCCGCGCCCTTCTGCTCGCGGGTCGATTCCTCGGTCAGCTCGCCGCGCACCGCCGCCTTGCCCGCCAGTTCCGGGTGGGCGCGGATGAGCGCCAGGCGCTCGTCCTCGGCGGCATCGCGCACCGCTGCTGCCATCGCATCATGCAGTTGCTGCACGCTGGCAAAAGGCCGCTTTGCCGCCGCGCGTTCGGCCACCCAGGGCGAATGTTCGAAAATCGCGCCGAGCGTGTTGGTGAATTCGGCAACGCTCATCGCGTTCAGCACGGCCAGGGATGTGGTCTTGTTTGTCATTTCGCTTGCTTCGCTTGATAGGGATAGGTGTTGATCCAGTGGTTGGCAATGTCGATGCGGCGGCAGATCCAGACCTTGTCGTGCGACTGCACATAGTCAAGGAAGCGCTGCAGCGCGCGGAAGCGGCCCGGCCGTCCCAGCAGCCGGCAATGCATGCCGATCGACAGCATCTTCGGCCGGTCCTGGCCCTGCGGATCGCCTTCTTCGTAGAGCACGTCGAAGCTGTCCTTCAGGTACTGGAAAAACTGCTCGCCGGTGTTGAAGCCCTGCGCGGTGGCGAAGCGCATGTCGTTGCTGTCGAGCGTGTACGGCACCACCAGGTGCGGCTTGGCTGCGCCGGACGAGGTCTGCACCTCGGTCCAGAACGGCAGGTCGTCGCCGTAATAGTCGGAGTCGTAGGTAAAGCCGCCTTGCTCGACCACCAGCCTGCGGGTGTTGGGCGAGTCGCGGCCGGTGTACCAGCCGAGCGGCGCATTGCCGGTCAGTTCGCGCTGGATGTCGATGGCGATGCGCATGTGCTCCCGCTCGGTCGCCTCGTCCATGTTCTGGTAATGAATCCAGCGCCAGCCGTGGCAGGCGATCTCATGGCCGAGGTCGACGAAGGCCTGCGTGAGGTCGCGATGGCGCTGCAGGGCCATCGCGACGCCGAATACGGTCAGCGGCAGCTTGCGCTGCTCGAACTCGCGCAGAATGCGCCAGACCCCGGCCCGCGAACCGTATTCGTAGATCGATTCCATCGACATGTGACGCGATTCGAACGCGGCCGCGCCGATGATCTCCGACAGGAATTGCTCGGAGGCCTTGTCGCCGTGCAGCACGCAGTTTTCGCCGCCCTCTTCGTAATTGAGCACGAATTGCACGGCGATGCGGGCCTGGTCGGGCCAGCGCGCGTGAGGCAGGTTGCGGCCGTAGCCGATCAGGTCGCGTGGATAACTGTTTGAGTTCTGCATGGCGAGTCGTTGAAGGATGGTTTATTCGCTTCCGTGGGAATTGGCCTTGGCTGCCGCTTCGGCGTCTTCCTGGGAGGCGATGCCGTTGAAGAAAATGTTGAGCAGCACCGCGACGATGGCTGCCAGAAGGATACCGCTGTGCAGCAGGGGCGACAGTGCCTTGGGCATGTGCTGCGCATAGCGCTCGGCCACCAGCGGCAGCATGCCGAAGCCGATCGAGATTGCAACGATGAACAGGTTGTGGCGGTTGGTCTTGTAATCCACCGAGGACAGGATGCGGATGCCGGTCGCGGCCACCATGCCGAACATCACCAGGCCGGCGCCGCCCAGCACGAACTGCGGCACTGCTTCGGCCGCCTGCGCGATCTTGGGAATGACGCCCATGATGATCAGGATGACGCCGGCCGCCACGCACACCCAGCGGCTCTTGACGCCGGTGACGCCGACCAGGCCGACGTTCTGCGAGAACGACGTGTACGGGAAGGTATTGAAGACGCCGCCGATGATGGTGCCCAGACCGTCAACGCGCAGGCCGCGGGTGATGTCTTCCTTGTTGATGCGCTTGCCGGTCAGTTCGCCGAGCGCGAGGAACATGCCGGTCGATTCGATCATCACCACCAGCATCACCAGCGTCATGGTCAGGATGGCGACCACATCGAAGGTCGGCATGCCGAACTGGAAAGGCGTGACGACAGCGAAGGTTTTCGCCGCGGAGACCTTGGCGAAATCGACCTTGCCGAGAAAGTAGGAGAGCGTGGTGCCGGCGACGATGCCGGTGAGCACCGCGATATTGCACAGGAAGCCCTTGCCATATTTGGCGACGAGCAGGATCACCACCAGCACGAACAGCGCAATGCCGAGGTTGTCTAGCGCGGCATAGGCAGGATTGGGGATCATCGGCGCCGGGCCTGCGGGCAGCGCGGTGCCGGCTTCCTTCGCCGCGGCGACCAGTTGCGCGAATGCCGGGTCGGGAATGGTCGCCATGTTCGGCGTGCCGCCCATGGCCCAGTTGACGCCGACGCGCATGAGCGAAATGCCGATCACCGCGATGATGGTGCCGGTGACGACCGGCGGGAACAATGCCAGCACGCGGCCGACAAAGGGCGCGATCAGGAGCGAGATCACACCCGCGCCTATCACCGCGCCGAAGATGCCGGTGACGCCGAGCGTCGGATCGGCTCCCATGGCCAGCATCGGGCTGACCGAGGCGAAGGTCACGCCCATCATGACCGGCAGGCGAATGCCGAACAGCTTGCCGATGCCGAGCGACTGGATCAGCGTCACCACGCCGCAGCAGAAGAGGTCGGCGCTGATCAGCGCCGCCACCTGCTCCGGCGCAAGCTTGAGCGCGCGGCCGATGATGAGCGGCACCGCGATCGCGCCCGCGTACATGACGAGCACGTGCTGCAGGCCGAGCATGGTGAGCTTGCCCGCAGGCAGCCGCTCATCGACGGCGTTGACGGCATTGGCTGCGGGCGGATGGTTGGTATCCGGTGAAGCTGGCGCCGCAGTTGCGGCGGTCGGGGGTGTGTTCATGTCGTCTCCAATTCTGGAATGGGTGTGAAGTGGATTTTTATTATTGGGTGCTGTCTATGCAGCTTCTGTATGCCGTACCTGCGGGTGAACGGTCTTGCTACTACGCGTCGCCCTTGCTGAGGGCGGCGCGCAGGTCAAAGCGCTTTTCCGGGCGCTTGAGCATCCGGCATGCGCATTGTTCGAGGTGGTGCGCCATTTCATGCTGCGCACCTTTTTCGTCCTTGTTCTGAAGGGCATCGATTACCAGCAGGTGTTCGTCGAACGAGCACGGCTGCTGGCCGGTGGTTTCGGTGGTGGAAATGAGCAAAGTGGTGCGCGATACCAGCCGGCGCAGCATGTCGACCAGCAGCATGTTGCCGGTAAGCTTGGCCAGCTCGATATGGAAGTCGGCCGACAGGCGAATCCACAACGGGCGGTTGCCCTGCATGTAGGCATCGCGCTCGCGCTCGATCATCTTGCGCAGCTTGTCGAAGTCGGCCGCCGTGGCTTTCTGCGCCACCTTCTGCATCACCATCTGCTCCAGCGTCTGGCGCAGTTCGAACATGTCGTGCGCTTCCTGCTCGCTGGGGCTGGCGATATAGGCGCCGCGGTTGGGCTCCAGGTCCACCAAGCCGTCTGCGGCGAGCTTGCCCAGCACCTTGCGCACATTGTGGCGCGCGAGGTCGTAGATTTCGCCCAGCGTCTGCTCGGTCAGCTTGGTGCCGGCCGGCAGGCGGTGCTCCATGATGGCGTCATAGATTTCGATGTACATCCGCTCTTCCGGCGGCAGGCGCGGTTCTTGCGATTCCCGCGGTATGTCTTGCCGTACAGCAGCGGCGGTCACCAGTTTGGGGCGTGCGGCCATGGGTCTTTCCAGTTCAATGGGCTGAGAATGGGCTGAGCCGGCCGGATCCGGGTTGCTTTTCGATCCGGCAATCTGTCGTTGCACAATAAATCGTTTCTTCGATTGTTGACGAGGATGCCAACGGCTCCTAGAATTGTCAACAATTTGTTGGTCATTTTGTTTAATCTCTTGAGCAGCTGCAGTCACCCATCGCGGCGGCACCTCATGCTCAGCGCCTCGGCCGTTCCGGCACCAGGCTTTGTTTCCCCTATATATCTGATTTCTGGAGTAATGATGAGTCGTCTGACTACGCATGTCCTGGATACCGCGCATGGCAAGCCGGGCCAGGGAATTGAGGTGGTTCTCTACAAGATTGTCGACAATCAGAGAACACGTTTGCTGTCCAAAACCACCAATGCGGATGGCCGCTGCGATGGCCCGCTGCTCGAAGGCGAAGCCTTCCAGTCCGGCATCTATGAACTGGACTTCCATATCGGCAGCTATTTCACCCGCATGGGCGTGCAGCTGCCGCAACCGGCCTTCCTCGATGTGGTGACCCTGCGTTTCGGCGTGGCCGACGCGTCCCAGCACTATCATGTGCCTCTGGTCGCCAGCCCCTGGAGCTATTCGACGTATCGCGGCAGCTGAGCCGCGCTGCAACACGCAAGCATTAAGAAGGAGACATACACATGGAAGGTTATCTGCTCGACTGGGCCAACCTGCTGCTGCGCTGGCTGCACGTCATCGTCGCGATCGCCTGGATCGGTTCCTCGTTTTATTTCGTCTGGCTCGACAACAGCCTGAAACCGCCGACCGACAAGACCCTGAAGGACCAGGGCGTGGGCGGCGAACTGTGGGCCGTGCACGGCGGCGGCTTCTACAATCCGCAAAAGTACCTCGGTGCGCCGCGCCACCTGCCGGAAGACCTGCACTGGTTCTACTGGGAGTCGTACAGCACCTGGCTGTCGGGTTTCGGCCTGTTCTCGGTGCTTTACCTGTTCAATCCCAAGGTCTTCCTGATCGACCCCAATGTCGCCAACCTCACGCCCACCGTCGCGGTGCTGCTGGCCATCGGCTTCCTGGTGGTCGGCTGGCTGTTCTACGACATCCTGTGCCGCATGCTGCAGAAGAACGAGAAGCTGCTGGCAGTGCTGGTAGTGGCCTTCGTCGTGATCGCGTCCTACGCGGCCTGCCACCTGTTCTCCGGCCGCGCGGCATTCCTGATCATCGGCGCGATGATCGCGACCATCATGAGCGCCAACGTGTTCTTCTGGATCATTCCGGGGCAGCGCAAGGTAGTTGCGGCGATGAAGGCCGGCCAGCCGGTGGACCCGATCCACGGCCAGCGCGGCAAGCAGCGCAGCGTGCACAACACCTACTTCACGCTGCCGGTGCTGTTCGCGATGCTGTCGAACCACTACACGATGACCTACAGCCATCCGCACAACTGGCTGGTGCTGGTGCTGATCATGCTGGCCGGCGTGCTGATCCGCCAGTTCTTCATCCTGCGCCACAAGGGCGTGGTCAACCCGGTGTATCCGATCGTTGCCGTGGCGATGCTGGCCGGCACCGCAGCCTGGATCGCACCGAGCAAGCCGGCGGCTGCGCCTGCTTCCGCGCCGTCCACCGCACCGGCAGGCGGCACTCCCGGCGAAGCCGCGGCTGCGGACATCACCCAGGTGCAGGCGCTGATGCAGAAGCATTGCATCCAGTGCCATTCCGCCGCGCCGACCATGATGCCCACCGCGGCCAAGGGCCTGATGTTCGACCAGCCCGAGAAGACCAAGGCGCATGCGCAGCAGATCTACCAGCAGGTGGTGCTGCAGAAGGCCATGCCGCTCGGGAACATCACGAAGATGACCGATGAGGAGCGTGCGCTCATCGGCAAGTGGTATGAGGGTGGAGCGAAGTAAGCCATCTCTTCCCGTTTCTCAAGCCCCGTATCGCGGCATCAGGCCGATACGGGGCTTTTTACTTTTCCGGCTTCCTGCTTCAGGCAGGGCTATTTGCCTTGCATTCGGCCTGGATCGAAGGACCGATCAATCTGTCAAAGAGCTTCAAAACGATTGCTCAACCATTGCAACTTCCGGGAAGCGACTCTCGATGCCGATACAACGCTTGCAGCATTGGACAGTATTGCAAAGATTCTGGGCGCGGGCTCTCGATCCGGCTTTCAAGTCCGAGCAGCATGGCCATATGAACTTCTGGCGTGAAGAAGTGCAAGCGTTGAACCATCTCGGCATTGCGATGGAAACGGCATTGCAGCATCTTTATTTCCATAGGCCGCATCGCGATGCCTTTGAACAATGGCTGATAGAGAACGGCAAGGAGAATGCTGATGCCCATGCCGACGACGCCGAGCCAATGATGGAAGATGTACTGTCGGCAGACGATCTGGCCTCTTGGGGAAAAAATGGCTTTCTGGTATTGCGGAATGCCGTCCCGGCGGAACAATGTCGTGCAACGCAAAAAGCGATCTGGGAATTTCTTCAGGCAAGTCCGGATGATCCCGCATCATGGTACCGGGACCATGACGAAAAGCGAGGGATGATGGTGAGGTTCTTCGATCATCCCGCCCTGAACGCAAATCGCGAATCGAAGAGGATCCACAAGGCTTTTCAGCAGCTCTATGCGAGCCGGAAAATCTGCAGGACGATCGACAAGGTCAGTTTCAATCCGCCGGAACATGAAGCTTATCGCTTCATGGGCAGCGGACTGCACTGGGATGCCAGTCTGGTACTGCCCATACCGTATCGACTGCAGGGTTTGCTATACCTCACCGATTGCGGAGCGGACGACGGCGCCTTCCATTGCGTGCCAGGCTTTCATCACCATATCGGCACATGGCTGTCCTCCCTGCCGCAAGGCGCACAAGCACGGGAACTGGCGCCGCAACAGTTGAAGCCGGTGTCGGTGCCGGGACAGTGCGGCGATCTCGCGATCTGGCATCAAGCGCTTCCACACTGCGCCACGCCCAATCATGGCGTTTTCCCGCGCATGGTCCAGTACCTGACTTATGTGCCTCGTTCTGCCGATGAGCAGAGTGACTGGATATGAAAGGCGGACTTGCTGTCATTCGCGTTCGATAGCCCATCTCATCATGCGTAATTCCGAATCGCTTCTCGATTTGCTGGAACGGATATCCGCCTTGCGGGTAGCTTATTGCGGCCTTGTACATGAACGGGTTGCGTTCGAAAACGGTATTGCCAAACGGCGTCTGCGGGAGACAGGCATGGAACCGGGTGTCGTTCGGGTCGGACTATGCACCGCAAGGGTTCGAGCCAGCCAGCTGTCTTGCGCGCACACCCTGGCACGGCATAAGTTCGGACGGATCATTGACGATGCTGCCAGAGAAAGAGTGCTTGGTGCTGAAGAAGCAACGGGTCTTGCCGCCGAACTCGAGCGGGTTTCCCATCGCATTCACATGACGGACTGGGCAAAGAGCGAGGCGGAGAAAGCATATGCGGTACTGCTGGAGTCAAGCGTCGACGATATGGACACCGTAATGCAGCGGCGCTTGACCGATGCAAGATTTCAACTCGATGGACTGGTCCGGCAGCATGCCGAGTGTTCCAATGTCTTGGCCGAGATGCATGCGCTACTGCTCGCCCGTGTGAACAAGGCATTGCAAGACATTGGGATGTCTTGTACCAATTCCAAGTCATGACATGCCAAACGAGATTGGCGGATTTTTTCGACAGGCAAGGCCGGACTTGCAGAGCGGGACTCCATGGCGGGGCCATGGATGAGGAGCGCAATGTGGCCAGGCGAAGACAGACGCGATCTCAAGCAGAGTTATGGCTTGGGAGTATCGAGCCGGCCCGAAAAATGGCTCATCTTTCGGGCCGCTGATCTCACTCTCTACCTCTGGGAGATCGCTGCAATAATGTTCGGCACACTGTTTGCCAACGTGAGACCGCTTTTCATTCGCAGCATTTTTAAAGTCACCTGCCTCCTCATTTTCTACGGAGACCTGTCAGCCCCCTCTCCCGCAAGCGGGAGAGGGCTGGGGGTGAGGGGGCTTGCCAAGCCCCTTCTCTGACAAACGGAAGATAAGTCCTGCTTTTCAGCAGTGCAAACAAAGAAGGACCTGGCAAGCCCCCTCATCCCCGGCCCTTCTCCCGCTTGCGGGAGAAGGGAGACTAAAAGATAGTCGCACAGCACAAAGTGTGCCGAACACTATTGTCTGGGAGAGGGTCGGGGCGAGGGGGTCCGGCTCAATTTATTTTCGGGCCGGACCCATAGCACCATTCGAGCCGGTATCCGGCCTTGCTGCGTTCCTGCAGAATCACCATGTCGGAGAAGCCGGTCTTGTCCAAAGCATTTTCTCCGCCATCTCATCGCCAGATTCAACCCGGAATCCCAATGCTGCATAAAGACGTCTGGCACGCACATTGTTGCGATGAACCGAGAGTCGCAGCGGCATTGCTTTTCTTGCAGCGCATTGCTGCAGACTGCGCAATACGGCCGTGCCGAATCCCTTGCCTCGGGAATGCGGCATGAAGGAAATGTCGATCAGTCTGATTTCTTCGGGACCGGTATCGACGATCATGCGACCGACGGCGTCTCCATGATGTTCCAGCAACAGATATTCGGCATCGGGATAGCGACTTCGATAGCTTGCCGCCTGCATGTTCTGCTGCATGGCGATCAAGGAATCGGCAAACGCCGGGTCGGCCGCTATCTGCCGCAGGTCGTCCCTGGTGGATGCATACAGGCGTATCAGAAAATCCTGATCGCCAGCGTTGGCATTGCGTATGGTCAAGTTGTCGAGATCCTGCGCCAGCGCGTGCATATTCTTGTCCTTGTGTTGGTGGCTTCATCGGCACTTGTCATTATGACCGGCACTCATATTCCATCCAATGCTCCGAAAGAAAACATGATGACGCCTGCGCTCGATGTTTTTACTCCACTGGTGGGCAGCACGTTCACGGTCGACACGCTCGCCGGCGCGGTTGAACTGCTGCTGACCGAAGCGAGGGAATATCCTCGCAAAGGATTGCCGGAAAAATTTCCCACACCACTGTCCCTGATTTTTGCCGGCTCGCCAGACCGGCTTCTGCTTCAGGACAATTACTGCATCGAGCATCCTGCATTGGGCCGGCACGTGTGGTGCATTGCTCCAGTCTCTTCACCGGGTGCCCGTCTCTCTGCGGCGGCGCCAGCCTTCTCGCCGCCGGAGATGCAGCAGCGCTACCAGATCCTGTTTGCCTGATGGCGAGATTCCCTTACCGGACAGATGGCCGATCTCGGTGCATCGCAATCATGCCGGGAATTCCAGGTCCTTCCAGGAAAGACATTCATGCAGATACTCAATTCGCGCGATATCGACGATCATGGGTTGCTCCGCAAACTAACGCTCGACATTATTCATCCGGCTCACTCCAAGAGTGCATTGATACGCCAGGTCACGGCGCTCAGGCAATTGATCGAAAGACGCTCAGCGCTGCCCGGGCCCGATGGACTCGATCTTGGCGCCATGCAAACCCGGCTTGATGCAGGGTTGGCAATCTCGCCGATCAAGGCCGCCCTGTGCGCAAGGGAATGCTTTCGTACCATCGCCTTTATCAGAGGACTGGATTCGGCAATCAGCGATGCGCGGCGGCCGGGCCGGCCAGTGCGCGTGCTGTACGCCGGATGCGGCCCTTTCGCGACCCTCGCACTTCCGCTGATGTCGGTGCTGTCTCCGCAGGAAGCCTTGTTCACGCTGATTGACATTCATGAGGAATCGCTTTTCCATGCAAGGCAACTGATCGACGGATTCGGTTTCTCGTCCCATGTTGACGGCTACATCTGCACGGATGCCACCCGATATCGCATACCGGTAGACGAAACCCCGGACGTCATCATTTCCGAAACGATGAATGCGAGCCTGCGCAGCGAACCGCAAGTCGCAATCGCACGCCACCTGATGACGCAGGCGCCCGGCGCGCTGATGGTACCGGCCAAGGTCAGCGTGAACGCTTGCCTGCTGCATCTTGCGAAGGAGTACGCAGCGCCTGTCAGCGATAGTTGCGGCCCGGCGGAACGCGAGCCCGACCGCATCTATCTTGGCACCGTGTTCGAACTCAGTACGCAGCGCATCAGGGACTGGGCAGCCGTGGAAGAAAGCGTCTTGCCCGCGGCACGCATCCGCATTCCTGCCTCGTTTGCGTCGAAGTACCGGCCCATGCTGCTGACAAGGATAGACGTGTATGGCGGCAATCGTCTGCTTGACCATGAAAGCAGCCTGAATCTGCCGCAGCCCTTTCCGGGCAAGCCTGTTTTCCGCGGAGGAGAGACACTGCAGTTTCGATACCGCCTCGGAAGCCGTCCCGGCCTTGAGTTTGAGTACGCACAGCCAGACTGACAACGAAGCGGTATGCCTTGGCCCGCATGCATCCACGCGGGGGCAGTGCCGCCGCTTCGAAAATATCAATTCAACATCGGCTCAGGGACGCGGCGGGAAGTATCCGTTGACGCAGATCGCATAATTCATTGCGACAAAAGGCGGCATGACAGCCGGCATGGATACCGAGATCGGCACGTTGACTGGAGAAGGTTGCACCGAACCGGTCGTTCCAATGCCGACGGAGCCGCCGGTGATGCCGCCGCTGCCGCCGGACGCGGTCGCAGTATCGGAATTGAGCGTCGTCGTGCTGGATGCCGTCGACGCGTACATCGTAGGCTGCGCCGGCGCAGTCGATGCACTTTTTGCGATATAGCCGTTTGCAATCGGCGTTGAAGAAGTTCCAGCATCATTGCTGACCTTGACGGCAATCGTCGGCTGCACCGGCGTACCGCCGCCGGTCGGCGTAAAGGTTGCGGAATGCGAGTGCGCCGGCAACTGATTGACGCTGCTCAGTGTGAAACTGGAGCTGGCATTGATCGTCGTTGCCGTGGTTCCTCCTTTCTGGGCCCACTGATACACCGACAACGGCCCTTGGCCGCATTGGGTAGGAACGCGGCCGCGCAGATCCGGCAGATTGAATGTGGTGTCACCATCGCCACCGTACACGTTGCCGATCAATGCGAACAAGGCCTGGTACTGCGATACGTTTAGCTGTTGCCCCTGGCACAGCAACCAGCCTTCCGGCGCGTAATTGAATGCCAGCAGTCGAATTTCTCCTACATATGCTTCCGCCATCTGCAACCTCCGTGAATGTGGATATGCATCGATAAAAACACTCCATTTGCCCTTCCATTTCTGTTGTCGACTACATGATACGAATGTAGTTTCGATCAGCAATGACAGGCTGAAAAGCGTTTTTATGATTGTCAAATGACGTCATCGTTCACCGCTTTTTTACCTCGCGAACAGAACCGGGAAGGCTGTCTTATTCATCGTCATTGGCGCCTTGCACCACCACTAGAATTTTTGTTCGCTTCTTCCTCACTCAGGTTTCGCCATGACCATGCAACACACTTCCCCGACCCAATCTCTCATCGCAGCAAACACCGACGATGCCTCTGACAACACGGCATCGATGACGCCTGCGTCTTCTCAATCAACGACTAGCGCTGGCGAACAGCGCATTGAAATCGTCTTCATTGAAAACGGCATTGACGGATATCAGCAGCTTGTCGACGGCATCAGCCCCGACGTGGAGGTACACATACTTGATGCCACAAGTGATGGCCTTGCTCAAATGGCTTCGATACTGGCAGGACGAAATGGTATTAACGCGATTCATGTCTTCTCCCACGGCTCGGAAGCTGCACTGGATCTGGGAACGACCACACTCAATCGCGCAAATCTGCAGGAGCATGCTGCCGATCTGGCAGCGATCGGCGCTGCATTGGGGGGCGATGCTGACATTCTGCTTTACGGTTGTGATGTTGCTAAAGGAAGCGAGGGCGTTGAATTTGTTTCTGAGTTGGCTGCAATGACGGGTGCGGATGTCTCGGCATCGGGTGATCTGACAGGGGCAGGCGGGAAGGGCGGAAACTGGATGTTGGAAAAGACATTTGGTACGACGGAGACCGCGACGTTGGCAGTTGCAGGCTTTGATGCTGTGCTGGCCGGCGGCACCGTAACTCTGTCGGCGCCAAACGGCAATAATGGATACGGAAATACGTTCGAAGACGGCGAAGGTGGAACCACCGATATATCAGGTGTGGTTTTCCAGATGTTTTTCTCTGATACGAACCATGTGGTCACGGGGAATGTCGCTGCACACAATAATCTCCTGGGTGCACAAGGTACTGTCCTGATTGCAGAAGGAGGAGCATCCCGCGATGAATTCATCATCAAGAGTCAATCGGGAGATGAATTCAAGCTGACCAGCTTCTTGGTACAAGATTACCAAGGCCATAACCCAGATTACACAGTAAAAGGATTCAGGAACGGTACAGAAGTTGGAACACAAACTTTCATCAAGCCGGTCACTCAATCCGGCAGCTATACTGCAACATTGACATTGAGCTCCGATTTTCAAAACGTTGATGAAGTAAGGGTTACGTCTACGGGGTACTTAAATAACAATGTTCCCGACAATAAGATATGGAGCGGCTTTAACAACTTCGTTTTCGCAGATCCTGTAATACCACCTGCCATCACCAGCGCCACATACGACGCCAGCAGCGGCGTGCTTTCCGTCACAGGCTCAAATATCACCTCGGGCGGCACCATCGACGTCAGCAAGCTGACCTTGACCGGCCAAGGCGGAAGCACCTACACGCTAACAAGCAGCAACGTCAGCGCCGGCAGCGCAACCGCGTTTTCAGTCACGCTGGACGCAGCAGACAAGCTGGCCGTCAATGGCTTGCTAAACAAAAATGGCACCTCTTCCGTTGGCGGCACGACCTTCAATCTGGCAGCCGCGTCCAACTGGGATGTGACTGCCGGCGGCGCGGCAGACACCACCGGCAACGGCATTACAGTCAGCAACGTGACGTCGCCAGCAATCACCTCCGCCACCTATGACTCCAGCACTCACGTCCTCACTGTCACCGGCAACGACCTGGTGAAGACGGTCGGCGCGGCCAATGACATCACCGTATCGAAGCTGGCGCTGACCGGTGAAGGCGGCGCCACATATACATTGACCAGTTCGGATGTCGAGGTCATCAGCTCGTCATCCTTCTCGGTAACCCTGAACGCAACCGATCAGGCACAGGTCGCCGTAATCTTTAACAAGAACGGCACCTCGTCCACAGCCGGCACGACCTACAACCTGTCGGCCGCCGACGACTGGAACAGCGTAATCAACAATGCCGACACTTCAGTCTCGACCAGCAGTGTCACGGTGTCTAACGTGCCGGTACCGGCCATCACTTCCGCGACCTATAACGCCAATGCCGGAACATTAGTCATCACCGGCACGGGCTTGCTGTCGTTGAACGGAAATGCCAATGACATCGTCGCCAACAAGCTGACGCTTACCGGCGAAGGCGGCGCCACCTATACGCTGACCGATTCAGCCAATGTCGAAATTACTTCAGGCACTGCCTTCACCCTGACATTGAGCGCCACCGACAAGGCAGCGATCAACCAGATCTTTAACAAGAACGGCGCCTCCTCCACCAGCGGCACTACCTACAATCTTGCCGCCGCCGAAGACTGGGCAGCTGGTGCGGACGCCGCAATTGTTGTCGTCGACGCCACCGGTAACGGCATCACGGTCAGCAATGTCGCCGTGCCGGCAATCACTTCGGCCACCTACGATGCCGCCACCGGCGCCCTGGTGGTGACCGGCAGTGGCTTCCTCTCCTTGAGCGGGGCAGGCAATGACATTGTCGCCAATAAATTCACGTTTACCGGCGAGGGCGGCACCACTTATACGCTGACGGATACCGCCAATGTCGACGTCACGTCGGGCACATCTTTTACCCTGACGCTGAGCAGCAGCGACAGGGCAGCGATCAATCAGATCGTCAACAAGAACGGCACTTCCTCCACCAGCGGCACAACCTACAACATCGCGGCAGCGGAAGACTGGGCTGCGGGCGCGGACGCCGCGGTGATCGTCGTCGATTCGACCGGCAACGGCAACACTGTCAGCAACGTCGCCGTGCCGGCAATTACATCTGCAGCATATAACGCGAATACAGGAACATTGGTCGTTACCGGCACCGGCTTTCTGCACCTGAGCGGCGCGACAAACGACATCATAGCCAACAAGTTCACCCTGACAGGTGAAGGCGGCGCCACTTACACGCTGACCGATACGGCCAATGCCGACATCACCTCCGCAACATCCTTCACGCTCACGCTCAGCAGCACCGACAAGGCAGGTATCAATCAGCTCGCCAACAAGAACGGCACGTCTTCCACGGGCGGCACGACCTACAATCTTGCCGCTGCCGAGGACTGGGCTGCCGGCGCAGATGCCGCCGTTGTGGTCGCCGATACGACTGGCAACAGCATCACTGTCAGCAACGTTGCCGTGCCGGCAATTACTTCTGCTGCATACAACGCCGGCACCGGCGCATTGATCGTTACGGGAACAGGTTTCCTGCCGCTGAACGGCACCACCAACGATATCGTGGCCAACAAGTTCACGCTCGCTGGTGAAGGGGGCGCTACTTATACGCTGACCGACACCGCTAACGTCGACATCACCTCTGCGACGTCGTTCACGTTAATGCTCAGCGCAACCGACAAGGCCGCACTGGAAAACGTCTTCAACAAGAACGGCGTGTCGTCGACCGACGCGACGACCTACAATCTTGCAGCCGCCGAGGACTGGATTGCCGGCGCCGATGCGACAGTGGTCGTGGCGGATCTGACAGGAAATGGCGTGACTGTCAGCAATACGGCGATGCCGTCGATTACCAGCGTCGCCTATGATGCGTCCACGAATGTATTGACCGTCACCGGCACGCGCTTTCAGGCCAATTCAGGCGCGCTCAACGATGTCGCGGTGTCATTGCTCACGCTGACCGGTGAAGGGGGCAGCTACACACTGACCTCGGGCGATGTTGAAATCACGAGCGCGACTTCTTTTTCCGTAACACTCAATGCCGCCGATCAAATCAACGTCGAAGGTTTGCTGAACAAGAACGGCGCGTCCTCGAGCGGAGGCACGATTTACAATCTGGCCGCGGCGGATAACTGGATGCCCGCGGTCGCATTCAATGCCGATTTGACCGGCAATGCAATCACGGTCGGCAATACGCAAACGCCGACCTTGTCGTCGGCGACTTACAATGCCAATACCGGAACCCTCGTCGTCACCGGGAGCAATCTTGTACGCAAGACCGGCGCTGTCAATGACATCGTGGCCAACAAGTTCACGCTGACCGGCGAAGGCGGCGCTACCCATACGCTGACCGATACCGCCAATGTGGAAATCACGTCAGGTACGTCGTTCACGCTGACACTGAGTAGTATCGACAAGGCTGCGATCAATCAGATCGTCAACAAGAACGGCATGTCTTCCACCAGCGGCACCGCCTACAACATCGCCGCGGCGGAGGACTGGATTGCCGGCGCCGATGCCGATGCCACGGTAACCGATGTGACGGGCAACGGCGTCACGGCAAGCAATGTCGCCGTACCGGCAATTACGTCTGCCGTCTATGACGCCGGCACAGGTGCACTGGTTGTGAATGGAACAGGATTCCTGTCTCTGAATGGCGCCGCCAATGACGTGGTAGCCAACAAGTTCACACTCACCGGTGAAGGCGGCGCCACCTATACGCTGACCGATACGGCCAATGCCGACATCACCTCCGCAACATCCTTCACGCTCGCCTTGAGCAGTACCGACAAGGCCGCAATCAACCAGATCGTCAACAAGAGCGGCACTTCCTCCACCGGCGGCGCGACCTACAATATTGCTGCGGCAGAGGACTGGATCGCCGGCGCGGATGCTGCCGTCGCCGTTGCCGATCTGACCGGCAACGGCATCACTGCGGCTATCCCCGTGCCGGCCATCACTGGCGCCAGCTATGATGTCGCCGGCGGTGTCCTGGCAGTGGCCGGCACCGGCTTTCTCGGTCTGTCCGGAAACGCAAACGATATCGTGGCCAACAAGTTCACATTCACCGGTGAAGGCGGCGCTACTTACACGCTGACCGATACCGCCAATGCGGACATCACCTCCGCGACGTCGTTCACACTGACGCTCAGCGCTAACGACAAGACCGCCTTGAATCTGCTCATGACCAAAAACGGCACGACGGCCGCGAGCGGAACGACCTACAACATCGCTGCCGCCGAAGACTGGGCTGCCGGAGCAGATGCCGCCGTAGTCCTGGCCGACCTTACCGGCAACGGCATCACCGTCAGCAACGTGCCGCCACCGACCATTACCTCGGCCACCTACAATGCCAGCACCGGGGCCCTGGTTGTTACGGGGACCGGCCTGACGGCATTGGCCGGCGCGACGAACGATATCGTCGCCAATAAATTCACCCTGACCGGCGAAGGTGGCGCTGCCTATACCCTGACCGATACGGCAAATGTCGAGGTCACGTCCGCGACGTCCTTTACGCTTACGCTCAGCGCAACGGACAAGGCCGCATTGAACCAGATCTTCAACAAGAACGGTTCAGCCTCGACCAATGCGAGCGTCTACAACCTCGCGGCTGCGGAGGATTGGGCTGCGGGCGCCGACGCCGCCACGGTCATCGCCGATCTCACCGGCAATGGCGTCACCGTCAGCAATGTCGCCGTGCCCTTAATTACCTCCGCAACATACGATGCAGGCACGGGAGCGCTTGTCGTAACCGGTACCGGCTTTCTTTCCTCTGCCGGCGCCGCCAATGACATCGTAGCCAACAAGTTCACCCTGACCGGCGAAGGCGGAGCCACCTATAGCCTGACCGATACCGCCAGCGTCGAGATTACCTCCGGCACGTCGTTCACGCTGATGCTCAGCGCCGCAGACAAGGCAGCGCTTGGTCAGCTCGTCAACAAGAATGGCACTGCTTCGACCGGCGGCACCACCTACAATCTCGCTGCTGCGGAAGACTGGACAGCCGGGGCCGACGCCGCCGTGGTGGTCGCCGATATAGCGGGCAACGTCATGACTGCTTCCCAAGTGCCGGTGCCGGTGATTTCCTCCGCCACCTATGATGTCGGTTCGGGCGCTCTTGTGGTCTCGGGAGCCGGGTTCCTGAAGCTGAGCGGCGCGGGCAATGACATCATCGCCAACAAGTTCACGCTGAGCGGTCAGGGCGGCGCCACCTATACGCTGACAGACACCGCCAATGTGGAGGTCACCTCGGGCACCGCATTCACATTGACCTTGAGCAGCACGGACAGGAGCGGCGTCAACCAGCTCTTGAACAAGAACGGCTCGGGTGCCGCCGACAACACCGTATACAACCTGGCGGCAGCCGAAGACTGGGCCGCGGGAGCGGACTCCGCCGTTGTGCTTGCCGACATGACCGGAAACGGCATTGCCGTGACGGGCATTCCTGCGCCCTCCCCTGCCCCTGCACCCGCTCCGCCTTCTGTCTCTACCATCGACGGCGTGACGGTGAACACGACGACCGCCCAGGATACTGCAACCGGCCTGAGCAATCAGACCGTCACGATTGCGCCGGTTACTTCGGGCCGGGTAGAGGACACGGCCACGGCGCATGCAATCCTTGCCGATATTCCGATGGGCGTATCGAATGCGACGAATACCATTACAGCCAACCTCGTTGTGAGCCTGCCGGTCGGAACGGGAGTGCAGGCCGAAGGGCCGACGACCTTGCTCAGCAACAGCCAGGCGCTGACCGACCTGATCCGGCGCATTGAAAGCAAGACGACGGCGGGCTCGACGGTGCAAACCGACATGAAGGGGGAAGGCAGCAACTTCCTGCAAAGCCTTGACGGCAATGTGGTCCTGCAAACCAAGACGCTGGTGCTGTCTGCGGCCCCCGCCAGTTCGCCGGAAAATGCGATTGTCATCAACGGCGGGGCCGCTGCGCCGGGCAACGCCGGCAACTCCGCCATCGGTTTGGTGATCGACACCCGAAGCCTCTCGCACGATACGGTCCTGAGGCTCGACAACGTCGATTTTGCGGCAATCGTCGGCGCAGCCACTTTACGGGGCGGCGACGGCCGAAACTATGTCGTGGGCGACGATGATGTGCAGTCGATCTTCCTCGGCGCCGACGACGACATACTGTACGGCGGCGGCGGCAACGATGTCGTTGGCAGCGCCGGCGGCAACGATCGGATCTTCGGCGATGCCGGAGATGACCTCGTCTTTGGCGGCGAGGGCAATGATGCGATCGATGGCGGCACAGGCATGGACACCGTGCGCCTGGCCGGCTCCGGCCGCGCCGATTATTCGATGCGTGTCGAAAACGGCAAGCTCACCGTCATCCACCGCAACGGCGGCGTCGACGGCACCGATACCGTAGCCCATGTCGAGAAACTTAACTTCACCGGCGCCGAGCCCGACATGACTGCGCGCGGCATCATCATGCGCCTGTACGATGCAATGTTCGACCGCGCGGCGGAGCAGCAGGGCCTGGCCCACTGGATCAAGCTGAACGATGCCGGCATGACCATGCACGACATCGCTCAGCAGTTCGTCGACTCCCCGGAGACAGGAACGCTCCTGGGCGTGCAAAGCAACGCGCAGTTCGTCGATACCCTGTACCGGCACTCACTCGGCCGCGAAGCGGATGCCGCCGGACGGGCGTTCTGGATCGACCGGCTGGAACAGGGCAAAGCCGATCGTGCCGATGTGCTGCATGCCTTTGCCAACTCGGCCGAGAAGCTGGCTCAGGAAAAAGCCGACGGCTTTACGCTGGACTTCACTCGGACCGATGTGGCGACGCTGGTACGGATGTACGACACGCTGTTCGACCGCAAGGCCGATCAGGCCGGCTTGAATCACTGGATTTCGGCCAGCGAGAACGGCATGGGGATGACCGATATCGCATGGAGCTTCATCCATAGCGCGGAAGCGCAGCCCCTGCTGAACGGCATGAGCAACACTCAGTTTGTCGAGTACTTGTACACGACGAGCCTGGATCGCCAGGGCAGCAGCGGGGAAGTGGCGTCCTGGACAGCGCAGCTTGACAGCGGTGCGATCAGCCGTGCAAACGCGCTGCTGGGCTTTGCCGACTCGGCAGAGAAGATTGCTCTGGTCGGGGTAATCAGCACCAGCATCGACACCTTGCCGTAACCTGCCGATCACGCATTCCGACGCGACGGAGCATGGCCTGCACCGGCATTGCTCCCATGCTATAGTCTGCGCTGACCCTTGGAGCTCCCGCTCCGGTGGTCAACACGTTCTCAGGGCGGGGTGAAAGTCCCCACCGGCGGTAATGGCGCACTGCGCCTAGCCCGCGAGCGCCTGCATCATCGGTCGGGTTTCCGGCCGGTGCGCAGGGTCAGCAGACCCGGTGTGATTCCGGGGCCGACGGTCACAGTCCGGATGAAAGAGGACGGGATAGTTGTCCGTTTCGAAACGGCACTGCGAGCATTGCGCTTGCCGGCATGCGCTGTCATGCCTGCGTTTGCATCGCCGCGCCTGCCGTGTCCGCCGGCGTTAGCCATCCCGTGCGCCCTATTTATTGTTCTTCGTAAATAGGAGCTTCAGAATGTCCACATCCACACATCAATCCACCGGCCGCATCGCCTTCATCCAGGCTTGCTGGCACCGCGACATCGTCGACCGCTGCCGCGACTCGTTCACTTCGGAAATGCAGAAGCTCGGCTTTGCCGCCGACTCCATCGACTTCTTCGAAGTGCCCGGTGCCTACGAGATTCCGCTGCATGCGAAAGTGCTGGCGCAAAGCGGCAAGTATGAAGGCATCGTGGCCGCGGGCCTGGTGGTCGACGGCGGCATCTACCGTCATGAATTCGTCGCCCAGGCCGTCATTTCCGGCCTGATGCAGGTACAGCTGGAAACCCAGGTGCCGGTGTTCTCGGCCGTACTCACGCCGCATCATTTCCATGCCGGCGAGGAACATCAGCAATTCTTCTACAACCACTTCGTGGTCAAGGGCGCGGAGGCGGCACATGCCTGCGCAACGACCGTCGGCAAGCTGCGCGCCTTGCGCGGCGGCGTGTCTGCCCCGGCGCTGGCTGCCGCAGCCTGAACAGCGGTTGAACCGGCTTTCCATGCGGCTTACCGGCAACGCGCAACGACGTTGCCGGAGATGGACACTTCGCCCGGCTTCCGGCACTGCAGACGGCTGGTATCAAAATTGCATTTCGGCTCTCCTTTGTCCTGTCAGCATGGAGAGCCGCTCATGTCACACTCCCCTCCCTCCCGGAACAGCCTGGCCGAACCGGCAGCTGATTCCGCCATCCATTTTTCCGGCACGCAAGCCGCGCCGCGCCCGGTATGCCTGAACATCAACGGCCAGCGCCATGAACTGTCGCTGGAACCGCGCACCACGCTGCTCGACGCGCTGCGCGAAGTCATCGGCCTGACCGGCACCAAGAAGGGATGCGACCGCGGCCAATGCGGCGCCTGCACGGTACTGGTAGACGGCCGCCGCATCAATGCCTGCCTGACCTTGGCGGTCATGCAGGAAGACCGGCTCATTACCACCGTCGAGGGACTGGCGCAGGGCGAGGCGCTCGATCCGCTGCAGCAGGCCTTCGTGGATCACGATGCCTTCCAGTGCGGCTACTGCACGCCGGGCCAGCTCTGTTCGGCGAAGGCGCTGCTCGATGAAATCCGCTGCGGCCATGCCAGCGCCGTTACGCAGGATGCGGGCGCGAAGGATGTTTTGCTGACCGACGACGAGATCCGCGAGCGCATGAGCGGCAACCTGTGCCGCTGCGGTGCGTATCCGAACATCGTCGCCGCCATCCGCGAAGTCGCGGCGGGTGAGAGCCGCGATGGCGTCAATCACGGCAAGCGCTGAGAGGAGGCACGATGCATTCCATTCACTATGAGCGTGCCGGCAGCATCGACGATGCAATACGGCTGGCGCAGCAGCCTGCCACCAAGTTCATCGGCGGCGGCACCAACCTGCTCGACCTGATGAAGGGCGGCGTGGAGCAGCCGCTGCTCCTGGTCGACATCAGCCGCCTGGCGCTGGCCGACATCACCGAGCTGCCCGACGGCGGCGTGCGCATCGGCGCGCTGGCCAGCAATACCGATGCGGCCAATCATGCGCTTATCCGCCAGCGCTATCCGGTGCTGTCGCAGGCCCTGCTGGCAGGCGCTTCGCCGCAGCTGCGCAACATGGCCACCGTCGGCGGCAACCTGCTGCAGCGCACCCGCTGCCATTACTTCTACGACACGGCTTTCGACAGCTGCAACAAGCGCATGCCGGGCTCGGGCTGCGCCGCCAGGGAAGGCATCAACCGCATTCACGCGATACTCGGCGCCAGCGAGCACTGCGTCGCGGTGCATCCGTCCGACATGGCGGTGGCACTGGCGGCGCTGGATGCCGCGGTGCGCGTGCAGGGACCGCAGGGCGAGCGAGTGATCGCCCTCAACGACTTCCATACCCTGCCGGGCGATACGCCGCAGCGCGACACCACGCTCGAACCCGGTGAACTGATCACCGCGATCGACCTGCCGGCATCGCCGTTCGCCGCGCACTCGCATTACCTGAAGATACGCGACCGCGCCAGCTACGCCTTCGCGCTGGTGTCAGTGGCGGCGGCCATCGATCTGGACGGCGGCACGGTGCGCGAGGTACGGCTGGCGCTGGGCGGCGTCGCACACAAGCCATGGCGCGCATTCGAGGCGGAACAGGCGCTGCAGGGCAAGGCGCTCGACAGCGCGGCGCTCGAGAATGCCGCCGCGCTGGCGGTGCGCGATGCGCGCCCCCTGGCGCACAACGGCTTCAAGATAGAACTGGCGCGCCGCGCCGTGATCCGCGCAATCCGCAAGGCAGGAGGCATCGCATGAATTACATCGGACAAGCCGTCAACCGCACCGACGGCATCGACAAGGTGACCGGCCGCGCCCTCTATGCGGCCGAACACCGGCTGCCGGGGCTGGCGCATGCGGTGCTGGTCATGAGCACCATCCCGCACGGGCGCATTGCCCGCATTGATACGAGTGCGGCCGAGCGCATGCCGGGCGTGCGCCTGGTGCTGACGCATCTCAATGCAGAGCGCCTGCCCGAGGACGGCAAGGCGGGCGCCAATTCGCCGCCGGCCGGCCGCATCATGTCGCTGCTGCAGGACGACCAGGTGCATTACAACAACCAGCCCGTCGGCGTGGTGGTGGCCGAGTCGCTGGAGCAGGCCAGGGATGCGGCGCGCCATGTGCGCATCGAGTACGAGCGCTATGAAGCGGTGCTCGATTTCGAGCAGGTCAAGGACGCCTCGTATGCGCCGGAAAAGGTCAAGACCGATCCGCCGGACTCGCTGCGCGGCAACCTCGAGATGGGGTTGCGCGATGCGGCGGCAACGGTGGATGCGCTCTACACGACGCCGACCGAGCATCACAATCCGATGGAGCCGCATGCCACCATCGCTGCCTGGGACGGCGACCGCCTGACGCTCTACGATTCCACCCAGTATGTGACCGGAGTACGCACCACCGTCGCCAAGACGCTCGGCATCGCGCCGGAGCGGGTGCAGGTGATCTGTCCCTATGTCGGCGGCGGCTTCGGCTGCAAGGGCTCGACCTGGTCGCATGTGGTGCTGGCGGCGATGGCCGCGCGCCGCGCGGGCTGCCCGGTCAAGCTGGTGCTCGACCGGCCGCAGATGTTCGGCCCGGTGGGCGCCCGGCCGGAGACGGAGCACCGGATGCTGGCCGCGGCGGACGCCAGCGGGCGCCTGAATGCCCTGCGTCATGACGTCACCGCCGTCACGTCCTTCATCGAAGACTGGATAGAACCATCGGCCCTGATGACCCGCATGCTGTACGACTGCCCCAACCTGGAAACCCGGCATCGCCTGAGCAAGCTGAACATCGGCACGCCGACCTTCATGCGCGCGCCCGGCGAGGCGACCGGCAGCTTCGCGCTGGAGGCGGCGCTGGACGAACTGGCCTATGCGCTCGAGATGGACCCGATCGAACTGCGCCTGCGCAACTACGCGGAAAAAGACCCGGAGAAAGGCACGCCCTGGTCGAGCAAGTCGCTGCGCGAATGCTACCGCCAGGGCGCGGAACGCTTCGGCTGGCAGCGGCGCACGCCGCGCCCCGGCTCGATGCGGGCGGACGGCAAGCTGGTCGGCCTCGGCATGGCGACCGCGACCTATCCGGCAAACCGCAGCCAGGCGGCGGCGATGGCGCGGCTGCTGCCCGACGGCACCGCACTGGTACGCTCGGGCACGCAAGACCTCGGCACCGGCACCTATACCGTCATGACGCAGGTGGCCGCCGACACGCTCGGGCTGCCGCTGGAAAAGGTGCGTTTCGAACTGGGCGACTCGTCCTTCCCCGGCGCGCCGGTCTCGGGCGGCTCGCAGTCGGTGGCCAGCGTGGCGCCTGCGGTGCGCGCGGCGGCCGATGCCTTGCGCAAGAAGCTGATTGAAATGGCCATCGGCGATCCGGCTTCGCCGCTGCACCAGGCCGGCATCGAGGAGATCCGCATCGAGGATGGCTGGCTCTGCCGGCAGTCGGAACCGGCCAGGCGGGAAGAGCTCACGACGCTGCTCGCCCGCCACGGCGGACAGCCGGTCGAGGCGACGATGCAGTCCAAGCCCGGCGACGAAAAGACGGCCTATTCGCATCACTCCTTCGGCGCGGTCTTCGCCGAGGTGCATGTCGATCCTGACCTCGGCGAAATCCGCGTCGCGCGCATCGTCGGCAGCTACGGCGTCGGCCGCCTGCTCAACCGGAAGACCGGGCGCAGCCAGCTGATGGGCGGCATCGTCTGGGGCGTCGGGCTCGCCCTGCTGGAGAAGACCGAGTACGACCTGCGCGACGGCCGTGCCGTCAATGCCAACCTCGCCGAATACCATGTCCCGGTGAATGCGGATATCGGCGAGATCGACGTCATCGTGGTCGACGAGGACGATCCGCGCATCAATCCTCTGGGCGCCAAGGGGATCGGCGAGATCGGCATCACCGGCGTCGGCGCCGCCATTGCGAACGCGGTGTATCACGCCACCGGCAAGCGCATCCGCAACCTGCCGATCACGCTCGACAAGCTGCTCGACTGAGCAGATCGGGTAAGCGAACCAGGTAAGCAGATCAGGTATTAGCGCCGGGCGGGCGCGCGTCGGGCGGTGCGCCCGCATCGCATTTCTTGCAGTCCAGCGTGCGGCCCAGCGCCTCCGCCCTGCCTTCAACCGTCACCACCCAGGGCCGGTTGAACCAGGGCGGATCATGGCGCACATGCTGGTTGTGCCCGCATTCGAGCTGGGCCACCCAGTGGTTTTCCTCGTCCTGATGAAAACCGGTGATGCGGCGCCGGGTCATGTTTCCTCCTGCATGTTGCACGCAAATATTGCAGACGCCGTCTTGCAAAATTTTCCACTGGTCTTGCAGCCGGCCAATATAATTCGAGTCTTCATTATCAAAAAAACAATACTGACGAGGACCGTTTCATGATTTCGCGATCTTTCCTTGCTTCAATTGCCGCGACCCTTCTGCTCGGCGGCTGCGCCACAACGACCAAGCCGGGTGCCGTCGGCGTCACGCGCCAGCAGATGATGCTGGTGTCTTCGGCCACGGTGGAGCGCATGGCGCTGACCAGCTATGCCCAGCAGGCGCAGCAGGCCCGATCCCAAGGCAAGCTGATCACTTCCGGAGCGGAGTACGACCGCCTGCTGAACATTGCCAACCGCCTCAAGGCCCAGGTGGGCGTCTTCCGCGAGGATACCCCGCAATGGAAATGGCAGCTGATCCTGATCGATGCGCCGGTGCTCAATGCCACTTGCGCGCCGGGCGGCAAGGTTACCTTCTATACCGGCATCGTGCGCCAGCTCAAGCTGAACGATGACGAAATCGCCGCCATCATGGGTCATGAATTCGCGCATGCGCTGCGCGAGCATGGCCGCGAGCGCGTGTCGCAGGCCGTTGCCCAGCAGGCCGTCACCGCCGGCGCCTTGGCCGCGACCCAGAACAGCCAGGCGCAGATCGCGCTGGCCAACCAGTTTGCAAAGTATCTGTTCGTCCTGCCCAACTCGCGCCAGAATGAAAGCGAGGCCGACAGCATCGGCCTCGAACTGGCTGCCCGCGCCGGCTACGATCCGCGCGCCGCGATTTCACTGTGGCAGAAGATGGCGGCCGCATCCGAAGGCAAGAGCCCGCCGGAGTTCTTTTCCACGCATCCTGCGAACGCCACCCGCGTCAACGAGATAACGGCCCTGCTGCCTACCGTCATGCCGCTCTACGAAGCCGCAGGGAAACAATAAGCCGGATGCCATAGGCGGAGTGCATGATTCCTGCTTGTGCAATGCATGATGCCGATGCGGGTTTGAGCGCGCTGCGCCAGGCATGCGCGCGGAAATGGCAGAATGGCAGTTTCCGCTCCAACAACAATTTCCGGAAGAACAATGAATAATCCACAGTTGCAACAGAAGACCTTTCTCGTCCTGCTGATCGCCGTATCACTTGCGTTCGTGTGGATCCTGCTACCTTTCTATGGAGCAGTCTTCTGGGCCGCCGTGTTTGCCATCCTCTTTACGCCGTTCTACCGGCGGCTCCTCCTTGCCATGCAGCAGCGCAGGAATCTCGCAGCCCTCGCCACCATGGCGCTGTGCCTGGTGATCGTTTTTCTTCCGCTGACCCTGATCACGGCGTCGCTGATCCGCGAAGGCAGCACGGTGTATGAACGCATCCGCTCCGGCCAGCTGGATTTCGGCGCCTACTTCCAGCAGGCCATCAATGCCATGCCTTCCTGGATGGTCGGCTGGCTCGACCGCTTCGGACTGGGAGACATCGGTTCGCTGTTCGAGCGCCTGTCGACGGCCCTGGCACAGGGAAGCCAGGTCATCGCCACCCAGGCCATCAACATCGGCCAGAACACCTTCGACTTCGTGGTGAGCCTGGGCGTGATGCTGTACCTGCTGTTCTTCCTGCTGCGCGACGGCGCCACGCTGTCGGCGCGCATCAAGCAGGCCATTCCGCTGAGCGCGGAACACAAGCGCAGCCTGCTCGGCAAGTTCACCACCGTGATCCGCGCCACCGTCAAGGGCAACATCGCCGTCGCCGCCACCCAGGGCGCGCTCGGCGGCATCATGTTCTGGTTCCTCGGCATCCAGGGCCCCATCCTGTGGGGCACGCTGATGGCTTTCCTGTCGCTGCTGCCCGCCGTCGGCGCGGCCTTGATCTGGGGGCCGGTGGCCATATTCTTCCTGCTGACCGGCGCGATCTGGCAAGGCGTGACGCTGATGGTGTTCGGGGTGGTGGTGATCGGCCTGGTCGACAACATCCTGCGCCCTCTCCTGGTCGGCAAGGATACGCAGATGCCCGATTACGTGGTGCTGGTGTCCACGCTCGGCGGCATGGGCCTGTTCGGCCTCAACGGTTTCGTGATCGGTCCGGTGATCGCAGCGATGTTCATCGCGGTCTGGGATCTGTTTTCGGCGGCCAAGGAAGAGCACATCAACTAATAATTCGGCCCGAAAAACGGTTTGTTTCTCGGGCCGCTGATCTCACCCTCTCCCTTTGGGAGAGGGTCGGGGTGAGGGAATCCCGCTCAACATATTTTCGGACCGGATTCATAAAGGTACGGAAAAGCGCGACGAAAAATTCGTGAAAAAAATCTCTTGAAACGCATTTGGGCGATCCCTATATCCGAATCAGCGGATGCTCAATGGAGGTCCGCCAACCCAATATCGCTTACTTATGAGGATATCGAAAATGCGTACCTATGATTTCACCCCCCTTTACCGTTCGGCCATCGGTTTTGACCGCCTCGCACAACTGTTCGACGAAGCGGCACGCGCAGATGCACAGCCGAGCTACCCGCCGTACAACATCGAACTCGTCGGCGAAGACAAATACCGCATCACCATGGCTGTCGCAGGCTTCGAGCGCTCCGAACTGGAGATCGAAACCGAGCGCGACCAGCTCAAGATCGTCGGCCGCAAGCAGAAGGATGAAGCCAAGCGCACCTTCCTGCACCGCGGCATCGCTTCGCGCGACTTCGAACACCGCTTCCAGCTGGCAGACCATGTGAAGGTCGTCGGCGCCAAGCTCGACAACGGCCTGCTCAACATCGAACTGGTGCGCGTGATTCCCGAATCGCTGAAGCCGCGCAAGATCGAAATCGGCGGCGACAACGTGCAGCTGCTGCAGGCCGAAGCTGCCTGATCTGCAAGCCGGCATGGCGCACCAAGCGCTCGCAACACGTCAATGAAAACGCCGGAGGCCATGCGGCCTCCGGCGTTTTTTCATGTCGCGATGTCGTCATGCGCAAGCGGCCCTGCCGCGTATCGCGCATGAAGAGAAGCGCGAATCAGGACTCCAGCTTCGCGTTCATCGTGATGGTGGCGTTCAGCACCTTCGACACCGGGCATCCGGCCTTGGCTTTATTGGCAGCTTCTTCGAAAGCCTTCTGGTCCGCGCCGGGAATCTTCGCCACCAGGTCGAGGTGAATGGCGGTGATCGCAAAGCCGCCCTCTACCTTGTCCAGCGTCACGGCTGCGCTCGTGGTCAGGTTTTCGGCCGTCATGCCGGCCTCGCCGAGCTGTGCCGACAGCGCCATCGTGAAGCAGCCGGCATGCGCGGCGGCGATGAGTTCTTCGGGATTGGTGCCGGGTCCGTTCTCGAAGCGGGTGTTGAATCCGTATTGCGTATTCGAGAGGACGCCGCTCTGGGTCGAGATGCTGCCCTTGCCGTCTTTCAGGCCTCCTGACCAGGAAGCCGATGCCGTACGTTTCATTGCCTGTTCTCCTTTGTGTAATTGAGCCCGGCGCGGCGCGCCGGCCCGTTCTGCAAAGGCTGCGGCCTGCATGTCGCATTTTGCATCGCCGCAGCCCGACATCCCCGGTGCGATCGATCAGCTGCGCTTCCTTTTCCTACGCTTGGGCTGGGCAGACGGCGTCATCGACGCCAGCCACAACTCGCCCATCTGCCGCGTTGCTTTCGTAACGGCCGCCGACGCCTGCCGCTTCGCCTGCGCGGAGGCTTGGCCGCGCGCTGTACCAAGTACCGCATTGGCGCCGCTCAGCCACATGCTGAGAAAAGGGTTTTTCTTCGTCCAGGGGTTCTTCATTGCGATGCCCTCCTGCAATGCATGCCGATCGCACAAAGCCTTTGGACTAGTGTGGCGCACAAGGTTGCCCGGCCCTGCCTGAAAACAGGCGGGCGCTTGCGCGGCATCAAATTTCCCGGAGGGATCAGCCCGGCGTGGGCGGTGCTTCCGGCAAGGCGGTTTCCGGCATTGTGGCAGCCTGCCCCACCTCGTCGCCGCCGCGCGCGCCGAATACCATTTCCGTCATCCAGCTCACCAGCAACGCGGTATAGGCGCGCTGCGAACTCTGTTCCGACAATCCATGATCGGCGCCCTTGATCACGCGGTAGGTCATGGAACGCGGTTCCTCGCAGGCTTCGAGATAGCTCGAGATCACGGCATGGGGAATGATGGTGTCGCGTTCGGATTCGACGATCAGCACGTCGCCGCGAAAATCCGCGCAGGCACGCAAGGCACGGTTCTCTTCGGCCGGCACCAGCGTCTGGCGGTAGACGCCGAGATCCTGCCCCTTGTGCAGTTCGCGCTTGGGCATTTCCCAGTTGCTGTCACGATACAGCGCGGGCACGCGCAGCGCCAGCCATTTCACCGGACGCATCGCCGTCAGGATGGCGGCCAGATAGCCGCCGTAGCTGCTGCCGACGACAGCGATCGCATCGGGGTCGACGTCGCGCTGGCTGGCCAGCACATCATAGGCCGCGAGCACGTCATGCAGGCTGTTCTCGCGGGACACCGTGTCCTGCAGGGGCTGGGTGCCGGCATGGCCGCGCAGGTCAAATGTCAGGCAGATGCAGCCCAGGGCTGCGATCTCTCTTGCACGCGCCAGGTACTGTTCCTGGCTGCCTCCCCAGCCATGCACGAACAGCACACCGGGGATCTTGGTGCTCGGCGCCACGATGGTGCCGGCAATGCTTTCGCCGTCGACGGGAATGTGTATCGTATGGTCATGTATGCTCATAGGCCTCCAGTCTTGCGTATTTCGTGATCCTGCCGACGCGCTCGTCCTCGCCCTGGAAGTAGAGGACGGCATCGGCAGGCAGCTGGACGTCGTCTCCGTAGTATTCGAAGGTCGATGCCTTCACCGTCTGCAGCCGGGAATCGGCATGGAACGCTTCCAGCGCCGCGATCTCCGCACCGCTGGCGCCGCCGACCCGCCAGGATTGCTCGAGCACGCCGGAGCGCCACTTGCCTTCGCCGTCGATGCCCTGGGCGATGTCGTAGTTGCTGCGGGAAGCGAAGAGTTTCGGGAAGCAGCTCATGGCGGCCGCATGATAGGTGCAGGCCTGCGACACTGCGGTCCGCACGTCGGGTTCCAGTCCCAGCGCCAGCAACTCTTCGAAGCCCCCGCGCACCACCACCAGGTCGGAGCCTCCGTAGACTTCCTCGCCCCGGTTGTTGCGCGTCAGCCGTTGTTCTCCATAGTACGTGGCCACATGCGGTCCCACCTTGACCTGTCCCACACTCAGGGTCACGACTTCGGACAGATTGATTTCCAGCACCACGCCGTCGCGTTCGATATCCCTAGGCTGCATGGAATGCAGCAGGTCGTCGAGTTCATGAACGGAGCGCACCACCCACTGCCCGAGACCGCCAACGCCGCTGGCCTTCTTGAGCCGCAGCGTGCCGCGCTCGAGCATGCGGGCGCCGGCATCGCGCGCGTCATGCAGATTGAAGGCGGAATATCCGGGCAGCACCACTTCCTGCACCTTGCTGCCGAACACCGGCGACCAGCCCTCCGGCGCCGGAGACAGCGGTCCGGGGAGCATGTGGGTAATGGTCTTGGTGGCAACAAAAGCCTGCGGCACGACGCCGCCGAACAGATCGTGCTCGCAGCGGATGCCGGCATCGCGTATCCGCTCGCAGTCGATCAGCGTGTCACTGGGCAAGAAATACACGGGCGCGCCATAGTGGTAGTCCTTGTCGAACTCGCCGGCGAAGTCGCATCCCTTGAGCGCGGCGACACGCCGCGCGACTTCCGCATGCGTGGCGATTTCATGGCCTGCCGCCTTGCCTTCGGCTTTTTCCGGCAACGTGGCCACCACCTTGTGCACGGCTGCCGTGCTGCCCTGTCCGGTTTGCCTTGTATCCATGTCCGGGTGCAATGTGTTCATATCGTGCCCTTGCTTGCCGGCGCCTGCAACACAGCCGCGCGGCGGGTTGGAAATAGTGGGAACAAGCGGCGTCGAGCTAGCTTGCGGGCATCATCAAGCAAGAAGCCTGCCGCAGCAGGCGGACAAGCCGGAGCGGGGCAGGTGTGACAAGGGCGCGTCGATAGTACAATGTGCATTCGTTGGCGGATGGTTCAGTCCGGCAAGGCAAGGTGCCGCACTGCGTCATCCACAACCGTGAATTGCATGATAAACAAGCCTGTAGCACTTGAAGCATTGCGCGCCGCGACCCGGCACGCGCATCAACGTCTGGAAAGCGAACTGCAAGTCGCTCGTCCGGATGCGAATCGGGAGGATTACCTGCATTACCTGCAGGATCTGCGCGGCTGGATGCTGCCTTTCGATGCCGCCTTGTGGAGCGCGGCATGGCCGGCGGCAATCCAGGCGCATGAGCGTGCCGGCAAGCTTGACTGGATCGACTGCGACTTGCGTGCGGCAGGCATGTCACAGGATGCAATTCATGCCCTGCCGATAGCAGGATTTACACCGGACCTGTCCACGCTGCCTGTCAGGTTCGGCATCGCGTATGTGATCGAAGGCGCCCAGCTGGGCACCAAGGTGCTGGCCAAGGCGCTCGCGCCCAGGCTTGTGCCATGGACGCCTCGCTGGCTGACCGGCTACGGCGAAAGCAACGCGAAGAAGTGGCGAACCTTTGTCGAATGCACGGAAAGCAGCTTGAAAACGGCAGACGCGCAACGGATCGCGGCAATGGCAGCAGCAGATGCCTTTGCATCGCTGGCAGACTGGTTCGCCCAGCGCCGGCAAGCGCGCCTCGACGGCCGCCTGCACGGCGGGCGCGCCGGCGCTGCCGATGCAAGAGCATCCGCCGAATCCCGATCCCAAGCCGTGACGTGACCGATGGAACCAATGATCTTTTTCAGGCCGCAAGGCGCAGCAAGCCCCCATCGTGCTGTGCAGCCATGCGTAGAAGACAGCGGTTTCATCGCATGCAACGCACCGGGACAGGGATTGGTCTCGTGCATAGTTACCGTTTGACCGGCAAAATCCATGGATACAGCAAATACCGATCTGCCCCAGGTTGACCTGTCGATATGCGACCGGGAAGCCATCCGCATTCCAGGAAGCATCCAGCCGCACGGCTTTCTCATCGCGATGGATGACATCGACGGCCGGATCGTGCAGATTGGCGACAACATTTTCGAACTGACCGGCAGGAATCCCGCCGAGATGGTCGGACTCTCGCTCGCCGATGCGCTGGGCCCGGACTGCGAGCGGGAAATCCGCGCCGGACTTCAGGAGCAGCCGCTGCAGCCGCTGTCCACGCAGCCGGCCTATCTCGGCACGATCGAACCCAGGGCCGGCTTTCATGTCGACGTGCTGGCGCATGCCCATGACGGGCTGACCATCCTCGAATTCGAAAAAGTCGACCGCAAGGCGCCGGCCGATTTCCGGATGCTGTATCCGCTGATCAGCAACTTCCTGTCGAAGCTCAGCGATACCGCCTCGGTGCCGGCCATCAGCATGCTGGCCGCGAACGACATCAAGCGCGTCACCGGCTTCGGCCGCGTCCTGGTGTACCGCTTCGACGAAGACGGGCACGGCCATGTGCTGGCCGAAGCGCTGGACCCCGGCTACCGCTCGTACATGAACCAGCGCTTTCCGGCATCCGACGTGCCGCGCCAGGCGCGCGAACTGTATGTAGCCAACCGCATTCGCCTGATTTCCGACGCCGACTACCTGCCGGCGCGGCTGTATCCCGAAACCAATCCGCTCACCGGCCAGCCGACCGACCTGAGCTATGCCGCGCTGCGCAGCGTGTCGCCGGTGCACCTGCAGTACATGCGCAACATGGGCACCATGGCGTCGATGTCCTTTTCCATCGTGGTCAAGGGCCGGCTGTGGGGACTGATCTCCTGCCATCACGCCACGCCCTGCTTCGTGTCGTTCGAAATCCGCGCCGCCTGCGAGCAGCTGGCGCAGATCCTGGCGCTGCGCGTCGAGTCGCGCGAGGACAGCGACGAGTACGATGCGCGGCTGGACCTGCGCCGCCTGGTCGTGTCCATGCTGGGCGGACTGACGCAAGGTCCGGATCTGGTCGACAACATGAATGGCATCGCGCCGCAGCTGCTGCGCTTCGCCAGCGCGACCGGCGCGGCGCTGTCCTTCGAAAACCGTCTGGTCTGCATGGGCGATACGCCGCCGGAAGGCAAGATACGCGAGTTGATCGAATGGCTGAGCGCCAATGCGCACGACGACCTGTATCACACCAATGCGCTGAGCACGGTGTACCCGGGCGGCGCCGACATCAGGCGCAATGCCAGCGGCGTGCTGGCGGTGCCGATTTCGCGCATTCACAACCATTACCTGATCTGGTTCCGGCCCGAGGTCATTCATACCGTGGACTGGGCCGGCAATCCGCATCTCAAGTACGACGGCAGCGGGCCCGCACGGCAGCTGACGCCGCGCATGAGTTTCGACAGCTGGCGCGAGACGGTGCACGGTACCAGCATCGCCTGGCGTTCGAGCGAAATCGAGATCGCGATGGAGTTTCGCACTGCGCTGCTCGGCATCGTTCTGGAGCGCGCCGAACAGATGGCCGAGCTGGCCGAAGAGCTGGGCAGGGCCAACAAGGAACTCGAAGCCTTTTCCTATTCGGTGTCGCACGACCTGCGGGCGCCGCTGCGCCATATCGTCGGCTTCAGCGACCTGCTGCTCGAATTCGAAGGGCCGGACGCGCCCGAACGCCGCATCCGCTTCCTGAAGAACATCAAGGATTCGGCGCGCTTCGCCGGCAAGCTGGTCGATGACCTGCTCAGCTTTTCCCAGATGGGCAGGGCATCGCTACGGCCTTGCGAAATCAACATGAACGACATGTTCAACGCCGCGCGGGAAAAGCTGCAGCTGGAAACCGGCGCGCGGCAGATCGAATGGCGCATCGATGCGCTTCCGGTCGTGGAAGCCGATCCGAACTTTCTGCAGCTTGCCGTGTACAACCTTTTGTCCAATGCGGTAAAGTACACAAGGCCGCGCGAAAAGGCCACGATCCATGTCAGCGCCGAGAGCAACGAAGCCGAGCACGTGTTTCATGTGGAGGACAATGGCGTGGGTTTCAACATGGAATACGTGCACAAGCTGTTCGGCGTATTCCAGCGTCTGCACCGGATGGAGGATTTTCAGGGCACGGGCATCGGCCTGGCGAATGTGCGCCGCATCGTGGAGCGCCACGGCGGCCGCGTCTGGGCCGAAAGCGTGATGGATCGGGGCGCGAAGTTTTCCTTCGCCATTCCCAGAAAAATCGTGCTGGAGTAGCAAGCCCGGAAATTCTGAAAAACCCGGCATAAAGAACACAGAAAGCAGGTGCGCCGGCCTCTCCGGCGCGCCGCGTTTTCATCAGAATGGGCGCAGGACGTCTTCTTGTTCCCATTCTGATGAAAACCCGCAGGAACCAAGTCATGCTGGATCGGTCGCACGGCATTCGCCTGTTCCGGTTCCGTTCGCCATCCTGCCATTGATGAAATGAGTATCCCCTATGTTAAAGCCGATTCTTCTGGTGGAAGACAATCCGAACGATCTGGAACTGACGCTGATCGCGCTCGAGAAGAGCCAGTTGGCCAATGAAGTGATCGTGGTGCGGGATGGCGCCGAAGCATTGGATTATCTGAACTGCCAGGGCAGCTTCCTCAACCGTCCGGCGGGCAATCCAGCGGTCATCCTGCTTGACCTGAAGCTGCCGAAAGTGGATGGACTTGAAGTGCTGCGGCATATCCGGAACACGGCCAGCCTCAAGAGCGCCCCGGTGGTCATGCTGACCTCTTCGCGGGAAGAGCAGGATCTGCTGCGCAGCTACGAGCTGGGCGTCAATGCCTATGTCGTCAAGCCGGTTGATTTCCAGGAATTTGTGCGCGCCATCTCCGACCTGGGCGTTTTCTGGGCGGTACTCAATGAGCCGCCGCCGGGATCGGCCCGGTATATCCGGCGCAGTTGATGCCCCTGGCCCGTGAAGCGGGCCGTTTTTTTGAGTATCGCCGCCGGCTCGGTGGCGTCACTCCATCCTGCCTCATCTCCCGATGGTTTGCATTTCCCGCTACTGCAGCGCCGCCGGCCTGGACTCCTCCCGGCCGCGCAGCAGGGTTCTAATCTTCTGCGCCAGCGCATCCGCCGTATAGGGCTTGCGCAGCAGGCTGACGCTGGGATCGACGCGCCCGCCGTGCGCCAGGATGCCTTCCGAATAACCCGAGGTGAACAATACCTGCAGGTTCGGGAGCAGGTGGCGCGCCTTCTGCGCAAAATCGGCGCTGCGCAGCGGACCCGGCATCACCACATCGGTGAATACGAGATCGACATGGGTGCCGTTTTCAAGGATGCGCAATGCGGCATTCGCATCCTCCGCCTGCAGCGCAAGATAGCCGAGATTGGTCAGCAGCTGCGCCGTGGTTTCCCTGACGTCGGCTTCATCCTCGACCACAAGAATGGTCTCGATGCCGCCGAATACCGGGATGACAGCCGGCTGCTCGTTATCGGCGGCCGTGTCGTCGGTGCAAGGCAGGAAGATTTTCACGGTAGTGCCCTTTCCTACCTCGCTTTCCAGCCGGATGAAGCCGCCGCTCTGCTTGACGAAACCATAAGCCATGCTCAGGCCGAGGCCGGTGCCCTGCCCCGCCGGCTTGGTAGTGAAGAAGGGTTCGAAAACGCGCTCCAGCATTTCCGGCGGCATGCCGGTTCCGGTATCGGTCACTTCAATGAGCACATGGCGGCTGCCGCTGTCGCCTTCCGGGCTTTCGCGGGTATGGCCCCCGGGTCCGGCGTTGCGTGCGGAGATGGTCAGCGTGCCGGAGCCCGACATCGCATCGCGGGCATTGATCGCGAGATTGAGCATGACGTTTTCGAGCTGGCTCGGATCGGCGGTGGTATTCCAGAGACCGTCGGCAATGACGGTTTCCACCGCAGTCAGATCGCCCAGCGAATGCCGCAGCATTTCATCCATGCTGCGCAGGAGTTCGCCAGCATTGATCACCACCGGCTGCAAGGGCTGGCGCCGCGCGAATGCGAGCAGGTGGGATGCGAGCTTGGCGCCGCGGTCGACGCCGACGGCGGCGGCGGCGATGCGGTTCTGCGCCGCCTGGTTGCCCGAGGTCAGCAGCTTGAGCAATTCAAGGTTGCCGTTGATGACCTGCAGCACATTGTTGAAGTCGTGGGCCACGCCTCCGGTCAGCTGGCCGACGGCCTCCATCTTTTGCGCCTGATGCAGCGCTGCCTGACTCTGGGCCAGCTCCTGCGTGCGCTGCAGCAGTTCTTCCTTGCTGCGGTGCAAGGACAGGAAGGCATCGTCAAGCTGCTTGTGTGCGAGATAGGCGCTGGAGTGGTAGCAGACGCGGGCCACGAGCTCCCGCTTGTCCGGCCACTTGACCATGTAGTCATTGGCGCCGGCGGCGAAGGCCTGGGCCTTCACCTCGGCATCGTCCTCCGAGGAAAGCAGCACGACCGGAATGCGCCGCGTCTCGTCATGGCTGCGCAGGCTGCGCGTAACGGCCAGGCCGTCGACCTTCGGCATGCGCAGGTCGACCAGCACCACGGTCGGACGCAGGGCCAGCGCCACCTCCAGAGCCTCTTCGGCCTCGGGCAGGTAGCGCAGGCTGATGTCCGGCCGCTCGTGCAGCATGTGCCGGATCAGATCTTCCGCCATGCTCTGGTCGTCGATCAACAGCACGCTGGGTGCGGTGAGGTCCGCTTTCATCATCATGGAACGATTTCAGTTTTCCATCGGCGGCCTCGCGTCCGCAGCGCATGCGGACGCGAGGCGTAGATCCGCCTAGTCCGGTTTCGTGTTCGCCGCGTCGGCGCCGGGCTGCTCCTGCCGGCGTACGTCTTCGAGCACTGCCTGGATCTGCGCGAATTTCACCGGTTTCGGAAAGATCCGGTCGAAGCCGGCTTCCTTGGCACGCGCATGGGTTTCAGGCGTGTCGTAACCGGTCACGGCGATCAGCCAGGTATTCTTGAGTTTGGGATTGGCACGGACTTCCCGCGCGACATCGAAGCCATTCTTCTCGCCGGGCATGGTCAGGTCGCAGAACACCAGGTCGGGCAGACGTTCGAAGGCCACCTTCAGGCCGGCATTGGCATTCCACTCGATGTTGACCGTGCAGCCAAGCACTTCGAGCAGATCACCGAAAAGCCGTGCCAGATCGGAATTGTCTTCGACAATCAAGGCATGGAGCGGAGGACGAGTATCTTGTGCCATAAGTAGCAGCTGACCGGATTACCCGACGCAGCCGTCGCAAAAGTTTCAAAACGGTGGTGACGTTGGTAAAGGCACCGTATCGGGGACTTTACAGAATTGATCTATATTAAACCTTTTTTAGCCGGCGCTCTTTGCTGTAAATTAAGTCCGGATTTCTCCTGCCGGGATCGACGCTTCCGAGCCCGCCAGGCATTGCCATTCTTTCATCCCTCGAATCGGTAGCCTATGCCATAGATCGAATGAATCAGCTCGCGTTCCGGCGATGCCTGATCAAGCTTGCGGCGCAGATTCTTCACATGCGTATCGACGGTGCGGTCGGTCACCACGCGGTAATCAGAATACACGTGGTTCATCAGCTGGTCACGCGAGAAAATGCGGCCGGGATGCGCGTACAGCGTGTCGAGCAGGCGGAACTCGACCGGGGTCAGGTCCAGCCGCTTTCCGTCCAGCGTCGCTTCATGCCGCTGGGCGTCGATTTCCAGGCCGGCCTTCGCATTCTGTTCCTTCCACTTCCCGGCGCGGCGCAAAATGGCCTGCACCCGCGCGACCACCTCGCGCGGACTGTAGGGCTTGCAGATATAGTCGTCGGCACCGACCTGCAGGCCGAGCAGGCGGTCGATTTCCTCCACGCGCGCGGTGACCATCATGACCGGCACTTCGCTGAAGCCGCGCAGCTCGCGGCAGATGTCGATGCCGTCGCGGCCTGGCAGCATCAGGTCGAGCAGCACCAGGTCGGGATCGAGACGCCTGACGGCATCGATGGCCTGGCTGCCGTCGGCGATATGGTCGGTGGCGAAGCCGGCATTGCGCAGGTAATCGGCCAGGATCGCGGCCAGCGTCGGCTCGTCCTCGACGATCAGGATTTTCGACTGGGGCGCGGCATTCATGGGTAGACGCCTTCCGTGCGCGGCAGGACGACTTCGATGCGCAGCCCGCCCCTGGACGATGCGGCGGCATGGATCTCTCCCTGATGGGCATGGACGATATTGCGGCTGATGGCGAGGCCTAGGCCGGCGCCGCCGGTAGCACGGCTGCGCGATTGCTCGGCGCGGAAGAAGCGCTCGAACAGCTGCGGCAGCATGTGTTCGGGAACGCCGGGCGCGCTGTCCTCGAAGACCAGGCGCACGGCTGCCGCATCGGACTCGAGCATGACGTCGAGCGTGCCCGGCGCATCGGTATAGCGCAGCGAATTCTCCAGCAGGTTGTAGAGCAGCTGGCGCATGCGGTCGGGGTCGGCATCGCAGAACGCCTGTCCGCCGGCGGGCAGTTGCAGATGCATGCGGATTCCTTTCTCGGCGAAGCGGTCGCCGAAGGCGTCGACCGCAAGCTCCAGTATTTCAACCATGTCGGTGCGGACCTTGCGATAGCTCAGCGCGCCGAGGTCCGAGAGCGACAGTTCATACAGATCGTTGACCAGCTTGCCGAGGGTGGCGACCTGCGCCTGCAGCGAGGCGACGGTCGACAGGGCGAGCGGGCGTATGCCGTCTTCCACGGCTTCGAGTTCCGCCTTGAGCGCCGCCAGCGGCGTGCGCAATTCATGGGACACGTCGGCCATGAAGGCGCGGCGCAGCTGCTCGTTGCGCTGCAGGGTGTGCGCAAGCCGGTTGAAATCCTCGGCCAGCCGGCCGAGCTCGTCACCGGAATGCACATCGACGCGGCTGTCGTAGTCGCCGCCGGCCAGACGGTGCGTCGATGCGGCGATGCGCTTGACCGGCGCCAGGAACATGCGCGACAGCAGGTAGGCCACCAGGACCGCCAGCAGCACCGCCAGGCCGGCAATGACCCAGGACGCCTGGCGCTGCTGTTCCTGGAATTGCATCGCCGCGCCGGTGGTGACTTGCTGGAATGGCACCATCGCGATCCAGCCGACCGCGGCGCCGTCGACTTCGACCGGCTTGAGCTGCGCTCCCTGCGAGAGGCGGGGGTTGCCGATCACATGGCGCTTTTCCGCATCGAGCAGCGCCAGGCGCAGGTTGAGGCCGGTGAGTTCCGATTCGGGCAGGCTGCCGCCGGGCGGCGGCGGCGGATTTCCAGCGTCAGGTGGAGGCGGCAGGCCGGGCGGACGTATCAGGGCGAACCAGGTGCGCGGCTTGTCGCGCAGAAAATCCCAGCTGCCGTGTTCCTGGTAGGCCCTGGCCAGCACCGGCCTCAGCGATTCGACGCGCTGCGATTCCTGCTCGTTCAGGTAGCCGAGGAAGCCTTGGCTGAAGCTGTAGCTGCCGGCTGCGGACACGGCCAGCGCCACCACGATGCAGGTGAGCAAAATGGCCAGAAACAGCTTGGAAGTGATGCCGATCTTTAGACGGAAGGGTCGCATGGACGGTGGTCCGGCAGGCAATGTCGATGCGGCCATTATAGGTTCCGCCTATTACGCGTGAACGCCGTCTTCGCAATCTTCAATTTTTCTCCTTATTTGCGGCGCATGATTTCACCATCGCAAGAAAGCAACTCTGAGCAACTCTGGGGAACAACGATGATGAACTCATTGAAATCAGGATTCGCAACCGCGGGCCGCCACCGCCGCAAGCTGCTGGCCGGCGTCGCGCTTGCCGGCCTCCTGGCGGGCGGCGGCGTGGTGGCCGACAATTTTCTCGACAGGAAGGACCATGCGCCGGTCAGCACCGTGGCCGTGGTGCAGGGCGATGTGGAAAAAACCGTCACCTCGCTCGGCAAGCTCAAGCCCAAGGATTACGTGGATGTCGGCACCCAGGTGTCGGGCCAGCTGAAAAAGGTGCATGTAAAGATCGGCGACCGCGTCAGCAAGGGCGACCTGATCGCCGAGATCGATCCCACCGTCTATGAAACCCGGGTGCGCACCGACCGCGCCAATCTCGACAACCTGCGCGCGCAGCTGGTGCAGCAGCAGGCCGAACTGACGCTGGCGCGCCAGCAGGCCGGCCGCAGCCAGGAACTGCTGCAGGAAAACGCAGCCAGCCGCGAGAGCGTCGAGCAGAACCAGTCGGCGCTGAAGGTGGCGGCGGCCAAGGTCGAGGCCACGCAGGCGCAGATCAAGGCGCTGCAGGCGACGCTCGACGGGGACATCGCCAGCCTCGGCTATACCAAGATCTATGCGCCGATGTCGGGCACGGTGGTGTCCCAGACTTCGCTGCAGGGCCAGACGGTCAATGCCAACCAGGCCGCGCCGGTGATCGTGCGCGTCGCCGACCTCGAAACCATGACGGTCTGGGCGCAGGTGGCCGAAGCCGACGTGGTCAAGGTGAAGGCGGGCGCGCCCGCCTACTTCGCCACGCTCGGCGCGCCGGAACACCGCTGGCGCGGCACCGTGCGGCAGGTGATGCCGACGCCGGAAACCATCAATGATGTGGTGCTCTACAACGTGCTGGTCGACGTCGACAACCGCGAGCAGGCTTTGATGACCGACATGACGGTGCAGATCTTCTTCGTGCTGGCCGAGGCGCACGGCGTGCCGGTGGTGCCGCTGACCGCGCTGCAGCCGACAGGCGGGCCTGATGCCAGCGCCTACCTCGCCCGCGTGCAGACGCCCGACGGCGTGATGCCGCGCGAGGTGAAGGTCGGCGTGACCAGCCGCACCTCGGCCGCCGTCATTTCCGGCCTCGCCGTCGGCGACAAGGTCGTGCTGCCGACGCCGGCTGCCGACAAGACAGCGGCCGCGCCGGCCGGCCGCAGCAACGGACCAAGGATGGGACCGCGTCTATGAAGCAGCCAACCGCAATCAACGAGCCGCTGCTCGACATCAGCCACGTGTCGAAGACCTACACCAGCGGCGACAGCACCGTGCATGCGCTCGACGATGTCAGCCTGCAGGTGTTTCCCGGCGAGTTCGTCGCCATCATGGGCCAGTCTGGCTCCGGCAAGTCGACGCTGATGAACATCATCGGCTGCCTCGACCGTCCGAGCGAAGGCAGCTACCGCATCGGTGGCCAGGATGTCACGACGCTGTCCAAGGATGAGCTGGCCTCGCTGCGGCGCGATACCTTCGGCTTCGTGTTCCAGCGCTACAACCTGCTGACGTCGGTGACGGCGGCGGAGAACGTCGAGTTGCCCGCCATCTATGCCGGCACCTCCAGGCGCGAACGCAGCGAGCGGGCGCAGGCGCTGCTCGCTCGCCTCGGCCTCGGCGAGCGCGGCGGCCACCGGCCCAACCAGCTGTCGGGCGGCCAGCAGCAGCGGGTATCGATCGCGCGCGCTCTGATGAACGGCGCCGAGATCATCCTGGCCGACGAGCCGACCGGCGCGCTCGACAGCAAGAGCGGCGAGGAAGTGCTGCAGCTGCTCAAGCAGCTGCATGCGGAGGGCCATACCATCGTGCTGATCACCCATGACCGCAGCGTCGCCGACCATGCGCAGCGCGTGGTGCGCATCGCCGACGGCCGCGTCGTCGACGACAGCCGCACCCGGGAACATGCGGATGCCAGGCCGCGCCTGCCGGCTCCTGCACATGGCGGCGCGCGCTGGCTGCCGGATCTGGCCGAGGCGGTGAAGATGGCAATGCGCTCTCTGCGCAACAACATTTTCCGCAGCGCCTTGACCTTGCTCGGCGTGATCATCGGCGTGGCCGCCGTGGTGGCGATGCTCGCCATCGGCAACGGCAGCAAGCAGCAGGTCCTGCAGCGCATCGAATCGATGGGCAGCAACCTGCTGCTGGTCTTCCCCGGCGCACCGGGCACGCGGCCCAGCGGCGATATCGCGACGCTGGTGCCGGCCGATGCGCAGGCGCTCAAGGAGCTGCCGAACATCACGGTGGTATCGCCCGAGCGCAGCACCCGCGCCACGGTACGCTACGGCAGCCTCGACTACCAGACCAACATCACCGGCATCTGGCCCGGCTATGCAGGCACGCAGGACTGGAAAATGGCGCGCGGCAGCTTCATCACCGACGCCGACGTGCAGGGCTATGCGCCGGTGATCGTGCTCGGGCAGACGGTGGCGAAGAACCTGTTCCCCAACGGCGAAGATCCGATCGGCCGCTACCTGCTGGTGAAAAGCGTGCCCTTCGAGATCGTCGGCGTGCTGGCCGGCAAGGGCGCCAACGCCTTCGGCTCCGACATGGACAATATCGCGCTGGTGCCGCTGTCGACCGGCTACATGCGGCTGTTCGGCAAGCAGTACCTGAACACCATCAACATCAAGGTCGCCGATGCGCAGCAGATCGCATCGACCCAGACGGCAATCGAAAACCTGCTGCGGCAGCGCCACGGCACCGAGGACTTCCAGATCCGCAGCACCTCGTCGCTGCTGGAAACGGCGGCGGAAACGCAGAACACGCTGACCGTCCTGCTCGGCTCGGTGGCCGCAATCTCGCTGCTGGTGGGCGGCATCGGCGTGATGAACATCATGCTCGTCACCGTGACCGAGCGCACCCGCGAAATCGGCGTGCGCATGGCAACCGGCGCGCGCACCGCCAACATCCTGCTGCAGTTCAATACCGAAGCGCTGGTGGTGTGCGGCATCGGCGGCCTGCTCGGCGTCGCCGTCGGCATCGGCGCCGGCCTGGCGGCGCAGGCCTTCGGCATGAACGTGGCATTCACGGCGGCGCCGGCGCTGCTGGCATTTTTCTCGGCGTTTGCCACCGGCCTGCTGTTCGGCTACCTGCCGGCGCGCAAGGCTGCGCATCTGGACCCGGTCGTGGCCCTGGCATCGGAATAAAGGACGCATCATGAAACCTCTGTTGAAAACCCTGACTGCGGCTGTCGCCAGCGTCTTCATCCTTGGCGCCTGCGCCACCGGCACGCCATACCAGCGGCCCGACGCCGCCATGGCCACGATGCCGGGGCAGTGGAACACTGCCGGCGGTGAAGACGCCGCGCTGCGCACCGTGTCCAGGGTCAGCGCCGTCAGCATCGACTGGTGGAAACAGTTCGGCAGCGCCGAACTCGACCGCATGATGACGCAGGCGCTGGCCGCCAATCACGACATTGCAGCGGCCGTCAGCCGCATCGCGCAGGCCCGGGGCGCGGCAGGCATCGTCGACGCCAGCCGCGCCCCGACAGTCGATCTCGCCGGCAGCGCCGCCAGGACGCGCTCGAACCAGTCCGGCATCGGCGGCACGTCGACCGGCGCGCAGTCGAGCCAGCTCTCGGCCACCGTCACCTATGAGCTCGACCTGTGGGGCGGCAAGGCGGCCGCATCGGATGCGGCTCGCGCCCGCGTCGACTACAGCGTTTATGACCGAGAGGCGGTCGCCCTGCTGACGCAGGCGGAGGTTGCGGCAAATTATTTCGAAGCGCTGGCGGCAAAGGACAGGCTGGCGATCGCGCGCCAGAACCTGGAGGCCGCGCGCAATGTGCTGTCGCTGGTGGAAGTCCGTCATGACAAAGGGGCCGACAGCGGCCTGGAGCTGTCGCAGCAGCGCACATCGGTGCTCAACATCGAGGCGCAGATCCCGCAGCTGGAACAGCAGCTGCGGGCGGCGCAGACCGCGCTGGCCGTGCTGCTCGGCAGGGCTCCTCAGGATTTCGCCATCGAGGGCGAATCGCTGGCATCGCTGCAGCTGCCGGCGCTGGCGGCTTACCAGCCGGCCGCGCTGCTCGAGCGCCGGCCCGATATCCGCAAGGCGGAAGCCTCGCTGGAAGCGGCTCATGCGGATATCGGCGCGGCGCGGGCTGCCTTGTATCCGAGCATCCGCCTGTCCGCCACGGCGGTCGCCGGCGGCGTGCTGACCTCGGGTTCCAGCTTCGCCAGTTCATTGGCCGCTTCGCTGGCGCAAACCCTCTTCGACGGCGGCAGGCTGCGCGGTCAGGTGACGCAGTCGGAAGCGCGCAAGACCGAACTGGTTGAACAGTACTTGCAAAGCGTGCTGACCGGCTTGAAGGAGGTACAGGACAGTCTGGATGCGGCCAGCTTCAGCGAGACGCGCCGCAGCTTGCTGGCCCGTGCGGCTGCCGAGTCCCAGGAGGCTTATCGTATTGCAAATGTACGGTACAAGTCCGGCTCGCAGGATTTGCTGACCTTGCTGGATAGCCAACGCACCCGTCTGCAGGCCGAAGACAGCCGCGTGCAAGCCGATCTGGCGCGTTTCTCGGCGGCGGTGAATCTCTACAAGGCGCTGGGCGGCGGATGGGCAGGCAATGCGGGATGATCTTCCTGCATGGTCGCATGCAGACGTGCGCACGTGAGGATGCAGCTAGAGCGCTTTCGGTTTGACTTGACTGACGATCCCGGCTGCTTTGCCCGCAGCACTGCGTTGTGTCTCCTTGCCATGGCCCCGCCATGTCGCGTCGCCACGCCTTGTTCTGCAGGCAAATCACCTCGGCCTCGCCGAGCCCAGTCAAGCCGAAAGCGCTCTAGTGGTGCGAGTTATAAATTTGTTGGTCAAATGATGGACGAGAATCGTGCCGATACGGCGTCAACCATGCGCGCAAGGCCTCGGCCTTGCTGTGCTTGTTTCCTTGTCTCGACCCGATTTCGTCATATTTGCCTTCAACAAATTTCCAACTCACCCCACTAGTGTCAGCGCCCGGCGAGGCTTTCGACCGCGGAAATGACGGTACTCAGCGTGAGCGGCTTTGCAAGATGCACCTGGAAGCCGGAATCGAGCGCGCGGCGCACGTCTTCCGGCCTTGCGAAGGCGGTCAGGGCGGCGGCGGGAAGCGGCGGCAAGCCCTGCGCCCTTTCCATCGCCCGCAAGCGGGTAATGAATGCATAGCCGTCTTCTCCCGGCATGCCGATATCGCTGAGCACCACATGCGGCCGTGCAGCGGCAATCTGTTCGAACGCGATCGACACCGAGGAGGCTGCGCGAACCGTCGCGCCTGCATCGCAGAGCACATTGCCGAGCAGTTCGCGCGTGTCGGCCTCGTCATCGATGACCAGGATGTCGAGGCCGATGAGTGTTGCGCGGACCTCGCCCGCCGTTTGCCGATCGCCCGCCGTAGCAATGAGCTTTCCCGCGGCCAGCGCGCCGGCCGGCACGACAGGAAGCGCTATCGTGAATCTGGCGCCGCAGCCGATGCCGTCGCTGGCCGCTTCCACGGTTCCGCCATGCAGTTCGATCAGGCTCTTGACGATCGCCAGGCCCAGTCCCAATCCTCCGAACTGGCGCGATATCGAACCGTCGGCCTGGCGGAAGCGCTCGAATACGAAAGGCAGGAAGGCCGGATCGATGCCCCGGCCCTGATCGGCGACCACGATGCGCACATGCGTTGCCGTGCATTCCAGCTCGGCGCGCACGGCGCCCCCTTTCAGCGAGAATTTGATGGCATTGGTCAGCAGGTTGGACAAGGCCTGCTGCAGGCGCGCGGCGTCGCCGTGCACGATTGCGCTGCCGCCGATGAAGACATCGATGCGTATTTGCCTGGCATCGGCTTCGACACGCAGGCTCTCGACCGTCTCCGCCAGCAGCTGGGCGGTTTCGACGGGCTGCCTGTCGAGCAGCAGATTGCCGCTGGTGATGCGGCTGATGTCGAGCAGATCGTCGATGATGCGCGCCTGCGCACGTGCGTTACGGTCGATGACCGTCAATGCCTTTTCCAGATCGGCATCACCGGCGCGCTGCATGCGCAGCAGTTCCGACCAGCCGGCGATGGCGTTGAGAGGCGTGCGCAGTTCATGCGACAGCACCGACAGGAATTCTTCCTTCAGCCGGCTTTCGCGCTCGGCATTGGCCCTGGCTTCGCGCTCGGCCTTGAGCAGCTTCTGCGTTTGCTGGTAGAGCCGGGAATTGATGATGCCGATGGCTGCCTGCACCGAGACGCCGTGCAGCAGCGTTTCGTGCGCGGCGGTGAAGCGCCCGGTCTGGCGATGCCCGAGAAAGATGCCGCCGAAAACCTGGCCGTCGCGGCTTTTCACCGGCGCGGCAAGATAGCTCCTGACCGGCAGGTGCCCCGCCGGCATGCCCTTGTACGGCGCATTCCTCGCATAATCCGGATCGCGGGTGATGTCGTCGCTGCGCCGAATGCCCACGCCTTCAAACGTCGGTCCGAACACCGCCGTATTGCGCGGCATGGGAAACTTGGAAAACGCTTCGCGCGGTACGCCCGAAATCGTATAGAGCATGTAGGATTCGCCCTGCTCGTCCACGACGTTGTGAAAGAAGGCGCCGAATTCCGCGCCGGTGATCTTGACCGCGGCATCCGTCACCTTTTGCAGCAGGGGCTCCAGAAGCAGTTCGGAGTGCACGGATTCGCTGACCCGGTTGAGCTGCTCAAGCGCGCTGACGCTTTCCTGCAGCGCCGCTTCCGCCCTTGCCTGTTCGACGATATGCCAGCCGATGGCGGCGGCTTCCTTGACCAGGTCGATCTCGTGCGCCATCCATGCGCGCGGCCGGCCATGCTCGATGAACAGCAGGGCGAGCAAATTGCCATTACGAACGATCGGCGCAATCATGAATGACTGCATGGATCCCGACCAGCGCTGAACCAGCCGCGCCCGAACTTCGGGACCGATCCAGGCATTTCCGCCTCCGTGCTGCAGATCATCGATGACCAGCACGCCGCCGTTGCGCAGCAAGACCAGCATTTCCTCGCCCAGGTCCGCGGCCGACCGGACACCCATGTTGCCGATGCCGCCATCGTCGCTGCCTCGGCTTTCATGCCGGCGTATGGTGCGGCCGGTTTCATCGAATTCCCCGAACACGACCGCATCGGCGCCTAGCTGCCGCGCCAGCAGGCGGCTGGTTTCCTGCATGATGAGATCCGGGTTGGACAAGCCGCGCAGGCGCTCCGCGATTTCGAGCTGAAACGTCTGCCGCAGTTCGACGCGCGCCTGACGGGTCGTTTCCATGCAGGTGCACAGCACGCCGTGGATGACGCCGTGCTCATCGGCCAGCGGGGAGTAGGAGAATGTGAACCAGGCCTGATCGGGATAGCCGATCCTGTCGAGCAGCACCGGCATGTTTTCATGGAAGACCGATTCGCCTGCCATCGCGCGCGCGATGATCGGGGCAATGACGTCTTCCACTTCCGGCCAGATCTCGAAGAACGACTTGGCGAATGACTCGGGATGCAGGCCGCCGAGAATGGCGACATAGGCATCGTTATAAAGACATTGCAGCCGGTCGCCCCACAGCACGAACATCGGAAAGGCCGATTGCAGCATCACATTGACGGTATGGCGCAATACGGAAGGCCAGGCGAGAGGGTCGCCCATGGAAGAGCTTGCCCAATCATGCCCCCGGTAGTGGCGCGCGATGTCTCCACGCGAAGAAAACATGGTCGTCGAACCGGCCAGCGGCGCGTTAACTGAGCTCATCGGTATGCAGGTGGAAACATCACTAGGCATCAAGGGAAGGAGGCAAGAACGACATCCTACACAATTCCCTCCCGTGAAGGATAGGCAGGGACGATTTGTTTCCTTTGATAATGCGTTCCTTGCATGGAATTCTCTCGAAATGCAGCTGGCGGCCAGCGGAGGCCGGAATCACCGAGTGGCCCTGCGGAAAATGCTCTAATATACGGGCCGCCTGTCGTCTTCTCGATTACCTCATACTGCACCGATGAATGAGCCGTTTCTCCTGTTCGGGCTGACCACCACACCGCTCGAGCTGATTTCCTTTGTCCTTTCCGTGGCAACCGTGGCGCTCGACATCCGGCAGGTGCACTGGGCATGGCTTTTTGCCATCGTTTCCTCCGCCACCTATGCCGTCGTGTTCTTCCATTCCCGCCTTTATGGCGACATGGGGCTGCAGTTTGTCTTCATCGGCACGTCGCTATGGGGCTGGTATCAATGGCTGCGCGGCGGCAGGGCGCATCAGGGCTTGAGCGTTTCCACGCTCACGTCTTCGGGCCGCGTCTGGTGCGTCGTCGCCTGGCTTGCCGGTTTCCTGCTGCTGTCCGTCTTTCTGCGCACTTACACTGACACCGACGTGCCGTATATCGATGCCTTTCTGACAGCAGGCAGCCTGGTCGGCCAGGTACTGCTGGCGCGGAAGAAAATCGAGAACTGGCATGTCTGGATCGTGGTGGACGCGCTATACGTGGGACTGTACGTGTACAAGCATCTGACGCTGACTGCGATTCTGTACGCACTGTTCATCCTGCTGGCATGGATGGGATTGCGTACCTGGCAGCGGGCGCTTCAGACCAGTATCGCTGACAACGCGAGAATGGATCATGCCGCCTGATTCCAGGCCGAGCCGCATCGCCATCCTGGGCGCCGAATCCAGCGGAAAATCGACGCTGGCCGCCGCACTGGCCGCGCGCTACGGCACGCTGTGGGTACCGGAATACCTGCGCGAATTCGTCGAAACCCATGGCCGAACGCCGCACGAGCAGGATCAGATCGATATCGCCCTCATGCAGATACAGCGAGAAGAGGCGGCTGCGCAGCAGGCCGTGCGCTTTCTCTTCTGCGACACGACGCCGGTCATGACCGCGCTGTACAGCCGGTTTTACTGGCAGCGCGTCGACCGCCGGCTCGCTGCGCTGGCGCAGGCGCGCCGTTATGACATGACGCTGGTGACCATGCCCGACATGCCCTGGACCGCGGACGGCATGCAGCGCGAGTCCGACGAAGTGAGGCACACCATCCACGCGATGCTTTTGCAGGTGTTGGAGCAGCAGGGCATCGGCTACGAACTCATCGGCGGCGATGAGTCGCGGCGGCTGGGGACAGCCGCCGCCCTGCTGGAACGGCTTTCCTGAGCGACTAGAAATCGAACTGCGCCGAGACCCGGAAGGTGCGCGGTGCGCCCGGGAAAAGATAGCCGCCGAGCGACTGCGTGACATCCCGCCAGTAGAACTTGTCGGCCACATTGTCGATGCCTGCACGCAGCGTGGTGGCAACGCCGCCGACGCGCGTGGAGTAACGTGCGCCGATATTGAACAGATGATAGCCGGGCACGGTCACGCTGTTGTCCGGGCTGAATGCCTTGTTGCCCGCATACTGCCAGCTGCCGTTCAGCACCAGACCGTTCAGCTCCGGTACGGTGTAATCGAGCTGCACGACGGACTTGAACTTCGGGACATTGGTCGTGCGCTTGCCGTCGAAGCTTTCCACGCCGGTATTCTCCTGCCGCGTATGCAGCGCCGCGAGGCTAATGCCGATCGCCAGGTTGCGCGTGGCGCGCCCCTGGGCCGACAATTCCAGACCGCGGTGTTCGGCGTCGCCATTGCGCACATAGGCGAAATCCGCATCGGTGTATTCGAGCGGCTTGCGGATCTGGAAGAGAGCAGCGGCGACCTGCCATTCCTCGGCGAGCGCCATCTTGACGCCGAGTTCGACTTGCTTCGACTTGCTCGGACCAAGCGCCTGGTTGGCATTGCTTGCGAACAAGGGCGCGACGCCTCCATGCTCGAGTCCTTGAGCATAGGAAACGTAAGCGGTCCAGTCCTTGCGCGGCGAATAGGCCAGCGCCGCATTCGGCAGGAAGTAGCCCTTGTTCAGTTCGCTCACGCGCAGGCCGGCCGCATCATACTGATCGCGGTCGATACGGGTATAGCGCACGCCGGCATGCAGTTTCAAGGCCTCGGACAGGCCGACGATGTCGTTGACATACAGAGACTGCTCATCGCCGCTGCGGCGCAGGAGCACCGGCCCGGTTGTGATCGTGGAGGCCGGAACCGCCACCGGATTGTAGAGATTGCTGGTGCCGTTCGCCGCCGAGCCCAGGCAATCGACCGCCCCGTAGACACAGTCGCCGAATTTGTCGCGCCGGCGCAGCGTCGACGCACCGAAGGTGGCCGTATGCGTCAGCGCGCCGGTGGCGAAGCGGCCCTGCAGCATTGCCTGCGTGGCCAGCAGCGACTTGGATTCGTCTTCGCTCTGGTAATCGTAGACGTCATAATCGCCGTTGGCGCAAAAGCCGAAGAACAGTCCGCCGGCTGCGCAGCCGAAGGGAAAGGCGGCGAAATCGTCCCGGCGGAAAGCATGCCGGTTGACCGCGACCGAACCGTTCCAGTCGGGATTGAACTGGTAATCCAGGCGCAGGCCGACATTGGCGCTGTCGGTTTTCACCGGGCGGCTCCATGGCTGGTTGTTGAGCATGGTGCGCGCCGAGATGCCGGCAGGAAGATCGGTGCCGTTGATGAGCTGGAAGCCCGGCGCCGAAAGCTGCGACTTGTGCTGGTAATCGAGATCGAGCTGCAGCAGCGCCTGGGGCGTCAGCCGCCAGTCGAAGGCGCCGGAGACGAATTGCCGTTCGCCATCCGCGCCCCGCACATAGGAGCGCAGTTTCTCTGCGGCGGCATTGATCCGGTATCCGAAACGCCTGTCTTCGAAGCGCCCGCCGAGATCGACCGCGCCGTACAGCGTGCCGCGCTCGCGCGCCTCGAACGTGACGGTGCGCAGCGTTTCGGCTGTCGGCCGCTTGGTGACATAGTTGACGAGGCCGCCCGGCGTGGCGATGCCGGCCTGCAAGCCCGACAGGCCTTTCAGCACCTCGATGCGTTCCTTGTTTTCCAGTGGAACGGAAGCATCGGCGGCGATCTCCATGCCATCCTTGCGATAGCTCGATGCATTGTCGAGATTGAAGCCGCGGATCGAAAACTGCTCCGCATAGCCGATGGCGTTGTACGCTTCGTTGAGGCTGGCATCGAGCCTCAGGACATCGGTGGTCTGACGGATGCCGCGCTCCTGCATCTGCTGACGGGTAATGACGCTGACGGCCGACGGCGTTTCCTGCAGAGGAACTTGGCCGAAACTGCCGACGCCGGCGGTATCGGCCTGATCGCCGGAGAGTCTCGGTGCGGAAACGGAGACGGAGGGCAGCACGGTCTCGGCATTGCCGGCTTGCTGAACCTGCGCATGTGCAGGAGTTGCGATGGCTTGCAGCACGGTCAGCAGAGTGACGAGAGGCGCAGGACGTAGAGGCGATGTGTTCATTGTTTGCTCGGTGAAGATGATGGCCGATCCGGCGGCGCGGGAGCAAACAAGAGCATCGGCTTTGCGCTTCCCTGCGCTGGCATTATCCAGATCAGGTACGAAGGGTTTATCTCACCCGAAGAATTTCAACTATCTTCAGGACCCCCAGCGTGGGCTGAATGCTATCACGTGTCTATCACGTGTGCGAAGCTTCAGGCTGCCTTTGCAGCAATACGCGGTGACCGACTTTTACTAAGAACACATATGAGCCATGATCCGGCGGTATGCATCGAGCATGCCGATCAATCTTGGGCTGCGCGATTTCAATACGGTACGGCATGCGGAATCGGGCACTCGATCCTTTCTTTTAATAAATAGCAAAATTAGTTAAGACATGCTTTCCGTTTTAAAGTACCTTATTAAAAATTTTGTTAAAGTTAATATGTCGGCCTGAACACTGTCGCTGACCATGCCGGAGCGCAGTCAGGACGTCCTGCGAAATTCCCGATGCCCGGCATGGCAGCGCGTGCGATGACGGCAATGAACATCCTAGGAGGAGTAAAACATGTCAAATCTGAAGTCTGCCGAACAGGCGATACAAGCCGAACTCGATCATGCCAGGCAAGGCCTTGCCTATTATCAGTCCAAGGTCGAAGCGCTTGAAGAGGCACTTGCCAAGGTGCACAGCGTGCAAACGGTACTGAGCGAGGAGGGGCCCGTTTCCCGCACAGCGAAGACCAAGGCATCTGCCACGCCGAAGAGCCAGGGCAAGCGTCGTGCCCAGGCAGCGGGAACGGCCGGCAGCAATGACAAGCTGCCGTCCACAGGCAAGGATTTCTGGCCCAGCCTGCTGACCGATGACCCGCAGTCTCCGGCGGAAATTCTCTCGGCGGCCATCAAGTCCCTTGGCATTTCCCCGTCTGCGGATCAGACCAAGAAGCTTTCGCAGCGCCAGGCCAATGCATTAAGCGTAATGGCCAAGAGCGGCGATATTAATACTGTCGGCGATGGCCGGTCCCGCCGTTATTTCAGGAAAGAAGGCGCCCGCCCGGCCTGACGCCTATTTAAGAACGCCAAGCTCGACCCTGCCCTTGCTGCTGAAACGCTGATCGGTCAGGGACTGCTGTTCATTCTTCATGCGAATGGCAAGGTCGGTCAGTTCATAATCCGACGGCTTTTCCCAGCCGTCCTCCCAAACGGCATTGCCGAGAAACTTCAGAAACACCGGCCTGACGATCTGGCTGGCAATGCCCTTGGTCTGGAATGCCTTGCGGATTGCACCGCTGGCCGGAAGGCTCTCCTGCTCGAAGCGGGAAATCCACTCGGCCTGATCCGCCTCGGGCATTTCCTGGAACATCTCGTTGAGCTGCGCGCGCTTCATCGCCATGAACTGCTCAATCAGTTTCAGGCGCTCCGCCTTGGTGTCGTAGACCTTGCGGGCGGGAGGAGCGGCCGGCTTCTCTCCGCCGAACTGCCCTGACTGAAGAATCGCGGTCAGATACTTTTCAGGTGTACGGACAGGTTCCATGTCGGAACGGCGATGGCGTCCGTTCATGACCTCGATGGCTTCATCGATAGGCTTTGCACCGTAACGGAGCAGAAGTTTTTCAGCCCGGTCTTGCGGAATCCCCGCCCGTATCATGCCGCCGATGGTCTTCAAGTCCACAGGTTCGATCGCACGTTCCGCCGGCGCAAGCTGCGGCTGCTTGCGCTTGACCCGAAATTGCAGATCCTGGACCGAGCGGCCGCTCTTATGTTCGATGAGTTCAATCTCGAGGTCGGTCACTTCATTGACCTTCTTCACCGCCTTTTTCACCACGTCGCGGTTGAATATCTTGTACTCCTGGTAAGCGCTGGCAGGGCTGTCCGGCGTACCGGTAAGAACCGGCCGCCACCAGGACCATGCCTGACGCGCGGTCAAGCCGCCCGGATTGTCGGCATAGCGGCAGCAAATTTCATAAAGCACCAGCGAAGCCATGGTATTGAGCGCCGCCAGCACCTGAAGCGACATCTTTGCGAACCGCTGGGGGTCCAGCAATTCCTGCTTGATGTTCGGCGCGTAACTCCATTCCAGCGTCAACTCGTTGCCGCGCTGTATGAGGTCGGCATGGGCAATCAGCGCCGAAATGCTCCAGCGCGCGCCCTCGCCGGTGGTCGGCGACTGCCATTCCACGCCGGTGGTGGCCATCTGCCGGAAATACTGCTTGATGACTTCCGTATTGTTCGAGTTGAAGTCGATCCCGATCGCGATCTCGGACAGGCGCGCCCGGTAGCGTTCCTTTTCGACGCCCTGCCGCTGCGCATATTGCAGCATCACGTTATAGATCTTGCGTGCGGTGACCGTAATCTTTTCAGATTTGGGAACGATGGCGAGGGTATTGACCGGTTTGCGCAGCAGGTAGTCATGCTCGCCGGCCTTCTTGCCGCTGCGTGTGCGCCGGGTTGTCGTTGCGTTAGCAGCCATCGCTGTAAGGGAAGTGGAATCTTTGCAAGAGTCTATAGTGAGGCTAACGGAAAAGCAATCTCACCTTTCTGCGACATATTAAAAAGCCTGCATAAGCCAGGTGAGAGCGATTTTCCAATCAACTCCCAAAAATTCTCACCTTTGACGCGCCATCCCGAATCAGTGCTTTTGCTTCTCGCGTCCCTGGTTTCTTCCTATATCCACTCACCGTCGTACCCAAAGGTTCTCACCTTGCTTCCCATTACTTTTCACCATAATTCCCAAAAGCTCTCACGATTAGTCCCAAAAGCTCTCACCGAAAAGTGTGTAAGCTATTGATATATATAGCATTTCCTCTTCCTATAGATGTTAAAGAGATGTTAGGTTTTTTTATTATTTTTAGCTCTTAAAACGAGGATAGCCTTGGAATTTCATACAGGATGCTTCGTTTTTACAGAATTCTGTGATTTTCCGAAGAAACGCATAATTCTTTGTTAGTGAAAAATAGGCCTTTACCGTAAAATATGATTCTCTTATTGAACCGACAGGAATCCTATGATTTCACCGAACGTAAACAGTCCGCAGAAAATACATATCAGTGACATTGTTGAGCAGGCAGAACGCGCTGCTCAGATGGTGAATCAGATCCGGTCGCGCATGCTGGCTCCGAACACAATCAAGAATCCGCCGGTGTTTTCGCTTACGCAGTTGGCGAGCTTATGCGGCATTGACAAAGGGCAGGTCGCCTATCGTATCAGCAAAGGTGACCTACCGGCCGGCCAGCTTAACGACAAGGGATCGCGCCGGGAATTCTCATTGCAGGAAGCCCGTATCTGGGTGCAGCAATATCGCAGCACCTACCTTCGTCCGGAAGGAGCTCGTGCCATCACCTTGGCCATCGGCAATTTCAAAGGGGGCGTCAGCAAGACGACTACTGCGATGGTCATGGCACAGGGTCTGAGCCTGCGCGGTCATAAGGTGCTTGTCGTGGATGCCGACCCGCAGGGATCGCTGACAACCCTCTTCGGCATCATGCCTGATACCGAAGTCAATGAAAATCAAACGATTGCACCCTTGGTATACGGCGATACCACCTCGATCCGTCCTTCTATCCAATCGACTTATTGGGACGGCATTGACCTGGTTGCCGCTTCCTCAAGCCTGTTTTCGGCGGAATTCGTCTTGCCTTCACGGCAAATGAAGGACCCGGAGTTCCAATTCTGGGATGTGCTGAATCTGGGCCTCGAGGACGTGCGTGACGAATACGATGTGATTATCATCGATACGCCGCCGTCTTTGTCCTACGTCACCATCAATGCCTTCATGGCGGCGGATGGACTCATGGTTCCTCTTCCTCCCAACGCCTTGGATTTTGCAAGCTCCGCCCAGTTCTGGAGCCTCTTTAGCGATCTCGCTTCCAACTTGGTTGAAAGCGCGGGCATCAGTAAAACTTTCGACTTTATTCATGTGCTCCTGGCGCGTGTCGATTCAGCTGACGTAGCCAGTGACGTTGTCCGTTCCTGGATATCGGCGACGTATGCAGAAAAGGTTCTGCCCGTTGAAATTCCGAAGACGGCCGTAACTTCATCAAGTTCTGCAGAATTCGGCACGGTATATGACATCAGTCGATATGACGGAAGCATGAAGACGTACAGTAGGGCGCGTGATGCCTATGACCGTGTGAATGATCTGGTGGAAGTTTCGATCAGGAATTCCTGGATGGCACAGCTGGATTAAGGAGAAAAAGAATGTCTATCAAGGATCGACTCGCAAAGAAAACTGAAGGGCTGCTCGTTCCCAACAAAAACGAGAGCGGGGCCGGAACTGCGCCGCTCCGAACAGGACCTGGCCAGATGCTGATGGTTAACTCCCTGATGAAAGAGAGCAATGAGAAGCTGGCGGTTCTTGAAGCGAGACTGAAGGAATACGAAGGTACGCTGCCGGTCAAGCTGATCGATGCTGACAAGATTCAGCCTTCACGCTGGGCAAATCGAGATGTGCGTAGCTATGACCATGCAGACTTTACGGCTTTGAAAGAAGAAATTCGAAGTGCCGGCGGCAATATTCAGCCCATCAAGGTAAGGCCACTCGCATCTTCGCCTGAGCGATACGAAATCGTCTTTGGTCATCGCCGCCATCAGGCTTGTCTTGAGCTTGGATTGCCTGTACTCGCATTCGTTGAGGCCGTCAGCGATCAGGAATTGTTCAAGGAGATGGATCGCGAAAACCGCACTCGTGCGGATCTCTCGCCGTGGGAGCAGGGCGTGATGTACCGTCGCGCTCTCAATGAACAGCTGTTTTCCTCGCAAGAGCAACTGGCACGTGAAATCGGTGTGGATCCGGGGAACCTGAGCAAGGCGCTGCGTCTTGCTGACTTGCCGGAAATAATAGTTCAAGCGTTTTCTTCGCCACTCGATTTGCAATTCCGTTGGGCGAAATCTCTTAACGATGCGCTGCAGCGTGATCCGGAGGGAGTGCTGGAACGTGCGACCGAGCTTGCAGCAAACCGGTCCGTTGCTCAGTCCCCAAAAGAGGTTTACGAAGTTTTATGCGGGCAATTCTCGGAATTGCCCAAGGAAGATTCAGTGCAGGTCGGCGGGCGTGTTGTAGCCAAGATCGTGGCGCATCGCGGACAAGTTTCACTTCAGTTTGGCAAAGGCGTTTTAAATGCAGATCAACTAAAACGTCTTGGGGAATTAGTCAGAGGGCTGTTTGATGAGTAAGTAACTGACTGCAATTAGTTAGCAAAAAAGGGGTTGTACCGTACAACCCCTTTTCTTTTGTATGGGGTCCCACACATGTCCTTGTACCGTACAACCTTATTGTGTTTGGCGGGGCATAGAGAGTAACTCGAAGTCTTTGGCGCTGGAAACCAAGCTCGGCACAATGCGGTTGTCCAAAACCGATTGACCCTCCTTAAGTAAATATCAGAAACAACTGCGTTCTCTACCTAGAAGTCACAAGACTCGCTATGGGGCAGGCTATTGTTAGGTGCCTTTATTGGTTACGCTTATCAAGCTCACCGCAAACCGTCGGGACAAAGGTGAGCTCACCGAAGCAACAAATCTTAACTGGTTACACAGGTTGTCCTTGACGCTACATTACCCAGCTAAGATTTCTCTGGTTTATCCGGCGCGAATTCTGACGACCGCAACCTTCAAGTGCACGTGAAGCCAGTCCGTTCGCTCCAAGATTGACATAAAAGTCAGAAGATAAGTCGCGCCAAAAGCGCAATGGCAAGCCCCGGTTGCGCTCTCTTACCTATGTCAAAATATCCCGCAAGAGAAAATGCTGATACTAGATTTGTTACATGGACCTAGAACAGGCTGCGCTTCACATACTTATGCTTCCGCCGTAGAACGCCCCCGTAGACATACCTAACAGTGGCAAAGACTTTGGTAAAAGCACTAGGCAACTGCAAAACCTTCGTTTGGACTGTGCCAGCGGAAGTGAACCTTGTCGTGGCTTCATTCCATATCGCAACACAACTTATCTTGGTATGCGTCGCCAAAAAATGCACATAGACCAAGCAAATTAGAGTGGCCTTTATAGTCGTCCCGCTTGTCAAGTTGGATGGCTGCACTGCGTGCAGACGACTACTCGCTCTTCAAAAAAGCCTGGTAAGAAAGCAGGAGTAGGGACGCAATTTACTAGTTTAGTCGCCTGTATCGCGCAACTTTCCGGTTGCATCACAGTATCCAAAATACTGAGGCCGGGGACAAACTTTTGCATTTGCGGAAAAAGGATTCCGTCCAAGTGATTGGCTTCCAAATCTAAGCATTTCAAATAAAGCTCAAGCCAAGCCCGGCAAATTATTGATCATCAGTATGTTGGAGATGCAGTTCCTTTATGGGATGTCTGCAGCACGGTGAAAATCTGCTTTGCAAAGCATCTAACAATACCAGGAGATAAATGCGCTCCCAAATTTTCTCACCTTTGAAAGTGGAGACGGAATTTCCTTTGAGTCACAAATCATCCAAGGGTTGGAAGCAGGAAGTCGAACCAGCGAGAGGAAGCGTGCAGGACAGCGAGGCATAGTAGTAGCCGGAGCATAACTGATATCTTGCTTACGATAATCACTTCCATACAGCAGAAGCTTGATAACGAGCCTCGGTCGCCTCAAGTCCATTGAGAACATTACTTGTCATGAGTAGCTTTGACTATTGAAGTCTTGGAGGCGCCATGTTGGCAGCACCGCACGAGCTAAGTTGCTTAAGCTATTCGAAGAGTTTCCCGTTGCATGAGCGAACGCTATTCTTCCGAACAAGACCCTGAACCTGAGCAAGATTGACTTGCTCGGCCGCCTCCCAAAAGTTCTCACCCATAGACCGACGCTTGACTGGCATGAGAAATTTCGTTCCGCAGTTGCCCTTCTAGAGGAAAGCATCAACATCACGGTTTGTTCTATTCAAAGGCGCTAAATTAGGCAGAGGGTAAAGCTTTCTGTTCCATTTTAGGGAGCCCACAACTAATTGGAACGCAGGGGCATCAGCTCGTTTGTACCGTACAAGTACGGTGCGGATGACAATGGACATATATCTCCCAGTTCCAACCAAATCTCCTCCCAAATCTTCTCACCTCAAGCCGTAGATTTGCCGACTCGAATAGCGATTGACGCAAACCTATCAAAGGCCAACCGCTAATAGTGGAGAGTTCAAGTGGTATTGAACGGAATCGAGAGTAAAGTGCGAGGTGAATAGGTGAGGAACGGTGCCGTAGCAAGATATAGCATCCTCCGATAGAGGAGCCTGTACCGCGGCAGCAGCATCGTTAGGGTGCGTTTGCTTGTAGTGATGCCAAGTCATTGCGAAGCACGGGATTGCGGTCTCCGGTCTGGCCGTGCTGCGCACGCCATTGGCGGTCCTGTTAAGGAGCTTCGCTCGACTACCTGATCCCACCAAGCGAAAAGATCATTCTTCTTCCTTGGCGCGTTATGTCGCGGATGTGGCAGGACCATGCATAAATAAGCAGATGAAAGAATTGAAGCACGAGTACCAAGGTTCAGCTTTCACTGATTCTTGTTACGGAACGCTGCTATAAAAGCATTACTCAGTCGACCAGCCAGCTCGGAGATATGCAAAGGCATCTGCTTGCAGTAAGGGCTGAAATACTAGCGCTAAGCGCTTGAATTCAAAGGAAAAAGCAAAGAGCTGCCAAGAAAAGCTGTCTGGTTGCAACAATTTTTGCGATCAATGATAATAGACGGCGGCGACCAATTCCTTTCGTTCACATCTTCCATGACCAATCAGGCGGCTAATTCCACAGCGATTTTGAAGAAGCCGGCCCATTCGCTTGCGATGCTGATCCAAGGCACGACTGCGCGCCGGTTGCATATCGGGCATTTCGCGTTCATGCGTGCCGTCGTACAGGGATTGGACACCCGGGAAAGCTGGAACCGGTATCTGCGCGTGGAGGGCGAACATGATGATGTTCGCAATGTGAACCGCACGATCCAATGGATCAGGGATGAATTCGCGGCGGCTGCGCGGCGAAGCGAACGGCATGGATTGGCCCGGCTGATCCGCATTGACCCCAATCGCATTGAAGACAAGAGTGAAAGGCTTCCCAGTCTCGAGGAATATGCGCTCGCCCACGGCCTGGAAGATTTCTCCCAGGCCGAGCAGATTGAACATTACCAAAGCCGCTACGGCAGCCAGCGAGCGACCCAATCCCGGCGTCGGCGCCTCATCAGCAAACAGCTGGAGGCGCTGCACTGGCTCGAGGCGCTCGCCGTGCAACCGCCGCTTGCCGATGATCCAGTATCGGCATGGTTCAATCCCGACCTTGCACAGCGCCTGGAGGCCGCAGGCCTGACGACCTTGCGCTCGCTGTTCGAGCGGATCAACGGTATCGGCTTCCGCTGGTGGGTCGGCGTGAAAGCGATCGGGAAAGGAAAGGCCGAGCGCATCGTCGCATGGCTGCAGGCGCATGAGCACACCATCGGGATGACGATCGGTCAGCATGTCAATGCTCCGCGTACGGCGCTGGGCGCCAGTCAACTTGCCGAAGTCGTTCCGGCTGCAACTGCCGTAGTGCCTATCGAGAAGCTGATCGTTCCGCATCATCTTGACGGATCCTCCGGCACCCATCGTCTTCCTCAGCAGCAATGCGCCATTCCGGCATCGAACGATGTCGAGGCCATCTTCAGCTGGATACAAGCCAAGGGCGGCTCCGCGCCGCCGGCCGGAAGTCATTCCGAAAAACTGACGCACACACAACGCTCCTATTTGCGCGAGGCAGAACGCTTTCTCCTCTGGGCAGTCGTGCAGCGCCGGATTCCTCTGTCCTCCGTCGAGCTGACCGACTGCCAGGCTTACCTGGAATTCCTGTCCAATCCCGCTCCGGCTGAACAATGGTGCGGCAAGCGCGGCAGGGAGAAATGGAGCCCGTTGTGGAGGCCATTCGAAGGCCCGCTCTCGACGGCTGCGCGCCGCCATGCATGCACCGTCCTCAAAAGTCTTTATGCCTATCTGGTGGAGCAGCACTACCTCGACGCCAATCCATGGGCAGGGGCCTCGGTAGCGAAACATGACACCGCTGCGGCATCGGCCAAACCGCAGGAAAAGTGCCTGACGCCGGAACAGTGGCGCCACCTTTGGCAGCAGGCGGCGAGCCTGCCGGATAATTCCGTGCACAGACGCCTCAAGCTTGCGCTGAAGCTGTTCGAAACAACAGGCCTGCGGCTTGCGGATATCGTGTCCTGCCGCGTCGATGCCTTGCATCGGGATGCCGACGCCGGCTGGAGCCTGATTATCGACGGAAGCGGAAGCAGAGGCCGGCAGACTTTCCAACTAGACGATGCCTTCGTCCGCGACGTTTCAGCCTATCTGGAATCCAGAAGTTTGCATTCAGATCCAACTCATCCCTCGAATCATGGGGTATTCCTGCTCGGGCGAGCTGCGGATATCGCCGAACGCGCGCCATGGAGTCCGGCGCGTTTGCGAGACGCCGATCCGAAGGCGGGTATCACGTCGGGCACCCTGTATGGTCAGCTGAAATCTTTTTTCGATCGGTGTGCCGTACACCATGCAGAGGAGGGAATGAATGTGTTTTCGGCGGCAAGTACCGAATGGCTCAGACAGGTAAAAGAGAGTGGAGATTGAACCAGCGGCCATGCCGGGCCACGTCAAACGCAGTGCGTTTCTTTTATGGCATGCTTCGATGGGAAATCAGCGGTTAGTTCGTTTGATTGCAATTCGGCTCAATGCACGCGCTTGCGGTCAGTGTTGCAACCAGCCCCGTGCGTTACAAGAAAGTATCGCGTCGAGAATGACCGCTATTGCCGCAACCGTACTGCGCAATGACAGTCCAATCAACCCGGCAGCCGCTTCCGTATCAAGGTACAGTTGAACTTTCCAGACTTGTCTGCACATGAAAGCATACTGGCCAGTGCGCTAACCGGCGACCGGAACCGCACCGTACTGCCGGCAACATACCTTTAACGATTCTGCATCTATCCAACTCAAGCTGCACTCACGATGACATTCCAAAAACTCCGCACCCGTCACATTCCTGCCATGCAAGCCGAGGTTCAGGAATACGAAGACAGCAATACCGGCGCAAGACATATTCACCTCGCCACCGACGATGCGGAAATGGTCTTCCTGGTAGGTTTTCCCACCGTCCCCGACGTCAGCGACGGGCGAGCGCACATTCTTGAACATCTCGCTCTGTGCGGCAGCGACCGCTATCCGGTGCGCGACCCCTTCTTTGCCATGTCGCGCCGCTCGATCGCGCATTTCATGAATGCGATGACCTATCCGGACAAGACGGTCTATCCCTTCGCCAGCACCGACAAGACCGACTTCTTCAACCTGCTCGACGTCTACCTGGATGCTGCTTTCTTCCCGCGGCTCGACTACCTGGACTTCCTGCAGGAGGGGTGGCGCCTGTCCCTGGACGGCGACAAGCTGTCCTACCAGGGCATCGTGTTCAATGAAATGAAAGGCGCCTTCGGCGACCCGGTGCGAGCGCTCGACAGCGGCATCGCCGCGCAGCTGATGCGCAATACCACCTATGCCGTCGAGTCGGGCGGCGATCCGCTCGTCATTCCCGAGCTGACCCATGCGGCGCTCAAGGAATTCCACGCCTCGCACTACCATCCGTCCCAGGCCGTCTTCATGACCGCGGGAAGCGTCGATCCAAAGGAAGTGCAGGCCATGATCGAGGAGCGCGTACTGTCCCGCCTGTCGGGCCGCAGCCCTCGCCTGCTGCCCGAGCGCGCAACCGCATGGAGCGCGCCGGAGCAGGCGCGCATCGAAGTGCCGACCCGCGAACACGGCGTGCAGATCGCATGGCTGCTCGGCGACGCGGTGGATCCGCAAAGCTACTACCGCGCCGAACTGCTGGAAGCCGGGCTGCTGGGCAATGCCGCCGCTCCGCTGATGCGGGCGATGGAGTCCGCCGGTTACGGCCGGCCGTCCGCATTGAACGGCACCGACGCCGGCGGGCGGCAGATGGTCTTCCATCTCGGCATGGAAGGATTGACCGCGGCTCAGGTCGGCAAGGCGCGTGACCGCATCTGGAGCGCCCTCGAAGAAGCCGCACGCGAGGGCGTGCCGCAGGAAATACTGGCCGCCACCTTGCGCGACATCCGTTTCCGCCAGCGGGAAATCACCGGCGGTTCGACGCCGCATCTGCTGCGTCAGCTGCTGCGCGCGATGCCGCATGAAATGTACGGCGGCGACATCATGAATGCCTTCGACAGCGAAGACGTGCTGGTCCGGCTTCAGGAGGAAATTGCAGATCCCGCCTACTTCAAGAGCCTGGTGCGCGAACTCATCGGCAATCAGACACGGCTCGACGCGCAGGTCGTGCCCGACCCGGAATACTTCCAGAAGCGCAAGCGCATCGAGGACGAGCGCCTCGATGCGCTGCAGGCCGGCCTGTCCGAGGCGGAGAAGGAGCGCATACGCACGGAGTCCGCAGCCCTGCTGGAACGCCAGCGCCAGCCGGTCAACAACGATCTGCTCCCCCGCATCAGGCCGGAGGACGTCAATCCCCAGCCGCATCCGATGCCGGTCCTGCCGGCCGCGGAGGCGGGCATCGTGGTGACGCCGATCGCTTCCAACGGCATCGCCTATGCGCGCGTGCTGGCCGACGTGTCGGGCATGCCCGAGGAAACCTGGCCGTGGCTGCAGCTGTACATCGAAGTGGTGCCGGAACTCGGCGTGGGCGCCATGTCCTACGAGGAGGCGGACGCATGGCGCCATGCGCGCGTACCCTTCTTCGACATCAATCTGCATGTGACCCAGTCGCAGCGGCCCGACCGCAGCCTGAACATGCATGTCGACTACTATGCGAAGGGGCTGGCCGAGGAGCAGCGGGCGATCGCGGAAATCATTTCCGAATCCCTTCGGGCACCGCGCTTCGACGAGCTCGACCGCATTGCCTTCCTCATCGACAGCAAGGTGCAGAACATGCGCGACAGCCTCGCCGACGAAGGCGATGACTATGCGCGGTATGCATCGTCGGCACCGCTGTCCCCGCTGCGCCGCTTCGAAGACACGGCCAAGGGCGTCGCCTCGCTGTCCTTCTTCCGGCAACTGCATGCGCAGCTGGAGTCCGAGCAGGGATTGAAGGAAATTGCCGCACGCCTTGAGGACCTGCACCGGCAAATCCTCGGCTCGCCCTTGACCATCATGGCTGCCGGTGCGGCAAACCAAAGCACCGAACTGGCACGCCAGATCCGCCTGCCCGAAGCGGCCGCGCCTCGCTTCCCGGCTGCAGAGGCGCCGCAAGCGGCGTCCGGCACCAGCAACGCCGCACTGCACGCGGATGCGCAGGTCAACCACTGTTTTGCAGTCTGGCGCGCGCCTACGCTGGCCGACTCCGATGCGGCCGCACTCGCCGTGCTCGGCGAATTGCTGACCAATGTCGTGCTGCATCAGGCCTTGCGGGAAGAGGGCGGCGCCTATGGCGGCAACGCCTACTATTCGCCGTCCACCGGCACCTTCGCCATGACGTCCTACCGCGATCCGCGGCTGGCCGCGACGTATCAGGATTTCGAAAAGGCCATCGCCTGGGTGATCGAAGCTGAGCTGAATCAGGAAAACATCGAGGAAGCGATCATTTGCGTCATTCAAGGTCTCGACCGCCCCCGTTCACCTTATGGCGCGGTGATGTGGGCTTGGGAACAATCGCAGCAGCATATCGATGAAGAGATGCGGCAGCGTTACCGCCAAGGCGTGCTGCAGTGCAGCGCAGAAAAGCTGAAGCAGGCCGCTGCGACATGGCTGCATGGCAAATCCTACAGCCGTGCGGCCTTCATCGGCAACAAGGCACAGGACCTCGCAGGCCTTGAACTGACTGAGCTGGCAGCCCTTGCGGAGTAAGAGACACAGGATGGAGGAGAGCTAGATATAGATATCTGGAATAACAGATATCACCAACGGAAAGCAGACATTTTTTGTGCGGTGCACTAATCTTGCAACTGTCTCCTCCAACTCTCCTTGAATTGGATTCACCCGCAAACCGCAAGGTCTGCGGGTTTTTTTTCGCCTGATGCTTCCTCGAGCGCAGGGAAGCACCCAAGTGGCTTGAAAGATCAGCGGCCCAGTCCGGACAGCAAGGAAGGCTGCACGATCTCGATCCAGTAACCGTCGGGGTCCTTGATGAAAGCGACGTCCTTCATCTTGCCCTGATCGGGGCGTTTGACGAATGCCACCTTGTTCTCATCGAACCAGCTTACCGCTGCCGCCAGGTCGGGCACGGAAAAGCAGATGTGTCCGAAACCTTGCGGCTGCGCATTGCCGTCGTGATAGTGAAAGTCAGGGTCCTGTTCCGTGCCCCAGTTGTGCGTCAGCTCGAGGATGCCGCGCTGGCTGAAGGTCCAGCTGGTACGCGCGCCTTCGTCTTCCGGTATCGCTGCGCCCTCTTCGGGACGGGCAAGAAAATACAGCGAAAACTTCATCTCGGGAAAGTCCAGCTTGCGCAGCAGGCGCATGCCCAGCACGCGCGAATAGAAGTCCAGCGATACGGCCGGATCCTTCACGCGCAGCATGCTATGGTTGAAGACGAAGCCGCGCGTGGCGGCGGGAACGTCGGCGGCAACGCCGGGGTGCATTTCGGTATGGAAGCTCATGATCGTAGATAAGAAAAAAGGAAAAAGTCCAGCGGCATCACGCAGTCCGCCCAATGCGCATTGACAGTGCATGGCGGCGCACGAGTTGCATTGAACCCGCATGCAAGCCAGGCATCCTAGCAAAAACACATGAAACGCGAATGATGGCAAACAATTCCGGCAACAGCAGCAACGAGCGCAGCGACGACATCCAGACACCTCAGGTCGAGCAATCAACCGACAGGCAGGCAAGCCCTGACGGCGGCGACGGCAGTCCGCCGCCGCAAGGTATTCATCCGCAGGCTGCAGAGCAGCATGTGCGCTCGCTGGGCGCAGAACTCGTGAAGCTGGAAGGGCGCGTGATGGTGCGCTACGCCGGCACTGCGGACGCCGCGGGACTGCATGTTCCCTACGACCTCGTCCCCGGCGACGGGGTTCTCGCCAAGACCGGCAAATGGCGCAACATGGGACCGGAAAAACAATTGCAGCTGGTGCAGGAACGCGTGACGCCGACGGCCATCGAGAAGCTGCACCGCACGGTAGCCCAGTTCGTGTCCCGGCTGGCGGAAGTGGCGCTCGACTACAGCTTCGATCCCATGACCTTCCTGCAGGCGCTGGCGGTGAAGGAATCCTCGGTGCCGTTCGACCAGGTCTTCGGCCGCATCGAACAGCGGCTCGAACATGCGATCGAGCGGCAGCAGGAACAGATCCATGCCGAGCGCACGCGCGAAAGCATCAATCTGGCGGAATATCCTGCCTCCTTCGAACTGGCACGCCGCCTGCCGCGCCGTTTCATCGCCGTGCTGGGGCCGACCAACAGCGGCAAGACGCATGAAGCCATGGAAGCGCTGGCCAAGGCCAGGACCGGCGTCTACCTGGCGCCGCTGCGCCTTCTGGCGCTGGAGAATTACGAACGTCTCGCCGCCACCGAACGCAACGGCGAGCCGATCAAGGTCAGTCTCGTCACTGGCGAGGAGAGGCGCATCGTTGAAGGCGCCACCCACGTGGCCAGCACCGTGGAAATGCTCGACACCACCACGCGCGTCGATGTCGCCGTGATCGATGAAATCCAGATGCTCGGCGACCGTGACCGAGGGGCGGCCTGGACTGCGGCGGTGTGCGGAGCGCCCGCCACCACCGTCTATCTCGTCGGTGCTCCGGAAGCGCGCAAGGCCATTGAAGCGCTGGCGCGCCGCCTCGACTGCCCGCTGGAGATCCGCTTGCTCAAGCGCAAGGCGCCGTTGACCATGGAAGCCACTGCGGTGCGCAAATTGCGCAACCTGCGGCGCGGCGATGCGGTGATTGCCTTCTCGCGGCGCGACGTGCTGATGTGGCGCGACATGATCACCGAAATCGGGCTCTCGGTTGCCACCGTCTACGGCAACCTGTCGCCGGAAGTGCGCCGCGCCCAGGCGGCGCGGTTCCGCGAAGGCTCGGCGGATGTGGTGGTCGGCACCGACGCGATCGCCATGGGCCTGAACCTGCCGATACAGCGCGTGGTCATGACCACGTCCAGCAAGTACAACGGCTATGAAGAGGAAGAACTGAGCGCCGCGCTGGCAAAGCAGATCGCCGGCAGGGCCGGGCGCTTCGGCGTGCATGAGGAAGGGTTCGTCGCCGGCTATGACGAGCAGACGCATTATGTGATGCGTTCATTGCTGCAGGAAAAGGTGCCTCCCGTGCCTGCGCTGGGTTTTTCGGTCGCGCCGACGCTGGAGCACCTCAACCGCATCGCCTCGGTGACCAACGAGCAGGCCTTGTCCAAGCTGCTCAGGCGCTTCGAGCACAACATCGACGTGCCCGACGGCTTCTTCACGCCGCGCATCACCGAGGAACAGTCGGAGCGGGCGCTGTGGCTGGATACGCTGCCGATGCCGCTGGCGGACAAGTTCACCTTGTCGCTGGTGCCGATCTCCTCGCGCATTCCCGTCCTGCACGAGGCATGGCAGCAATGGGCCCGCGCCGTTGCGCGCGGCAAGCCCAGCACGCTGCCGCCGCAGCAGATGACCGATCACCGGCGCAATCTGCAGGAAGTCGAGGACGACTGCAAGCTGTATTCGGCCTATGCCTGGCTGAGCTACCGCAATCCGGAACTGTTTCCGCACGGCGAGGAAGCGCAGCAGCGCGCCCGCGACGCCTCCGAGACCATCGACCGCATCCTGCAGTCCCAGAATGCCGCCATGCGCAGGCGCACGCGCAGCCGGGCGGCATGACCGCCGCGCAAATGCCTGTGCTTCAGGATCTTCGGGCGTTCCGAAGCTTCAGGCCCACTGCACGCTGTTCGGCAGGCCGGCGTCGTCGGCATCCATCGATCGCCCATGCCTGGCTGTTGCATGAACAGACTCCCGAGCCGGCACGAAATCGCCCATGCGGTATTCGCTGCGCCGGTCTCCCATCAGCCTGCGCAGTTCGCGCACATTGATGCCCGACAGTTCATTGATGCGGATGAGCAGGGAAGGCGGAACCGGCGACTGGCCGCTGCGAATGCGCGCGATGACAAACGGAGCCACATGCAGCTCGGCGCAAAGCGCCTCGTCATTGGCCATCTCCAGCCGGCGCAGCAAGGTATCGAACATGTGGTTGGGGTCGAAACGGGAAGCGGAGTGATGCGCGGTTGTTTTCATGTCTGATGCAAGGGTATGGTGCAAATGGATGTGGGTCAGTCAGATACTGACCATCATGGCGCATGAAAATTCCTGATCCTGCACCATGAAGCCGCAGCCTTGCACAATGATGGACATGGCTTTGCGCGGGCGCAGGACAGTCGCTAAACCATTTCGGAAAGCGCCTGTCATACAACGGCCAGACCGCTTATTCCGAGCGGCTTTCCGACCTTCCCCGAACAGCGATGCATGCTTCAGATCTTCCCCAGCCGCCGCCCGGCATGATGACCTTGCGTGCCGGATGTATGCTCTCATACACGGCGCGCGTCGAGGTGCCGCTGCTGCTGCTCGTGCGGCCGCGCCTCGAAGCGCAGCAGATCCTGCTGCAGGAAGTGTCGAACCATTCGCCCGCGCAGCCCGCCGAGCAATTCGTCGATGCGCACGGCAATACCTTCATCAGAACCGTGCTGACGCCCGGCATCAACGTGATAAGACACGACATGCTGCTGCTGGTGCCGAACCGCGATGAGAACCAGGATCTGCCGACGGATCTGGTATCGCCGGCAGCGTTGCCGCCCGATGTCCTGCGTTATACCTTCGCAAGCCGCTACTGCGAATCCGACCGCCTGGCCCAGTTCGCGCACGAGCGCTTCAATCATTTGCGGGGCGACCCGGCGCGGCTGATCGAAGCCATCTGCGGCTGGACGCATGCGAATATCGAATACCGCTACGGCACCGGCAGCTCCCTGCTGTCGGCCTGCGATATCCTCGCCCGCGGCTACGGCGTCTGCCGCGACTATGCGCATGTGATGGTGGCGCTTTGCCGCGCGATGGATATTCCGGCGCGTTACGCGGCAGGTTATCTGCCTTATCTTGATCCGCACACCGCCGAAGGCGACATGGGGGTCGATTTTCATGCGTACTGCGAGGTTTTCTTGGGCGGGCACTGGCATATCTACGATCCGCGCTACAACCGCACGCACAAGGGGCGGATCAAGATCGCGCATGGCATGGATGCGGTGGACTGCGCGTTTGCTACCTTCTATGGCGAAGTGGTGCTCGATGGCTTTCAGGTGTGGGCCTATGACATCGGCGGTCGCGACGAGCATGCGGGCGGGCCGGTGGCGATGGTGAGGGGAGAGGATGGGAGCGCGGTGCTGGCGGGGTAAAGATTGCTCCTCCCCCCTCAAGGGGGAGGTTGGGTGGGGGATGGGTGTAGCGGCGTGCATCTGAACCCATCCCCACCCCAACCCTCCACCTCGCCGCTTGCAAGCGGCTCCGACTCCGCAGGCGCAACGCAGTGCGTTGCGAAACCCCTGCTACGTCCCCTTGAAGGGGAGGGAGTCGAGAGATTGCCGAGCATGTCTACCTGCTACGCTCTGCATTGCCTCACCTCACCCCCTCCGCTGCCGATCCAGCACCACCTCATGCACAAAGCGCAGCTTGTTGATCACCGGCGTCGACAGCGTAAACGGATACGGATCAGGCATGCCCACGCTGCGGTTCAGACTGTTGAGCACATAGCTCAGCGCAAACCACTCCTTGATCACGTCGTCAAAGGCCGTACTGCGCGCCGGCCTTTCCTCGATTTTCAATTCCGGCTCGCCCGCCTTCTTCGGCTGCAGCGTCATGCCGCAGGCATACGCCGTATCGAGCGTATCCACCATGTGCAAATAATGCGCCCAGGTTTCCGCCCAATCCTCCCAGGGATGCGAACTCGCATAGCTGCTGATGAAGCGCGTTTCCCAATCGGGCGGCGGGCCTTCCTTGTAATGCCGCTGCAGGCATTCGCCGTAGTCCTGCCGTTCGTCGCCGAACAGTTCGCGGTAAGGCTCGATCCATTTTGTATCGACGATCAGGCGGTCGAAATAGTAATGGCCGCTCTCATGCCGGAAGTGGCCGAGCAGCGTGCGGTAGGGCTCGCCCATCTGTTCGCGCGTCTTTTCACGGTGCGCGGGATCGGCCTCGGCGATGTTGAGCGTGATCAGGCCGTTCGCATGCCCGGTCATCACCCGTTTTTCGGGTGTGTCTTCCAGGAACTCGAAGGCCAGGCCGGCATCGGGGTCGTTGATCTTCGGCGTCGGCTGCAGGCGCAGGTCCCACAGCGAATACAGCAGACGGCGCTTGGCGGCTTCGAGCCGCTTCCAGTACAGGCGGTTCTTTTCCGATGACAGCGCCGGAATGATATGCGTCAGCTGGCAGGAGGCGCAGAGTTCGCTCGGCGCATCGGCCGGCAGCATCCAGTTGCAGACGTCTTCCCTTGAATAGTTGATGCACTGCTTGTACAGCAGCCCTTCATTGGCCGGATTGAGGCTGCGCCACACGTTCTCGCCGGCCGGTTCGAAGCTGCTGATCGCATGGTGCTCAGGCTGATAGCCGAGCATGCTGCCGCAGTTCTCGCAGCGCACGTTTTCGAAAAACACCTGTTGTCCGCACTTGTCGCAGTGAAACGTCTTCATGCCTGAATACCTGCCCGGGAGAAATTGAGAAATGGAGCGAAGGAAAGCAAAACCGCTGCCAATCGAGCTTTTCCGCATTCAATCGTTCCCGCTTTTCGCCTGCATCAATAGGGCATTCTGGCTTGCCGCAATCCCGGCGCTGCAATGCGGCGAAAACAGTGCGCATTGACAAATTGTCAGGAACAAACGGGCGCTTTATGTCTCTACATACCCAGACGAGGTGCGGGTTCAACCGGTTCCAACCTTGAGGCACCTCAGGGCTACGCAATATTGCGTTCGGAAAAGTAACGCTGCCTTTCCGTGCCGGGCTACGAATCTCGCGCCGCCATCCAACTTCCCCCCAAGAGGAGTGTGATCCCATGTGCGGTATCGCCGGAGAAATACGTTTCGATCAACATTTTGCCGATGTGCGCACGGTCGTGGACATGACCGAAGCGCAGTCGCGCCGCGGGCCCGACGGCGAAGGCATCTTCAGCCTAGGCCCTCGCTGCTTCGGCCATCGCCGCCTGAGCATCATGGACCTGAGCCATCGCGCTCACCAGCCTTTCGTCGACAATCAGCTCGGCATGGGCATCGTGTTCAACGGCGCCATCTACAACCACCACGAGCTGCGCGAAGAGCTCAAGGGCGCGGGCTACCAGTTCGCCTCCACCGGCGACACCGAAGTCATCATCAAGGCCTGGCATGCCTGGGGCCCGAAGGCGCTCGACCGCTTCTACGGCATGTTCGCCTTTGCGCTGTGGGAACGCGACAGCGGCGTCACCTATTTCGCGCGCGACCGCCTGGGCATCAAGCCGCTCTACTATTCGCTCGACACGCGCCGCCTGCGCTTCGCATCCTCGCTGCCAGCCCTGCTAGTGGGCGGCGACATCGATACCTCTCTCGACCTCGAAGCGCTGCATCATTACATGAGCTTCCATGCGGTCGTGCCCGCGCCGCACACCATCCTGCGCGGCGTGCGCAAGCTGCCGGCCGGCAGCTACATGAAGATCACGCCCGACGGCGAGTGCAGCATCAAGGAATGGTGGAAACTCGAATTCAATCGCAGCGAGGATGACGAGAAGCGCAGCTTCGAAGACTGGAAATCCGAAGTGCTCGGCGCCTTGCGTGTATCGGTCAAGCGCCGGCTTGTCTCCGACGTGCCGGTCGGCGTGCTGCTGTCGGGCGGCCTCGATTCCAGCCTCATCACAGGCCTGCTGGCCGAGGCCGGCACCAGGGACCTGCGCACCTATTCCATCGGCTTCGAAGCGGTGGATGCCGAAGCCGGCGACGAATACTACTACTCCGACCTGATCGCCAAGCACTACGGCACCGTGCATGAAAAGCTGCATATTCCCGCCGATGATCTGCTGCGCTCGCTGCCGGATGCCATCGCCGCCATGTCCGAACCCATGGTCAGCCACGACTGCGTCGCGTTCTACCTGCTGTCGCAGGCAGTCTCGCGCCACAGCCGCGTGGTGCAGAGCGGACAGGGCGCCGATGAAGTGTTCGGCGGCTACCACTGGTATCCGCCGCTTACCGACATCAATGATCCAGCCAAGGGCCTGGATGCCTACCGCCGCGTGTTCTTCGACCGCAGCCACCAGGAACTGATGGGCCTGCTCAGCCCGGACATCCGGCTCGACGATGCCAGCAGCCATTTCGTCGAGCGGCATTTCGCCAGGCCCGGCGCCGACAGCGTAATCGACCGCGCCCTGCGGCTCGACACTACCGTGATGCTGGTCGACGACCCCGTCAAGCGCGTCGACAACATGACCATGGCCTTCGGCCTCGAAGCCCGCGTTCCCTTCCTCGACCATGAACTGGTGGAACTGGCCGCGCGCATTCCCGCCCGCCACAAGGTGGCTGAAGGCGGCAAGTATGTGCTCAAGGAAGCCGCGCGCGCCGTGATTCCCGCCGCGGTCATCGACCGTCCCAAGGGCTACTTCCCGGTTCCGGCGCTCAAGTACCTACGCGGCGATTTCCTGACCTTCGTGCGCGACACGCTCGATTCGAAGGCTGCCCGAGAGCGCGGACTGTTCCGGCGCGACGTGGTCGAGTCCATGCTGGAAGCGCCCGACAGCCACATCACGCCGCTGCGCGGTTCCAAGGTATGGCAGATCGCCCTGCTGGAATCCTGGCTGCAGACGCGCGGCCTGTGACGCATGCATGCGGGCACTCACCGAATTCATCCCTATCAGACAGGAAGCATGACATGACTGCTCTTCATCACGATCCTTCCATCCAAGGCAAACGCAATTCCAATCCGCCCTTCTTTGCCGAAGGCAGCGACATCAACAGCAACGAAGCGGAGAACGCCGAAGCTGCCCGCCCGAATGCAACGCTGGAATGCGGCTGGGGCCGGCTGCTGTACGGGCCTTCCTTCGAGTCGCCGCAGGCGCTGGCACGCGCGCTGCAGGAAGAGCAGCCGGGCAAGCGCGACATCGCCCTGCATGTGGAATCGCCGCAGCTGGTGCTGGCCGAAGCGCCCTCGGCCCTGTTTCTCGATCCCTCGCTCATCTTCCGCAAGCAGCTCGACGGCTCCCCGGCCGAGCCGCCGCCGCCGGGCATCGTGATCCGTCCCCTCACCACGCGTGCCGACATCGCCGCCATCAACCGCCTCTACACCATGCGCAACATGGTGCCGGTCGATCCGCGCCTGGTCTGGCGGCAGCGCCACTCGGATGCGGTGGTCTTCCTGGTCGCTGAGGATGAGCGCACCGGCGACATCATCGGCTCCGCGATGGGCGTCGATCATTACGAAGCCTTCGGCGACGAAGGCCAGGGCTGCAGCCTCTGGTGCCTCGCAGTCGACCCGCAGACCGGTCTCGTGGGAGCAGGCCGGGGATTGGTCAACTTCCTGATCGCCCACTACGCGACCCGCGGCCGCAAGTATCTCGAACTCTCGGTCCTGCACGGCAACGAGCCGGCCATCGCGCTGTACCAGAAGCTCGGCTTCGAGCAGGTGCAGGGCTTCGTCGTCAAGAACAAGAACGCCATCAATGAAAAGCTGTTCGTCGAAACCACCGACTTCGGCGGCCTCAATCCCTATGCCCGCCTGATCGTCGATGAAGCGCGCCGGCGCGGCATCAGCGTCGAAGTGATCGATGCGGCCGCCGGCATCTTCAAGCTGCGCCATGCCGGCCATGAAATGCTGTGCCGCGAATCGCTCACCGAGCTCACCGGCGGCGTCGCCATGACCTGGTGCCAGGACAAGGTGCTGACTTCGCGCCGTCTGGCTTCCATCGGCCTGCGCGTGCCGCGCCAGATCACCGCCGGCGATCCGGAAGCCAATGCCGCCTTCCTCAAGGAATGCGGCTCGGTGGTGGTGAAGCCCGCGCTCGGCGAGCAGGGCAAGGGCATCAGCGTGGACGTGCGCGGCGAAGACCACATGGTCGAAGCCATCGAACGCGCCGCCGCCCAGGGCGGCCATGTGATCCTCGAGGAATTCTGCAGCGGCCAGGACCTGCGCATCGTGGTGATCGGCTACAAGGTGGTGGCTGCCGCCATCCGCCGCCCGGCCGAGATCGTCGGCGACGGCGAGTCCACCGTGCTGCAGCTGATCGAGCGCCAGAGCGCGCGCCGCGCCGCTGCCACCGGCGGCGAAAGCAAGATACCGGTCGACGGCGAAACCGAACGCTGCCTCGCCGGGCAGGGCCTGAGCTACGACTCGGTCATCGAGGCCGGCCAGGCGATCAAGGTGCGCAAGACCGCCAACCTGCACACCGGCGGCACCATCCATGACGTGACGGCCGAACTGCATCCGATGCTGCGCGACGTGGCCGAGACCGCCGCGCGGGCGCTGCGCATTCCCGTGGTCGGGCTCGATTTCCTGGTGCCGGAACCGTCGTCCGACGAGTACGTGATCATCGAGGCCAACGAGCGCCCCGGCCTGGCCAACCATGAACCGCAGCCCACTGCGCAGCGCTTCATCGATCTGCTTTTCCCGTTCACCATGACAGGAAACACGTGACAGCCATGCAAAAGCTTCCTATCGATAACGCCTTCCTGAAGACCACGCTGCTCGAACTGCTGCACATACCGAGCCCGGCGGGCCTGACCGATGAAATCGTGCATTACACCGGCGCCAAGCTCGATGCGATCGGCGTGGCCTATGAACTGACACGGCGCGGCACCATCCGTGCCGTGCTGCGCCGTAACATGCCCGAGCGCCGCCGCTCCAGCCCGGCCTGCGCCATCGTGGCCCACCTCGACACGCTGGGCGCGATGGTGCGCGAGGTCAAGCCCAACGGCCGCCTGTCGCTGTCGCCCATCGGTACCTGGTCGAGCCGCTGGGCCGAAGGCGGGCGCGTGACGCTGTTTACCGAGACCGGCCGCCACCGCGGCTCGGTGCTGCCGCTGCTGGCGTCCGGCCATGTCTACAACGAAGCCGTCGACACCCAGCCCGTCAGCTGGGACCAGCTCGAGCTGCGGCTCGATGAAGACGTGGAAACCGACGGCGACGTGCGGGCGCTGCGCATCCAGATCGGCGACTTCGTGGCTTTCGATGCCAATCCCGAGCTGCTGGAAAACGGCTACATCGTCTCGCGCCATCTCGACGACAAGGCCGGCGTTGCCGCGGTGCTGGCCGCCGTCAAGGCCATCGTCGATTCCGGCGTGCCCATCCCCATGGACTGCCATGTCGTCTTCACCCTTACCGAAGAAGTCGGCTCCGGCGCGCGCGCCGTGATCCAGAGCGACGTGAGCGAAGTCATCGGCATCGACATCGGTCCGGTGGCAGCCGGGCAGGGCGCGAAGGAACGCGGCGTCACCATTCCGCTGATGGATTCCGCCGGCCCGCACGACTACCACCTGACGCGCCGCCTGCTCACGCTGTGCGACGAGCATGGCATCCACAGCAATCGAGACGTCTTCCGTTTCTACCACTCCGACGCCGGCGCAGCCGTGAATGCCGGCCACGACGTGCGCACCGCACTGCTGTGCTTCGGCGCCGATGCCTCGCACGGCTACGAGCGCACGCACATCTCGGTGCTGAGCGACCTCGCGCAGCTGATGACGCTGTATATCCAGAGCGGCCCCACCTTGCCCGAAGACAGGCACCACCGGCTCGATTCCGTCGATTCCTTCTCGCATCAGCTCGATGCCGGGCAACTGGCGCCGGTGGAGAACAGCCAGCCGCAGCCCGACGTCACCGAACTGGTGCGCCTGAGCGAACCGCGCGAACCCGAGTAGCACCTTGCCGCATGATGGCTTCCTGACTTGCGGTCGATTAGACGCGTGTCAGCTAGCCGTCCGAGCCAAACGGCTTCACCATCGGCCTTACACGTCGGTATCCGCACTCGCGGATGCCGACTTGAAAGGAGAAACGATGAGCCGAGCAAACGATGTCACTGCGCTGCTGCAGCAATATGCGGCCGAGACCGGCGTACGTTCCATGCAGAAGGTCGAACAGGACTTCATCGACATTACGCATCAGATGCCTTCCGAGGCTGTGACCAATGGACTTGCGGAAGCCCTCCATTCCGAACACACCCCGCCCTTCGAAGAGGTCGTAGGCGTCTCCTTGGAGCGCGGCGATGCGAGCCAGCGCGCCGGAATGCTCAAGCCGCTGCTCGACGCCGCCGGCCCGGTCGCGGCAAAGCCCCTGATCGACCAGAAATGGGCTGCGCATGCCGCTGCCGCCGCGCATGACACGTCCTCGCCGGTTGAATCCCGCCTTGCTGGCTATCTGTCCACGGAAGCGGTGGAGCGGCTGGCATGCCATGCGGCGCAGGTCGATCCGGCCGTGGTGCGCAGGATGAGCAGGCTGTATGCGGGAGACCCGGAATTGGATAAAACCCTGGGCGGCGCGACGCTCAGCGTGGCGCTGGGCAAGCTGGCCGGCATGCGGTGATGGCAGACGCGCGTATCCGGCGACCCGCAGCCTGTTCGGCGCCCTGGCTGCAGTTACGGTAGGGACTGCCGGATCGGGGCGTGACAGTGGCAGGGAAGTCAGGCGCTGCATGCGCATGATGAAAATTCGGCCGATTCCGGCCTCATGCGCCGGAACCGCAGGCATCGGCCCCGATGGAAACGGTATGTCCGGTCATGCCCTTCCGGCACGCAGGATCGCACCATGCGGTTTTCTTCTCGTGCCTGCCCGATCAAATGGCGGAAGCGCAATGTTCCGCGTTAATAAACAACGCATCGCGTGGAACTCTCGATCCCGGCTTGCCACACAATCTCACTGAAGTTCGAACGAAGCCGAGACTGCATGTTGCCCTTGGCTCCGCCGCATGTCACCTGCCATATTGATGCCGCCATGAAAATAACAATTCCTTTCACCCAGAATATTTTGAATATCACTGGAAATCCTGCTAACTGGTCTCTCGTAAAAGGAGCGCGGAAGGATCGGAGTGCTATTCCACGGTCACCGGAACCGGCATCCACGCCCCATGGAGACGTTTTCAGGAGGCGGCATCCGACAGCATTGCAAACGAAGCTGACCAGGAAACTGCAAAAGCCCAAGCCCAAGCCCAAGCCTCAAAGACAGGCTTCTAACGAGGCAAGGAAGATCGGCCAAATGCTTCGGCAAGTGCAAGTACCGGAGAATACCGAACAGCTACACAGTCGAGTCAATAAGTGGTTGCGACAAATGGATACTGCCAATCTGGCAGATTCGCAGAGCCGGTCGGCGGGACCGCAGCGGGCTACGTTGCCGGAAACTGGATCACGGTTGCCCAGGCCGTTACCCAAGCCTCCGTCCGCAGCAACGGCAACATCACCGGTGAGACCGAACGCATACGATGAGTTGGCAATCGTGGAAGCCGGGCTGAAAAGCTGGGTCCAAAATGGAGGCGCGCATGGCGGCCGCCGCGAAGAAGCAGTGAACAGGATCAGGGACTGGAGCGGCAATCTAGACGGCCGTAACCTCTTTCTTCCGCTTGATCTTTCGGGCCTGGATCTCAACGAGCTGCCGCCGCATCTCCCCGGAGCCCTGAAACATCTGCAGCTGCGAAACAATCGCCTTGCAACATTGCCGCCGCGCGAGCTGTTGCCCGCAGGTTTGCTCTCGCTCGATGCACGCGGAAATCCCGTCACCGCGCTGCCGGACGATGGCCGGAGCGATCGGCGCTTCACGCTCCATATCAAGGTCGATGTCGACCATCTGAGCGTCGATTCTATCGCTGCTCGACTGGAACGGAAGACCGGCCCTGTGTACAGTTTCTCATATGCTTCCCAGCCTTCAGATCCAGCCGGATCTTCATCGGTGAATTCCGCCCTTGGGAACGAGCGGCTGAAGACTTCAGTGCTTAGGCCGGTCCCGGTCCCGGTCCCGACACCGGCGCAGCGCTCGCCGAGTCCAACTACGGCGGGAGCGCCGGTTTTGAATGGCAGGGAATTACCTCATATCGGAAGTCATCGACCGGTCTCGCTTGAGAGGAAGCTGAAGGATTGGATTGCCCAGGCATCGATATTGAAAGATGCGAACGTGACTTCGAACGAATACGACTCGACGGTTTTGGCTTGGCAAGAAGCCGAGTTGGCATCGCGACGACATGCGGCGGGCATCATACGGGAATGGGAAAGGCAATCGCGTTCCAGCCCGGATTCCGAAATGCCGCCGCTGGATCTGTCGGCGCGTGAGGGCATGGCATTTTCCTCGATGCCGCCGCTGCCGGGGAGCAGCCGTCTTCGCGAAGTCAAATTGAAGAATCAAGGAATAGGCAGCATTGAAATCGGCAGCTTGCCCAAGGGATTGAAGCAACTTGACCTGAGCGGTTGCGACTTGTTCGATGTTGACATTGAAAATGTACCGGAGTCGATGGCATCTCTCAGCGTGACCCTCGGGGAAACCCGTTTGCCAGCGCGCGTATTGCGCAAGCTCGCAGACTGCCAGCGGACCCATTTCAACTTCACCAGATCAAGCACCGTCACCGGAGACCGGGAATATTCGGATGATTGGAAGGGAATGCACGAAGCCCTGCAGAACTGGGTTGACGATGCCGGCGCGGATGTGGATGGTCGCAAAACGGCGGTCAGGAGGCTTGAGGAATGGATGCACCACGATCATGGAGAAAATCATGAAACGCCGCTGGATCTCGGCAATCTGCGCTTGACTGAATTGTTTCCGGTGTGGCCAAAAAACCTGACTTATGTGGACGCGAAAGGAAACAGATTATCGGAAATCCCGCTATACAAGCTTCCCGAAAGCCTGGCAACGCTGGACTTGAGGAACAACCGGATCGACTCCATGCCCATGGAACTGACGCTCGAACAATTGCAGCTTAGAGGAAGAAAATTCCGCGACCGAGGAACGCCGCCGGATGTGCTCGCCAAGGAAATGAGTGCGCACGGCGCTTCATTGAGCGATCCTCGCATCGTCGATCCGCGCGAGCGAGGCGGCATGGTCATCATATTGAACGGCAATCCGCTTGATGGGAAGACGATGGAAGATTATGAACTCCGCGAATCTGGACCCGAATACATTTTCAGCCCGATGGCGCTGGCGACATACGCACAGGAAGCTAAGAGAGAAGCCCTGCCTGATGCAAGTTTCTTTCAATCGGCTTGACTGAAAATAGTCTGCCAGACTGAAACTTTTCGATGCGGGCAGCCGCTGACCGCAAGTTGATTCGAAACGATTCCAGCTTCAATGCCGTCGCGCGTGGACGCATGTCGATACACGCCCATGACGGGCATGTGAGCGCCGCAGCAGGAGCAGGCATGTCAAGCGCGAATTCGATTTCTTCAACCGCCGGCAGGTATTCCGTCGCTGTTTCGCAGGCGGTACAAGATCCCTTGGCCAGCGATGCCGCTTCCAGATCCTCCGGATCGTCATCGCCCACGCCGTCTCTGCTGCTTGCGGTGGTTTGTTGAAATAGGAAAAGCAGAAGAACTTGGAACAAGCTGGAAGGATTTTTCTACCCTTGCAATCATGCTTCCCTAGGCAAGCATGGCAATCCTGATGCGTCTGTTCATCGCTTTGCTGCCTTTTCTTCCAAGTTCTACAAACCACCGCTAATCGACCACCGCAGCCTTGCGGCCGATACCGGCAGGCGACCGCGGCAGCCTCCACCCCTCCACCGGAAAATGCCGGGACGGAGACACATGGCACGCTGGCGTCGATCATGGCAGGAACACGGCGAACGCCGGGAGGCGGATCTGCACGCTTTCAAAGCGGGACCTGCTCAGGACTGCGAGAGGAACCGATATGGAACCAATTCATATGAAGCTGCCACTCATCCGGGTCGAATTTTCGTATCGGCATCACTTGCAATACGGTCTCTGCATTGAACTGGTCAGAGTTTGCTTGAGGGTGCTTGCCCGTGAGCCCCGGCCATCCACTCATGGGAATCAACGATTTCGACATGGAGCCCGCAAGGGCATCCCTTAAACCTTTTACACAAGCCGTGGTTGACTGACCATCGCTTGGTATATGACCTATTTGAATTCAATCATGAGTTTTATTAAATTCTCCCTTCCATCATCCACCTATAGCGTTTCATTCAGGAAGCCTGATAATCATTTGGATGAAGCCGAGCGTCAGGCCAGGCGACAAAGAGAGCAAGCGTTGCCCGCCGGTGCGTCTGTAAAAACGATTTTGAAGGGTACGATTAAATTCAAGAAAACTCCCCGGCAGCGCGAGCTGGAAGCGGCGGGAAGAGCTGTGAATCAGCGTCGTGATTCGGCAAATGAAGTAGACGCGGCCGCAGCAGGCGCCAATCGAGATAACGGTTCAAGCAGCAGTGAAGCGAGTGTCAATTTCAATAATTTGTTGGGACGATGGACTTATCAAGACGGCATTGGCGACCAAGAAACTGTAGGCAGGGTGGCTACCGCAACAGCATTGCTCAATGGGACTGCGGAATTTGCACCTTCTGCTGATGGACGAAATGCAATACGCGTGACTGTAGGCAGTGACGTCTTCGTCCCTGAGGACCATAGAATTGCTCTTGCCAACCTCGGTATTGTTATTGTCCGAGCATCTGCGGAAAGCGGCTCCAATGTCCCAGCCGGACTTTCGGCGCCTAAGACTCAGAGCGTGCCGAATCCAACAAATCCTGATCCAGACAATGCTCGCGTAGGAAACGTAGAAGTTCGTCCAAACATCAATTTTAATCGCGGCGATCCAAGCCGAACGACAAGCAAGCCATTTCTTCATATACAGAAATGGATGGCAGAGGAAAGAATCACCAACGAGGAAACAAGTCATAGGCAAATGCTGGTTGATCGGTATACTCAAGGCCTCTTAAGCGGGGAACGATTCGATCTTGACGTGAGCGATTTGCGGCGGCTGACTTCACTCCCCGCCTTGAGAAAAACAGTGAAAAGCATAACGGTGACAAGAGGGCAGTTTGCACAGGACATAATTAAAGCGCTCAGAAGAACAGGAATACTGATTACTGAACGTGAACCGGGAAGCGTGTGGGGACCAACCTTCGCAGGGACTCAGCTTGTACCGGCATCTCAAAGCGGAGTTGGCGCTGCTGACACTGATGCTGCTACAGCCGCTGCTACAGCCGCAGTGCCAGGATCCAATAGAGACCTACTGCGTGCCGTATTGGATTCATGGGTCTACGCCGAGGATGACGGTGAAGCTCAGTACCGGTTCAATGCTGCGCAAGACCTGATGCAACAAGTAGCGGACGCCGACCTATCACAGGGAGAGGGAAATACACTGCGTCTAAGGATTGCCGCTGACGTTGGTCTTCCCCAAGACCTGGAAATCGCTTTTAACGTAAGAGGCATCACCGTTGACCGCCTTCCCGCAGCAGGCGGTTCGGGTACCGCAGGAGTTGCACGAAGTGAGCGGCTCCCGGACTCGGTTCAACCTCAAGTTGGTTCGGAATCCATCGGAATAAATGCAGGCCGTGTGAGCCCAAAGCCCGAAGACAATCCGGGTGTCCGTAGAACGGTTGTACTGCGCGGACTTCCAAGACAATATCGTAGTTTATTGAGTGCCTGGTTCGAGGAAGCGGGAGTGCCGGCAGAGGAAGTTGCAAGACGACGGCAATCTGGTGATGAAATAGTGGGTCTCATCAGACAAACATCACGTGAAGCACGGGAAAATTCAGGAAACACCAATCTTGATCTGCGAAACCTCGGGGATTTTTCATCACCTCCGCCGATCCCGACAAATGCTAAGGTTGTAACAGTCAGGCCCGAACAGTTTCCGGAACGACATCTGCAGGCTTTGAGAAATTTGGGTGTCACAATCGAGGTTCGCGAAGCTTCCGCTTTGACTGCAACCGAACGAGACAACTGGTTTGCGCATTTACAGAGTTGGGCAAGCCTTGGCAGTGAACGTGAATCCGTTGACAGAACCAGGGCTGGAACACGAATACTTGCATTTTTGGAACAGGGGAATTTAAATCAGACCCTGGACTTAAGCGGACTCAACATTTCGGATCTGCCAGGCAATTTGTTCCCTAACGAAGATACGTCCAGGTACGTTCGATCTGTCAATTTGCATAGTACAGGCGTGCATGCAGCAATATTGGATTTTCTTCAGGCAAATGGAATTGCTTTGTCTATAGATTCGGCCCGCAAATAGGTTGAATTTTTAAGCTTAAGTGTTGTCTGAATTACATGGATAAAGACGATGCGAGAAAGCTCAGTCCGGCTGAGCAACATGAGCGGCGACGCCAGGTTATTCGTGCCCATCAGCGCGGCCGGTCGAAGACAGAAATCGCCTTGGAGATCGGGTTGAGCCATACCGCGGTCACGCGCATCATCGCGCGCTACGAGGCCGAAGGCATGGCGGCGTTAGCGCCGCGCAAGCGTGGTCGCCGTGATGGAGAAGATCGGGCGCTCACGGCAGAGCAGGAAGCCGAGATTGGCCGCATCATTTGCGACAAGCGCCCGGAACAGTTGAAGATGGACTTTGCGCTGTGGAGTCGGTCGGCCGTCATGCAGCTCATTGCCGACAAGTTTGACATTCATTTGCATGTACGCTCGGTGGGCAAGTACCTCAGGCGCTGGGGCTTCACGCCGCAAAAGCCGATTCGCCGCGCCTACGAGCAGTCGCCGCAGGCGGTGGGCAAGTGGCTGGAGCAAACCTACCCGGAGATCGCGCGGCGCGCCAGGAAAGAGGATGCCGAGATTCACTGGGGCGACGAGACAGCGCTGGTGAACACGGATGTGCGCGGACGCAGTTTTGCACCCAGGGGCAAAACGCCGGTGACGCTGGCCGTAGGTGGCACACGGGAAAAGCTGTCGATGATTGCCACGGTGACGAACCAGGGCAAGGCACGCTGGATGATCATTGACGGCGCGTTCAACCATGAACGGCTCATCGAGTTCTTCGAGGCGCTGGTCAAAGATACGCAACGCAAAGTCTTCCTCATACTCGACAACTTGCCGGTGCATCACTGCAAGCCGGTCAAGGCATGGCTGGCGGAGCATGGGGAGCAGATCGAGGTGTTTCATTTGCCTAGTTACAGCCCTGAGCTCAATCCGGAGGAGCGCCTCAATGCGGATCTGAAGCACGTCGTGCGCACTGCAGCGCCAGCCCGGACCAAGGCCAAACTCAGATCAGCGGCTGAAGCGCATATGACGACGATATGCGAAGAGCCCGAACGTGTGAAATGCTACTTCCAGGACCCTCATGTTAAATACGCCGCTTAAACATATTTGTGGGCCGGATCAATAGGTAACGCTTTTATTTAAGCGCCCTATTGGTAGCGACTTACTCGCAGCCTCATTGCCATACGGATGGCAATGAGGCTGGCCGAGCTTTAGTAGTAATTGCTATGTACCCAACTCAAAATCGCGCCTGCGCAATCATTTTTGATTTCGTTGATCAGCAATGAAGTTAAATGACACCTTGCATATGCAAAAAACCTTCTTGCATAGCCAATAAACTTCGTTTGCATGCATTACAGCCCGCCCTAGAATTTCTTGTCAAATTCTTTCACGGGTTGTACTCATGTCCGTTGTTGCTCCTGCAGCCGAAGCTGTCCATACCAACACCAATCTCGTCATTCGTTCGCTGTCGGCATCGCTCGGCGCGGAAGTGATCGGCCTTGATCTGTCGCAGCCCTTGAGCGCCGAAGATTTTTCCCGGGTGTATCGTGCGCATCTCGATCATCATGTGCTGGTATTCCGCGATTTGCGCATCACGCCGCAGCAGCAGATCGATTTCAGCCGCCGCTTCGGCCGGCTGCAGATTCATGTGCTGCATCAGTTCCAGCTGCCCGGCCATCCCGAGATCCTGATCGTGTCCAACATCAAGGAAAACGGCCAGCCTATCGGTCTGGGCGATGCGGGGCATTACTGGCATTCCGACCTGTCCTACAAGGAACTCCCCAGCCTCGGTTCGATGCTGCATGCGCAGGAGCTGCCGGCCGAAGGCGGCGACACCCTGTTTGCCAACATGCACCTGGCATACGAAACCCTGCCCGAACATCTGAAGCGCAAGGTGGAAGGCCTGAAGGCCGAGCACAGCTACCTGACCAAGTATGCGGAACTGCAGCAGCGCAGCCCGTGGCGGCCGAACCTGACCGAGGAGCAGATCGCGCAGGTCAAGCCGGTGGTGCACCCCGTGGTGCGCACGCATCCCGAGACCGGCCGCAAGGCGCTGTTCGTGAGCGAACACTTCACGCCGCGCGTCGTCGGCCTGCCCGAGGACGAAAGCCGCGACCTGCTCGACCAGCTGTTCGCCCACAGCGTGAAGCCCGAGCATGTCTATCGCCACCGCTGGCAGCCGCACGATATGGTGTTTTGGGATAACCGCTCACTCATGCATCTCGCCGCCGGCTGTCCGGACGACCAGCGCCGCAAGCTGTACCGCACTACCATCGAGGGCGACGCGCCTTTCTGAGCATCCGACGCCATCGGATCCAGCCGGGCGCTTTTTGCGCCGGCCGCACAACGAATAACAACAGGGAGTTTTACCATGTCCGCACTGATTCACCGTTTCAGCGGCGCGCGCCGCCGCGTCCTCGCACTGGCCGCAGGCCTCGGCCTGGTCTGCAGCACGCTGGCGCTGCCCGCCCATGCCGAGGGCCGTATCCGCATCGCCGAGCAGTTCGGCGTGGTCTATCTGCTGCTCAATGTGGCGCAGGACCAGAAACTGATTGAAAAGCACGGCAAGCAGAAGGGCGTCGATATCCAGGTGGAATGGACCAAGCTGTCCGGCGGCGCGTCGACCAATGATGCGCTGCTGTCCGGTTCCATCGATATCGCCGCGGCCGGCGTTGGCCCCCTGCTCACGCTCTGGGACCGCACCCACGGCAAGCAGAACGTGAAGGGCGTGGCGTCGCTCGGCAATTTCCCGTATTACCTGGTCAGCACCAATCCCAACGTGAAGACCATCGCCGACTTCACCGACAAGGACAGGATTGCGCTGCCGGCGGTGACCGTCTCGGTGCAGGCGCGCATCCTGCAGATGGCCGCGGCCAAGCAGTGGGGCGACAAGGAATTCGCGCGCCTCGACAAGCTGACCCAGGCCTTGCCGCACCCCGATGCGGCGGCCGCCCTGATCGCGGGCAAGACCGAGATCAATGCGCACTTCGGCAATCCGCCTTTCCAGGACCAGGAGCTGGCGCAGAATCCGAACGCGCATATCGTCCTCAATTCCTATGACGTGCTGGGCGGACCGGGTTCGGCGACGGTGCTGTACGCGACCGAGAAATTCCGCAACGAGAATCCGAAAACCTACAGCGCCTTCGTCGCCGCGCTGACCGAAGCCGCGCAGTTCATCACCAGCAATCCGGAAGCGGCAGTCGATGCTTACCTGCGCGTCAACAAGACCAATACCGACCGCAAGCTGCTGCTCAGCATCATCACGAACCCGCAGGTGCAGTTCAAGGTGGCGCCGCAGAACACCTTTACCTTCGCCCAGTTCCTGCATCGCATCGGCGCGATCAAGAACCAGCCGAAAAGCTGGCGCGATTATTTCTTCGACGACCCGGCCACCGCACAGGGTAGCTGAGTCATCACACCACAGGAGATTGGCATGAGCGTGCATCCGCTTCCGATTACCCCCCCGACTGGAGGCCGTCCCGGCCTTGCAGCCGACAAGCCCTTGCTGCAGGCGGAAGGGGTCACGCTGGAATACCGCACCGCCGCCCATACCGTGCGCGCCACGCACCGCGTGAGCTTCGACGTGCACCGCGGCGACCGCTTCGTGCTGCTGGGTCCCTCGGGCTGCGGCAAGTCCACGCTGCTCAAGGCCGTCGGCGGCTTCATTGCGCCGCGCGAGGGCAGCATCCGTCTCGACGGCCGCGTCGTGGCAGGGCCGGGACCGGACCGCGTGGTGGTGTTCCAGGAGTTCGACCAGTTGCCGCCCTGGAAGACGGTCAAGGAAAACGTGATGTTCCCGCTCCTGGCGAGCAAGCGCGCCGGACGCCGCGAAGCCGAGGCGCGTGCCCTGCACTGGCTGCACAAGGTCGGGCTCGACCGCTTCGCCGATGCCTTTCCGCATACGCTGTCGGGCGGCATGAAGCAGCGCGTGGCGATTGCCCGGGCGCTCGCGATGCAGCCGGAAGTGCTGCTGATGGACGAACCCTTCGCCGCGCTCGATGCGCTGACGCGCCGCAAGATGCAGGAGGAACTGCAGGCGCTGTGGGAAGAGGAGCGCTTCACCCTGCTGTTCGTGACGCACTCGATCGAGGAAGCTTTGGTCGTAGGCAACCGCATCCTGCTGCTGTCGCCGCATCCGGGCCGGGTGCGCGCCGAGATCAACAGCCATCAGTTCGGCCTGCACAGCATGGGCGGCAGCGAGTTCCAGTCCACCGCCAGGCGCATCCACGGCCTGCTGTTCGATGAGCCGGCGCAGGCCGGTGGTGCCCATGCTACCGATGCCGGCAATCTTTCGCGCTCCTCGCGTGCTCAGGAGGCCTGATTCATGAATGTTACGAATACACTGGTCCCTCCGGTACGCCCGGAGTATGAACGCGCGCCCGAACCCCTGGGCGATATCGCCGCCGAGCGCGTGCTGCCGCTGAGCGGCCGGCTCTGGCAATTCGGCGCGCTGCGCAAGGCCCTGATTCTCGGCGTGCTTGCCGTGATCTGGGAAATCTTTGCGCGCTGGCAAAACAATGATCTGCTGCTGCCGACCTTTACCGCCACCGCACGTGCCCTGGTCGAGGGGCTCGCCAGCGGAGAGCTGGTCAGCAACATCGCCGTGTCGCTAAGCGTGCTGCTGCAGGGCTATGCCCTCGGCGTGGCTGCCGCATTCGCACTGACGGCGCTGGCGGTGTCGACCCGTGTCGGACGCGACCTGCTGGAAACGCTGACCTCGATGTTCAACCCCCTGCCGGCGATTGCGCTGCTGCCACTGGCGCTGCTGTGGTTCGGCCTGGGGCGCGGCAGCCTGATCTTCGTGCTGCTGCACTCGGTGCTGTGGCCGCTGGCGCTCAATACCTATGCAGGCTTCCAGAGCGTGCCGGAAACCCTGCGCATGGCGGGCCGCAACTACGGGCTGCGCGGATTGCGGCTGGTGGTGCAGATCCTGGTGCCGGCGGCGCTGCCGTCCATCGTATCCGGGCTGAAGATCGCCTGGGCGTTCGCCTGGCGCACGCTGATCGCAGCCGAACTCGTATTCGGGGCGACATCGGGCAAGGGTGGATTGGGCTGGTACATTTTCCAGAACCGGAACGAGCTCTATACTGACAAGGTGTTCGCCGGCCTTGCGGCGGTCATCCTGATCGGCTTGCTGGTGGAAAACATCGTGTTCCATTCGCTGGAGCGTGTGACCGTGCGGCGCTGGGGCATGCAGCGGTAGCGATTGAAGATAGGCGCAGTGCCTTTCGGCCGGCATCATGCCGGCCTGTCACGCAGCATCAACAATGCGGGGGACGATCATGGATTGGCTTGATTATGCGACTGCCGTACTTGCGGTGATTGCCGCCGTTGCTTCGCTGGCGTTTCCCCTGCGGCGCGACAAGCCTGCCGATGGGGAAAACACCCGGCGGTAGGTTTTTCATTCCATCACGCAGAGTTCCGCATTCTGCGGATGGGCTCCGGCAGTTTTGCCGCACACCATCGGTTTGCAGCCGCCGACCGTGCCATGCTGCACCCAGATCGGCAGGCGATGCGCGAGAATCGCCTGTACCGTAGACAGGATTTCCTCATGCCGGTACGTAGCACCTTCATTGGCTTGGCTGTTGCGCACTGATGAAGCTCGCTGCGCTGCCACGACGTCGGCGATATGCCGTGAAATCAGCTCGGCGTCCACATCCTTTCCCTGCTTCGCCACGAAGGCGTACACCAGGCGCTGAAACAAACCTGCCACCGTGGCGCCGCCCAATAACGGCGAAGCCAGGACCTGATATTCGTCGCTTGTTTCGGAGCGCCTCGCCAGTTCCATGTTGAGCCGGTGCGCCGGCGCCGGATCGGTCGCCGCCGCCTGTACGAAATAGGGTGCGGCTGCGCCGCTTGAGATCAGCTTTGCCGCCGCTTTCAGCAGGACCGCGGTCGGCTGCCCGGCAAAGGGCGGAAGCGAGGCCAGATCCGACAGACGATGCGGCCGTTTCGTGAGCGCTTCAAGTACCGGGGCATGCAGCTTGTCGAAACCTTCTGCGGCCTGGAGCGTCATGTCTCCGGGAAGATATGGACAAGCGAGCGCCAAACCGACTTTGCTCATCCACATGGCCAGGCGCGTGGCCGACACACTGCGCGCGCCGCGCACGAAAATATCCTGGCGCAGCGAAGCATTCAGGATGCAGTCTCGCGCGGTTTCGCGCAGCGGCCCGTGGGCAATCGTTTCCAGAAACCGCTGCTGCTCCGGTGTCAGGTGCAGCTCGGGGACATTGCAGATCATCTGGGCGGACGCGGCATAATCGAGCTTCGCACCCGCCATATCGCGCGCCACGTCGGCATGATAGAGCGCGCTCCAGCCGCGGTTCAGGTATTCATGCGCCAGGTAGTTCTTGCTGCTTTCGCTGAACGAGTCCATGAAACGGGACAGGCCGGCGGTGGTGGAAAAGAAACGCGGGCCGACATCGTGCAGCTGCTGAACGAATGCGCGCATCTGGTCGATCTGTGCGGCACTGCCTTCGGGATGAAGCTCCACATGCTGCCAGCTCAGGCGCTGCAGCACAGAGGCCGCGCTCCAGCCCGGCATGGCGTTGTAGTTGGCATACACGATGCCGCCCGGCTTCAGGTAGCGCTTGATGAAGTCGGCGATATGCCGGCGGTTATCGGCATCGACCCAGGAATAGACACCATACATGGTGATGAAGTCGAACTGCGGCAGATCGTCGACCTTGCCGGCTGCAAGCTGCTCGAAGCTCTCTTCGAGAAACACGATGTTGTCCAGATTCGCCGCTTCGGCCAGTTCGCGGGCGCTGGCGACATGGGCAGGATTGAAATCGCAGGCGAAAAAGCGGGCATGCGGATGGGTGGCCGCCAGCACATTGGAGGTCAGGCCCTGTCCGCAGCCCAGCTCCATGTAGGTGAAGGGCTTGTCGAGCGCAACCGGCTCGCAGCCGCCGAGCAAACAGGCAAAGCCGAGGTGCGCCGGGGTTTGTTCTTCAAAGAACGTCACCTGATAAGTGATGTCGGAAACATAAGCATTGGTTCTTGTCATATCGGGTTTCCTGCCAGGCGTTCATTCATCACTCAGGGTTCCATAGGGCAGCAGCAGCTTTCATCACTGCCGTCACTGCCATCACTTCGCTGCTGTGTCCTGTTCCATGGAACACACCGGCGGCACAAGTCCGCCGGCGCGGAAAACACCAGTCATGAAGCTGCTCACAGCGCGTCGTGCTGTTCCCACAGCGGCACGCGCAGCTCCAGAATGGCGCGCACGGTCTTGAGAATTTCCTGATGCCGTATCTCGGGGCTTTCGACGACCGCGCCATGGCACCTGAATGGAATGTTCTGCGCATCGAATACGCTGGCGATATGCCGTGCAATCAGCTCCGCATCCGCTTCCTTGCCCATCTGCGCCACGAACGGATAGGTCAGATACTGCATCAGTCCCGTAGTGGTGCCGCTGCCCAGCAGCGGCGAAGCGAGCACTTCATGTTCGCTCCCGGTTTCCGCCTGCCGAGCCAGTTCCATGTTGAGCCGGTGCGCCGGCGCCGGATCGATGGCTGCGTTCTGTACGAAATAAGGTGCCGCCCAGCCGAACTGGATCAGCAAGGCGGCAACCTTCAGCAGGGCCGATGCCGGTTGCGCTGCAAAGGCGGGAAGCGCCGCCAGTTCCGACAGACGATGAGGCCGTTTCGCAAGTGCCTCAAGCGCGGCCGCGTACAGCTCGCTCAGGAGCCCGCCATCGTCGTTCATGACTTCAAGCCTGACCGTGCCGGACAGCATTGGGCGGACAAGGGCGAGTCCGGTCCGGCTGAGCCATGCGTTCAACCGGGCGGACGACAGGGAACGCAGACCGCGCACGAACATATCCTCGCGCATCGACGGATTCAGGATGCAATCACGGGCTGTTTCGCGAAGCGGTCCGTGGGCGATCGTCCCAAGGAGCCGCTGCTGCTCCGGCGTCAGGTGCAATTCGGGGAAGTTCAGGATAGCCTTGGCTGCTCCGGCGTATTCGAGCTTCGCGTCCGCAAGTTCACCGGCCACGTCTGCATGGTAGAGCGCGCCGGTTTCATGGTTCAGGAATTCATGGGCTCTGTAGCTTGTGTCGCTGTCGGCCAGCTGGTTCAGGAAAGGGTCGAGGCTGGTGTTCACCGCGAAGAAGCGTGCGCCGGTATGGCGCAGCCGCTGAATGAAATCGCGCGCCTGCTCGATCTGCACTGCGCTGCCGTCGGGATGGAAGTCCGCATGCAGCCTGGTCACTCGCTTGAGGACGGAAGCCGCGCTCCAGCCCGGCATGGCGTTGTAGTTGGCATACACGATGCCGCCCGGCTTGAGATAGCGCTTGATGAAGTCGACGATATGCCGGCGGTTTTTCGCGCTGATCCAGGAATAGACGCCATGCATGGTGATGAAGTCGAGCTGCGGCAGATCGTCCACTTTGCCGGCTGCAAGCTGCTCGAAGCTCTCTTCGAGAAACACGATGTTGTCCAGATTCGCCGCTTCGGCCAGTTCGCGGGCGCTGGCGACATGGGCGGGATTGAAGTCGCAGGCGAAGAAGCGGGCATGCGGATGGGTGGCCGCCAGCACATTGGAGGTCAGGCCCTGGCCGCAGCCCAGCTCCATGTAGGTGAAGGGCTTGTCGAGCGCAACTGGCTCGCAGCCGCCGAGCAGGCAGGCAAAACCGAGATGCGCCGGGCTTTGCTGGGGATTGAATGTGGTCGGATAGATCACGTCCGATACATAGCCGTCGTTCCACGTCACTTGGGTTTCTCCTTTTTTGTTCGCGATGGCGGCGTGTTCGCAAGCCATATTCGTAAGTGACGCGAGTGGAACCGGGGGTTCCATGCCGCCGGGTCGGCAGGCACGTACGGCATGGAGATCAGGCCGGCATGTGATTCAAATGGCAGGCCGAGAAATGCAAGGGCGCAATTTCTGCAAGCGGCGGCGCCTGTTCCCGGCACACCGGCATCGCATGCGGACAGCGCGGATGAAAATGGCAGCCCGCCGGCGGATCGAGCGGTGACGGCAGCTCGCCCCGGATGGCGATGAAGCGCTTCTTCCCCGCCTCCAGGGACGGCACTTCGGCCAGCAGGGCGCGGGTGTAGGGATGGTTGGCATCACCGAACAGGCGGTCCGAGGCGATTGATTCGACCACGCGCCCGAGGTACATCACCACGATGCGGTCGCTGACATGATGAACGACGTTGAGGTCGTGGCTGATGAACAGGTAAGTCAGGTTCAGTTCGTCGCGCAGGCGCATGAACAGGTTGAGCACCTGCGCCTGTATCGACACGTCCAGCGCGGCCACGGCCTCGTCGCAGACCAGGAATTCCGGCTTGACCGCCAGCGCCCGCGCGATGCCGACGCGGGCCCGCTGTCCGCCCGAGAACTGGTAGGGAAAATGCCGGATCACCGCCGGGTCCAGTCCCACCCGCTCAAGCAGAGCCTGCACGTATTCCGCCTGCTGCGCGCGCGGCACGATGCCGTGGGCGACCGGCGCCTCGCCGATGATGTCCTGCACGCGCAGGCGCGGGTTGAGCGAAGCCTGCGGATCCTGGAAGATCATTTGCATGCCCAGCCCCTGCTGCCTGACCGCCGGTGCGGCGGTGCTGTCGACAGGCTCGCCCTTCCAGCGCCTTTCGCCGGCCGACAGGCTGTGCAGGCCGACGGCCATTCTTCCCAGCGTCGACTTGCCGCAGCCCGATTCGCCGACCAGGCCGACGACTTCGCCGGGTGCAATGGACAGGCTGACATTGTCGACCGCGTGGACGGTGGACTGCGCGGACTTCGGCAGCGGCAAGCCTGCAGCCTTGCGCAGGCGAGCCAGAACGCCGGGCGCCTTGCGGAAGTGCTTGGACACCTGGCGCAGTTCCAGCAGCGGCATGATGGGCGATGGTTTCATGGGTCGACCGGGTGAAAGCAGCGCAGCTCGCGGCCGTCTTCCGTCACGGTGACGGGCGGCTCCTGCAGGCATGCCTGGGTGGCGCGCGGGCAGCGCTCGCGAAAGGCGCAGCCCGAAGGACGGTTGAAGGACGATTGCGGGCTGCCGGGAATCTGGCGCAGCGGCTGCCCGCGCACGCCGCGCGTGGGAATCGAATCCATCAGCGCACGGGTATAGGGATGCCGCGCTGCCTCGATGATCTGCCGCGTGCTGCCTTGCTCCACCACGCGCCCGGCATACATGACGGCAATGCGGTCGGCGAGGCCGGCGACCACGGCGAGATCATGCGTGATCCAGATCAGGCCGGTGCCGGATTCGCGGCACAGCGTCTGCATTTCGTACAGGATCTGCGCCTGTATCGTCACATCGAGCGCCGTCGTCGGCTCATCCGCAATGATCAGGTCGGGCCGGTTGAGCAGCGCGATGGCGATCGCCACGCGCTGGCGCATGCCGCCCGAGAACTGGTGCGGATAGGCCAGCAGCCGCTCGTCCGGCGAGGGAATGCCGACGCGCGCCAGCGCATCACGGGCGCGCTCGCGCGCGGCGGACTTGCCGATGCGCTCGTGGGCGAGGACGGCTTCGATCATCTGCGTATCGATGCGCAGGACCGGGTTGAGCGTCATCATCGGATCCTGGAAGATCATTGCGATGCGGTTGCCGCGCAGGCGCCGCAGTTGCTCGCCGCTGAAGGATCGCAGGTCCTGTCCCTTGAAGAGAATGCGGCCGCCGACCACTTCTCCCGGCTTGTCGATCAGGCCCATGATCGATGCGCCGGTGACCGATTTTCCTGAACCGGATTCGCCGACCAGCCCCAAAATTTCGCCTGCATTGACATGCAGGCTGACGCCGTCGACCGCCTTCGCTGTCGCCGAGCGCCCGATGAAATGGGTGCGCAGGTCGTCCACCAGCAGCATGGGAAGATCCTGGCTGGCGGACGGCATGGGCGCATGAGTCGGAGCCGTCATCACTGCACCTGCAGGCGGGGATTGATCACGTCGCGCAGGCGGTCGGCAACCAGGTTGATGGCGACCAGGGTCAGCAGCAGGGCCGCGCCCGGAAAGAAGCTGATCCAGTATTTTCCGGTCAGCAGATACTGGAAGCCGTTGGCGATGAGCAGTCCCAGCGAGGGCTCGGTGACGGGAAGCCCGACGCCGAGAAACGACAGCGTGGCTTCCAGCGCGATCGCCGCCGCGATCTGCAGCGTCGCCACCACGATCAGCGGCGGCAGGCAGTTCGGCAGCAGGTGCCGGAACAGGATGCGCGCGGTCGACAGGCCAAGCAGGACCGCGGCATCGATGTATTCCTTCTGACGCTCGACGATGGCGACGCCCCGGGTGGTGCGGGCGTAATACGCCCATTGCACCGCCACCAGCGCGGTGATGATCTTGCCGGTGCCCTTGCCGAGTATGGCCAGCAGTACCAGCGCAATCAGGATGGCCGGAAAGGAAAGCTGCAGGTCGGCCACGCGCATGATGAGCGCATCGGCCTTGCCGCCGAAGTAGCCGGCGATCAGGCCGAGCGTCATGCCGATGGCCAGGGCGATCAGCGTGGCGGCGACGCCGACGAAAAGGCTGACCCGCAGGCCATAGAGAATGGCCGACAGCATGTCGCGTCCCTGCTCGTCGGTGCCCAGCAGGTAATGGCGCTCGCCGTCGATCGAGGGTGATCCGGGCGCGCGGCGCGCGTCCGAGATGTCGAGCTGGGCAAGGTCGTAAGGGTCCTGTATTGCGATGACAGGCGCCAGCACCGCCGCGCACAGCACCGCCAGCAGCAGCACCAGACCGAACAGCGCGAGCCGGCTTTCGAAGTACGCCGACAGGAACCGGCGCAGCGGGGTGCGGGTTTGCAGGGCGGGCGTCATTGCGCTGCTCCGGCAAGGCGCACGCGCGGATCGAGCAGGGCGTACACGATATCCACGGTGAGGTTGATCAGCGCATACAGCAGCACCGTCATCAGCAGATACGCCACGATGACGGGCCGGTCGAGCTGGTTGATGGAATCCAGCAGCAGCTTGCCCATGCCGGGCCAGGAAAAGATGGATTCGGTGACGACGGCGAAGGCGATCAGCGAACCGAATTCCAGCCCGATGACGGTGACGATCGGAATCAGGATGGTCTTGAGCACATGCACGCCGATCACGCGCCTCTCGCGCAGGCCCTTGGCGCGGGCGAAGCGCACGTAATCCTGCAGCAGCGCTTCCCGCGTTCCGGCGCGGGTAAGGCGGATGATGAGCGAGAGCTTGAACAGCGCAAGATTGATCGCCGGCATCAGGATGTGCTTCCAGCCTTCCGTGCTGAAGAGCGACACGGGAATGCCGCCGACGTCCGTCGTCGGTCCGCGCCCGCTCGACGGCAGCCATCCGAGCTGCACCGAAAACAGCATGATCATCATCAGCCCGACCCAGAAGGTCGGCAGGGAAAAACCGAGGATGGAGCCGGCCATGATGGCCCGGCCGGAAAAGGCATCCGGCCGCAGGCCCGCCCAGAGCCCGAGCGGCACGCCGAGCAGGACCGCGATGCCCATCGCGACGAAGGACAGCTCCAGCGTCGCGGGCATGCGCTCCAGGATCAGCGTGATGGCCGAGGTGTCGTGGATGAAGGACTTGCCCAGGTCGCCGGCAAGCGCGGCCTGCAGGAAGCGGGCGTACTGCTTCCACAGCGGCTGGTCGAGCCCGAGCGCCGCCGTGGCGCGCGCGATGTCGGCCTGGTCCGCCTGGGGATTGATCAGGATGTCGACCGGATTGCCGATCGCATACACCCCGAGGAATACCAGCAGCGACATGAGGAGCAGGACGCCCGCGGTTTGCGCGAGGCGCCGGGAGATGAATGCGAACATGCGTTCCAGAGTCGGAATGGTCCGGATTGCCGGGCTTATTCCGGAACGAACTGATGCGCGAAGGTGAATTCATCCGTGCGCGCAATGTACTTCACGCCCTTGCGCACCGCCCAGGTCGCATACTGATGGTGCAGCGGAATCACCGCATAGTCCTTCAGCGCGGTGACGGCGCCTTCCTTGGCGGCCGCCTCGCGCTTTTGCGTGTCCACCGAGGACAGCGCGGTGCGCACCGCCTGGTCGACCTTGGGATTGCTGTACTTGCCCCAGTTCCAGGTGCCCCAGCCGGAATCCGGATCGGGCGTGCCCAGCAGCGAGCGCAGCGTGAAGTCGCCCGCGAGCGAGCCCCATCCCAGCAGCGACATGCTGAATTCCCCGGCGCGCGCCTTGCCGAAGTACGACGACAGCGGCATGGTTTCCACCTTGGCCTGAATGCCGATGCGGCTCAGGAACTGCGCCGTCGTCTGCACGATCTGGTCGTCGTTGACATAGCGGTTGTTGGGGCCGTGCAGCGTTACCGCGAAACCGTCGGGATAGCCGGCCTCGGCCAGCAGCTTCTTGGCGCCGGCCACGTCATAGGCTTCCACCTTGAGCGTTTCCGCATGGCCGAAGATGCCGGGCGACACCACGTTCGACGCCGGAACGGCCAGGCCTTCCATGGTCTGCTCCACCAGCACCTGGCGGTTGATCGCCTTGGAAATCGCCTGGCGCACCCGCACGTCCTTGAGCGGATTCTTGTCCAGCGGCTTGCCGGACTTGTCGAACACGAAGGGCGACTTGTCGCGCGACTGGTCCAGGTGCCAGAAGATCGTGCGCCACGACACCTTCTGCTCGATGCGGAACTTCGGATTGGTGCGCACCTTGCCGATGTCCACCGTCGGCACCGATTCGATCGCATCGACTTCGCCGGCCAGCAATGCGGTCAGGCGCGGCGTGTCGGAGGCGATGATGCGGAAGGTCACCTTGTCCCATGCCGGCTTGGTGCCCCAGTAGGCATCGTTGCGCACCAGTTCGATGCGGTCGCCGCGCTTGTAGCTGCCGAACTTGAAGGGGCCGCTGCCGACGGCGGCCTTGCCGCTGTTGAAGTCTTCGGTGCCGGCCTGCTGCGCCGCCTTTTTCGAGACGATGAAGATGGAGCTGACATCGAGCGGCAGCGGGCCGTAGGGCGTGGACGTCTTCAGGCGTATGGTCTGGGCGTCGACGATTTCCTTGCCGACGATCTGCTTGGTATAGCTGGTGAAAGGGCCGGGGCTGTTGGTGAGCGAAGCAGGCCGATCGAGGGAGAAGGCGACGTCTTCCGCCGTCAGGTCCGAGCCGTCATGGAACTTGACGTTGGGCCGCAGCTTGAATTCCCAGGTGGTGGGGTTGACCGCCTTCCAGGAAACCGCCAGTCCGGGAATCAGCTGGCCGTTGGGATCGACATGCACCAGCGCGTCGAACATGTGCTGGGAAAGCGCGATGTTGGGCGCGATGTTGACGAAGTGCGGATCGAGCGAGGACACGTCCGCCGCCAGGGCGATCTTCAGGTCGGCCGCGTATGCCGGAGCGGCAATGAACATGGCCGAGGCGCTTGCCGCCAGCAGGGCACAGATCAATTTCTTGCGAGTTGGGGACATGGGGTTTCCTGATGGGTTTGGATGGTGGAATGTGGTGCCGGTCAGTGGATATCCTACTGCAGCCGGGGAGCTTGGATGCGGGGCGCGCCGCGGACGGCTGCGCACGCATGGGCGCAAGAGAGTTCCCTGGATGTCATGCCTGCTCCTCTTTGCAAGGTTTGGATGCTGGCAATTTTAACAATAAGGGGGGATGGAGGAGAAGGAATATGTCCGGCGGTGCTCATGCGGAATCTGCATGAGGGGGTGTGGAGGGAGGCAGGAGAAATATAGAACAGCTCTCTCGCTTCAAGAGTGGATGCAGCGCATGCATTGTGCCTGCGGAGTCCCAGCGGCTAGCAAGAGGCAGGGATGGACGTCAGAGCAGTAACGAACACTCCTCCCCCTTCAAGGTCGGCCGCGAGGTGAGAGGTTGGGAGGGGGATGGGTTCAAAGACGTGGCTAAAATCTATATCTCCAAAACCCATCCCCACCCCAACCCTCCCCTTGAGGGAGGGAGCAGGGGTTTCGCGATGTATGCATCGCGCCTGCGGACTCGGAGCGCCTTGCAAGGCGTGAGGTGGACGGCAAAACTACAAAGAATACTCCTCCCCTTTCAAGGGGGAGGTTGGGAGGGGGATGGGTTTAGATAACTCGGCTGGAACCCATCCCCACCCTACGCCGGGCGCCCTTGAAGGGGAAGGAGCAGGGACTTCCCAAGGTCTTGCAAGGCGTGATGCAGGGCAAGCGGGGCTCCGTCTTCAAGCAACCCGAGATCACCCCATCGGCGGCTGCCCGTTCGACGCCGTCAATCCCCCATCCACAGGCAAATTGACCCCATTGACGAAACGCGCATCGTCGCTCGCAAGAAACGCGATCACACCCGCAACCTCCTCGGGCTCGGCGCCGCGCCCCAGCGGAATCCTTTCCTTGAACTTGGCCATGATCTTCGGATCGGCGTACATGTCCTCCGTCAGGTTGCTGCGCGTGAGGCTGGGACAGACCGCATTGATGCGGATGCCGTCCGGACCGTGGTCCATCGCCAGCGCGCGGGTGAAGTTGGTGACCGCGCCCTTGGCGGCGTTGTAGAAGCTCAGGCTCCAGTCGCCGCCAAGTCCCGAGACCGACGATACGTTGATGATCGAACCGCGGGTCTTGATCAGTTCCGGAATGGCGACGCGGCAGCCGTAGAACACGCCGTCAAGATCGATGGACATCACTTCCCGCCAGTCTTCGACGCTGGCCTCGGTGATCTTCCCTTCGGGCGCGACGCCGGCATTGTTGACCAGCACGTCGAGACGGCCGAAGCGCTGCAGCGTGTCCTTCACCAGGCCTTCCACATCCTCGAGGCGCGACACGTCGGTGACGCGCACCAGATGCTTCCCTTGCGGCAAATCCGCCGCCACCTTGTCGAGTTTCTCGCGCGTGCGTCCGGCCAGCACGACCAGCGCACCCTCGTCGGCGAAGCGCTTTGCGGTGGCCTCGCCGATGCCCGATCCGGCGCCGGTGACGATGACGACCTTTTCAACGAACCTGTTCATTCTTTTCTCCATTTTCTGTGCCATTGATATCGTAGCTTTCCGCCAGATGGATGCATGCATGTCATGCAAGTTCCGCCGGCCAGTCCATGCCGGCATTGGATGCATGCCGACAGGAAAGGCAACGATGTACGTGCATGTATCGAAGGACGCCGCATTGAAAGAAGAGGTAAAGATGAACCTTGGGCCGGGAGATGCTTTCTATACTGCTGTACAGGAAGTCCCCCGACTTTCAGGAATCAGAATCAGAAGGAAAGGTAACCATGAAAAAATCGCTTCTCTTTGCAAGCCTGTTTGCCGCAGTCCTCTCCGCTCATGCGCAAAGCCCTTCAGCCGGCGGTGCCGGAACCCCGGGTGCTCCCGCAGCCACGCCGCCCGGTCCGGCACCGGAGGGCGGTCCTCGCGGCCCGCGCGGCCCCGGCGACAAGCCGCATCATGGCCGCCACGGCCAGATGGATGCGCAGAAGATGGTCGACCAGCACATTGCCAGCTTCGATACCGACAAGGACGGCAAGGTCTCGCGCGCGGAATTCCTGGCACGCCAGTCGGAAGCCTTTTCAAAGGCCGACAGCAATTCGGATGGCTTCGTGACGAAGGAGGAACTGGCGGCCCAGCATGAGAAGCATCATGCGGAAATGGCCGCAGTGCGCGACGCAAGGCGCGCGGCACGCAGCGGCGGTCCCGCCGGAGCACCTGGTGCGCCCGCTGGCCCCGCCGGCTCCGCACCGCCGGCCACCTCCGGCGCCGCCAAATAAGGCTTGACGGCAGACTGCATGACATGCGCAGCTGCCATGATCCTTGAATAGCAGGCAGCAGCCAAAAGCAGTGGAGCCTCGGTCCTTGGCTTCACTGCTGCTGCAGACGGATCTTGACCAACTGTTCGAGCGCAGGCGACGTCGCTGTCGCCGTGCATCCGACAGCACCCGCACCGCCCTGGGCTCCCAGCACGCTGACCGGGATCGCACAGGCATTGGACGCCACCTCGAGCGGCGCCTGCACGGTCAAGGGAATGCGGGTAGCCTCCACATTCAGATTCTTCGCCACCTGAGCCGCCACCGGCTTGATATCCACGATCAGCAAGACTTCATCCTGCAGCGCTCCCGGCTTCGAGGCGGGCTGCCCATGCGCTGCCGCGCCGATGCCGCCCAGCAGGACGGCCAGCGCAAGAACCAACTTCTTCATGGCGTTCTCCATAGGGAGTGGTTATCCATTCAATATCGTTGCTTCTTCGCGCCGGTACAGCAGCTTTTACCTCACGTTACAAGCTTGCGTCATCGCAAGCAGTCATGCCTGGCGACATGCGGCCACGTCATCCATTTGTACGCATGCCAGGCAATTTTTGCGCATTACCTGCCTCACCGGAAAGCCACTGCGCATGCCAGTCATCGGTTATCGCGCCCTCCTGCTCGACATCGTGTCGTAGACGGTGTCGAAGTCGCGCTGCATTTCAATCAGTTGTTCTTGCTGGGCAGTCCTGACCAGGCGTTTCAATGCATCCCTGAACAGGTAGGCATCATGTTCGGAAGTGCTTGACGCCAGCGAAGACACCAGCAATTCGATCATTTCATCGGATTGGTTCATGCTCTGGTACCTGTAAATTGTCCTGTGATCCATAAAGCAATGCGCATGCCAATCAATCTTTCTGTATTCCGCCACGCTCAGGAAGAGAGATACGCAATCTGCAGTACCGTACTGCCTGGCTCTCTGAAGCAGAACCGGCAAAATCGCGCATGCTTCAAGAAAGCATAGGAGCCGGTTCCGCCAAGCAAGACAAAACGAAGCCAAATTTGGTAAAGTGTTCAAGCCTTTTACGCATCTGCAGCAACCCGGATGTACAACTGGTCGGATGCCTGCATCCATCCTCACGCTTTTCAGAATAAGCAATAACCCGCGGCAACGTATTGCCGCTGGCTTGATACCAAAGGAGACATCTTGCGCAAGCCCTTCTTCGCACTGACCGCGCTGGCCATCGGTGCCGCTATCGCCGTTGCCGGTCCCGTATATGCACAACAGAAATACCAGCCCGAATATCGCCTCTCCACCGTGCTCGGTACTGCCTTCCCCTGGGGCAAGGGTGGCGAGCGCTGGGCCGAGCTGGTCAAGGAAAAGACCCAGGGACGCATCAACATCAAGATGTATCCGGGCACCTCGCTGGTCGCAGGCGACCAGACGCGCGAATTCACCGCGATCCGCCAGGGCGTGATCGATCTCGCGGTCGGTTCTTCCATCAACTGGTCGCCGCAGGTCAAGGAACTCAACCTGTTCTCGCTGCCTTTCCTGCAGCCCGACTACCGTTCGGCCGATGCGCTGATGAACGGCGAAACCGGCAAGATGATCTTCAAGGCCATCGAGAAGAACGGCGTGGTGCCGCTGGCCTGGGGCGAGAATGGCTTCCGCGAGATCAGCAATTCCAAGCGCGAGATCAAGACGCCGGCCGACATGAAAGGCATGAAGTTCCGCGTGGTCGGCTCCCCGCTCTTCAACGATACCTTCACCGCGCTCGGCGCCAACCCGACGCAGATGAGCTGGGCCGATGCCCAGCCGGCGCTGGCTTCCGGCGCGGTCGACGGCCAGGAAAACCCGATCTCGGTCTTCCTCGGCGCCAAGATCAGCGCGGTGGGCCAGAAATACCTGACCCAGTGGGGCTACATGAACGACCCGCTGATCTTCGTCGTCAACCGCAAGGTCTGGGAAAGCTGGAGCAAGGAAGACCAGGAAGCGGTGCGCGCCGCCGCCATCCAGGCTGGCAAGGAAGAAATCGCGCTCGCACGCAAGGGCCTGAGCGGTTCCGACAACGCATTGTGGAAGGAAGTCGAAGGCCAGGGCGTGAAGGTAACGCGCCCCAGCGCCGCCGAACTGGAAGAGTTCAAGAAGCTCACCCGTCCGGTCTTTGACAAGTGGTCCAAGACCATCGGCGTCGATCTCGTGAAAAAGGCCGAAGCCGAGATCGCGGCGCGCAAGTAAGGCAGACAAGACGGCAACGCCTGCAGGAGTCCGGCGTTGCCGTCTTCATGCCGTGATCACTTCCAGACCAAAGCCGCTCGCACGGGCGGCTTTTCATTACCCATCAAAAACGCATCATAAGAGCCTTTCATGAGTGACCTGCCCGACAGCGCGGAATCGCGCGGAGAAGCGCCGCCGCGCGTACCGGTAAAAATCGAGGAAGCCTGCGCCGCCCTGGCCATGGCATTAATTTGCTGCATCACCTTTGCCAACGTGCTGGTGCGCTATTTCACCGATGCCTCGTTCGCCTTTACCGAGGAATTTTCCATCTTCCTGATGGTGGTGCTGACGCTGTTCGGCGCTTCGGCCGCCTTCGTGCGCGACCAGCACATCCGCATGACCTTCGTCACCGAACGCCTGTCGCCCGGTGCGGCGCGCAAGGTTGAATATTTCGTGATGCTGCTCAGCGCCGTCATGTTCGCCGTCATCGCCTGGTACGGCAGCTTCCTGTTCTGGGACGACTGGCAGTACGACACCACTTCGCCCGGCATCGGCATTCCGCAATGGATCTACACCATCTGGCTGCCGCTGCTCTCGGCCTTGATCTGCCTGCGCATCATCGGCCGCCTGATCCGCCTGACGCGCCAGCCTGTTCATGCCGCGGACGGAGGTGAAGCATGATCGCCGAAGGCAGCATCATCCTCTTCCTCGGCTTCGCCGTGCTGCTGGCGCTCGGCGCACCGCTCGCAGTCGCACTCGGCATCTCCGGCACCGCCGTCATCCTCACCGAGGGCCTCGGCATCATGTCGGTGCCGACCAATGCCTACAACGGCATTGCCAAGTATCCGCTGCTGGCGCTGCCGGTGTTCGTGCTCGCCGGCATGATGTTCGAACGCGCCGGCGTGGCGGTGCGCATCGTGCGCTTCGCTTCGGCGGTGGTCGGCAAGCGGCGCGGCGCGCAGGGCATCGTCGCGATCCTGGTCTGCATGTTCCTCGGCGGCATTTCCGGGTCCGGCCCGGCCGACGCGGCGGCGGTGGCCATGGTCATGATTCCAAGCATGCTCAAGCAGGGCTATCCCAAGGAATTCTCGGCCACGCTGATCGCGGCGGCCGGTTCCACCGCCATCCTGATCCCGCCGTCGGTGGCGCTGATCGTCTACAGCGTGCTGGTGCCGTCGGCCTCGGTGCCGGCGCTCTTCGCGGGCGGCGTCATTCCCGGCATCATGGCCGGGCTGGCATTGATCCTGCCGACGCTGTACTTCTCCTGGAAGAACGGCTGGGGCCTCGACGACGGCGAGGAAACGCCGAGCTTCTGGGAAAGCTTCAAGGAAGCGATCTGGGGGCTGCTGGCGCCGGTCATCATTCTCGGCGGCCTGCGCACCGGCATCTTCACGCCGACCGAGGCGGCGGTGGTCGCGGCTTTCTACTGCTTCTTCGTCGGCGTCTTCGTCTACCGCACGCTGGATCTGCGCAAGGTCTATGAGGTTCTGGTGGAATCGGCGGAAATTTCCGCGGTCGTCATGCTGATCATCTCGCTGGCCGGCGTATTCGCCCACGCCGGCTCCACGCTCGGCGCCTTCGATGCGTTTGCCAAGCTGCTGCTCGGCTTCACCAGCAATGAAGCGCTGCTGCTGACCATGATCACCATCATGCTGCTGATTGCCGGCATGCTGCTCGATGCGGTGTCGATCTACCTGGTCTTCCTGCCCATTCTTTTGCCCATCATGGCCGTCTACAAGTGGGACCCGGTCTGGTTCGGCATCATCATGACGATGAACATGGCGATCGGGCAATTCACGCCGCCGATGGCGGTCAACCTGATGGTGACCACGCGCATCGCCGGCATCACGATGGAATCGACGGTGCGCTGGGCGCTGTGGATGGTGGCGGCAATGATGCTGTCGCTGATCCTCGTGACCGCATTCCCGCAACTCGCATTGTGGCTTCCGCAAAGCCTGGGATACTGAACATGACACAAGACATCTTCACCATGAGCGCCACGGCAATGGCGCAAGCCATCCGCGAAGGCCGACTCTCCGCGCGCGAAGTCATGCAGGTGCATCTCGAGCGCATCGAACAGGTCAACCCGAAGGTGAATGCCATCGTCACGCTGCATGCGGAAGAGGCGATGCAGGCCGCCGCGGCTGCAGACGAAGCGCAGGCGCAAGGCAGGCCGCTCGGTCCGCTGCACGGCCTGCCGGTGGCGCACAAGGATCTGCTGCCCACGCAGGGCATGCGCACCACCTACGGCTCGAAGGTGCATGAGCATTTCGTGCCGAAATACAGCGCGCTCATCGTCGAGCGCCAGCAGCAGGCCGGCGCCATCAGCATCGGCAAGACCAACACGCCGGAATTCGGCGCCGGCTCGCAGACCTTCAATGCCGTCTTCGGTGCCACACGCAACCCTTACGACCTGAGCAAGACATGCGGCGGCTCCAGCGGCGGCTCCGCGGTCGCATTGGCCACCGGCATGGTCGCGCTGGCCGACGGCACCGACATGGGCGGCTCTCTGCGCTGCCCGGCCAACTTCTGCAACGTCGTCGGCCTGCGCCCTTCGGTCGGCCGGGTGCCCCAGGTGCCGGCGCTCGACGGCTGGGACACGCTGTCGGTCAGCGGCCCGATGGCGCGGTCGGTCGAGGACCTGGCGCTGTACCTGTCGGTCATCGCCGGGCCGGATGCGCGAGACCCGCTGGCGATCGCCGAGGACGGCGCGCGCTTCCGCGCACCGTTGCAGCAGGACATGAGAGGCAAGCGCGTTGCCTTCGCGCCGACCATGGGCGGCCTGCCGGTGGACAGGCGCGTGGCCGCCGCCATCGAAGCGCAGCGCAAGGTATTCGAAGACCTGGGCTGCGTGGTCGAGGAGGCCTGGCCCGACATGCGCGACGCGCACGAGATTTTCATGACCCTGCGCGCCTACGCCTTCGAATCGCGCCTGGGCGCGGTGATGGACCAGTATCCCGGCGTGCTCAAGGATACGGTCGTCTGGAACATCGAGGAAGGCCGCAAGCTGTCAGGATCGAAGATTGCGCGTGCCGTCAAACTGCGCACCGCGCTGTTCAAGCGCATGCATGAATTCATGCAACGCTACGACTTCCTGGTATTGCCCGTGAACCAGGTGCCGCCGTTTTCCATCGATCAGCCGTATGTGACGGAAATCGACGGCGTGAAGATGGAGAGCTACATCGACTGGATGCGCTCCTGCTATCTGATCACCGCGGCGGGGAATCCGGCATTGTCGGTGCCTTGTGCGTTTACGGATGAGGGGTTGCCGGTCGGGATGCAGATCGTGGGACGGCATCAGGGGGAGATGGAGTTGCTAAGGATGGGGTATGCGTTCGAGCAGGTGACGGGAGTCGGGCAGCGACGGCCGGCGGGGTTATAGTAAATGACAGCGCGCCGCTGCGGCGCGCTGTCATTTGCGTCTCTTTCCCGTAAGCTTCTGACCCGGTAGGAGATGTACGTTGTTAGACTGCTTGGAAACGGTATTGTCTGCTTCAATGGATAATCGGTAGATCACATCAATCAACTCTTTCGGATCCACACAATCCCAATCCTGGGCCTTGACTCCAAGCGCTTCCTCAACTTGACGAATAGTCGGCTTCATAGCTTTTAAAGCGGGACGCAACTTTAATCCGAAATGCAACATGATGAGCCAGGGCAAAACGGAAAATGCGGTCGCGTTCAAACTGCAATATTACCAAGTCGGAGGCCCGCAACATGCGATCACACTTCAATCCCAAGTAGAACAATAGCAGGTTTCCCTGTTAATTGAAGAAGTCGAAAATGATCATGGCACTATCATGGCCATCAATCGAAACGACAAGATAATAAGCAGGCCGCTGCGGAGAAGCGGAGCCTACATTGCAACCGGGCGCCGCCATGAACCCCTGGCGCTCTGTCGAATTCAGGCGAAGATGGTTCGAGAGCTGGAACAGGTTTATGGTTTCCCGGAGAACCGAAAGATCGACAGTCAAGACGCTGAGGTTGCCCGAATGTGCTGCGATTGAGAACATGGCGCCCTGGCGACCAGATCTTGGCAATGTGTGGACTGAAAAGTAGAGAAAAGTCGTCAGTCGAGCCAAGTCGAATCATTAATTGAAAGAGTTGGCCGAGCCGAGATTACAGCAAACCAAGAGAAGCATTCCATGTGAGGATGTTCGGGAATCTTCAGCATCCCCATCGTTCTATCCAGCGTGCCATATGCGTGCTTGGTCATGGATAATTGTGTACTTTGTACGGAAAACTTAAAACCTTTATGCAAAGCGCCATGCTTGTCGCAGATTCATTTTGCTTACTGCTTTCCGGCAGGCCAATGTCAAGAAAATATTAAATTCAAGCCGTCTCTTTATTGCGGAAATTTAGAATCAAAGAAACTAGTTAATTAAATTGATAAGGCGAAGCTCCAGGCGACTGTAGAAATGTCCGAAAAGGAAGCCTGCTCACTGGATTTTTTCATCCAGAAGTTCCGGACTAAAGACTGTTGAAGTCAGAAACATTGTTTGACTATCATGTTTCATGTGTGAATTACACTTGGCGGCCGCTAGAGGATTTTCAAGCTGGCTGAACTAGGCGAAGCGTTCGGGATCGACAGTAAAATCAACCCGAAAGCGCTCTCGAGTGTCAGTGACAAGAGCATGTCTTATTCCATGTCGCTCCGGCAGTTCAACGTTCTCTTCTATAGAATGACGGCTCCTGCTTTCAACTACCCGCCATGCTCATCGCCACCCACTCCGGAAAATTTCACGCCGACGACGTCTGGGCTGTCGCCGTCCTCGATCTCGTCTTCCCCGGCTGCGACCTGGTTCGCACGCGCAACATGGACATCATCGCCGGTGCCGACTTCGCCGTCGATGTCGGCGGCATCTGGGATCCCAAAGCAGGGCGCTTCGACCATCACCAGAAGGGCTTTGCCGGCGCGCGCGAATCCGGCGTCGTGTATGCCAGCGCCGGTCTGGTATGGAAAGAGCATGGACCGCGCTGCGTTGCGCAGATCGCCCGGAGCCATGCGTCATACTCGTTGTCGGAGGAAAGCGCACGCCAGATCGCGTATGCGATCGACGGTGACCTGGTGCAATACCTGGACATGGCCGATACCGGCGCGGCGAAAAATGCGCCCGGCAGCTACGGCTTGTCGGCAGTGATCTCGGGCTTCAATCCCAACTGGCTCGACGAGCAGGCCGCCGCCACTCCCGCCGCGGCCGACGAATTGCGGCTGGCTCAGTTCCGCAGGGCCATGGAATTCATGAAGGACATTCTGGTCAATGCGGTCAAGTACCGGGTGAGCGGCTTGCTCGCGCTGGAGCAGGTGCGCAGCTCGGAGCGACTGGAACAGGGCCGGCTGCTGTTTATCCGGAACAGCGCTCTGCCGTGGGCGACGGTGGTGCGCAATGAAATGCCGCAGGTCCTGTTCGTCATCAGCCATAACATCGCGGAGCAGCGCTACATGCTGCATACCGTGCCGGCGGCGCCCGAGACCTTCGAGGCGCGCAAGGATCTGCCGGCCTCCTGGGCCGGCCTGCAGGGCGCGGAACTCGCCGCCGTTACCGGCGTGCCGGATGCCGGCTTCTGCCACAACAATCTCTTCATCGCGGCGGCGCGCAGCTACGAAGGCGTTCTGCGCATGGCCCAGCTGGCGCTGAACGAACCCGGCTGAGTTTCTGCCGCGCTGCATCATGATCAAGGCACGCCGACAGCCCGGCTTGCCTCGATATTTCTCAATATCCACTTTTCAATCGGATATTGAATCCACCGCTACCTGATAGAATAGCCGGTCGCTCAGGCGCGAGGTTTCCTACGATGAAAGCCTCGCGGGAGAAACTCAATCAAGTCATGCATTAGGGAAATGCGGCGTGCGAAAGGTTTGCCGGCATGCTGATTGTGATGCTAATAAAAGCCGTCGTCCGGCCAATTACTTCGGAGAATTAATGAGTTCAATCACAACGGGACACCTGGCCAAGGTACTTTCCAATAATAGCGAACAACTTCTGAGCGGCTGGATTAATGGCATGCTCTCGCGCATGGTCAGGCGCGACAAGGCAGCGGAAAGCGAAATGTCGCAGCAGGCATCCCGTTTCATCGCCCTGCTTGCCACCGCTGTCGCCGAAGGACGGAACTACGACATCAATACGCCGGCATGGGGCGACGTCAAGGCGCTGCTGTCCGACATTTCACTGACCCGCGTGCGCCAGGGATTCTCGCCGATCGAAACTGCGACCTTCGTGTTTTCCCTCAAGGAGCCGCTGTTTACGCTGCTGCGCACCGAACTGGCTGGCCAGCCAGACGTCCTGGTCGAGGAAACGGCGCAGACCGGCACGCTGTTCGACCAGCTCGGCCTGTATACCATCTCCGAGTACCAGAAGGGCCGCGAGCAGGTCATCATGCGCCAGCAGCAGGAACTGCTGGAACTGTCGACCCCGGTGGTGCAGCTGTGGAAGAACGTGCTGGCGCTGCCCCTGATCGGCACCCTCGACAGCGCCCGTACCCAGGTGGTGATGGAAAGCCTGCTGCAGAAGATCGTCGAAACCGGCGCCTCGATCGCGATCATCGACATCACCGGCGTTCCGACCGTCGATACCCTGGTGGCCCAGCACCTGCTCAAGACCGTTGCCGCCGCCCGCCTGATGGGCGCGGATTGCATCATCAGCGGCATCCGCCCGCAGATCGCCCAGACCATCGTGCACCTCGGTGTCAACCTGGAAGACGTGCTGACCAAGGCCACTCTCGCTGATGCCTTCGTCGTGGCGCTCAAGCGTACCGGCGCCATCATCACGCACGCCGACGCCAAGGAGTAAAGCCTCGATGGATCGTATTCCGATACTAAGGATGGGCCGGCTGCTGCTGGTTACCATCCAGGTCGACATGCACGACCGCCTGGCGATGACGCTCCAGGACGACCTGACGGCCAGGATCGTCAAGGATCGCGCCAACGGGGTGCTGATCGACATTTCCGCTCTCGACATCGTCGATTCCTTCATCGGCAGGATGATCAGCAACACCGCGGCGATGGCCAAGATTCTGGATGCCCGCACCGTGGTGGTCGGCATGCAGCCCGCGGTTGCCATCACTCTGGTCGAACTCGGCCTGACGCTCGAGGGCGTGAGTACGGCACTCAATGTCGAGCAGGGTATCCAATTGCTTCAGCGTTCCGAGGATTGACGTGGAGCTGGCTCCCGAAATCGGGACATGCTTGGAAAGGCAGATGTGTTAAGTACAAATGATGCTGAGGCAGTCATCGTTCCGCTGCGTTCGGATGAGGATGTCGTGCGCCTGCGCCAGACGGTGCGCGAGGCCCTGATTTCCATCGGCTTCAGCCTGGTCGACCAGACCAAGATGGTGACTGCGGCAAGCGAGCTGGCAAGGAATACGCTGCGCTACGGCGGCGGCGGCGAGTCGCATATCGTCAGAGTTACCAACGGCACGAAGCGTGGACTTTCCCTGGCCTTCATCGATTCCGGCCCCGGCATTGCCGATGTGGAACTGGCGCTGAAGGACGGTTATACCACCGGCGGCGGGCTGGGACTGGGGCTGAGCGGCGCCAAGCGGCTTTCCGATGAATTCGACCTGCAAACCGCTCCCGGTCAGGGCACGACCGTGAGAATCACCAAATGGAAACCCTTCTAAGCACCGGCGGACGGCAACAGGCTTTCGCAATCGACGAGGCCAGCCAGATCGCAGTGGTGCGCCGCAGCGGGTCGGATATCGCGCGCAAGCAGGGACTGGACGAAACCGTGGCCGGCAAGGTGTCCCTTGCCATCACCGAAGCGGCCACCAACATTCTCAAGCATGCGGGGCACGGCGAAATCCTGCTGCGCCCGCTGGCCAGCGGCAACGCCGCCGGCGTCGAGATCATTGCCCTGGACAAGGGGCCGGGCATCGTCAATCTCGGCCTCAACATGCAGGATGGCGTCTCGAGTTCCGGCACCTATGGCGTCGGGCTTGGCGCGATGCGCAGGATGGCCGACGAATTCGACATCTTTACCGGAAGCGGACTCGGCACGGCGATCTACATGGCGCTGTGGGACAAGCCGGAAAACGCGCAGGCCGGCACCTGGCAGTCCGGCGCGGTCTGTCTGCCTATCGCCGGCGAAGACATCTGCGGCGATGCCTGGGCGATCGCATCCGACCCGACCACGGCAACGGTGATGGTCGCGGACGGGCTGGGCCATGGCATTCAGGCGGCCGAGGCTTCGGAAGCCGCCATCGCCTATGTCGCCTCCTTTCCCGACGCCATGCCGGAAACCGCGCTGTGGGAAAGCCACGCCGCCCTGCGCGCCACGCGCGGTGCGGCGGTCGCCGTGACCAGAATCGACACCCTGGCCGAAGAAATGCGCTTCTGCGGCATCGGCAATATTGCTGCAGTCGTCCAGAGCGGCGGCACCCGACGCCAGCTGGTGTCGCACAGCGGCATCGTCGGCAGCAACATGCGCAAGCTGCAGGAATTCTCCTTGGAGTGGCAGACGGGCGCGAGCCTGATCATGCACTCGGACGGCCTCGGCACCCGCTGGCATCTGGAGCAGTATCCCGGCCTGGTGCTGGCCCATCCCGGCCTGATCGCGGCCGTGCTGTACCGTGACTTTGCGCGCGGGCGCGATGATGTTACGGTACTGGTATTGCGCGAACGAACCCAGCATTGAACATGCCATGCGAATCCTGACCACAGCCATTCACAGTGAACTCGACGTCGTGATGTCCCGCCAGCGGGCGCGCCAGGTGGCTGCGCTCTGCGGTTTCACGGTGCAGGACCAGGTCCGCATCGCCACCGCGGTCTCCGAGCTGGCGCGCAACGTGTACAACTATGCGCAGCGCGGGCGGGTCGAGTTTTCCATCGAGGGCAAGACCGCGCCCCAGGTTCTGGTCGTGCTGGTGGAAGACCAGGGGCCGGGCATTCCCAATCTCGATCTGATCCTGTCCGGCCGCTACCAGTCGGAGACGGGCATGGGCCTCGGCCTGATCGGCGCCCGCCGCCTGATGGACCAGTTCGACGTCTCCAGCAAAAAGGGCGAAGGCACGTCCATCACGATGAAGAAGCTGCTGCCGCCGGCCGCGCCCATCCTGACCGCGGCTTCGATCGGCGAGATGGGCATGCAGCTGGCCGCCGCGACACCGGATATCACACTGAGCGAAGTGCAGCAGCAGAACCGCGAACTGCTGACCACGCTGGCCGAGCTGCGCGCCCGGCAGGAAGAACTGGTGCGCCTGACGCGCGAGCTGGAAGACACCAACCGCGGCGTCGTGGCGCTGTATGCGGAACTCGACGAAAAGGCGGACCACCTGCGCCGCGCCGACGAAATGAAGTCGCGCTTCCTGTCCAACATGAGCCACGAATTCCGTACACCGCTGAGTTCCATCCGCGGGTTGTCCAAGCTTCTGCTGGACCGGATCGACGGCGACCTCACCGAAGAGCAGGAAAAGCAGGTCAACTTCATTCTCAAGGGAGCCGAATCCCTGACCGAACTGGTCAACGATCTGCTCGACCTGGCAAAGATCGAAGCCGGGAAGGTCGAGGTGAGGCCAAAGAAGTTCGAAGCCGCGGAACTGTTCAGCGCCCTGCGCGGCATGCTGCGCCCCTTGCTGGTCACCGAGACCGTCAAGCTGATTTTCGACGAGCCGGCCGACCCCATGATGCTGTACAGCGACGAGGCGAAGGTATCGCAGATTCTGCGCAACTTCATTTCCAACGCCATCAAGTTCACGGAAGCCGGCGAAATCAGGATAAGCGCGGTGCGCCTGCCTGATGCGGATGCAATCAGGTTTTCGGTGGCCGATACCGGCCTCGGCATTGCACCCGAACACCAGCAGATCATTTTCGAGGAGTTCGGCCAGGTGGAGAACCGGCTGCAGCACCGGGTGAAGGGAACCGGCCTTGGCCTTCCGCTGTGCCGCAAGCTGGCCGACCTGCTCGGCGGACGGGTGGAACTGGAAAGCGAACTAGGCAAGGGTTCGGTGTTCTCGGCCGTCATACCGGTCACGCTCCGGCAGGAAGATGCGGCATCCGACGCCGTCGCAGTCGCTTTACCGGAACCGGTCGCCGACGAACGATTGCCGGTGCTGGTGATCGAGGACAATCAGCAGACCAGGATGCTCTACGAGAAATATCTGCGCGGCACGAATTTCCGCCCCATCCCGGTACGCAGCCTGTGGGAGGCGGAAGAAATCTGGGCGACGCTTCCGCCCGCCGCCATCGTCCTCGATCTCAACCTCAATGGCGAGGATACCTGGCGCTGGCTCATGGAAACCAAGAGCAACGAGCTGCGAAAGGCAATCCCCGTCATCGTGGCGACCGAAATCGACGATCGTGCGAAGGGGTTCGCATTGGGTGCCGACGCGTATTTCGTCAAGCCGGTGCTGCGCGACGAGCTGCTCGTCGAACTCACGCGGCTCACCATGCATGCCGCGGCGCCAACGTCCGGCAGGATCAGCAGCGGAACGCATTCTTATGGAACCTGACATGACGTCCATCGATCAAGATCAGCTCATCCTCAATGTCGACGACACCGACGCGTCGCGCTATGCGAAGAGCCGCATCCTGACGCGGGCCGGCTTCCGCGTCATCGAAGCGGCCACCGGCGCGGAAGCGATCAGCAAGGCCAGAGGCGAAAAGCCGGCGCTGATGCTGCTCGACGTCAAGCTGCCCGACATCAATGGCTTCGAAGTCTGCCGGCAGCTCAAGGACAATACCGATACCAAGACCATCCTCGTGCTGCAGACGTCGGCGTCCTACATCGGCACCTCCGACAAGATCCGCGCGCTCGAAGGCGGTGCCGACAACTACCTGTTCGAACCGATCGAGCCCGAGGAACTGGTGGCCAACGTGCGCGCCCTGCTGCGCCTCGGACATGTGGAACGCGAACTGCGGGAAGTCGACCGTCGCAAGGACGAGTTCCTCGCCGTGCTCGCACATGAGCTGCGCAATCCGCTCGGGCCGATCCGCAATGCGGTGGAACTGATGCGCAGCCTCGATCCCAACGACCGGGCCGCGCATGATCAGGCCCACCAGACCATCCTGCGCCAGACCGAACACATGGTGCGCCTGGTCGACGACCTGCTCGACGTGGCCCGCATCTCCCAGGGCAAGCTGCTGCTGCAGCGGCACCCGGTCGAACTGCGCGGCATCATCGATGCCGCCATCGAAACCGCCCGGCCCATGATAGAAGCCCGCCAGCACAAGCTCGCGGCGCAGCTTCCAGAGGAAGAAGTCTGGATCGACGGCGACGGCGTCCGGTTGTCGCAGACCATCTGCAACGTGCTCAACAATGCCGCCAAGTTCACCCGCCAGGGCGGCGAAATCGAACTGAGCGCCGAGAGGCGGGGCGATACCGTCTGCATCCAGGTAAGGGACAACGGCATCGGCATCCCTCCCGAGCATCTCGACCGCATCTTCTCGATGTTCGCCCAGGCCGGCCATTCGACCGACCGTGTCAAGGACGGGCTCGGCATCGGTTTGTCGCTGTCCAAGACACTGATCGAGCTCCATGACGGCACCATTACCGCCTACAGCGAAGGCGTCGACCGCGGCAGCCGTTTCGAAATATGCCTGCCGCTGCTTGCAAGGGCGCCGGCAGAGAATCAAACCTCGGCGCCCGAGAGTGCCGCCGGGAAGCAGGCTTACCGCATCCTCGTCGTCGACGATAACTACGACGCGGCGGAAATCATCTCCGAACTGCTCAGGCTGAGCGGCCATGAAGTCATGACCGTCCATACCGGCAATGATGCGCTGGCACAGGCGGCCGGCTTCCGTCCGGACATCGCCATCCTCGATCTCGGCCTGCCCGACATGGACGGCACCATGGTTGCCGCGAAGCTGCGGCAGACGCCGGAAGCGGCGAATGCATCGCTGATCGCGCTGACCGGTTACGGCAAGCAGGCGGATATTGAACGCACGCGGGCGGCCGGTTTCGACGATCATCTGGTCAAGCCGGTCAAGTTCGACCACCTGATCGACACGATCTCGCGCCTGAGACGCGCCGGCGCCTGAACACCCGGCCCCCAGCCACCGATCCTGCCGCAGGCTTCGCAGCGGCAGGGCGATTCGCAGGTATCGCGCGCTTTCCGTCCGCTTCCATCTTCACACCGATTTCCCGTGCCCGTCTATTCCCTGTCCGCTGCCGTCCAGGCTGAACTCGACATCAAGAAAAGCCGTTTCATCGCCGTCGTTGCGCCGGTGCCGGACCGTGATGCGGCAATGCGTCTCATCGCAGGGCTGCGTGAACAGCATCGCGCAGCAACCCATGTCTGCTGGGCACTGATGGCCGGCGGGCAGTCCGGCATGTCCGACGACGGCGAACCCTCGGGTACCGCAGGCAGGCCCATGCTGGAGGTACTGCGCCATCATGAGCTCGACGGCGTGCTTGCCGCCGTGGTGCGTTACTACGGCGGGATCAAGCTCGGCGCCGGCGGCCTGGTGCGCGCCTATACCGATGCCGTGGCGGCGGCGCTCAAGCAGGCGCAGCTCGTGGAGCATGTCGCCATGTCGCTGATTTCCATGCGGCTGGCCTATGCCGACGAGGCGCGCGTGCGGCGCTGGATCGAGCAGCAGGGCTATGCGCTGCTGAATGCGGACCATGAAAACGGCGTGCACATGACGGTGCAGTTGCCGGCAGCCGATGCCGAGCGTGCAAGCGGCCTGCTGCGGGATCTCACGCAGGGCCGGGCCCGGATCGACGCCGGCACTTGATTGCCGGGCCGCATCCGGGCCGATATCCCCGGAAGTACCGTGCTGCATGACCCGGCCGGTTCGAGCGCATGGCCGCATGCACAGGGCTTGCGCAATCTCATGAATGACCGCAGATGGCAATGCCCCCCGCCGGCCGCGCCCTATATTGAGGTTGAGTGCGCAGCGCAAGGGCATGTTGCGTTCCGCTTCTGCGCGCTTGCCGGATCCCTGCGAGCTATTCCGGCATGGAATGCCCGCTCCTATCCGTGCTCCGTTTCCACTTCAAGACGGGGGCTCATCATGTCACGCAAATACATCGACTGCCGCGAATTTCCCAGCGACACGCATTGCTCGGTTGCGATCGCGGCCGACTCCGAAGAGGAACTGCTCGAGGCTGCGGTACAGCATGCGGTAGCCGTGCACCGGCATCAGGACAGTCCCGAACTGCGGCAGCAGATCCGGCAGCTGTTCAAGGAAGGCACTCCGCCGGTAGAGCGGCCGGCCGTTGCAGCTGTCTGAAACCTGTCATGGACCGCCGCAGGCGCTCCAGCGACGGCCCATGGCACCAACAATGCGCGGAGGAACCATGACCAGCATGAATATTGGCGTCATCAACGATTTCAAGACGAAGCTGCGGGGAACCCTGCTGCAGCCGAGCGACACGGGTTATGACGAGGCCAGGCAAATCTGGAACGCCATGATCGACCGCAGGCCCGGCCTGATCGTGCGCTGCAGGGGAACATCCGATGTCAGGGTTGCGGTCAGGTTCGCGCGCGAGCATGACATCCCGGTCGCAGTGCGGGGCGGCGGGCACAACATCGCCGGCAACGCCCTGTGCGATGACGGCATGGTTATCGATTTGTCCGGCATGCGCGCCGTTCATGTCGACCGCGAGGGAAAAAAAGCCTTTGTGCAGGGCGGCGCGACGCTGGGCGATTTCGACCATGAGGCGCAGAGCCATGGTCTTGCCACGCCTCTGGGCATCAACTCCACCACCGGCGTCGGCGGCCTGACGCTGGGAGGCGGCTTCGGCTGGCTCAGCCGCAAGTACGGGCTTACCGTCGACAACCTGCTGTCGGCCGATATCGTCACTGCCGACGGCGACTTGCTGCGCGCCCGTGCCGAACAGTGCAGCGACCTGTTCTGGGCCATTCGCGGCGGCGGCGGCAACTTCGGCGTCGCCACCATGTTCGAATTCCGCCTGCATGAAGTCGGCCCGGAAGTGACGACGGGCCTGATCGTCTTTCCGTTCAGCCAGGCCAAACAGGTGCTGACCCGCTATCGGGATCTCGTGAACGGCCTGTCGGACGACGTCAGCCTCTGGGCAGTGCTGCGCCAGGCGCCTCCGCTGCCTTTCCTGCCGCCCGAGGTGCATGGCAAGGAAGTTGTGGTGATCGCGTTCTTCTCGCTGCTGCCGCTCGATGCGGTCAACACCGAGCTGGATGCGGTGCGGGGCTTCGGCCAGGCCTGCGGCGAACATGTCGGTGCGACCCCCTATGTCGCCTGGCAGCAAGCCTTCGATCCCCTGCTGGCGCCGGGCTCCCGCAATTACTGGAAGTCGCATAACCTCGACCGGCTTGCCGACGAAGCCATCGATGCGCTCATCCGCTTCGTCGGCGAACTCCCGACGCCCGAGTGCGAAATCTTTCTCGGCCACATCGGGGGCCAGGCCAACCGTCTTCCGCCGGAGGCGACCGCCTATCCCCATCGCAACGTGATCTATGCGATGAACGTGCATACCCGCTGGACCGATCCGGCCGACGACGACAAGTGCATCAGCTGGGCGCGCGCCTTCTTTGCCGCCACCGCGCCGTATGCCGCCGGCAGCGTCTACATCAACTTCCTGACACAGGAGGAGGGCGACCGCATCGCCGAGGCGTATGGCGGCAATTATGAAAGGCTCAGGCAGATCAAGGCGAAATACGATCCGCGCAACCTGTTCCGGCAGAACCAGAACATCATGCCGGCCTGATGCCTTGATGCAAAGCTTGAGAGCAATCGTCGCGCTGCACATCCGCACCGGCCTCCGCGTTGCAGCCGGGGCAGGGCGGATGCGCCGAAGGACGCGTAAAACGCGCCGGAAATCCGGTTTGCATGCCGCGCCAAGCTGCATATACTGAAATCAATCCTTTGCAGGGAGAAAGTCATGCGCCGCCGTCCCTGCCGCCTGTACCAGGGTACCGACAGCGCGGCCCGCGCATGACGGCAACCTGCTCAATCGCTACAGGAGGTCATCATGGACTTGCATCTGAACATGCATCGCATGCACATGCGCATGCCGCACTGGCCCGCTGCCATCGTCGCGGGCATTGTCGCCGGCGCGGTGCTGATGGTGCTGGAGCTGCTGTATTCGACCACCACGCTAGGCCATTCGCCGTGGCAGATATCGCACAAGATCGCTGCAATCACCATGGGCAGCAGCGTAGCCAACGGTGCCGACTTCAGCGTCCTGGTAGTTGGCGTCGCCCTGATCACGCATTATGTGCTGGGCGCACTGTTTGCCGCAGTGCTGGCCCTGATCCTCGAATCGGCGCACGTCACCGCCAACCCGGGCGCTTCCCTGTTTGCCGGCGCGCTGTTCGGCCTGCTGCTTTATCTATTCAACTTCTACGTGCTGTCAGGGCTGTTCCCCTGGGTTGCGGAATTGCGGAGCTGGGCAGCCGTCATGGGACACCTGCTGTTCGGCATGATTGCCGCGGGCATGTATCTGCGCCTCGACTGGACCGAACCGCTGGCTTGATCGCGGGCTCAAGCCCGGGTTTCCGTCAGCCGGCATTTCAGGCGAATCATGGCGACGATGAAGAACCCCGCCGCCATGACGCTTGCGCAAATGACAAAGCTGATCAGGAGTTGCAGTTCGGCGATGTCATCCGGGTCGACGGAAGGGGCGACTGAACTGAGCAGCCCGTCGGTCCAGCTTCCCAGGGGCAGCGTCACATGCGGCCACAGTTCGGGAAATGACATCCACAGCAGCGCGCAGGACATGGAGAGAACGATCCAGAGCGTCGAGAGGTAAATCGCCTTGGTAAATCTCATCATCGGACAATGACCTTATCAAGGAACATACGGAAACAGACAGAGGAACAGGCAGACAGGTAGACAGGCAGGAGGGCAAAAACAAAAACGCAAGGGGGCGCTGCCGTCCGACGATTGTAGGCGAGGAAAGGATGAATATTTCCAGGAGACGCCGGCCAATTTGTTAATGTTTGTTACTGCAAGGCAGTGCCCGGCGCATGACAGGCAGGGTCGTCCATCTCCTGCCATCCGTACTCTCCCTGCCGACGAAATGACCTGGGACGAGCGTCATCTCGCCCGCTTCACGACTGGTCGAGAAGCGCCCTGACCCGCTGAGCCAGATCCGCCATGGCAAACGGCTTGTCCATGACGTGTACGTTCTGCTCCGGCTCTTCATTGGCAAGCAACACATTCCCCACGTAGCCCGTGATGAACAGCACCTTGAGGTTTGGATGCCGTTGCAAGGCTTCATCGGCAAGCTCGCGGCCGTTCATCTCGGGCATCAGCACGTCTGTCACCAGAAGCTGAATATCGGGATGCGCGTCGAGTATCCGCAGGGCTGCGGCCCCTCCTTCGGCGGCATGTACGCGGTAGCCCAAATGGGTCAGCATGTCCGCCAGAAGTATGCGTACGTCCTCTTCGTCGTCGGTTACGAGAATTGTCTCGCTCGCATCTCCCCGTTTGACGGCGGCGGCCTTTGGCTTGTTTTCCTTTTCAGGCTTGTCCGCATGATGCGGAAGGTAGAGGTTGACCACTGTTCCCCTGCCCGGCTCGGAATCGATTCTTACCTGCCCGCCCGACTGCCTGATGAAGCCATACACCTGGCTCAGTCCCAGACCGGTGCCGCGGCCCGGTTCTTTCGTTGTAAAGAATGGATCGAAAGCCTTGGACAGGACTTCTTTCGACATGCCCGTGCCGGTGTCGCGGATCGATATCATCACATAGGGGCCCGGAACGAGGTCTTCCTCCGCAAGAGCGAAGCGCTCGTCCAGCACGCAATTGCTTGTCTCGATCGTCAGGCGGCCGCCTCTTTCCATGGCATCGCGCGCATTGACGGCGAGATTGAGAATGATGTTCTCGAGCTGGCCAGGATCGACATAGGTAGGCCATACATCGGCGGCAAGCACGGTATCGAAAACGATGCCGCCACCGAGCGAATGCCCGAGCAGTTCCGACATGCCGGTCACGAGCTCGTTCACCAATACCGGTCTTGGATGAAGAGGCTGCTGGCGCGAAAACGCGAGGAGCCGCTGGGTCAGCTGCGATGCGCGCGAAACGCCGCTCTTTGCCAACCCGAGATAACCGAGCGTGCGGTCGTCGCCGGCGGCAAAGCGCCGGCCCATGAGCTCAAGCGCATTCGAAATGACGGCGAGCATGTTGTTGAAGTCATGGGCGATGCCTCCCGTGAGCTGCCCGACGGCTTCCATCTTGCGCGCCTGGTGCAGCGCATCCTCGATCCGCGTGCGCTTGTCGACTTCAGCCGTCACTCTCTGCTCCAGGGCATCGTTCAGTTCGCGCAAGGCGACTTCCGCGCGATGTCGCGTGGTGATGTCCTGGAACAGGACGGCGACCTGCCGGCGTTCCGCCGGTTCGATGCGCAGCGCCGCCAGTTCCAGGTGGCGGCCGGTATGCTCGAGTTCGCGTTCGAAGCGTATCGGTTCGCCGGTGACCAGTACCCGCCTGTAGATCTGCACCCAGCCTTCCGCTTCCAGCGGCACCATGTCGCGCACGCGCTGGCCGACCACGTTTTCGATCCCGGCATTCAGGGCATAAGCCGGATTGGCCATCACATGCACGTAATCGCTCAGGGGACCGTGCGGACCGTCGATGAACTCGATCACGCAGAAGCCTTCGTCGATGGATTCGAACAGCGTGCGGAACAGGCGTTCGCTTTCGCGCAGGGCCCGTTCCGCAGCCTTGCGTTCGGTGAGGTCGATCATGGCGCCGATCATGCGTACCGGCGCGCCGCCGGCATCGCGCAGCACCGCGCCGCGGTCAAAGATTTCGGCATAGCTGCCATCGGCGCGCAGGAATCGGTATTCGCCGGACCAGTTGACGCCATCTCCTTTGATGACCTGATGAATGCTTTCATCGATCGCGGCGCGATCGTCCGGATGGATATGCTCGATCCACCAGTCGGCCGACGTCTGCTCCAGGTCGTAGCCGAAGAGTGTGGCGAGCGCCTGATTCCAGATCACGTGCCCGTCGCCGAGCCGCCAGTCCCAGATGGCATCGTTGGCGGCCAGACGCGCCAGACGGTAGCGTTCGGCGGCTTCCCTTACCTGCGCATCGCGCCGGGCCACCTCGGCTTCATGCTCGGCCAGCCATTGACGGGAGCGCGCGTTGTCGCTCGTTTCCCAGGCAGTGCAGATGGTTCCGCGCACCGCGCCCTTTTCGTCCCGAAGCGGCGTGCCGGAAACGGTGAACCAGGCAATCTGCCGGTCTTCAGGCTGGCCGATGGCCAGAGGCCGGTCCTTGCGGCACAGGCCCTTTCCCCGCATGGTCTCCAGGACCAGGGAACGAACCTCGGGCCAGTCGCCGATGACATCGTCGAGCGGCGCACCCAGGAGGTGCGGCTGCCCTTTGCGAAACAGCCTGCAGCATGCTTCGTTGTAGATCGTCGCGCAGCTGTCGCCCCAGGTCAGCCACATGGGCAAGGGGGAATCGACAAGCAAGTGCGCTGCAAGGCGCAGCGCTTGCGGCCATTGTCCGGGGGCGCCCAACGGAGAGCCAGTCCAGATGTGATGGCCCAGGCCGGATCGCATCTCCTCTGTGAACCCGACATGTTCTGCTGCACGCCTGGGTTCGATCAGACGGCCCTCGCTATCAATGCTCTGCATACATCTAACTGGTGATCCGGCACGCCGTTAAAGTGACGCATTGTACTCCTGGAAGGGATGGTCTTGGATCTTGGTTATGGACATGCATGGCGCATTGCATGCATGCATCCTTCCAGGGGAATCATGCGGTTTCTGTTCCGGTTCAATGCGAAACGCTGCATCGATGGCGCACGAAATTGAAAGCGGTCTCTTGGTATCGGCAGCGTCAATGGTGTGCAGCGATCGGTTACCGGTTCGCCAAAAGCGGTGCGGGTCCGCTGTCGACAGCGGACCCGCGATGCACGCACCTTGACCTGACTTTACTTGGGCATCACAACACTGTCGATGACATGAATGACGCCGTTGTCGGCAACAATATCGGTCTTCACGACATTGGCATCATTCACCTCAACCTTGCCGCCTTTCGCGCTGATGGAAAGCGGGCTTCCCTCCACCGACTTGACCGATCCCGGCTTGACGTTTGCCGCCATCACCTTGCCGGGGACGACATGATAGGTCAGCACCTTGGTCAGCGCGGCCTTGTCCTTGAGCAGCGCATCGAGCTTGTCCTTCGGGATCTTCGCAAACGCTTCGTCGGTCGGCGCGAAGACGGTGAACGGGCCCGGGCCTTTCAGCGTGTCCACCAGACCCGCAGCCTGTACGGCGGTGACAAGGGTATTGAACGAGCCTGCCGACTTGGCGGTGTCCACGATGTCGGCGGCCTGTGCGGCACCGAAGGCAAGTGTCATCGAGACGCCGATCATTAACTTTTTCATTGCTATCTCCTGTGAAATGTAAGGTCGCGGCCATCGCAAGTGCAGAGGCCGTAAAGCCACTAAACAGAACAAAACCCTGAATTTGTGAACCGGGTGTGTCGTAAATTTATGCCATCAAATATCAATTGTCTATTGAATGAACCGCTATAATCGAGAAATCATCGGTTCAAATACGGGTCATTCCATGAAGAAATCATCCGAAATCGAGCAGGAAACATCGCCGGCAGACGACAGCCGCGTCAGCTACCGCAGCGGCGTGGCAGCGCGGCTGGCCGGTCTTTCGGCGGAAACCTTGCGTGTGTGGGAGCGCCGGTACGACTTGTCGGGCACGAAGCGTTCGACGAGCGGACAGCGCCTGTACTCGGCGGAGCAGGTGCGGCGGCTTGCGCTGGTCAAGCAGCTGGTCGACCAGGGGCATGCGATCGGCATGCTGGCAAGGCTGCCGGTCGAGCAGCTGCAGGAAATGGCTGCGCCGCGTTCCGGCGCGCAGCAGGCAGCCGGCCCGTTGAGAGCGGCTGTCATCGGCGAAGGCCTTGCCCGGCGCATCGCGGCAGCGGGGCGGGAGAGTGCGGAACTTGCGGTGCAATGGAGCCGCTCCCGGCTTGAAGACGCCGCATCGCCGCCGCAGGGTGCAGACGTGGAGGTACTGCTGATCGAACTGTCGGAGCTCGACGAAAGCGTCCTGCCGATGATCGTATCGATGCGCCAGGCCTGCTCGGCCGCGGCCGTCGTGGTGCTTTACCGGTTCTGTTCAAGCGCAACCATTCGCGCCTTGCGCGCACATGGCTGCCTGATTGCGCGCGTACCGGCAGAACCCGGCGAACTGGTGCTGCTCTGCCGATCAGCCTTGACGGGCGAGAGACTTCCCCCGCCGGAGCGGCCGGACGTGCCCGAAGTGCGTTTCGACGAGGAGTATCTTTCCACGATCACGGTCACCGGCAACCAGCTTGCCTGCGAATGCCCGCGCCATCTCGCCGACCTTCTGCTGATGGTCGGGAGCTTCGAGCGTTACAGCGCCCAGTGCGCATCACGCAATGAGGACGATGCGCAATTGCATCGGGAACTGCAGCTCGCTTCCGGCCGCGCACGCGCCATCCTGGAGAATGCAATGGAGCGCCTTGCGCGAGCGGAAGGGCTTCCGCTGCCGACACGATCGTAGGACATATGCAAAGGATGGTTGATTCGAGGATGCGCTTGCATGCGCCTGCCCTGTTCATGGCGCTCGGAAAGTCCCGGCCGCTGCAACGATGACTCGCGTCAAACCCCTTGCAAATAAAAGCGAACGCCGCGGAACGCCGCTTGCAAAGCAACATCGGATGTCCACCGGCCGGAATCAATAAAGATCCGCCGCGAACTCGAGACCAAAGGGACCCAACCATGGAAGCTTCACAACCTATGCAATCCGGCAAGAGCGGAAATGACGCCAATCCCGCGCTGCGTACACCGACGGACCTGAATGCGAATGCCACCAAAGATATTGCGGAAGCCCTCAATGCCGTGCTTGCCGATGTTTTTGCGCTCTACATGAAAACCAAGAATTTCCACTGGCACATGAGCGGGCCGCACTTCCGGGACTACCATCTCCTGCTCGACGACCAGGCGGATGAAATCTTCGCGATGACCGATCCGCTTGCCGAGAGAATCCGCAAGCTCGGCGGAAGAACGCTCCGGTCCATCGGCCACGTTTCTCGCCTGCAGCGCATCACCGATAATGACGAGGATTTCGTCGAGCCCTCCAGCATGCTCAAGGAATTGTGCGATGACAATCGCACGCTGGTTGCAAGCCTGCGCGAAGCCCACGAGATCTGCGACGACAATCGCGACATCGCGACTGCCAGCCTGATCGAAAACTGGATCGATGAAACTGAAGAAAGGACATGGTTTCTTTTTGAAGCAGACCGCAATCCGGACCGCACCGGTCATTAAGCGCATGTCCTGAGGCTCGGAACCCGCAGACCCTCGACCGCTGCAAGCACAGTCTAAAGCTGCGGTCCTTAGGGAAGGTCTCTTGCTCTTGGGACTACGATTTCTCCGGGTCGTGGCCCCAGTTCATCAGCGAGTAGCGCCAGTCGCTGTTTGCCGGGTTCTGCTTCGTCGGCCCTTGGGCAAGATGGCGGTGGATATAGCCGACGACCTTGCGCATGTGCGCGACATCGTCGTCGCTCAAGTCGCCCGCATGCCGGTGCAGCAGCTCGACGATGCGCCGGCCGGATTGATGTCCGACCGATTCGCCGTTGCCGTCCTTCTGGCCGACGCGCTGCGAATCTTCGGTCGCCAGCCATTTCTCAAGCTGCGACGGCGTCATGTTGACTGCCTGCTTGAAGTCCTTGATGGTCTGGCGGCGTTCGTCGTCGTGCTTGGTATCGCTGGATTGTCTGGTCATGGTCATCGCCGTTATTGGTAGGTCTGGCATTCACCGCACTTGGACGGCATGCAAGTCAACTCATTCATTTCACGGCTCTTCAGGCTGAAGCAAAACGCCAGGTTCCGGAAGCGGGGTTGCGGTGGCTGCTGCAGTGGCTGCCCTTGCCGCGACTGAACAGGCACATGCCGACGGCGACGCGTGTTCGTCATCAAAAGCTGATTCAAGGCAGTTTCAAGCTCACCCATGCTCCCGCCCGCGCCGCGGCTTGGGCTGGTAGTGCGCCTGCAGGTAAGCCGTCAGCCATGCGTGGATATCCGGCGGCATGTCCACGCCATCCGCGCAGTCGCCGGAATCGAGCATGCGCGTGCCTTCGCCGTAGCTGACCGAGACGCTGATCGGCACCGCCCGTTCTTCCTTCATCTGCCAGGTCACGAAAATGCGCGGCTGCGGCGCAGCCCAGTTTTCGAAGTAGCCGTCGTCCTCGTCGCGATGCAGTTCGAGCTGCAATCCCGGATGCAGGAAGGACTCCTGGTCGTCCGACCATTGCAGGGCCTGCACGCCGCTCAGTCCCGGCGGACAGGCAACCACGCCGGCGACCGACCAGCTGATCGTGGAAGCCCAGCGGTGTTCCACGAACCGGCGCTGCATGATGACCGCGACAGGCATGCTGGCCATCAGCATGATGCGCTTCCCCGCTGTCCGGGAATGAAAGCCGATAGATGAATGAACGGGATGCGCATCTTCATTTTCCTTTCTTTTCCGGATCCTTGACGTCGGTGCTCGGGGGTGCAGTGCCTGCCTTTTCGCTGCGTATCGGCGGCGCAGCCGTGGCAGCGCCGGCACCGCCCGGCGCTTGTCCGGTGGCGGAAACCTGGGGATGCGTTTCCCAGCCGTTGGCGGCAGCGCGTTCGCGCCAGCGGGAAGCGATTTTTTCCATGGAGTCCGTCAGTTCCTTCTTCTCCTTTTCGGTCTGGGCGGCCGCCTGCTCTTTTTTTGCAGCGGCGGCCTGCTGCTGTTCGGGCGTGGGCGCGGGCAGCTTGGCGGCGGCAGGGGCAGCAATCAGGGCAGCCAGAGCAGCGGCGGCCAGCGGTTTCGATACGGAAGATGGCATGCAATGCTCCTGGTCTCTCAACGGTTACTTGGCGCTTCCCTGGCCGGGCACGGCAGGCGGTGCGCCGCCCGGTGCCGGTGCGTTCTGCGTGGCGGCTGCTCCGCTCGTGGTGCCGCCCATCTCGGCGCCGCTGGGCGTGCCGCCCGAGCCTTCCGGGATGCCGGGCGTCCCCGCCACGCCGGTGCCGCCCGGCGCCTGTCCGCGCACGCCTTCCTGGCCGGCGTTGGCGCCGGTTGCGCCGACGTTGCCCATGGCCGCGCCGCCGGTATTGCCGCCGGCGCCCTGCGGTATGCCCGGCGTGCCGCTCGGTGCGCCGGCCTTGCTGCTGTTCGAGGCTTGCGCCATGACCTCGCCGCTGGTGCCGCCGCCTGCAGACAGCTGGCCGGGAAACTTGGTTTGCCTGATGCCGTTGTCAGCGGCTGTCTGGCTGTCCTTGTTGCAGCCGGCCAGCGTCAGCGCCAGCACCACGGCGACCAGGGGAAGTGCGGTAATACGTGTTCTCATGTCGTGCCTGCTCAGATCCTTGGGTGGGTCGGTGCGCCGGGCGGCAGCGGCTGGTGAGGAGGTGCACCGGCATGGCCGTCGCGCAGCTCGTTGTACCAGAGCTCGTGATGCGCCTGTGCCCATTCCTCATTGACGGTCCCGTGCCGCATTGCGTGATAGGCGCCGGGCGTGCCCCAGGTGCCGATGTAGATGTGGCCCATCGCTGCGGCGATATAGAGGGTGGCGCCGATGATGTGCAGGTAGTCGGCCACCTGCAGCAAGTAACGCGTGAGGCCGATGTTTTCGCCGATGTTCTTGAAATACGGGAAATTGAGCATCAGCCCGGTAATCGACATCAGCAGCCCGAGGAGGGTGACGCCGCCCCAGAACCAGATCTTTTCACCGGCGTTGAAGAAGCCGGCCGGAATGTGCTCATGTCTGATCAGGCCGCCGCCGCGCTTGATCCATTGCCAGTCCCAGCGGCGGAAGACATTGCGGCTCAGGAAGGTGAAGAACATCAGCAGCGAGCAGACGATGAACAGCGGGCCGACGAAATTGTGCAGGTACTTGGAGATCAGCGCGACCCAGTAATACGCGCTGTGCCCCAGCCAAGGCAATATCACCTTCTTGCCGAACATGACGATCAGGCCCGAGACGCCGAGAATGATGAAGGTGATCGCCGTGGCCCAATGCACGGTCCGGTCCCAGCTGGTGAAGCGCTGGATCTCCCTTCCTCCGCCGCGCGATTCCGCCGCCGGCCCCACCGCGCGGTAGAAGCCGAAGATCAGCAGCGGCACGACGAGAAGAATGGTCCCGGCAATTGCTGCCATCGGGCCGTTGCGCAGATGGCGCCAGGTATTGCCGCCGCGCTGCAGGATCACATCCTGCTCGGGCATGTAGCCGGGCGGGATGATGAAGTGGCGGTCGAAATGATTGCGGCCGGATTTCGCGGAGCCGAAGCCGGGTTCCGGCACATCCTTTTCCGACTGCAGGATGGTCTGCTCTTCGGCATAGGCGGGCTTGGCGCTTTCGTGGGGCACGGCGGCCTGGGCGATGGAGCCGAGGGCCAGCGCCAGCAGCATCAGCAGGATGGACAGCAGCGGCATGGGCGCCAGTGTGTGCTGCATTTGCTGCATGTGCTGTCTCTGCAGCCACAGGCGCTGACGGAAATGGTGGGAAGGCATCATCGGGCTCCGGTCGGCTTGGGGATCTGATAATCAGGGCTGCGTCCGTTCATACTCGTTCTGCAGATGATTGCGGTTGGTGATCGCCGCGTTCCACGACAGCCGGTCGTTGTGGTAATAGACCCGCTGGGGCAGATCGTCGGGCTTGCCGTTGTACTCCCCGTTTCGCCACGGCGGATGCTGCTCGACCTCGAGACAGCCGGCGAGCAGCAGCGGCAGCAGGGCAAGGCCGAGCCATCTGGCGCGGCGCAGTCGGTTGGCAACGTGCTTCATGTCGGCAGCCTCCTCGGATTGTTCTGGAAGTTGTCCGGCAGCTGGTTGGTGCGGGGACCTTCGGGGCCGCCGGTGTCGTGGCTGCGGTTGACACCATTGGCGCCATTGCTGCCATTGCCGTTTTCAAGACCGTTGGAACCGCTGCCAATCCCGTTCGGACCGGCATTGCGCCGCTTTTCGTAGGCAATGTCCCAGCCCCACAGCTCGGGCCCGTAGCCTCGGGTATCGACACGCTGCTTGTAGATGCCGGCGATGATATTGGCATCGCCGCCGAGCAGGGCCTTGGTGCCGCACTGTTCCGCGCACTGCGGCAGTTTGCCTTCGCTGATGCGGTTGCGGCCGTATTTCTTGAACTCGACTTCCGTGTTGTCGGGCTCGGGGCCGCCTGCGCAGAAGGTGCACTTGTCCATCTTACCGCGATGGTTGAAGGCGCCGGTGTCGGGGAATTGAGGCGCACCGAATGGGCAGGCGAGGGAGCAGTAGCCGCAGCCGATGCACTTGTCCTTGTCATGCAGCACGATGCCGTCGACGGTGTGGTAGAAGCAGTCGGTCGGACAGACCGCCATGCAGGGCGCGTCGGTGCAGTGCATGCAGGCCACCGACATGTAGTGCTCTCCCGGCGTGCCGTCATTGATGGTGACCACGCGCCGCCGGTTCACCCCCCAAGGCGTTTCATGCTCGTTCTTGCAGGCCGTGACGCAGCCGTTGCAGTCGATGCAGCGCTCGGTGTCACAGATGAATTTCATTCTTGCTGCCATTGCTGCTCCTTGATGTCCGCCTCATCGAGCCCCCTCCCTTTCAAGGGGAGGGCTGGGGTGGGGATGGGTTTGAAAAGGCTTGAAGAAATTTTTGATGCACCGAACTAACCCATCCCCACCCTAACCCTCCCCTTGAAGGGGAGGGAACAACTCATCGGAAGCCTGTTGCTTTTGCTGCTTCCAACCGGCCGCTTGCAAATACCTTCTACACCCGCACCACCCTGCACAGCGAAACCTTGGTTTCCTGCATCATCGTCACTGCGTCATAGCCGTAGGTCCAGCCGGTATTGGCAGCCTCGCCCAGCACGATAGGCGAGGCGCCCTCCGGATAATTCTTGCGCAGGTCTTCGCCCATCCACCAGCCGCCGAAGTGATACGGCATCCAGACCGTGCCCTGGGACACGCGCGGCGTGACCATCGCATGCACCTTCAACCGCGCGCCGCTCGGCGTCTCGACCCAGACGAAATCCCTGGTCTGCACGCGGATCTGCATCGCATCCTGCGGGCTGATCTCGACGAACATCGCCTGCTGCAGTTCCGCCAGCCAGGGGTTCGAGCGCGTCTCGTCGCCGCCGCCCTCGTATTCGACCAGGCGGCCCGAGGTCATGATGAGCGGATAGTCCTTCGAGAAATCCTTGGCCTGCACCGACTTGTAAAGCGTCGGCAGGCGCCAGAACGCGGCCTTGTCGTCGTAGGTCGGATACTGCTTGACCAGGTCGCGGCGCGGGCTCATCAGCGGCTCGCGATGCACCGGCACCGGGTCGGGGAAATTCCAGACATGGCAGCGGGCGCGCGCATTGCCGTAGGGCGCGCAGCCGTGCTTGATGGCCACGCGGATGATGCCGCCCGACAGGTCGGTCTTCCAGTTCTTGCCCTCGGCCGCTGCCTGCTCCTCAGGCGTGAGTTCGGCCCACCAGCCGAGGCGCTTGAGGAAGATGTGATCGAATTCCGGATAGCCGGTATCGATCTCGCTGTCCATGTTGGTCGAGCCGTCGGCGGCCAGCAGGCTTTCGCCTTTGTATTCCACGCCCCAGTTGGCGCGGAAGGGCAGGCCGCCTTCGGCGATCGGCTTGGACAGGTCGTACAGGATGGGCGTGCCGGGATGCTTCATTTCCGGCGTGCCCCAGCACGGCCACGGCAGGCCGTAGTAATCACCCTTGCAGGGGCCGTCCTCGGCGCGCAGCGTGGTCGGGTTGAAGGTGTGCTTGTTGTGCATGTGCAGCTTGAGCCGCTCCGGCGAGCAGCCGGTGTAGCCGATGGTCCAGCAGGAGCGGTTGATCTCGCGGAGAATGTCTTCGATCACCGGCTCGTTGTTGACCACCTTGATGTTGGTGCACAGCTCGTTCGCGAAACCGAATTTCTTCGCAAACAGGTACATGATTTCATGGTCGGTCTTGCATTCGAACAGCGGCTGGATGACGCGCTCGCGCCACTGGATGCTGCGGTTGGAGGCGGTACAGGAACCTTGTGTCTCGAACTGGGTGGTGGCCGGCAGCAGGTACACGCCGTCCTTGCGGCCGTGCATGGCGGCAGTCATGGTCGGGTAGGGATCGATCACCACCAGCATGTCGAGTTTCTGCATCGCCGCCTTCATGTCGGGCAGGCGGGTCTGGCTGTTGGGCGCATGGCCCCAGTAGACCACCGCGCGCAGGTTGCTCGGCTGGTCGACGAAATCGTTTTTTTCCAGCACGCCGTCGAACCACCGGCTCACCGTGGTGCCCGGCTTTTCCATCAGCTCCTTGGAGCCGAAGCGCGACAGCAGCCAGTCGTATTCCACGCCCCAGACCTTGGCGAAATGCTTCCACGCGCCCTCGGCCAGGCCGTAGTAACCGGGCAGCGAATCGGGATTGGGGCCGACGTCGGTTGCGCCCTGCACGTTGTCGTGGCCGCGATAGATGTTGGCGCCGCCGCCGGCGATGCCGATATTGCCCAGCGCCAGCTGCAGGATGGAAAGCGAGCGCACGTTGGCCGTGCCTACATGGTGCTGGGTGATGCCCATGCACCAGACCACGGAAGAGGGCCTGTTCTTGGCGAGCATCTCCGCCGCCTGGCGCACCGCCGCTTCCGGCACGCCGGTCACGTCGGAGACTTTCTGCGGCGTCCATTTCGCCACTTCGCGCCGCACCTCTTCCATGCCGTAGGTGCGGGCGGCGATGTATTCCTTGTCTTCCCAGCCGTTCTCGAAGATGTGCCACAGCAAGCCCCAGACGAAGGCGATATCGGTGCCGGGACGGATGCGCACATAGTGATGCGCGAAGCGGGCGGTGCGGGTGAAGCGCGGATCGACCACGATCATCTTCGCGCCCAGTTCCTTCGCATGCAGGAAATGCAGCATCGAGATCGGATGCGCTTCCGACGGATTGGAGCCGATGAACAGCACCGCCTTCGAATGACTGAGGTCATTGAAGGAGTTGGTCATCGCGCCATAGCCGTAGGTCTGCGCGACGCCGGCCACGGTGGTGGAATGGCAGATGCGCGCCTGGTGGTCGGTATTGTTGCTGCCCCACATCGAGACGAACTTGCGAAGCAGATACGACTGCTCGTTGTTGTGCTTGGAGGAGCCGATCCAGAAGATGGAGTCCGGTCCCGCCTGCTGGCGCAGCTGCAGCAGCTTGTCGCCGACCTCGTTGAGCGCCTGGTCCCAGCTGATGCGCTGGTACTTGCCGTTGACCAGCTTCATCGGATAGCGGAGCCGGTGTTCGCCGTGGCCGTGCTCGCGCACCGATGCGCCCTTGGCGCAGTGCGCGCCCATGTTGATGGGCGAATCGAAGGCGGTTTCCTGGCGCACCCAGACGCCGTTGTGCACGATGGCGTCGACCGAGCAGCCGACCGAGCAGTGGCTGCAGACGGTGTGCTTGAGTTCGGTGTTTGCGGGGCCCACCGTGTTGACGGGTTCGGCGGCCGCCGCCGGCTCGATCACGTTGAACGGCAGGTGGCGCGCCAGCAGACCCGCGCCCGCGGTGACACCGGCGTGGATCAGGAAGCCGCGCCGGTTGATGGTGGCAGTGGCAATGCGGTTCAGGCCCTTGCGCAGCGAGCCGCCTTGCACATTGTTTGCACTGCTCGACTTCTTTACCAGCGTCATGAAGCGCTCCGTGGGGTGCTTAAGCAAATAAAAATGCTGTTAACTATTTACCGATATGGGGTTGGCTCCCTTCTCCCGCAGGCGGGAGAAGGGTTGGGGATGAGGGGGATTGCAAGAGTACCTAAGATCTTGGCAATCGCCCTCACCCCTGCCCCCGCTCCGCGCCCCACGGTTCGGCTTGCAAGCCGAACCGGCTACGGCAGCGCAAACCGATGGTTTGCGAAACCCTGCCTTCGCCCCGCTTGCGGGAGAGGGGTTCCTTTCTTCTATTTCGAATCGAGAACTATGTCTCTCGAACTAAAAATACGCCGCCGACCGGTAATACTTCCGAATATGCTCCGTCTCGTGATAACCGACGCTGCCCGCCGTCTTGTCCGCTGACACCTCCGGCAGCAGCACTTCCGGCGCGCTTTGCGTGCGGGTGATCAGTGCCGCCACCGCGACCACGGGTGCGCATGCCGCCGCGCTGAGAAAGATGCGGCGTTTCGCATCATGACTGGCCATCTTCATGTTCTCTTTCCTTGTTCACTGCATTACTGCAATTCGATCGATGCATCGGCATCGGCCTGCTCTTCATCGTCTTCCATTTCGAACGCCTGGAACTCCACCTCGAAAAACGCCGCCGCGAATGCGGCGACATGCCGGTAGAAATTCGCGCATTCCGCCCGCCCGATGTCGTCCAGGCAGCGCGCCTGCCATGGCGAAATATGCCGGATGAAAAAGGCCTTTTGCGTTTGCAGCGGGCGCCTCGGCATTCCCGACGACCCCGGCGTTCCCGCGATGAGTACGCGCATGACTTCACACAGCGCACCGAGATGATCTTCCGGTTCACCGACGCCGCGCGATCGCGCCAGGCCGAGCGCGCGCAGTTCGTCGCGCAGTGCAGCCAGGGGCTTTTCATGCATGAAGCCGGCCAGGTAGTGCGAGGCGTAGGGATTGACCAGCGGCGTGCCGACGCTGATGAACAATCCGTCGAACTCTTCCTTCACTGCATCGGCATCGATCAGTCCTGCGGCCAGCACCAGCTTTTCCCATGCCTGGTCGAGCGGCTGCCCTTCCTGCTGCGCGCGCAGCGAATCGGCGCCGGCGAGCGCGGCCAGCAGCGCGGCATCGGGCGCTTTCAGCAGCAGGCTGCCGCACAATGCATAGAGGTCGGCACGAGCCTGGTCTTCTTGCGTCAGGGGAAGGGAAATGCTTGCGGCGCCGGTCACCGCGTCCGAAGGGGGCATGCTGAATGTGCGTTTTCATTGACGATATAGTCATTGAAACGGCACGCGGGCAGATGTTCCATCACCAGGCCAGGTTTCGACATGACGGCGACGTGGGTTTGTTCTATATCAAAGCGACCCTTATGCCCTGTTGTCTGTTATCTCGGACGTGCAAGGTCAACGATCGCATCCGGCTTCTTCGACGTCATCATGTCGACCACGCGGCAGTCGCCGCACATCTTGATGCGGTCAAGCCTGCCTTCGAACGCGGCATGCCCGGCAAGACGCCCGAGCAGGTTTTCGATGGCCTTGAGCGTGCCGATCGCCTTGCCGCAGCGTATGCAGTGGAAGGGTTCCGCTTCATTGAGAACAGCCGTCGCCTTTGCCTTCTCCGGCGGAACCAGCCGCGGAACCAGTTCGATCGCGTGTTCCGGGCAGCTCTTCGCGCACAAGCCGCATTGCACGCAATTCTTTTCGATGAAACGCAATTGCGGGCGATCGGCCGTGGTCAGCAGCGCCGATGACGGACAGCTGCCGGTGCAGGCCATGCATAGCGTGCAGGCATCCTTGTTGATCGACAAGGTGCCGAAGGGCGCGCCGGCCGGCAGCGCAATGCTTTCCATCCTTGAAGGCGCATGGTTGTACAGGTGATCGAATATGAAGTCCAGCGAATTGCGCTTCTCCGCGAAGAGATGGAAGCCCGCCGCCCGGGCGGGCGCTTCGGCCGATGCCATGCCTTGCAGCGCCGCATCGAGTTCCTGCGGCGCGCTGGCCTCGATCAGGGTGAAATGCGTGCCGCCGTAGCCCAGGCCGGACAGGATGGCCTGGGCAATCTCCATCTGTTTTCCCAACGCGGCAACATACTCCGGCGCCTCGCGCCCGGTGACCAGCACAGAGACTTGCGTTGCGCCGTAACAGACCGCCGCCAGCCACAAGTCGATGCCGGCCGACGCCGGATGATGCAGTTCGAACGGGATCACGCGCGCCGGCAAGCCCTTCACGGATTTTCCTGCCCTGGCCAGCCGGCCGAGCTGCGTGATGAGCGCGCCGCCGTGTTCCTGTCCGTAGAAAAGCAGACAGGCCTGCTCGCCGCCGGCGCTGGCAAAGGTATCGAGCAGCGTCTTGATCCGCCTGGCGTTATAGGGCACGTCGGCATTGGCATAGGCCAGCGCGCCGGAAGGGCAGACCGTGGCGCAGGCGCCGCAGCCGGCGCACAGGTGCGCCTCGACGCGGATGCGGTCACCGTCGGCGCGGATTGCCTGCGCCGAGCAGATGTCGATGCAGGCATTGCAGCCGGTAATCTTGTTGCGGCCGTGCGCGCACAGGCGCTCCCTGTACTGGAAATATTTCGGCTTCTCGAATTCGCCGGTCATCTGGGCCAGGCGGCCTGCTGCCGCCATCTGCGCGCGCAGGTCGCCGCCCGGCGCGAAATAGCCGTGCGGAGGCTGATGCATTTTTAGCAGCGGCGTATCCGACAGGTCGAAGATCAGGTCGTAGTCGCCGCTCCTGAGATCATCATTGCGGGTGAAGCTGATGGCCTCGACGGGGCCGCATGCCTGCACGCAATCGCCGTGGCGACGGCATTTGTCTTCATCGATCTGGTACAGCAGGCTGATTGCGCCCTCCGGGCAGGCGTCCACGCAGGCATTGCAGCGTACGCACAGGTCGAGGTCGATGGGATTGCTTTGACGCCAAGTGACCTGGAATGCGCCCAGCCATCCCTGCACTTCGATGCCGCCGCCGCTGAATACCGGATAGGCGCGCTCGGTCGGCAATGCCGTGACGCGCTCCGCGTCGGTGCCGCCGGTGATGAGCACCGCCACGCTGAGAGTGTCCTGCAACTGCTCGGCCCAGCCGAGCGCAGTCTGGGCGCCGCCGACGATCAGCACCCGGCCCTGCGACGCATAGCTGACGGTGGGCAGGGCCTGCGGCAGAGAACGTGCCGCATCGGCCAGCAGCGCCGCCATCTTGGGCAGCGCCGCATAGGACTGTGCGCCCCAGCCTCCGGTCTCGCGGATATTGACGAAGCGCAGCGGCGCCACCGACCCGCCTTCGTCGGCGAGCTCCCGGAACAGCGCACGTTCCTGGGTGCAGGCGACGACGACGTCATCGACGCCCTTGATCGATTCGAGATAGGCGCCGGCATCGCGGCCGCAAAGCTGGCTGGCAACCGGCAGCGGCCCGCAGCCGAGCGCGTCACCGATGCGCTGGCCGGACACGGCATTGAGCGGCATGGTGCGGTTGCAGTTGCAGACATGGAACTTGGTGGTCATGGGGAAGGGGATTCCTTAGGTGTGACAGGCGCTTCCTGCATCGGTATCAGTTCGGAAGGAAGCGGATCTTCGTCTGCATGGTGCGCACGCGTTTCGTTAGCGGTATCGGCATCGGCTTGCACGGGCGCATCATCTTCGATCGCTTCGCCGCCGTCGCCGTGGTCTTCTCCATCATTCGGATGGCCGTTCTCGATGCCGCCGTCTTGCCCTGCAAGCCGCCGTTCCTCATCTTCCTCTTCCTGCGTCTTGTAGAGCGGCTTCGGGTCCAGCGTGCTCTTCGCATGCTGCAGAGCCGCCAGCATGCCGGGGGGCAAGGGAGAGGGCTTGGTGTAATCGTCGATATATATATCGAGACCATCCATTACATTGAAGTGCGGGTCGGAAAACAGCTTCTTCATTGCAGCACGATGCACGGCCTTGTCCACGCCTCTGGCAAGAAAGGCCGAATAGTCAGCGTCGGGCGCAAGCGATGCGACATCTTTCATCGACGGCAGCGAGGGCTTGCCTGCAGCCGATGCCGCAGTGCCGGCTTGAGGCGCATTCTCCGCGGAGGATTCGGAAAGAGGGAGCCGATCATTGGCCGCGCTGTCCTCGTCCTGCGCCTGCTCGGCCTTGCGGCGCGACCAGCGCCGGAAAAAACTTTCAGACATGAAATGATGCCGGTTTCATAGGGTATCCATAAACTTGCCTTGAGCGTAAACAATCAGCCATGGAATCGTTTGAGCGATGACAAGCCTGCGCCCATGACATGCACCCATATCAGTGATAGCCCTCTCCCGGCCTGATCTTTCCGCGAAACAGCCAGAACACCAGCACCGTATAGATCAGGATCATCGGCAGCAGGATCGACGCTCCGATCAGGTAGAAGATCTGCGATGCCGGATGCGACGCGCTCTCCCAGATCGTCATCGACGGCGGCACGAGATAGGGCGCATTGGAAATCACCAGCCCGAGATAGGCCAGCAGGAACAGGCCGACCGCCGAGGCGAACGGCATGATGGGCCGCTTGCTGCGGATGCCGTACCAGCACAGCCAGGCGGTCAGCGCGGTGGCCACCGGAATCTGGATCATGAACAGGATGTTGGGCATGCTGAACCATCGCTCGGCGATGCGCCCGATCTGCAGCGGCGTCCAAACGCTGACGATGCCGATGAAGGCCAAGAGGCCCAGCAGCAGCGGCGTGCCGAGATGGCGAGCGCGCGCTTCCACGTCGCCGACCGCCTTCATCATCAGCCATGCCGCGCCCAGCAGCGCATAGCCGACCACCACCGCGAAGCCGCACATGAGGCTGAACGGCGTCAGCCAGTCGAGCGGGCCGCCGGCGAACTGGTAATCCTTGACGGTGATTTCCTGCAGCAGGCCGCCGAGAATCACGCCTTGCGCGAAGGATGCAAGGATGGAGCCGGCGGCGAAGGAAAGGTCCCACAGGCGATGATGCGGCTTGGCCACCCAGCGGAACTCGAAGGCGACGCCGCGGAAGATCAGCGCCAGCAGCAGGATGATGACCGGCATGTACAGCGCCGGCAGGATGACCGCGAAGGCTTTCGGAAAGCCGGCCCACAGGCTCACGCCGCCGAGCACCAGCCAGGTTTCGTTGCCGTCCCAGAAAGGCGCGACGGAATTCATGATCTGGTCGCGCTCCTCTTCCTTCTTGAAAAAAGGAAAGAGAATGCCGATGCCGAGGTCGAAACCGTCCAGCACCACATACATCGCCACCGCAAAGCCGGTCAGCAGCGCCAGGATGATCGGCAGGGTATCCGACACTTCGCTCATGTCGAAGCCTCCTTGGCGGTTTCCTGCGCCGCCGACAGCGGACGGTTCGGCAGGGCTTCCGGATCGGCCGGCACATGCTGCGGCCCTTTCAGGATCATGCGGCTGATGTACCAGATGCCGATGGAAAACACCACGCAGTACACCAGCACGAACAGCGCGAGCGACACCAGCACCGAGGCCGCCGTCACCGGCGACACCGCGTCGGCGGTGCGCAGCACGCCGTAGGCGACCCAGGGCTGGCGCCCGATCTCGGTCACCATCCAGCCGGCCAGCAGCGCAATGAAGCCGAGCGGCCAGGCGTGGCCGAGCGGGCGCAGGAACCAGCGCGCCTCGTACAGCCGCTTGCGCCACCACAGGAAGACGCCGAGGAAGCCGATGCCGATGAACAGGAAGCCCAGTCCCACCATCAGCCGGAACATGAAGAACACCGGCTTCACCGGCGGACGGTCTTCCGGCTTGAATTGCAGCAGGCCGGGGAAGCGCCCTTCCCATTCATGGGTGATGATCAGGCTGCCGAGGTTGGGAATGCCGACCTCGTACAGGTTGCGCTCGTTCCTTTCGTCCGGCCAGGCAAACAGGATCAGGTCGGCCGGCTTGGAGCCGTCCCAGTGCGCCTCGATCGCCGCAATCTTCGCCGGCTGGTGCTTCTGCGTGTTCAGGCCGTGCAGGTCGCCGACCAGCGCCTGCAGCGGCGCGAGGATGGCCAGCATGCCCAGGCCCATGTGCACCATGGTCTTCGCTTCTGTGAGGAATTCCCTGCGCAGCAGATAGCGCGCGCCGGTCGCCAGCACCACCAGCGAGGTGGTGATGTAGGTGGCGATCATCATGTGCGTGAAGCGGTAGGGAAAGCTGGGGTTGAAGATGATGTCCGACCAGTCGACCGGATAAGTGATGCCGTCCTGCATCGCGAAGCCGGCCGGCGTATGCATCCAGCTGTTGGCCGACAGGATCCAGAAGCCGGACAGGGCGGTGCCGAAGGCAACGATGATGGACGCCATGGTATGCAGCCATGGCGGGAACCGGTTCCAGCCGAACAGCATGATGCCGAGAAAGCTCGCTTCGAGGAAGAATGCGGTCAGCACCTCATAGCTGAACAGCGGGCCGAGCGTGTTGCCGATGATCTGCGCGAACTTGCTCCAGTTGGTGCCGATCTGGTACTCCATCACGATGCCCGACACCACGCCCATTGCAAACGACACCGCGAAGATCTTGGTCCAGAAGCGCGCGAGCGTATGGAAGTGCTGCTTGCCGCTGTAGAGCCAGCGCACCTCCAGCGTCGCGATGAAGGCTGACAGCCCGATCGTGAACGAAGGAAAGATGATGTGGAAGGAGATCGTAAAGGCGAACTGAATGCGTGACAGCAGCGTGGCGTCGATGCCTGCAATGGTTTCCATCCAGCGCTCCATGGGGGATGAATCGGCGGCGTGGATATGCCGTGCATCCATGTCAGGCAGGACTGCCCGATCCGGCGCGTTATCCGTTCATGTTTTTCATATGGCCTAATCGGCAACTGAAAGTTCCGGCGCCTGTCAATGCTTGAGTGGATTCGAGCAGGAGAACGGCATGACACGTCTTTACCTTCATCACACGCTTTCATTCCGGCTGCGCGCCTGCGCGCTGGTGCTCCCCCTTGCACTCGCAGCATATGCACATGCGCAGACGCCGCAAGACAAGGGCACGTCCAGCGCGCAGACCGCGCCTTCGGCAGGCGGCACGCTGTCTAGCGGCGGGCGCACCAATGCGCTGGGCGACCCGAAAGGCAACCAGCACGGCACTATGTCCGGTACCGGACAAATGCAGAAGCTCCAGGTCGGCAAAGCCGACAGCAAGCTGATGCGGCAGATGGCCCAAGCGCATCTGGCCGAGATCAAGACGGCGGCGCTCGCCACCGCGATATCGGACGACAAGGCCTTGCGCGGCTACGCGGAAAAGATGCTCGAGGAACACGGCAAGGCGCTCGACGAACTGCGCCTGCTGGCGCGCCGCGCCGACGTGATCCTGCCGGGCGGCGTCGAGACCGAGCAGGCGTCGCTGCTGCACAAGCTGGCGCTCGCCACCGGCAAGCAGTTCAACCAGATGTACCACGCCGAAGCCGGCCTTGCCCTGCATCAGCAGTCGCAGGCGCTGTTCAAGGAAGCGGCGTCGCGTGCAGAAGCGCCCGAACTGAAAGCCTATGCGAACAATGTGCTGCCCATTGTCGGCAAGCATCTGCAGCTGGCCCAGCAGATGGCCGACGATCCCGCTTCGGCGGCTGCGGCCGTGCAGTCGTCGGTGACGGCCGGGCAATCGACCAGCGTGCAGGCGCCCCCGGGATCGGCCAGCCAGCAGACCGACAACAACAGCGGCAACAAGGGCAACGCGGACATTTCCAGTACTGCCGGCGGGCAGAAGAAATAGGGCAGACAAGGCATAACACCAGGCACACTAGGCCGCCGCAGTTGCCAGGGCGGCAAGCATCGTGATTACTGCTGCCGGCGCGACAAGGACTCTGCGAGAGCAAATTGGTTTTGTATGCTAATATTTCGCATGCAAACTAATTTGTGCATGTAATGGAAAAACTGGATCTGCAGCTGATGTCGCTGACCATGGCGATCAATCAGGTGGCGCGTGAATACAAGTCCGCTGCCGACCGCATGGCATCCGACTTCGGTCTTTCCCAGGCCACCGCCTGGCCGGTGATCATGATCGGCCGCCTCGGCGACGGCGTGCGTCCCGGCGCGGTTGCCGAGGCGCTCGGGCTGGAACCGTCCTCGCTGGTGCGGGTGGTGGACCAGCTGATCGATGCCGGCCTGGTGGAGCGCAACGAAGACGCGAACGACCGCCGCGCCCGCACGCTGCACCTGACCGCGGAAGGCCGCAAGCGCGCGGCGAAGATGGAAAAGGCGCTGATACCTTTCCGGCGCGCGCTGTTTCAGGGCGTGCCGCGCGAGGATGTCGACGCCTGCCTGCGCGTGCTGTCCGGATTGAGCGCTTCGATCGCTGCCTACAAGGAAGCTGACGCGGGCTGAGCCACCGAGTCTCGCGTGCTGCGCCAATAAGAACAACATGAAATCCCCCACCGTTCCGGAACTGCTGTTTTCGTTCAAGAGCTTTTTTGCGGCGATGCTTGCGCTGTATATCGCGATGAGCATCGGCCTGCCGCGTCCGTTCTGGGCCATGCTGACCGCCTACGTGGTGGCCAATCCGCTATCGGGTGCGGTGCGCTCCAAGGCCTTGTACCGCTTCGGCGGAACGCTGCTCGGCTCGACGGCGACGGTGCTGCTGGTGCCGCGAATGGCCAATGCGCCGGAACTGCTGTCGCTGGCGCTCGCGGTGTGGGTCGGCATCTGCCTCTACATTTCGCTGCTCGACCGCACGCCGCGTTCATATGTTTTCATGCTGGCCGGCTATACCGCCGCGCTGATCGGCTTTCCGGTGGTCGGCGAGCCGGCCACCGTGTTCGACGTGGCGGTGGCGCGGGTGGAGGAAATCATGCTCGGCATCGCCTGCGGCACCGTGGTTCACAGCCTGCTGTTTCCGCAGAGCCTGGGGCCGGTGCTGCTGGCGCGGCTCGATCACGCGCTCGCCGACGCGCGCCAGTGGACGCTCGACCTTCTGGCGCCGGCCACCTCCACACAAGGCACGCTCGACCGGCGCAAGCTTGCGGCCGACATCACCGAACTGCGCCTGATGGCCACCCATCTGCCCTTCGATACCTCGCACCTGCGCTGGACCGCGGATGCGGTAGGCGCGCTGCAGGACAGGCTGGCCGAAATGATTCCTTTCCTCTCCGGCATCCAGGATCGCATTGGGGTGCTGAATGCGCTGAGCGCGCTGAGTGAAACGGAGCCCGGCCGCTCCGAAACGAGAGCGTGGCGCGCGTTGCTTGAAGACATCGCGAAGTGGATCAGGCAGGACATCGGCGATGCCGCCGAAGAAGAGAAGACCGCCGCACGCCTGCGCCGCCGCATCGAGGAAGCCGCGCCCGCCGTGCATGCGGATGCGAGCTGGAGCACGGTGGTGCAGGTCAATCTGTTTTCACGTCTGAATTCGCTGGTCGGCCTCTGGCAGGAATGCCGGCGCCTGCGGCGCACCGTGGATACCGGATTGCGCGATGCCGGCGTGCGCGCCGACACCGGACGCACGCGGTTGTCGCCGCGCATCCTGCACCGCGACTACGGACTGGCGCTGCTGTCGTCGGCGGCCGCGGTGATCGCCATCGTATCCTGCTGCGCATTCTGGATTGTCACTGCCTGGCCGGCAGGTTCGGCGGCGGCCATGATGGCGGCCGTGTTCTGCTGCTTCTTCGCCACCCAGGACGATCCGGTGCCGGGCATCATGCTGTTCCTCAAGTTCACCATCTACTCCATCCCGGTGTCGGCGTTCTATCTGCTGGCGGTGCTGCCCGCGATTCACAGCTTCGAAATGCTGGTGCTGGTCACCGCGCCGCTGTTCCTGCTGCTCGGCGTCTTCATCGCACGGCCGGCAACCACCGGCAAGGCCATGGCCTTCCTGTTCGGCGTGGCCGGCACGCTCAGCATGCACGATACCGGCACTGCCGACATGGTGTCCTTCATCAACAGCATGCTGGGCCAGATCATCGGCATCGGCGCCGCGGTGATTTTCACGAGGCTGCTGCGCAGCGTCAGCGCCGGCTGGACCGCGCGCCGCCTGCTGCATGCGGGATGGAAGGAGCTTGCGGCCATGGGACAGGAAGGCCGCAAGCCTTCGGTGTCCGAGGTCACGGCCCGCATGGTGGACCGCATCGGCCTGCTCACGCCGCGCCTGGCAATGGCCGGCACGCGCGATGATGCGGCCGACCTCGCGGCTGTCGATGCGCTCGGCGATCTGCGCATCGGCCTGAACCTGAGCCAGCTGCTTGCCGTGCACACCCGCACGGAAACCGGCGCGCTGGCGATGCAGTCGCTGATCGACGGCCTGTCTGAGCATTTTCGTCAGCGTCCCGAGCAGCCCGCGGCGGCTGAACCGGGCCTGCTGTCGCGCCTGGACGAGACCTTGCGTGCGGCCTGCGCTTCGGCGCAGCGCGAGGCGGTCGCCGCGCTGGTCGGCATCCGGCGCGACATGTTTCCCGCCGCGCCTCCTTATTCATCCCAGCAGGGAGCAGGCGCATGATCGGGGAACTCAGTGTCGTCGGCATCTACGTGCCCTGGCTGCTGGTGCTGTGCCTGCTGTCGCTGATCGCGACGAAGGCATTGTCCTGGATGCTGGCGCGCTTCGGTTTCTACCGCCTGGTCTGGCATCCCGCGCTGTTCGATGCCGCGCTGTTCATGATCGTGCTGGCGCTTGCCAGCCATTTAACCTCGCCCGGTTTCTATTGAGTTCGCCATGAAGATATCCATGCCGGCCATCGGCCGCATCAGCATCACGCTTCTCGCCGTCGCCGCCGCCCTGTTCGCCGCAGTGCAGCTGTGGAAGCACTACGAACTTGAACCCTGGACGCGCGACGGCCGCGTCAAGACCAATGTGGTGCAGGTTGCGCCCGACATCACCGGGCTGGTGACAAATGTGCATGTGCGCGACAACCAGGCGGTCAAGGCCGGCGACGTGCTGTTCGACGTCGACCGCGCCCGCTTCGAACTGGCGCTGCGGCAGGCGCAGGCAGCGGTGCAGGCGCAGCAGACCGCGCTCGCCCAGGCCGAGAAGGAAGCCCGGCGCAACGTCCAGCTGCGCGACCTGGTGGCGCAGGAAGCGCGGGAGCAAAGCCTGGCCAAGGTCGACCAGATCCGCGCCGCGCTGGAGCAGGCCGTCGTCAGCCGCGATGTCGCCAGGCTCAATCTCGACCGCACCCGGGTCGTGTCGCCGGTCAGCGGCTATGTGACCAATCTCGATCTGCAGGCCGGCGCGTACGTGAGCGCCGGCCGTGCGGTGCTGGCGGTGGTGGACCGAAACGGCTTTTATGTCGAAGGCTATTTCGAGGAAACCAAGCTCGGCGGCATCCATGTCGGCGACCGCGCCCGCGTGGTGCTGATGGGGCACCGGGAAGCGCTCGCAGGCCGCGTCGAAAGCATTGCCGAAGGCATCTTCGACCGCGACCGCAGCACCGGCAGCAATCTGCTGCCCAACATCAATCCCACCTTCAACTGGGTGCGGCTGGCGCAGCGCATCCCGGTGCGCATCGCGCTCGACGGCGTGCCCGCCGGCGTGCGGCTGATAGCGGGCCAGACCGCGACGGTGGCGGTGCTGCCTTCCGATCGCGCGCAGGCTGACAAGACGGCGTCGGCGAAACCATGATGAAGCGTTATCTGCTGCCAGCCCTCCTTGCATTCCTGGTGCTGCTGGGCGGCTGCGCCATGGTCGGTCCCGATTACGAGGTGCCGCAGCAAGCCGCGGCGCGCCGCGACGACGTCGGGCAGGACTTCGCCAATGCGGGAAACCCTGCGTTCACCAGCGCGCCGCTGCCGCCGCGCTGGTGGCACCTGTACCATGACGCCACGCTGGACGGCCTAGTCGAGCAGGCGCTGCAGGCCAATACCGACCTGCGGGCCGCTGCGGCCAATCTTGCACGCGCCCGCGCGTTGCGCGAGGAAGCGGAAGCCGCAGGCCATCCGGCGGCCGGCGTCAGTGCTGCACCGGCTTACGGCCGTCCTTCCGCCGCTGCCAAGGGCTTGCCCGGCCCGCTGTCCTCATCCGGTTCCTATGACGCCGGCATCAGCGTGTCCTATCAGCTCGACCTGTTCGGCAAGATTGCCCGTGCCGTGGAAGCCGCCGGCGCAGATGCCGACGCTGCCGCGGCCGCCTACGACCTGGCAAGGGTCACAGTCGCCGCCGATACCGCGCGCGCCTTCGCCGATGCCTGCTCGGCGCGGCGCCAGATCGCAGTGGCGGAAAAATCGCTGTCGCTGCAAGGGGACGTGGTGCGCCTCACCGGCGAGCGTACGCAGGCCGGACGCGGCACCGCGCTCGATGTCAGCCGCGCCCGCAGCCAGCTGGAACAGCTTCGGGCCGCCGTTCCGCCGCTGCAGACCCAGCAGCGCAGTGCCCTTTACCGCCTCGCGGTGCTGACCGGCAGGCCGCCGGCTGCTTTGCCGGCATCGATCGCCGCATGCGATGCCGCGCCGCACCTGACCACGCCCATTCCGGTCGGCGACGGCGCCGCGCTGCTGCGCCGCCGTCCCGACATCCGCCAGGCCGAACGCGCGCTGGCGGGCACGGTGGCGCGCATCGGCGTCGCCACCGCCGACCTCTATCCCTCGATCAGCCTCGGGCTGTCGGCGGGCAGCAGCGGCGCGCTCGGCCAGTTCGGCAGCGCCGCGACCTACCGCTGGAGCCTGGGTCCCCTGATTTCATGGAGCCTGCCGACGCGCGGCGTCCGCAGCCGCATCGCGCAGGCGCGCGCCGGCAGCGACGCCGCGCTCGCCCGCTTCGATGCGGCCGTGCTCAACGCCCTGCGCGAAACCGAGACCGCCCTGACCGCCTATGCGCAGGAGCTGGACCGCAACGCCGCCCTCAGGCAGGCGCGTGACCAGAGCGAACTTGCCGCGCAGCAGGCGCGCACGCTGTATCGCTACGGCCGAACCGAATTCCTGACCACACTCGACGCCGACCGCACGCTGGCAAGCAGCGAAAGTGCGCTGGCGGCCTCGGATGCGCAACTGGCCACGAACCAGATTGCGTTGTTCCTGGCGTTGGGCGGAGGTTGGGAAGGAGAGGACGGCGCTTCGGCGCAGTGATTTTTTGCTGTGCCTTGCCGGTGGATTGGGTAGTGGCGGTTGTCTGTTCTTTATCCTCACCCCTCCGGTAGACGTTAAGGATGCCCCGCACTTCGTCAAGACCTTGACGTTCCCTCCCCTTCAAGGGCGGCCGGCGAGGTGGAGGGTTAGGGTGGGGATGGGGTACAAAGCAAAGCACGCAGCTGTACCCCATCCCCATCCCAACCTTCCCCTTGAAGGGGAAGGAGCTACATGGCACGTGCGGACTCAGGCGGGAATTTATCCCGCTTGGACAGAGCCGAGCCGTCCCAATCCAGCCATTCAACACGCAACATCAGAAACGGAACACACAATGCATACCCCCACAACAGCCGTCCGGAAGAATTCGCCGGGCACCGTGCTGTTTGCCAGCCTCATCGGCACCACCATCGAATTCTTCGACTTCTACATCTATGCCACCGCCGCCGTGCTGGTCTTCCCCAAGCTGTTCTTTCCTTCCGGGGACGCCACCGCCGCCACGCTGCAGTCGCTGGCCACATTCGCGATCGCCTTCTTCGCCCGTCCGGTAGGCTCGGCGGTGTTCGGCCACTACGGCGACCGCATCGGCCGCAAGGCGACGCTGGTGGCAGCGTTGCTGACGATGGGCATTTCCACCGTCGTGATCGGCCTGCTGCCGACCTACGCCACCATCGGCACGCTGGCGCCGCTGCTGCTGGCGCTGTGCCGCTTCGGCCAGGGCCTCGGCCTTGGCGGCGAGTGGGGCGGCGCGGTGCTGCTGGCGACCGAGAACGCACCGCCGGGCAAGCGTGCCTGGTACGGCATGTTCCCGCAGCTCGGCGCGCCGATCGGCTTCTTCCTGTCGGGCGGCATCTTCCTGCTGCTGGGCGAGATCATGAGCGACGAGCAGTTCTTTGCCTTCGGCTGGCGCATTCCCTTCCTCGCCAGCGCGCTGCTGGTGCTGGTCGGCCTGTACGTGCGCCTGAAAATCACCGAGACGCCGGAATTCCAGAAGGTGCTCGACAAGCACGAGCGGGTCAAGGTGCCGGTGCTGGAAGTGCTGCGCGAACACGGCCGCACGCTGGTGCTCGGCACGCTGATGGCGCTTGCCACTTTCGTCCTGTTCTACCTGATGACGGTGTTCGCATTGAGCTGGGGCACCACCGCGCTCGGCTACTCGCGCCGTGAATTCCTGCTGCTGCAGCTGTTCTCGGTGGTCTTCTTCGGCCTCACCATTCCGGTGTCGGCCGTGGTTGCCGACCGCCATGGGCGCCGTGCGACGATGATCGTCGTGACGGCCGCGATCGCCGCCTTCGGCCTGCTGATGGCGCCGATGTTCGGCTCCGGCAGCCTGACCATGGTGGCGCTGTTCATGGCGCTCGGTCTCGGCCTGATGGGGCTGACCTATGGTCCGCTCGGCACGCTGCTGTCGGAACTGTTTCCGCCGCAGGTGCGCTATACCGGCGCGTCGCTGACCTTCAACTTGGGCGGCATTCTCGGCGCTTCGCTGGCGCCTTATGCCGCTACCTGGCTGGCCAGCAATTACGGGCTGGCGCATGTCGGCTATTACCTGGCGATTTCGGCCCTGCTGACGCTGGCTGCGCTGCTCATGACCAGCAAGGCCGCCACGCTGCGGTATAGCTGAGACGGGCCGGCCCGCACGGCGGTGCGGGCCGGCGCAGAAAACGCCGGAAGTGGTTATATTGTTCGTTCGTCACGCCGCAGGCGCAAGGAAGCGCGTCTGCGGTCCATTTCCAACCAAGACTCGAACAAGGAATGCAATGAGCGATCTCTCCGCCTTTCCCATCACCCGCAAATGGCCTGCCCAGCATCCGGACCGCATCCAGCTGTATTCGCTGCCTACCCCAAACGGCGTGAAGGCATCGATCATGCTCGAGGAAACCGGCCTGCCGTACGAAGTGCATCTGGTGCGCTTCGAAAATAACGACCAGACCTCGCCGGAATTTATCTCGCTCAATCCCAACAACAAGATTCCTGCGCTCATCGATCCGAATGGTCCGGACGGAAAGCCGCTGCCGCTGTTCGAATCCGGCGCCATCCTCCTCTATCTTGCCGACAAGACCGGCCGCTTCATTCCCCAGGACGGCGCGGGACGCTACGAAACCATACAGTGGCTGATGTTCCAGATGGGCGGCATCGGTCCGATGTTCGGCCAGCTCGGCTTCTTCCACAAATTCGCAGGACGCGAATACGAAGACAAGCGGCCGCGCGACCGTTATGTTGCCGAATCGAAGCGCCTGCTCGGCGTGCTCGAGCGCCGGCTCGAAAACCGCCAGTGGCTGATGGGCGATGACTACACCATCGCCGATATCGCCACCTTCCCATGGGTGCGCAATCTCGTCGGTTTCTATGAGGCAGGAGAGATCGTCGGCTTCAATGACTTTCCCAACGTAAAGCGCGTACTTGCCGCGTTCGTCGCGCGTCCCGCCGTGGCAAGGGGCCTGGAGATACCCAAGCGCGCCTGAGCGTATGATAGGGATGCACCAGGACGGGGCTGCCATTGATGCATGTTAAAGCCGGGAAAACTTCCGGCCTTCCATGAAGTCTGATAGGGCTCTCAGCGCCGTCCCCATCTCCCCACCCCGCCAGGAATGTCATGCACCGGAATGCAAACAGGCAGTACAGCACAAGGCTTCACCTGAACCTGCCTGACCTCGCCCAGGAGCTTACCGAACAAGCCGCCGTCGGGGACTACCACGGCGGGGCGGAAGTGCGCATTGCCGCCACCCGCGAAGAGCTGGAAGCGGTGGCGCGCTTCCGCTACGAGGCGCATGTCGAGCGCGGCCGGAAATCGCCGCCCGGCGCCGACCACACGCAGCGCATGCTGTGGCCGACCCAACGCGGATCGCCGCAGACCTTCTATGCCGTCGATGGCCCGGGCAGGATCGCCGGCTGCGCCAGCCTGTGGCTCGACGTGCCGAGCCAGGACAGCGCCGACAGACTGGGCCTGGGCAGGGTGATACAGCGCCTGCGCATGCCGGTCGCCTATCTCGATGCCCTGACGCTGGCTCCGGACGCTCACTGGTCGCGGCGCGTGGTGCGCATGCTGTGCCGCATGTACTGCTTCACGCGCGAACAGGATCGCGTGGTGGGCATCACGCATTGCAATCCCATTCTTGCCTCGCATTACGAACGCCTGGGCCTGTATCGCTGCGGCCGGCCTTTCGTCAGCGACGATTCCGGCCTGCAGATACCCATGGTGCTGTTCCTGGAAGATGTCGGCCACTTCGAGAAGATCGGCTCGCTGCTGCTGTCCTATGCAAGGCGCTATGAAAACGATGCCCTGAGGGTGGCGCGCCTGAAGAGCGAATTCGACATACCCACACCTTTCTTTGAACGCACGCGCAAGCCGCTGCCGCCGGGCACGCGGGCCGAGCCTGCCGACGAGTAGGAGGTGTCAGCCCGAGCCCAGCAGATCGTGTTCGTTGAGAATCGCGAACACGATCTCGGGATGCTCTTCCAGGCACCTGCGCACCGCGGCGGGAATCGATTGCCGGATCTTGCGGCACAAGCCGCGCTGTTCGGCGAGCTGGATGCTGAGTCCGCGCACGGTGCGCACCTCGCGCGCGCCCGGCGCGATCTGCAGCACGATGCCCAGCTGCTCGGCCATGCGCTTTTCGATATGCCGCAGATCGGCATAGCTGGAAATGTTTTCGATGCGTGCTACAAGGCGCTTTTCCTCTTCCCTGGTCAGGCGCAGCACGCGCAGATCGGCGGCGGGATCGCTCAGCAGGAGGTCGCGCTCGCAGTTGCATGCGCCGGGTGGGCATTCGGTGCGGATGGGGAAGGGAAGTGTAGGTAACATGGGTGCATATTAGCCAAGCTGACATTCTTGCTGAGATTTTCCATGCACAGTTGGGAACCCCTCTCCCGCAAGCGGGGCGAAGGCAGGGTTTCGCAAACCATGGTTTGCGCTGCCGTAGCCGGTTCGGCTTGCAAGCCGAACCGTGGGGCGCGGAGCGGGGACAGGGGTGAGGGCGGCTGCCAAAACCGTATGAGGTATTGGCCATCCCCCTCATCCCCAACCCTTCTCCCGCCTGCGGGAGAAGGGGGCTATCCCGTAGCGGCAATTGGTGGAAGTCTTGTGCACCTTGACTCAACATGAAAACGCAAATCTTATCCTTTACAGATACAAGATTTCCAACCCCGGCCAACCCCTCTTCACTTGTTCATAATACCGTTCCCCCACACCCTCATCAAGGACCCGCCGCATCATGACCACACGCCTTCCCGTCGACCTCGCCAAATCCTACCGCCTGCTCAATCACGGTCCCACCGTGCTGGTCAGCAGCCAGCATGAAGGCCGGCGCAACGTGATGGCGGCGGCATGGTCGATGCCGCTCGACTATGCGCCGCCCAAGGTCGCGGTAGTGATCGACCGCAACACGCTGACGCGCGAACTGGTCGAAGGCTCGGGCGAATTCGTGCTCAACGTTCCATCGCGAGAATTGGCCGGCATTACGCTGGCCGTGGGATCGGTCTCGGGCCGCGAGGCGGACAAGTTCGATGCCCAGCGCATTGCTGCCTTTGCGGGAGACAAGGTGAAAGCGCCGCTGCTGGAAGGATGCCTGGGCTGGCTGGAATGCCGCGTGATCCCGGAGCCGCACATCCAGCAGACCTACGATCTCTTCCTGGCCGAAGTCGTTGCTGCCTGGGCCGATGCGCGCGCATTCAAGGACGCGCACTGGATCTTCGACGAGGGCAGTCCGCGCAGTATCCACTACGTGGCGGGAGGAAATTTCTTCGAAACAGGCGAGTCATTCGTGGCGGAGAAGTGACCTGCCGCTCCAGCATTGCCTTCGCAGGCGGGATCAGTCCGACCTCTTGCGCGAAGCAAGCAGCGCCTGCTGCGTCTGCGTGATGTGATCTTCGAGCAGGCGCACAGCAAGGTCCACGTCGCCGATGCGCGCCGCATGCAGGATCGCGTAATGGTCATGCTGCGGCCGGTCGCGGCCCAGCATGTCGGAGATATGAATGCGGGTATAGCGCTGCGTGCCGAGCGCCAAGTCTTCGATCATCCTCAAGAGGCGCGGCCGGTTGGCGGGACGGTAGAGCGTGAGATGGAACTTGAGGTTCAGGTAGGCCCACGAACTCGGACTGTTCGCCTCGTCGTAGGTGGCGAGGATGGCTTCGGCCTCGGCAATGTGCGCATGGCGCAGATTCGGAATGGACAGTTTCAGCGCGCGCGTTTCGAGACCGATGCGGATGTCGAGCATTTCGATTACGTCATCGATGGTATGCACCAGCACCACCGTCCCCTTCTGCGGGTCTTGCCGCACCAGGCCTTCGCCTTCGAGGCGCTTGAGCGCATCGTTGACCGGCAGGCCGTCGACGCCGAATTCGTTCGCGAGCTGTTCCTGATCGAGCGGCGTGCCGCCGCCGAGGTCGCCATCGAAGATGCGCTTGCGTAGCGTGGCGAGGATCTGGTCTGAAGTCACATGAGCCATCTGTGGTCGGCCTTGATCGTTTCCATTGCAGCACCGAAAAGGGCGGGCTGCCATGAGGTAATGTGCAAGGCATTATACTTTCGTAACGCGGGATAGGATACGGCAGGCATGCTGCGCCGGCCATTTTCCGCGCCGGATTCTTCGTCTGTATTGGCCATGGAAAACACATGACACCACTGCGCGGCAACTACGACGTCCTGATTGCGGGCGGCGGCATTATCGGAACGGCAATAGCCTGTTCTCTCAAGCAACAAAGTCCGGCGATCGAGATCGCGGTCATCGAACCCGATCCGACCTACGAGTTCGCATCGACGCCGCGCGCCTCGGGCGGCGCCAGGCGCCTTTTCTCCTGCCCGGAAAACGTGGCGATGTCGCAGTACAGCATCGACTTCATCAAGCGCTTCGGCGAACTGATGAGCGTCGATGGCGAGACCGCGCACATCGACTGGAAGGAGCAGGGCTATCTCTTCATCGTGCAGGGTGCGGCGGCCCTGCGCGTGCTGGAGGAGAACGCGCAGGTGCAGCGCTCGTTCGGCGCCGACATCCGCCTGCTCGACCGCGAAGGCGTGCGCAGCCTGTTTCCCTCCATGCGCGTCGACGACATCGACGGCGCCGCCTATTCTCCCGGTGACGGCTGGTGCGACCCCAGCAGCTTCCTGCAGGGCATGCGCCGCAAGGCCCATTCGCTCGGCGTCGAATACGTGCAGGCGAAGGTGGTCGACATCATCAATTCCGGCGGCCGCCTCAAGGGCGCGGTGCTCAGTACCGGCGACTCGGTCAGGGCCGAAATGCTGGTCAATGCCGCCGGCGCCTGGTCGGCGCGGGTCAGCGCAATGGCCGGCATGTTCCTGCCGGTCAGCCCGCTGCGGCGCTTCGAGCATTTCTTCACCGGGCAGAACAAAATAGAACCGCTGCCTTACGTGAAGGATCTGCAGCGATTGGCATTCCGCCCCGAAGGCAACGGCTACTCCGGCGGGCTGGTCAATTCGCATGAGCCGCGCGGCTTCAACTTCGAAGTCGATCACGACTATTTCGAACGCGCGGTCTGGCCGGCGCTGGCCCACCGCTTCCCGAGCGCCTTCGAAGGCGTGAAGTGCCACCGCACCTGGTCGGGGCTGTACGAGCAGTGCGAGCTCGACGGCAACCCCATCATCGGCAGCTGGACCGGGCATCATGAAAACTTCTTCGTCGCCACCGGCTTCTCAGGCCACGGCATGATGCATGCGCCGGCGGTCGGCCGCGCGATCGCCGAACTGATCCTGCATCGCCGCTTCGAAACCATAGACTTGGGTAGGCTGGGCTATGGAAGGGTGCTGAAGAATGAGCCTTATGCTGAACGCGGCATTCTCTGATCGGCAATGAACGACATGCCAGAATCATTCAGCACGGAAGACATCAATGCAGTCTACAAGGCCATTGCGCAGCGCCGCGATGTCCGTCATTTCATTCCCGGCCCTGTCGACGAGGCGCTGCTCGCGCGCCTGCTGACGGCGGCGCATCATGCGCCCAGCGTCGGCATGATGCAGCCGTGGCGCTTCATCCGCATACGGCGGCAGGAACTGCGCGATGCGATCTACCGCATGGTCGATGAAGAGCGCCAGCGCACCGCCGATGCGCTCGGTGAACGCGGTAACGAATTCATGCGGCTCAAGGTGGAGGGCATCCGCGAATGCGGAGAACTGCTGGTGGTGGCCTTGATGGACAGGCGCGAGCCGCACATCTTCGGCCGCAGGACGCTGCCGGAAATGGACCTGGCCTCGGTCTCCTGCGCGATCCAGAACATGTGGCTGGCGTCGCGCGCCGAAGGCCTCGGCATGGGCTGGGTCTCGCTGTTCGATCCCGAGCGCCTGGCGCAGCTGCTCGGCATTCCGCCGGGCGGCAAGCCAGTAGCCATTCTCTGCCTCGGTCATGTCGAGCGCTTCTACCCCAAGCCCATGCTGGAGCTCGAAGGCTGGGCTCAATCCCGCCGGCTTGACGAACTGGTGTCGGAAGACGGCTGGAAGGACGCGGACGACTACTGAAAGTCGGGCCGCTGCACGCCGCCGGTCTGCTTGCAGTTGGGGCAGGAAATGACGATGCCGCCCAGAACGTTGGTCAGGCTCTTTTCCGCTGCGCCTTCGGTTGCGGTCCAGGTTTCGCCGCACTGCAGACACTCCACGGATGCGGAGGCAATCGCCTTCTGCGCGCTTTCCGCGGTGCCGTCCTCGCCTTTTGCCTCGGACGGTATTTCCTGCATGCGCACATTCGAGACCTTGAATCCCTTGATCTCTCTGATCTCGTTCGTATTGTTCGTCTCTTCAGCCATGTCTGTCTCCGTGTATTGCATCAATGGTTGATATCGGCGATGCCAGGCAATGCTGGACCGTGCATCAGGCAGAGCCCTGCGGCTCTTCCTTGAGTTCCCTCGCCAGCGCGGCGAAGAAGTCGGTGGCCATCTTGTTGGCGGCGCCGTCGACCAGGCGCGAGCCGATCTGCGCCAGTCTGCCGCCGATCTGCGCCGACGCGGTATAGGCAAGCTTCGTGTCCTCGCCTTCGGGCGACAGCGAGACCTTCGCATTCCCCTTGGCAAAGCCGGCCATCCCGCCCTGGCCCTCGAAGTTGATGGTGTAGGACTCGGGAGGATTCAGGTCGAGCAGGAAAATCTTTCCCGCGAACTTGGCGCTCACCGGCCCCACCTTGACCGCCATCGATACCTTGTACTGGTTGTCCTCGATGGGCTCGATGGCTTCGCAGCCGGTGATGCACCGCTTGAGCAGTTCCGGATCGTTGAGCGCCGACCAGACCTTGTCCGGCGGCGCCGGCACGATTTGTACGTTAGACATTTCCATGGAGTCCTCCTGATGATCTTGGTGAATGAGGTAATGCGGTTCGCGAACCCGGGCGCCGGGAGCCGGTCTCGGACAGCGCTTCGCCGAGACGGCTCAGGCTGGTCAGGTTATGCACGGGCAGGAAAAGATCGGTGTGCGGCAGCATGGCGCGGATGCCGGCCGGCTTGGCCTCGAAGCCCTCGTAGCGCAGCAGCGGATTAAGCCAGATCAGCCGGCGGCAAGAGAGGCCGAGCCGTTCCATTTCGGCGCCGACGCTTTCCCTGCCTTCGCTGTCGCCGCTGTCGAGTCCGTCGGTGATTAGCAGCACCACCGTACCCTGTCCGAGCAGCCTGCGTCCCCAGTGCCGGTTGAAGTCCGCGAGGCAGGCGCCTATCCTCGTCCCGCCTGCCCAGTCCGCAACCTGGCGCGATACCTGGCCGAGCGCGGCGTCGATGTCGCGGTCGCGCAGCAGCGGGGTGATGTTGGACAGGCGCGTGCCGAACAGGAAGGTATGCACCCGCCGCCTGCTGTTGGAGACCGCATGGATGAAATGCAGCAGCATGCGCGTATAGCTTTCCATCGAACCGGAGATGTCGCACAGGATCACCAGGCTGACCGGACGCGGGCGCGGCGTGCGATGCCGCAGCTCCATGCCGCCGTCCATGCTGCGGATCATCTGCCGCATAGTATTGCGCAGATCGACCTGCGCGCCATGCGAGACTGGGCGCGAGCGGCGGCTAGCGATCTCCGGCAGGGGCATGCGCATGGAGGCAATCAGCTTCTTCGCCTCGGCCTGTTCTTGCGCAGTCATTGCCGCGAAATCCTTGGTCCGCAGCACTTCAAGCTGGGACATCGTCATCGACGCATCGAGCTTCAAATCCGGAGGCAGGTCCTCGGGCGGCTGTGCGGCATGGGGCCGCTTGGGCAGCATCGCCTGCGCAACGCGCGGCGCGACCGTAGACGTATTGTCTTTCGGGGAGCGCACGCCGCCCAGCAGATCCTGAAGCTGCTGCAGCTGCTGGCGTATGCGCGACGGGTCGCGCCAGAACAGTTCGAATGCCTGGTCGAACAAGTCTTGCTGGTCGCGCCTGTCGACCAGGACGGTGGACAGCGCATAGTAGAAATCGTCGCGCCTTTCCACGCCGACCGCCTGCAAGGCCTGCAGCGCATCGATCACCTTGGCCGGTCCGATCGCCAGCCCGGCGCGGCGCAGCACGCGCGCAAAGTGAACCACGTTCTCCGCCAGCCGGCCCTGCTGCTTTTCCTGCTCCGGCACGGCGGTGCTCATCGCATTCCCGCGGCGTCCGCCCGGACGTCATTGACGAGCTGCGCGATGGTTCCTTCATTCATCCGCGCGATGTCGTCCTCGTATTTCAGCACCACGCCCAGCGTCGCCTGCACCGCTTCCGGGTCGAGCACGGTCTTGTCCAGCGCCGCAAGCGATGCTGCCCAGTCGAGGGTTTCCGCGACGCCGGGCGCCTTGTACAGCTCCATCGTGCGCAACCTGGCGATGAAGGCGACCACTTCCCGGCTCAAGGTTTCGGCAACCTGCGGCACGCGGCAGCGGACGATGGCCAGCTCGCGCTCCTTGTCGGGATAGTCCACCCAGTGATAGAAGCAGCGCCGCTTCACCGCATCATGGATTTCGCGGGTGCGGTTCGAGGTGATCACCACCAGCGGCGGGCGCTCCGCGCGTATCGTGCCCAGCTCGGGAATAGTGACCTGGTACTCGGCGAGCACTTCGAGCAGATAGGCCTCGAAGGGTTCGTCGGCGCGGTCGAGTTCGTCGATCAGCAGCACCGGAGGGCCGCTGTCAGTCGTTTCCAGCGCCTGCAGCAAGGGGCGCTTGATCAGAAAGCGGTCGGTGAAGATGTCGGCTTCCAGCCTGTCCTTCGAAGCCTGGCCCGCCGCTTCGGCAAGCCGGATCTCGATCATCTGGCGCGGATAGTTCCACTCATAGACCGCGTTGGCGATGTCGAGCCCTTCATAGCATTGCAGGCGCACGAGGCGCCGGTTGAGACCGGCGGCCAGCGCCTTGGCGACTTCGGTCTTTCCGACTCCGGCTTCGCCCTCCAGGAAAAGCGGACGGCCCATCACCATGGCGAGATAGAGCGTCGTCGACAGATGGCGCTCGGCGATGTATTGCCGTGACGCCAGGAGCTGCGCCACCTCGTCGACGGACGCGGGAGGACGGTCGATGGCGTCTGCTGTCATGTGGGCGCTGTGGAAATGATGTCGCAGCGCAGCCTCATTTCAATGCCTCGGCGACGGCGCGTCCGGCCAGCACCGGAATCAGGTGCGCACGATAGGCGGCGCTCGCATGCAGGTCGGAACTCAATCCGTCCGGCGCAATGCTGACCGCTTTGGCAGCATCGGCAGTGAAGTTCGCTTCCAGCGCCTTTTCGAGGTCCGTCGCGCGGAATGCGCAGCCGGCGCAGCCCGTCACCGCGACGCGCACGCGACCGTCCGCGCCGCGTGCAACGAAGACGCCCACCAGTGCGAAGCGCGAGGCGGGATTGACGAACTTGATGTAAGCCGCCTTCTCCGGAATCGGAAACTGCACCGCCGTGATGATTTCGCCCGGCTGCAGCGCCGTCTCGTACATGCCGGTGAAGAAGGCATCCGCCTCGATGCTGCGCCGGTCGGTGCGGATGGTGGCGTTCAGGCCGAGCGCGGCAGCCGGATAACAGGCGGCGGGATCGTTGTTGGCGAGCGAGCCGCCGATGGTGCCGAGATTGCGCACCTGGACATCGCCGATTTCACCCGCGAGATAAGCCAGCGCAGGAATGGATTGCTTCACATCGCCGGAGCCGGCAATTTCGGCATGGCAGGTGCCGGCGCCGATGACCAGCGCATCGCCTTCGCGCCGGACGCCGCGCAGTTCCGCAATGCCGCCAAGGTCCACCAGAGCGGCAGGCGCGGCCAGCCGCAGCTTCATCGCCGCGATCAGGCTTTGTCCGCCGGCCAGCGGCCGGCTTTCAGGATCGGCGAGCAGGGCAACGGCTTCGCTCACGCTCTTGGGTTGATGCAATTCGAATGCATACATGGGCTACCTCACGGAGTCTGGTTGGCTGACTGCGCCGCCTGCCTGGCGGACTGAATGGCGTTCCATACGCGCTCAGGAGACGCCGGCATATCGAGGTGCGTCACGCCCAGCGGCGACAGCGCGTCGATCACCGCATTGATCACCGCCGGCGGCGAGCCGATCGCTCCGGCTTCGCCGCAGCCCTTGGCGCCCAGCGGATTGTGGGTGCAGGGGGTCACGCGGCTGCCGACCTTGAAGCTCGGCAGGTCCTCTGCGCGCGGCATCGCGTAATCCATGTAGCTGCCCGAAAGCAGCTGCGCGGTGTCGCGGTCGTAGACGCAGTTCTCCAGCAGGGCCTGTCCTATGCCTTGCGCCAGCCCGCCATGCACCTGGCCTTCGACGATCATCGGATTGATGATGTTGCCGAAGTCGTCGACCGCGGTCATCGCGGCCACCTCGACGACGCCGGTCTCGGGATCGACTTCCACTTCGCAGATGTGGGCGCCGGCCGGGTAGGTGAAATTCGTCGGATCGTAGAACGCGGTTTCGTTCAGGCCCGGCTCCAGCTTGTCCAGCGGGTAGTTGTGCGGCACATAGGCCGACAGCGCAACCTGCGCGAAGGGCACGCTGCGGTCGGTGCCGGCAATGGTGAACTTGCCGTCCTTGAACTCGATGTCGCCGGCCGAGGCTTCCATCAGGTGGGCGGCGATCTGCTTGCCCTTGGCCTCGATCTTGTCGAGCGCCTTGATGATGGCCGATCCGCCCACCGCCAGCGAGCGCGAGCCGTAGGTGCCCATGCCGAAGGGCACGCGGCCGGTGTCGCCGTGCACGATGTCGACCTGGTCGAAGGGAATGCCGAGCCGGGCCGAGACGATCTGCGCGAAGGTGGTTTCATGTCCCTGTCCATGGCTGTGCGAGCCGGTGAACACCGTCACGCTGCCGGTGGGATGGACGCGGATCTCGCCGACCTCGTACAGGCCTGCCCGGGCGCCGAGCGCGCCGGCGATGTTCGACGGCGCCAGGCCGCAGGCTTCGATATAAGTCGAATATCCGATGCCGCGCAGCTTGCCGCGCTGCTTTGCTTCCTCGCGCCGGGCGGGGAAGCCTGCGATATCGGCCAGTTCGATGGCGCCGTCGAGGCAGGCATTGAAATCGCCGATGTCGTATTGCAGCGCCACCGGTGTCTGGTAGGGAAAGGTCGTGATGAAATTGCGGCGCCGCAGCTCGACGTCATCAATGTTCATCTCGCGGGCCACCGCCGACACCAGCCGCTCGACCACATAGGCCGCTTCCGGCCTGCCCGCGCCGCGATAGGCATCGACCGGCGTGGTGTTGGTGAATACGCCGTCGACCTCGGCATAGATCTGCGGCGTCGCGTATTGCCCGGCCAGCAGCGTCGCATACAGGATGGTCGGTACCGAAGTCGCGAAAGTGGACAGGTAGGCGCCGAGATTGGCGACCGTGTGCACGCGCATGGCGAGGAACTTGCCGTTCTGGTCCACCGCCATTTCCGCCGTGGTGGCATGGTCCCTGCCGTGCGCATCGGACAGGAAGGATTCCGAGCGCTCGGCGGTCCACTTCACCGGGCGGTTGAGCTTCTTCGATGCCCAGGCCAGCACCACGTCTTCCGGATACAGGAAGATCTTCGAGCCGAAGCCGCCGCCGACATCGGGCGCGATGACGCGCATCTTGTGTTCCGGCAGGCCCAGCACGAAGGCCGTCAGCAGCAGCCGCTCCACATGCGGATTTTGGTTGGCGACGTACAGCGTATAGCTGTCGTCGCCCCGGTTGTACTGGGCCAGCGCGGCGCGCGGCTCGATCGCGTTGGGCACCAGCCGGTTGTTTGTCACTTCGATTCTGGTGACATGATGCGCCTGCGCGAACGCGGCATCGACCGCCGCCTTGTCGCCCAGCGCCCAGGTATAGCATTTGTTGTCGGGCGCGATATCGTGCACCACCGGTGCGCCCTGCCTGATCGCGTCGCGTGCGTCGGCGACGGCGGGCAGGGTGTCGTAATCGACCTGGATCAGCTCGGCCGCATCCTTGGCCTGCATGTAGGTGGAAGCGACCACGAGCGCGACCTGGTCGCCGACATGGCGAACCTTGCCTTGCGCAAGCGCCGGATGCGGCGGCTCCTTCATCGGCTGACCGTTGACATCGGTGATCAGCCAGCCGCAGGGCACGCTGCCCACGTTGTCGGCGGCAAGATCCTCGCCGGTGAGCACCGCGACGACGCCGGGCGCGCTGCGCGCCGCGCTCGCATCGATCGACTTGATCATGGCATGCGCATGCGGCGAGCGCAGGAAATACGCATAGGTCTGGCCGGGCACCTGGACGTCGTCGGTGTACCTGCCGCTGCCGGTGACGAAACGGTAATCTTCCTTGCGGCGCACTGAGGCGCCGATGCCGGTTTCACGTTCTGAAGGCGCGTTCATGTCAGGCTCCGCTCATGTTGGCGGCGCCGACCTGGACCGCCTTGACGATGTTGTGATAGCCGGTGCAGCGGCAGATGTTGCCCTTGAGCTGCTCGCGGATTTCACGTTCCGATGCATTGGGATGATGCTTTGCGATATCGATGGCGCACATGATCATGCCGGTGGTGCAGAAGCCGCACTGCAGGCCATGGCATTCCTTGAAGGCGGCCTGCATCGGATGCAGTTCGCCGCCGGGGCCGGCGATGCCTTCGATCGTCGTCACCTGCGCGTCCTGGAACTGCGCCGCCAGCGCCGAGCACGCCTTGACGGCATTGCCGTTGACGATCACCGTGCAGGCGCCGCACTGGCTGGTGTCGCATCCGACGTGAGTGCCGGTCAGTGACAGGTTTTCGCGAAGGAACTGGACAAGCAGGGTGCGCGGATCGATTTCCGCGCTCGCCGGCGAGCCATTGACGGTCATGGATACCTTGATTGCCATGCGATTACTCCTCGATTGGAATGTCGTGCGTTCAGGCGCTCTGGCAGGAGGAATCGCCGCAGGGGCAGCAAAGGGAATCGGCCGGGCGGGCGGAATTTGCAACGCGCGCATCCATCCGCGGGGCTTGTCTCCATTATTTGTCCCGATAACCCGGCCCTCGCCTTGTCATCGATTCTTAAAATTAATTAATTGCAGCCGGCAGCGATGCCGGCAATGCAAAAACGAGCGTACTTCCGCTGAGTCCGGCATCTTTGCGCTACGTCAAGAAAAACTTCGGCGCTGCAAGCAAACTTTTTTATTAAGCTGTTCGATTAAGAAACGGGATATGAGCCTTCCTGCATGCGGGAAATTTTCTAAGGTGCCCCCGTCCTTCACGACGCTAAAGTGCTCCAATTTGACACAGTCGCTGATTGCGCAGTGCGTGCAGTGTGCCGGAGCCGTTTTCCTCAACTTCATTTCACGAGGCGCCTCCGGCGTACGCAAGCATGGACAGCATCGACATGGAAGTCCTGAAAAGCTGCGAGCAATGGCTGGCAAGCGGCCACCGCTGCGAGCTCATTACCGTGGTAAAGACCTGGGGTTCCAGCCCGCGTCCCGAAGGGGCCATGCTCGCCATGTGCGACGACGGCAGGGTAGTGGGGTCCGTGTCGGGCGGCTGCATCGAAGACGACCTCATCCACCGGGTCCGTACGCAGGGTCTCACGCGTGTCGTGCCCGAGATCGTCACCTACGGCATCACCGCCGACGAGGCGCATCGTTTCGGCCTGCCGTGCGGCGGCACGATACAGCTGGTCATCGAGCCGCTTTCAGCCTCCAGCCAGATCAACGAACTGCTGCAGCGCCTGGCCTCGCATGAACTGGTCGCGCGCCGGCTCGACCTGCGCAGCGGCGAGGTCACGCTCGGCCCGGCACATGCCGGAATGGGGCTGCAGGTATCGAGCACGACATTCACCACGATCCATGGTCCGCGCTGGCGTCTCCTGATCATCGGCGCGGGACAGCTGTCGCGCTTCCTGGCGCAGATCGCGGTGGGCATGGATTACCATGTGACGGTCTGCGATCCGCGCGAGGAATACCGGACCGACTGGCAGGTCGATGGCGTGGAACTGGTGCACGGCATGCCCGACGATGTGGTAATTGAAATGCACATCGATGCAAGAACCGCGGTACTGGCATTGACCCATGATCCCAAGCTCGACGATCTCGCGCTCATGGAGGCGCTGAAATCGGACGCTTTCTATGTCGGCGCCATCGGCTCGCGCGCCAACAACGCCAAGCGGCGCGAACGGCTCAAGCTGTTCGATCTGGATGACGCACAGTTATCGAAACTGCATGGACCGGTCGGCATCTACATCGGCAGCAAGACGCCGCCGGAAATTGCGGTGTCGATTCTCGCCGAGATGACCGCAGCCAAGAACGGCGTGGCGTTGCCCGCCGAAGTGCGAGTCGCGCATGCCAAAGAGGCAAGGAAAGCAGAACGGGAAGATTCCAGCTGCACGCGGAGCTAGTACTGAAATCCGGCTGAACGCTGCGCGCTGCCTAAAGGTATTTCGCCTCGTGCACCATCTTCCGTCCCGAAGCGATGATGCGGATTGATAACAGGCATATGCCGGAGCGTATTGGCATGGCGCTATATACAAGTGTATATTGCGATTTTTGCCACCATAAGGAATCGCATGCGCCGTGCCTCTGCCGTCATTGCCGTTGTTGCACTCATGGCAACAGGCGTCTCCCATGCCGGCGAGATCGTCGTCTCCGCTGCGGCCAGCCTGACCAATGCGTTCAAGGACATTGCCCAGGCGTATGAGGCACAGCATGCCGGAAGCAAGGTGTCGTTGAACTTCGGCGCGTCGGGTGCCTTGCTGCAGCAGATGGCCAAGGGGGCGCCGGTGGATGTCTTTGCCTCTGCGGACCAGGAAACCATGGATCAGGCAGTGAAGCAGAACCTGGTCCAGGCGCGCGACAGGCAAGACTTCGTACGCAACAGCCTGGTGCTCATCGTTCCCGCCGACGGCAAGCCTGCCATCGGAAAACTGGGCGACCTCACTCAAGCGGAGGTCAAGCGCATTGCCATCGGCAATCCGGCCAGCGTGCCGGTAGGGCGTTATACCCGGCAGGCATTGGAGACCGCAAGGCTGTGGCGCGCCGTGGAACCCAAGATGATCGGCACGCAGAATGTGCGCCAGTCGCTCGACTATGTCGCCCGCGGAGAAGTCGATGCCGGCTTCGTGTACATGACCGATGCCGCCCTGATGAAGGACAAGGTCAGGGTCGCGTTCGACGTGCCGCTCGACACGGAGATCCGTTATCCCATCGCCAAGGCCGCGAACAGCGCCAACGCCGCGGAGGCTTCCCGCTTCATCGCCTTTGTCCTGTCGCCGCCATCGCAAGCCATCCTCGGCAAGTATGGCTTCAGGAAACCGTAACGGAGCGCCGCGCACCATGGAGCCCGTCTGGACCGCACTGGGATTGTCGCTCAAGGTGGCCGGCTGGGCCACGGCCCTCAATCTGGTCCTTGGAGTGGGCATCGGGTTGCTGTTTGCCAGAAAGCGGTTCCCGGGCCGTGAACTGCTCGACACCTTGCTGACCCTGCCGATGGTGATGCCGCCCACCGTGCTTGGCTACTATCTGCTCGTGCTGCTGGGCAGGCGCAGCGAACTCGGCGCATTCCTGCAGGAGCATTTCGGCATTAACCTGATCTTCACCTGGCAGGGCGCGGTCATCGCCGCTGCGATCGTCGCATTTCCATTGACATACAAGCCGGCACGGGCAGCTTTCGAAGGCATCGACGGTCAACTGGAGCAGGCGGCGAGGGTGCTCGGCATTTCCGAGATCGGTATTTTTCTGCGCGTGACGCTGCCGCTTGCCTGGCGCGGCATCCTGGCCGGCCTGCTGCTGACCTTCGCCCGCGCCCTGGGAGAATTCGGCGCCACGCTGATGGTGGCCGGCAGCATCCCCGGCAAGACCCAGACCCTGTCGATCGCCGTTTATGAAGCGGTGCAGGCAGGCCAGGACGACACCGCCACCCTGCTGGTGCTCATCACATCCGCGGTATGCGTCACCGTATTGCTCTCGGCCGGCCGGCTCGCCCCCGGACGAATCGCACATCGTTAAGGACCAAGCGCGTGAAGCTCGACCTCGATATCCGGAAGACCTTGCGCTCGGGACAGCGCCGTTTTCAGTTGAACGTCAGTTTCCGCTCAACGGCGTCGCGCATCGTCGTCTTCGGCCCCTCGGGCGCCGGCAAAAGCATGCTGCTCAAGGCCATCGCCGGACTGATCAAGCCGGACGAGGGCCATATCCAGCTCGGGAACGACATGCTGTTCGATGCCCGCGCCGGCATCTCGCTGGCGCCGCAGCAGCGCAGGCTCGCCTACCTGTTCCAGGAGTATGCATTGTTCCCCCATCTGAGCGTGCGCCAGAATATCGCTTTCGGCCTGGTCGGCGGTTGGCGCAATCCTTCTGCGTCCATCCGTTCGGAAACCGTGGAGTACTGGATCGACGCCTTTCGCCTGTCTCATGTCGCGCATCAGCATCCGGCCGAACTGTCGGGAGGACAGAAGCAGCGCACGGCTTTGGCAAGAGCATTGGTGGCATCGCCGCGCGCCATCCTGCTGGACGAACCGTTCGCGGCGCTGGACCCGGAATTGCGCAGGGAAATGCGTACCGAGCTTGACGAGCTGCAGCGGCGGCTGGGCGTTCCGATGATCCTGATCACGCATGATCCGGAAGACGCGCGGGTGTTCGGCGAAGAGACGATACGCATGCAGGAGGGGAGCATCCTGCCGTCACCGTCAATCGTTCAGCCGATCGGCCTGGCGGGATAATCCGGCCGCTTGTCCGAAGGCGTTCAAACCAGGAAGCCAGATACATGAACCTTGCCTCAGCCATGCCGTTGACCCGGTTTTCTTCCGCGAAGAACTGCGAGCAATTCCGGATATGTTGTGTCCCGAAAACAGGCGGAGAAAGCAATGGCCGCAGACAATAAGGAAATCGAACTGCGCGGCAACGTGTGGATGATGGTCGGCGGCGAAAACTTCGGCGGGCATGGACGCATTGCCCTGCTGGCCGGGATCGCCGCATGCGGATCGATCACGCAGGCCGCCAAGTCGATGAAGATGAGCTACAAGGCAGCCTGGGACGCCATCGATACCATGAATAATCTTGCCGGCGAGCCTCTGGTGGAACGGCTGGCCGGCGGCAAGGGCGGGGGCGGCACGCGGCTAACGCCGCGCGGCGAACAGCTCGTCGCCAATTTCAGGCTGATCGATCGCGTTCATCGCGAATTCGTCATGCAGCTGAACAGGCAAGCCACCGGCCTCGCGGATGATTTTTCACTGCTCAGGAGACTCAACATGCGAACGAGCGCACGCAATCAGTTTCTCGGCCGGGTCAGCAGGCTCAAGACCGGTGCGGTGAATGACGAAGTCGAACTCGAGATTGCCGGCGGCCAGACACTGGTGGCCATCGTCACGCATGAAAGCGTCGAAAACCTGGGGCTGCAGGTCGGATCGGAAGCCTTCGCCCTGGTCAAGTCCTCCTCGGTGATCGTCATGACCGACGACGAAGGCGTCCGCCTTTCCGCGCGCAACCGGCTTGCCGGCACCGTAACGCGGCTGGTGCCGGGCGCGGTGAATACCGAAGTCGTCATCGAACTGCCCGGCGGCGGAGCGGTGGCGGCGATCATCACCAATGAGAGCAGCAAGGCGCTGGCGCTGGCGGAAGGCGCCGCAGCCACCGCCTTGTTCAAGGCTTCCAGCGTCATTCTCGGCGTGCCGGCCTGACGCGGTTCATTTGATCAGGCCGGCCTTTGTTCTTCAAGTCCGCCTGATCTCATTGAAGGCCGACGTTTTTGCCGGCGTCTTCCGTTTCGCATGTTTCGATGGGGCCGGGCAGCATGCGGCGTCCTGAGCAGCCGCATTGCGTGCCGCATCGGCAGCAGCCAAGTCTTCAATGATCGTGCAGTCCCGCGTCGGTCCCTTGCAGCAGGCCGCGTCGCAGCTCGCCACGAAGCCAGCCAGGCTTGCCTCCAGCTGGCGCATTTCTTCAAGCTTCGCCCTCACTGCATCGAGGTGCGTTTGCGCCAGGTCACGCACTTCAATGCAGGCGCGGCCGCCATCCTCGAACAGCTTGACGAGCTCCCGGACTTGCTCGATGGGGAAACCGAAGTCGCGGCAACGCCTGATGAATCCCAGGCGTTTCAAATCGCCGTCGCGGTAGTAGCGGTGGCCATTGGCTGCGCGTTCCGCCTTGGGCAACAGGCCTATTTCCTCGTAATAACGAATCGTCGGCACATTGGTACTGGTTTGCGAAGCCAGGGCGCCGATCGTGAGACCGGGTTGCGGCATGCTGCTCTCCCTCAAAAAGTCCTTGCACCTAAAGTTACTTGAGGTCGTACCTTTCATGCAAGCGCAACATGTCAATCCCTTTGAAAGGAGCTGGTGATGAAAGAAACACAGGTGAATAGAGGTTCGACAGTCATGAAGGCTGGTGCCGCCGGGGCCGCCATTGCGGCTTGCGCAGCCTGCTGCGCTCCCTTGCTGGCGCCGCTGCTTGCCTGGCTGGGGCTGTCGGGCCTGGGCATGGCAGCGGCAGGCTGGTATGTCGAAATCGCGGTCCTGGCGGCGGCCGGTCTTTGCGGTGTGCTGGTCCTGCGTCATCGCAGAGCCGCAAGGCAGGCAAAATCATGCCGTGTTGACGGCGGCTGCGGATGCGGGAGCGGACCCAAGGCTTGATGCCACCCGGCGAAAGGTCCGCAAGATGAAAACTGACAAAGGCGCTCCCAGGGCTTTCATGGCAGGGCGGTAACCGGTCGCGGGTCGAGGTTTCGCATGGCGCGCATATCGTCATCAATAAGGCGTTCCATCCTTATGGCTGAACTGCCATTTGCCGTCTCTCAGTTCGGCTTGAATATCGTCATCGGGAAACGAGCCCTGGTCTCCTGGCGTCCGGTCGCCGACTTCGAGATACACGACCGTTTCAGCGGTGTCGTTGACGAGATGATGTGCATTCCCCGTACCGGCCTTGAAGCCGGCGCACATGCCGGGAGCGAGACGGGTATCGCCGTCGTTCGTGCGCAGCGTGGGGGTGCCGTCGAGGATGTAGATGAACTCGTCCTGCCGGGAATGGCTGTGACGAAGGGCGGACATGGCACCCGGAGCGAGGCGGGTCAGGTTGACGCCGAAATTGCTCAAGCCGAAGACGTCGCCGAGTTGCCGCTTCTCCCGGCCGCTGACGCGCGAGGCAAACGGCTCCGGATAGTTCGAAGGCTTGGTGCGCGGGGGAATCTCTTCCGCCTGGATTGCGATGACATGTTTGGGAAGGCTCATGATGGCTTTCTGCGATCCGACTTCCATGGGATTGAAACATCCGGGTTCGACCGAGCGTTGCATCATATCGCGCCGCGCGCATCGAAGGCATGTACAGTTCCGCACGAACCGGCCGGTACAGTCACGTCAATTTGACTGGGGCGGTGGTTCCGGCGCCGCATGGCATACGACGCAAAGCTTGTTCCCTTCGGGATCGCGGAAGTAGGCTCCGTAGTAGTTCTGGTGATACTGAGGGCGCAGCCCCGGCGCGCCTTCGCAGCTGCCGCCATGGGCAAGCGCGGTGTCATGGGCCTTGCGCACCATGTCGTGATCTCTTGCCTGAAACGCCACCATCTGCCCGTTGCCCGCATCATGCTCCTGTCCGTCGTAAGGCGTGCCGATCAGGAACAAGGGTCGCGGGCCGTCCGCAGTCTGCCAGCCGGCCCAAGGCCGGCTCCGGTCGCAGAATCGCTGTTCGATATCCAGGACTTTCATGAGCGGCTCGTAGAAGGACAAGGCGCGGTCGAAGTCGCGTACGCCGACGAAAACATGAGAGAACATGATGGTCACGGTCCTTGATGAGAACGGTAGGGAGCAATACTGGCATGTTCGATTTGCGAAGGCAACATCGTCTCTGCCGCCACACGAACGGCAGGCGGCAGCATTATCGATTCAAGTCGGATCCGTCGGACGCACGGATATGCACGGCAGTACCGGCATCGACCATGTCGAACAGCTCGATGATGTCCCTGTTGCGCATCCTGATGCATCCGTGCGACTTGGGAATGCCCATCGGCTCGGTCTCGGGACAGCCATGCAGATAGATATGGCGCCGCATGGTATCCACCGAACCGAAGCGGTTTCTTCCCGGCTCGCATCCGCACAGCCAGAGAATCCTCGACAGGATCCAATCCCTGCCCGGGTATTCCCTGCCCAGCGCCGGGGAATAGATTTCACCCGTCGGCCGGCGTCCGACGAATACCGTGTTTTCGAGACAGCCGGCGCCGATCTTCGCCCGTATGCGATGCCTGCCGCGCGGAGTACGGCCGCTGCCTTCTCTTTCTCCGGCGCCGTTGAGCGCCGTCGATATCGGGTAAGTTCGCAGAAGCCGATCATCCTCCAGCACGGACAGTGTTTGCTCGGCGATGCTGATGATGATTTCTTTATGCGCAATGTGAAGCGTTGAGGCCATTTAACGGAATGTTTGGTTTGAAGCTTTTGAAGTTGTAGAAGGCAGGCTTGAGTTGCGTCAAAACGAAAGGACTCGGGACTGGTTGGCTCCGCAAAGTCTTACGATACTGAATAGGCTGACTTTCGATACATCGTGAAAGTGCAGCGAAGTGGCCGTTACCCATTGCCCGAAAAGACTAATCATAATTCAATACGTCATGGTGAAATGTGATTGTCGGCATGAATACCAACAAGCAGCGGCAACAAGCGTGACCGTCCTGTACAGGCAGGTTCGATCAGGCGCAGGAGGCTATCATGGACGTCTTCCGGTTTGGCAGTCTGCAGCGGGCTTCGGTGGTAATGCTATCGATATTGGCCATGCGCCCGGCACTCGGTGCCGATGCAGCGACTGAAGCGGTTTTCATCGATCCCGGACAGATCAAATGGCAGGATGCACCATCCACTTTACCTAAAGGCGCCAAGGCCGTCGTGCTGTCGGGCGACCCAGGCAAGGACGGGCCCTTCGTGCTCAGGTTGAAGGCGCCCGCAGGATACAAAATCCCGCCGCACTGGCATACGGGCGCCGAATATCTGACTATCATTTCAGGCGCGTTCTACCTCGGCAGCGGCGACAAGATGGACAAGGCCAATGAACATGCGATGAAGGCAGGGGCATTTCACTACCTGCCTGCCAGGGTGCATCACTATGCGTACACGAAGGAGGCGACCGTCGTGCAGGTTCACGGCAATGGGCCGTTCGATATCAACTACGTAAACTCTGCTGACGATCCGCAGAAGGCTGTCAGGCAATAGCTGTGAGCCAGCAGCGTATCAGTGAGCCGGTACGACGCAGATGCACTCTGCCGCTGTTCGCCCTGCTCCAGGGCAATGCGCTCTTCACGGAATCTTGATGCCATACCTTGGCCCGGCCGGCATGGATTGCCGTTCACCTATTCATCAACTATAGTGACCTCACCCGGGCGCCGGGTGTTCTCCTGAATGGAGGTCACCATGCAGGAAACAGCCTCTTCCTTGATGCCGCGGTCGAACAGGGAAACTCTCTATTACCGCCATCGCCTGCCGGTAAGGTTGATGCATTGGATCAACGTCCTGTGCCTCGTCATTCTGTTCATGAGCGGTCTATCCATCTTCAACGCGCATCCGGCGCTCTACTGGGGAGACTCGTCTTACAGCGGCCGTCCTGCAATCCTGCAGATCACGTCTGTCGATGTTGATTCTGTGCCGAAGGGGATCGCAAGGTTCGGCAGCTATCAAATCAATACGACGGGTGTCCTGGGCGTGACGACCAGCCGTGACGGCGTGACAAGCAGATATGCTTTTCCATCATGGATGACGATACCTGGGTATTACTCATTGGCATACGCCCGGCAGTGGCATTTCTTCTTCGCATGGCTGTTCGTCTTCAATGGCGTCGCGTTCCTTGTGTACAGCATCTGGAGCGGGCATCTTGCACGTGACCTCGCTCCCGGCAAGCAAGAGCTTGAAGGAATCGGCGAATCGATCAAGGACCATCTCCGTTTCAGGCATCCGCGTGGCGAGGCGGCCAGGCATTACAACGTGCTTCAAAAGCTCGCTTATGTCACTGTCATTTTCATCCTTCTTCCGCTGATCGCACTGATGGGAATGGCGATGTCGCCGGCGCTCGACACCGTCATCGCGGGCTGGGTCGATTGGGTCGGCGGGCGGCAATCGGCGCGCACCATTCATTTCATCATTGCGTGGATGCTGGTCGCGTTTGTACTGATTCACGTTTTCGAGGTGATCGTGAGCGGATTATGGAATCACCTGCGATCGATGATTACCGGCTACTACGATACCGGTCCCGAACCTTCACCGGGAGTCCGCCGTGAAATCACATGAGCCGGGCAGGCGTGCATTTCTCAACCGCTCCCTGCAAGCCCTGAGTCTGCTGGGCATGGTCGGATGCGATCGCCTTAGCCGTGATGCAAGCTTTCAGGAAATTCTCTCCAGCGGCGAGACGTTGAGCCGCGTGGCGCACAAGGCGCTGCTGCCACGCAAGGCATTGGCGCAGGAATTCAGCGAACGCGACATGTCGCCGTACTTTCGCAGCAATGGTACAAGCAATCCGGACAATCCGGATTATCAAGCCCTGGTCGCGAACGGTTTTCAAGACTGGAGGTTGAAAGTGGACGGCATGGTGGAGAACCGGCTTGAGCTGTCGATAGCGCAGCTCCGCACGATGCCGAGGCGTACCCAGATCACCCGCCATGATTGCGTGGAAGGCTGGAGTGCGATCGCAAAATGGACTGGCGTACCTCTTGCGCATGTTCTCGATGCTGCGCATGTGCATCCGGATGCCCGCTTTGCCGTATTCCATTGCGCCGACCCCATGGATGGTCCCGGATCGGCGCATTATTACGAAAGCATTGACTTCGATGACGCGTTTCATCCCCAGACTATCCTTGCTTACGAGTTGAACGGCCGCGAACTGCCGATCGCAAATGGCGCTCCATTACGCCTGCGCGTCGAACGCCAGCTCGGGTACAAGCATGCCAAATATCTTGCCCGCATCGAACTGGTTGGCAGCCTGCGCGACATCCGGGGAGGAAAAGGCGGCTACTGGGAGGATGGACATGGTTATCAGTGGTATGCCGGGATCTGACTTTAAGCACAAGTGCTTATCCCGAGTAACGTTACCAGCCATTGAGGACATCGAGTGCCGCCAGTCGTGAAGAGCCAATCACATGGCATGGCACTTGGCAGGGACCGGAACGAAAACGGAGTTCAATCGCATTCACCTCTGCGCCGCGTTCATGCAATGGCCAATGGGCAAGACGCAAGAGCGCGATACCTGTTACATCGGTCTCACTATGCCTCTGGCTGTATGAGCGTGAAAGGATCAATGCAGTCGCGTCGAGGCGTTGAATGAATAATATTCGTCCGCCGGATCAGTGATGCTGCCACCCGTGTTCCTTGCGTTCTCACAGAGGTACGCTCCACAAATCAGGAAGCGACGCATCTGGTCGTCGGTAATGTGATCGGATACTGAGGCCAACGTCTCGGCGTAGATTCTGGCGACGATATACGCGTCTGCGTTGCCCGGCTTTATGCGTTCAAGCAATGACATGATCTGGTACTCATCCATGGCACGTCCTCCATTGCTGTCATCATCAGTGGATGTGAGTGGACGCGGTTTGTATGGTTCAAGACATAGCCGATGACAAATATCGATCAGTTGCATAAGCGGATAGCATTTTTGCTATTTGCCTGCTTCGCCTGTTGACTACGTTATTTTTCTGGCACCTCCTCGGTGATGGCCTACACTGAATGCGCATGGAAGGCCATAGCGTGAATGGATGATTTCGACGAAAGCAGGCTGCCGCCATGATTGAGCCTCAGCTGTACAGTGTCGCAAGGACCTGGAATCGAAATAAATCCTGATGCCATCGGCGATTACCGGACGTGCTGACAGCATCTGTCCTGCCCGCTGATGCCCCTTTGCTGCCATGGCGCCGGTTTTGCGCATCAAAGCTCCTTCCGTGCAGCATCTGAATGATATGGAAACGCACTAATGCACTCCTCATCGAGCGCGAAGGATGGCGGTCTTCTTCGTCGCTGCTACACCGCTTTCCGACCGCCAGCATTACTCCGATGGAGGTTGACATGGCAACTTACGTTTCACTCGTGAATTTTACCGATCAGGGAATGCGGAATGTCAAGGACACGACGGATCGGCTCGCAGCATTCAAGGGGACGGCAGAGAAACTTGGTGTAAGTGTAAGGAGCGCCTATTACACCGTGGGGAAATACGACATCATCCTCACTTTGGAAGGCTCCGATGAGGCCGTAACCACCGCGCAGTTGAAGGTTGGTTCACTCGGCAATGTGCGTACGCAGACCCTGCGTGCCTTCTCGCCAGAGGAAATGAAGGCGATGCTCGGCAAACTGCCGTGAGCCGTTCCGGATTGACTCACCCAAGAGGGAAGAAATCATGAGTACACCCTTCAAGTACACCAGGCTTTCGAAAGACAATGCCGCACTGCTGCTGGTTGACCATCAAGCAGGCCTGATCTCCCTGGTTCAGGATTTTTCACCGGGAGAGTTCAAGAACAATGTGCTGGCTGTTGCCTCCTGCGGCAAGTACTTCCAGTTGCCGACCATTCTCACGACCAGCTTCGAGAACGGCCCAAACGGTCCGCTCGTCCCCGAACTGAAAGAGGCATTCCCCAATGCACCCTATATCGCCCGGCCCGGCAACATCAATGCCTGGGACAACGAGGATTTCGTCAATGCGGTCAGGAAAACCGGACGCAGGCAGCTCATCATCGCCGGCGTGGTCACCGAGGTCTGCGTGGCTTTCCCGGCGCTATCCGCTATCGAGGAGGGATACGAGGTATTCGTGATCACCGACGCCTCGGGTACCTTCAACGAGGTCACGCGTCACAGCGCCTGGCTGCGGATGCAGGCTGCCGGCGTGCAGATGATGACCTGGTTCGGCATGGCCTGCGAGCTGCACCGCGACTGGCGCAACGATATTGAAGGCCTCGGCGCGCTTTTCTCCAACCATATTCCAAACTATCGGAATCTGATGACAAGCTATTTCACGATGGCAGGCAGGAAGTAGCGATGCCGCATGTTGTGTTCCAGCAGTCAGCCCGGCCGACGGCAAGCCCGAGGCTGAGCTGACGCGTTCATCCGGCTTGCAGGATATGCCCGGAAAGATGTTCGATAGGTAGCCATACACCTGGAAGAAGGCCGCGGTGTCAGAGTCGATCTTCGATAAGGTCCTCTGCTCGTGTATGCCGTCATCAACACTTTCGTTCTGGCGGTAGTGATCTTTACCTGATGGCGTAAACGATCATGACGCGTTATATGCAATTGGGTGCAGTAGGTCATGCCGGATTTTGAGCGGCACGTCAAGGATTGCCATTAGCGGTGCATTCCGAATTCCTCTCCAATGCCGCCTGATGCTCCTTTTAAATTCCTTCCGCAACAACGCGTATATTCAACACGGATCTCATAAAAAAATTTGCAGACACGACTCAGCGACAAGCCGGGAAAGACTTGTTACACTTGCCTTAAAGAAAGCAAAGGCGCGTCGTTGAATGAGTGCAGCAACCAGCAGCAATCCCGACCATTGGGTGGTCAGCATGAACCGGCGCAACCGGACATGGTGTACGTTCTTTAACTTCGTTACGGTCGGCACACTATTGCTGGAGCGCGGCCAGGGCACCGTTATCTGGATACTGGCAGGCCTGCAGTTCCTGGTGTATCCGCAGGTGATCTACCTGATCGCGCGGCGTGCCAGGAATCCCATGCGGGCCGAGATGAACAATGTCACTCTCGATGCCGTCTGTGTCGGCGGTTGGGCTGCGGCGCTCGGCTTTCCGCTCTGGATCACTTTTACCTTCACGCTGACATCGGTCCTTACCACCACCGCGTTCAAGGGATGGTGGGGTATCGCGCAAACTGCGGCCGGCATGGCTGCCGGCGCATTGGCAGCCGTCATGGCAGGCGGCTTCCGTTTCGAGCCGGCGACCGGCTGGGCGCCGACGCTCCTGAGCATGTTCACCTCTCTATCCTACGTTACGCTGGTTTCCTACAGCGCCTACATAAGAACCATCAAGCTGTCGCAAACCCGCGCGCATTTGAAGCGAAACGAGCAGGAACTCAAGCGCCAGCTCGACGAGATCAACAGCCTGCAGGCCCGCCTGCAGGAACAGGCAACCCGCGACGCGCTGACCGGCTTGTACAACCGGCGCTATTGCGACGAAACGCTCGAACGCGAACTGGCACGCTGCCGGCGTAACGGTCAGGAGCTCAGCATACTGATGATCGATGTCGATCATTTCAAGCAAATCAACGACAGCTACGGCCACCAGGCAGGAGACGAAGTACTTCGTGCTTTGGCCTTTCTGCTCAACGAACAGGTACGGGCCTCGGATGTCGCCTGCCGGTATGGCGGCGAGGAGTTTCTGGTGCTGCTGCCAGGCGCCGGACCGGAGAGTGCACTGCAGCGGGCAGAAGCCTGGAGGGAGGCGTTTTCCGCCGTGCCGATCCGCTTCGGGCCGCACGAGATACGGGCAACGCTATCCACCGGCATTGCCGCCTACCCAAGCCATGGCGCCGAGCCGCAAACCTTGCTGCGTGCCGCTGATATGGCGCTGTACCAGGCCAAGGCAGACGGACGCAACCGCACGTCAGTGACGGCTTGGCCTGGATAGACCGCCTGCCTGCCGACCAGGCGTCCGGTTCGAGGCAGGACGGCAGTCCGAAACAGGCTGCATGCGGCATTGGCGGAGACACAAAAAGGGGCAGCTGATCGGGTTATCGGCATTCAACCAATGCCGCCGGAATCGATTATCCTTGCAAAGGCTGCACCGGACGAAGTGCGGCGAACCAAGCAAAGGAGATACCCATGGCGGACTTCGTGCTCGTACATGGCGCCTGGCATGGCGCGTGGTGCTGGAAGAGAATCCTGCCCGGCTTGTGGTCTGCAGGCCACCGGGCTTTTGCGGTAACGCTCACCGGCACGGGGGAGCGCGCGCACCAGCTATCGCCGAACGTGACGCTGCGTACGCATGCCGACGATGTGGCCGCCGTGGTGGAGGCAGAAGAGTTGCGGGACGCGATCGTCGTCGGCCACAGTTACGCAGGCATGGTGATCACCGCACTCGCCGATCGCATGCCGGAGCGCATTGCGCGTCTTGTGTATCTGGATGCCGTCGTGCCTTTGCCCGGGGAATGCTGGTCCAGTACCCATGCGGCGCAGACGCAAGCGCAGCGCCGCCAGGCTATTACCGAAACCGGCAGCATCCCGCCACCCGATCCTGCATTGTTCGGGCTGAGCGGCGAGGATGCAGAGTGGGTCGCTCGGCGGCAAACGCCACAGCCCGGCGGCGTTTATGACGATCCGCTGCATTTCGATGCCGCGCGCGTATCCGCTCTTCCGCGTACCTTCATTGATTGTCACGCGCCAGCGCTGGGGACGATTGCAGTGATGCGCGAGCGCGTTCGCCAGCAAGCAGGGTGGCAGGTGGTGGAAATCGCAACGGGTCATGATGCGATGATCAGCGCGCCTCAGGAGGTGCTGAACTTGCTGCTGTCGATGAGCAGCTGAGCGGGCTGCGAATTCCGGCAAGGCCTTGATGATCGAGACGCCTCGCCGGAGGCCGTCCCGGGATTGCGGATGATTTCGTGGTTCAGAGCTTGCCCTCCGCGAGCAATTCGCGCGTCCTTTTCAGCGTCGAGATCAAGGCGTTCCTGTAGCCCTTGTCGCCGTCCATCCAGGCCTGTTCCGCCTGCTCCTCCGGACCGTCCGGCTCCTTGCCGCGCAGGCCGAGGTAGCAGTAGAACCTGAGTTGCAGTACGCCCGCATCGTCCTCGAACAGCTCGTTGATGATCGCCCCTTCCCGCGGACCGGTCGCCTGGAAGAAGGACACTTTCTTCTCCGGCTCGAAAGTGATGATTTCACGCAGGTCATCGCCTGCAATCGTGGCTTTGCGCATGATATGCGTCACGCTTTCTTCCACGACGTCGCATCGCGTGCAGAGACCGGGCGGAAGGAACAGGCGGGCGTCGCGGGCCTTGAGCACCAGGCCGCTCCATGCCTGCGAACGGGTGAGCAGGGTTTCGCCTTCCGGATTGACCGGCACAGTGGCAGTTGAATAGATCATGATGGCATTCCTTGTGGTTGGGATCAGGGTTGGGGTTCGCCGGCGCCGTCAGGCGGCGGCTGCAATTTCGGAGGCGAAGGCGCGGTAAGAGCGTAGCGGGCGTCCCAGCAGTGCGGTCAGTCGCTCGACGTCTCCCGTGCCGGGAATCATGCCGTCGCTGAGAAAGCGCTCGCTCATCAGGCGCATGTCATAAGCCATCCATCCCGGCATGAACTTGCCGAGGGTTTGCTCGAACCCGGCGGTGTCATCGCCGCCGTAGACGACGGGACGATGCAGCACTTCGGACCAGATGGCAGCGATGTCGGTACCGGTCAGCGTATCGGGGCCGACGAGATTGATACGCTCGAGGGGAAGCAGCCCGGAGGCCTGGTCCCGGCGCATCAACTCGATGGCCGCAATCTCGCTGATGTCGCGCGGATCGATCATCGCCAGTCCCTTGCCGCCTACGGGCATCGGATAAACGCCGTAGCCGAATACCGCTTCCCTGACCGTCAGGTCGTTGCTCATGAAATAGGCAGGGCGCAGGATGGTAGCGCTGAAACCTGACTGCTCGATCATGCGCTCGACGCCGAACTTGCCAGCGAAATGCGGTACGTTCACGTAGAGGTCACTGTGAATCACCGACAAATAGACGAGGCGTTCAATGCCGGCTTCCCTGGCAAGGTTGAGCGCGATCAGTGCCTGGGTGAATTCATCGGGCACCACGGCGTTGAGAAGGAACAGGGTGGATACGCCTGAGAAAGCGGGGCGCAGCGAAGCGGGATCGAGCAGGTCGCCTGCGGCAATGTCGACGCCTGCCGGGAAATCGGCTTTGGCGGGATTGCGAACGAGCGCGCGCACTCTGGCTCCGCGTCTGACGAGGTGTTCGACAACTTGATGGCCGACTGTGCCGGTAGCGCCGGTAACAAGGATGGTCATGGAAATACTCCTGTAGTGGTTGGAAAGCAGTTTCATCTTAGTGATCCCATCCGTGAAACGATAGACCTTATAATGGGACTGACTGTCTCATTGGTGGAACACATGGACTTGCTAGCGCTCGCTGATTTCAATCTTGTTGCCCGGCACGGCGGATTTGGAAGCGCTGCCCGCGCTTCGGGGCGTCCGAAGGCAACCCTGTCACGGCGGGTCGCGGAACTGGAGAGCAGCCTCAAGCTGCGCTTGTTCGAACGCGGAGCGCGCACATTGAAGCTCACCCAGGAAGGACGGGCGCTTTACGAGCGGACGGGAGCCTTGCTTACCGAACTCGACGAGACGGCAGCGGCCATCGCTTCCGGGGCAGACAAGCCGCGCGGCAGGCTGCGGATCAGCGCGCCCCTGCTTTTTTCTCAGATCGCCATGGGAAAGCTGGCCGCCGGGTTCTTCCTCAGGTATCCCGAAGTCCGGCTTGAGGTTACGACCGAAGACCGCGCCGTCGACATGGTCGAAGAAGGCTATGAGTTGGTGATCAGGGTCAATCCGGCTCCGGATGAAAACCTCGTCGGAAGGATCTTCCTGCGCGATCGGCAGGTGGTGGTGGCGAGCCCGACCCTGAACCGGCCTTCGGACACTGCCGCAGTGCCTGCCGTCGTACGCGGAACGGGTGAGGGAGTTTCGGCCTGGGATGTGAAGGCAGCGGCTGGAAGATCAAGCATCGCTATCGACCCCGTCCTTTGCCTGTCATCGCTGATCATGGTCCGCGATGCAGTCCGTGCGGGTGTCGGAGCCGGGCGTCTCCCATTGTCGCTCGTCAGTCACGATCTGGCTGCCGGCAGGCTTGTCCATTGGGGTGACGCCGCCGAACCCGAGATTGCGCTGTGGATTCTTTATCCTTCGCGCCGGCTGCTGAGCGCTCGTGTCGCCGCCTTCCTGGACTATCTGAAGGAAGCGTTCCCCATGGGCACGGCCGACGAGCTGGCCGCCTATGTCGGCGGATAAGATGCGCCGGCGTCCCTTCGTTCCGGTTCCGGATGGCCGTGCCTATCGCCGCCTAGCTCCGCCTAGCTCCAAAGGCTGAGCCCTGCCGTCATGCTGCGCAGGAGCTTCTTGTCTCCGATTAACGCGATGCCCGACATTTCCATGTTTTCGAAGTGTCCGACGGCGACCGCATCGAGCAGCTGCCGGTAATCGGTCGTGCCTTGGCCGTCGCGCGGGAACACTACGCAGTCCACGAGATTCGGCGCCGCCTGCGCGGCGAACCTGCATAGCGAAGCCGCAGACGCCGACAGTACGCTGATACCGACCGATATCAGGCCCGGAAACCTGCAGCCCGCGGCATCGGCCAACGACGCGCCGACCAGAGCGGGATGGCGCTGGCCGGCAGTCAATGCAAGCACCGCGGCGGCGTTCGCGGCCTTGCCTGCCGCCAGTGCTGCGTTGAGGATGATGACGCAACGGGTTGCCGGGAGCGGCTGTGAAGCATTGTTCGATTCCATCGAGCCTCCTTTGATGTCGGAAGCTGCTGATTCTTGCAGCTTGGCCGTCACGCGTCTGGAAGCTTTGTGCAGTGGCTGCGATAGGCAGCCGGGGTCAGCCCGTATGCCCGGCGGAACCAGCGGCCCAGGTGACTCTGGTCGGCAAAGCCGAGCATCGCAGCTACGTCCGCAGGCGTTTCGCCATGGGCGAGCAGGCGCCGCGCGCGTGACAGGCGCAGCTGGATCAGATAGGCATGGGGCGCAAGGCCGTAGACGTGCTTGAACCCGCGCGTGAGCCTGAAACGGTCGACACCCGCCACTTCGGCGAGCTCATCGAGGCTGATGTCCTGGTCGTAGTGCGCATGGAGATAGTCGCGCGAGCGCTGCGCCACGGTCGGCAGGCGCACGTCGGTGCAGGCTTTTGTCCGGCGATGCAGGTGCGGGCCTAGGCCGGCCAGCACGGTGTCGAGCGCGGTCTGCCGGACGATGCGCATGTCGGTTTCCTGCAGAACGCGGAACGCGCATGCAATCGCGGCGGTCAGGCCTGGGTCGTCAACCAGGGTGGCGACGAAGCCCGGCGTGCCGACCGAAGGCCCGAATATCTCATGCATTTCCCGCTCCAGCCATGCCGGATCCAGGTAGAGCATCGAGTAGGTGAAGCCATCGGGAGCCGGCGCATGGCCGTCGTGGATCTCGCCCGGCTCCAGCATGAAGACCTGGCCGGGCCGGCTGCTATGCAAGGTATTGCGGCAATGAAACTGCTGCAGTCCCTGCTCGGTGAAACCGACCAGGTAGCTGTCGTGCCAGTGCGGCTCGTACGCATGCCCGAGGAAATGCGCCCGTATGGTTTCTATGCCCGTCTCGGCGTCCTGCCGCAGACGTATCCAGTTGCCAGCTTGCATGAGGGTAAATCGGTCATCAATGCCAGGGTTAGCCTCGGATTCTGACACAGCGGGCACGGATGTCTGGAAGATTTGTGCACACGCGCTACGTGGAGCAGGCGTGCTCCCGCGAGCCGGCCCGAGGTTTCTTGCCGGCGCGATCAGGTATTTAGGCATTAACAAACGGCATCGCTTTTGCCGGCAATGCTCTCGAGCCTCTTCAGCGCGCCCTCGGGCAGCGCGAGTTCGGCGGCTGCCAGGTTCTCATGCAGATGCGCGACCGATGACGTACCCGGAATAAGCAGGATGTTCGGCGCGCGCTGCAGCAGCCAGGCAATCGCCACCTGCATCGGCGTTGCACCGAGATCTGCAGCCACTGCGGTCAGCTCGGCCGACTGCAGCGGACTGAAACCGCCCAGCGGGAAGAACGGCACGTAGGCGATGCCTTCCCGGGCCAGCATGTCGATCAGCATGTCGTCATTGCGGTGAACCAGGTTGTACATGTTCTGAACGCATGCAATCGGCACGATGCGCAGCGCTTCCTCGACCTGAGCCAGCGTCACGTTGCTGACGCCGACATGGCGGACCAGTCCCTCCTCGCGCAGTTGGGCAAGGGCGGTGAGTGGCTCCTCCAGCGAGCCTTCGGCCGGTCCATGGACATCCAGCATGCTTCGGAAATTCACAACGTCCAGCGCATCCAACCCGAGGTTGCGCAGATTGTCATGCACCGCCTGCCGCAGTTCCGCGGCCGACGTCGCCGGCAGCCAGGCGCCCTGGGCATCCCGCCGTGCACCGATCTTGGTGACGATGGTCAAGTCTTCGGGATACGGATGCAGCGCCTCCCGGATCAGCTGATTGGTGACATGCGGCCCGTAGAAATCCGAGGTGTCGATGTGATTGACGCCGCGCGCAATGGCTTCGCGCAGTACGGCGCGCGCTGCCGCCGGGTCCCTGGGCGGGCCGAATACGCCGGGGCCGGCCAGCTGCATGGCGCCATAGCCGAGGCGGCGGACAGCGCGGTCGCCAAGCATGTAAGTGCCGGCACGATCGATATTGGACATGGGTTTCTCCTTGTGTTTTCAGAGCATCAACGATAGTCCCGGCCAGTCCATGAGACAATCCGGTGCAATCAGCACGGGTTGTACGTAAAGGCGCACAATGAAAATCGACCTCGGAGACCTTTCTGCTTTCGTTGCCGTCGCACGTGCCGGCGGTTTTCGCGATGCCGCACGAATGACGAACGGCAGCGCGTCCGGCCTGAGCGACGCTGTGCGCCGCCTCGAGACGCGGCTCGGCGTGCGCCTGCTCAACCGCACCACGCGCAGTGTCGTGCCGACCGAAGCCGGCAGAAGCTTGCTCGCGCGGCTCGAACCGGTGCTGAACGAAGTCGACAGCGCGCTCGACGTTGTCAACGGTTTCCGGGACACACCAACAGGTACGCTGCGGCTGAACGTACCGCTCAGCGCGGCACGGCTTGTGCTGCCGTCCATCGTGCCGCGCTTTCTAGCCAGGTATCCGGAGATTCGCCTCGAAGTGACCGCCGACGAAAACTTCGTCGATGTCCTCGCCGCCGGCTGCGATGCCGGCATCCGCTATGAAGAGCGGCTGGAGCAGGACATGATCGCCGTGCCGATCGGACCGCGCATGCAGCGCACCGCCGCCGCTGCCTCGCCGGATTATCTTGCCCGGCATGGCCGGCCGCAGCATCCGAGCGAACTGCTCGGCCACAGCTGCATGCGCGCACGTTTTCCCAGCGGCGCCATGGCGCAGTACACATTCGAACGGGACGGCGAAACAGTGCATATCGATCCGAACGGCCCCTTGCAGGTCCAGATCGGCGGGGCCGTCGACCTGGCGGTCGAGGCGGCGGTAGCCGGCCTCGGCATCGTGTATCTGTTCGAGGACTGGCTGCGCCCCTATATCGAACGCGGCGCGCTGGAACCCGTTCTGGAGCCGTGGTGGCCGCAATTCTCAGGCCCTTTCCTGTATTACCCGGGGCGCAGGCTGGTACCGGCGCCGCTGCGCGCCTTCGTGGATTTCATCCGCAATGATGCTGCGTCGCAGTAGCCGGGCGCCGCAGGCCTCGATCATCCATGTTTGAAACATAGGCGGTCAAGGCGTCTCGGGGTGCCTTCAGCATCGCAGAGCTTTAGCCGCCGGGCCGCGCATGGTCATGACCGGCCCGGCGACCTACGCTTCCACTCTTGACGCTCCCTTTCCGTCAAGCCTGAGCTGATACCAATCCCAAGGCATCACATGCCATGAGATCGCGTCTTTTTCCGCCTGCCCGCGTTGTGCTCGTCATCCATAGCCCCGCCATGGATTCCTCCCACGCCTTGCCAGACGAAAAAATCCATCGTTCTCATCTGGCACGTTATGCCTTGGGATTGGTATGGGCCCTTGACTCTCTCCCAACGGGAGGGTTTAGCATGTCGAAAACCTTGGGAGACCTCATGCTTTTAAGAATTGGCGAACTGTCCAAACGCACCGGCATCACGATCCGGGCATTGCGGCATTACGACGAGATCGGCCTGCTTTCGCCTTCAGCACGTTCGGAGGGCGGGTTCCGGCTTTACGGGCAGGAGGACGTCGGCAAGCTCTATCGCATACAGGCGCTTTGCCGCCTTAACCTGTCGCTCGCCGAAATCCAGCAGCTTCTGAGCGAAGGCGGCGCGGCCTTTCCGGACGTGGTGGAAAAGCAGATTGCATTCCTGAACCACCAGATCAGCCATGCCGTTGCCTTGCGCGACCACCTCGCCGAGCTTCAATCCAGGCTCGCCCGATCCAGCGAGCCAGCCATCGACGACTGGCTAGGCGTGCTGGCGCAGATGTCGGTCGCCCCCAGGTATTTCAATGATGAAGAGCGCGATGCGCTGGCAGCGCATCGCGTCTGCGGCAAAGCGGACCTCGCAGAAGACAAGGCGGCGTTGATCACTGCATTGCGGCAGCTTGTGGCACAAGGTGCCGCAGCCGACAGCGACGATGCGCAGGAACTGGGCTACCGCTGGATTCAGCTGTTGATGTCTGAAGTCGGCAACGACGAAGGGCTGCTGATGAAATACTACGCAATGCAATGGAACGAGGATGCCCTTCACTTGCTGTCCGGGATAGACCAGGCCGGAATGACTTACATATCGCAAGCCATGGCTTATCGCCGCTTGAAGATCTACGCGAAATACTGCAGCGGTGAAGAGATCCAGGTTCTGCGGCGCCACTATATTCGATACACCACATCATGGCCGCCTCTCATTGCAGCAATACGCGGTCACATGGCCAATGGCACCGATCCGCAAGACCCCGACCTGCAGCATCTTGCTGCCGAATGGGCAGCGCTGGAGATCAGGAAGGCAGGCGGTGACCGGCAACTGGCAGCAAAACTCAAGCACGCGTTCATGCGCGAGCCGGCATTGCGGTTTGGCTCGGGCATCGATGAAGCGTTTCTTGAATATCTGGACAAGGCATCGCATGCGCTGCACAAGCATTCGAATCATCAACAGACCAAGGCCGCTCCATGACACTTGCTTCCCCTTTCCTGGCCGGAAATTTCGCACCGGTTCGCAGCGAACAGGACTTCACCGGACTGCCCGTCATCGGCAGCTTGCCGAAGGCATTGGCCGGCTCGCTTTACCGTGTCGGACCGAATCCGCAATTCGACCCGCGCGACGCGTTCTATCACTGGTTCGCCGGCGACGGCATGGTCCATCTGTTTCGCTTGGAGGACGGGAAGGTCGCCTACAGGAACCGCTGGATGCGCACGCCCAAATGGCAACTGGAGAACCAGGCTGGGCAAGCGCTGTTTGGTACCTTCGGCAATCCCGCGACCAGTGATCCGTCGGTAATCGGCCGCAGCACCGGAACCGCGAACACGAACATCGTTTTCCACGGCGGCCGCCTGTTCGCGCTTGAAGAATCGCACCAGCCGTTCGAGTTCGACCCGCTTACCCTGGAATCGAAGGGATACCAAAGTTTCGGCGGCGTGGTTTCCTCGCGCTTTACGGCGCATCCCAAGCCGGATCCCGACACAGGAGAACTGCACTTCTTCGCCTACTCGGCAGGCGGCCCGGGCACGACGGAAATGCATTACGGCACCCTGGACAAAGCGTGCCAGGTAACCAGAATGGAAAGCTTCCAGGCGCCTTACGCCAGCATGGTGCATGACTTCGTTGCGACAGGCGCGCACCTGCTGTTTCCTGTTACGCCACTTACCTCCAGCATGCAAAGGATCATGCAAGGAAAGCCCATGTTTGCCTGGGAAGCCGACCGTACCGTCCACATCGGCGTGTTGCCCAAAGGCGCCGATGCCGCTGCAATGCGGTGGCTGCACACCGATGCCTGCCATGTCTTCCATTTCATGAACGCATGGGAGGCGGAAGGCAGGATCACTGTGTATGCGATGGAAGCCGAGATGGCGCCTGGCATGCCTCATGCGGACGGCCGTCCAGGCGAGCCTGAGAGGTCTGCTGCAAGACTGTCCCGATGGACCATCGACCTTGGTAGCCAGACCGGAGACATCGAACGCTCGATCATTGATGACGTGCCCGCGGAATTTCCCAGGATCGACGAGCGATACACTGGCCGCCGCAACCGCTACGGCTGGTACGTTTGCCATGCGGACGGCACAATCAGGAATGAGGTGGAAAACGCCTTGTACGGAACCCTGACTTGCCATGACTTCACCACGAGGCGCAGGCAGCGCTTCAGCCTGCCGGAAGGCGATGTGCTGTCCGAGCCGGTGTTTGCGCCGCGCCATGCCGCAGCCGAAGAAGGCGACGGCTGGATACTGGTGACCGCATGGCGTCGGGGCGAGCAGCGCAGCGACCTGCTGGTGTTCAATGCGACTGATATCGAAGCCGGGCCGATTGCAGTCGTTCGGCTGCCGTGCCGGATTCCCTTCGGTTTTCATGGAGCATGGGTGCCGGCTTAACCAGACAGTCATGGTTGGGCAACTCATGCAGGCCATGAGTTGGTGATCATCGCATCGGGTTTCGGCGATTGCATTTTGAAATGTTCAACGCTTGGGAATTGCCGATTTATTCCTGATTGTTCAGGAAACAGGAGTACATGGCGATGACCGCTCCCACCCATGATGCGGTCAGCGCTCAGATTTAACGATATAGCGGAAGCGACTTAAACCAGACTTTGTTAGCTCCTCGAAACAGTCTCGCACTGTTCAAGTTGGCACGACTGCACAGGGATGTGCAGTCAAAGTAAACCATAGCAGTGCACAGCGATATGCTTTACCTTAATAGCGAACTTTATCCATCTGGACTCCGCCGAAACTTCCGGTGAAGTTTGGCGGCATTCGGAACGTGGGAGCGTTTATTATCGCTTTTCCTCCTTTAGCCCGACAGGCATTGGCTGCATCAAGATCCTGCTTGCCTTGATCTGCACCCAGCAAAGCCCATGTTTGCTGTAATTGAGATGGTGGAGTAGTAGGCTTGCTCTTGTTGTGCCTCATATCAATGCCGGCAAGTTTCGCGAGCTGGTATCCGACAATAAACATCTTCATGTTCGCTGATGAATATTCTGCGTTGGCGACTTGGCTTCGCGCGTAAAAATAGTGTTCTACCGCCGCCATGACTTCATCATCTTCGGAAAGTAGGTCATCTGAAAGCTGAGCCAGCTCGGATGGAGACAGTTGCTCATTTCTGATCGCATACAGAATCGACGCCACTCGCTTCAGCCGCTCAGGCACTGATCCTGATGAAGGCACTGCGCACCAAGCAGTGGCAATCCTTCGCACCATGTCGTCTTTTGACATCAAGAATCCTTCCATAAAGTTGTCTTGAATAATGCATTGAAAGCAGGCTCAAGGTGTTGATCCTGCCTTCCCCATGCAGCCATGGCCGTGTAGCGTCACGAAATACGCTTGGAGCTCCTTTAACGGGACGCCATGCATGGTGTTGTCAGCGCAGGATACGCCAGACTCGGACGTAGTTGATTTCAAACGAGTTCGCCTTGCCGACCGGCGTGGTTGCATCGGGTTCGCCGCTTGCGCTTCCGAACCATAAAGACAGCAGAATGTACATCGGGTCATTTAATGAAACGAGACGGCTGTATTTGGCGACGCCATCGAAGTAAAACGTTATTTTTCCAGCTTCCCATCGCACCGCATACTTGTGAAATCCTGCCGACAGGTCCGGTGTCGTGATCGCTCGGCTGCCGGAGAGAACGCTAGCGTCCTTCCAGATGGTCATCCCATAGGCATTAGGGTGCAGGCTGGTATCGGACCAGCCGGTGTCGGGGCCACCCCCGGGATACGCCTCCATGATGTCGATCTCGGGTCGACGGTCGCCGATATGAGCGAGCAGCCAGAATGCAGGCCACACGCCTTTACCATAGGGTAATTTGGCCTCGATCTCGAAATAGCCATAGCGCTGGGAGAACTTGCCATCGGTATCGATGGTGCGGTTGAAGAAATTGTTGGACGCATCGCGTTGCGGCCATATTTTCAAGGCGCCATTCTCTATCACATAGTTTTTGGCCGGATTGCTTGACTCGTACCAGATATGGTCGTTCCATCGGCTTAAGGTCGATCCGGTATTGAACTCTTCCGAGAAGGTCAGCGCGTAGTTGCGAGAGGATTGTCCGTAGGGCGCGTACTGGGCTAGTACTTGTGCGGGTAGAAGGAACATCGCCATCAGCAGCGCGAGGAATGCTGCCTTGCAGTGTTTCATGATGAGACCTATCGAGTCAGGGACAGCGATTTAACGAGCCATTAAGGAGTACGGCTGAACGGATTGTTCATCAGCCCCGGAGGAGCGCGCCGGTTCACGTTAATTTTGTACAAGTCTTGCAAATGCAAGCGACAGGCAATCACCGAGCGCTGCTTCAGGCAGGCATCTCGTGCTCCGGCAAAGCTGTGCGACATCGGGAACACCCGTGTTCCGGCAGGGAAAAAGCGTTGCAGGCCGGGTGCTTGTCCTGGAGGAGCACCATCAAACAGGCGTGCAAGGAGTTCGTTATCGCTCAAGGCTGCAATCTGCTGCAAATCCGCCGGATTTGCCGCCGGAAGCACATCGAATGGAAATTCGTCGGGGCCTTGCTCCGGGGGCGGCCCGGCGGAAGATCCTTCAGGAGCACCAGCCTGGGTGCCGGCAGGCGGACTGCCCGGCGGGTCAAGGTTTTGCGCTACGCCCATCGTGCTGATGAGCGTGATTGCCGAGGCGACGGCGAACGCGACCAATGGAAGCTTCATCAGAGTCTCCTTCTGATTAATGTAGCTACCTGCATGGTGTCGTGTGCGTGGTAACTTCCGAGGATGCGTCACTTAATGTTAGGCGTGTTGTGTTGAACAAGATAGCGGCAATCCTGTAACTCGATCACCTGATGAGCTAGATCAAAGTTGCAAATTGCCATATCAATTGCAGTGCCGCGTCAAGCACGATGAGCACGCCTGTCTCAACTTGCCGGCTGCCTCGCATGGAATAAAGGGAAGCAGACCGACTCATTGCGGTAAGCGTGAAGATAGCCCTTGCTTGACTGGAAGGCGCGCCGGCTACCGCCTGCAATCAAGCACGTCCATGTTGAATGACGTTGAATGCTCTTGAATCAACACGGCTGCTCAAGGGCCAACCGGCTCGAGCGGCATGACGGAGGATGGTTTGAACGATCAATCGATGAAATGGCGCAATTAAAAAGATATAGAAGCGACCCGGACGGTTATGACAGTGAACAACGGTGGACAAGGTGAGGCAGGATTTTTCTCCGGGAGATGAGTGCCCGGAGCAAAGTACAGACAGTCGAAAGTCCAGGTGCCTGTCATCTTCTCCAAGAATGATTTCCGTTTCATCGATGCTGTAGATTTTGAAAAAACCGACACGGTTCGCCTTGCCGTTCCGGGCGAGCGAATTGAGGCGCTTTATGGTTTTGAGGCCGAAGCTCGCTACCAGCGCGTCTCTTATCTTCATGAGTACGGTCATCCACGGCGATAGCTGGCAGAAAATGAATCGCGCCAACAGCTCCGGATCGGTCGACGCGCCTGCCGGCAGCTCAATAGAGTAAGCGTCGGCGAAGCTTGCCGATGAATGGGTTCCGGCAATTCCGGAGGCTGACGGGAGTGGCACCGCAGTTACGCGGCGAGCTTGCATATCCATGTATGCGCTCCTGTAGGTATTTCCAAGTCAAGTTGGCTGCATATCATCGCGCAATTGATAATCCGCGAAGGTGACTGATGAACCCTATGCTGATTCCACTATTTCACGGCTGCCGTCGAGAGCTTCAAGTGCAATGGGCGATCCGGCCGCAGGGTGATGTTGAACACCGGCCGGGGTGCGGTCATCCCGTCCGGGACCGTCACTGCAAAGCGCTGCAGGAACATCGCTGCGATGATTGTCATCTCGGTCATCGCCAAATGCTGCCCCAGGCACACTCGCGGCCCGGTACCGAAAGGCATGAAGGCGCCGCGCGGGAAGCCCGGTGCATCTGTGCCAAAGCGCTCTGGACGAAACGCGTGCGGATCCGGAAACCATCGCGGGTCGTGGTGCATCAACTGCACCGGCACTGTGAACATGGTGCGCGCGGGCAGTTGCCAGGCTCCCAGGGTGACCGCACGAAGGGAGCGACGGGTCAGCAGCACCGGCGCTGCCGGATACAGGCGAAGCGTCTCCTGGAGCGTTTGAGTCAGGTAGGCGAGCGAAGGCAGGTCGTGTGCCGTGGGGGTTCTGCCTTGCAGTACGGTTTGAATCTCCTGCCGGGCAGCGGCTTGCGCTTGCGGGTTGGCCGCCATGCACCATGCCCACCAGGTCAGCGTGGCGGCAGCAGTTTCGTGTCCGGCAAGGAATGCCGTCATGCATTCATCGCGCACGGTTTTCAATGGCCACGCAGCGGGATCCTCGCGGTGCAATGCCAGCAGCTGGCTGAGCAGATCCTTGGGCCAGGTAGCGGGAGCCAGTATCAGCCGTGCCTGTATATGCCGGTCGATCAATCGATTGAGTACATCGAGTGCCTGCCGCTTGGCACGTTTCCACGGCATCCAGTCAGGCCAGCTTGCGGGCCAATACATTTCGGCATTGCCGGCCACGGCTGTGTCGTGCACAGCCCTTTCGGCAGTACGCGCGTCCTCGTCGATCTCGCTGGAGAACATCATTCGCACGATGACATCCATCGCAAGAGACGTCATTGAGCTCTCGATCGGCCAGCTCGCATCGCCGGTACGCCATTGCAGGAAGGCCTTTGCAGCCGCGGCCGAAATTGCCGGAACGAAGGATTGGACAGCTTTCGGGGAAAAGCTGGGCTGCAGGGCATGCCGCCTGGATCGCCAAGGCTCGCCCTCGGCAATCAGGACGCTACGTCCGTGCAATTGCGAAAACACCTCAATGCCCCGTTCCCATCGGACCAGTGCATCGTGATGGTTGACCAGCAGTTCACGCACGAACTGCGGTTCCGACACCACGATTTGGTGTTCCGGCCAGATTCGCAGATGGACCAGCCCGCCATAGTCTCGTCGCCATTCAGCCAATGCGCCCGGCAGATCGCGTGCCATGCGGCGAAGCAGGCTCCATCCGGTCAGGCCGGACGGCGGCCCGGGCGGCCAGCAGCCGGCCGGGTGCAGCTGAAGTGCCGGGGCCGTGCCGTCTGCATCGGCATGAAAGGGGCAATCGGACGATGTTGGAGGTTTCATGCTGCGTATTATGTGCCGCGCGTTTAACGAAATCTTGAACGGAAACGACATGCCTGCTGGCAGCCTGCGCTTGCTATACTCGGCGGCTATGGCTTCCGAACAGCTGGATACACTGCCGCTTTGCCCCGACCCGCTTGAGCGTGCTCCCCGCGCATGTGGCACGGATGGCACCCCGAATGCATGGCTGCGCCTTGCGCCCCCTGCGCTGCAAGGTGCACTGGTCGCGCTGGTTGCCCGGGATACGAGCAAGCTTCCGCTAATCAGCGCGCAACGCCTTTCGCACTTTCCTGCGTCGCCCCTGGTGACGATTTCCTGGTTTCGGAGCCTTGATGTCGGTTTGGTCGAGCGCGGCGAAAGCGGTCCTTGCTGGCGGCCGTTCGGCGCGCAGGTAGTCATCTCCGGCAGTCAATCGCATCCGACGGTAAGCTGGGCGCCGGCCACAGGGCGCGGTTACATGGCGTGCTTCGCTGCAGACGCTGCTCAAGCACTATTCGAGCTGGACCTCGCCGCGATCCAGGATCGCTTTGTCCCCGTCGATCAGGTACTCGGCGACAAATGGTCGACGCTCTGGAAGGCTTTGCTGGCGAGCGATGATGCGGATGTGTTGTCCGTCCTGGAGAGTCATTTCGCAGGGCGTTGGCAGACGCTGCAAGGCCGTGCTTCGACACAGCCGTCGCTGCGTCAACTGGGACGCCATTGGGTGGAGCGTCTGGCTTGGCAAGCACAGGAGTGGCGGCGCATGCACAGTCCGCGGCATGTGGAGCGGCGCATCAAGTCCTTCAGCGGAAGGTCGCTACGCGAGTGGCAAGCTCTGGTCAGGACAGAGGGCCTGTTCTTCGCCGCACGAGATCGATACGAGTCCGGGCAGCCGTTCGATTGGGCCGCGCTGGCTCAGGATGAAGGATTTGCCGACCAGGCGCATATGAGCCGCGTGGCCAAGCGGATCACAGGATTTTCGCCGGGCGAGTTTGCCCATCGGTTTATTGAAGACGAGTCCTTCTGGATGTACCGGCTATGGGTGTGAAAGCCTCATGAAAATATAGAAGCGCTGCAAGTCATAGCCGCAGGTACATTCTTAATGCTTGTTGCATGCATCCCGGGCCGGGCAGGAAATGCGGGACCATCCCGCAACGGTCGATGGACGGCCGGCGCTGCTATCGTGCGAACGATCCGGATACGCCTTTCATGCAGGCCGGGCTCTTCCTCCGACAAGAATGTCGGTTCCATCGATGCGCGTACGCATCAGGCAGGCGCGTCCCGTTGCCCGTCCTTGCAGGAGCGTGATGCCGTGGCCCAGCAATGCGGTCAGGGCGCCTGCCGCCACCCCGGTTGCGCTGTCCTCCAGGGCGGCATCGAGGTGATTGAAGTTGCGGCCTTCGTAGCTGCCGTTATTCAGCCTGCAGTACACATAGAGCCCATTGACGCCCGCCTCCTTGCCCCATGCGACAATCGCCGGGAGATCGGGTGCCAAGCCATATAACGTGGCCGCATCCGCTACTTCGACCAGCAGTTTCGGACTTCCAACGGAGGCTGCGCGCGGGGTAGCCGACAGCGCCAGGCCCGGTGCAGCCAACAGGCGCTCGACCAGGCCCGGCGCTGCGTCGGGCTGCGGCGTGTCCTGTGCTTGCAGGCGCACAAATACCTCGCCGTCGGCATCTGCGGTTAGTCCCAGCCGCTGGCCGCGCACAGCGGTCATTATCGTCAGTTCTCTACCCAAGCCATGACGCATGAACAAGCGCTGTCCGACAGCCAGGGTCGCATGCAGGCACAGGGGACTGCGCATATGCGGATAGAAATAGTCGACCACGGCGGCCACGCCAGGCTCATTTGATGGATCGATCCAGACGCAGGTCATGGCGCGTTCGCGCGCGAAGGCTTGACGCGCGTCCATAGTCACCGGCTCACCCTCGATCACCAGGGCCGGATTGCCGTTGTCGGCGTGTTCTCCGAAGCATCGGAAAGCGTGAATCTGCATGGTATTCCCGGTTCATTTTGTCTGTGTGGGTTAAAGTGTATACGGTCGTTGAAACTCCATCGGCATCCATGTTGCAAGGCATGCCTGCAGTTGCTCTCCGAGAGCAGCCGTCGGCACTCAGGAAACATGCGTTCGGCATCAATGGAATACGCAAGCTGCCGTTTGAACGACTCTTCATGTCTTAAGCAGCAATTTTCAACAGCCTGTCGCGACCTGAAGCGATCTGCCTGAGCTACATCGATGTCAACATCGTTGAATTCATCGCGTGCGGTGCCAAAAGTGATTCTTCCGCCGCTGATGCGCAAATTGTCGGGGTACAGCAAAAACCCTGGCAGCATTCTCAACCAACAGGAGTTCAATATGTCTCGTACCGTTGCTGAAAAACGCGCTGCCTTCCGTACGATGCACGCATCCGGCTGCTTCATGCTTCCCAATCCTTGGGACGTCGGCAGCGCCCGCTATCTCGCCAGCCTCGGCTTTTCGGCCCTCGCCACGACGAGCGCGGGATTTGCCTGGTCGACCGGGCGTGCCGACAATCACGTCACGCGCGAAAGTATTCTCGGCCATCTTCGCGTGATGGTCGATGCGACCGACTTGCCCGTCAACGCCGACTTCGAGAACGGTTTCGGCGAGGATCCGGCCGGCGTGGCCGAAAGCGTGAAGCTGGCGGTTGCCACCGGGGTCGCCGGCTTGTCGATCGAGGACTCCACCGGCGATCCGAAGATGCCCCAGTTTTCGATCGAGGTCGCGGCGGAAAGGCTCAAGGCAGCGCGTCGCGCCATCGATGAGTGCGGCAGCGATACGCTGCTGGTCGGGCGCGCTGAAAATTTCTTCGTCGGTGTGCCGGATCTGGAAGATGCGATTTCACGCTTGAAGGCTTACGCGGCCGCCGGCGCGGATTGCCTCTATGCGCCTGGTATTCAGACCCTAGAGCAGATCGAAGCCGTGGTCGCCGCGGTCGCGCCCAAGCCTGTGAACGTGCTGATCGGATCGACGTCGGAGTTTACGCAGGAGGAATTGGCCGCGCTCGGCGTGCGGCGCATCAGCGTAGGCGGCGGATTGGCGCGGGCAGCTTGGGGAGGCTTCATGCGAGCCGCGCAAGCGCTCGCCAAGGGCCGCTTCGACGGCTTTGCCGATGCCGCACCAGGCAAGCAGCTCAACGCCATGTTTCTTGGAGATGAGTAAGGACGAGGAGTCGTGCCCGCCTCTTTTCCATTTCCTTGATTTTTAAGAAACAGGATGATGGCGCGAACCGATTCGTTTGAAACGTTTGACGGGGCATGAATAAAGGTCTGCCACGCACCGGAGCCGTGTCGCCCTGTTCCACTCGGCAATCTTCTTGCGTTTTCCCATTCCGGTACAATGACGCTCGATAAACGCGCCAATGCCCGGACCAGCAGCATTCGAAATCGTGCTGGTGCAATGTGCAATGGTTCCGGGCGCTTCGACAGTTCTCCCCAAGATGAAACGATTTGCATTGTCCCGCGTACCCCTATGGGTACAAGGCGCCGCGAGCCTGATTGTTGCCTTGGCGCTCTTCTGGTCCCTCATCTTTTACGACCTGCATCGCCTGCACCAGCAAACCCTTGTCGGAAGCCAGGTCGAAACACGGAACCTGGTCCGCGCGTTTGCCGAAGAGGTCAAGTCCTCGGTCAATGCGATCGATCTGACGCTCATTGACCTGCGAGATCGCTGGCAGATGCCGGGCATCGACTTCGCCGATGCCGTGCAAAAGCGCCAATCCTATCTTGCTGCGAATGTGGGTTTCCAGGTCGCGATCATCGACGCGGCCGGCTTGCTGCAGTTTTCCAGCGCCAACCCGCAAGCCAAGGGCATGAACCTGAGCGACCGGGAGCATTTCCGCGTGCATGTGGACCAGCCTGGCGACAAGCTCTTCGTCAGCAAGCCTGTGCTGGGGCGTGTCTCCCAGCGCTGGAGTATCCAGTTCACGCGTCCCATCAGTGGTTCAGGCGGCCAGTTTGCCGGGGTGATCGTGCTGTCGGTCGCACCGGAGTATTTCTCCCGGTTCTTTGACACCATTCATTTAGGCAAAGGCGGCGCCACCACGGTGCTGCACCCGAGCGGTGAAATCCTTGCGCGGTCCCCCACGCCGGAACTGGCGCTCGGGAAAGCAATGAAGCAGACATTCTGGAACGATCCGGCGCGTGACAACGGCTGGTATCGCGCCCCATCGGAGATCGATGGCGTCGAACGCATGTATGCCTGGCGCACCTTGCCCACGGCCGGCTTAGCGGTGACGGTTGGCCAATCCATTGATACTGTCCTGGCACCCTATTACGCCCAACGCAAAATCTACCTGCTCGGCGGCCTGGGCGTATCGCTTCTGCTTTTGCTTGTCAGCCTTGTCCTCTTGCGAAGTCTGCAGCAACGGGCCAACGATGCGGCCGCTCTGGCGGCGAGCGAAGCGCGCTGGAAGTTTGCGCTGGAAGGCGCCGGCGACGGCGTGTGGGACCTCGACCCTGGGAACCAGCAGGTAACGCTGTCGCCGCGCTGGAAAGAGATGCTGGGGTATCAGGAAGGGGAAGTCGGCAGCCGAATGGATGATTGGACCGGCCGTATTCACCCGGATGATCTGCCGGCCTTTCGCCGGGCATTCGAGGCGCATCTGGCCGGGGGATCGCCTGGATATATCAGTGAGCACCGCCTGCGCTGCAAGGATGGAGACTGGAAATGGATCATGGAGCGCGGGATGGTGGTCAGCCGCACGCCGGAGGGCAGGGCGGTGCGCATGGTTGGCACCGCAACGGATATTTCCGACCGCAAGCGTAATGACGCTGCGCTGCAGGATTCCATCAGGCGGTTGAAGGAAGAGCAAAAGCGCGTTCAAGTCATCATCGACAACTCCCATGATGCCTTTCTCAGCGCGGATGGCGACGGCTGCATCACCGACTGGAACCGCAAGGCTGAACGGACCTTTGGCTGGCCCGCCGAGGATGCCCTCGGAAAAGACTTCAGCGAACTGATCGTTCCGCCGGAAAAGCGGGCGGCGCACAACGCCGGATACCGGCGCTTCATTGCCACCGGCAAGGGAGCCTTGATCGACACGGTGATGGAACTGGAAGCCTTGCGCCGGGACGGCTCCCGCATCCCGGTGGAATTGGCATTGACCGGATACCACAATGGCCAAGGCTATGTGACGAATGCTTTTATCCGCGACATCACCGAACGCAAGAATGCGGAACGGCGGGACCGGGAGCGCCTGCATTCGCTGGAGGAAACCCGCAAGGCGCTGCAGCAGGCACAGAAACTCGAAGCGCTCGGCCGCCTGACCGGCGGCATTGCGCATGACTTCAACAATGTCCTGCAGACCCTGACCATGGGTATTGACCTGGCGCTGATGACGTCGGAAAGTCCGAAGGTCAAGACCACACTCGAGGCATCCAGGCGCGCAGTCGAGCGCGGTGTCGAACTGACCAGGCAGCTGCTGGTATTCGGAAGGGCGCAGGATGCGCATCTGAAAGTGGTTGATCTGAGCGTGCAGATCGACGGCATGCTCGCATTGCTGAAGGGCGCTTTGCCAAGCACCATCGAATTTCAGCTGCACTTGCAAGAAGACTTGTGGGCGGTCGAGATCGATCCATTGCAGTTCGAGCTTGCCTTGCTCAACCTTGCGATGAACGCACGGGATGCCATGCCGGCCGGAGGCGTGTTTCACATCGAAGGCCGCAACGAAGTTCTCGCCAATGCGGGCAGTGACCGCGCACCGGGAGAGTATGTGTGCCTGACGATTTCCGATACGGGTGAGGGGATGACGCCGGAGGTGCTTGCCAAGGCGGTGGACCCGTTCTTCACGACGAAGGAAGTCGGCAAGGGTTCCGGCATGGGACTGGCACAGGTCTACGGTTTTGTGAAGCAGATGAACGGCGTTCTCAACCTGCGCAGCGAACCCGGCACAGGGCTGGAGGTCTCCATTCTCCTGCCGCGCGCAAGGACAAGGCAGGTGGAAAGGGAAGAGTCAAAGCCAGCTCATGGTCGGCCAGCAGCGTTACGAAACCAGTCCATCCTGTTTGTCGAAGATGATCCTCTGATCAGGCAAACGGTGCATCCGGCCTTGGAAGCCCATGGATTTCATGTGGTGTCGGCCAATGACGGCGAGCAGGCGCTTGAATGGCTTGAATCGGCGCACAAGTTCGATCTGGTCTTTTCCGACGTGGTCATGCCCGGCAAGATCGACGGCATCAGGTTGTCCGAGATCGTTCGCGAGCAATACCAGGATCTGAAAGTCGTGTTGACCACGGGCTATTCCGAGCGGAGGGTAACGCTGCCCGACGTGAAGGTGCTGCCCAAGCCATATCAGATCGGGCAGGTTATTGACATTCTTAACCAGACTTTGCAGGACACGGTCAGCGATCCTGGTTCCTGCACCTGATACTTGTCCGGCAGGGGGCTATCTTCACTGCTGAAGCTGGAACGGGTCACTGACCGTTCGCGTCGCAGCGGATTGAACGGCCATGCCGCCCGATGTCGATTTGCAATCCATGCAGCACCGGCACCTGCTGCTTCCCGGCTTGCCGATCAAAGCAACGCCCGCGCCCCGAGGCGTTGCTCCAGTCCCCGTTTCACTTCCGGCCATTCATCGTCAATGATGCTGTAGCGCACCGAGTTTCTTTTCCGGCCGCCGGGCATGATGCGTTCGTTGCGTATGAGTCCCTCATACTTTGCGCCCAGGCGCAATATTGCCTGGCGCGACTTGGCATTGTTTTCGTCGGTCGTCAATTGCACCCTGATGCAGTTCAGCGTTTCGAAGGCATGGGTCAGCATCAGGTATTTTGCCTCCGTGTTGGCAAACGTCTTCTGCCACGACGCCGCCAGCCATGTGCTTCCGATTTCAAGCTTGCGATTGATGCGGTCGATTTTCCAGAAGCGCGTGGAGCCGATGATTTCCGATGAATCCTTCAGCATGGTCACGAAAGGCATGACCGTTCCGGCTTCATGTCCGGCAAGGGCGGCGTGAATATAGTTTTCGACGGTTGCCGCAGATGGGACGACAGTCAGCTCCGATTTCCACAGTTCCCCGTCGCTCGCCGCGGCGATCAGGGCATCTGCATCGGATTGCTGCAGTTGACGGAGAACGATTCGACTGCCGGTAAGGATGAGCATGGGTTGGATTTGTCGCGGGGGTGGTTGTCCGGCTTGCTGAGCTTGCACGATACCAGGCAAGTGCGGTGTCTGTCTTCGCACAAGGCCAAGCCCTGCGATCGGCGGTGCCGGAAACTGTCTTCCTTCACCTGGTAAGGAGCGGCCCCTTGAGGCATCAGAAGCCCCGCGTCAAACGCTCCGGTCGAGCCGCGCGCGGGCCGCTCAATGGCCCATCCGGGGTAGCCGATTGCAGGGCGGTTGCTACCGACGCACATAGCGCAAGTGCGTGGCATCCGGCCCATCGAGAACCTTGTCGATGCGGAACTGCGGCCCGGGCTCGCGCAGGTTCTCGAAGAGGCGGCGCCCGCCGCCGAACAGCACGGGAGCCAATGCGATTTCCAATTCGTCGACGACACCCAGGTTCAGGTACTGCTGGATCACATCCGCTCCGCCCGCGATACGAATATCGCGGCCGCCTGCGGATTCCCGAGCCAGTTCCAGTGCACGCTCCGGCCCGTCATTGATGAAGAAAAAGATCGTTCCGCCCGGGCGCACCCAGGGTTCGCGTTTCTCATTGGTGAGTACGTACACCGGCGTGTGAAACGGCGCCTCTTCCGGCCATGCCTGCTCACCCTGGTCGAACATGCGCTTGCCCATGATGTTGGCACCGATGCGCTCCGCCGTGCTTCGCACCAGGTCATTGACCGGGCCGGTCTCTCCTTCCGGTCCGCGCTTGAGGAGATTCTCGCGGAAGTACCGTTGCTTGAGAAGCCAGCCCATCATCGCGCCCCATTTTGCGCCCCAGTTCTTGTACGCCGGATTCTCCATGGTCATTCCCTCCGGTGCCATGTAACCGTCGAGGCTGAGTCCGATGTTGATGAATACCCTGCTCATGGTTCTCCTCCGTGCGAATCATTGTGAAGCCGTTCCACCGGCGCGGCCGGTCGGCTTGCGTTGTAAGTGGCCAGCTGGGCCTTGTAGGCCCGCTTGTAGGCGGGCCGCGCTTCGCCGCGAGCGACATAGGCAGAGAGGTTGGGAAATCCGTCCAGAATGCCGGATGGTTTTATCCGGAGCAGCACCGATATCATCATCAGGTCGCCTGCGCTGAACGCGCCATCGAGCCAGTCCGCATCGCCAAGGCGTGCGGAAAGCTGTTTCAAGCGGACACGGACACGCTCTTCGACCAGAGGAAGACGTTCCTTATTCCAGGGCTTGTCGTGCTCGAGCAGCCTGGCCGTTCCGAGTTCGAGGATTGGGGGCTCCACCGTGTTGGCTGCGGCAAACATCCACGCGATGGCACGCGCACGGGCATTGGCATCCTCGGGAAGCAGGCGCGCATGGCGCTCTGCGATGTGAAACACGATCGCGCCGGTTTCGAACAGCACGAGATCGCCTTCTTCATAAGTGGGAATCTGGCCGAAAGGATGAAGCGCCAGATGGGCTGGTTCCTTCAACGCGGGGAACGAAAGCAGGCGAACCTCGTAAGGCCGGCCTGCTTCTTCAAGCGCCCAGCGCACGCGCGTATCGCGCGCCAATCCCTTTCCGCCATCGGGCGAATGTTCGAAAGCGGTGATGGTGGGGATCATTGGAAGACTCCGGGTGATTGCATGCTTGCCTCCTGGTTTAGAGCGCTTTCGGCTTGGCTGTACTGGCGATCCCGGCTGCTTTGGCTGCGGCGAGTCAGTCAATTGCCGGCAGGCTTGACGTCGATCAGGCCGCCGTTGATGATCCAGGGCGTGCCAAAGCGGTCCGTCAGCATGCCGAACGACTCGGCCCAAAATGTTTTTTGCAATGGCATCGTGATCTTGCCGCCTTCGCTCAAGCCATCGAACACCGGTCTGGCTTCTGCGGCGCTGGCATAGGAAAGCGTCAGGGAAAATCCTTTCATGCCCTGGTAAGGGTCGCAGCCCATCATGGCGTCGCCAGCCATGAGGATGCCTCCATCGATGGCCAGGCGCGCATGCATGACGCGGTCCTCGTTCCCGGGCGGTATCTGATCACGCATCGGCGATTCTCCATTCGTCATCATCATTTCGATCTTGCCGCCGAGTACGCGTTCATAAAAGCGCATGGCTTCCGCGCAGTTACCGTCGAAGCCAAGATATGCATTGAGTTGAGGCATGGTTTTTCCTTTTGAAGAAAGGCGGCCGTCGCGCAGGATTGATGCTGAAATGTGAATCTCAGAGAAACAGGAAATCGGAGGTTCGAGGGGTGCTCATGTTTGTGTACAGTGTCCACAAACAATAACATGGATAATGGACAGTGTCCACAATGGGGTAGTCATGGTAAAGAAAACAAATAATCCGACCGCGCGCGATACCTACCGGCATGGCGACTTGCGACATGCCTTGCTCGAGGCAGGCATCGAGCTGGCGCGTGCAGGAGGCGCCGATGCGATCGTCTTGCGTGAAGCCACGCGGCGCGCCGGTGTCGTACCCAACGCGGCCTATCGCCATTTCGCCAGTCGCCAGGAACTCTTGCTGGCCGTACGTGCATATACCCTGTCGCAACTGGCGATCACGATCGAAAGCGAAATGGCGGCCCTGAAGGAAAAACCGGGCTCGGCTGAACATGCGCGCGCCTGCCTTCGGGCAGTCGGTATCGGGTATTTGCGCTTTGCCCATGCCGAACCAGGATTGTTCCGCACAGCGTTCTCGGTTCCATTGAACGATGAAACCGAGGCCGACCCGGCGCGTGCCGGGCGCAGCGGCTTGAATCCCTTCCAGTTGCTGGGGGCGGCGCTGGATCGGCTTGTCGACACTGGCGTACTGCCTCCGGAACGGCGGATGGGTGCGGAATATCTTGCCTGGTCTGCCGTGCACGGCCTGGCCGTGCTCTTTACTGACGGCCCGCTGCGCAACCTGACCGATGCGCAAAGAGCAGTCGTCGGCAAGCGGGTAGTGGATATGGTGGAAAAGGGTTTGTGATCTCGGCGAACTGAACCTCATTGCGTTTGAAAATAATAGTTTTCGGCGCAAGCCGCAGAGCCACCTGCGGCTTGCGGGGCAAACGCAAGCAGGCGTTTCGCCGCATGCTTACTGTTTCGCCGTTCTCTCGATCACTCCGCATGCGATCCGGTCGCCCGCGTCACCGGTCGCCAGTGTCGCCGCATCCGGCGCGGCGGCATACCGGGTCGGAATGTTGGCGTAGTTGTCCGGGTTGGCATGGATGATGATCGCGCTGCCGTCCGAATCGAAGAGATCGGCAATGCTGAAGCGGTCGGTATGGATGGTCGCCTTGCCGGTGCCGTTTTCGTTCACCTGCAGGACGGGCAGGTCGCCGCTGTGGCTGCCATGCGTATGCTTGTCCTTGTCGAAGTGACCGCCGGCCGACGTGAAGGGCGGCGTGCAATCGCCGACCGCATGCACATGGAATCCGTGAAAGCCTGGAGGCAGGTCATGCACGCGCACCTGTACCGCCACGGTTCCGTTTTCATGCGGATTGATCGTCAGCTTGCCGACCGGGTTGCCGGACCTGTCCTGCAGCTTTGCTTCGGCCCCGGCGCCGTTGTCGTTGGCGCCGGCGGAAGATGCCAGCGCCGCCATCGACACCAGCGATACCATCAACAACAACTTTCTGCCCGTCGCTGCCCCGGGATGCCGGACAGCAGCGCTTGCTTTTCCACTCGTAGCCAGAGACCTGGCGACAGTCTTGCCCATTTGCCTTCTCCTCATGATGAAGTTCGCAAGAACATTCTTGCGTGCCCAGGGCGTCTGCAAGGGGCATGCCATCAGAGGAGCAGATTGAGATGGCGTCGGCGTTTCAACGGTTCATGGACATGGAACGGGCATTGCGTGTGTGCCCCTCGACTGGCATCGCAGAGACTCTGTCGGATGTCGGCCACCGCTATCCGGTTGCATGTCGGATGACATCCAACGCTTGTGCGAGGCAATGTTCGCCGGCGGCCGAGGTTATGCGGTGATGCGGCCGACGATGCGCCTGACCCATGGCGCCACGATTGCCACAGTGGGAAATGCGACGGGCCATGTGGTCAGGCAGCTTTTCAGCCATTGTGCGGGAAGGCCGGGATGGATTCCCTGCGAAGTGATGAGCACGAAGCCGGAAACGATACAGACCATGACAGACGACAGCAGGGCGCTGAAAAGGATGGGGGCGAAACGGGCGGGAATACGCATGTCATTCTCCTGGAAATTGCGTTGTGAAACGGATTGACGGGTGGGGCTTGAAAGTGAATTGATCGCTGCTCGGCAATTACGCCGCGATCAGGGCGTGCGCGGCCCAGCCGCCCGCATAGAGGCCGATGCCGAAGACCGCATGCGTGACGAGGCTTTGCAGGCGGGCCGCGCCGGGACGCGGCGTTCTCGATGCCGCGATGCCGGCGCCCATCCCCGGCTGCATCAGCAGGAACGGCGCGGCGACCGTTGCGATGCCGACGGCGAGAGCCGGGCCGATGCTGGGATGCCGGATCCAGGCGGAACCCCAGATGCCGATCAGCAGGCCGGCGAACGCAATGCCGGTCAGGTAATGGGCGGTCCATCCGATCAGCCGTTCGCCGGGCACCGGACATGCCGCCGCAATCGAATCATGGCGGAAGCGTCCCCCGCTCATGTGTCCGATCCAGCGGCCGACCATGCCATAGTCGGGCGGGGCAAGGCCAAGCAGGCGCTTGCGAACGATGGCCCACAGGTCCATCACTGCCGTGGCGCCTATCCCGGTGATCAGGACGGATGTCAGAGTATCCATGATGTTCTCCATTCTCGAAGTTGCCTTTGTCGGAAAGTGGAGGTAGCGTACAACTTCAAGTCAACTTGAAGTCAAGGGAGAAGGATATGGATATCAGCGAGGTGGCGCAGCGCTCCGGCGTTCCGGCGTCGACGCTGCGCTTTTACGAGGAAAAGGGTCTGCTCGCCTCCGTCGGCAGGCGGGGCCTGCGCCGCCTGTTCGGCCCCGACGTGCTCGACCGGCTCGCGCTGATCGCGCTCGGCCGTTCCGCCGGTTTTTCTCTCGACGAGATCGGCAGCATGTTCGCCGCGGACGGGCAGCCGCAGATCGACCGGCGGCAGCTGCTGCAGAAGGCGGAAGACCTCGATCGAACGATACGCAAGCTGAGTGCAATGCGCGACGGGCTGCGGCATGCGGCCGCCTGCTCGGCACCGAGCCACATGGAGTGCCCGACCTTCCGCCGCCTGCTGGGAATCGCCGCGTCCGGAGCGGCGGGCGGCAATGGCAGGAAGAGCTCGCCCGGAAAACGCCTCAGAGTAAAACCGCTCTAGCCTTCGTGACGGAAGCTGCCAGGCGGCGTGGGCGGTACGGTCTTTTCCAGCGCGATCCGCACCCGCTCCGCGAGTTCCGCCTGGCGATAGGGCTTGGTCAGGATATTGATCGTATCGGACGCCGTGCTGTGCCGCGGCAGTTCTTCCATGTAGCCGGTGGCCAGCAGTACCGGCAGATCGGGCTGGCGTTCGCGGGCGCGCTCCACCAATTGCAGGCCGTTCATGCCTCCGGGCATGATGATGTCGGTGAACAGCAGATCGATGTTGCCATAACGTTCCACCATCTCCAGGGCTTCTTCACCGCTTTGCGCGCCGAGCACGCGATAGCCCTGCGACTGCAGGAAGGCTTCGGCAAGTTCGCGCACATCCTGGCTGTCGTCCACCACCAGGATGGTCTTTCGTCCGAGGATGGCCGCCGGGCTCCAGTTGAGACCGCCGGGTTGCGGGTTAGCGCGGGCTGCGGCCAGTTCGAATGCCGAGCGGTCGGCAGCGGGAAAGATCATGCGGATGACAGTCCCCTCGCCGGGCGTGCTTTCGATTTCCAGACGGCCGTGCGACTGCTGTACGAATCCGTGCACCATCGCCAGGCCGAGACCGGTGCCGGGGCCCTTGGTGGTAAAGAAGGGTTCGGTGGCGCGCCGGGCGACTTCCGGCGGCATGCCTTCGCCTTCGTCGATCACGCAGAGGACGACATAGGTGCCGGAAGTCAGCCGGTGCGCTGCCAGCCTGTCCATGTCATTGATGACGGAAGTGGCGACAGTGACCTTGCCGCCGCCGGGCATCGCATCGCGCGCATTGATCAGCACGTTGAGCAGCGCCATTTCCATGTGCGTCGCATCCAGCGTGCAGGACGGCAGGCCCGGCTTGAGGTCGAGATGAAGGTCGACTTTTTCTCCCAGCGTCCTGACGAGCATTTCGCTGAACTCCACCACCAGCGAGTTGAGATTGATGCGCTTGGGTTCGAGGCGCTGCTTCCTGGCGAAGGTCAGCAGCTGCTGGGTCAGCTTGCTGGCCTTGTTGGCCGCCTTCTGCGCTCGCTCTACCGCTTCATGCGTGAAGCTGCCGGCGTCGAGCGTGCCGGCCGCCATTTCCAGGTTGCCGCTGATGACCTGCAGCAGGTTGTTGAAGTCGTGAGCGAGACCAGCGGTAAGCTGGCCGATCGCTTCCATCTTCTGCGCCTGCAGATAGGATTGCTCGGACACGCGCCGCCGCGTGATGTCGAGCTGGGACGCGAAGTAATACAGCAGCTTGCCGTCGGGGTCGAAGATCGGGCCGATGAACAGCGCATTCCAGAACGGGGTGCCGTCAGCCTTGTAGTTGAGGATGTCGACGGCTACTGCACGCTCTTCCCGCAGCGCCGCACGAATCTCGGCCACCGTGTCGCGATTCGTTTCCTCGCCCTGCAGCATGCGGCAATTGCGTCCGAGCACCTGGTCTTCTTCAAAGCCCGTCAGGTCGAGGAAGGCGCCGTTGACGAAAACAATGGGATTGTCTTCCTGGTTGGGGTCCGTCACCAGCATCGGCATGCGTGTCATTTCGACCGCGGCGAAGAAGATGTTGCCTCTTTCCTCCAGTCCGGGACGCGAGATATACGACGCCTGCCAGTGCTTGATGCCTGGATTGCCGAGCGGATTGTAGCTGCTGCCTTCCAACTGGCCGTCCGCCGGTGCGCCCGCGGCTTCCTTGCTTTCGCTCGTGTCGAGCGGCTTGCCTGCTCGCTCTTCCTGGTTGCTGCCTGTTGCCATGGTGCTTTTCCTAAATGTATGTCGGTCCGGCAGAGGCAATCGATTGCAATGAATGCGATCGGCGGTAGGCAGACCGTGTCGGTAATGTCGCGACGCGAAGTGAAGAGGCAATTATAGCTTTATGGCATTGCCCTGCCTTTGGGCGCAGGCTATGCCTTGATTCGGTTGAACCATGATGCGGAATGAGGCTCCAGAAGCATGGATTGAGCTTTTGCGTGAGGCTTCTTCCGCAATTGCTAAGTTCCTGGCGGGCAGGAGCGGTGGCTTGCGGCAAGTCAGGACGGCATCCCGGCAATGCGGCAACTTAAGCAGTTCGCAGGAGTCATCGTTATTCCACTCCAGCTGGAGACGTTCATGGCGAAGCATCCAGGCATCTTCCCGACTTTTTTCCTGTCAGGCTTTGAGTGCTCCACCTTTTTGTGGAAGGACCGCCAGCGCCGCAACCTGGTGGCCGAAACCCGGCATGACCGTCATGTCATGGAAGATTACCGCCTGCTGCATGCCTTGGGCATCGCCGTGGCGCGCGAAGCGATTCCATGGCCGCTTGCCGACCGGCACGGGCAACTCGATTTTTCCATGCTGGATCCCTTCATCGAGGCAATGCAGGCCAGCAAGGTGATCCCGATCTGGGACATGTGCCATTACGGCTATCCCGATGATCTCGATCCCTTCACGCCGGCCTTCACCGAGCGCTTCGCCGCCTATTGCCGGGCTGCCGCCGAATACGTGATCCCCAGGCTGCACGGTCCGCACTTCTTCACGCCGATCAACGAGATCACCTTCTTTTCCTTTTGCGCCGGCGAGTGGGGCTGGATCGCGCCTTACCGCCGTACCCGCGCCGACCGGATGCAGTTGCGCGTGGCGCTGTGCCGCGCCGCAATCGCCGGTGTGAATGCGATTCGCGAAGTCGATTCCGGCGCGCGCATGGTGCATGTCGATCCGCTGGTGCAGGTCGTCGCGCCGCGCGACCGGCCCGATCTCATCGAGGCCGCGCACCATGAAACCTATGTCGATACCTATCTTGCCTGGGACATCCTGTGCGGCCGCGTTCATCCCGAACTGGGCGGCGCGCCCGAGATTCTCGATATCGTCGGCGCCAACAACTACTCCTTCGGACAGATGGAGTACCGCGAGCACGGTCCGCATGCCGCACTCGATCCGGAGGACGACCGCATCGTGCCTCTGTGCGAACTGCTGGGCAACGTATGGCAGCGCTATCGGCGTCCGATGATCATTGGTGAAACCAGCGGCATGCGGCAGGGGCGCGCCGCATGGCTCAAGGACGTCACGGAAGAATCGCTGGCGGCAGTTGCCCGGGGAATGGACCTGCAGGGCATTTGCCTGTTCCCGGCAGTCGACATGCCCGACTGGCATACCGGGGAATGGCTGCACAACGGCATATGCGATCTGGTCGAAGATAACGGCGATCTGAGGCGGGCGCCGGACGAGGATTACATTCGGGAGCTGCGGCGCTGGCAGAAGGAGCTTAACCGTGTCGTTGCCCTCGACGAAGATCCGTTCAGCGACCCGGTGGAACTGCAGGATGTCGTCGATGCCGCGCATCGGCTGAACAAGCAGCCGGACCGCAACTGGTCGTAGGTGATGTGAAATCAGCCCGGATGGGGCATGCATCTATCGATTGATGCCGCCCGATGACATATCGTTCAGCGCGTCAATGTCGATTGCGGCGGCGCGGCCAAGGTGTTGCGCCAGCGTTCGATCTGGCGATGCTGCGCCAGCAGTCCCGGGGCGCTGCCCTCTTCCGCCTTGAGCAGGCTTGCATCGATCGCCTGCAGTTGACTGAACAGGCGTTCGTGTTCTTCGTGAAATATCTCGAGAAGCTCGTCTTTCGACAAATCCGGCGCAACTTTTTGCTGGTGCCGGTATTGCAAGCGTGCCAATACTTCTTTCACTCTTGCAAGCTCTTCGCAAATCGTTTTCTTCAAGACCAGGAGGTCCTGGCTTCGGTACTTGATTCCGTTGGCATCCATAACAGCCTCCACATTCACATGATGATTGCGCGGCATGGAAGTTCTGAAAAAATCGCTTCATAGATAAAAAAAGAGGCTTGAAATCCAAGCCACCATCCCTATCTCTCAACTGTCTCCTCCAACTCCTGTTGGATTCTCCCGCTGCCTCGACATGAGCAGCGGGTTTTTTTGTGTCTTTTGCAATCTGTTTCGTGCGTTGTTGCAGCCTGCCCCAGCTTTTCGCAACTTGTCCTGGCATGCCGCAGTGTATTGCCGCGAATGATTATTTCTGGATAGCGGACTCCAGTTCTTCAATGCATTTCTGCAGCGTAAAGGCTCTTACGGATTCCCGTTCATTCTCGCCGCCAATATCTTCAACATGAATCGACGATTTCCATCTTTCAAGAAGGTCGGTAAGCAGGTGCATGGGCACGGAGCGTTCGAGATGCATGGTGAATCCTGTAGTTAAGTGTTGGGTAGCAATGAGAATTGCAGGACGCTGGTAAGACGAGCTTTACAGATTAGGGCCAACGAAGTTTTGCCGATTTATGCAAAAACAAGTAAACGGCGCGGCACTCATTGCGCGGCGTTCATTGCGATCAATGCGGCATCATGAAGAGGCCACGGATGGCCGGGCGTTACTCCGGCTGCTATGTCCGCATCACTGTGTCGGGCGATGCTTCCGACCATGCGCTGGCGAGTGACGCGTACCTTCACACCTTTGGCTCAGGCATTGTGCTGGCCGTGCCGGCATCCGCGGCGCATTCATTGTGCACCATCCCCGGCGATCTCGTCATAGCCGCGGCCGAGGAATTGCACGAAGCAGAAGCCGTTGCCGAACGGATCGCCCATCAGCGCCAGCTTGCCCCAGGCATGCGTCGTAACCGGCGATTCGGACGATGCGCCTGCCAGAACCGCATCGCGCACCGCGCTTTCGATGTCTGCCACGGTGAAATCCAGATGCACCGGAGTCCAGTGTCGCCGGTAGCTGCGCAGCTGCGTGCCCGTGGCCGATGCCTGAGAACCCGCTTCCTTTTGCAGCAGATAAATCGGAATAGGGCCGCCGAGCATTTCCACCACGCTGGGGCCGAGACGGCGGCCGGCGCGCAGGCCAAAAGCGGCACAATAGAAGGCCACCGCCTTTTGCAGATCGTCGACGTCGATGTTGACCAGAAAATCCATGTCGATAGCGGTAGGGACAATGGCCGAAGCTATCGCGGCCGCGTGCGGCATGTCAAGGGCAAGGCCTTGCTTCATCCTTATGACAGGAAGGTGCGGATCACGTATGCTGTGCAGCCTCATGAAACAGGAAGGAAGGGCGAGATGCCGCTTGCAGAATCGGTCAGGAACTGGGCGCGCCGCATCAAGCGCGACGCGCTCATGCTGTGGTTCGCCCGCCGGCATCCCGATACGCCCTTGCTTGCCAAGGCGATCTGCGTCTTCACGGTGGCTTATGCATTGAGTCCCATCGACTTGATTCCGGATTTCGTGCCGGTGCTGGGCTATATCGATGACGTGCTTCTGCTGCCGTCGCTGATCTGGCTGGCGGTGCGGCTCATCCCGCCGCATGTCGTGCAGGAATGCCGGGCGCAGGCCGAGGCATGGATGGAAGAGAAAAAATCCCGGCCGAGCAGCCGTGCCGGCGCCATCGCCATCGTGCTGCTCTGGCTGGCCGTGCTCGTCGGGGCGGCCTGGTACTGGTATCGGTAAGGATTCTTACCGGAGGAGGTCCTGCAAGTCGCGGTCGATCGGCAGGCGCTTGAACATGCTGATATTGGTGCCGCCGGTGTTGCCGACAGGGACCACGCCGACCGCCGAACCGAGGGCGCCGAGCAGGATGCGCGCCGCCTGTCCGCTCACTTCTTGCAGGGAACGGCGTTTCAGGCCGATCTTCAGCATCCACCAATGGGTCTCGACATGTGCCAGCACATGGCGCTGGCCGAGCACATGGGCGGTTTCAAGATGGCCGAACGACCGGTCGAACCGGCCCTGGCGGTAAGCGTGGATGGCTGCCGCCATTTCGGCGTCGAAGGCGTTCTTCAATGCAGGTTTCATGTCTGTCTCGCTCGATACAGTTGCATTCCACCGTCATTGAACTCCCTGTAGCGGCTACAGGGTCAAGACCCTTGGCCGTTGTGTTGTTGTCTTGCTGTCCTGCTATGGGGCAGGCGACACGGCGTCAGGCGCCAGCGTCGCCGCCCCGGCTTGGCCGCATCAGTTGACGCGGTCGGCGCTACCCTGGCCCGCCAGGCGGGTGCCGGCATTGCCGCGGTGCTGCAGGCCGGGATACTGGCCGTCGAATTCCTGCTGCGCCAGCGCATAGGAACCGTCTTCCTGAGCCTGCTCGAGTTCGGCCATGACTTGAGCGCGAGTCTTGGTGGATACGAATTTCGCATCCGGCGCAGTGAATTCATTGCCGCCGGCGATCTGGCCGCTGGCCTGGCTGTCGCGCAGTTCGGCCATCACTTCGGCGCGGGTCTTGGTCGACTTGAAGCCGCTGAAATCGACGTAGGGATAAGTCTGGTCGGCGAGGGCGGAGCCTGCTGCGGCGAAAACGGCGATTGCGGCGATCAGTTGTTTGGCTTTCATTTTCATTCTCCATCAATAACGGTTGGTGACCCAGTCTCGGCGGCGCGGGCAAAATTTGCCGTCGGGGCTTGCCTCGGTGAGTCGCACGCGTTTTGTTGTGTGCTCATCGATGGAGTGAAGTCTAATCATTGCGATCGATGCGATAAACGGCTTTTTCCGCAATGCTTTATTTCTGATTCAGGAATAAATCACGGCTGCGCCAGGCCGGAAGGCTTTGCATGGGCGGAAAAATGTAAGGCATGTAAGCGTGTGTTTCAGGCTTGAGAAAGGCTAAGCCCGCATCCGAGGCAAAGACTAAGCTGAAGATGTAGCAACTCTCCTAGGAAAAGCCCCGTTCTTGCCCGCGTCCCGACCGGTACGCGGGCTTTCTTTTAAGCAGAGGTTCCCAACGCTTTCGCTCGCGCGTTCGATGTCATCAGCATGGATGGCGAGCGTTCTTCATTCCTGTTCGAAATCAAGCCGCGCGGCGACGTCAAGCCGCCCGGTGCGGCACGAGGCCAGGCGGCGCACGGCAGCCTGCTCCTCGTCTCCCAGAACGCAGCGGATGGCAAGCACCGGCGCACGGAGATGCACCACCCAGCCGCAGCAGGGACAGGCCAGCAGGCCATGCCGGTGCCCGTGCTCATGCCTGCCGTCGTCATTGCGGAGAGCGATCTCAAAAACCTCGTACACCTCTCCGCAAGCAGGACGCGGACAGGCGAAGTAATAAGTGTGCCTGCCGAAATCCATGCCGGCCTCCGTATCGCATGCCGGCATGCTGGCCGGCGTCTGCCCACGGTAGACCTGCCGGCAGGCTCGGCCTTGAGCTTGCACAAGAGCGCATGCGCCCGGCAGCCATCATCGGGGGAACGGCGCATTCAATGAAGGAGGGTGGGAATGGTGTCGATGACTTCCGAGTTCTCTTCCAGCCATTCCATCAACGGTTCGCTCGCCTCTTCTATCACCTCGTTGCTCCAGTATCGGGACGCGACCAGTGCTTCGACGTCGATCCCCTCCGGCGTATTCCTGGCAATCATGGCGCCTACCTGCTCCTGCAGTTCTTTCGAAAAGATGCCCCATACCTTGATGGTTCCGGCTGCCGCCTGCAATCCTATCGCATAGGCTTCCTGCAGCGCTCCGTCCTGGGTCTTGTCGTTCAACCAGGGCACGCGTGCGGCAAGCGGTTCGTCCTGAAGCAGAACCTCAAGAAGCCTGCGCGCATCCGACGGAGTCAGGAGAATCACGATAAAGCGGTCGGTTTCGAAACGGGGTCGGTCATTCATCAGCAGATTCATCGGGCGCTCCCTGTCGGCATACGGTTCAGTTCGGTTCGTTGGTGCGTTGCCTGCTGTCGATGCAGCATCTGTTCGCCGTGCGACGGCGCGGACAACGCATTCGGGATATCGGGCCGTGGTGAAGGCGTCATCCTGTTGATGGATGTGTGGCATGCCGCATTGCAAAGTTCCATCGGCAGAAGGGTTATTGCATCCAGTTTGGAAACTGCATGCGGACGCTTGCAATGCTCCGCATATTTCAGGCTGCGGAAGATGAGCAGGACACCGCTTCCCGGGGCACGAGGCGCACGGTGGTCATCCCGAACGCCGGGATGGAACTGGAGAGGTGGTGAAGGGGCTGAATAAGGAAGTACGGCCCGGTGAAGAACCGGGCCGTGCCTGTTGAACCGTTGCGCGATCAGGCGCTGCGTCCGCTGTCTACGCTGCGGGCCAGCGCCTGAGTGCAGGTGACGCGTGTCAGGCGGGCATCAGTCCGCGTAGACGCCTGCCTTCTTGATGATAGGGGTCCACTTGTCGATCTCGGACTTGAGGAAGGTACGCAGCGCTTCCGGGGTGGCGCGGTTTTCCGCGACCGGCTCGGTGCCGAGGTCGGCGAAACGCTGCTTGACGGTCGGATCCTTCAATGCGGTTTGCAGCGCGCCGGCCAGCTTGTCGACCACGGGCTTCGGCGTGCTCTTCGGCGCATACAGGCCGTGCCAGACCGCAACCTGGAAGTTCGGCAGGCCGGCTTCGGTCGTGGTCGGGATATCAGGCAGGGAAGGCACGCGGTTCTTGGTCGTTGCCACGTAGGCCTTGATCTTGCCGCCCTTGATGTGGCTGGTGGTATTGGTGGTCTGGTCGCACATGATGTCGACCTGGCCGCCGAGCAGATCATTCATCGCCGGGCCGGTGCCCTTGTAGGGGACGGTGGTCAGTTCGGTTTCGATGGCGGACATGAACAGCATGCCGCACAGGTGCGACGCGGAGCCGACGCCGGCGTTGGCATAGGTGACCTTGGCCTTGTTGGCCTTCACGTAGGAGATCAGTTCCTTGAAGTCCTTGGCCGGGAAGTCCTTGCGCGCGACGAAGGTCATCGGCACGTCGGTCACCAGGCCGATCGGCTCGAAGCTGTCGATGGCGTTGTAGCTCAGCTTGCGGTACAGCGCGGGCGCGGTGGACTGGCCGATGTGGTGCAGGAAGATGGTGTAGCCGTCCGGATCGGCCTTGGCGACGCGAGCTGCGCCGATGGTGCCTCCGGCGCCGCCGACGTTCTCGACGATGACCGTCTGGTTCAGCGTCTTGCCCATGGACTGGGCGATCAGGCGCGCGACCGTATCGGTGGGACCGCCCGCCGCGAAGGGGACGATCATCGTGATGTTCTTGGAAGGATAGTTGGCCTGGGCGTGGGCTGCGGCACTGGCGACCAGGGCGAGACCGGCTGCGATATAGCGAATCTTCATGTGACTTTCTCCTCGTTAATCATTATTTAGACACATAGACAGGCAGCGGCATCCTTGGCATGCGAACGGGCGGATGTGTTTTAGCTGATTGTCAGCCTACTGCTGTTTAGTGCACGAATACTATCAAGCGCGCCGGGAAGCGCAACTGTGGAAAACCGTAATTGAATGAGGCTCGCTTGCGCGATGTGTTCGCATCACAAGCTTGAGAAGCATCAAGCTTTACTTAGAGTCAGTCAAAACTTATGGCCAAATTATCAACTCCTAATTCGTTGGCGGGGCTCTGCATTTGCCGGATGCGCCGCCACGTCGCCGTGCCGCGTTCTGCGGCAGCCGGCGCATCAACTGAAAAATATAAAACTGGCGCCGGCGCCCGCATGCGCCGGCTATTTGAATGGAGCGAAGCATGGTGATGTTGAAGGAGTTGAGGTCCCTGTCCCTGGCCGGCGTGACGTTGCTGCTTGCAGCCTGCGGCGGCGGCGATGCGGATATCGCAGCAACAAGCAGTACGCAATTGCGTCCCACCCTGTATCTGGAAGATGGCAGGGTGGTCAACAGCTGCAGCGTCGAACCGCGCTGCACCGGGCAGAACCTCGTCGTGCCGGGAAGTTATACCGCCTATACGATCACCCGCACGCCGACCGGCGCAACCATCACCTCCGCCTCGGGCACCACCATCAACGCTCTGGAGCACAATACCCGTCTGGTGTTCGTCGACGGCGTCGTCGCCCTCGACATCGACGGCAATGCCGGTCAGGTTTACCGCCTCTACCAGGCGGCGTTCAACCGCAAGCCCGATCTGGCCGGACTCGGCTTCTGGATCTACATGATGGATACGGGCAGGGTGGCCAACGTCAGCGAGCTCGCCGCCAATTTCTATCAGTCCGCTGAATTCAAGTCCATCTACGGCAGCGCGCCGAACAATACCGAACTGGTGACGCGCTACTACCGCAATGCATTGCAGCGCGAGCCCGATGCCTCCGGCCTGGCCTTCTGGGTGGACCTGCTCGACCGCGGCGTGATGTCGCCGGCGCAGGTGCTGGCAGCCTTCAGCGAAAGTCCGGAAAACCGCGGGCGCGTGCTGCCCGACATCCGCAACGGCATACTCTATACGCCGTACAACGCCGCGCCGCAGCCGCTGCCCAATCCGCCGCAACCCGGTGTGCCCATCATCGCGAACGTGACCATGGCGCCCGAGACCGGCGCGACGGTGAGCGGCACGGTGCGTCTGGAAATCCGCGGCAGCGGCATCGCCAATGCCGAACTCCTGCCGCCCAACGGCTATGCGCCGCGGCTGGGCGTCTTCAGCATCTCGCCGGACCGCACGCTGGCCTGGCTCGACTTCGATACCAGGACGCTGCCCAATGGCGCTGCCGATGTCAGGATCAGTGCCTTCAGCGTTCCTGCCGGGCAGCCTGATGCGGTAGAGGTGGTAGCCATGCCGGCGCGCCGCTGGCAGGTCAGCAATACGAGCGCGCCGCCGCCTGCTCCATTCAACATCACTTATGTCGGCGCTCCCACGGCAAACGCCACCATCGCCGGGGTTACCCGGCTGGAAGTGCGCGGCAGCGGCATCGGCAATGTCGAGTTGCTGCCGGCCTCCGGCTATACCCCGCGCCTGGGCGTGTTCAACGTGACGGCCGACCGCACCTATGCCTGGCTGGACTTCGACACGCGCGCATTGCCCAACGGGCCGCTCGATGCACGCATCAGCGCCTTCAATGTGGCGGCAGGCCAGCCGGGCGCGGTGGAAATCGTGGCGATGGATCCGCGCCGCTGGAACATCGGCAACGGCTCGACCCCACCCGCGCCGGTGCCCTTCACCGCCAACCTGACCGTTGCGCCTGCCGAAGGCTCGGTGCTCACCGGCGTCACCCGGCTGGAAGTGACAGGCAGCGGCATCGCCAATGTCGAACTGCTGCCGGCTTCAGGGTATGCGCCGCGGCTGGGTGTGTTCACTGTTTCCCCGGACGGCACACGTGCGTGGATGGACTTCGATACGCGCGGATTGCCGAACGGGCCGCTGCAGGCGCGCATCAGCGCCTTCAACGTGGGTGCGGGCCAGCCGGGCGCGCAGGAAATCGTTGCCATGCAGGCACGCACCTGGCAACTGCGGCACTGAGGCCAGGCGTCAGCAGCTGAGCTCTGCAGCCCCCGATGCTTCCTGCAGCAACGGGGGCTGCACTTGCCTGCCGCAGCAAGCCATATTCACCTTGCCGGAACCGCCACCTGCCGCGCCAGCGCCAGCAGCGGAAAGCCGGCGCCGACAAGCGCGATCCACATCCATCCGCCATGGCCATACAGGCTGCTGGCGACGCTCGATCCCACCGCACCGCCGATGAAGATGCTGGTCATGTAGAGCGCGTTCAGTCGGCCGCGGCTGGCTGCGTCCAGTCCGTAGATGTCGCGCTGGCCCAGCACCATGTTCATCTGCACGCAGAAGTCCAGCAGGATGCCGGTGAGCGCCAGCCCGAGGAATCCCCACGCATTGCCGAACAGCGCCGGCGCATAGCTGAGCGCCGCGCCCGCCAGCGCCCAGCGGGTCGCCGCGAGGGTATGGCCGGCATCGGCCAGACGTCCGCCGATCGGCGCCGCGATCGCGCCTACCGCTCCGGCGAGGCAGAACAGCGCTATCTGTCCCTGCGAAAAACCGTAGGTGCGGGACAGTTCCAGCGGCGCGGCCGTCCAGAACAGGCTGAACGACGCAAACATGCAAGCCTGGTAGAACGCGCGTTGCCTGAGTACTGGAAAGCGCAGCATGAGCGTGCCCAGCGAGCGCAGCAGCGCGCCGTAGCCGGCCTGGTGCTGAGGCTGGCGCACGGGCATCCTGACCGCGAAGACAGCAAGAATGCCTGCCATCATCACGGCGGCGGTAGCGAACACGGCGCGCCAGCCGAAATGCCCGGCGATGAAGCTCGACATCGGCCGCGCCAGCAGGATGCCGAGCAGCAGTCCGCTCATGATGCCGCCCACCACGCGGCCGCGCGACGCCTCCGGCGCCAGGTGCGCCGCCAGCGGCACGATGATCTGCACCGCCACCGAACTGAAACCGATCAGCAGCGACAGGAGAAGAAAGACATTGGACGATGTCGCCATCGCAGCACCCGCCAGGCTCAAGATGCAAACCGACACGGTCGCCATCATCAGGCGGCGGTTCTCGAGAATGTCGCCCAGGGGTACCAGGAAAAACAGGCCGATGGCATAGCCGATCTGCGTCAGCGACACGATCAGGCTGGACAGGAATGGCGACATGCCGATGTCGGGCGCGATCAGGCTGATGACCGGCTGCGCGTAGTAGAGGTTAGCGACGATTGCGCCGCAGCAAAAGGCAAACAGTGTAATCATGCCCTTGGGCATGGCCGAAACGGGCTTGGATACGGCCGGCGTTTCCGCAACGGCGGCGCGTTGAGGCGAAGGCATGGAGACTCCTTGAAAACGATGATTCCAGGCCAGCATGCATGCCTGGAATCGAGAGGGCACGCATGCTAACACTTTTCCCTTTTTCCGGCCGGAGGCAGAACGCCACCCGGTCCGCGCAGTCACACCGGGATTGTCTTTTCGTACCGGAGACGCATCAATGACGCATACCGCGCTTGTCCTCGGCGCCCAGGGCATCATCGGGCGCAATCTGATCCAGCATCTCGAAACCCGTCCCGACTGGCGCGTCAAGGCAATCGCCCGCCGCGGGCTGCGCTTTTCCACCACCGTCGACTACCAGCCGGCCGACCTGCTCGACCCCGCCGCGCTTGCCGCCAAGGCCGACTGGCTCAAGGATGTCACCCATGTCTTCTTCGCCGCCTACCAGGAGCATGCGGATGCGGTCAGGCAGTCGGAAGTCAATGTCGGCATGCTGCGCAACCTGGTCGAGGCGGTCGAGCGGCATGCGCCGCAATTCCGCCATGTGACCTTCATCCAGGGCGGCAAGGCTTACGGCGCGCATTTCGGCATGTACAAGACGCCGGCGAAGGAAAGCGATCCGCGCCATTTCCCGCCGAACTTCTATTACGACCAGGAAGACTACCTGCGTGACGCGGCACAAGGAAAACCATGGAGCTGGACCGCGCTGCGGCCAGATATCGTGTTCGGCTTTGCGGTCGGCAATCCGATGAATCTCGGCAATGTCATTGCCGCCTACGCCAGCCTGTGCCGGGAAATCGGCGTGCCGCTGCGCTTTCCCGGATCACCCAGGGCGTACGACATTCTCGTCAACGTCACTGACGCCCGCCTGCTGGCCCAAGCCATGGAATGGTCGGCGCTCAACGATGCCTGCTACGGCGAAATTTTCAACATCACTAACGGCGACGTGTTCCGCTGGAACCAGGTCTTTCCGCTGGTCGCCGATCTGTTCGGCATCGATTGCGTGCAGCCCCAGACTTTCCGGCTCACCGAAGCGATGAAGGACAAGGGACCGCTATGGGCGCGCATGGTGGAGAAGTACGGGCTGCATCAGTATCAGCTGGACGAGATTGCCAACTGGGCGTTCGGGGATTTCATCTTCAATGTCGAGAATGATGCCTTCTTCGATGTCAACAAGGCGCGGCGGTTTGGGTTCGACGGGATGTGTCTGGACAGCGGAGACGAAATTCTTCGATTGATGCGCAGCCTGCGGGAGCAGAAGGTAGTGCATTTTTAAGCCATGCCTTTCAAACTCAAGCTCGTGCGGCAATGCCCTGTTCATGAATGGGTGTTTGGCGAAGTTGCTTAAGTCATCCATCTGCATCTGTTGATGCGCGATGGAAAGGCTTGTCGCAAAAGGATGTAACACGCCAAGTGCCATTTGTAAGTGCGCTGAACTTCAACTTGTTTTCTGTAGTCCACAGAGTTTTATTGCCAAATCTTCCAGTTATTGCCCGCACGGCCTATCGGCCTGTGTGGATCGATTTCATTGCTGCTCCAAAACTTTCGCAAGTGGCATGGTGCTGCATGAAGTTGCCTTTCCGCTTTCACAGAAGTGGTGGGAAGCAGGGCACGATGACGGAAGCAGAGAAATGACGCACATGAAGCTTTCCCATTGGCTTTATGACCGGATGCAACGCAGCTTGCCAGGCATATTCGCGCTTGTGGTTCCACTGGTCATTTTGCCGGCGCCGCCGATGGCAGAAGCGGCGGACAGGCTGCAAGGTCCGGTGCTGACTCTTGACCCGGGAACGCATACGGCCGCAATCCGCCAGATTGCGGTTGACCCGGCGGAAAAGATGCTCGTCACCGCGTCCGACGACAAGACGGCCCGCATATGGGACATCGCCAGCGGCCGCCTGCTGCAGACGCTTCATCTTCCCGTCGGTCCGGAAAATATCGGACGGCTCTATGCCGCCGCGGTGTCGCCGCAAGGCAAGCTTGCGCTGGCAGGCACGACCGCCGCGCCTGACGGCCAGCATCGGATCTACCTTTACGACTTGAACAGGATGGCCTTTCTCAAGGCGGTCAATGCGCGCGGCGGCGATATCAAGTCGCTGCAGTGGTCGCCCGACGGTGCGCTGCTTGCCGCAGCTTACGCCGGCGCATCCGCCTTCCGCGTCTTCGACGACGAGGGCGAACTGGTGCATGAGGAACGTCTGCCGGCGGATGCCTGGAGCATCACGCTGTCGCGCAACGGCCTGCTTGCGCTGCCGGTATCGGACGGCACCGTGCGCGTGTACGGAATCGCCGGTGAAGTCCGCCTGCTCGCGACACTGCGCGGCGCACTGCCCGACCCGAGAGGCGTGCAGTTCTCGCCCGACGGCGACCTGATTGCTGTCGGTTATTTATCACGCAAGTCGGCGCGCGAAGTGCAGGTGGACGTCTTCGATGTGGCAAACCAGAAGCTGGCGAAATCCTTCGTCTTTGACGATCTTGCTCACGGCAACCTGCGCAATGTCGCCTGGCAGCGCGACGGCGCGGCGCTTTATGCAGCGGGCTCGGGCTACCGAGGCAAGAACGATTTCATCATCAAGCGCATCAGCTGGCCGCAGGGCGACGTCAGCGAAACGCGTGCGGCCGCCAATTCGATCACCGACATGCTTCCCCTGTCGGATAACCGCGTGCTGTTCTCCACGGTGGAACCGGGATGGGGCGTGCTGCGCGGGCCGGAAGCGAAAATCATGGCGCCGCCGAAGAGCGCGCAATTCTATGAAGCCGATGTGTTGACCATCAGCGACGATGCAAGGACCGTGGCCTGGCGCTTCGCTCCCGGCGAGCAGCCGTATTCCTTCTCCGTGAACAGCCGCAGCATGACGAGCGGTGCACGCAACGCACAGCGGCAAGCGAAGACCAGCAGCAGGCGCATACCCATCGGCATCTGGCAAAACAGTTATGACGTGACGGTGGCCGGGCGCGCGGTACCGATGGCGCCGACGGAAATTTCGCGGGCAGTCGCCTTCCTGCCGGACGAATCCGCGGTGCTGCTGGCCACCAGCCGCAGCCTGCGCAGGATCGAAGCCGACGGCTACGAGCGCTGGCTGATTCCGCTTGCGACCGAAGCGCGCGCGGTGAACGTCAGCGCCGACGGACGCCTGCTGGTCGTGGCCATGGCGGACGGCACCCTGCGCTGGCGGCGTACGGCCGACGGCGCCCTGCTGATGTCGCTGTTTGCCGCGCGGGACGGCCGCTGGGTCCTGTGGAACGAAGACGGCTATTTCGATGCCGCCAAGGGCGCCGACGCATTGATCGGATGGACCATCAATCGTCCCGGCGGAGAGCAGACCGACTACTACCCGATGTCGCGCTACCGGGACAAGTATTACAAGCCAGAGGCGGTGAGCCGCTCGCTTTCGATGGCAAGGGAAACAGCCGCGGGCCGGCAAACTGTCCTGGCGGATCGCACTTTGCAGAACAGGGCTGGGACAGAGACATCCGCCGGAGTGTTTCCCGCAGCGGCAACAACGTCCCGGCAGTAAGGCCGGAGAAGGTCGAATCGCCGCTGCTGACGAAGACGAATGATCCGATACGCCGGACGGCATGGCCGGCGTACGGAACGACGCACAACCCCATGCAATAACGAGGAGCCGCAGACATGAATTCCACACATCACGCAATCCGCCATCCGAAGCCCGCTGCGCTTTCCCTGGCGCTGGCCTTGGCACTGACCGCCTGCGGCGGCGGTGGCGGCGATGGCTCTCCGGCCGCAGGTGCGGGCGCAAATACAAACACCACGCCGACCGGGGCGCAAACCTTGCCTTGCGCCGGCTACATCGCCACCGGATTCAGCGGCGACATCAACGCGCTTTATCCTGACGGCTGGGGCGGCGTCCCGCAAAACGGCGTCGATAACTGCAGCGCGGCCCAGAGCGGCGGCGTCGGCAATGCAGGCGGCGTCGGCAGCGGCGGTTCCGGGGGCAGCGGCGGGTCCGGCAGCGGGGGATCGGGAGGTGGCGGATCAGGCAGCGGAGGCGGTGGCGGCGAAGGCGGCGCGGGCGCGGGCGGCGGCGAGGGCAAGGTCATCAATGCGCTCATGACGGTAACGCGTCTTTCCGACGGCGCCGTCCTCGGTTCCGCCGTCACCGACCCGGCGCGCGGCCTGGTCACCATCCGCCCGCGCGCGTCCGACGGGCCGTTGCTGCTGACTCTGACCGGGCGTGCTGGCGCGCAGTACTACGATGAAGGCGCCGACCGGCTCGTCGACTTCGGTCCGGGCCAGACCCTGCACGCGCTGGTGGACAGGTTCGACGAGAACGTCGGCGTATCGCCCCTGACCGAATCGGCCTACCGGTATGCGCTCAACAATTTCAGGTCGCCGACCGCAGGCGGTGCAGCCGCATCTGCCACCGCCTTGACCGGCCTGACCGCAGAACAGGTACGGGCAGCCAATGAAGCGGTACGCGCTGCCGTCAACGCCACGCTGGAGCCGCAGCTGCGGCTGGAATCGGTGAAGAGCCTTCCCACGCCTGTCGACAGCAGCAGCCCGGAAACCGCGCTGCCCGCCAATCGCTACGGCGTCGCCGCGACGGTGCTCGGCGGCCTAGCGAAGGCTGCGGCCAAACGGCGGCCCGAGGCGTCGGCGCCGCCGGCATTGGGTATTACCGAGCAGCTTGCAAGGGATCTCACCGACGGCAAGGTCGATGGCGCCACGCTCGACAAATCGCCGGCCGCCACTGCGGAAACGGCTTACTACGATGCAGCGACGCTGCCGAAATCGCTGAGCAAGGGGGCGTCGGCCATGTCCGACCGGTTCGGCAAGGGCACTACCAACGCAGTGACTGCTCCCGTTTCCACCGTCGCCGAATCCGACTTTACAGGACAATGGTCTGCGCCGACCGCACCCGTTACCGTTCCTGCAACGCCAAGCACCCCGGCTACCCCGGCTACCCCGGCTACCCCAGCGACGCCGGCTGTCCCCGCAGCGAGCGTCGCCATGACGGTCGATGCGAGAGGCACGGTCAGCGGTACGGTAACCGACCCCGTCCCGGGAGCCGGTGCGGCCCCGGTCAGCGGCACGGTCCGGGACGACGGCACCATCACGCTCACTTCCGCTGCCAGCGGCCGGACGCTGACCGGCGCCGTGCAGCCCAATGGAACCATCGTCGGCACGTGGACCGATCGTTCCGGCAATCGCGGCGCCTGGGCCACCAGCAAGGCCGACCTGCCGGCGCAGGCCGCTCCGTCCACTCCAGGCACGCCATCGGCGGGAACGCCTGCTGCGTCTTCTTCCGGGCCGGGATCGACGCCTGCTGCTACGCCGGCAGCGACAACACCAACGGCGACAACACCAACGGCGACAACGCCGGCAGCAACGACACCCGCAGCAACGCCGGCAGGGAATTCAGGGACGGGCTCAGGGAACGGGGCCGGCGGCGATAACTCTCGCGGAAACTCCGGCCAAGGGTCGGGGAATTCCGGCCGGGGAAATTAAACCGGGAAGGACTGCAGGAACATAAGTGAACCTTTCCAGGCCTTGCCTGCAAGGCCGTTTGGAGCACCCGTACGCAAGGAAGACAGGATCAGGTTTTCCGTGCCGCAATTGAGCCGCGTGCGCTGTTCGCAGCGTACGCGCGCGTCCATGATTCGCGTCGGTTGAAATAAAAATCAAACCGGCTATACTCGGACCTGCCTTTCAACCAACAGCCTTTCATAGCGTTTATGTGCAACCTTCGCCGTCACGACGATAGCCGTTGTCCATCTCTGCAAGAGCGGCGCCTCCCGTGTGCGCATGCATTCGCTGCTGCGTCACGCTCGTGCAGCGCATTGACGCGCACGCGCACATTCACGACATCTCCTTCGCGCAAGCAGGGCCGAGCCTGCCTCACTTGAGCTCGGCCGGCGCCTGAGAAACCATTCTCGAGAGCGCAGCCGAGCTTGCCGCAACCTCACTTCATCAATCCGGTGAAAACATCACCCGGGTGTGCGCGTCCGTCTGCGTGCATCCGGCTTTGATCCGGAATCGGGATGCGCCTGCCCGCCGCTTGCTGATGCGGCAAGTGCAGCGCTGCATCTCGTCGTGTGCATGAAACTCATTGTTGTCAATCAGGAGGAAGTATGGAAAACCTGAAGCGAATACTCGTTGCAACGGACTTCTCCGAATATGCCGCGCGGGCAGAAGCGCGCGCCGCGATGCTGTGCGAAGACATGCGGCTCAGGGTTCTGGAGGTGGTTTCAGTGGAACCGCCCGCCGTGCTCGACGAAATCGCCATGGTGAAGAATCGCAGTATCGCGACGGCCGAAGGCAGGGTGAAGCAATTGCAAAACAAGTTGATGCCCTTGTGTGCCGGACTGGAACGCGACTTCGCGATCCGCTGCGAACCGGCCGTCAGAATCGGGCTTCCTGTCGCCGAGATCATTTCTCAGGCCGAGGAAGTGGCTGCAGACTTGCTGGTCACCGGCTCGCACGGCGGCAGCCGGACCGATGATGCATGCATCGGATACCACGTTCAACGCCTGATGCGCATGGCAACCCGGCCCATGCTCATCGTCTTCGGCCAGCCGGTCACTTCCTACTGTCACGTTCTTGTCGTGGTGAACGGCGCATCAGCGCGTGCGGCCACGATGGCGGTCCAGATCGCCCCGCGGGCCCACTTCACATTCCTCCAGACCTATGATGAACCGGCAGCGCACGATCCGCTGCGCGGCGATGCATTGTCCGGGAACGCAGAGCTGGCCCGCGTGCAGCTTAACCGATTCGTTGCAGGGCTCGGCCATGCTCCCCGGTCGATACTGCGCATGGCCAGTTCGGGACCGCTGAGGGCCGTCGTCACGGAGTACGTCGACAAATACAAGCCGGATCTTGTGGTACTTGCGGACGATGCGCGCGAGTGCATCGAGGAAATCTACAGTGATGTACGCACGACCGCATCGTCAGGCATGCGACATGACACCCGCATGAATATGGATTGTCTGGCGGCGTAGGCGCGGGACATCTGCACAGGCAGAACGGGTGCTGGAACCTGTTTTTTATTGATTCGGCCCGAAAAATGATTCGTTTTTCGGGTCCCTGATCTCACCCTCTACCTTTGGGAGAGGGCCGGGGTGAGGGGATCCGGCTCAACATATTTGCGGGCCGGATCTATAGATAACTGCAAAGGGATGAAAAAATGAATGCGTTCGGAATTCTGGCAAGTTTTTTGGGTGGTTTGCTGCTATGGACCAGCTGGCTTCACTATAGTAATGGAGAGCTTGTCGACAGCCGGTTTTACGGAGGGCTGGGAACGGTCAGTGCTATCGGCGGTCTCGGCGTGCTGGCTGCATCGCTGCCTTGAGCGCAATCGACATACCCGGCGCCCTGTCGTAGTGCCGTAGCAATGTGTCATCATGAGCGGTGCAGTCCGTGGGAGCACAGAAAGGAGCAGCGCTGACTTGGTACGGACACATGGAACAAGAGCGGCACGGCCTGTGCTCATGTTCCAGCTGCACCAATGGCTGGCGCATCACCTCTCCGCGACAAGGCCATACGCGGCAGGCAGGCCGCTCAGCGGCTGCAGGAGCGGCCTGCACGATCATCAAGGCACTGCCTGTCATCCGGCCTCGCATCCCGCAAGCCGGCCAGTTCGGCAAGCATGCTTGTATCCAGCCCTTGCGGCAGCAGGATCATTCTCGTATGCAGCCTGTCTCGCACCTGCTCGTCGATATCGGTCCCGAGATATCGAAGCATCTTGTCGCGCAGATCAACGTAGATCAAACCGTAATGCCGGCCGAGCGAGGTCCACAGCGCGTGCGCACCGGTGGACTGACGCGCGCCGGTGATGAGGCAGCGCCCGCCGTCCAGCCACCACCGGTAGACGGCCCTGGCGATGCCGCGGCGCTGGTAGCCCGGCGCATACTTGGAGTGCGGTGCGCGCAGGTGGCGATCGGCTTGCCGGTCGAGTTCGACCAGACGATTGAATACCGTATAGCCGGCGAGCCTGCGGCGCAGGCTGTCTTCCGCATAAACGTAATGTTCGCCGTCCGCCACCCGATAGCGGAAGACCAGGCCTGGATAATCGATGTCGAGCATCGCAAGGCCGCACAGCGCATCGCCGGGGCGGTTCAGGCGGCCGTAGAGGGTATCGAGCTCGGCAAGCAGATCCTCCGGTTTCTGCTCGACGTCGATGCGCAGCGCCTTGGGGCCAGCCTGCAGCAAGAACAGGGGCAATGACGCTAGCATGAGTCTGCCCGCCATCCGCTCATCAGGCGTTCCGGTTTCGTTCGTGCACGCATCAGCACATCCAGCAAAGGCTGATAGTCGCTTCCATCATGATGATGGCGCAGGAACCAGCGGAAGCCTTCCGCACAGGGACGCTTGGCTTTGACGAAATCTTTTATGGAATCCATGATGCAGTCGAACGTAATAATGATTCAGAGGAGAACGGTGTCTTCATCGGCAGCGACGTCATGTGTGCCGCGTTGCGGCACAACGAGCAGATCGGCACGGCTCATTCGCAGAAGTCGCGAGGCCACGGAACCGGTCAGCCGCTCCTTGAACCATGACTGCTCCCGCTTGCCGACGCAGACAAGATCGGCCCCCGTTCGCCGTGCGCAGGATGAGATCACATGCTCGACGCTGCCGTGTTCGACGACATGCGTGACGGCCTGCGGAGCGACGCCCAGCCTCGCGGCCAGGTATTGCAGCTTCTCGCGGCCTGTCTCGCAGGCTTTCTTGCGGAACAGGCGAATGATTTCCCTGGGCAAGCCGAGCTCAAGCATCACGTCTTCGTCCTGCATGCGCACTGCATGAACGAAGGTGAAGCGGGCCTGCGGTGCAAGGGCAATGGCCAGACGCGCGGCATCGCTCGCTGCGGCAGAGAAGTCGATGGCCACGAGGACGTGGCGATAGGCCGATTGCGGCGTGGTCGCGGCGAACAGCAGCGGACGGCGGCAGTGCCGGAGAATTTCGCTGGCGAGGTCCTGTCTGAAGAACCTTGCGACAAGCTTCCGACGCCCGGCATCGGCAACAACCAGGTCCGCCTTGCTTTCGGATGCCTGTGCGGCAACCCTCTGTGCAATGCTGCCGATGCTGATGCTCGTTCTTTCAGGCGCGCGCTGCAGATCGCTGTCGTCACCCTGCGCCAGACGGGCGATGGCATCACGGCCGAGTGTGCGCGTGCCCGATATGACGGCTGCCGTTCGCAGCCCCAGCCGCGTAACCCGTGAGGCCATCAATTCCAGCTCGGCTTGCAAAAGTTCGGCCAGCATTGCACCTCGTTTCGCCGCCGGTCCGGCATGGCCGTCGATGCTCGCCAGGATGGTCTTCACGCCGGCCGCTGTCGTGCCCATGACGTGGCGCGAAGTCGACTGCAGATCGGCCAGTTCGGGTGCGGCGAGCCTGTTCGACAGGAACTGGGCGCGCCGCAGCTTGCGTGCCTCGTAGGCACGTGTCAGCACCGCACGCACTCCGTGCAGTACGGGAAGTATCGTATTCATCAGGAAGTCTCCACCGGCCGACGTCAACGGCCGCATGCGCGGTACAGGCGCCGCAGCAACCACGGCGCGAACTCGGATACGTGCATGACGCAGCGCGTCATTCAAGAAGCCAGAGGGTTGCAAGTAGCGTAACGTGACAGCCGATCACGATACGGATCCATGTCCTGAGCCGCGCTCCTCGCACGACTACCCGCCGGGCGACCTTGCGTTTTCCTGGTCGTGCGAGCGCCCGCCTGGCCTGGACACCGGCATCATCGTTCAGGTAGTGAATGGTCTTGTTCATCATTGGAGCTCTCCATGCCATGTCGGTATAACGGCGAATGCCATCGTGAGCAGATATGGTCCGCAGCAGTCCGCAGACGGGAGCGGCTTATCTTCGATTGCTGCCGCGGAGCGATAACGCGGTTTCCAGCAATTCATCATCCGTCGTGCCCGAGAGCGTGACATCGGCAAAGCCCGCCTGCAGTGCGGCGGCATGAATCCTGGGATGGCTTGCCACCAGAGTCTGCTTCCTGATTTCCGCGAGTCCCTCCAGGCCGGCTGCTATATCGACCTGTTCCACCAGAACCGACAGGGCTTCCGCGCTGGTCATCAGCCACGTATTGCGGGACCGCACCAGATGCAGCAGTTTCTCCGCACGGAACTGGTCCAGTTTGGGCGCAGTACGTCGGTATGCAGCCAGATGATCGACCACCGTTCCATTGGCCAGCAATGCATTGGTGAGGAAGTTTCTTCCCTTGTCGCTGCGGACAATCAGCACGCGCCTGCCCTTCAGCGATGCAAGATCGAGCTGCCTGAGCAAGGACTCGGAGTCGGCGCTTTCACCGGAAGGCGGAACGATCAATCGTGTGTTGTTCGGCGAGAATCCATAATGTTTCAGGCGGCGGGCACTTCCCCTGCCGACCACGCCGATGGCGACATCCAGCGGCCAGGCTTCAAGAAAGCTGACGAACGCAGAAACCGCCGACGGGCTCACGAAAACGACCAAGGCATACTGCCGCAAGTTGCGTGCGGCTTTGACAACCACCCCGGGGTCGGGCGCCGGTAAAATTTCCAGCAACGGAAACACCGTGCATTTCATATCCATGTCGATGATTCGGCGCGGCAGACTGTCCACATGGAACGCGGGACGCGTGACCACCACGGAGTATTGGCTCAGTTCGGCACTCGGTTCCTGCATCGCTTCATTCGCACGCAGGATGCGTGTGCGGGCACCGGAAACGGGCAGGGCGGTTTCATTATAAAAATACTTCATGATCTCTTCTCCGGACGTCATGGTGAGCATGGCGATCATCGCGGCTGTCGATTTCGGGAACGAAAGGCAACGGTGCGACAAGCAGATCGCAGGCGCTTTCGCTGACCAGGCGTTTCGTTACGCTGCCTGCCGGCATTGGCTGCGGCAGCGATCTTCCCGTCTTGCCCATGGCGATCAGGTCGGCATTCATTCGGCTTGCATGTTCACGCAGTACGGCCGTTATGTGGCCGTATTGAACCGTTCTGGAGATGAGTTGCCGGCGAGGCCCCAGGGCTGCGATGAACCGGTTGAGCTGTACCTGCGACTGCTCGCACAATCGTGTGCGATGCTTGTTGATCGATTCGGCCGACAGTCCCGCTTCACGCATGACTTCCTCATGCTGCAGCCGGCAGGCGTGGACAAAGGTGACATGCGCCGAGGGCGCCATCGCCAGCGCGACGCGTGCCGCCTGTTCCGATTCCTCGGAAAAGTCCACCGCGACCAGAACGCGCTCGTAGGCAGACCGGGGTTCGTGTCTGACAAGGAGAACCGGCCGGCTGCACAGACGGATCACATCATCATGGCCGGAGCCTGCCAGGAGATGCGGAAAAACCCGCTGCTTCCGGATAGCCACTACGGTCAGGTCCGCATGCATTTGTGCCGCATGATCAGTGATCGCAGCTGCCGGGTTTCCCACCTTGAGCGTGCGAACGCAGTGCGGGCCGTCATAGTTCGGCTTCAGGTCCATCGATATCAGTTCGCCTTCGGCCTTGGCGGCATGGCCCATGGAACTGGCGGACACAGGCGATCCTGCCTGCGCCCCTGCGGGCGCCCCCATCCGCTTCGCCTGCACCGCCATGATTTCCAGCCTGTCCACGTTCAGTTCGACGCTGAGCATTGCCGCGCGGGTTTCCGCACGGCGCGCGTTTTCCGAGTAGTCCGTTGCGACCAGTATGTTCTGTATGCGTGTCATCACCGCTTCCTTATTGATTCGGCCCGAAAAATGGTTCATTTTTCGGACTGCTGATCTCACCCTCTCCCTCTGGGAGAGGGCCGGGGTGAGGGGATCCGGCTCAACCTATTTTTGGGTCGGATCTATAAATGGAAACATGCGCAGGGCGCAGCGTGCGGCCGTTCAACAGATAGCCTTTCTCATGTATCGCCGCGATCCTGCAATCGGGTCCGCCCTGTCCTGGAAAGCTGTCCGCTTGATGCAGAAGCGGGTCATACGCATCTCCGACTGACGGCGCGATCTCAAGCAACCCATGTTTCGCAAGCTCTGCCGTCAGTTTGCGCAGCGCCAGCGCCAGTCCCTCCCTGAACGCAGCCGCATCGGAGGTGCGGATCTGGAGCGCTGTTTCCAGAACGTCCTTGATGGGCAGGATCGTCGATGCGAATTCCTCGACAGCAGCCACGCCTGCGAGCGCGGGATCGATTTCCGCACGTCTTCTCGCGTACGCCTGATCGGCGGCGGCATCTGCGAGGGCTTCGGTCAGTCGCTTGCAGTTGGCATCGGCCTGGTGAAGCCGCTCGAGCAGTGCGGATGCCGAGGCCGGTCGCTCGCCGCTTGCTGTCGATGCGTCCCTGCTTCGGTGTTGCGGGTCACCATTGCCTTGATGATCGGAATGGGCATGCATGCCATGCTCCGCGGTCTTCTGCATTGTCATCGGATAGTTCTCCCAATCGATGGGTGATTCCATCGGCGGACACACTCAAGGTGAGAGCGCTTGCTTCTCTCTGCATGTCAGCGTCAAGGTCGTGATGCTGCGCAGCCTGCTGCATGAGCGGCCTTGCCTGTTTCTGTCGCGTTGAATACGGCATGCCGCGAAAGCCGGCGTCCTTTTGTGAAATGAGCGACATGAACCCATCGTCCGGCATCGGCCGCACTAGGCAAAAGGTCCCCGCCGGCTCGATGCGCAAAGCATGATCCGATGAAACAGGCATGGGCCGTCAGGCGCAGTATCTGCGCTGGCGATTCATTTGCATCCAGGGGGTGGCTCGGGAGGTTGGAGAGAGGTGAAGTTCTCTCGGGCGCTCGCCGAGCCTAATAGAGGCAGGCGAGGTTTCGTGTGGACAGCTGCACGCGACGGCTATTCAATGGCAGATAGTCGTAGGTGCAAGTGATCGGAGGGAAAGCGAGGACGGACGCATCCATAGCCGGAGCTCCCTGGCGGGAGCCGGAACAATTGCGCTTCGCGGATGTGCAAAGTTTGTTCACGACGGTATATGAATGAAGGTTGAGTAATCAATGCCGAGTATAGCCGCAATATTTTTTTCGTCAACCGATCGGATCAAGGCCGAAATAGGCTGGGCATGAAATACCGAATAAGAGCTGTCTTGCCCCAGTATCTCGGGATTGAGCTGCCACACCGAGTAATTGAGCACGGCAGCGAAGCTCACCCACAGCAGATAGGGAAGGAGCAGCACGCCTGCCAATGGCCTGATGCGCCAGAATGCAACCAGGGTGGCAAGGATCAATGCCCACAGCAGCAGGATGTCGGCAAAGGCCTGCGCGCCGCGGTGCCAGCCGAAGAACAGCCAGCTCCATAGCGCATTGAGCGCCAGCTGGACCAGAAACAAAACGAGGGCGGATCCGGCTGCGCGAAATCCGCCCTCGCGCCATACCAGCCAGGCGGCGATTCCCATCAGGGCATAAAGAGTTGTCCAGACCGGGCCGAAGACCGAGGCCGGAGGCGCCCAGTCGGGGCGAACGAGCTGGGCATAGAAAGACCCGGCCTGAATGGATGCGGCGGCTCCGAGGGCCGCAGCAATAAAGCTGACGATGACCCAGCCTGCCAGGCCGACAAGCTGGTTTTTCCTTTCGAGCGTGGCCATGCAAAGCTCCGGTTGTCATTCAACACTTGAGCTTAGCGGCTTGACGCTTTGCTGCCTTCGTTTGGATCAAGCGCGATGGCAGCAGCATCATGTTTCGTTCATCCGCTGCCGGTATTCTCCCGGCCCGGTACCGGTCCATTTCTTGAATGCACGATGAAAGGCGCTCGGTTCGGCAAAGCCGAGTTCCAGCGCGATATCCATCACGCTCTTCCTGGTGTGGCACAGGTAGTCGATGGCCATGTCGCGCCGCAGCTGGTCCTTGATGGCCTGGAAGGACTGGCCTTCGTCTTCCAGCCTGCGCCGCAGCGTGGAGGGCGTCATGTGCAGAGTCTGCGCAAAGCTGTCGAAATCCGGCCATTCGGTGCGTGAGGCGGCGCGCAGGCGGCGCCGGATCTGGGCGGCGAGGCCCGTGGTGTTCTTGTACTTGAGCACGATGTTGGCCGGCGCCACGCGCAGGAAGTCCTTCACCGTCTGCTCGTTCTGGATGACCGGCAGCTTGAGATAGCTGCGGTCGAAGCAGAGCGCGGTGGCTTCCTGATTGAAGCGCAGCTGCTGCGAATACATGAACGGGTATTCGGCGCTGCGCGACGGTTCGGGATAGGCGAAGGCGGCCGAGAGAACGGGAATGCGCCGGCCCACCAGCCAGCAGGCCACGCCATGCTGCATCATCAGCAGCGTCTCGTGGCCGAACACGCGCGGCGAGCTCGGGCTCGGCCGTTCGCGGATGCTCAGGTAGCCGTGCCGGGCGTCGCTCTCCAGGCTGCAATGGAAATCGTCGAGGATGATGTTGAAGAAGCGGGCCATACGCTCCAGCGCATGTTCGAGCGTCGGGCTGTGAATCAGCGTCTGGCACATCATCGCAAAGCTGCCCACCTTCATGCGGCGCGAATCCTGGGCGAACAGTTCGTCGTCGAGCGCGCGCGCCACGCCGAGCCAGAGCGCGCTGAAATTCTGCGCGGTGACCCGGCCCTGCGGCGTGTGCAGCAGCGCAGGGGAAATGCCGGCGGCCCGCAGCAGTTCCTCGGCATCGAGGCCGCGTTCCAGGACCGGTTCGAGGGCCGACTGGACGAAATAGATGGAGATGCTGCCCTTTTCCATGCGCTTGTAATGAACGGTCCTGTTGATTCGGCCCGAAGTTTGGTTCATTCTTCGGGTCGTTGGTCTCACCCTCTACCTCTGGAGAGGGCCGGGGTGAGGGAATCCGGCCCGACATATTTCCGGGCCGTATCCATAACGGCGGAACAATGCCGGACGGACAGATTTTATCCCGGATGCAAGGCGCCGCCGGACGCTCGGATCAAAAAGTGGCAAATACTTTCAAAAGCTTTGATGTTTTTTGACATGGTCCGCCGCTTCCTGCTTTTTTATACTGCAGAACAAACCGGCTGCGAAGACGATAACCAAGCCAATGACGATTCGCATCCCGCCGCCGCATTTTTCATCTCCGAGACAAGGTGAACGCCATGACCGCCAACCAGGCTACCCAGGCTTTTTTCGAAGCGCGCGACTTCCTGCAGCAGCACCGCGAAGACTACGACACCGCTTACCGCGACTACCGCGCACCGCAGCTTAAGGAATTCAACTGGGCGCTCGACGTCTTCGACGTGCAGGCGAAGGACAATCATGCCCCGGCGCTCTGGGTGGTGGACGAAAACGGAAGCGAGCAGAAAATTTCCTTCGCGGAAATGGCGGAGCGCTCCAACCGCGTTGCCAACTATCTGCGCGGCCTAGGCGTGAAGCGCGGCGAACGCCTGCTGCTGATGCTGCCCAACCGCGTCGAGCTGTGGGAAATCATGCTGGCCGGCATCAAGCTCGGCGCGGTCATGGTGCCGACCACCATGCTGGTCTCCACTGAAGACTTGGCCGACCGGCTGCAGCGCGGCCAGGTGAAACATGTGATTGCGCAAGCTTCGGAAACGGCCAAGTTCGGGCCGCTGCCCGGCGATTACACCCGCATCAGCGTCGGCGGCGGTAATGCAGATGGCTGGCATGCCTTCGAAGACAGCGCGACCGCGAGCACCGACTTCACGCCGGACGGCCCCACCATGGCGAGCGATCCGCTGCTGCTGTACTTCACCTCCGGAACCACCTCCAAGCCCAAGCTGGTGCTGCACAGCCACCAGAGCTATCCGGTCGGCCATCTGTCGACCATGTACTGGATCGGCCTGAAAAAGAACGACGTGCACTGGAACATCAGCTCGCCCGGCTGGGCCAAGCATGCCTGGAGCTGCTTCTTCGCGCCCTGGAATGCCGGCGCCACGGTGTTCGTCTACAACTATGCGCGCTTCAATGCGAAGAACTGCCTCGACGTGATCGCCCGCTGCGGCGTGACGTCGCTGTGCGCGCCGCCGACCGTCTGGCGCATGATGATCCAGGAAGACCTGAGCAAGTTCAAGGTGCCGCTGCGCGAGTTGGTCGGCGCCGGCGAGCCGCTCAACCCGGAAGTGATCGAACAGGTCGAGCGTGCCTGGGGCATCCGCATCCGCGACGGTTTCGGCCAGTCGGAGACCACCGCGCAAATCGGCAATACGCCCGGCCAGCTGCTCAAGCCGGGCTCGATGGGCAGGCCGCTGCCGGGTTACAAGATCACGCTGCTCGACCATAACGATGCACCGGCCGACGAAGGCGAGATTTCCATCTTGCTGGAACAGCGTCCGCTGGGCCTGATGCTGGCCTACGAAGGCGACGAGAAAAAGACCGCCGAGGTCATGCGCGACGGCCATTACCATACCGGCGATACCGCCGTGCGCGATGCCGACGGCTATTACTTCTATGTCGGCCGCAATGACGACGTGTTCAAGTCGTCGGATTACCGCATCAGCCCCTTCGAGCTGGAAAGCGTGCTGATCGAGCATGAGGCGGTACTGGAAGCGGCCATCGTGCCCAGCCCCGATGCCTTGCGGCTGTCGGTGCCGAAAGCCTTCATCACGCTGCGCGAAGGACATGTGCCGAGCCGGGAGCTGGCCTTGTCCATCTTTCAATTTGCGAAGGAGAAACTCGCGCCGTACAAGCGTATTCGCCGCCTGGAGTTTTCGGAGCTGCCGAAGACCATTTCCGGGAAGATCCGCAGGGTGGAGCTGCGCAAGCAGGAGCAGGCGACGCCGGGTGCGGAGCGGCGGCCGAATGAGTATTGGGAGGACGACTTGTCGACTTGATCATGTCTTGCATGCCGGAATGCGCGCCATGGCAAATCCTTGCAGTGAATTTGGTGTTTTCCGGCATGGAAAGCGGGGTGGCGGCTTCCTATACTCAAAAGTATTTATAGTCAAAGTTACCAGCGGTTCTGTCCCCTCCCCTTGAAGGGGAGGGTTAGGGTGGGGATGGGGTGCAGCGCTACTGCTTGCGTCGGCTGAACCCATCCCCACCCCCGCCCTCCCCTTGAAGGGGAGGGAGTAAAACTCATACAGCCGAATCATTGAAGGATCCACAATGACCGACCTCTCCATCGCCCAGAAACTGACCGAATACAAGCCGGCCAACAAGGTGCGCTTCGTCACCGCCGCCTCGCTGTTCGACGGCCATGACGCCTCGATCAACATCATGCGCCGCATCCTCATGGCCAATGGCGCGGAAGTGATCCATCTCGGCCACAACCGCTCGGTCGACGAAATCGTCACCGCGGCGCTGCAGGAAGACGCGCAGGGCATCGCCATCTCCAGCTACCAGGGCGGCCATGTCGAATACTTCAAGTACATGATCGACCTGCTCAAGGAGCGCGGCGGCGCGCACATCAAGGTGTTCGGCGGCGGCGGCGGCGTGATCGTGCCGTCCGAGATCGCCGACTTGCATGCCTATGGCGTGGCGCGCATCTTCTCGCCGGAAGACGGCCAGCGGCTCGGCCTGGTCGGCATGATCCTGTCCATGATCCAGGCCTGCGACGTCGACCTGTCCACTTATGCCCCGGCTTCGCTGGAGGCGCTGACACAGGGCAGCATCGCCGAACGCCAGCGTCCGCTGGCACAGCTGATCACCGCGCTGGAGAACGACAAGGCTGCGCCGGGCCTGAAGACCGAACTGCACAAGGCCGCCGACGTGATCAGGACGCCGGTCTTCGGCATCACCGGCACCGGCGGCGCCGGCAAGTCCTCGCTGACTGATGAACTGATCCGCCGCATCCGCCTCGACCAGGACGACGCGCTGAACACCGCCGTCATCTCCATCGACCCGTCGCGCCGCAAGTCCGGCGGCGCCCTGCTCGGCGACCGCATCCGCATGAATGCGATCAATCCCTGGAACGGCCAGTCGCGCGTGTTCATGCGCTCGCTCGCCACGCGCGAGGCCGGTTCCGAGATCTCGCAGGCGCTGCCCGACGTCATCGCCGCCTGCAAGGTGGCCGGCTTCGACCTGGTGATCGTCGAGACCTCCGGCATCGGCCAGGGCGACGCCGCCATCGTGCCGCATGTGGATTTGTCGATGTATGTAATGACGCCCGAATTCGGCGCGGCGTCGCAGCTGGAAAAGATCGACATGCTCGACTTCGCCGATTTCGTTGCGATCAACAAGTTCGACCGCAAGGGCGCGCAGGATGCGCTGCGCGACGTGGCCAAGCAGTACCAGCGCAACCGCGAGCTGTGGAGCAGGAAGCCGGACGAGATGCCGGTGTACGGCACGCAGGCATCGCGCTTCAATGACGACGGCGTGACGGCGCTGTACCAGGGTCTGCTGCCGGCGCTGGCCGAACTCGGCTTGAAGACCCAGCCCGGCAAGCTGGCGCCGGTATCGGTGCGCTTCTCGTCGGGCAAGAATGCGATCGTGCCGCCGGCGCGTACGCGTTATCTGGCGGAGATTGCCGATACGGTGCGCGGCTATCACAGGCATGTGGGAGCGCAGGTGGAAATGATGCGCGAGCGCCAGCATCTGCAGGAAGCGCAACGCATGCTGTTAGGCTCCTTCCCCTTCAAGGGGGAGGCGGGGAGGGGGATGGGTTTAGAGGGCGCAGCTGCAACCCATCCCCACCCCCGCCCGTCCACCTCGCCGCTTGCAAGCGGCTCCGACTCCGCAGGCGCAACGCAAGGCGTTGCGAAACCCCTGCTACGTCCCCATGAAGGGGAGGGAGTAGACGGAGCCTTGCAGGAACTTATCCAAGACCGCGAATCCCGCCTCTCCGCCGAAGCAAAGAAACTCATCGCCATGTGGCCCGACATGCAGGCCGCCTATGCCGGCGATGACTACGTCGTGAAAATCCGCGACAAGGAAATCCGCACCCGCCTCGTGCAGACGACATTGTCCGGCACCAAGATCCGCAAGGTATCGCTGCCGAAGTTCAAGGACCACGGCGAGATCCTGCGCTGGCTGATGCTGGAAAACGTGCCCGGCTCCTTCCCGTACACCGCCGGCGTGTTCGCCTTCAAGCGCGAGGGCGAAGATCCGACCCGCATGTTCGCCGGCGAGGGCGACGCCTTCCGCACCAACCGCCGCTTCAAGCTGGTGTCCGAAGGCATGGACGCCAAGCGCCTGTCCACCGCCTTCGATTCGGTCACGCTCTACGGCGCCGACCCGGCGCCGCGTCCCGACATCTACGGCAAGATCGGCAACTCCGGCGTGTCGATCGCGACGCTTGACGACATGAAGGTGCTGTACGACGGATTCGACCTGTGCAATCCGTCGACTTCGGTATCGATGACCATCAACGGTCCGGCGCCGAGCATCCTCGCGATGTTCATGAACACCGCGATCGACCAGCAGCTCGACAAGTTCCGCGCCGACAACAAGCGCGAGCCGACCGACGACGAAGCCGCCAAGATCCGTGCATGGGTGCTGCAGAACGTGCGCGGCACGGTGCAGGCCGACATCCTGAAGGAAGACCAGGGCCAGAACACCTGCATCTTCTCGACCGAGTTTTCGCTGAAGGTGATGGGCGACATCCAGGAATACTTCGTGCACCACCAGGTGCGCAATTTCTACTCGGTGTCGATCTCCGGCTACCACATCGCAGAAGCCGGCGCCAACCCGATCTCGCAGCTGGCCTTCACGCTGTCGAACGGCTTCACCTTCGTCGAAGCCTATCTCGCGCGCGGCATGCACATCGATGACTTCGCGCCCAACCTGTCGTTTTTCTTCAGCAACGGCATGGACCCGGAATACACGGTGCTCGGCCGCGTCGCGCGCCGCATCTGGGCGGTGGCCATGCGCGAGAAGTACGGCGCCAACGAGCGCTCGCAAAAGCTCAAGTACCACATCCAGACCTCGGGCCGCTCGCTGCATGCGCAGGAGATTGACTTCAACGACATCCGCACCACGCTGCAGGCATTGATCGCCATCTACGACAACTGCAACTCGCTGCATACCAATGCCTACGACGAGGCGATCACCACGCCGACCGACGAGTCGGTGCGCCGCGCACTGGCGATCCAGCTGATCATCAACCGCGAATGGGGCCTCGCCAAGAACGAGAACCCGAACCAGGGTTCCTTCATCATCGAGGAACTGACCGACCTGGTGGAGGAAGCGGTGCTGCAGGAGTTCGAGCGCATCGCCGAACGCGGCGGCGTGCTCGGCGCGATGGAGACCGGCTACCAGCGCGGCAAGATCCAGGAAGAGTCGATGTACTACGAGCAGTTGAAGCATGACGGCACGCTGCCCATCATCGGCGTCAACACCTTCCGCAATCCGAAGGGCGACACCATTCCGCAGCAGCTCGAACTGGCGCGCTCCACCGAGGAGGAAAAGCAGTCGCAGCTCAAGCGCCTGGCCGACTTCCACGAGCGCAATGCGGCGCAGGCGCCGGCCATGCTGCAGAAGCTGCAGCAGGCGGTGATCGAGGACCGCAACGTCTTCGAGACGCTGATGGAAGCGGTGCGCGTCTGCTCGCTGGGCCAGATCAGCAGCGCGCTGTTCGAAGTCGGCGGGCAATACCGCCGCAGCATGTAAGCCATCCGCAATACCGCCGCTTCATCCGTGCAGAAAATGCAGAAGGACGAAGCGGCGCCTTGAAAATCCAATCTCCGCCGCACGATCATGAGCCAATACCGTCCCCCGCTGTCCGACATCGCCTTCCTGCTCAAGCAGGTCTTTCCGCTCGACGAGCACGCCCGCCGCTGCGGTTTCGATTTCGATGCCGATACCGCGCTCGCCATCGCCGAAGAAGCCGGCAAGTTCGCCGCCGACGTGATCGATCCGCTCAACCGCATCAGCGACGTGCAGGGCGCGCGCTGGAAAGATTCCGAAGTCGCCACCACGCCCGGGTTCAAGGACGCCTACAAGGCCTTCTGCGAAGGCGGCTGGAACGGCCTGCGCTTCCCCGAGGAGTACGGCGGCCAGGGACTGTGCGCCGTGATGGCGACCGTCGTCGATGAAATGTGGCATGCGGCGAGCTTCAGCTTCGCGCTGTGCCCGATGCTGACCAACGGCGCGGTCGAAGCGTTGCTCACCGCCGGCAGCCAGCAGCTAAGAGACACCTACCTGTCCAAGCTGGTGACGGGCGAATGGACCGGCACCATGAACCTCACGGAACCGGCCGCCGGCTCCGATCTCGCCGCCGTGCAGACGAAAGCCGTGCCGCAGGCGGACGGCTCCTACCGCATCAGCGGTCAGAAGATTTTCATCACCTTCGGTGAGCATGACTTCACCGACAACATCATTCATCTCGTGCTGGCGCGCACGCCGGATGCGCCCAAGGGCGTCAAGGGCATTTCGCTGTTCGTGGTGCCGAAGTTCCTGGTCAATGACGACGGTTCGACCGGCGCGCGCAACGACGTGCGCTGCGCCTCGCTGGAACACAAGCTCGGCATCCACGGCAGCCCCACCGCCGTCATGCTCTACGGCGAGAAGGACGGCGCTGTCGGCTACCTGGTCGGCGAGGAAAACCGCGGCCTGGAATACATGTTCATCATGATGAACGAAGCCCGCTTCTCGGTCGGCCTGCAGGGCCTGTCGATCTCCGAGCGCGCCTACCAGCATGCGCTTGCCTATGCGCTGGAGCGGGTGCAGGGCCGCGCCGTCGGCGAAGACGGCAGCCTGGGCAACACCATCCTGCGCCATCCCGACGTGCGCCGCATGATGCTCGGCATGAAGAGCCGCAACGAAGCCATGCGCGCGCTTGCAGTCTACGTCGCGATGCAGAAGGATATTGCCCATTCGGTGACGCTGGATGCCGAAGCGCGCAAGAATGCGCAGAGCCGCATGGAACTGCTGATCCCGGTGCTCAAGGGCTGGTTCACCGAGACGGCGCAGGACGTGACCTACGACGCGGTCCAGGTATTCGGCGGCATGGGTTTCATCGAGGAGACCGGCGCCGCACAGTATTACCGCGATGCGCGCATCACCACCATCTACGAGGGCACTACGGCGATCCAGGCCAACGACCTGGTCGGCCGCAAGACGGTGCGCGACCGCGGCGCGGCCGCCCATGCGCTGATCGACACGATAGCCGCCGATGCGCAGGCGCTGCGCCAGCTTGACCAGGCCGATGCGCGCGCGCTGGGCGAGCGGCTGGAGGAAGCCTGCGGCGCGCTGCGCGGCACCGTGCGCTGGCTGCTGGAGACGCAGGAAGGTGCGCCGCGCGAAGTGTATGCCGGTTCGGTGCCCTACCTGCTGTTATGGGGCAATGTCTGCGGCGGCTGGATGCATGCGCTGCGTCTCTCGGCCGCACTGAAGAATGGCGATGCCGGCGCGACCGCGGTGTCGGCCCGCTTCTACGCGGAACAGGTGCTGGCGGACGCATCTGCGTCGGCAGCGGCCATCCAGCGCGGCGGCGCCAGCGTGCTCGCCTATCCGGACAGCGCCTGGTGAGCCTGAGTCATCAAAAGGAACCGGGATGAAACGCGAACAGCTGCGCAAGCTCAAGCGCGCCGCGTCGTCGGACTGCAATGCGGAAGCGATGCAGACGCTGCTGCAGCGTTCCGTGCGTTTCGGCCACAAGCGTCTGGCGCTGCTGCGCTGCCTGCAGGCCGAGCGCATGGGTCTTGAAGTGCTGCCGGAGACGCTGCGTTACTGCCGGGAAGTCGCCGACCGCATGCCCGCCGAAGAAGTGGCGCGCATCATCCGGCAGGCCGCGCATTCATCCTGATCGTCCCGATCGAGACCGGTCCTGCCCAAAGGATGCGGTCTTGGTAACATTGCAGCTGCCATCGAACAACCCAGAAGAAAGAAAGGATTCGCCATGCAGGAAGAATTGGTATTGAGCCGCAAGGAAGGCCGCGTCGGCATACTGCAGCTGAACCGCCCGGCGCAGCTCAATGCGCTCAACGATGCCCTGATGGACGCGCTCGGCGCAGCCCTGCTCGCCATGGAAAAGGATGACGATGTCGGCTGCATCATTCTCACCGGCAGCGCCAAGGCATTTGCAGCGGGCGCCGACATTTCCGCGATGCAGCCGATGACCCTGTCCGACGTAACCCGCAACAACTTTATCGGACGCAACTGGGAAACCATACTGCAGGTGCGCAAGCCGGTGATCGCGGCGGTGGCAGGCTATGCGCTGGGCGGCGGCTGCGAACTGGCGATGATGTGCGACTTCATCATTGCCGCCGACACGGCGAAATTCGGCCAGCCCGAGATCAAGATCGGCATCATTCCCGGCGCCGGCGGCACGCAGCGCCTGCCGCGCGCGGTATCGAAATCCAAGGCCATGGACCTGGTGCTGACCGGCCGCATGATGGATGCGCAGGAAGCCGAGCGCGCCGGCCTGGTGTCGCGCGTCGTGCCCGCCGACAAGCTCGACCAGGAAGCGCTGGATGCGGCCACCATCATCGCCGGCATGTCGCTGCCGAGCGTGATTGCTGCCAAGGAAGCCGTCAACCGTGCCTATGAAACGACCCTCACCGAAGGCGTTCGCTTCGAGCGCCGCAGCTTCCATGCGCTGTTCGCCACGCATGACCAGAAGGAAGGCATGAAGGCTTTCCTGGAAAAGCGCAAGCCGGATTTCCGCCATGAGTGAAGCCGACCGCGCCGACAAGGCTGCTGACAAGACAAGCGAGATGCTGGAAATCATCGCGGGCCGCCGCTCGGTACGCGCCTTCCTGCCGACGCCGGTGGAACCCGGGATCATCGCGTCTATCCTGGAAACCGCAAGCCGCGCGCCTTCCGGCACCAATACCCAGCCATGGAAGGTCTATGTGGTGACCGGCGACATGCAGCGCCGCGTGATCGAGCGGCTCACGCAGGCGTTCAATGATCCCGAGAAGGCGGAAAAATACCGGGAAGAGTATCCGTATTACCCGAGGGAATGGACTTCGCCTTATATCGACCGACGCCGCAAGGTGGGATGGGACTTGTACACGCTGCTGGGCATCGGCCGTGCCGACAAGGAACGCATGCATGCCCAGCACCGGCGCAACGTGGAATTCTTCGGCGCGCCGGTCAGCCTGTTCTTCACCGTCGACCGCATCATGCAGCAAGGCAGCTGGCTGGATTACGGCATGTTCCTGCAGAACGTGATGCTGGCTGCGCGCGCATATGGACTCGAAACCTGCCCGCAGGCGGCGATGAATGAATTCCATCCCATCCTGCGCGAGATGCTGGGCTGGCCGGACAATGAAATGATGGTCTGCAGCATGTCCCTGGGCTACGAGGACACCGGCGACATCAGCGGCCGGCTGGTCACCGAGCGGGAACCGGTGGAAAATTTCGTTCGCTTCTTTTCCTGAATCCGCAGAAAGACCGCCAGCGTCAGGAACCAGACAAAACTACATCGGTCATTAACGAATGAGTACTGACGATGGAGTTGTCATGACAGTGACGGAAATTCTGGAATTCATCAAATGTACCGAGACGGCGGAAGTGGATGCAACCACGGTTGCCGAAATTTATGCACATGCACTTTCTTCCATCGAAGGCAACATTTCGGAGACGGACATGCGCCGGCTGCTGCTGCTTGGCGCGGCGATGTACCGTAACAGCGAGAGAGGCAGGGGCATCGATCTGCAGATGCCTTATTCTTCCGTCGAGGAACAAGTATCCGACTTCTACACCGACCTGAGTCCCAAGGGCGGCCTGCACTAGTGTCCTGATTGTGCCTCCGGCGGCATAGCCATGCCTTCGTGCATGGCTATGCCGGCGTATCGGCGCCTTCTCCATTCTCCCATCCTTTACAGCCGCTGTGCATGAGGCGCCGGCGCGCCGGCTTCCGTATGCGCGCGCCGGGATCGCAATGATCGCAATGATCGTATGGCGCAACCCGCCGCGTTCCTCAAAAACTTTCAATCCCTCACCATTTCTCACCAAATCCCCTTGCGGCGGCCCCGTCTGGGTATCGTGCAGTCACGGCAACAGCAACGCATAGAAAAAAAACCGCTGATCAAAGGCGTGCAGTCGGCCACGACAACAAATGCAGATCAACTGGGAGATCATAATGACGAACGCCGCCGCTACGGACGTCGATGCGCTTTGCCCTGCCGCCATCGATGTCAATGCCTTATTCCTGCAATACTACCGCCAGCTCCATCGCTTTGTGCTGCGCTATGTCCGCAATCCCGAAGATGCCGAGGATGTGGTGCAGTCGACCTTCCTCGAAGCGCTGCGCTGCGCCGAGCGCTTTTCCGGGCTCTCCAAGCCATCGACCTGGCTGTTCGGGATTGCGCTCAACCTGGCGCGCAACCATGTGCGCCGCACGACTTCTTCTCTGTGCGACGCCATCGACGAAGCCGAGCTGGAGCAGATCATCGACCAGCACTGCATCGACCCGATGATGGTAATCGAATCGCGCCAGATCGCACGCAAGGTCGGCGAGATACTCAACCGCATCGATCCGGACATGCGCGCCACCTTCGAGGCCGTGCTCGACGGCGATACGACCTATGAGGAAGCGGCGCGCCAGCTCAACATCCCGATTGGTACGGTGCGGTCCCGCGTTTCCCGCGTACGCGCGGCGGTGCGCGACGAATGCCGATGAGCGCCCTGTTCCGGCGGTGACCGGAAGGAAGCGCTGCCCTGACGTCCGGAGGTATTGACAATCAGTCATGCTTTTCGGGCGTCAATGAAGGCGCGAAGCTGGCATGACATGCAGCAGTGCAGCAATTTAATAGTATGCTGTATGCATGAGCGCAAAACCTCCCGAGCTGCTGACGAATGTCGTCGATCTCCTGCTCGATGCCGTCTTCATGGTAGACGTGCACGGGAAGATCGCGTTCGTGAGCGCGGCATGCGAGCGCATCCTCGGATACAGCCAGCAGGAACTGATCGGCCGCAGCATGCTGGACCTCGTCGCGCCGGAAGACCGGGCGAGGACGCTCGAGGAGGCAGGGCAGGTCATGGCGGGGCTTCCGCGCATCGGTTTCGAGAACCGGTACGTACGCAAGGATGGAAGCCATGCCACCCTGATGTGGTCGGCCCGCTGGTCGGAAGCCGATCAGATGCGCATCGGCGTCGCCCGCGACCTGAGCGAGCACCGGCAGCTGGAAAGGCGCCAGGCAGCGACCTATGCCATCTCCGAGGCCGCCCATGCGGCTGTCGATCTGCCTGCGATGCTGTGCGACGTTCATCACATCATTGCCCGCCTGCTGCCGGTGGCCGGCTTTGCTGCAGGCCTGCTTAACGAAGCCGACGGCAGTCTTGAATTTCCTTATGGATGCGACGGCGGCGCGGACACGCCGCTGACACAGGAACTCCATGCGGCCCGGCTGTGCGGAGAAGCGATCACCTGCGGCACGGCCATGCCGCAGGTAGTGCTTGCCGGAGCAAGCGATGCATCCATCATTGCAGTGCCCTTGACGTCTTCCGACAGGACGATAGGCGCGCTGCTCATCCGCAGCCATGACGGCTGCCGTTATGGCGAAAGCGACTGCGACATGCTGCAGTTCGTCGCTACGCAGGTGGCGGCATCCATCGAACGCTACCGGCTTCATGCCAGGCTGCTCATGCTTGCGCAGTACGATGAACTGACCGGCCTTCCCAACAGGCGGCTGCTCCATGACAGGGGCCGGCACGCGCTTGCCGTGGCCGGCCAGGAGCAGCGCCAGGCCGCGGTGCTGTATATCGATCTTGATGATTTCAAGCGCATCAACGACACGCTCGGCCATGACGCCGGCGACGAACTGCTGCGCGTGGTGGGACATCGCCTGAAGCAGTGCATCCGCATTGAAGATACCGTGGCCCGGCTGGGCGGCGACGAATTCATGGTGGTGCTCGAACATATCCAGCATGCCGACGATGCATCAAGGATCGCGGCGAAAATCCGCAGCTCCGTCATGCAGGTGATCCAGCTCGGGGAGCACCGGCTGTCGATGCGGCCCAGCATCGGCATCGCCTTGTATCCCGAGCACGGGAGCGGCATCGAACAGTTGCTTCGGCATGCGGACCAGGCGATGTATGCGGTGAAGAAGGACAAGGGTGGTGCCGGTGCGCTGCAGTCGGGAGTGTCGCCGGGACCGGGTTAGCGATTTTCGGGTGCGGATTGACGAGCACCATAGAGCGACTGCCGCCATTCTGCATCCTGCCTGCCATATTCCATTAAAAATTTTTAACACTTGGTGGAACGCCATTTACCATTACTTCAGCAGGTGGCGGTCATACTCCAGAACTTGACCCATCTGTCGACCTGTCCTCGACGAATACAGACTCAGACGAGTAATATCCCATGTAGTCTTTCAACCGTTCTGCAGTCTGCCTTTTCCACTGCGCCGGATCATTGTGGATCACGAGATCTTTCCATGCGTCTTGTGGACCGGTGGAGAAAACGTAGCGTATGGGAGTCCACACAAGCGAAGAAATTTCCTTTGCCATGCCTTTCCACACCTGGCCATGCGCATGTTTGTACTGACTGAAACTTCCACGCGCCATGGGCATCAACGCCGGCTTTTCGGCATTGAGCAGTTTCGCCAAGTTCTTCCGGCTGAAACGAATGCTTTTACTGGCCGATGTATAAGTTGCGCTGAGATGATTCACGTCCGATACTCTGTACAGATCAGAGTTCATCACGCCCCCGCTGTCCTTTGCTTCCTGCAGGCGAGCGCGCTTCATGTCGTTCAGCACGGTCGCACCAAAGATGGCGCCCGGTATTTGTCCGATGGCCCAGCCGGCAGGCATCAGCGCAAGGTCCATGATGCCGGGCAGCGCAAGGAAAGGTGCATGGGGCGCCGCCACCACGGACAAGGGCGTGGATGAAATATTGCCGGCGACGGAACCGATCACGCCGGCTATCTTCGTGCCTTCGATCACCATGTTGCGGTTGCGCAGTGTATTGGCGATGCCTTGAATCATGTAGGCGTCAACCTCGGCTGCATCCACTCCCATAGCAGCGGCGCGCAATTTCATCTGCTTGAAGATGCGTGACTTCTTCGTGGAATTGATGTCCGAGTCTTGCGTCAGGCGGGTTGCCGCCTTGCCGACGGCCTCCGTTTCCCAGAATTCCGGATCGCTAGTCATCATGAAGAGATGCTGGTTCTCTTGCACAAGATGATCAAGGGAGGGACAGCTTAATGAGCTAAGTTTTAAAACGAGCTTCAACAAGTCCGCTGCAAGACGAAGCGTCTCGTCAGGATCTTTCCGGACATTTCGGGTTTTGAGAGCTTCTACTTGGTAAAGTTGAGGCCCAAACAGTTCAATCCCTTTTTCTACAATTGCGTCTACAAAGGCTTGGCCTTGGAACGACTTGATGAATTCAAGAGCATGTGAGGACGGTGGCTCATCGTTGTTCACATAGTCACTGAAAGCTTGCACCCCGCTCAGGTCGAATTGCATCAGGTTTTCCTGCAACTTTTCCCCATATGCAGCAGTAAGCCGCAAAACCTTCGGCAACGCCTTGGCCATGCGTTCGGCCTCGTCCTGCAGGCGCATCTGCTTTCCGGTGCCGGGCACGAGTCCCTGGAACAGCGCCTGCGCGCCGCCAGGCTTGTCGGGAATCAGCGCACGGATTTCGCTGAGGTCCTCGGCAGGAACCCCAGCCCTCTTGAGCTGGCGAACCATATCGCGGATGAAGCGGTGAACCGCTTCTCTTTCACGGCTGTACAGGATGGGCTTTGCCGCGGCTCGAAGCGCCTGTTCGTCCGCCGCGCCAGCGCCTTCCAAAGTCTTCACCTGCTCGCGGAAATCCCTTATCGCGTTCGCCAGTGTGATGAACTGCGCTTCCGTGAAATTGCGGATGCCAGTTTCCGTTTTCAGGTCTTGGGCGCTGTTAATGCCTTCTCGTCGAAGGTTTTTCAATTCCTCGACATATAACGGCCGGTTCGTGACCTTGTCGCCGTTGTTGTTTGCTCGGTGCAGTTTATAGGAAGATGGTCTCAGGATTTCTCTAGAACTCATTTCATAAATGGCGTCGAAGCAGAATCATGACAAGTGAGAGATGAACAAAGGCGGTGTAATGTTCGATGCAGCGGTCCCAACGTGTAATGACACGCTTAAACTTGTTAAGCCAGGCAAAGGTCCGTTCAACCTTCCATCGCCTTCTGTAACGTCGCAGAGGACGACCATCCTGTGTGGCAGGCCGGATGCGCCCCTTGCGATGCGGTGCAATCAATTCAATGCCGCGCTCTGCGAGCCTTTGATCGAGCGGATCACTGTCATAGGCACGATCCCCAATAAGTCGTCGGGGTCGTCCCACGGTGACGGCTTCATCGAGGGTAGCTTCGACAAGGGTGACTTCATGTGGGCTAGCAGAAGCCGTGTGCACGGCGAGTGGAAGACCATGAGCGTCTGTAATAACCATGAGCTTCGTGCCCTTGCCCCGCTTGGTCTTTCCCACTTTGGATCCCCCTTTTTCGCCACTACGAAAGTGCCGTCGATGAAGCATTCGGATAAATCGATCTTTCCTGCTTGTTCCAGGTGTCGCGCCAGTGCTTCGAGTATCTGCCTCATGACACCCGCCTTGACCCATCGGGTGAAACGTCTGAAACATGTACAGCCAGATGGGAAGCGGTTGGGTAAATCAGCCCATGCAGCGCCAGTACGCAGCACCCATAGAATGCCGTTAAGCACAGCTCTATCGCTGTGGACCACTGGCCGGCCGCGTCCGTCTGCCCGCCGTACGGGAGCCGGAATGAGCGGCTCCAGAATCGCCCATTGTTCATCGGTAAGTTCTTCTCTTCGCGCCATGATGAAAACCCCGTCATGTCGAAAAGAGCGTCGACTACCTATTTATGAAATGAGTTCTAGTGTCCTGTCCCGCAAATAACTTTACACAGGCGGTGTACTTTTTCTAAGATTGAATCGGCGGTCGCCGTCCATACAAAGGGTCGTGAGTTGGCATTGTATTCATTAACGAAGCGATCTATACGTTCGGTGAGTTGAGCGACGGTTTTGAAGGAACCGCGGTGTAGTACTCGTTGATTCAGTAGTGAGAACCAACGCTCTACCTGATTCAACCATGAACTGTAGGTAGGCGTGTAATGCACATGATAGCGAGGTCGCTGTGCCAGCCATGCGCGTACCTTGGAATGTTTGTGCGTAATGTAGTTATCAATGACCAGATGAATGTCCAGGTCTTCGGGGATGGTGCGATCGAGGTGCTGCAGGAAGGCTAGGAATTCCTGATGACGATGCCGCGCCTTGCATTGGCCGACCACTTCACCAGTGGCCACATCCAGTGCTGCAAATAGCGTCGTCGTACCATGGCGGAAATAGTCATGTGCGACGCCCTCAATGTGGCCCAGCCCAGCCGGCAGCGAGGGCTGGCTGCGCTCAATAGCCTGAATCTGGCTCTTCTCGTCGACGCATAGCACCAGCGCCTTGTCTGGTGGGTTCAGATACAGGCCAACGATGTCGCGCACCTTGTCAACGAACTGCGGATCGTTTGATAACTTGAATGACTTGCTGCGATGCGGTTGTACACCGAACAGATGCAGATAACGTTGCACTGTACTTTTGGAGATACCCGTTTCGCTGGCCGCCAGGCGTACACTCCAGTGGGTCGCTATCTTGGGCTGTTCTTGCAACACCTTATTGAGCAGGTCAGCAACTTGTTCATCCTGATAGCTGCGTGGCCGGCCGGGACGGCTTTCGTCGTAGAGGCCGGCGATGCCTTGGGTCAGGTAACGCTTCCTCCAGAAGCCAACAATGGGACGGGACATGTCGAAGTGCTCGGCAATGCTGGCATTGTTCATGCCATCAGCGGACATCAGAATCATTTGTGCCCGGCGCACAATGCTATGCGGCAGCGAGCGGGAATGCGCCAAGGCTTGCAGTTCGGCACGCTCATGATCCAACAACACGATTTCAGCTTTTTTAGGGCGCCCGCGTTCCATGATCGTCTCCTCATGGTCATTACCTTAGCTTAGACAGTATTGACTAAGTAAAGTTATTTGCGGGACAGGATACTAGTCTTGCGGTCAATGGAGCGCAATTTGCGATCCGTCCCGTTGAAAAGCAAGGTGGCTTGTCCGTAAAGCTTCTCCCTGCCTCGCATCTCGCCGACTTCGACTCGTCTCCGCTCCAACTGGCTCCTTTTCTCTCCGAGGGAGTCCAGGTCCTGAAACTTGTTCTTGCTCGTCAACCTGAAAAGCTCTTTATGTGATTCTTCCAATTTCGCCTTGATGAAACTGCCAGCCTGTGCACTGGTGATATCGCCCTGGATTTTTTCAAGGAATGCCGTCCTGACAGGTTCATCGCAGCGCAGGAACTCCTCCTTGAGCTTGGAGATCGCCTTGCGTTTGTTAAAGCTGTCCACGGAACCCGCGCGTGCACGGGAAAAGCTGGGAAGGATGCGCGCATCCCGCAGTGCAGGCAGCGGCGACTTCACATACGGCACCTCCACACGGCCAATAGCGGTTTTTGTGACGACTGCAGGCGTACTCGCGGCATCGAGAAAGGTGTTGAGCCGCGCCTCCAGCAGTTTGGTCTGGTGCGCATGGCGTTCCTCGTTATCCGATAGATTCGTGCCGCCCGAGCGGGTCTTGGCCGACAGTTCCGTCACGCCGTTGAAACGGTCCTTCCATGCCTTTCCGAAAAAGGAATAGTTGTCGTGATCGGGAATAACCGAAGATGGAAATGGAATGCGCATGTCTGGGCCCTGAAGGTCTAAGCTCGCGTACGACGCCGCTTGCGCAGCGCCGGAGCGCAGGCCTTGCCGCAGCGGACAATCCGCGCGTGTCAACGGCGGATACAGCCCGGTTGGGCCTCCGCGCTCTCAGGTGAGTGGTACGGAAATGAAAACGGTTCCGTCGAACATCGGAATAGTCTCCATTTTGCTGAACCGGGCAAGGATTTCGGGAGCATCCGTGGCAATGGATAGCTCAGTCGACGGGAAGAAGATTATGCCGCCCCGGCCTCGATCCAGTCGCGGCCGTTGGCCTTGGCTTGATAGAGCCTGCGGTCGACGAGTTCTAGAAATTCGCTCAGGTCATCCTGCGAATCGGGAACGATGGTGCCGATTCCCATGCTCACCGTCACGCTGTCGGACACATGCGACTGGGCGTGCGTGATACTTTCCCTGGTCAGCAGCTTGCGGCAGCGCTCGGCCACCTGCAGTGCCGCCGCGGCATCCGTCTCCGGCAGCACCAGCATGAATTCCTCGCCGCCCAGCCGCGCGCAGAGATCGCGCGAGCGTGTGGCGGCGGCATCCAGCACATGGGCAACGCGCTTGAGGCATTGATCGCCGGCGCGGTGGCCATAGTGGTCGTTGTACTGCTTGAAGAAATCGATATCGACCAGGATGACCGAGATGGGCTGCCGGCTGGCGCGGGATTTCGCCCACTCGACATCGAGCAGCGCATCCAGCATGCGCCGGTTGGCCACGCCGGTCAGGCCGTCCTTGTAGGACAGGGTCTCGAGCTCTTCCTGCAGTTTCAGGATCTTGTCTTCGGCTTTTTTCCGTTCGCTGATGTCGAACATGAATCCGACCAGCGAGTCGACGCTGCCGTCGGGGCGGCGCAGCACATGCACCACGTCACGGATCCATACGATGTCTCCGTCCGCGGTGAGGGCGCGGTAGTCGGCTTCGTGATCAACGCCGTTCTGCGATTGGGAGACGCAGAAATCGACCGTCTTCTGCCGGTCTTCCAGGTGGATGCGTTCGGCCCAGTCGTTGACGGTTATCCAGCTCGCCTGCTTCCAGCCAAGCAGCTGCTCGATCTGGGGGCCGATATAGCTGAAGCGCATGGTCTGCCAGTCGATGCGCCAGGGGATGGCCTTGGTGGATTCCAGCAGCGTCCGGTAGAAGCTGGGATCTTCATGCGGGATAGTGGAGTCAGGGGATACGTGAGTCATCGGGCCGTCCCGCGATATGGTCATGCAGACCATTGAGTGATGGATGATCGCATTATAGGTCCGTAAATAGCCTCCCAGCGCATTGAAGTGCAGAGAAAGCCTTGAAGCGTGGTATCGCATGCATGGCCTTGGCGCAGCGTTGAATTTTTCATCACATCGCAGTGACCAACAGTCTGTCGCTTCGCGCAGCTCGACGGGTTTGTATTGAACCAGCCAGCGTAGGCGCATCGGAATCGTCGTGCCTGGAATTGCCGAAGGAGGCCATGGCAAGAGACCTTCGCGAGTGACCGCACTGTGAGTGCCCACGTTTGTCCGCATGCAAAGGCTTGGCTGCGTCTTCCTGCTGTTGCAGCAAGCAACACCTGTGTTCCATATTGAATCAATCCGCATCGAAGATGCACCGGCACCGCCTTGTCATCAGCCTGATCTGCCAATGGCATGCTACTTGCCTTGATGATGCCATCCGATATTTTTATAACGTTGAGGAGGCATCATGAACACATCCGGTTCCCGGACCGCATTCGCGGCCCTTACCGCGCTGGCGCTGTCGGCGCTGCTGCATGCACCGTCGGTCCACGCCCACGGCGATGTCACGCCGCAGGCAGTCGACACCAAGTCCCTGCCGCAGCTGGGCGAGCAATGGCGCGAGGAGAATCCCTACCGCAGCAACAAGGAGGCGATCCGCATCGGCAGCTCGGCCTACAACCAGAACTGTGCCCGCTGCCACGGCATCGAAGCCGTCTCCGGCGGCATCGCACCCGACCTGCGCAAGCTCGACCGCGACTGCACGAACATCAAGATCGAAGCCAAGAAACAGGCCTGCTACAAGGAGATCGACCAGTACTACCTGACCTCCGTACGGCGGGGCAAGGTGCGCAACGGCGCGGTGTACATGCCGCCTTTTGAAGGCACGCTGAGCCAGGAAGCGATGTGGACGGTGAAGGCTTATCTGGATACGAAGCGTGAGGTGAAGTGAGAGGTTGAAAGAATACGGCCTCTATGAGGTGCGCAATGCGCCAGCGGATTCGGGCCGCTTGCAGGCGGTTAGGCGTGCGGCAATATGCTTATGGAACGTTCCTCTCCCTGCTACGTCCCCTTGAAGGGGAGGGAGCTGGAGGCGCGACGCACTGCATTGCCCCTTGCCTCCACCACAGCAACACAAACCAAACAAATAACCAGGAGACAATCATGAAATCACTCGCATGGCGCAGACTGGCACTGCTCGGCACGCTGTTCTGCGGACTCAACGCCGCCATGCATGCGGCGCAGGCCGACCTCGACAAGGTGAAGCAGGCCGGCGTGCTGAAGGTCGCCGTCTACAAGGACATGCAGCCTTTCTCCGACAAGGATGCCGGCATCGACGTGGAGATTGCCCAGGCGCTGGCCGGGAAGCTGGGCGTGCGTGTCAGCCTGCTGCCCTTTGACGCCGGCGAGAACCTGAATGACGACCTGCGCAACATGGTATGGAAAGGGCATTACCTCGGTTACGGCCCTGCCGACGTGATGATGCATGTACCGGTCGACAACCGGCTGATGGCCGAGAACAAGAATGTGGAGATCTTCGCGCCCTACTACCGCGAGCGCGTACGCCTGGTGCGCGACGTGCGCAGGATTCCAAGCTGCGAAAGCGTCGACTGCCTGGCCGGCAGGAAGGTCGGCGTGGAAAAGGTATCGATCGCCGCCATGGTGCTGCTCGGCGAGCAGGATGGCAAGGTGCGCGACAGCGTCAAGATCTTTGACACCGCAGCAGCGGCGATGGCGGCGCTGAAGACCGGAGAGCTCGATGCGGTGCTGGCGGCCCAATCGGAGATCGAGACCGTGGTCAGGGGCGACACCAATTTTCCTCTCTCCGAACTCAATTTCCCGCGCCTGCCGCGGCAGGGCTGGGTAGTCGGCATGGCAGTCAAGCAGGGCAACCCGGAACTGGCGCGTGCCCTGCAGGCGGCGGCAAACGACTTGAGCGCCTCCGGGGAAATGGCAAGAATCTTCGCGAAGTATGGAGTCACGCCGACCAAACCCTGAGCCTATGCCGACCGCATCGCTGCACTGCCTGCCCGCCGTTGCCGCGGCGCTTCTGATCTGGCTTGCCGTCGCATGGCAAAGCGATGCCGCGGCAGGCGTCCTGACCCGTGAACTGCTGGAGCGGCAATTCCCGGCGCCGCTGATGGTTGGCGACAAGGACGCCGACATTCCCGTATGGCCGCTGCTTCGACAGAACGCAACGGCCACCGAGCTGGTCGGCTACCTGTTCGAGTCCGTCGACTTTGCCGCCGTGCCGGGCTTTTCCGGTGTGCCGGTGAATCTGCTGGTGGCGCTGGATGCAGCTGGCGGCTTTCTTGATGTGCAGGTGCTGTCGCATCATGAACCGGTCTTCCTTGAAGGGTTGGGCGAAGCGCCGCTCAAGCGCTTCGTCAGCCAGTATCGCGGCCTGTCGCTGAAGCAGAACATCGCGATCGGTGCGGAGCAGGGGGGCGGGACCAGTGCGAATGAAGGCGGCAATGTGCGGATCGACGGTGTTGCCAAAGCCACCGCATCGGTACGCATCATCAACCAGAGCGTGCTGTCATCTGCACTCAAGATCGCGCGCAAGAAGCTCGGCTTTTCGGGTGCGCGTGATCCGGACCAGATTGCACGGATACGCAGCGATGTCAGCGATGTGCTGGACATGCCGGCGCTGCGCGAAGGCGGGCTGATCAAGTCGATGCGCGTTCTGAATGGCGAAGTGGAAAAGGCATTCAAGGGTACGCCCGGAGAAGGCCTCGACGGCGAAGCACTGGCGCGGCCCGACGAGGTCTTTATCGACATGCAGACGGCACTGGTGTCGGTGCCCACGATAGGACGCAGCCTGCTCGACGATGCCAGCCTGAAACGGCTCGAGGGCCGTCTCGAAGACGGTGACCATGCGCTGCTGATCCACTGGGGCGGGCGTTACGGACCCGTTTCGGACAGCTTCAGGCCGGGCACGGTACCCGACCGCCTCGTGCTGTCCCAGGGCGGATTGCCGATCGAAATGCGCGACCTCAATCTCGATCTGCGGCTGCGCAGCGCGCAAGGTGGTCCGCCGGGAGAGATGATGGTGTTCCGTATCATCAGCCAGGCCGGGCTCGATCCGTCGCAGCCGCTGGATCTGAGCTTGCGCGTGACGCGTCTCAAGGGCATGATCTATCCCGAGCGCATCGCACAGGAATTCCGTTTCGCCTACCGTCTGCCCGAGCGCTACTATCACGCGAGCGCAACGGACAACAAGACCTGGCTGCCGGTATGGAAACAGCGCTGGACGGATCTCGCCATCGCTGCGGCTGGCCTGGTGCTGCTGTTCGCGGCGCTCGCTGCGCAGAAGCGGCTCACCATCAACGCGAAGCGCTTCTACCGTTTCCGCATTGCCTTTCTTGCCTTCACTTTGTTCTTTATTGGCTGGCATGCGCAGGGGCAGCTGTCAATCGTCAATATCACCGGTGCGGTCCAGGCTTTGAAGGAAGGCCGCAGCCTTGAATTCATGCTGTACGACCCGGTTTCCATCGTGCTGTGGTGCGGCGCGCTGGTATCGCTGCTGGTGTGGGGGCGCGGTACTTTCTGCGGCTGGCTGTGCCCGTTCGGCGCGCTGCAGGAGTTGACCGGCAAGCTGGGACAACGGCTGCGGCTGCCACAGCTGCGGCTCAAGCCGGCGGTCGATGCCAGGCTCAAGCTGCTGAAGTACGGCGTGCTGGCCGCGATCCTTGCCAGCATATTCATCGCGCCGTCTTTAACCGACAAGCTGGTGGAGGTCGAACCGTTCAAGACCGCAATCACCCTCAACTTCGTCCGGTCCTGGCCCTTAGTGCTGTATGCCGCCGGGCTGCTTGCGGCAGGCGCCATCTGCTACAAGTTCTTCTGCCGCTACCTGTGCCCCTTCGGCGCCGGCCTGGCGCTGATGGGAAGGATGCGGCTGTTTGCATGGCTGCCTCGGCGCGACGCCTGCGGCAAGCCTTGCCAGACCTGCAGGCATCGCTGCGACTATGAAGCGATCCGGCCGAACGGCACGGTGCGTTATGACGAATGCTTCCAGTGCATGGACTGCGTGGTCATCTATCGCAGCGATGACAAGTGCGCGCCGCTGATCCTGGAAAAGAAGCGGCGCACCATGGTGCCGATCGAGCCGGCATGACGACATGGCCAAGGAGGCATAAATGCAGCGCAGGACATTCATGGCGGCCGCAACCGGGCTGCTTGGGCTATCCGCTTTTTGCTGGCCGGGTGCGCCCGTTCCCGGCACGGTCGAGCGAGGCGAAGCGATTGCACCGGGCCGTCGCCTGTATCGCGGCGCCGATCTCGCTTTCGGCACCACCGTCACGATACAGCTCGTGCACGATGATGAGGACAGGGCACGGGCGGCGATCAGGGATGCGTTTGCGCAGGCCCATGCAATCGACCGGCTGATGACGGTGCATCGCGAGGACAGCCAGGTGCAGCTCCTCAATCGCCACGGCCGGCTCGATTCTCCGCACCCGCATCTGCTTGCCGTCCTGCGCGAGGCCCTGCGGCTGTCGGTATTGACGCGGGGAGCGTTCGATATCACGGTCCAGCCTCTCTGGCAGGCAACGCTGGGCGGCATCGATCGCGCTGCTGCGCACAAGCTGGTCGGCTGGCGTGATGTGCTGGCCGGCGAGCCAGAGGTACGCCTGCGCCGGGCCGGCATGGCGATTACGCTCAACGGCATTGCCCAGGGATATGCGACCGATATGGCGCTGGCGGCGCTGCAGGGGCATGGCATAAGCGATGCGCTGGTCGATATCGGCGAATTCCGGGGCAGCGGAGAACGTGCTTCGGCGCGGCCCTGGCAGGTGGGGATTGCCGATCCCCGCTCATCCTGCCTCCTGCATGCCGTGCGCCTGGACGGGCGCAGCCTGGCAATCTCCGGTGACTACGAGACTGCGTTCAGCGGCGACTTGTCGCGGCATCACATCGTCGATCCTGTTTCCGGCGATTCGCCTCTGGAGCTGGCTTGCGTCGGTGTCGCCGCGCCTGCTGCGATGCTGGCCGATGGATTGTCGACCGCCTTGATGGTGATGGGAAGCGAACGCGGGATGGCGCTTGCAAGCGTTTGGCGGGGCGTGGATGCGCTATTTGTCCGCAAGGACGGCAGTGAAGTGTGGACGAAAGGCTTTCCGCTGGTTTGAGTCATGTGCAAACGCGCTTTTGCGAAACTGTGCTGTGTTGATCAAAATTTGCGCGCCTGCTGTTGCGGACTGATACAAATCTCAACAGTCTCCCGGCTGCCCTGCCTGCATCACCGCCCGCTTGTGCGTATGAATGCATGCTCGGCATGGGCCTGACGCTGGCCATGATACTCGGCACGGCTCTTGCACTTGTGCAGCAAGCTACAGTTTCGAAAAGCAGACAGAGAGAAAAGCATGTCCGATATCCAGACCCTGAAACAAGAAGCCCGCATCTTCCCGCCATCGCCGTCGTTCGTGCGCCACGCCAGCATCGCCGGCATGGATGCCTACAAGGCCATGTGTGCCGCGGCGGAACGCGACTATGAGCTGTTCTGGGCTCAGCTTGCCCATGACAACATCGCCTGGCACCGGCGCTTTACGCAGACGCTGGATGAATCCGATGCGCCCTTCTACAAGTGGTTCGCCGACGGTCAGCTCAATGTCTCCTACAACTGCCTCGATCGCAATCTTCAGAACGGCAATGCAGACAAGACCGCCGTCGTATTCGAATCCGACAACGGTGTTGTAGCTTCGGTAAGCTACCGCGAGCTGCATGAGCGCGTCTGCAAGATGGCTAACGGCCTGCGCATGCTCGGCATCAGGAAGGGCGACCGCGTCGTCATCTACATGCCGATGTCGGTCGAAGGCATCGTCGCCATGCAGGCCTGCGCCCGCATCGGCGCTACCCATTCCGTCGTCTTCGGCGGCTTCTCCGCCAAGTCGCTGCAGGAACGCATCATCGACGCCGGCGCAGTCGCCGTCATCACCGCCGACGAGCAGGTCCGCGGCGGCAAGCAGCTGCCCCTGAAAGCCATCGTCGACGAAGCCATCGCCATGGGCGGCTGCGAGCACCTGAAGAACGTGGTGATCTACCAGCGCACCGGCGCCAATATCAACTTCGTGCAGGGCCGCGACCTCTGGCTGAAAGACGTCGTCGCCAACCAGGCCAGCACCTGCGAACCGGAATGGGTCGAGGCCGAGCATCCGCTGTTCATCCTCTACACCTCCGGCTCCACCGGCAAGCCCAAGGGCGTCCAGCATGCTTCCGGCGGCTACCTGCTGTGGGCCATGCTGACCATGAAATGGACCTTCGACATCAAGCCGGAAGACATCTTCTGGTGCACCGCCGACATCGGCTGGGTCACCGGCCACACGTATATTGCCTACGGCCCGCTAGCCGTAGGCGCCACGCAGATCGTCTTTGAAGGCGTGCCCACCTATCCCAACGCCGGCCGCTTCTGGGACATGATCGCCCGCCACAAGGCCACCATCTTCTACACCGCGCCCACCGCCATCCGCTCGCTGATCAAGGCGGCCGACGCCGACGCCAACGTGCATCCGAAGAAGTACGACCTGTCGTCGCTGCGCCTCTTGGGTTCGGTCGGCGAGCCGATCAATCCGGAAGCCTGGATGTGGTACTACCGCAATGTGGGCAACGAGAAGTGCCCGGTGGTCGACACCTTCTGGCAGACCGAGACCGGCGGCCACATGATCACGCCGCTGCCGGGCGCAACACCGATGGTGCCGGGTTCCTGCACGCTGCCGCTGCCGGGCATCATGGCGGCCGTGGTGGACGAGACGGGCAACGACCTGCCGAACGGGCAGGGCGGCATCCTGGTGGTCAAGCGGCCATGGCCGTCGATGATCCGCACCATCTGGAATGACCCGGAGCGGTTCAAGAAAAGCTACTTCCCGGAAGAGCTGGGCGGCAAGATCTATCTGGCCGGCGACGGCGCGGTGCGCAACGAGAGCACCGGCTACTTCACGATCACCGGCCGCATCGACGACGTCTTGAACGTATCGGGCCACCGCATGGGCACGATGGAGATCGAATCGGCGCTGGTGGCCAATCCCTTAGTGGCGGAAGCGGCAGTGGTGGGCAAGCCGGACGAGACGACGGGCGAGTCGATCTGTGCCTTCGTGGTGCTGAAGCGGGCGCGGCCGAGCGGCGATGAGGCGAAACAGATTGCCAAGGAGCTGCGCGACTGGGTGGGCAAGGAGATCGGGCCGATTGCCAAGCCGAAGGAGATCCGTTTCGGCGACAACCTGCCGAAGACGCGTTCGGGCAAGATCATGCGGCGTCTGCTGCGCGTGCTGGCCAAGGGCGAGCAGATCACCCAGGATGTCTCCACGCTGGAAAATCCGGCCATCCTGGAACAGATGCGGCAGGTGCAATAGACCTGCTGCATGACGTGCTGCCCGCGCCGTCACAAGCGGCGCGGGCAGCTTTTCATGGCGCCTCAGGCAGCATGGTCCTGCGCAAGCCACCAGTCTGCGAAGCCGGCCAGATCCTGGTGCCGTGAATCGATGTTCTCCAGGTCCGGGCCGACGTTCGGACTGCCGTTGGGCTCCCTGAGGATGAGAGCCGCATGCACCTGTCGCGGAATGCCGGCGAAGTAGGGCAGGTAATCGTCAACGAAGGCCACCGGTTGCAGTTCGGTAAGCGCCGCAACCTTCGGGCTGCTGCCGTACAAGGCCATGGGCGTCGCGACGATCCGTTCAATCGGAAAGCCCGCTTCGCGCAGATTCATCAGGCGGGCTTGCTCGAATTCCTTGCCGATCGCCGTCACACACACGAGCTCGTAGCCCGCGTCGTGCATCCGATGGCATGCATCGACGGCACCCGGCAGTGCAGGCAGCGATGACCAGTGCACGTGATCGAAGCACTTGCGGAACCGATCCCGCTCCTCGCCTTCCAGCCGGCGCACCGCATAGCGGTCCATTGCCCAATAGGCGTCGGGGTCGACGATGTCGGGCAGCACGCCGAACGCGCGCTCCCATGCGAAGCGGTAGGCGGTATGGTAGTCGAGCAGGACGCCGTCGCCGTCGAGGGCGATGATTTCTTTCTTCATCAATCAGTTTCCTTGCTGGTGCTTGTGTATTTGTTCATAGAGTGCGTGGAAGGGACGAGTTGCTTCCATTCGCTTTCGGTTTCTCGGCGCATGTTTCCCTTAGCGCCCGACAATCATCAAGGCTTGCCATTTATGCATGATGCCATTCCGGCGCAGTTGCGTTTGCCAAAGGATTGCCATCATAGAGGCATTGACGTATTTGCGTGGCGAGGGATATGCGTGTCCGCAACTAGGACAAGACTTGGGTCCGCTGACTTTCCCTGCAAAACTCGGAAGAAAAACCGCTCCATTTTGGTGCGAAATTTATGCCAAAATGCGCGTTCAGTAAATACAAAAGCCCTTCCTTCTATCCCTTTGTTCAGGAATCCACTATGAAGTACACCTCCGTTCATCAATTCGTGCAGCATGTTGCCGAGCGCAATCCCGGTCAGCCTGAATTCTTGCAGGCTGTCACCGAAGTCATGGAAAGCCTGTGGCCATACATCGCAAAGCACCCCAAGTATGCGGAGCACGGACTGCTGGATCGGCTGGTGGAGCCCGAACGGGTGGTGATGTTCCGCGTCTCCTGGGTGGATGATCACGGCCAGGTCCAGGTCAACCGCGGCTACCGCATCCAGCAGAGCATGGCGATCGGCCCGTACAAGGGCGGCCTGCGCTTCCATCCGTCGGTCAATCTTTCGGTGCTGAAGTTCCTGGCCTTCGAACAGACTTTCAAGAACGCACTGACGACGCTCCCCATGGGTGGCGGCAAGGGCGGTTCGGATTTCGATCCCAAGGGCAAGAGCTCGGCCGAGGTGATGCGCTTCTGCCAGGCCTTCGTGACGGAACTGTTCCGCCATGTCGGCGCCGATACCGACGTTCCCGCCGGCGACATCGGCGTGGGCGGCCGTGAGGTCGGCTATATGACCGGCATGATGAAAAAGCTGACCAACCGCGCCGATTGCGTCTTCACCGGCAAGGGCCTGAGTTTCGGCGGCTCGCTGATCCGTCCCGAAGCCACCGGCTACGGCACCGTCTACTTTGCGCAGGAAATGCTGAAGACGCGCGGCCGCTCCTTCGACGGCCTGCGCGTGAGCGTGTCGGGCTCCGGCAACGTGGCCCAGTATGCGGTGGAAAAGGCCATGGCGCTGGGCGCCAAGGTGGTGACGGTGTCCGACTCCAGCGGCACGGTCATCGACATGGACGGCTTCACTCCCGAGAAGCTCGCCATTCTCATGGACGTGAAAAACCATCATTACGGCCGCGTCAGCGATTATGCCCAGCGTACCGGCGTGCGGTTCGAAGCGGGCGTGCGCCCCTGGCATGTTCCGGTGGACGTGGCGCTGCCATGCGCCACCCAGAACGAACTTGATGCCAATGACGCCGCGACGCTGATCAGGAACGGCGTGGTATGCGTGGCCGAAGGCGCCAACATGCCGTCCACCATCGATGCCGCCAAGGCATTCGAGGCGGCCGGCGTTCTTTACGCGCCGGGCAAGGCCAGCAACGCCGGCGGCGTCGCCACGTCCGGTCTCGAGATGAGCCAGAACGCGGAACGCATCTCATGGCCGCGCGAGGAAGTCGATGCCCGCCTGCTGCAGATCATGCAGGGCATCCATGCCGCCTGCCTGCACTACGGCAAGCGCGACGACGGTACATTGAGCTATGTGGACGGTGCAAACATCGCCGGTTTCGTGAAGGTGGCGGATGCGATGCTGGCGCAGGGCGTGATTTAATTCCGCCTCTGTAACGCGCCTGTTTGAATACGACCGATGTTCAAACAGGCCGCAGCTTTGCCGGCTGCCGCCGGCGGATTGCCGACGCGCCAATCATGGCGTATGCGGCATCCAGGCGGACTACCCGATCCCCACGGGAAGATCGGGTTCCTTGCTGACGTCATCCATGGCTTGCCGGCGAGCCTGCGGCTGCATCAGCGCAACGAAATCCGACACGCCCATGGGGCGTCCCAGCAGGTAGCCCTGCGTCTGATCGCACTTGAGTTCTTTCAGCAGCGCCAGCTGCGCCTCGGTTTCCACGCCTTCCGCCACCACTTCCATATTCAGCGAGTGGGCCAGCCGGATGATGGCCGCAACGATCGATTGCCCCTTTTCATCCGTCGTCAGGTTGTTGATGAAGCTGCGGTCCACCTTCATCTGCTGTACGCCGAACTGCTGCAGATAGCTCAGGCTGGAGTAGCCGGTGCCGAAGTCGTCGATGGCAAGCTCGAATCCGGCATCCTGGAGCTGCCTGATCGCAGCCATGGTCGCTTCCGCATCCTGCATGGCCACCGTTTCCGTGATCTCGAACATCAGCATGGACGGGCTGATGCCGTGCGCGGCCGTGATGTCGAGAATATCCTCGACAATGCCCGGCGAACGCAGCTGTATCTGCGACAGATTGATCGCCACCTTCAGCTGCTTCAGTCCGCCTTCGTGCCAGACACGCATCTGCCGGCAGACTTCATCGATCACCCACTTGCCGAGCGCAATGATCTGCCCCGAGCGCTCCGCAATCGGAATGAATTCGGCCGGCGAGATCAATCCCAGGGTGCTGTGCTTCCAGCGCAGCAGCGCTTCGGCGCCGAGGAGGCTGTCGTCGGCGCAGTCGAACTTCGGCTGGTACTGCACGAAGAACTCATTCTTTTCTATCGCCGCGGACAGGCTGCGCTGGATTTCGATGGTGCGCTTCATCGCCACGTTCATCGAGGCTTCGAAAAAGCGGTAGTTGTTGCGGCCGCCGGCCTTGACCTCGTACATTGCGGCGTCCGCATGGTTGATCAGTTCATCCACGGTGGTGCCGTCGTCCGGGTAGAGCGCGATGCCGATGCTCGGCGAAATCGGCAGGCTGGCCTGGTCCGGGATCAGCGAGGTCTTGAAGCATTCGAACAGCTTTTCGGCGATATGGCTCGCCATGCCGGCATCCGGGATATTCCCCACCATGACGACGAATTCGTCGCCGCCCAGGCGCGCCACGATATCTTCCTTGCGCACCGCGTTCTTGAGCCGGGAAGCCAGTTCCTTCAGCACGCCGTCGCCCGCCGCATGGCCGAGCGAATCGTTGATCGCCTTGAAGCCGTCGAGGTCGATGAAGTAGAGAGCGAACTGCTTCTGCGTCCGGTCGGCGCTGTCGATGGCGAGCTGGATGCGTTCGAACAGCAGCACGCGGTTCGGCAGGCCGGTCAGCGCATCATGCATGGCCTGGTGCTGCAGTTTTTCGTTGACGCTCTTGAGCGTTTGCACATAGGCCGTCGTCTTCACCTGCAGCCGCGCGTCGAGCACCGACAGGACCAGCGTGATGGTCAGGATGCTGAAGGTCGAGCCGGCGATCGTGACGGCCAGCCAGTTGGTGCTGATCCCTGAAGCGGCCATGCACACCGACCCGAGCGGAAACTCGGCGGCCGCCATGCCGGTGTAATGCATGCCGACGATGGCGCAGCCCATGATCAATGCCGCGCCCATGCGCCACAGGAATACCCGCTTGATCTTGTTGCTGCGCAGGGTGGAGGCGATCCACAGCGCCGCCGTGGCGGCCACGATCGCGATGAGGATGGAGAGCGCGAAGATGAGCGGCTTGTAGCGGATGCCCGGATCCATCTCCATGGCCGCCATGCCGGTGTAGTGCATGCCTGCGATGCCGACGCCCATCATCGTGCCGCTGATGCCGAGGCGCCCGATGGAAAGGGTGCCGTGGGTTACCAGATCGAGGGCAAAGTAGGACACCAGTACCGCGATCAGCAGGGAGATCGCGGTGATGGTGAAGTCGTAGCCGAGAGGGATGGGAAGCGAGAACGAGAGCATGCCGACGAAATGCATGCACCAGATTCCGAGGCCCATCGATATGGCACCGCCTGCCAGCCACCAGCGCCGCTGCGACGACTTGCCCAGGGCGGAAATCCTGCCGGCGAGATCGAGGGTCGTATAGGAAGCGAGCGTGGCAATGCAGAGCGCCGCGAAGACGAGAGGGAGACTGTACGTCGGTTGAAGCAGGGACGGCATGGCTTGGGACATTGTTGTTACTTTGAAGAAAGAACAATGCCACAGCTTTAGGGCTTTTGCCAGAAAAGGTCTTTAAACATTTGCAAACCGGGCCGGTTTGCCCTCCGGCTTGTCAGGCCGTATAGGGTTTTTGATAACTGTCTTTGAAGCGTGTTGCAGTTTGGGACAGGTTCTGCGCGACTGCTCGAAAAGAAGACACCCGTTGTCGACCGCGGTCAGGGCCGGTATCTGCATAAAACGGCTGAATACGGCCTCAAAGCCCGATGCGGCCGTATTCAGCACACCGTTCTCCGCTTGGCACGCCAATTGCCAAAGTGAAGTCATCCCGGCAAGCCCTGGATCACACAACCCACAATCCACTATCGCCACTCGGAGGACGACATGAATCTGGCAGACATCAGCAAACTCGGCATCAAGAATCCGTTCAAGCAGCGCTACGACAATTTCATCGGCGGCAAATTCGTCGCGCCGGTCAAGGGCCAGTATTTCGAAAACATCAGCCCCGTCATCGGCAAGACCTTCTGCGAAGTGGCGCGCTCCACGTCGGAAGATATCGAACTCGCGCTCGACGCGGCGCATGCGGCGAAAAAGGAATGGGGCAAGACCTCGCCGGCCGCACGCGCGATCATCCTCAACAAGATCGCCGACCGCATGGAAGCCAATCTCGAACTGCTGGCGACCGCCGAAACCATCGACAACGGCAAGCCCATCCGCGAAACCATGGCGGCCGACATTCCGCTGGCCATCGATCACTTCCGCTACTTCGCCGGCGCGGTGCGCGCGCAGGAAGGCAGCATCGCCCCGATCGACGCAGAAACCTATGCCTATCACTTCCACGAGCCGCTCGGCGTGGTGGGGCAGATCATTCCCTGGAACTTCCCCATCCTGATGGCGGTGTGGAAGCTCGCCCCTGCGCTGGCCGCAGGCAACTGCGTGGTGATGAAGCCTGCCGAACAGACGCCGGCCTCCATCATGGTCCTGCTGGAACTGATCCAGGACCTGCTGCCGCCCGGCGTGGTCAACATCGTCAACGGTTTCGGCCTGGAAGCCGGCAAGCCGCTGGCATCCTCCAAGCGCATCGCCAAGATCGCCTTCACGGGTGAAACCGGCACCGGCCGGCTGATCATGCAGTACGCCTCGCAGAACATCATTCCCGTGACGCTGGAGCTCGGCGGCAAGTCGCCCAACGTGTTCTTCGCCGATGTGATGGACAAGGATGACGAATTCTTCGACAAGGCGCTGGAAGGCTTTGCGATGTTCGCGCTGAACCAGGGCGAAGTCTGCACCTGCCCCTCGCGCGTGCTGGTGCAGGAATCGATCTACGACCGCTTCATCGAGCGCGCCGTCGCACGCGTGGAAAAGATCAAGCAGGGCAACCCGCTCGATTCCTCGACCATGATCGGCGCCCAGGCCTCGCAGGAGCAGCTGGAAAAGATCCTGTCCTATATCGACATCGGTAGGCAGGAAGGCGCGCAGGTGCTGACCGGCGGCGAACGCAAGGCGCAGGACGGCGACCTGGCCGGCGGCTACTACGTCAAGCCGACCGTGTTCCGCGGCCACAACAAGATGCGCATCTTCCAGGAAGAGATCTTCGGGCCGGTGGTGTCGGTCACCACCTTCAAGGATGAGGAGGAAGCGCTGTCGATCGCCAACGACACGCTCTACGGCCTCGGTGCGGGCGTGTGGACGCGCGACGGCAGCCGCGCCTTCCGCATGGGCCGCGGCATCGAAGCCGGCCGCGTGTGGACCAACTGCTATCACCTGTATCCGGCGCATGCCGCGTTCGGCGGCTACAAGCAGTCGGGCATCGGCCGCGAAAACCACAAGATGATGCTCGATCACTATCAGCAGACAAAGAACTTGCTGGTGAGCTACAGCCCGAAAGCGCTCGGCTTCTTCTGATCCGCAACGGTCAGAACCCTGCCCGCCGCCTGAGGCACGACGGCCGAAGCGGCGGGCGATTCGACACAGGATGACACATGGCCTATACCGCACCGCCAAGAGTGGTTGCCACCGAGACCGCGACGCAGCTGATCGATACCCTGACCAGGCGTTACGGAGCGCTGATGTTCTTTCAATCCGGCGGATGCTGCGACGGCAGCTCGCCGATGTGCTATCCCGCCGGCGAATTCAACATCAGCCAGACCGATGTGCTGCTGGGCACGCTGCAGGGCGCGCCCTTCTACATCGGCCGCGACCAGTTCGAATATTGGCAGCATACGCAGCTGATCATCGACGTGGTCGACGGCATGGGCGGCATGTTCTCGCTGGAGAACGGAACCGGAAAGCGCTTCTTCACGCGTTCGCGGCTGTTCACCGACGAGGAGTGCGACAAGCTGGCGCGCGAGGCTGCACGCGACTGCGTGCGCCAGCCCTGACCGGATTCGACGACTTGATGAGCACTACCAAGCCATTCCATCGCATGCGGTCCGGCGGCAGGACATTTCACAATAACAGGAGGAGTCTATGAAAAGCAAACTGATACGGCTGTCGATTGCAGCCGCGCTCGCCGCCGGCGCATTCGGCGCACATGCCGCCGGCGTCACCGATGCGATGATCGAAGCCGACGCGAAGTCGCCCAAGGATGTGCTGTCATGGGGCATGGGCCCGCAGGGACAGCGTTATTCGACGCTGTCGCAGATCAATGCCAGGAATGTGGCCAAGCTGGTGCCGGCCTGGTCGTTTTCCTTCGGCGGCGAGAAGCAGCGCGGCCAGGAGTCGCAGCCGCTGATCCATGACGGCAAGATGTTCGTCACCGCGTCTTACTCGCGCATTTATGCGCTCGATGCCAAGACCGGCGAGAAGCTCTGGAAATACGAGCATCGCCTGCCCGACGGCATCATGCCCTGCTGCGACGTGGTCAACCGCGGCGCGGCGCTGTTTGAAAACCTGGTCATCTTCAGCACGCTGGACGCTCAGCTGATCGCGCTCGACCAGAAGACCGGCGAAGTGGTGTGGAAGGACAAGGTGGACGATTATGCGGCAGGCTATTCCAACACCGCCGCGCCGCTGATCGCGAAGGGCCTGCTGCTGACCGGTGTCTCCGGCGGCGAGTTTGGCATCGTCGGCCGCGTCGAAGCGCGCGATCCACGCACCGGCCAATTGGTCTGGATGCGCCCGACTGTCGAAGGCCACATGGGCTACAAGTACGACAAGGACGGCAAGCAGACCGAGAACGGCATTTCCGGCACCGCCAACAAGAGCTGGCCGGGCGAATTGTGGAAGACCGGCGGCGCGGCCACCTGGCTGGGCGGCACCTATGATCCGTCCACCGGCCTGGCCTACTTCGGCACCGGCAATCCCGCGCCCTGGAACAGTCACCTGCGCCCCGGCGACAACCTGTATTCCTCGGCCACGGTCGCCATCGATGTCGCGACAGGCCAGATCAAATGGCACTACCAGACCACGCCGCATGACGGCTGGGATTTCGACGGCGTCAATGAATTCGTCACCTTTGACATGAACGGCAAGCGGCTCGGCGGCAAGGCCGACCGCAACGGCTTCTTCTATGTGATCGACGCCAAGAACGGCAAGCTGGAAAATGCCTTTCCCTTCGTGAAGAAGATCACCTGGGCCACCGGCATCGACCTGAAAACCGGCCGCCCGAATTATGTGGAAGAAAGCCGTCCGGGCGATCCTACCAAGGCCGACGACAGCAAGAAGGGCAAGACGGTTTTCTCCGCGCCGTCCTTCCTGGGGGGCAAGAACCAGCAGCCGATGGCCTACAGCCCGAAGACCAATTACTTTTACGTGCCGGCCAACGAGTGGGGCATGGATATCTGGAACGAGCCGATCAGCTACAAGAAGGGCGCGGCCTTCCTGGGCGCCGGCTTCACCATCAAGCCGCTCAGCGACGAATACATCGGCGCGCTGCGCGCGATCGATCCGAAGACCGGCAAGATCGTCTGGGAAGTGAAGAACAATGCGCCGCTCTGGGGCGGCGTGATGACCACCGCCGGCGACCTGGTGTTCTACGGCACGCCGGAAGGTTTCCTGAAGGCGCTCGATGCGAAGACCGGCAAGGAACTGTGGAAATTCCAGACCGGCTCCGGCGTGGTCGCGCCGCCCATCACCTGGCAGGAAGGCAATACGCAGTACGTGGCCGTGGTGTCGGGCTGGGGCGGTGCGGTGCCGCTGTGGGGCGGCGAAGTCGCCAAGCGCGTGAACTTCCTGGAGCAGGGCGGCTCGGTGTGGGTGTTCAAGCTGTCGTCGATTTAAGTTCGATTTGATTGATGGTCGTTGTCTCCGCTTTCGCTCAGAGGCCGGACTGTCCGCCGGCAAGTTTTCTGACGATTGCATTTTCGCCGGTGGCGTTTGCCACCGGTTTTTTTATGGTGCACGTGTAGAGAACTCGGTCCATGGTCTATGCCCCGAATATCACCTGGTTTGTTCCATAGGCTGCGGGCAAAGTCGAACCGATGATCTTGATTACGGTGTCGGCAGCATTGATGACATTGATGCCGGTATTGCCGTCCTGTCCGTCGTTAACCACAAGATACTGATTGCCATCTAAAAAGCGCACAAACATCACGTCCTTATCGTTCTGTCTGACAGATGCATACGCGGTACTCAGCGCAGCAAGCAAGTCCGTGCCACTTCCGCTGCCGGGATTCGGGGCGTCCAGCACCGTGCGAAGGGTTCCTGACGGACCAAACTCCGCAATATAGAAGCCGTCCCCGCCCCTGACATTGACGATATCAAATCCTGCCGCCGGTGCTGCGCCGGAATTGACAGGGGAATCCGTGCCCTTGTCCGAATAGGTATAAAAATCCTGTGTTGACCCGCCGTCCATCGTGTCGGCACCGGTGTTTCCATTGATATGATCCACGCCTTCGCCGCCGACAAAATTGTCGTCGCCGGCGCCAAGATCAATGCTCATGCGCACCGTGACGGCGCCGCTGCGGTTCAGATTGAACGTATCATTCCCGGATGAGGCCGTGCTGAATAAGCCATCGGACGCATTAAGCACCTCGGTAGTCGCTGCGTTAATGGCCGTTGCCGTATCTGCAAGCGTATAGTGCAGTTTTGCCAGCGCCAATCCTTCGGTCAGCAAGAGATTGACGTTATCCACGGATGTGTTGGCATCCAACTTGTATTTCGTCACGCCGTCGATAGCATGCTTGGCGCGTATGGCATTGAAGCTGTCCTTGACCGAAAACACGTGGCCATTCACATCGAAGCCATTGACGGCAGCCAGCGTGGCGGCGTCGGCGACCGACATGTCAACGACGTCGGCGCTCAGAAGGAATGCGGAGGCATAGGACATGGCGGCATGATTGCTCATGATCGCCGTATGTGTGTCCAGTACCTTGTACGCCGTCACACCCGTAATTGCATGCTTGGCGATGATGGCTGCCGCAGTGTCAAGTACCGTAAAGCTCTTCCCATTGGCGCTGAAGCTGCTGACGCTTGCAAGCGTGGAGGCGTTTGCCACAGTAAGGTCGACAGCATTGGCGCTCAGCTTGTAAGCCGTGACGCCTGTAATGTCATGCTTGGCGAGTATCGCGGAAGCGGTGTCCATGACGGTGATGTCCTTGCCGTTGGCGCTGAAACGATTAATGCCAACCAGCGCCGCAGCGTTGGCCACCGTGAGATCACTGGCGTTTTCGCTGAGCCTGTAGGCAGTCACTCCATTAATGGAGTGACTGGCCAGTATGGCCGAAGCCGTATCCAGTACGATGAAATCCTTGCTGTTGGTGCTGAAGGTGCTGATGCCGGCGAGGATGGTTGCATTGGCCACACTCAGATCGTCCGCATCTTCGCTCAGCTTGTATGCCGATACATCCGTGATCGCATGATTGCCCAGTATTGCAGCCGCGGTATCCTGCACCGTGATGAATCTGCTGTTGACATGAAAGCCGCCGATGCCCGTCAGCGCGGCGGCGTTGGCCACGCTGAGATTGTTTGCGTCGGCGCTCAAGCTGTAGGCAGTCACGCCGGTGATCGCGTGATTGGCCAGTATTGCTGCAGCCGTATCCAGTACGGTAATGGTCTTGCTGTTGATATCGAAGCCGCTGATGGCGACCAGGGCGGCGGCATTGGCAACGCTGAGGTCGTCGGCATTTCCACTCAGCTTGTAGGCGGTGACACCGGTAATGGCATGATTGGCCAGTATCGCCGAAGCGGTATCGATAACGCCTAGTGTCAGGCCTGTCCTGCTCGTCAGACGGGAAAGCAGATCCGTCGCATTGGCGACGCTGTAGAAAACATTCGTTCCCGCATTGACGGTGACTTCCTGCGCACCGCTGAGATTCGCAGGCGCGGCGTTGAGAATGTTGGCCGGCGTGTCTTGGATGCGGTAGCTGACCCCTCCGGTATGGTGATCGAAATGCATGCCATTCAGTGCCGAAAGCGTAATCACTCCCTGGATGACGAGACTGCCGCCACCCGTGACCGTGAAGTCCGCTATTTGCGCCAGTTGCGAATTTGCAAGCTGGAGTACCTGTCCGGCCGAGAGATCGACAACGACTGCCGATAGCGCCGATCCCTTCGTAGACGCAGTAACTCCGCCCCGCGAAAAGGAGATGACGCCATTCATGTCGATGGCGATCGTGATGTTGCCGCTTGCGCTGCCGCTGAAAGTCAGTTGGCCGAGCGTATTCGTGACGAAGAAATCAGGCCAGTTCTGATCCGGTGTCACCGGCGCAGGACTGAAGATACGGTCGATCATGCTTTGGGCGTTCGTGCTCGCGATCCCGTCCGCAATTCGGCCGATGTCAAAGGACTGTATGGCGTTGCCGAGATTTCTGGCCAACAGCATGGCAAGCTCGTTCGCCAGGCTGCCGTCCTGCATGCCTGTTCCGATCAGCGTGTGCGCTTCTCCAAGTGCCAGGGCTTCGGTTTTGGCGATCAGGGACAACGCATCGATCAGATCGCCCGGATTGAGTGCGGACATGCCCTTGATCAGTTCCACCGTTTTGCTGATCGGCACATTGAATGCGGCGATGATCTTTGACGCATCGTCGGTCAGTCCGGCGGACTGCACTGTCGCTGCATTCTTCAAGGGCACTGCAGCAGCAGCCTCAAATTTGAGCAGGCTGTTTGCTACAAGTTCCTTGATCACATCGTATGCATCAAGTCCGAGCAATGCGCCTGCCTGGAACGGCTTGCCACTTGCAGCAGCCCCTGCAATCTTCTCTGCCAGTGCATCGGCGACGCGAAGCGAGATCATGCTGGTATCGATGCCGGCATTGCCCGGCGTGCCTTTGATCAGAGCCGCTGCGCCTTCGGTCAGGATGGATAGTTGCGCAATAACGGCTTTGACGGCGAGCGCATTCTTCTTTTCGTTCATTGACGAATCGGATGCAATGGCCTTGTCAAGATGGTGAAAGGTCAGCAGGTTGATTGCGGAATCGATGCCGAAAGCCTGATTGACGAGCGCCATGGCATCCGTGATGCCGATTCCCTGTTCGACGAGCGCATGAATGACCGTTGTCAACGGCGTGATCATGATTTCACCGCTGCCTGAAGCGGCCACCGTGGAGAACCATCTACCGTTGGTGACTCCGGTCGTCACATCTTTGCCGCCGACGGCATACAGGCTTCCATAGCCGCCGCTCAGCAGGAATTTTCCGCTGCCGTCGGTTTGCACCGGAATCAGCACTCCGGCTTTAAGTGCACTCTCATCGACGGCGCGGTAGACATGCACATGTTCGAGCGTGCCTGCCTGCACCGTCCCTTTCACTGTTTGCGTCGCTGTTATTGCCTGTTCCAGCGAATGTCCGGCAAGAGCTTTCGCCGCCTCTGTCGTGGGGATGCTGCTATTGGACGAACGCAGCACCAGGAAACTTTCCGCGAACCGGGTAGCGCTGCCTTGCGGGTCCATCGCCTCGTCAGATGCGGTGAATGCTGCCGCAACTTGACCCAGGTTCCATCCGCCATGCCGGACGATATTCAGCCAGTAGCCTTTGCCTTCGGCGTCACTGGCTCTTCCGAAAAGATTTTGATAGAAGGTGTCAAGGACAGCGTCGGCCGAAGCGTTCGAATACTTTTGCTTGTATTCCTCGGACTGGAAAAAGTTGAAGGCGATGTCACTGAGGCTCATGCCGTCCTGCAGGAACCCAAGCCAGTAACGCAAGCCGTCGAGGTCTGCCGCACGGCCGAAGAATACCTGATATAGGTGAAGCACAGAGATGATGGACTGCGCTTCCGGTGAGGTGATGAAGCCCTTCACCATCTCGACCGAAGTCAGGCCATTTTCGGCTTGCTCGGTCCAGCCGGCCATGCCGGCCGCTTCTCCTTCGCGCAGAAGAACGTTTCGGTACAGATTCTGAACGAAATCTTTGATTGCATTATTCATCATTGTGACTCAACGACCATGATCACGAACATACCGGAGGAAGCCTGCACGCCCATCGGGCGTATATGCTGGGTGCAGGCAATCCGATTGGAGTTGAATCGCGATGGGAAGACAGCCTTCCCGAGAACTACAGAGAAGTGTTTTGCGCCTGTCATCATTGGACCTGTCAGGCTGGTAGCATCGTTTGCTATTCCAATAAGATGTTCGTTGTTAATTCAATAAGGCCATGATCTTTTTGGCGTGATAATCCTGCATACAATATAAGTGAAATGATGCCTTATGGAAAGAGTCGTGTTGGAGACGGCTGGTGTTATGTTGCGGAAGTCGTGTTCCTTGCATGGCTCGAGTGATGGACCGCATATCCCTTGCCTCATCGAGAAGTTCGCTTGAAGATGTGATGCCCGTGCTATCTGTACAGTGAAGTGTGCTTTGGTTGTTCTGGCTTTGTAACTTCCGCTCCCGCAGGAGCTTTGATAAGGTTGGCGAATCAAAATCCGTTATTAGGTATTAATGGCAAGTGCGGCAAGTGCGTCTTGTGCACAACATTGTTGGCATCGCTGAGCATTCTCTGAGCCGAGCATGGTTGATTTCCCTTTTGTCCACTCAATTCTCGCGGCTCGCGACGGTATTAGTATTTCCCGCCCCGATTTAGTTCTTCGAGAAATCCGCCGAGTAAGTGATGATCTGCGGCACGCCTTCAATTCCCACAACATACTGTTCCGGGCAGGGAATTGAATAATGCAATCGGCATCTGGGCGCGAGACTGCCAATCCCGCCGTCGGCGTTCCCATTCGTTGTATCAGACTGATACAGCACTGTTTCGAAATGGAGCAAAGGGCGTTTTTCATATGGCGCAGGCTTGAAAACGACCGGTACCTGTCGCTTTCTCCGACGGCCAGCGCCAATCGCTGTTGTCGCGCAAATCGTCGGTAACAGTGTCCCATAGAATCGTCGCATTCCATGCAAGTGGCATGCTACTTGCTGTATGGAAGCCGGCATTAGTCAGGATAAATACAACGACGAGAGTATGAGACTCCATGGATAAACCCAACAATCACGGACGCAGGGTGGCAACAGCGATATCGACAGGCGCGCTGCTCCTGACCGCTGCGGCTGGCGCCAAGGCTCAGCAGGAAAAGCAGCTCGAAGAAGTGGTCGTCTCCGCCAGCCGCAGCGAGCAGAAACGCTTCGACGCGCCGGCGTCGATCGACGCCGTGCAGGTCGACCCGCTGCGCGCGGCTTCGCCGCTGGTCAATCTCTCCGAACTGCTGGGCACGGTGCCCGGGATACAAATTCGGGAACGCCAGAACTATGCACAGGACCTGCAGCTGTCGGTGCGCGGCTTCGGCACCCGATCCACCTTCGGCGTGCGCGGCGTGCGAGTGCTTGTCGACGGCATTCCTGCCACCATGCCCGACGGCCAGGGCCAGGCAGCCACCGCAACGCTCACTTCGGCACGCCGCATCGAAATTCTGCGCGGTCCTGTCGCCCAGCTCTACGGCAATGCTGCCGGCGGTGTGGTGCAGGTCTTCACCGCCGAACCGCCGCTGGCGCCGCAAAAGCCCTATGCCAGCGCTTCACTCGGTGCCGGCAGCGACGGCCAGCGCCAGGTCGGCTTCACGCTGGCAGGCGGCGCCGAAACGCTCGGCGGCCTGCTCGATGTTTCGCGCTACGAGACCGACGGCTACCGCGACCACAGTGCCGCCGAACGCACGCAGGTCAATGCCAAGGTGCTGTGGCAGCCTTCCTCCTCCACCAAGGTCACAGGCATCGTCAATATCTTCGACCAGCCGCTGGCGCAGGACCCGCTCGGCCTGACCCGTGCGCAGTTCGAACAGAATCCGAGGCAGGTGGCGCCCGTCGCTCTGACCTTCGATACCCGCAAGACCATCGAGCAGAAACAGGCGGGCCTGCTGTTCGAACACAAGTTCGACCGCAGCAACACGATCAATGCGCGCCTGTATGCCGGCACGCGCGAGGTGTTCCAGACGCTGTCGTTTTCCGGCGCGGCTGCCAATTCCTCGGGCGGCGTGGTCGATCTCGACAATCACTACCGCGGTGCCGGCCTGAGCTGGACGCATGCGACCCAGGCCGGCGGCATGCCGCTCAACTGGACACTGGGCATGGAAGCCGACGACCTCGACCAGACGCGGCGCGGCTTCGTCAACAACAACGGCACGCCTGGCGCGTTGCGCCGCGACGAGCGCGACAATGCCAACAACGTCGACATATTCGGCCAGGTCGACTGGACCTTCGCCGAGCAATGGAAGGCGACCGCCGGCCTGCGCTCGAGCCGCGTGCGATTGTCCGTGGATGACCGCTACATTACTGCGGCCAGTCCCAACGACAGCGGCAGCGTCGAATATCGGAATACCAGTCCGGTGCTGGGACTGGTCTGGTATGCCAATGACAATCTCAACTTCTACGGCAATCTCGGCCGCGGCTTCGAGTCGCCGACACTGGCGGAATCCGCCTACCGGGCCGGGGCCACCGGTCCCAATCTCGGCCTGCAGCCGTCGAAAAGCCGCCAGGGCGAGATTGGCATGAAGTGGCGTTCCGGCGCGCAGAGCGTGGATCTGGCCATCTTCACCGCGCGCAGCAAGGACGAGATCGTGCCGCAGACCACCGAGAACGGCCGCTCGATCTTCCAGAACATCGACAGCGTCGAACGCCGCGGCTTCGAGGCAAGCTGGCGCAATGACATGGGCCGCATCGGCACGCAGCTTGCGTACACGCTGCTCGATGCGCGCTTCAAGCAGGGCTTTGCCAGCGGAAGCGGCGCGGTCGCCGCGGGCAACCGCCTGCCCGGCGCGCCGATGCACAGCCTGTTTGCCCAGATCGAGGCGCGCCCGCTGCAGGGATTGAGCACCGCGCTGGAAATGCGGGCCGAGAGCAAGACTTATGTCGATGACGTCAACAGCGAGACTGCGCCCGGCTATGCGGTGTTCAACTTGCGGGCCGCGCAGGAGTTCCGCGCCGGAGCAACGACCTGGACGCTGTTCGGCCGCATCGACAACCTGTTCGACCGTGACTATGCGGGGTCGGTCATCGTCAACGACGGCAACCGCCGCTTCTATGAACCCGCGCCGGGAAGGCGCTTCTTCGTCGGTTTGCGGGCTTCGCTCTAAGAGCCTGTTCGAGAACTGCAGCGGACGGCTTGAGGCCGGTACGGAGCGCGCGCGTACGCAAGGACATTAAAAACTGTGAGGAGACTTCATGAAACTGCTTGTACGCGGAACGCTGACGCTTGCCGTTGCGGCCATCGCGCCGATGATGGATGCCGGGCTGGCGCTGGCCGCGCCGTTTGCCTACGTGCCGAATGAAAAATCGGGGACGGTGTCGGTGATCGATGCGGCCACCGATACCGTGGTCGGCACCATCAAGACCGGCGGCAAGCCGCGCGGCCTGGCCATCGGCAATGGCGGCAAGGCCTTGTACGTGAGCGATCAGAGCAGCAATTCGCTGATCGTCATCGACCTGGAGAAGCAGGCGGTCGCCGAACGCATCAAGCTGCAGGAATCGCCCGAAGGCGTCGGCATTTCGCCCAAAGGAGACTGGGTGGTCGTCGCAAGCGAGGTCAGCAACAGCGTCAGCTTCGTTTCGCCGCAGACCCGCAAGGCCGTCTTCAGCGTTTCCACCAAGGGCAAGAATCCCGAGCATGCGCATTTCAGCCCCGACGGCAAGTGGCTCTACGTGAGCGCCGAGGATGCCGACATGGTCGATATCGTCGATGTCGACAAGCGCACGCAGGTGAATGCGGTCAAGGTCGGCGACAGGCCGCGCGGCATCGGTTTCCTGCCCGACGGCAGCCGCGCCTATGTGGCGTCCGAGATCGCCAGCACTGTCTACGCGATCGACACCGCCACGCAGAAGGTCGTCGCCAGTATCCCGGCCGGGAACTTCTCCAACGGCGTGACGGTGCATCCCGACGGAAAGACCGTCTATATCTCCAACGGCAAGGACGGCACGGTCAGCGTGATCGACGTGGCCGACAACAAGATCAGTACCACCATCCCGGTCGGCAAGCGCCCATGGAACATGGCCATTACGCCGGATGGGAAGAAACTCTATGTGGCCAACGGCCGCTCGGGTTCGGTCTCGGTGATCGATACCGACAGCCGCCAGGTGACCAGGGAAATCAGCGTGGGAGAACTGCCATGGGGCGTAGTCATACAGTGAACGTGGCGGCTGCGATTGCCGGTGGCGGCCGTGCCGATGCAGCACGAAGCGAGCGCTACAGCCGTCCGGCAGTCATCCTGCACTGGCTGATGGCGGTCCTGCTGATCGGCCAGATCGGCATGGGGCTCTACATGGTGGAACTGCCCAAGCGCACGCCGGAGGTGGCTTACTACTACAACCTGCACAAGTCGCTCGGGCTGGTTGCGCTGATGCTGATTGCGGTACGCCTGGCGTGGCGCTGGAGACGGCCGCCGCCTGCTTCGCCGGAACTGCATCGCTCGGCGCTGCTGGAAAAGCTGGCGCAGGCATCGCACCGGCTGCTGTATGCGTGCATGCTGCTGATCCCGCTGTTCGGTCTTGCGGGGTCGAGCTTCGGCAAGTATCCGGTGAAGTTTTTCGGGTATGCGCTGCCGCAGTTCGGGTGGGAGAGTCCGCTGCTGCAGGGCCTGTTCCGGCAGGTGCATGCGGCGGTGGCATGGCTGCTTTGTGCTCTGATTGTGTTGCATTTGCTGGCGGTGGTGTATCACCTGGTGACTTCGGGTGGGGATGTTCTGCGGCGGATGTCGGTGCGGTGATGAAAGCGGGAACGGTAACAGGAGTTTCACAAACCAGGCGTTCCGCTTGCAGAGTCGGGGCGGCTTGCAAGCAGTGACTGTGCGGGGTAAAGCAATAAAGAACGTTCCTCCCTTTTCAAGGGCGGCCGGCGAGGTGGGAGGCCAGGAGGGGGATGGGTTCAAACGACTTGGCTGAACCCCATCCCCACTCCGACCCTCCCGTTGAAAGGGAGGGAGTACAGCGCCTAAATATTAGAAGTGGTTTGTCGAAACGACACAGATCCCCACACCCTCAACAAATCTTCCGATAGATCGTATTGCGCGAAATCCCCAACGCACGCGCGGCAGCCGACACATTCCCGCCGTGCGCCTGCAGCGCTTTCTGAATGGCGATCAGCTCCACATCCTCCAGCGTCGCATGTCCCGGCGCCGGCCCAGCCGCGGCCCCCGCAGGCTGCACGGTGTTTTCCTTCTTCATGCTCGCCATATCGTCGAGAAAATCGTCGGGCAGGTGCTCCATGCCGATCTCGCCGTCCTCGGCGGCCATGACCATCGCCGTGCGCAGCAGGTTGGTCAGCTGGCGGAAGTTGCCCGGCCAGCTGTGCTGCTTGAACAGATGCATCACGTCCGGTGCGACGCAATAGCGCTGACCGTTGCCCTCGGCCGCAAGCAGCTTGCTGACCACGATCTCGAAGTCGGTGCGCTCGCGCAGCGGCGGCAGCTTAACCACCAGGCCGTTGAGGCGATAGTAAAGGTCTTCGCGGAATTCGCCCCTGACGATCATTTCGCGCAGGTTGCGGTGGGTCGCGCAGATCAGCGACACATTCACCGGGATCGACTTGGCGCTGCCCAGCGGCGTCACCATGCGTTCCTGCAGCACGCGCAAGAGCCTTGCCTGCAGGTTCAGCGGCATGTCGCCGATCTCGTCGAGAAACAGCGTGCCCCCGTTGGCCTGCAGGATGCGGCCGGTGCTTCCCTTCTTGCGCGCGCCGGTGAAGGCGCCGTCTTCGTAGCCGAACAGTTCGGATTCGATCAGCGTCTCGGGAATCGAGGCGCAGTTGACGGCGACGAAGGGCCCATGCGCGCGCGGCGAGTCGTTGTGCACCGCCTGCGCAAGCAATTCCTTGCCGGTGCCGGTTTCGCCGGTGATCAGGATGGGAATGTCGCGGCCGTTCACCTTGTTGAGCTTGGTGATGATGGCGGCCACCTGCGGATCACCCGTGTTGAGGTAGCGCAGGCTGGAAAGCCGGGTTGCGGCGTCGCTGTCGTCGGCACCGGCGTGCTGCCCTGGTTGCCTTGCTTGCGTCGCCGACGGGGGCTGCGAGAGATCGGCTCCGGCGCCGTGGATCGAGCCGTTGCTCAGCCTGACCGACGCGCGAGCAAAGACGCGCACGCCGCTGGGCAGGCACATGTTGAGCAGGCTGGGCGCGGCGGTCCGGTAATGATCGAACAGGGCCGAGACGCCGAGGCCGAACAGGGAATTGAGAGTGTGCACGCTGAGCGCCTGCGGCGTCAGGCCAAGCTGGAACATGGCGCTGCGGTTGGCCGCAATGAAACGTCCGCCCGGCGTGAAGGAAACGATGCCCTCCATCAGCGTGCCGATGAATTCCGGGCGGCTGTGGAAATGCAGCGTGATGCCGTCCTGATAGGCTGCCGCGAACAGCTGGTTCTCGATCATTTGCGCCGACATGCGCACCAGCGCCATCGTATGGCGATGGAAGGACTGGCAGTCGCCGGTGACGTCGAGCACCCCGATGACCGCGCCGCGCGGGTCGAAAATGGGCGCCGCCGAACAGGTGAGAATGTGATTGGCCCGCAGATAGTGTTCGTCGGCATTGACCAGCGTCGGCACGCCCTCGGCGATCGCGGTGCCGATCGCATTGGTGCCGCGGCGCTGTTCGGACCAGGCCACACCCGGCGTCAGCGCCACGCGATTGGCTTTCTCCAGGAAATCGTCGTCCCCCAGCGTGTGCATGATGACGCCCTGGGCGTCGGTCAGGATCACCATGTTGTGCGTGTTGACGATCTGCTCGTACAGCGTTTCCATGACCGGCAGCGCGTAGGTATGCAGCGCCTGGTTCTGTTCGATCACCAGCGAGAGATCGGAGCGCGTCAGTGGATTGAAGTCGGGATTATCGATCGTACTGAGCCCGTACGCAGCGGAACGCTCGTGTGATTTTTCTACCATGATGCCGTGGTCTTCAGCAGGAAGCATGCCAAATCTTGCTGCTGCGGCATGGGTTTGCCGTACCGGCTGCGCGGCCCGCGCAAGGAGTTCGCCGACTGCCATCGGCATTTCCGCTTTTCTGTCGTCCACCGTTGTCTCCTTTGCAGGATTGCCTGCGTTCGGCCTGTTCAACCGGTGTTCCAAATTGTGACGCTGTGTCAATTTGGAGCAGTGTTGCAGCTGCAAAATCGCTGCCGGTTGCAGGCACTTATGTTCGTGCGCGCATGCTTGACGGATCATACACCGCGGATTCCGTTGAAACCTGCAAATTTCCCTTGCAGCAGGCGGTCGCCGGTGTTCCTGCTTGCCGCGGCGTCAATCCTTGCGCGTCACTTGTGTCTTGATGGTGTCTGACGTTGAGCAAAAGCCGTTCCAAATGCCAAACCTTGCGCAATTGAAAACAATTTGGAGAACGGTGAAGAAAATACCGATAGGCATCGCCTCTCGGCCTGATGAAGAAAAGCCATGGAAGAGGAGGGAATTCGAGGAGCCGGACACTGACTAAGTGCAGACTGTGGTCGCGGGCGATGCTTGTGGACAGATGGTAATATAAAAAGCCAATCAGCCAATATAGCTTGCCTATCAGTCTGATTCAGACTATCAATTTCACGCCGCGATTGATTGCGGCTATCATACGACTACTCCAACTTCTTCAACAAAGAGAGAAAAACCATGTCTCTGATCAACACACAAGTTAAACCATTCAACGCGACTGCTTACCACAATGGCAAGTTCGTGCAGGTTTCCGACGCAGATCTGAAGGGCAAATGGTCCGTGGTGGTGTTCTATCCGGCCGACTTCACATTCGTCTGCCCGACCGAACTCGGCGATCTGGCCGACAACTATGACACCTTCAAGTCCCTCGGCGTGGAAGTCTACGGCGTGTCCACCGACACCCACTTCACCCACAAGGCATGGCACGACACATCGGAAACCATCGCCAAGATCCGCTATCCGCTGATCGGCGATCCGACCGGCGCCATCACCCGCAACTTCGACGTCATGATCGAGGAAGAGGGCCTGGCACTGCGCGGCACTTTCGTCATCAATCCGGAAGGCCAGATCAAGCTGTGCGAAATCCATGACAACGGTATCGGCCGCGACGCGAAGGAACTGCTGCGCAAGGTTCAGGCAGCCCAGTACGTTGCATCGCACCCGGGCGAAGTTTGCCCCGCCAAGTGGACACCGGGCGCAGAAACGCTGGCTCCGTCGCTCGACCTCGTCGGCAAGATCTAAATCTTCACCGGCTGCGTCGAACCGGCGCAGCTTCCTCCGGGGCGCAGAGCACCGCGCCCCGCGGCAGTACCACTCCCCGATCAACCTGTTGATCCGGAAAGCCCAGGCTGATCCGGCGGTGGAACTGCACCCGCAAAAATTGTCGTACTCACAAAGTACATACTTAACGTACATACAAAGTACAAACACTCTGAGAGGCCAAGATGCTGGACACCAACTTGAAGAATCAACTGAAGGCATATCTCGAAAAAGTTACGCAGCCGATCGACATCGCGGCATCGCTCGACGACAGCGACAAATCGCGCGAAATGCACGAGCTGCTCAAGGAAATCGCGGAACTGTCCCCGCGCATCACGCTGACCGAGCGCCGCGGCGACGGCGAGCGCGCGCCTTCGTTCTCGCTGAACCGCACCGGCAGCGACATGGGCATCCGTTTCGCCGGCATTCCGATGGGCCATGAATTCACTTCGCTGGTGCTGGCGCTGCTGCAGGTGGGCGGTCATCCGCCCAAGGCCGATGCCGACGTGCTGGAGCAGATCCGCAATCTCGACGGCGAATACCTGTTCGAAACCTACATCTCGCTGTCCTGCCAGAACTGCCCGGAAGTCGTGCAGTCGCTGAACCTGATGGCGGTCATCAACCCGAAGATCCGCCACGTGATGATCGACGGCGCGCTGTTCCAGGATGAAGTCAATGCACGCCAGATCATGGCCGTGCCGACCGTCTTCCTCAACGGCGAAACCTTCGGCCAGGGCCGCATGGGCCTGGAAGAAATCCTCGCCAAGCTCGATACCGGCGCAGCAGCCCGCGAAGCCGCCAAGATCGGCCAGAAGGACGTGTTCGACCTGCTGGTGGTCGGCGGCGGCCCCGCCGGCGCATCGGCGGCGATCTACTCTGCGCGCAAGGGCATCCGTACCGGCGTCGTCGCCGAGCGTTTCGGCGGCCAGGTGCTCGACACCATGGGCATCGAAAACTTCATCTCCGTCAAGGAAACCGAAGGACCGAAGCTGGCGACCGCGCTGGAGCAGCACGTCAAGACCTATGACGTCGACGTGATGAACCTGCAGCGCGCTTCCGCGCTGGTGCCGGGCGATATCATCGAAGTCAAGCTGGCCAGCGGCGCGAGCCTGAAAGCCAAGAGCGTGGTGCTGGCGACCGGCGCACGGTGGCGCGAAATGAACGTGCCGGGCGAGAAGGAATACCGCAACAAGGGCGTGGCCTACTGCCCGCACTGCGACGGCCCGCTGTTCAAGGGCAAGCGCGTCGCGGTCATCGGCGGCGGCAACTCCGGCGTTGAGGCGGCCATCGACCTGGCCGGCATCGTCGCCCATGTGACCTTGCTCGAATTCGACACCAAGCTGCGCGCCGACGCGGTCCTGCAGCGCAAGCTGCACAGCCTGCCGAACGTGAAGGTGATCCTGAATGCGCAGACTACCGAAGTGACCGGCGACGGCGCCAAGGTCAACGGCCTGCGCTACAAGGACCGCAGCAGCGGCGAAGAGCACAAGGTTGAACTCGAGGGCATCTTCGTACAGATCGGCCTGCTGGCGAACACCGACTGGCTCAAGGGCACGGTGGCGCTCAGCAACCGCGGCGAGATCGAGGTGGATGCGCGCGGCCAGACATCGGTGCCCGGCGTGTTCGCGGCCGGCGACGTCACCACGGTGCCGTACAAGCAGATCGTGATCGCGATGGGTGAAGGTTCCAAGGCGGCACTGAGCGCCTTCGATCACCTGATCCGCACCTCCGCGCCGGCTGAAGACAGTGTTGCGGTAGCCGCCTAAGCCAGGGAGCGAGCATGTCAAGACGCCGATCGGCGCGGCGCAGACAACGTGTAAGTAAGTAGCGCAAAGCCGCCCCGGATTCGTCCGGGGCGGCTTTTTATTATGTCGAAACGCGCGGCGACGCGGAAGCTTTCCGGACATGGCGCGTTTATCGGAGCTTGTGCCAGAGTGGAACAACAACGTCACAATCTGCATCACGTGTCGCAAAGCGTAAAGCCGATCACGCTTTAGGCGGCCCCGTCAATTTCCTCTTCGTGCACAGCAGTGTGGCGCGCGGATGCAAGCGCAGTGCATTGACTGCGGCAGTGATGGGTACAGGAATTGCTCATTGGCTATTGCAACAACAATTGCCGATCCTGTCCATTCAAGGAAACAATGAGCAAGCCATTTTCCAGGCCCAACGCGGCGGCCGCCTTGCGCATCGCACCGCACCCGAGCATTCTTCTCAGTGCAATGGCGGCATGCGGGCTTATCGGCCTGCCGCCGCTTGCCTGGTCACAGGACGCAACGCTTCCTGAAGTCATGGTCACCGGCACCCGGCCCTTGCCTGGTTTGGCCGTCCCGCTGAGCGAGGTTCCGGCCCCGGTCCAGACCGCGACGGAGTCCGAACTGCGCGCCAGCGGCGCCCTGCATCTCGGCGATTTCATGAACCGGCGCTTCGGCAGCGTCCATGTCAACGAAAACCAAGGCAATCCCTTCCAGCCCGACGTCAGCTACCGGGGCTATACCGCATCGCCGTTGCTCGGCACGCCGCAGGGACTCTCAGTCTACATGGATGGCGTGCGCATGAATCAGGCATTCGGCGACGTGGTGAGCTGGGACCTGATTCCCAGGAACGCGATCAAGTCCATGACACTGGTTCCCGGCTCGAATCCCCTGTTCGGGCTGAATACACTGGGTGGTGCATTGTCCATCGAGACCAGGAGCGGCTTCGATGCCCCGGGCACCTCCATCATGGGAACCGTCGGCTCGCATGGCAGGCGCTCCATCGAACTGGAGCATGGAGGCAGCAATGCCCATGGCCTGGGATGGTTCGTCAGCGGAAACCTGTACCGTGACGACGGCTGGCGAAATGACTCCGACTCCAGGGTAGGACAGCTCTTCGGCAAACTCGGCTGGCGCGACGCAGGCACCCTGTTGAACCTGAGTCTTGCGCATGCCGACAATACGCTCAAGGGAAACGGGCTGCAGGAGCAGCGCTTCCTGCAAAGGGACTGGCGCAGCGTCTACACCAGGCCCGATATCACCGGCAACCGAGCCACGCTGCTGAACTTCGAAGGAACGCACGAATTGACGAACGGCGTGACCTTGTCAGGGAATGCCTACTACCGGCGCATCGTGACCGGCACCTATAACGGCGACATCAATGAAGATTCGCTGGACCAGGCGGTGTACCAGCCGAGCGCCGCTGAACGCGCAGCGCTCGCAGCCGCAGGCTACAGCGGCTTTCCGGCCAGCGGCGCAAGCGCGGCAACCATGCCGTTTCCATTCTGGCGGTGCATAGGCCAGGCGCTGCTGGCCGACGAGCCTGCGGAAAAATGCAACGGCCTCATCAACCGCACCGCGACCGAACAATCCAATTATGGCGTGAACGGCCAGTTCAGCCTGGAAGGAAAACTCGCCGGAAGGCGCAATCAGTTCACCGGCGGTGCCGCATTCAACGGAAGCCGGGTCAACTTTCGCCAGTCCAGCCAGCTTGGCTATCTCAACCCTGACCGCAGCGTGACCGGCGTCAATGCCTTCGGTGACGGCGCAAGCGGCGGCAATGTCGATGGCGAGCCCTTCGACACACGTGTCGACATCAACGGCCGCCAGCGTATCTGGAGCCTTTACGCGGCCGACACCTTCTCTTTCAATGACAGGCTGCACCTGATTGTGTCCGGGCGTTATAACCATACGGCAGTGAGCACGCGTGACCGCATCACGCCGTCCGGCCCGCAGTCCCTAGGCGCGAACCATCGCTACAGCCGCCTGAATCCGGCCATCGGCCTGACCTTTTCACCGACGAAGGCGGTGAATGTGTATGCCGGCTATAACGAAGGCACGCGCACGCCGAGTTCGATCGAGCTCGGATGCGCAAACCCCGACCAGCCGTGCAAATTGCCCAATGCCATGGCCGGAGATCCGCCGCTGAAGCAGGTGGTCACGCGAACCTGGGAGGCCGGCATCCGCGGGCAGGAACAATCGTTTCACTGGAATGCCGGATTGTTCCGTGCCCGGAATGCCGACGACATACTGTTCGTCGCGGATGACCAGGCGGGCTATGGCTATTTCAGGAACTTCGGAAAGACGCGGCGTCAGGGAATTGAGCTCGGCATGGGCAAGCGCTTTGGCCTGGTCAACGCCAGCGCCAATTACACCTTTCTGGATGCGACCTTCCGCAGCAGGGAAACCGTCAACGGCTCGAGCAACAGCAGCAACGCCGCCGCACGGGAAGGCGTGCCCGGCGTGGACGGAATCATCGGGATCGAACCCGGCAATCGACTGCCTCTGGTGCCGCGCCACATGCTGAAGGTGGCGATCGATTACCAGGCGACGCCGCAGGTCAATGTCGGTGTCGACATGCTCGCCATGTCAGGCGTGATTGCAAGGGGCAACGAGAACGGCCGGCATCGGCCCGACGGGCAGTACTACCTTGGTTCGGGGAAGACCGCCGGCTATGCCATCTTCAATTTCGGCGGCAGTTATCAGGCGACAAGACAGACCGAGTTGCGGCTGCAGATCAACAATCTGTTCGACCGGCGCTATGCGACTTCGGCACAGCTCGGTCCGACGGGCTTCGACAATGCCGGCAACTTCATTGCCCGGCCCTTTCCCGCAGTCGGAGGAGAATTTGGACTCCAACATTCCGCGTTTTATGCGCCGGGCGCGCCGCGCCTGATATGGGCAGGCATGCGCTATCGCTTCGAGTGATGTTGCCCGGGATTATGCGATACCCCAACGAAAGCGAAGTATCAAGCCTTTAACATGGAACAAGTGCTTGTCCCTGCTGCAAACATGCAATGTAAGTTACATGACGTTAACCGAAGCAATATCAAAATAACGCGAAGAATCATCCCTTATGCTTGAAGCAGGAAATTACCTGCTTGTGAACGGCAGGCATCATTAATACGCAGTAACCTGCTGTTTCACCAAGGAGAAGCCGATGAATCGCCTCTGGGACCTCGACATGCTGCGGGGCCTGATGTTGATCCTGATGTTCGTCACGCACTTGCCGACGCGATTCTCCAGCATGCTGAGCCAACCCTTCGGCTTTGTTTCCGCCGCTGAAGGCTTCGTCATGCTGTCGGCTTTCATGGCGGGCATGGTGTATACCGGCAAGGGGTTGCGCGACGGCATTCCTGCCATGCGCAACGCCTTTATCGCCCGTGCGCTCAAGATCTACGCCTGCCATGCAGCGATGCTGCTGTTCCTGTTCAGCGTGATCGCGACAGTCGGCCTGCTGCGCGACCAGCATGCGCTGACCAATCTGCTCGGCTTCTATCTGAGCCAGCCGCTGGCTGGCTTGTGGGGCGGCTTGCTGCTGATCTACAATCCGCCGCTGCTCGATATCCTGCCGCTGTACATCATGTTCATGCTACTCAGTCCGCTGATCCTCGAATACGGCCTGCGGCGCGGCTGGCAGGGCATCTTTGCCCTCAGCATCGCCCTATGGATCATGGCGCAGACCCAGATTTCGGAAACCCTTTATATGGTCTTCGTGATCCTGACCGACTTTCAGGTGCCGTACCGGGAGACAGGGTCCTTCGAAACCTATGCATGGCAGTTTCTCTGGGTGCTCGGATTATGGATGGGCGCAAAGATGGCCAAGGGCGAGTTGAAGAACCGCAAGCCCTTTCCCACGGCACTCATTGCCGTATGCGTCGTGTATGCGGCCGTCATGCTGGTGTGGCGCTACGTTGCCGGGCAGGTGCCCATCCATGGCGACAGCATCATCAATCATCTGTTCGACAAATGGCATCTCGGTCCCTTCCGCCTGATCAACTTCTTTGCGATGGTGATTCTGATCATGCATTTTGGCGACCGCCTGAAGGAACGCATACCGCGCATCGGTGTGCTGGAGACGCTGGGCGCGGCATCCCTGCCGGTGTTCTGCGCCCATCTGGTCGTGGTATTGCTGGCGCTGTCGTTCTATGGCGAAAGTACGCCCGACCGCGGCATCATGGTCGATGTGATGCTGATGGCGGCCGGGCTGGCGATACTCTACGTCACCGCGGTGATCACGCTGATGATCGACAAGGAGAGCAATCCCAAGCACAGGGCCAAGATGCAGGCGGCACCGGCATCGAAGCCCTCTTCGAATTAAGGATTGAAAATCAATTCAGGCTGGCGCTGGTGGCCGTCAGGCGGGCGGGCAGATGAGCGGAAATCACCGAGCGCCAGAGGGCATATCCCTTCGCGTTGAGATGCAGCGCATCCTCGCGGAACAATTCCGCCCGCGGCGTGCCGGCGTTGCTCAGCATCGGCGAGAAGATGTCGATATAGTCTGCATTGTCGGTAGCGCCGACAAAGTCCCTGATCAGCGAATTGGTTTCGCGGATGCTCGGCATCAGAGCAGCACGCGAAGGACTGGGCTTGATGGAAATATAGGCAATCCGGGTATCGGGCAGTTCGGCGCGCACGCCCTTGACGAAGGACTTGAAACTCTCCAATACCTGCTGCGGAGTACGTCCCTCGGCCAGATCGTTATCGCCGGCATACACCAGCACCATGCGCGGCTTGTAAGGCACCACCAGGCGGCTGAGGTAGGCCTTGCAGTCTTCCATGCGCGAACCGCCGAAACCGCGCTTGACCACCAGAGGCAGCGACTCGAACTGCGTTTCCAATCCATCCCACAGCCGGATCGACGAACTGCCGACGAACAGCACTCCGCCAGGCGCCGGGGTTTTCAGCTTGTCCGCTTCGTCAAAGGCAGCAAAGCTTGATGCCCACTTGGGATCGATTGCCGCGAGGGAAGCCGGAACGCTCGACAGGGTCTGGCTGAATACGGGCGCGGCTGCCAAGGAAAACAGACCGGAAAGCAGGAGGGCATGGAGTCTTTTCATTGGATACAAGCTCGGTAATTGCGGTGGCGTCGGGGGTGACGGCACTGCCGGATTGACGAATGGGGATGGGCCTATGATAGGGGCAGACTATGTATAAGAAAAGACCTTGCGGGAAAAACCTGCAAAATAAATACATCGTATCGGCAGCTTTGCCACACCATCGTGCATTAAATTTCCGGCTGTAAAAAAGAAGCTCCCTATTCCTTTTCAAAAGCATAAAACCCGGCATGGTTGCAGTCGGCGTTAACACCTGGTCAGCGCGAAACGATGTCATGTGTTTTAATGCACGCCTGCAATCTTCGCTTAACGATGTTGTCCATCGCCATGCCGTATGTAGAGCGCACAACGGCACTGCACAGGAAAGCCGCACAATGACCCGTCAAATTGCAAGCACCATACCGGTACTGGCATCGCTCGATATCGATGCCTCGATCGCGTTCTATGGCGAGCGCCTCGGCTTCGCCACAGCAGCCCGTTATGACGACTACGCAATCGTGCGGCGTGACGGTTGCGAAATTCATTTCTGGCTGTGCAGCGAGCGGCGCATTGCAGAAAACACCTCCTGCTACGTCAGGGTGGCCGATGCGCAGAAGCTGTATGAAGAGTTTTCGCGCAATGGCCTCCAGATGCAGCCGCCCGTGATCCAGCCATGGGGCATGAAGGAATGCCATGTGATCGATCCGCACGGCAACCTGCTGAAATTCGGCGAAGATCTGCCCGGGCGCAGTTCACCAGCTGCATAGGCAGACAAGTATAAAAAGTAGAAAGAGAACCGCATGCATATCCGCAAAGCCTTCGAGTCCGATTTCACGTCGATGTGGCCCATTTTTCATGCCGTCGTTGCCGAAGGAAGCACCTACGTCTTCGCTGCCGATGCCAGCAGGCAAACCGCATTCGATTACTGGTTCGGCAAGGACATCAAGACCTATGTCGCCGAAGACGATGGCAAGATCGTCGGCATGTACAAGCTGGTGGCCAATCAGCGCGACCGCGGTGCGCATGTGGCCAATGCGTCCTTCATGGTCGATCCCGCATATGCTCGGAAGGGAGCCGGCAGGACGATGGGCGAACATTGCCTGCGCGAGGCGAAGGCTGCGGGATTTCTTGCCATGCAATTCAATTTCGTCGTCAGCACCAACGAGCGTGCGGTGCGTCTGTGGCAAAGTCTCGGCTTCAAGATCGCGGGCACCTTGCCGAAAGCCTTCCAGCATCCCTCGCTCGGCCATGTCGATGCCTATGTGATGCATCGCTTCCTCGACGACGCCGCAAACTGAAGCCAAACCAAAGCGAAACTGAAGCGAAACTGAAGCGAAGCGATGAACGAGCCCGCCGAAGAACTCAGCCTGTTCCTGCAGCGCCATGATCGCCTCCTCGTGCTGACCGGCGCGGGCATGAGCACGGCGTCCGGCATCCCCGGCTATCGCGACAGGGAAGGCGTGCGCAGGGGCCGCGCACCGATCGAAGGGCCGCAGTTCCGCAGTTCGGAAGCCGTGCGCCAGCGCTATTGGGCAAGAAGCATGATCGGCTGGCCGTTGCTGTCGAAGGCACAGCCCAATGCCGGACATCGCAGCGTTGCGCAGCTGGAAGCGTGCGGCCGGCTCGCCGGCCTCGTGACCCAGAATGTCGACGGCCTGCACCAGCGCGCGGGCAGCCGCGATGTGGTGGAACTGCACGGCAGCATTCATCGCGTACGCTGCCTTGCCTGCGGAGCGGGCTTCGAACGCGCCGCCATTCAGGCCATGCTGGAAGCATTGAATCCCTTCATGGCGGAGATCGCTGCAGCGCCTGCGCCGGACGGCGATGCGCACCTGGAACCGGATTTCCTGCACGACTTCCATCTTCCCGCATGCACGCATTGCGGCGGCATGCTGATGCCGGATGTCGTCTTCTTCGGCGACGGCGTACCGCGCGCATGCGCCGAACGGGCCGAGTCGAAACTGCAGGAAGCCGATGGCGTGCTTGTCATCGGCTCGTCGCTGATGGTCCTGTCGAGTTTTCGCTTGTGCAGGATGGCGGCGGAAGCGGGCAAGCCGATCGCGGCGATCAATCTTGGCAAGACGCGCGCCGATCATCTGCTGTCATTCAAGGTGGACGCCGAGGCGGAGCAGATATTGCCGGCACTCGTGGACCGGCTGGGTTGAAAGCGGAAGTCTGGAAGTAAGCCGGATCGTCTTCACAGAAGATACCAGGCGAGCGCTCCAGCCAGCGCCGCGATACCGATGCCTGCCGAACTCCAGACAATTTTCGCCTTGTGCCTGCGGGCATTCTCCTCTTCCACGCGCCGCGCTTCGGCCGCGGTCCGGCGGGCGGCGAGTTCTTCCTGCTTGCGGTCCCAGAGCTTGCGCTTTTGTTCATCGTCGGCCCGTGCCGGTTTGCGGCGAGCCTGAGGATGCTGGGCGGTCTTTTCCCGGGACCGGGAATCATGGATCTTTTCGGATTGTGCCGGGCTTTCGCGCTCGGGCTGCTGGCCTGTTTTTCGGTGAACTTGCGGATTTCCCTGCTGGCGGCGGCTCTTGCCGCCGGATTTCTTCTGTTTTTTCATAAAGCGGTTTCGTGATCGAGCGCCGGCGCTGCCTGCCTGGCTAGACAGAACGGCATGCGCATGGATCTGGATGCAATGTCTTGAAAGAAAGGCTTATGACCGCTGCAGCGGTGAGGCAGTTCCTTCAGGAAAGCTCGAATTTGCAGGTACGGCGGCATACCCACGATGCATGCATTGAACGGGGCACAAACCGCAATCAATTCAGATAGACGTTGTCCTGCCTGGCGCGGGCTTGATGCACGAAAGCCTTGGGCGGCTGTCCGAGCGTCCTGACGAATGCGCGCCGCATTCGTTCTTCATCGCCGAAACCGGTGACGGCGGCAATCTTCGCCACCGAGGAATGTCCGTCTTCGATCATGGCCCTCGCCGCTTCCAGGCGCAGCTTCTCGATCGCCTTGGCCGGCGCCATGCCGGTCTGCGCCTGGAACACGCGGCTGAAATGCCGGGGGCTCCAATGGACATGCTCGGCGAGCTGTTCCACGCTCAGGTCTTCCTGCAGGTGCTCCCGCGCATACCGCAAGGCCTCGCGCACGCGGTCCGAATTCGGTTCCAGTTCCGACAGCGCGGAAAACTGCGACTGTCCGCCGGAGCGCCGATGATAGATCACCAGCTTGCGCGCCACCGCCTTGGCGAGGTCAGACCCCAGGTCCGCCTCCACCAGGGCGACCGCCAGGTCGAGGCAGGCCGTCATGCCGGCGGAAGTCCATACCGGGCCATCCTTGATGTAGATCTTGTCTTCATCGACCTTGATGTTCGGATAGCGCATCTGCAGTTCGCGCGCCAGGGCCCAGTGCGTGGTGGCGCGGCGTTCGTCGAGCAGTCCTGCCTCGGCAAGGATGAAGGCGCCAGTACAGGTAGCGGCGATACGGCGCGTCACGCGCGCCGCTTTCCTGAGCTGGGTGATCAGTGCGGGCTCGGGGTCTTGCAGGATGGTTGCGCCGGCGACGATCAGGGTGTCGCAGCGTCTGCGGCTGATCGCATAAGTTTCCACATCAATGCCGGAGGAGCTCCTTACCGTGCCGCCCGCCTGCGACAGCACGACGACATCATAGGGTGCCGGCTGGTGAATCAGGTTCGCCGCTTCGAATACGGTCAGCGTTGCCAGGTCCAGTGCCTGGAAACCGGGAAAAACCACCAGTCCGATACGTGCGCGCATGATGTCCTGATTCGAGGGTTTCAACCGGGGCACTGTACCACAGGCGATGAAAATCTCTGCGCGACGACAAGAACGCGTTTGTCCGAAAAGGAGGCTTTTATGTCATGTGAGACAACGCCGATCCGGCGCACAATGCTTCTCCATCAACACCGCGCTTCCAGGCTTCAAAGCCTGGGAGGCAAGCCCAACCGATCGTTTCGACAAAGGAGAACATCATGCGCATGACAGGGAACACCATCTTCATCACCGGCGGCACTTCCGGCATCGGCCGCGCACTGGCAGAGGCTTTCCACAAGCTCGGCAATACCGTCATCATCGGCGGCCGGCGCAAGGCGCTGCTGGATGAAGTCGTGGCCGGCAAGCCGGGCATGCATGGCGTGGAACTCGACATCACCGATCCTGCGCATATCGACCGGGCGGCAAGCCGGCTTGTCGAGCAATTCCCGGAACTGAACGTGCTCATCAACAACGCAGGCATCATGCCCTTCGACGATGCCGCGGGCGAGATAAAGGAAGACGTGATGCACGCGACGATCGCCACCAACCTGCTCGGTCCCATCCGCATGACCTCCGCCCTGATCGGCCACCTGAAGTCGCAGCCCAATGCGGTGATCATCAACAACACCTCCGTGCTGGCCTTCGTGCCGCTGGCATCGACCGCGGTCTATTCCGCGACCAAGGCGGCGCTGCATTCCTATTCGCTGTCGCAGCGCTTCATGCTGCGCGAGACGAACGTGCGCGTGCGCGAGATTGCGCCGCCGTGGGTGAATACCGACCTGATCTACAAGAGCGGCGATCCGCGCGCCATGCCGCTGGATGCCTTCATCGCCGAAACCATGGCCGGCCTGGCGACCGATGCGGATGAAGTCATCGTCGAGAGCGTCAAGCCCATGCGCGACAATCCGGGCGCGCAGGAACATGCGCTGGTCCATGGCTTCAACCAGGCGCTGGTGGACGATCCCATTCCGGTAGCCTGATCTTTGGTACATGAGCAAGGGCGAAGCGCGGCAGGCACGTTTTGCCTTTGCTCATGCTTCCGCCGCCATCGCATGGCATCAGCGCGGGTTCAGCCACCCGCTTCCCAGCCGCAGCGCGATGCCGATCAATTCCTCGATAGGCGGGGCGTAGCCCTGCTGTATCCACTGCAATGCAATCTGGCTGATGCCGCCCACCACGCCCAGCGCGAACAGTTCATGCACCTTTTCTCCGTCGGCGGCGAAGATGTCTCCCACCATCCGTGCAACGCCGCGCAGCGTCTCGGTGTAGGCATCGGCTGCCACCTGGCTGACACCCCGAATTTCCACGAGAATCAACCGCGCCGCGGGCGGCTTGCGCTGGAGTGCGGTGAAGTAGGCATGCAGCATGGCATGCGCACGCCTAGGACGGTCTTCGCCTGCCGTCCTGGCCGCCTGCGTCATGTCCGATACCAGTTCCTCGATGGCCGCACCGTAGGCCGCCAGCAGCAATTCCTCGCTGTTGCCGAAGGATTCATAGAAATAGCGCTCGGTCAGGCCGGCTGCCGCGCACACGGCCTTCACCGGCGACTGCCGGTAGCCTTGTCCGCCGTAAACCTCGATCGCGGCCGCGATGAGGCGCCGGCGCCGCTCGGCGCGGCGCTCTTCCTGGGACACGCCGCGATAGGCGCGGGGCGGGCGCGATGGACAGGCGGGAGGTAATGAATCGGCTTTCGGAGTCATGCCGACATTTTGGCACGGCGATTGTCAAATCAAAACTGACAATGTAGAGTGTCAGAAATAAACCGGAGACTCGCAGCATGCCGCACATCCCATCCACATCCGATGACGACGCTGTCCTTGATGTCCTGATCATCGGCGCGGGCCTGTCCGGCATCGGCGCCGCCTGCCAGCTGCGCAGGCAGTGTCCCGACAAGCGCTTTGCCATCCTGGAAGCGCGCGATGCGATCGGCGGCACATGGGATCTGTTCCGCTATCCAGGCATCCGCTCCGATTCGGACATGCACACCCTCGGCTACCGCTTCAAGCCATGGATGAATCCCAAGGCGATCGCGGACGGTCCGTCGATCCGTGCCTACATCCGTGAAACGGCGGAGGAGGGCGGCATTACCGCACACATACGCTTCGGGCAGAAAGTGATCAGCGCGGCATGGTCGAGCAGCGACGCCTGCTGGACCGTTACCGCCGAAGATGTTCGCTCGGGAGAGCGCAGCCTCTTTCGCACACGCTTCCTTTACAGCTGCAGCGGCTATTACAGCTACGAGGAGGCTTACCGGCCGGCATTCGCAGGCGAATCCGATTTTCAAGGAACGGTCGTCTTGCCGCAGTTCTGGCCGGAGGGGCTTGACTACGCCGGCAAGCGGGTCGTGGTCATCGGCAGCGGCGCCACCGCCGTCACCATCGTGCCTTCGATGGCGCAGACGGCGGCGCACGTGACGATGCTGCAGCGGTCCCCAACCTATATCGTCACCCGTCCCGCCGAGGACAGGATCGCGCATGGCCTGAGGCGCATCCTCCCGGAGCAGGCCGCCTACGCCGCGACGCGCTGGAAGAATGTGCTCGTCGGCATGTTCTTCTACAGGCTGGCGCGCCGCCGCCCGGAACCTGTCAAGCGTCATCTCGTGAAGATGGCGGCAAGGCAGCTTGCTCCCGGCTATGACATCGCGAATTTCACCCCGAACTACAAGCCTTGGGACCAGCGCATCTGCGCGGTGCCGGACGGCGACCTGTTCCGCGCCATCCGCAAGGGCCGCGCGGCGGTCGTGACCGACACCATCGACCGCTTCACCGCGGACGGCATCCGTCTCTCTTCAGGCCGGGAACTGCCTGCCGACATCGTGGTGATCGCAACCGGATTGAAGCTCAATGCGATGGGCGGCATGACGCTCACCGTCGACGGCAAGCCGGTTCATTCCCATGCATCCATGGCCTACAAGGGCATGATGCTGAGCGATGTTCCGAATTTCGCGATGGCCTTCGGCTACACCAATGCCTCCTGGACCCTGAAGGCTGACCTGACCGCCGAGTACGTGTGCCGCCTGCTGCGCTACATGGATCGCCATCGCCATGCCATTGCCGTGCCCAGGCGCGAGCCGGGTGTCGAGCCCGTGCCCTTCCTGAATTTCACGTCCGGCTATGTGCAGCGCGCGCAGCACCTGCTGCCGCAGCAGGGCTCGCGCGCACCGTGGCAGGTCTATCAAAACTATCTGCAGGACCTGCTCACCATCCGCTTCGGACGGATAGCCGACGGCGTCCTGCGCTTCGGCGCGCCAGGGGTGCTGCCATGACCGCACGGCCTCGCCTCTTCCGACTATTCAGCCCAACGTTCAAAAGGAGACATCAACCATGACGGCAGTCCAGATCGCTGCGACGGCAGTTTTCATTCTCGTTGCGTTCGGCGCCGCGCTCGCCCTGTTTGCCTGGTGGACTTCGGGACGCATCAAGGCAGCGCTGCCGCCGCAGGGCCGGCTCATCGATGCCGGCGGAGTCAGATTCCATGTGCACGAGGAAGGCGAAGGGCCGACGCTGCTGCTGATTCACGGCCTGGCAGGGCAGATGCGGCATTACACCTACGGCGTGAGCAAGCGCCTTGCGAGCGAATTTCGCGTGGTGAGCATCGACCGTCCCGGCTCCGGCTATTCGGTGCGCCCGGCCTCCATGTCCGCCGATCTGTCGGCGCAGGCGGCAGCGGTGGCCAGCCTGATCGAGACCATGAAGCTCGGACCGGTTTTCGTGGCAGGCCATTCGCTGGGCGGCGCGCTGGCATTGACCCTGGCGGTGGAGCACCGGCGCCACGTTTCCGGCCTGGCGCTGATCGCCCCGCTGACGCACCTGCCCGACGGCGGCCATGTGCCCTCGGCATTCCGCGCGCTGACGATATCGTCTTCCTGGCTGCGCACGCTGTTCGCCTGGACCGTGGCCATTCCCGGATCGATTGCGGGCAGCCGCACCGTGCTCGAACAGGTCTTCGGTCCGGAGAGCGTCCCGCACGACTTCGGAACGCGCGGCGGCGGGCTCATGTCCCTGCTGCCTCATCATTTCATTGCCGCCTCGCGCGACCTGCAGGCGGTGCCCGAGCGGCTTCCCGCGATCGTCGCGCGCTACGGCGAACTGCGCGTGCCGGTGCGCATCCTGTTCGGCCGCGGGGACCGGCTCCTCGACTGGAAAATCAATGGCCAGGCGCTGGCCGATAAAGTGGCGGATGCCGAGCTTGAACTGGTGGAGGGCGGGCATATGCTGCCGGTGACCAGGCCGGAACTGACAGCCGCATTTATCCGGGAAAGCGCGCTGCAGGCGCGCGCGCGCCAGGCGGCCTGATATTCACCGTCAGGCTAGCCGCTTCACGCAGATCAAACCGCGTCAAATGGCGATGCTGCCCAGATGAAAAGAAAGGCAGATGTCTTCGAATGTCTCGGGCGGCACCGGCTTCGAGATCAGGTATCCCTGCACCTCGCTGCAGCCCGTCGCCATCAGCCAGCGCAGCTGGTCAATCGTCTCCACGCCTTCGGCAATCACATCCATCCCCAGGCTTTGCGCCAGCGCCATGGTTGCCATGGCAATCGCTTCGCTCTTCTTGTCGAAGGTGACGCTGCGCACGAAGCTCTGATCGATCTTGATCTTGTCGAATGCAAACTTGCTCAGGTAGCTGAGCGAGGAATATCCGGTTCCGAAATCATCGAGGGAGACGCGGACGCCGAGTCGCCTCAGAGCCGAGACCTGCTGGTAGACGACATCGCTTTCCTTCATCAATGCGGTCTCGGTCATTTCCATTTCCAGCAGGCGGGGTTCCACCTCATTGCTGGTCAAGGCCTGCTTTACGATATCGAGCAAACGGCCGCTGCTGAACTGGTGGCTTGATACATTGACCGCGATCGTCTGGAGACGTATCCCTTTGTCCTGCCATGCTCGCGCTTGCCTGCATGCTTCATGTATCGCCCATTCGCCGAGCATGTCGATAAGTCCCGCGTCTTCCGCTACAGGAATGAATTCGGCGGGAGACACGCTTCCCAGCTCCCGGCTGTTCCACCGCATCAGCGCTTCCGCGCCGCAGACCCTGCCTTCGGCAAGACACACTTGCGGCTGATAATGCAGCGTGATGTCCTCGCCCAGCCGCGCGCGCCGCAGTTCCTGCTCGATGCCTGTCCAGCGCACTGCCTGCACATTCATTTCGCCGGTAAAGAAGCGCATCGCGTTCGGGCCGCGCTGCTTCGCATGGGACAGCGCTGTCGCTCCGTTCTTGAGGAGTTCTTCCGCGGTGGCGCCGTCGGTCGGAAACACCGCGATGCCCATGCTTGCCGTAATGGACAACGAACTTCCATTCACGTCGATCGGCTTTGCAATCAATTCCAGGAGCCGGTGCGCGAAGGTAATGATTTCTCCCGCGTCGCGCACCTGTGCAAGCACGACAATGAATTCATCGCCGATCGCACGGCCGACCGAGTCCTTTTGCGACAGCGCGCCGGGCAGCCGCCGCGATATCTCTGCAAGCACCGCATTGCCCGTATCATGGCCGAAGGTGTCATTGACGCGCTGCAGCCTGTCCAGGTTAAGAATCAAGGCGGCAGTGACGCTGCCATCCGGACGGGCATGGTCGATCTCCTTCTGCAATCGATCCAGTATCAGACGCCGGTTGGGCAGGTGGGTTAAAGGATCGTGGAAGGACAGGAACCTGAGCTGATCATTGGCTTGCTTGATGTCGCTCAGGTCGGTGAACACGCCGACATAGCCGGTCTGCCTTCGCTGATTGTCATGGATGGCGCTGACGGTGAGCCAAAGCGGATACGATGCGCCGCTCCTGGTTCTTCCCCAGATCTCGCCGCGCCATTCCCCATGGGCCTGTATCGATCCGAGAATCTCGGCCGCTGGAATCTTTTGTTCCGAAAGAAGGATGTCCGCACGGCTGCCGACGACATCCGCCTCGCGATATTCCGTAATCTGCTCGCAGGCCCGGTTGATGGTAATGATTCGTCCCTGAAGGTCGGTCACCACGATGCCATCCTGCATGCGGTCGAACACGCATGCCGCCAGCCTGAGTTTTTCATCCTTCACATAACGCTCGGTAATGTCCTGCAGCGTTCCCGTTTTGCCGATGACCTTGTCGGCCGCGTCCACGACAGCCTCGCCTTGCGAGAGAAGATAGCGAATGGACCCCTGTTCCGGATTGGTGCGAAGCTCCATGGACCATGAGGCCTGATGAAACAAAGTCTGTTCGAGGCGCTTGCGGTCTTCAGGATGGATCCGCAAAAGAAATTCTGACAAAGGCGGCACCGTGCCTGCCTTTTCCAATTTTTCCAGGCCAAGAATGGAATACATCTCGGACGACCATTTCCCGATATTTCTGGAAAATTCGAAAGTCCAGCTGCCGGTCTTCGACAGGCGCTGTGCCGCGGCCAGCTCGGATTCGCTTTGGACGAGGATGTCGTGGAGACTGCTTCTTCTGCGAAGCTCGCGCAGCGCGACATAGCCGAGACATCCCAATGCCAGCAGGAAAATTGCGGAAACGGCGGTGTACCCGCTCACCATGCGCCGCCACGGAGCAAGCACTTCCTGTTCACCAATACCGACGAGAACCGCAAGCGGACGGCCGGGAATACGGCGATAAGAATAAATCCGTTCTATTCCGTCAATATCACTCCGGGTTTTATAAGTCCCGTCCACCATGTTGACAGTCGCAGGCGTTTCCGTCCGTGCCTGTTCGAACTGCTCGCCTGACACAGCCGACCGGCCTGGCACGCGCAATACGATGGCGCCGTTTCTTCGCAGGAGTGCGACGACACCGGTTTCGCCGGGCTTGATCGAGTTGTAATACTGCTCGAAGTGTTTGGGATCGAAGGCCGCTGCCACCACGCCGCCGAAACGTCCATCGGCTCCCTTGATGCCGACGCTCGCTGCGATGAACCATACGCCATGCTTGCTCTTGAGCGGCCCCTCGATGTACAGGCCGGCTTGGGGAGCGGCCTTCTGCACCTGAAAATATTCCCTGTCCGACAGGTTGTATTTTCCCGGAAGCCGTTCGCTGTCATGGATCATGTTGCCTTCCGGGTCCAGAATCCAGATCGCTCTCACAAACGGCAGGTTGCGAATACTTGCGGTCAGCATGCGATGCACTGCGGCGTCACGCTCGGTCTCTCCCGGGGGCATTGACTGAAAGCCGGCGGCAGCCGATTGCAATGCGAGCTCCAGGGCATTCACGCTGTCGACCGTCTGCTGCTCGAGGACGCGCACCAGCTTTTCCGATGTCGTGAACTGCGCCTGCAGGATCGTCTCGCGCGCCTGGGTCAGCGTAAAAACAAGATTGCTGCCGAGGGCAATGATCAGCATCACGATCAGCGTGACGATGAGGAGACGCAGTCTTTTATCCGTACTTGTACCGTGCTCGTTCTGTTTTGATCGAGTTTGACCGCGCTTCGCCGCGAATGTGATGCTCATATGAAAGTCCGGGCCTGATTTGTGTGTGGCACAAATGGCATTTTAGTCGCATGGTGAACATCCCAGACCCTATTGGATCAATGCCCGGCGGTAATCGGCGCGAGAGTGCGCCATCTTGCGGTCAAGCTTCTCTGCAATCGGGCAAGAGGAGAGGCGCCGGAAAAGACTAGAGCGCTTTCGGTTTGACTTGACTGACGATTCCGGCTGCTTTGCCCGCAGCACTGCGTTGTGTCTCCTTGCCATGGCCCCGCCATGTCGCGTCGCCACGCCTTGTTCTGCAGGCAAATCACCTCGGCCTCGCCGAGCCCAGTCAAGCCGAAAGCGCTCTAGCGAGAACCGGTGCGGTTTCTATTGCGTGCAAGTTCCCGATCGAGTGCATTGGCGAAGTTCTGCCGGTCGGCGTGGCTGAATGCAGACGGACCGCCGGTGTCGACGCCGCTCGCGCGCAGCTCTTCCATGAAAGAGCGCATCGTCAGCTGCTGCGCAATGGTGTCCTTGGTGTACCACTCGCCGCGCGGGTTGAGCGGCAAGCCTCCCTTCTCCAGCACCAGGGAAGCCAGGGGAATGTTGCCGGTCACGACGATGTCGCCCGGGCTGACGCGCTCGACGATTTCGGCATCGGCCGCGTCCGCGCCGGCCGGGACCTGGAGTGCGCGGATGAAACGCGAGCCGGGGACGCGGATCAAACGATTGGCCACCAGCGTCAGGTTGATCTGCAGCCGTTCGGCCACCCGAAACAGGATGTCCTTGATGACGGCAGGGCAGGCGTCGGCGTCGACCCAGATATGCATGGCGATGGGATGAAATGAGCGGAATGACGCATTGTAGCCGCAAGCTGCGTATGGAGCGGATGGAAACCACGCCGTCTGATGCTGCGGTCGACTCGCAGGGAAACAATGCGGTTCGAATGACACTTGCATCCCGCAACGTGCGCTATGTGTCCCTTGGCAGCGGCAAGCCTTGCGTCTTCAGGAAGGTCAGCTTGTCCCAGTACCCGCGCTGGAAGATGATCTTTCCGTCCCTGACATGGAAGAATCCGCATCCTCTCAACCCCAATGGGTCTCGCCATTCAAGGATTGCCCATTCGCCATCCTCGAACAGGTTCTCCATCAGGCAAACCATGTTGGCCGAGGCGAAGCCGTCTGCGAACATGCCGCGTATGGCTTCTTTGCCTCCAACAGGCGACTCCGCGACCTGGTGATTGATTGCATCTTCCGCATAGAACGATGCCAAGGCATCGACATCGGCACGGTTGAATGCTTCCACCCATGCTGCTACAAGATTTTTAGGCGTCATGAAATTCAAGGTTCCGGTTGAGCGTAACGAATTGCCAGCATCCGATTGCATGCGATGACGAATGGAACCATGCCTTCCCGCCCGGCTCCTCGCGCATGCGAGCTAAGTCAGCGGCGCCGGAACCGTGCGCATGTTGTCGGGCACTTCGCCGCACCACACGCCCAGCGCGGTGTAGTTGTCCGACCCGCGCTGCACGCGCGGCGCGATCAGCTCTTCCAGGTAGACCAGCCATTCTTCCGATGAAGCGGCACGGCCCAGGCTTTGCTCGAAGGCGATGTCCTCGAGCATGCCCCATACGCCGTCGCTGCACAGCAGGAAGGCATCGCCGTCGTTGAGCTTGCACGGGGTGCCGAGCACGCTCGGCTGGAAAGCTTCGACCGAGCCTATCGATGCCACCAGCACATTGCGCTCGGCATGGGTTTGCGCCTCCTCTTCGGTCAGCAGGCCGCCGTCGATCATGGTCTGCACCAGGCTATGGTCGCGCGTGCGCGCGGCCAGCGCGCCGTTGCGGAAGTAGTAGAGCCGGCTGTCGCCGACATGTCCCCATACCGCTGCCTGTTTCAGCGGATCGAACACCAGCACTACCAGCGTCGAGCGCATGTCGCCCACGGCGGCGTCTCTTTGCTGTTCGCGCAGGACCGCTGCGTTGGCCTGGTGCAGCAGGGTGCCGAGGGCAATGGAAGACACCTCCGGCGCTCGTTCGAATTCCTCCAGAACGGTCTGTATGCAGATGCGCGAAGCCACATCGCCGCCGCGGTGGCCGCCGGCACCGTCGGCCAGCGCGCAGCAGATGAGGCCGTCCTTTTCGATGTAGGCGCAGGCGTCCTCGTTGCGTTCGCGTCCGCCGACGCGCGAGAATGCGGAGACTCGACATTCCATGGGATTCACCTTTTGCCGGGGTTGCCACTGCGGGAAGCGGGAGACTGTTTCTTCAGTGCCGCGATCTGCTCTTCGTAGGCACGCACGAAGGCTTCGCTGAACAGGGTTTCGAAGTCGTCCTCCGCTTCTCTGGAGACCGCGCCGTACAGCGACTCGAACTGTTCCCAAAGCCTGGCCTTGCGGTTCATCGGCAGCACGCCGCCGAGCAGCGATTTCGGCGCGAGGCGTGCTTCCAGCTGCTGCGGTTCGAAGCGCTGCAGCACGCCGGCCAGCGCCGCGCGCATGCCGCTGAGCACGCCCATCTGGTGGGCCAGCAGATCGCGTGCCGCATCCTCGACCGCGGCTTCCGGCGGCATGAAGCCGCGCGGCGTGTCGGCAGCCAGCAGGAAGGCGAGCGCGGCGCTGGCGTCAGGCGAGAACTTGAGCGGATTGTTGCCCTGCGCGGCGATGACCGTGACCGCCGCATGCATTTCCGACTTGAGCGTGGTGCGGGTCGCCAGCAGATCGATCATGCCCTGGGCCAGCAGGCGCAGCAGGCTGCCGATGCGTTCCATGGTCCGCTCATCCAGTTCGAAGTGCTTGCCGCTGACGGGGTCGCTCGGCGCCTCACGCAGCCCGGCGCCGGCCAGCAGTGCGGCGAGGAGAGCGGACTGCGATGCCGGCGGGAGGCTGGATGGCACGGAAAATGGAGCAGAAGGAGGGGAAGCAGGAAGCGGGGGCGGCAAAGGCTCTGCCGGGGCGATCGCCGCTTTCGGTGCAGGCGTGGAAGCCGGCTCATCCTTCGGCGGCAAGGGGCCGAAACTGGTTTCGGGCAGTTCGGCCACTCCGGGCGCGGGAGGCACCGAAGACGGTACCGGCACCGGGCGGGAAGGTGCTTCCCGGTGCCGTCCGGGATTGATCGCGGTGCTGCCCACGCCGTCGGAGCTTTCCCAGGAGCGGAATGCGGTGTCGCCTTCATTGGCGCCGGGGCCGGGCTGCATGCGTGCTGCCGGCAGGGGCATCGGCGTGTGAATCTCCGGCAGGTAGTCGGCCATCGGCGCATCGCTGCGGCGCGAGGCGGACTGCAGCGACAGCAGCGGGTCGGAAGACGCGGCGGTATTCGGCTGCACGGCCGGCGCTCCCATCGGAGTGCCGATGCCGAGAGGATCGGCACCCGGCTCGCCGAGGCCGAACAGCGCATCGATGCTGTCCTCCGGCTGCGCGGACGGTTGCGCGGGAGCCGCCGGCTGCCTGCGCGCCAGAAGATCCGGCAGCAGACAGGACTTGCCGAACGGATCGAAGTCTTCCGGTATCAGTCCGTCGCTGCGGCGCGCCGGCGTGAACGGATCGGCAAACGGTTCTGCGAGCGGAGCACTGTCCGGCGCAAGCTCAGGCGCGAGATCGAGATTGCGCGCGGTCGACACCAGTTCCGAGAAGGGACCGGCCTGTTCGCCGCCGCGCGGCGCGGTGCGCTGCTGCGGCATTTCCACCCGCAGCACATAGTCGCCGACATGCAGTTCGTCGCCGTCGGTCAGGGGCACCGACTGGCCCTTGCCGACGGCTTCGCCGTTGCGCAGGGTCGGATTGCCGCTGCCGCGGTCGGTCAGCATGAAGGCCTTGCCCGACCAGGTGATTTCCGCCTGGATGCGGGAGATGTGGCGCTCCGGATCGGGCAGCGCCAGCGTGCACTGGCTGCTGCGCCCGATGGTGCCGCCCGCCTCCGCGAATGCCGCCTCAGCGGCCACATCCGGCGTGCGTCCCTTGCAGCGCATGACCCGAACCAGCACCTCATCCTCCTATCTGCACGGTGAGCGCGCCGAGCGCGATGCTTCCGCCATGAGCGGTGGCATCGCCGATGCGCGCCGCCGGCAAGCCGCCGATCAGTACGCTGGCGGAACCCGAAACGATTACGTCCGGCATGGGCGCCGCGCAGATCGCCTGGTCGGTCATGCGTGCAGCGGGCAAACCTTCGATCAGCACCACGGGCATGCCGGGCGCGACGATCGGGCCGCCGACATGCGGGATCGGCGGCGTGCCCGGCGTCGCCATCGGGCACAGATGCATGTCGGTCAGCCGCGCGGCGTTGGGCATGTTCCATCCTCCTGGTGAGCGTCGGCAGTTTTCGGCTGCGGCGCCACCGGGTCGTGCACCGCCTTGTTGTCGAGGAAGAGTTCATCGATGCGCGACAGCGTGCGGTCGACCTGCATTGCGATCTGGCGGTTGGGCGCATCGGCTGCATCCTTCGGCGCAGCGGCCAGCTTGCGATGCGTCTCGGCCAGTTGATCCGCAAGGTGCCGGCGCGCCTTCATGAAGCGGTCCCTGGCTACGTGCTCGATGGCCACCTGCCTGCCGCCTGCATCATCCGGCGGCGCCTGCATGGATGCCTGCCTTTCCGTATCTCTCGCCGCATCCATCGTGGCTTGCCGCAGATACTTTTCCGACTGTTCCTGCGTCATGCGGCCCTTGCGCAGTTCATCCGCTGCGCGGCGTATCGCGCCCTGAACGGCGCCGGCTTCCTGCCGCTTGTGTTCTGCCTGTGCCTGCTGCGTCTGCAAACGGTGCCAGTCTTCGGCCGCGTAGACGGCAAGCTGCAATGCATGTCCGATGGCGTCGGACAGGCTGCGCGCCGCCTGATCGGGCGAGGCTGCGGCCGTGCGCGCGGCTTCCTGCTCGAGCGGCGAAGCCTGGCGCCACGCGCGGCGGAAACTGCGTCCCCATTGATCGGATTGATTGGCAAGATCGTTCATGGCAGCTTCACAAGAGATTGCGCGAATGCCCGGACAGCGAAACGAACAGGGCGCGCAAGGTGGCTTCCATGACCATCGCCTTGCATGGCGCGCCGATGTCCTTGCGCTGCAAGGTCTGTGCAATGGCCGAGATGCGGCGATTGAAATCCGTACCCAGATGCCATGCGCAGGCAATCCATATCGCGCAGTCGCGTTCTTCGCTGAAGCCGTAGCGGCGCGCGCGCTGCAACTGCTCCCTGATGGCGGCGGCCAGAACCTCGCCGTCGGCTTCATCAGTGGCTTCGCCTTCCGCCGACGGCGCGAGCGCAGCCATCATGCGCCTGACAAAGGCGGCCTCGGCGAACGTCTGCAACTGGCTTGCGCTAAATACCAGCATGGGCCACGGCTCCTTCGACGGCGGCATGACTGCTTTCAAACGCCATGCGGCCTTCGCGCGCATTCCATGCGAGGCTCGCTGTGCTCCCGCCGTCGACCAGGTGGATGCGTTCGATGCCGTGCATGAAACCTTCGGCCTGCGCGGGATGCAGGATGTCCGGCAGGCAGCGCAGTACGCGCGGGTCCCAGAAACGGAACCACCACTCCTCGCCGCGCGGTCCTCGCGTCTCGGCGAAGCGGCGCAGATGCCTCTGCAGCACGTTCAGCGCCAGCTCCGACTCGATCACATAGCCCCAGGACAGCTCGCAGCGCGCATCGATCCAGTCGACAATCGGCGAGCCCGGATGCAAGGCGATCAGATAGGGCGCGACATGCGCGAGGTCGGCATCCACATGGCCCGGCAGCAGGCAGGCGAAGCGGTCGCGTCCGAGCGCATGCATCGGCTCCAGCAGGCCGGCCAGCACCGCCGCGTCGGCCGCCGCGTGAAGGGTCCTGCGCGGCCGGGAGATGAGCAGTTCGGCAAGCGCACCCATGTCAGCCTGCCGCGGCAAAAGGCGTTCCGGAACGTGCTGCGTCGGCCAGCGAACCGGCGCGCGGCTGCTGGGTCGCCGGCCTGACCGGCGGCCCTTCGGCGATGGAGATGCCGGCCGCGTCCGCCGCCTGCTTCACCGCCTTCGGCTTGCCCGGCCGCGCCGGCTTGGCGGTGACCGGCGCGCCGCCGGAGTTGAGCATCAGCAGCGGCCCCTGGATGAAGATGCCGGCCGGGGTCATGCTGATGAAGGAAGCGCCGCAGCGCAGCGACAGGCCCGCGTCCGCATCCAGCGCAAGCGTCATGCCGGACTTGATGTCGATCGTGGTCTGCGCGCTCATGGCCATGCCGAGCTGGGCGGCCAGCGCGTACGACTGCCCGGTGCTGATCTCCATCGAACCGCCGGTGCCGATCAGGGCGTCGCCGTCCACCTGCACGCTGTCCGAGCCCAGCTGCATCATGCGGTCGCCGGCAACCCGCTTGCTCTCGCTGCCGTCGACGCTCAGGGTCCGGTCGCCGCCGATCACGGTACTCTGGTTTTGGCCCACCTTCAGATCGCGGTTCTTGCCGACCTGGATGTTCTGTGCCGCTTCGACGTCGAGGCTGTCGTTGCTGCCCACGGTACGCGTGGCATCGGCCTTCACCCGGATATTCATGTCCTTCTGCGCCTGCACATACACTTCTTCCTCGCCCTTGCTGTCTTCGAAGCGCAATTCGTTGTAATCGTTGACGCCGCCCTTGGGCGTGGAAAAGCTGCGCATGCCGCTGCGCGTCTTGTGCTCGGGCTGGGCATAGGGAATCTGGTTCTGGCCGTTGTACACGCTGCCGGTCACGAGGGGCCGGTCCGGGTCGCCGTCGAGGAACTGCACCACCACTTCCGCGCCGACCCGGGGCAGCGCCCAGAAGCCGAAGCCCTGGTTGGCCCACGGCTGCACGGTCCTGATCCAGCAGGAGGTGTCCTCGCCAGGCTTGCCGTAACGGTCCCAGTGGAACATGACGCGGATGCGGCCGTACTGGTCGGTATGGATTTCGTTGGCTTCGGGGCCGACCACGATCGCGGTCTGCGGTCCGGCGATCCTGCTCTTGGGCGTGATGCGCCCGGGCCGGAACTGCACGTCGGCCGGGATCGCGCTGAAGCGGCATTGCACTTCGCTGCCGCCGCCGCTGCCGGCATCCTGCGCATGGCTGACGAATCGGTAATCGGTGGCGGTGACGAGGAAATCGCCGTTCATGTCGGCCACCGGATGGCCCTTGACCTGGATCACATGGCCGATCTTCAGCGCGGAAGACACGCTCACGCCTTCATACTGCGCATGCTGTGCATGCATCTCCTGCATGCGCAGGTCGGCATAGGTGCGGCCTTCGTCGAGGCTGTCGAACTCGCCGGGATAGGCGTAGTGTTCCATGCCGTCCCAGGCATGGCCGGCGGCCTTGGCGCTGCGCGACTCGCAGGCCTGGGCCGGCCGGGTGAAGTCGAAGTCGCCCAGCACGGCGCAGCCGGACACCATGCCGTTCGCGCGTCCCCATTCCAGCAGGTAATCCTGCGGCCGTTCGGCGTCGCGTCCATGCGGATTGAAGCCGAGCGACTTCATCGGCGACGACAGCTGCCTGCTGACGGTATTGTCGTCGAGCAGGATCATTTTCGTCTGCGCGTTGGAGAGATGTTCGAAGAAGAAATAAATGCCTTCCTGTTCCAGCAGGCGCATTGCAAACTGCAGGTCGGTTTCCCCGTATTGCACGCAGTATTCCCATGGCTGGTGCGCCAGCGAGCCGCCTTTCATCTGCCAGTCCAGCGAAGGCACGGACGAGGCGACGGCTCCGAATACATCGGTCACCGGCTTGTTCTGGAAGATGCGGGCATCGCTGCGCAGGCCGAGCAGCGCGAAATCCGGCTGCACCTCGAACCAGTACGCATGGCGATGCCCCTGCACCGCGCCGCGTCCCATGCGCAGGATGACGCCGTTGAAGCGTCGCTCGATCTTGTCATGCAGGAACAGGCAGGCGCCGAAACTCTTGCCCAGATAGTCGCGCGGCTGAAGGCTGCCCTGGCCGCAGAGCACATGAAAGCGGAATGCATAGACCCGGCCGAGCTGTTCGGCAGCCGACAGCGAGACCAGCTCGAACAGGGAAGACCGGTCGGCGCCGTCAAGAAAAAGTTTGCAGAATGCGGTCATGCCGGCTTCTCTCGCGCTGGATTGAGGCATCGGCGCACCTGCTTCGCCCACGCCTGTGTTCCTGTTTTTCTCTGTTCGCTTGTGCCCGAGATCGAGCATCTCAATAATCGTCTCTGCAAGCCATACGACTGAAGTACAACGCCCGTCGCGTTTCCTCGCCGCGTGCATCGACGGGAATTGACCGTACGCAAGATGGCGTGTCCGGCTTGAAGGCTTAATATGCACTCGAAGCCAATCCAGACTGCGGCATTGCCGAGCACACCGAGAAAGCAGGAATTTCCGTCCAATCCGCCATGTCCAGCACGAAGCACGATCTCCCGTTTGCTCAAGCAGAAAGCCTCCGGTCGAATTTACAGGATCGGCGCGGGCTTGCCGCGCCGTACAGATTCGCAGCACGGCAATGGCGGTAGGCGCGATCACCGGTTATCACATCATCGTCAATGCCCGTTCCGGCAGGCGTGATGCCGAGGGTAAATGCGCGGTCATCCGCGAAGTGCTCGACGCAGCGGGCATCCGTTACCAGCTGCATGTGGTGAAAGATGCGCGCAGGCTGCGCGATACCGCCGACCGGGTAGTGCAGGATGCCCGGCGCGACGGCGGCGCGGTGGTGATCGCCGGCGGCGACGGCAGCATCAATACCGTCGCGCAGGCGGTACTGGGCAGCGGCTGCGTTTTTGGCGTTTTGCCGCAAGGCACATTCAATTATTTCGGACGCACCCACGGCATTCCGGAAGACTTGGCCGAGGCGACCCGGGGGCTGCTGAATTCCGAAGTGAATCCCGTGCAGGTCGGCCTGCTCAACAACCGCCTTTTTCTCGTCAATGCCAGCCTCGGCCTGTATCCGAAGCTGCTGGAGGACCGCGAATACTACAAGCGGCAGCTCGGCCGCAGCCGCCTGGTGGCGCTGTGGTCTGCCCTCGTGACGCTCTGGCGCAGCCATCGCGTCCTGAGGGTGCGCATCGAAGGAGAAAGCGCGGGCCGCGACATCGTCACGAAGACCGTCTTCGTCGGCAACAATGCGCTGCAGCTGGAACAGGTCGGCATACCGCTGGCACCCCAGCTCGAAAATGGCCGGCTGGCGGTCGTGACCCTCAAGCCTGTCGGGCCGATGGCCATGATAGGCCTGATGCTGCGCGGGGCCTTCGGCAAGCTCGACGAAGCCGATAGCGTGGTCAGCTTCGCGGCGCGGGAACTGACGGTCAAACCGAAGTTCGTACTGTCTGCCTGGACCAAGGTGGCGACCGACGGCGAAATCTTCTGGCTGCGCGCACCGCTGAGGTTCAAGGTGGCGTCCGAGCCGCTGCTGCTTCTCAAACCGCCGCCGTCGCCTTCATGATCATGCTGAACCCGAATTGAACAATTGAAAGCCCGATGGCAGACACCTTCAGAAAACTGCTGCACTACCTGAGGCTGGTGCCGCGCCGGCGCTGGCTGGACATATTGATCCTGTTCATCGGCGTGCTGGCGCCGCTCTTTCTGTTCGGCGAACTGGCGGAGGAAGTGCTGGAGAAGGAACCGTTCGCGATCGATCGCCCCATCCTGCTGTTCATGCAGCAACACGCAACGCCGCTGCTCGACCGCGCCATGGTGTTCATTTCCGAAGTGGGCTCGATACGCGTGCTCGGACCCTGCGCACTGCTGCTGGCCGTCTATTTCATCATCCGCCAGCATTGGGCGCGGCTTGTGTACTGGGTTTTGGCATTCGGCGGCGCCATCCTGCTCAACATGGGAGCGAAACAGCTCTTCAGCCGCACCCGGCCCGACCTGTGGATTTCAATCGCGCCGGAAACCTCCTACAGTTTTCCCAGCGGACATTCGATGCAATCGATGGCCTTCATCACTGCGCTCGTCATACTGGCCTGGCACAGGCCAGCCCTGCGTCCCTGGTCTGTTGCCGGGGCGCTGTTTGTCGTGCTGGTCGGCCTGTCGCGGGTCTATCTCGGCGTGCACTTCCCGACCGATGTGCTGGCCGGATGGACGGCGGCGCTTGCATGGTGCACCGGGCTCGCATTTGTGTTGCGCAGGCGGTTGAAGGTCGAACGCAAGTTGGGCAAGGCGGCCAAGGCCGGCGGGCCGCGCTGAACGCGCGGCCCGCATCGTCCACTTACCGGCCGCCCGTGCCGCCGGTATTGGCCGCGTCGCGTGCGCCGCTGGTGCCGCCTCCGGTCAGCGAGGTCCCCGAGCCGGAAGACGTGCCGGTACCGGTACGGGTATCGTCCGCACTGGCGGCCTCCCCCAGACCGGTGCCACCCGCCGCCACAGCTCCCGCGCCGGGACTGACCCGGTCGCCTTCCACGGCACCGCCGGGCGCGCCTGTCACGCCTTGGGCATCCGCCGTTTCCCGTGCACTTGGACCGCCGGGGCCGCCGTGCTTGCTGCCTGCAAGGCTGGCTCCCGCCGCCGCATCCGTCCCTCCGCCTGCGCCGGCGACGGCGGCATTGCCGCCGTGGTGCACCTGGTCTGCCGGCGAGGTGTTGCGTTCATCCTGCCTTGCGGCGCGGGCGGTGCCGGTTTCCGTAACAGGCACGGGGTTGTCGGCAGGCAGGCGGCTGTCGGATTCCCTGCCTGCTTCGTCGTGCAATGCATTGGGAACGGCGACTCCGGGCTTGCCCGGTGTCTGTGTAGGTTGGTTGGGGTTCATAAACGTGTTGCTCCGAATTGATGAGATGATCCGTTTCGATTGCACCATCGTGGCAAAGTTGCCATCAAAAGCAGACTGCCGGCGTACAGAACTTGCAGCCGCAATGGCGCATCTCGATACGAGCGGATTGCGGATCAACACAGCAATCGCGCACCTATTCATGAAGGAGCAGTGCAGACGTGCAAGAACAGGCCGAAAGCGACACCGCAGCGAAGGAGGCGCGGGTGCCCATGCGTTTTTCCCAGATCGATACCCTGCGCGGACTGGCCGTGTTCGGCATTCTGGCCGTCAATATCTGGTCCTTCGTATGGGGGTTCGGCACGCTGCGCTACGGCGTCCTGCCCGATGCTGCGACGCTCGCCGACAAGGCCGCAGTGTTCTCGATCGCGTTTCTTGCCGAGCAAAAGTTCTATCCGATATTCGCTTTTCTGTTCGGTGCAGGCTTCGCGCTGCAGACCGCTTCGCTGCGTCAGAAGCTTTCCGACTGGAGCAGCGTGCGCCGCGTGTACCGCCGCCGGCTGGCGGCCCTGCTCATGCTGGGCATTTTGCACGGCACCCTCATCTGGGCAGGCGACATCCTCACCATCTACGGCAGCGTCGGCTTTCTCATCGTCGGCATGGCGGGTGCTGTGCGCGAGCGCATCGGCACCAACCTGTGGAACTGGTCGGTGGTCTGGCTGGCGCTGATTGCCTGCAATGTTGCGATGGCGCTCACCGCCTATACCGACAGCGACCCGTACACCTTGGGCGCGAGGCTGATGGGCGAAGCCCGGTCGACGCATGAGGCTTATGCCTACGGTTCCTTGCCCCGGCTGATGCTGCAAAGGCTGATCGACTATACCGCCGTGACGCTGAATTCACTGTTCCTGGTGCCGCATGTGCTCGTGCTTTTCCTGCTTGGCATCTACACGGTGCGCGACGGCTGGCTGACCGAACCGCAACGCCATGCGAGCCTGTGGCGCAGGGTATGCCTGGCCGGCTACGCCGTCGGCATTCCGTTCAACCTGCTGTGGGCAACAGTGGTGCTGACCGAAGCCGAAAATCCCTTCGATGCAGATGCCCATGGGCTGACCGTCTATTCCCTTTTGCCGCTTGGCGGCTCCTTCCTTGCGGCGGCCTATGTGGCCACCGTCATGCTGGCGGCCGCGCGAGGGTCGGCGCCGCTGGAACGCTGGCTGGCGCCGGTGGGCCGCATGGCGCTGACCAATTATCTGACGCAGTCTGTCATCGGCGTACTGCTGCTGCAAGGGTTCGGGCTGGGCTGGGGCAGGCAGGTGGCCGATGCGCCGGCGCTGGTGGTGCCGCTGATCGGATTCATCATGCTGTGCCAGGTATGCTTCTGCCGATGGTGGCTGGCGCTGCATGCGCAGGGGCCGGTGGAATGGCTGATATCGCGGTATGTGCGACGCGGAATCTCAAGGGATTGATTGCGGATGGAGAGGGGGTTTCCGGACGCGCAGGCGAAGAGTTCGAATGGCGTCCGGAAGTGACTTGCGAGTGATTTGCGAGTGATTTGCTTATGGGGACTTACTTGCAGGTCATGCAGACGATGACCTGATTGTCGACGGCGACGACGCCCGGCACCTTTTTCGCGGCGGCTGCCGCTTTCTGGAATGCCGTGACCGACTTCACTTCGCCTTTCAGGCGGACCTTGCCCTGTTCCGATTCGGGTGTGATGCCGGCTGTTTCGGGATCTGCCGCCAAGGCAGTCTTGACGCCCTGGGTGATGGCTGCGTCACTGGTCGCCGCCGAGGCAGCGGCTTGTCCGCCTGCCTGCGCGGTGCCGGCGCTGCCGCCCGTTCCTGCGCAGCCGGCGAACAGGACAGCCGACATCATCAGGCCGATCAGATTTGCTGCTTTCATGGAATTCTCCTTGTCTTGTCGTTGGTTTATGGTTGCCGATAATTTACCTTGGAATTCATCTTTCTGCTCGACATGATCGCCACTGAGGAAAACTGCTCCGGGATGGAACGAGCGGCTCGCCGCATCTGTTGCTGATCCGGCGCAGCTTCCAACCTGGAGCAGGCGCTTCATCGCTCTGTACTCGTCCTTCTTGGTAGATAAGGAAAAGCCTTTTACGTGGACCAATGCGACTACGTCCTCTTTCCGGAGGCGGGGGAAGGCGGAGTGACATGAACCATCGCATCGGTTTGCGCTAATGAAGCTGACCTGGCTTCCAAGCCCAGTCGTGTGTACAGAGTGAGGGGGTAGGACGGAGGGCGGCGGCAAAACCTCATGCTGTTATGCCGCCGCCCTCACCCCCTGCCCCTCTCCCGCCTGCGGGAGAGGGGGGATCCAGTCGGCTCCATGACATTGTCAATTTTGACAATTCCCTTTCCCATCGCAGTTCCCTCCAAATCTCAACAAATCTCAACATCCAGCGGCCGCTCGAACCGCCGCTTTTCCAGTTACCACACATAACTAAGTAATCGATCTTCACTGCCTGGCGATGAAAACCTGGCGCTATCGCAGACGGTTGCTTGGATCGAGCGGGAAGAGTGGCGGCCGACGGGGACGCCACGCCGGGGAGCGGCAAATGCCTTTGAAGGCATGCGTTCACCGGCCTTGCCATCGAAACTCCATATCAATTTGTCCATTGTTGTTTCTCTTGAAAGGAAGCTTGTATGAAGAACCAATTTTTCTCCGGTGTTGTTCGTTTTCTTCGTGACGAAGAAGGTGCTGCTGCCGTCGAGTACGGCCTGATGGCCGCGCTGATCGCAGTAGTCATCGTGGCTGCAGTCACGAGCGTCGGCAACCGCGTCTGCGAAACGTTCAAGACGATTGCAACCACCCTCGGCGGTACTGCGGGCGTCACCTGCGCTTAATCACACTCGCAGAAACGGGCCTCCGATCCGGCATGGCTATGACATGCCGGATTCGGCCAAACAACCAACAATCAATTTCAACCCAATCACCCGAAGGCCAATCATGGAACAACTCAATCCTGCGCTGATCGCCGACGGTGTGCTGTGCCTGCTGGGCGCATTGCTGGCCGCTGCAGTCTGCAGCGACCTGAAGTCCCGGCGCATTTCGAACAAACTCGTCCTTGCTGGCATCTTCGCCGGATGCCTGCTCAATATCGTCCTGCCCGAAGGGAACGGCTTCCTCAGCGCCTTGCCCGGCGCGACAGGAATCGGTGCGGCGCTTGCGGGACTGGCGACCGGATTCTGTCTCATGCTGCCGATGTATCTGCTGCGCGCACTCGGAGCGGGGGACGTAAAACTCATGGCGATGGTAGGCGCCTTCCTGGGACCTGACGCGATGCTGCGCGTCGTCCTGGCGACCTTCATCGCGGGCGGCGTGCTGTCGCTGGTTGTGACCGTCTACGGCGGCCAATTGCGCCGCCTTGCAGACAACCTGCGCACGATGCTGCTGGCCAGCTATTTCAGGCTGGCGATGAACGAGATGCCGACCATGGCAGCCATGCCCGAGTCGGCGGGAAAGATGCCGTATGCAGTGGCGATCGCGGCGGGAACGCTGTTCTGCATCGCCATCAAGCGCAGCGGCGTCGATCTTCCATGGATTGCGAGCGCATTTTCATGACGGCCGGCCAGACGGCACACAAACGATTCCAGGCAATTTCTAGACGAACAAGGGAGGAAGTATGAAAGGCTCAAAAGCCATGGTAATGATCGGCGTGTCCTTCGCCGCTGCTGCCGGCGCCGCCGTGCTGGCGTCGCAGTGGATGAACCAGCAGGCCGACCTGAATACGCGCAAGGTCATGGTCGCGTCGACCGACATCAATCTCGGCACGCGCCTGAGCGGCGATGTCGTGCGCCTGGCCGACTGGCCGGCCGACAGCGTTCCCGCCGGCGCATTCAGCGAGGCCAAGCAGATCGACAGCCGCGTTACCCGCGTGGCGGTGCAGCGCGGCGAACCCATCCTTGAATCAAAACTCGCGCTGCCCGGCGCGACCGGCGGCCTGTCTGCGGTGGTTGCCGAAGGCAAGCGCGCGATGACTGTACGCGTGAACGACGTCATCGGCGTCGCGGGTTTTGCGCTGCCGGGCAACTACGTCGACATCCTGGTCAGCACCCAAGGCGAGCGCCGCCCGTCCGACACCACCGATCAAAGCATTTCCAAGCTGGTGCTGGAACGCATCCTCGTGCTCGCCGTCGCCCAGGAGGCCAGCCAGAGCGACACCAAGCCCAAGGTCGTCAACGCGGTGACTCTCGAAGTGACGCCGGAGCAGGCCGAAAAGCTCGACCTCGCGCGCAGCGTCGGCCAGCTCTCGCTGGTCCTGCGCAACCAGATCGACCAGCAGCCGGCGGAAACCGCGGGCGCAACCAAGGCCACGCTGCTGTCGCAGGCCAAGCCCGAGACGCCCAAGGCGAAACCCGTGCAAGCCACGGCCGAAGCGGCGAAGCCTGTCAGCAAGAACGCCGGCGCGCCGCGCCAGACGGCTGGGAGCGAACAGTGCCAGTCGGTCCTGACCGGCTCCGGACGCATTACACAGTGCCGCTAAGCCGGCCCGGTTGAACGCGGCATCGCACAGATTTGATAAGGGGATAGGGAAATGAAGAATACCAAGCACACGCACGCACAATCGTTGCCCGAGCGGCAGCTTAACCAGGGCAGCAAGCTGTTCCAGCATTGCATCGCCGCGGCCGTGGCCGCCGTTCTGGCCGGTGCCGTCCATGCGGCGCCGACGCAAGCGGCGCCGGAAGCCGACAAGGCCAAGCGCACCGAAGCCGCTGCCGCCGCGTCCAGCGCCAAGGGCGCCGCCGTGCCGGTCTGCACCGGCGAGTTTCCGCATGCCGCCAATTTGCGGGTGGCCGAAGGCAAGTCCGCTCGCATCGATCTCGCCGCGCTGAAGCTGCCTTCGCCGGCATGGCTGCGCGCCGTGGCCGATCCCGAGATCGTCCAGATCGAGCCGCTGACCTCGGCCACGCCGCGCGCCATGTTCTTCGCCTTCGGCAAGAAGGTCGGTTCCACCAACCTGATGTTCCAGGACAAGAGCGGCCGCTGCGCGATGATTGAAATCGCCGTCGGCGTCGATACCGCCGCCGTGCTCGAAAGCCTGCGCGAACTGCTGCCGGAAGAGAAGGATATCAAGGTCAGCGCCGCGGCCGATTCGCTGGTCATCAGCGGCACCGCCAGCGACTCCGCCGCGGTCGACCGCATCCTGACGATTGCCAGCGCCTTCGTGCGCAAGGGCGCCAATGGCGCGGGCGGGGCAGGCGGATCGGGGGCAGGGAGCGGCGCGGGCGGCAACGGCTACGAGCGTATCGTCAACATGATGACGGTGGGCGCGCCGCAGCAGGTCATGCTGGAAGTGAAGGTGGCCGAGATTTCCAAGAGCCTGCTTGACCAGATGGGCGTCGGTCTGAACGCCACCGCAGGCAAGGGCAACTGGGCCCTCGGCCTGCTGTCGAAATTCAACGGCACCGGCAACGGCGGCCTGAATCTGACCAAGAACGGCGGCGACGGTTTCCTGCAGCTCGATGCCGCGCGCAAGAACGGTCTTGTAAAGATCCTCGCCGAGCCCACCGTCATGGCCATCAGCGGCCAGGACGGCAGCTTCCTCGCCGGCGGCCGCATCTTCATTCCGGTGGCGCAGGATGCCAACGGCAAGGTCACGCTGGAGGAGAAGGACTTCGGCGTCGGCCTGCGCTTCACGCCGACGGTGCTGGCCGGCGGCCGCATCAACCTGAAAGTGGCGCCCGAAGTCTCCGAACTGTCGCGCGAAGGCGTCGGCATCTCGTCTTCCGGCTCCGGCGGCAATGCCGTCCTGCCCTTGATCACCACCCGCCGCGCCGCAACGACCGTGCAGCTGTTCGACGGCCAGAGTTTTGCGATCGGCGGCCTGATCAGGAACAACGTGACGACCAACGTCAAGGCGCTGCCGGTTCTCGGCGAGCTGCCCGTGCTCGGCCCGCTGTTCCGCAGCAGCGATTTTCAGACCGACAAGACCGAACTGGTCTTCATCGTCACGCCGCGCCTGGTGAAACCTTTGCCGCAGACCTTCCCGCTGCCGACCGATCATTTCGTCGAGCCCAGCCGCGAAGAGTTTTTCCTGCAGGGCAAGATGGAAGGCCAGCAATCCCAGCCGGCCGCCGGCAAGCCGGCGAGGGCCGAGGCGCATCCCACCGGATTCCAGATCAAGTAATCACGCCAGGAGAAGACCATGACATTTGCAAAGCACACGGCCGCCCCGACGACCGCGATGACTCCAACAGCCGCGATTGCATCATTCGCATCGGTCATGTCGGCCGTATCGATCTCGTCAATCGTACTCGCGCTGCTTGCAGGCTGCACGCCGCTCACGCCGAATCTGGACAGCCAGTTCGGCAATGCGCTCGGCACGCTCAAGCGCAGCCAGATCGTCGATCCCGAGGCCTCGGCCAGCCAGGATAACCCGGCGCAGGACGGCAGGGCCGCCGCCGAAGCCACCAGCCGCTACGTGAAATCCTTCAACGCGCCGACGCCGCATCAAGGCGCGCTCATCGGCGGCTCGGGCGGCGCCCGCTAACCGTCCATCCGCAAGCGAACAGATCTTGAATCAGAGGAAAGCATGAACGACCTGAACATCGCCATCGCGTCCGCCGACAAGTCCCGACTCGACGAGATCGGGCTTGCGCTGGCATCGGCAAAGCGCCGTCTGCGCGTGACGGCCATGCAATGCGCGCCGCAGCGCCTCGGCGCGATGTCTTCGCAACTTTCGCAGCATGCGGCCGACATTCTCGTTGTCGACTGCCGGGACGGCGACGCCGGCGCGCTGCCGGTGCTGGAGCAGATCGGCATCCAGTATCCGCGCATGGCGATGGTCGTTCTCAGTTCCTGCGAGTCGGCCGACTTCCTGCTGCAGGCGATGCGCTGCGGCGTGCGTGAAGTGCTGCCGTCCAACGCCGACGGCGCAGCCTTCCATGCAGCCATCGAGCGCATAGCCGCCAAGGCGGTCAAGGCCGGCGCGCAGCAGGAACAATCCGGCAAGGTGCTCGCCTTCGCCTCCTGCAAGGGCGGAAGCGGCGCCACCTTCCTCGCTGCCAACCTCGGCTATGCGCTGGCGGCGCAAGGCGATGCGAGGGTTGCGCTGCTCGATCTCAACCTGCAGTTCGGCGATGCGGCCCTGTACCTGTCGGACGGCAAGGCGGCCGCCACCATCGCCGACGCGGTGCAGGACATCAGCCGCCTCGACGAGGCGTTCCTGAAAGCCAACATGATGCAGGTGCGCTTCAACCTCGACATGCTCGCGGCGCCGGTTGATCCGGCACGCGGCCTGGAGATCAAGCCAGAGCATATCGATGCGCTGATCGCGCTGGCAGTCCGCCACTACGACTACGTGATCCTCGATCTCGGCCGCAATCTCGATGCATTGACGATCCGCGCGCTGGACCATGCCGACACCATCTTTGCCGTGGTCCAGGCGACCTTGCCGTTCGTGCGGGGCGCAAAGCGCATGCTCGGCATTTTCGAGTCGCTGGAATACCCGCCGCAGAAAGTCGAGCTGGTTCTCAACCGCTTCGAGAAGGACGCTGCGCTGTCGGTCAAGGATTTGGAATCGGCCTGCGGCGCATCGATCCGCCGCACCGTCGCTCATGAGCCGCATGTGGCGGAAGCCGCGGCCAACCAGGGCATCGCGGTCATGAAACTGGCAGGCGGCAGCTGCATCGCCAGAAACCTGGAGAACTGGGCAGCCGATCTGCTCGGCAAGGCGCCGGTGGAAGAGAGCCGCTGGTTCAACCGCATCCTGAAGCGCGCCTGAGCGGCGCATCGGAACATTTTCGATCAAGGGGAAAGACATGTCGTTAAGAGATCGCCTGCAAATGCATTACGGAGAGGCCGCCACGCAGGAAGAGCCGGCCGCTTTGCACAAGAACACACGAGACAGCCAGGCTTACCAGGATATCAAGCTGCGCGCGCACCTGGCCCTGCTGGACCAGATCGACCTGAAGCTGGTCGAGAAGCTCTCGCCGACCCAGCGCCGCGACGAGCTCAAGTGCGTGGCCGAAAAGGTGCTGGTCGCGGAGAACGTTGCACTCAACGATGCCGAGCGCAAGAACGTCGTGCGCGACGTGCTCGACGAGGTGCTCGGTCTCGGTCCGCTCGAGCCGCTGCTGGCCGATCCGAGCGTGTCTGACATTCTCGTCAACACCTGCGACCACGTCTACGTGGAACGCCGCGGCAAGCTCGAAGAGACCGGCATCCGTTTCAGCAGCAATGCCCACCTGATGAAGATCATCGACAAGATCGTATCCGGCGTGGGCCGCCGCATCGACGAATCCAGCCCCATGGTGGATGCCCGCCTTGCGGACGGCTCGCGCGTCAACGTCATCATTCCCCCGCTCGCCGTCGACGGACCGGTGATGTCGATCCGCCGCTTCGGCGCCAAGGCGCTGGGCATGCAGGACCTGATCGCCCTGCAAAGCCTCACGCCGCCGATGGCCCAGCTGCTGGAGGGCATGGTGAAGGCACGGCTGAACGTGCTGGTCTCGGGCGGCACCGGCAGCGGCAAGACCACCATGCTCAATATTCTTTCCGGCTGCATCGGCGCCGACGAGCGCGTGGTGACCATCGAAGACACCGCGGAGCTGCGCCTGCAGCAGCCGCACGTGGTGCGCCTGGAATCGCGCCCGGCCAATATCGAAGGCAAGGGGGAGATCTCCCAGCGCGCGCTCGTAAAGAATGCGCTGCGCATGCGCCCGGACCGCATCGTGGTCGGCGAGGTGCGCGGCCCGGAAGCCATCGACATGCTGCAGGCGATGAACACCGGCCACGACGGCTCGCTGGCGACGCTGCATGCCAACACGCCGCGCGATGCGCTGCTGCGCCTGGAGAACATGATCGCCCTGACCGGCATCTCGCTGCCGGCCCGCACCACGCGCCAGATGATTTCTTCCGCGGTATCGGTGGTGCTGCAGGTCGGCCGCCTGTCGGACGGCAAGCGCCGCGTGCTCAGCGTGCAGGAGGTTACGGGCATGGAAGGCGATGTCATCACCATGCAGGAAATCTTTTCCTTCAGGCAGACCGGCATGGCAGCAGACGGCAGCGTGCGCGGCTATTTCTGCGCTACCGGAACCCGCCCGCGTTTCTGCGAGCGCCTGCAGCTCAAGGGCATCACGCTGCCTGAAGGCATCTTCGACCCGCAGCGCCATTACGACGTGAAGGCTTGAGGACGAGACATGGATATTCTTTATATCTCCGCGGCCTTCGCTGTCTTCATCTCGGTGGCCTTGCTGATCGAGGGCCTCTATCTCTGGTGGAGTGCTTCCTGCAGCCAGGGCGCGCGCCGCCTGGCGCGCCGCCTGCGCGAAGACCATGGCGAGGCGCCTGCCGAAGTCACGCTGCAGAAGCGCCGCCGCCTCAGCGGCAACCCGCAGGTCGAACGCCTGCTCGGCAATTTCAAGGCGGCCGAGGGCCTGGCCCGCCTGCTGGAACAGGCCGGTTCGCCGATGACGGTGGCGCGCTTCTTCCTGCTGTGCGCCGCCGTATTCCTCGGCGTCGTCCTGGTGCTCGGATTGCGCGGCGCATCGCCGCTGCTGAGCATTCCGGTTGGCTTGGCGGCCGGCGCCGTTCCGCTTTTCCTGTTGCTGCGCCGGCGCACGCGCCGCCTGGCGACCATGGAACAGCAGCTGCCCGAGGCGCTGGAACTGATCGGCCGCGCCCTGCGCGCCGGCCATGCGCTGCCGACCGCCATCAAGATGGTGGCCGATGAAATGCCCGAACCGCTCGCCGGCCAGTTCCGGATCGTGCACGACGAGGTCACCTACGGCATCACCATGCAGGAAGCGCTGAAAGGCCTGTCGAACCGCATCCCCGGCAGCGATGTCGGCTACTTCGTCGTCGCCACGCTGATCCAGCGCGAGGTGGGCGGCAATCTCACGCAGCTGCTCGATGTGATCGCCATGATCGTCCGTGAACGGCTCAAGCTCGCTGCTCAAGTCAAGGTGTATTCCGCGGAAGGCCGCCTGTCCGCCTGGATCCTCGGCCTGCTGCCGTTCGGTCTGGGAGCGGTGCTGTATCTCGTCAACCCCAACTTCCTGGCGCCGCTGTGGAAAGACCCGGCCGGCATCAGGATGATCGCCGTCGTCGCCGCCCTGATGGGCATCGGGGTTCTCTGGATGCGCTCGGTCATCCGCATTCGTGTTTGAAGCAGGAGAGGAAGCCAACATGTTCACCAAATCCGCATTACTGTTTGCCGTCGTATTCCTGGCGGTGTTCGCAGCCTGCATGCTGCTGGGCCAGGCGGTCTCCGCCGGCAGGACACGCCGCCGCGTACGCGCCCTGGCAACCGAAGGCGCGCAGGGAAGTGCGCCCGCGTCCGAATGGGTCGCCCGCGTCGCCCGCATCTCCGGTCCATTTGCACGCCTGTCGGCACCGGCGCGCCTGGAGGAAGTCTCCGCGCTTCGCAGCCGCTTCATCCAGGCAGGCTATCGCAGCGAGCACGCGCCGACGTTCTACTTTGCATTGAAGGTGCTGCTTGCGGTTGCGCTGCCGGCACTCGCATGGATGGCATTCATCCTGGCCGGTTCCGGCGCCACGCTGAAGACGCTGCTGGTGGCGATTGCCGCCGCGGCGATCGGCTATGCGTTGCCCAACGTCTTTCTCAACTTCAGGATCGCCCGCCGCCAGCGCGAGATCTTCGAGAACCTGCCGAACGCGCTCGATCTCATGACCGTCTGCGTGGAAGCCGGCCTCAACACCGACATGGCCATCGGACGCATCGCCGATGAAATGACCGCGGCTTCGCCGGTCCTGAGCAGCGAACTGCACCTGGCCACGCTGGAACTGCGTGCCGGCAGCAGCAAGGAAACGGCCTTGCGCAACCTGGCCATGCGTTCCGGCGTCAATGAGGTCGATTCACTCGTGACCATGCTGATCCAGGCCGAGCAGTTCGGCACCAGCATCGCCGACTCGCTGCGGGTGCATGCCGACCATTTGCGCACCAAGCGCCGCCAGCAGGCAGAGGAACGCGCCGCCAAGATTGCGCTGAAGCTGCTGATGCCGCTGATCTTCTGCATCTTTCCCGCGCTGATCCTGATCATGCTGGGGCCGTCCTTCCTGCAGATTACCCGGGTGCTGATGCCTTCTCTCGCTGCGCAGTGAATCATTTGGGCCCTTGGAACCACTCACAGATATTACGACTTGTCATTCAAGGAAAACCGCCATGAACACCACCAAGCTTCTCGCCCCGATCGCCTGCGCCGTTTCCATGCTGACCCTGCTTGCGCCGGCCGCTTATGCCGCCGCAGCTGGCCAGGGCATGCAGCCGGGCGATGAACTGCGCATCGAACCCGTCATGACCGTCCGTCATTCGGACGACAGCGCAGACGCGATGTACCTCCTCGGACGGCATCACCAGCATGCCAACCGCCTGGAAGACGCTGCCTTGGCCTACCGCGCCGCGCTGGAAAAGGATGAGCACCATCTCGAGGCGCGCAACGCCCTGGCCACGGTTTACTTCGCACAGAAAAACCTGATTTCAGCGGTGGCCGAGTTCAAGACCGTCCTGCAGCAGCAGCCGGAACTTTCGCATGTGCGCAGCAACCTGGGATATGCCTATGTCCTGGAGGGCAAGTACGCCGCCGCGATGCCGGAGCTGGTGGAAGCGATTATGGCCGACCCGACCAATACCCATGCGTTTGGCATTCTCACGCTCGTTTATGAGCGCCTGAGTGCGATGGTGAAGGAAGGCGGTGCACACCGGGCTGCTGCCGATGCTTCCTTCGCGTCCGCTGCCGTTGCGGCTCCTGCTGCGGCTTCCGTGGCAACCGCCGCGGCGCCGACTGCAGCAACCGCAGATGTCCCGGCAGCGGCGCCGGTGGACGGCGAGGCAACGGAAACGGCGCAAGCCTTCCGGGAAACACCGGAAATGCAGGCATTGCCGGTGGCGCAAGCCATTCCCAAGCATGCAGCATCGCCGGACGCGACGACTGCAGACAAGCCGGAATACAGCCTGACAACAATTTCTCCAAAAGGCGGTATCGCCATCGAGATCGCCAACGGCACGCGCGATGACGCGATGGCAGACCGCATCGCCGAAGGTCTTCGCCGGAACGGCGTAAACGTAGCCCGCACAACCGCGCTTGCACCCTATACCCAGCAGCGAACCGTCATCCTGTACCGCGACGGCTATCGCAAGCAGGCGCTGGAGGTGAGCAGCATGTTTGCGGTGCCGCCGGCGGTCGTCAACAACACCCGCACGCGCGATGCCGGCGATCGTTCCACGGTGCGCCTCGTGCTTGGCAAGCGTTCGGTTCTGGCGAGCATCCGCACGACCCAAACGCATACGCAGCTCGCTTCGGCGCGCTGACAGGCCGCTGAAAGGGAGACAAGCATGCAAGCAGCCCACCGGACAAGATCAAGGCACTGCCAGCGCGGCGCCTCCGCGGTCGAATTCGCGATCGTCGCGCCCATCGTGTTCTTTCTGCTGTTCGCCATCGTCGATTTGTGCGTGCTGTTCTGGGTCAACCTGACCATGCAGCATGCGGTACGCGAAGGCGCCCGCTATGCGGTCACCGGCCTCAGCGATCTCGCACCGCAGGGCAGCGCGCAGCGCCACCTGGCCGTGATCGAAAAGATCAAGGAAAACTCGATGGGCCTGTACGATCGCATCTCGCCGCGGATCAACGGCATCGGCTACGGCAATCCGGACCAGTACGGCGCAGGCATGTTCGGTGCGTCGGGACAGGTTTTCGTCCTGCGCCTGGAAGGCACCTGGCCGCTGATGACGCCGGTCGTGCAGCCTTTCTTCGAAGACGGGAAATACCGTTTTTCCGTCGCCGCCACCATGCGCAACGAGGAATTCTGATGACACGCCATTCACATCGCTCCATTCGCGGGGGCGCCGCGGTCGAATTCCTGTTCTGCCTGCCGCTGCTGCTCCTGCTGCTGTTTCCGGTAGTGGATTTCGCCCGCGTCATCCAGGCCAACATGATTCTCACCAGCCTCGCCCGCGAAGGCGCCAACCTGGCGGCGCGTACCGCGCTGCAGCCGCAGGAACTCATGGAAACCCTGGCCGCCACTGCGCAGCCGCTCGACATGCGTACCAACGGCATGATCCACGTCACCAAGATTCTCGCCTCGCGCAGGAACGGCATCAGCACCAACGTCGTGATCGGCCAGACGCGCTGGAACGGCGGCGCACATGTACCGGAGAAAGGCGCCTGGGCTTGCGGCAGCGTCGGAACCTATTGGGATGCGCAGGGGAACTGCGCAGGATTTCCGCCGCTGGCCGGCGCACCGGAAATCGATGCCTTGAACGGACAGCTGAAAGACGGCGACGTGGTCTACCTGGTCGAAGCGTTCTACCGATTCCCGCTGCTGTTCGGCAGCCTCGACCTGGGCGACTTCGCCTTGCCCGGCCTGAACCCGAATCTCTACGCAATGACGGTTTTTTGATCGTCCTGCACGGAAAACAGCATGAATAAAATCACACAGAAAAAGCAGGGCGGACAGGTTTTCATCGTTCTGGCGATCTGCCTCGTCGTCCTCGTCGGTGCGCTCGGACTTGCGGTCGATTCCGGACTGGGCTACCTGGTCAAGGCCAAGCTCAATGCGGCAGCCGATGCCGCGGCCGTGGCCGGCGCCCGCGCCGTCGTGCACGGCGAGACGGAAAGCGAGCAGCGACAGGAGGCGGAAGCCGCGGCGCGCAAGTTCTTCGCCGCGAACTATCCGGCCGATTATCTCGGCTCCAGCGCTGACATCCGCGGCATCCAGGTGGATTTCAACTCGCTGGCGCGCGGACAGATCACCGTGAAGGTCGACGCCCGCGCTACGCTTGCTATCAGCTTCATGCGGGTGTTCGGCTTCAATACGCTCGATATCGATGCCGTCGCACACACCGTCCGGCGCGACATCGACATGGCCTTCGTCATGGATACCTCGAGTTCCATCATTCCCGTGGCGGCGGAAGTGCGCCAGCATGCGGCCGCTTTCATCGACGGCTTCAGCAGCACCACCGACCGCATGTCCCTGATCCGCTTCTCCAACGGCGCCGAAGTCACGGAGCCCATCCGCACAGGTATGATGCGCGGCTTCGACAAGCGCCGCATCGTGCAGCAGATCCAGGGCCTGCAATTCCAGGGCGCCACCAATTCCGTCGAAGGAATGTGGCATGCCCGCGAACAGCTCAACCGCGTGACGGCGCCCAACCGTTCCAGTCTGCGCGTGATCGTCCTGTTTTCGGACGGCACGCCCAATGCCCTGGCATCGTTCTTCAAGTTCCAGCCGTGGGCCAACTGCACGTCATCCGGTGTGCTCAGCACGACTGACGATATCTACATCCGCGAATCGCCGCGCGGACTGTGGAACCAGAACCGGGCACAGGAGTTCGTCGGCGGAGGCTGCGCGCAGAACCGCAATGTGACATCCATCCTCACGCCGAACGCGCTGCCCGACTGGTACAACGCACACGGCGTCAATGACCGCGAGTTTCCCATCGTCGGCAGCGGCCCGCGTCCGGTGCAGAACGATACGGGCACGCCGGAGCGTGCCTTCGTCAACATCAACCACGCGGCAAGGAACATGATCGAAGCGCTGGCCGCGCGTGCGCGTGCCGAAGGCATCCATGTCTTCACGCTCGGACTCGGCCCGCTGCTGCAGCAGATCAGCGGCCCCGAACTGTCACCGGAAGATACCGGCGAGAACATCATGAAATGCATGGTGACTGCATATGAACTGGAAAGCGCGGTGCCGGCCGCAGGAGGGCCGGCCGCCGACGCAGGCATGACGCCGCGCGACATCCTCGGCGAGATCTGCACGCCCTGGTGCATCCTCGTCATCGGCAATCTGGATGCCGGTCCGATGCGCTTCACCGAACTCAAGCGCGCCATCGACGGCATTTCGCAGCGCATGCTGACCGTGTCCCTGAGGGCGCTGGAACGCGAAGGACTGATACTGAGAACCGTGGACGCGGGAAAGCCGATCAAGGTGACGTACACGCTGACTGCGCACGGAAAATCATTCGTCGGGCCGGCCAAGGCGCTGATTGATTGGGCAACGGAACATACGAAATCCGCCGGCGCGTCGGCAGCGTAGTCCGTGCCGCATAATTTTCGGGAGAACGGGGCGCTTGAATTTTCCCCAACGCGATTCCCTCTGCATGCAAACAGATCCGATGGTAATATACGAAACGGCTATAAACCATATATTCGGTGAAAGACATGGGAATCCTGAAAATTTCTGAGCAGATGCACGAGAACCTGCGTTCCAGCAGCGCGGCGCTCAGCCGCTCCATCAATGCGCAGGCGGAACATTGGCTGCGGGTCGGCATGCTGGCCGAACTCAATCCTAACCTGTGCTACGGCGAAATCTGCCAGCTGCTGATCAAGGCGCATCAGTCCGGCGATCTGATCGCCCCGGTCATTCAAGCCGCTGCCGAGCCGGAGGCAGCATGACGCTCAGAAACAACGTTCCCATCCGTTCCGCTGCCGAGATCGACATGGCAAGGCGCGCGGGCGCACTCGCGGCCGATGTCCTCAGGATGATCGCGGAACACGTCAAGGCCGGCGTATCCACGGACGAGCTCGACAAGATCTGCCACGACTACATCGTCAACGAGCTCAAGGCGATTCCCGCCAATGTCGGCTACAACGGCTTTCCCAAGACGGTCTGCACCTCGGTCAACCATGTCATCTGCCACGGCATTCCTTCCGACAAGCGCCTCAAGGATGGCGACATCATCAACATCGACGTCGCCGTCATCAAGGACGGCTGGTACGGCGATACCAGCCGCATGTATTTCGTCGGCCCGCCGAGCATACTCGCCAGGCGCCTGGTGCGCACCACCTACGAGGCGATGCGCGCCGGCATTCTCGCGGTGCGCCCCGGCGCGACGCTGGGCGACGTCGGCCATGCGATTCAGACCGTTGCCCACCGGGAGGGGTTCAGCATCGTGCGCGAATACTGCGGCCATGGCGTCGGGACCATCTATCACGACGAGCCGCAGGTGCTGCATTACGGGCGGCCGGGAACCGGCCTGGTCCTTGAGCCGGGCATGATCTTCACCATCGAGCCCATGCTCAACGCAGGCAGGCCGGCGACGAAGCAGCTGTCCGACGGCTGGACCGTCGTGACGAAGGACCGCTCCCTCTCCGCGCAGTGGGAACACATGGTGGCGGTGACCGAGAACGGCTTCGAGATACTGACACACTGGCCCGACGGCTACGGCGACTACGCGCCCATCACTGCGGAATCGGCGCTTCCGGCGGCTGCGGCCTGACTCTTGCACATCGCCTTATGAAGGGAATGCGTGACGCGCCCAACAGTGGGGGCGTCACCAGCCTGCGTCAGTCGCCCTTCGGCACGGGAGGGAAAAATGCCCGGATATCTCCTATGCGGTCCTGTCCCGCCACTTTCTGGTAGGCGGTCAGCAAGGGTCCGGGGTCGAGGTGCGGCACCGGCGTGAAGCGCTTGTCGCCGGCCTTGGCGAGATCCCAGTTCTCGAAGCCGCATAGCAGCGGGTCGACATCCAGGCTGACATAGTTGCGGCACACGAAGGGTCTGTGTTCATAGATGGAACAGGCATCATCTACCAGGAAAGTGCACGGCGTGTCGCGGCCGAAGTCATGTATGCGGGGCGGCACGTAGTCAGGCCGCAGCTGCACCGCGGGACGGCCGATCGCGTGCCCTATCGCATCCGCCTCCGTCTGCGACATCATGACCCGCTGCTTGCAGCACGCGGAGCAGCCCTGCTTGCATGCGGCATGCTCACCCGCGTACGAGCGTACCTCGGAAACCAGTGCCTGGATGCGGATGATCTTGTTCCTGCGCGAGCCGCCTTCCGCAAGCACACGCTGCAGCTTCGCCACCAGCGCCGGTTCGGAAGGCGCAATGGCCTGGTCTATCCGGCGCGTTACCGCCGGGACGCGCTCTTCCAGCGCAGCCTTGCGCGCATCGATGCGCGCGAATATGTCTTCCATGATTGCCTTCCCGTTTTTCCGGATCATGCCACGAACGCAAGCGCCGGACAATGTGCCGCCAACCGTGCTTCACATCAGGGTGTACATGACCGGCTGCATGGCACCGTTTTCACTTGATTAAGAACGTGATCGATATTTTTCTGTCCAAACCAGGTTTGTAATGACATTGATCCGGAATGAGCAGGAAGTATTATCCAAGCGATATCAGTCGTGAACAGTTTGACCAAGTTCGTCCCCTGTTGGAGGG
>NZ_JACYXF010000040.1 GCF_015352985.1 Noviherbaspirillum malthae | reverse complement strand
GGCAGTAACGATAGGTAAGGCGCAACGAAGTCCCATTCTTCGTCTTGCACGTCGCTTGGATAGGGTTTTCTGGCAGCCATGCCGCCATGGACTTGTTGCTATTTCATTAGTTCATAACAGCCTCTAGGTGAATGTTTTTGATAGAACGAGAGGTGACTGGTTTGTTATCGACGATGGTGATGGTGCGTTCGGCGAAAACCACCACATTGACGGACCGCGCGATGTAGCGGCGTACCATTTCCGCGGGTATCGAGGCGCCGGAGGGAAGGCTCATTTGGTACAGCATTTCAAGCGCCTCAAGCGCCGCTTCCGAGGAACTGGCGTGCACAGTAGAGATGGATCCGTCGTGTCCGGAGTTGAATGCCCGAATGAGGTCATAGGTTTCATCGCCTCGCGTCTCGCCCAGGACCAGCCGGTCGGGGTAGGACCGCATTGCCAGTTTCACCATCATGCGGGCCGTAAGGTTATCTGTCGGATTCGTGACCAACGAGATTCGATTGGGTACGTCGACGTGGAGTTCGCTGGCGTCCTCGATCGTAAAAATGCGCTCGTGGTGTGGAATCTTGCTTAGTAAGGCGTTCGTTACAGTGGTTTTACCAGAGCCGGTTGCACCTGCGATGATGCAGTTTTTCTTCTGATGGATAACGAGGTCAACCAGCTTATCGGCTTGCTCTCGAGTAAGGGATTTCCAGTCGTTGACAAGCTGTTCGAGGGTAGGACGCTGGCTTTTGTCCTGATGCTTCCGAATAGTGATGAAAGCTCCATCCGGACTGACTGGAGCCAAGGCACCGGCGATACGCAGGTCGTCCAGCGTTGCATCAACGATGGAGGATTCTGTATTCGCCTTTGCCTCTCTGTTGACCGTACGGGCGAGAGCCTTCAGAGCAATCGCAATTGCCGTAGGACTGAGAAGTTTGCCCTCATAGCGTTTGTGCCCCTTGCTCTCGACGTACACATGCCCGCCCGGATTCACCATGATTTCGGTAACGGAGCTGTCTTCCAACCATGGAGTAACCGGACTCAGGTTGGTGGAAAGCAGTTCGAGGATGTTTTCGCGTCTTAGCATGCCTTTATTGTCTGCCGATCATTGAACACGTCCGCAGGAAATGCGCTCAGAAAATCGAGCGGATTCGCTAGTGAACTGTAGGGGGATCAGCAGGGGTGGAGGCCACACTCCTTCAAAAAGACGCTTGGAAGCTTCTCGTTGGTCGAAGAAACCCATAGCTTTTCTTTAGCGCGTGTCATGGCAACGAACATCAGCCGACGCTCCTCCTCGAGAGAGCTTTCTTCGTCTGGAAATATGCCTTCCTCTGCGCGAATGATCCATACGCGATCGTATTCCAGGCCTTTTGATCCGTGTGCGGTGATTAACGCCACGGCATTGGGCACGGATGCCTTTTCCTTTCGTGAGCGCTCCATGTCCATTACTTCTTTCAGGCGAGGCTCAATAACCTTGTCGTTGTCGTAGAGCAGGCGATCGATCAGCTCGATCCGCTTAGGATTGCCTGGTTTCTTCAGATGGTCCAGAAGCCAGTCTCTAATGCCGATCCGGTTCATTCGGAAATTGCCGTTTTTCTGGTTCATAGACCATTTGATGTGGTGGTCTGCGAAGGAACGCCATATGTCGCGACCATGGTCGGATATGCGCGAGTCGACGAAGTCGCCTTTTGCGCCCATGCGGATTGTGTTTCCAAATAGGCGGTGTATGTCGGCGATATCGTCCTCACTCATGCCAGCCCAGGCCAAGACTTGGTCAACATCTCGTACCGCCGGCTTGGTCAGACTGCGAAGTAGAGCGAGGTAGACTTGCACTTCAGGGTAATTAAAGATACTTGAGCCCTCTGCACGCTTGAAAGGAGTGCCATTGTTGTTTAGTGCCGACTCGACTTCATCCAGCGCGCGGTTTGTTCTCGCTATAATGGCGAAGCTTTCGCCGGCACCGTATGCAAGGCGTGCGCATTCACTCGCTTCTTCCGCTTCTTCAATCGGTGTATCGAACCGCTTCCACTCTGCATTCCCACCGGGCCCTTTATGAGCGTGGAGACGTTTTGCAATCCGTTCCCGGTTACACGAGATAAGGCGTTCGGATGTTCCTAGTATCTCCGAACGGCAGCGATAGTTTGTACCGAGCATGATCCGCTGCGCATTGAACTGCTCTGCGAAACGCTCAAGGCCAGAGTAACCAAGCGCGCGGCGAAACGCGTAGATCGATTGATCGTCGTCGCCCACAGCGGTTGTTGCTATGCCGGCCGCGGCATGCACCTCTGCCCATTGAAACTGCGCCTGATCAGTATCTTGGAATTCGTCGATCAGAAGGTAATCAACCTTCAATGGAGTCATCTCACCCGAGAGTAAGGCCTTATTGGTATGCAGGATGATGTCCTGAAAGTCGATCTGGCCCGACCGCTCCATGAGCCTTTCATAGACACTCAGCATCTCTTTATGAGTGGGCTCAAATAAGGTTCCCGCCACGCCGGCCTTACCTTCTTCGATGATCCTTGATGCTTCCTCGAAGGACAGATTCCCGATGCCTGTCTGCGCCATTGCTCGCAATAGGTAGCCCTTGCGAACCCCGTCGTTGACGATTTTCCATGGCTTTTTGAAAGGCGACTGCATATCTCTAAGGATCGCTTCACCAAATTCACTCTGACGAGTTGAGGGAAATGCCATCAACATGTCGATGCTGTGAAAAGTCCCTACCAACAGGCGCGCTTGGTGGCCTGGGCCGGCAGCCTTCACGATTCGATCCCGTAGCTCAATCGCTGCATCGCGGGTAAAGGTGACGGCGCCTACCCGCGCCCCTTCGCGCAAAAAAAATGCCGCTTTCGCGGCAAGGGTCTTGGTCTTGCCGGAACCCGGACATGCGATCGCGAGGCAATGCCCCCGGTGCAGTGCTGTTTCCATCTGTTCCGGGTTCAAGCCAGCCAGTACCTCGTCGATCAAGCTGCCTCCGCGACCGCTTCAGCCGATTCTGCCTTTTTGGGCGGACGCGATACCCGGCTGCGCATCCCGCGCAGTGTGCGGAGGATATGCATAGCGAGGTCGCGTGTATCTCGCTTGAAGCGGTACTCCTGATCTTCAATGGTGCCTGCGTCACTTTCCTCGTTCCAGTTCAAAACTTGCAGGCCGCCAATCACTTCGTCCTGTTTTACGAAGAGCTTGAGCACTCGGTTGGCCAAGGGGTGGCGAACCTGGACTTGGTGCTTCGCACTGGGAGCTGTGTAGTTTGGCTGCACAAACTCATCACGACCGCTGTGGAGGTCGAGCTGCAGCTTTACGCCAGCAAGATCAGTGGTGATAGTCGCTTCGAGCGCCTCGATCTTCTTGATTGTCGTTTCGATCACCGTGCGCGCGGAGGCCTCGCCCAAGAACAGATCGCCACGCCGTGCAATAACGTAAATGCCGCGTTCAATGATTGGGTAGAAACGCTCAAACGTCGATGCGACGACACGCTCGTTGATGGTCACATCGACGATCAGAGAAGCAATGCCGTCGTGTCGCTGGGCCAGCGTTTTCCGGCCGCTCGCGCGTTGGCGGCTCGCACGTGCACGCAACATATCGACTTCGTCATCGGTGACCGGAGTGGGAATGCTAATCTCGGTGGTAGGTGCGGCGCTCAGGCCAGTTGCATCAGCAGTTAAAAGCTGCTCGGTGTCGTGTGCGACTTGGGTGAGCTCCTCCAATGCGAGACGCGCTTCGTTTGGCTGTTCGGCGATGGTTGCGGCCTCGTTTTGCATTTGGTTGTCTTGCATGTGCTGCTCCATGTGGTGGATTGGAGGTGTTATCGTGACAAGGCATCGCCATCGGCAGGAAACGAAAGCACATCGATTTGCAGTCATGTTTCGTCATCGGAGCCCCAAGTTTCAGGCGGCCACGCTGCCCAAGCAATAATTGCTATAAGTATTTGATTTGAAACGACTCCATCTCTCAAAATCATTGTTCTTGCATGTAGGATATGCACGATAAGAGAGGATTGATGGCTCCCTGAGGCGATGTTTTGCGTTGCCGGCGGTACCCGGTTGGTGATCGCCGTCGTTGGGCGACGCATCGGTTCATCTCATATAAAGCGCGCTGGTAGGGGCGCTTCGCGACCATAAGTGGTTTCATATCCGCGGGGCTATGCGACGGTAGAATCCGGAGCCGCTGGTTTATGTGAGCGAAGAGAAAGGCATTCGAATTCCCGCTCTTTTCAGTCGCGACGTCCGTTGTTTCATGGCTAAAGTTCATTCTGCTCCAACAATATAGGCGGGTTGAATGATGCATGGCGTTGTCAGTACAGCGGTAGAGAGGTCGTCGCTTCAGTCAGTCCTGATATGTGCGTGTTTATTCACTTCTCTCCTATCCGGTTTGCTTACGGCGCTTCTATATGTCGAACTGCGGCACGGCAGCGAGCAGTTACAAGAGATGAAACAAGTTATTGGTGCTTCAAGATTTGAGGTTACTAGCTGCCTTCAGGAACTCAAAAGGATGCCCACGGCATCATCGTGGAGCCCATCTGCGACGCTACCGGTTACTCCATTACCGGCCCAATTACCCGCACCCCGGCAGACGGCCGCGCTTCAGCGCGGGCCCGCTGATGCTCGTCCAGAGAAGGATACTAAGCCCGATATTCCTGAAGACGGGAAGTTCGTCCTAGTAGGGGAGGACGGGAAGGTCGGTGGTGCGCAGGAGAAGAGATTCAAGCTGCTTGGAGAGAAATGACCATGGGACGGTGTGTTGACGTCGTCGGTGTGCGTTGTTTCACGGTCCTTCGAAGGTGCGGCATAGGTTTGGTGTTCGCATGGCTTTTCTTCGATCCAGCAGTAATTCAGTCGATTACCCAGACCGTTGGAGCGGCAATGGAGGTCGTGCGTCATGCGCAACTCCTTAATGACCCATCGGGCACTCACAGAAAGGAAACAGAATATGGCAATGACCTCAATGGTCGCCCGTGAACATCTCAGGGATGGGGCCGATTGCATTGCGGACTGCATCAAATCGCTCAAACGCGTTCAGAAGCAATTCGAGCCGCTTCGTCCGCAGATCGTTGCGGAGATTGACAGACTGGAAACGATTCAGAGTGCTTTACGCTGCTTGGCCACCCAAGTTGCTTCGGGCGATACCGTGAGTACGGGTGGCTTACCGGCATCCTTAGCTAAAGTGGTGGCGTGAGTCTCATCTGTTTGATCGGCCGGCATGGCACTGGGAAATCCACCTTCGCGGGTATGTTGGGTGCCTATGGATTCGAGCATTTCAGTGTCGGAACCCTACGCCGTCTTGCGCGCCGAGGGGAATTTCCTGTTGACGTTCCCGTTTCGCTGATGCTTGCGTTACGCCGGATACCCAATGGGGAAATGTTGCCCGATGGCGTAGTAAAGCAGCTTATTGAGATTGCGAAGCAGTCTTCCGCGTGTGTATTGGATGGACTCCCTGCTACGCCAGCCCATATCGAATTGCTTCCGGCAGATGCGCTAACGATCTATATGCACACGGTAAGCAGCATCCGTACGGCAAGGCTTCAAGCAAGGGCGGAAGTATCGCTGCGGAAGTGGCATGCAGACTACAAATCAACGCGAGATCTCTCATTGGCGGCAGTGGTGCGACGTCTACGAGCGGATCGAAGGATTGTCCTGGTTCGCAACGATGGCGATCTCGGGCGTCTGGAAGCGGTCGCCGCACGCATCGCTGTACGGACGCAGTTCAGTTCGGGCGCCGTATTGGAATGAGGCTGAATAAACAGCGCCATTCACTCGTGCTTTTCACAAAACGGCTTTCAGAATCTCTCCTTATTTAATCCGTATCCAGGAATCTGTATGAGTCGATCCGTTCACGTCAGGGGAAAAGTGCGGGCCACCAAACTGGTGATCCTATGTATGGCCGCAGTCGGTTGCGTGGCGCTTACAACGGTGGCAGCCGCAAAGCCTACAGTAGGGGTCAGGAGTTCAGCGGCAGAGACGAGTTCCACATCAGACCTCTACCGTAGCATCGACACCCGCACTGAAGAGCTACTTGATACCGGGGCGGTCATACCTGCAACGCTGAGCTTGCACCAGCCAACAGGACATAGTGCTATCCCCGACGTCGCTATTGTGAACATAAGCTTTTCAAAAGCCGATGTACGAAAGGCTATCGAGACCTTGGTAAAAGGCACACCGCTGCGTGTAACAGTGGTTGGGGGAGACGACCGCTTTGGCACGATATCCGCAAAAAATGTAAGTGGCCAGCTTCCAGTGGTACTTAGTAATCTCGCCGAGACGATGGGGTTTTTTTATACAGTGTCGAATGACACCCTCATTGTTTCAGCCGAGCAAAATTTTACGGTGAATGTCGAGAGCGGCTATTCGCTCGAGCAGCTTAGCGAGCTGTCAGACATGCTTCAAGCATTAGGGGCGCAGCTCATCCGTAAAGAACCACATGGCAATGCACTCGTGTATCGCGCAAACCGGCGCGCTTACCTTCGTGTTACCCAAGCGCTGCAGGGCAAGAAAACATCCAACGGGCTGAGCAATCCGATGACTTCCGTTGATGCCGGATCAAGCGAAAGGACTGTGAAACGCGATACCCAGCCATTGCTCGTCGCCTCGCTAGCACCTGTTGAGGTCACGAAAGAGCAGAGGAGGGCGGACCCAGCAGCCACTAGCGACACACTGGTCGCAAAACGTACCGAGCCACAACCAGCGCAATCCAGGAGCATTACCGTCGAAACTCACGGTGTGCCCGCGGTCGCGGTCCCGCAGAGTGCATCGGCGATCCAGACTTGGCGAAGCACGAAAAGTGATAAGACGATCCAAAGCACTCTGGAGCGGTGGGCCAAGTCTGTCGGCTGGGAAGTCGCATGGGAGGTACCAAGAAAGCTGCCGGCTGGGTTCGAAGCGAGCTTTAACGGTCCGTTCGATCTGGCAGTAGAACAGATGATGAAGGCACTTCGGGGTACCGACTATCCGATCATCGCATGCTTGTATGAGGCAAACCAGGTGCTACGCGTGGTCCGCCGCGGCGAAGCGAAAAAGTGTGAAGACTAATTCCAATGGGATGGAACCGGTGATGGTGGGCTCAATTCGTAAGACATCTCCTGTATTTGCTGCGCTGATACTGGCATCCATGGCCAGCGGGTGCGCGCATGTGGAGCAGAAGGCCGTAATCAATGCTCACGGCGACAAGGTCGAGCAAGAGGTCGATGCTCGCCGTACGACTTCGATGAACGCTGCGGTAGAGGATATGTACGCCGTTCGGATCAAGGGGCGTCCGTATATGGGTGTCCGTTCCGCACCATTGAGTGAAGAGGACAGCTGGCCGCCAATTCTCAGCAAGAACGTCAACTATGGCTTCGGGGGAAGAGAAAGCCTTCGAGCGATCTCGGAACGCATCACGAGAATCTATGGCGTTCCGGTACGGATCAAGGCAGATGTAACCTCTGGAAATGGCCTCATTGGGGTCGCAACTCAGCGCCAACCAGCGCCCGGCGGCGCTCCCGCGCCGACAGTCGTACAGCCGCTCCCAAGCTCCCCGAGCCTGATCGACTCCAACGCGAACGCGGGCGGGATCGAGATCACTGACTACTCGGGTCCGTTGTCGGGCCTTCTAGATATGATCGCCGCTCGCTTGGGAATCTACTGGGAATACCAGAAGGGATCGGTCGTCTTTTACCGGACCATTACAAAGACCTTCACGGTTCACGCGGTGCCTGGTGATTCTTCCTTCAATACCAAGGTTGGTAAGACTGGTAGCGCTGGCGGGTCGGGTAGTTTCAGTTCTACCGGCGAGGTAGAAAGTAAGTCCTCCTGGTCGATCTGGGACAGCCTGAATGAAACGCTGAGCCGCATATCGCGGCCGGATCGCTACTACGTTTCACAGGCGCAGGGCAGCGTGACGATTACCGATACGCCGGAAGTCGTCGATATGGTGGAGAAGATCGTTGAGCGCAGCAACAGCCTCGGTTCCAGACAGGTGGCGGTACGGATGGAACTGGTATCCCTGACCCGGAAGCAGGGGAACGAAACAGGGTTCGATTGGGAGGCCGTCTTCCAGAAGCTTGAAGGCTTGGTGCCCCAATGGCGCATCGTTGCAAGTACCCCGGCTACCTTGACATCCACCTCAGTGGGCGCCTTGGGATCAGCGATCTTGGCACCGGCCTCCGAAGGCTCTAACCTTGCCAAGTTCTCCGGATCGCAGGCGATGGTGCGATTGCTGCAAGAATTTGGCAACGTAAATACCAAGCGGGCAGTATCCACCATCACTCAGAACCGGATGTCGGCGCCATTGGCCATCACGAATCAGATTTCGTACTTGGCCCGCACAACACCTGGCGCGGCAACCGGCGCGACATCGACTCTGCCCGGTCTGGAACCAGGACTGGTTACCACGGGTTTTGTCGCCAACGTTCTGCCTACAGTGCTCGACAATAATGCCGTGCTTCTGAAAGTATCGGTCGATTCCAGCGAGTTGCAGAAAATCGGCATTGTTTCCACCGGAGCAGGGCCGACATTGCAGAGCATTCAGACTCCCGAGATCTCCAGTGTGGCTTCGGTCAACGTGGCGACGCTGCAACAGGGCCAGTCGCTCGTTCTAACCGGATTCGAACTTGACCGCGCCCAGTACGAACAGCGAGGATTGACTGATTCGGCCGGCCTTGGCGGATCCTATGTTGGGATGCGGCAACGGGAGAAAGTCATCCTCATCATCACCCCGACTGTAGTCAACGGGGGATAACCGATGACCACGTCATTCCTGAAGGTAGGCCGGCGGGGTAAGCTCGCCTTTGGCTTGGAATGGTCAACGCTGCCGGGCGTCGGTAAGCAGCGGAGTGAAATCAAGGAGCTCATAAAGCGCCACGATGCTAGGCGCGTAACGGTATTCCATGCGCTGGCAGGCGGCGCAATCGTCGGCTTGTTGAAGACCAAGACGGCGGTCAAAGGGCAAGTATTGTCCGCAGCTGCGATGTTCGCGCGACGCGCGGATGACAGGACGGCAATGTTCTGTCATGACTTGGGTAACGGCTTCTATAGCTTTATTGGTGTCGCCGAGGGGATGCCCCTGCCGGGTTATGACGTGGTCGGTACACCGCACCACATCGCCAATGTCGCGGCACACTTCAAAGACCTTCACGGAGATGTCTCAATTCCGCTATATGGAACGGTCGCGATCGGAGGGCAAGATCCTTCTGTCCTCACGCCGGAACAACTGATTGGTAACAGCAAGAAGCGTGCGAAAGACGCAGTCCTTCGTGCCACCAAGATCCCGGCCGAGTACCTCGTATTGGCACTCATAGCCGGTGCGTGTGCGATTGCAGGTCCGAAGATGTACGCGAAGTGGGAAGCCGACCGCGCCGCGGAAAGAGCGCGTGCGGAGCAGGAAAGCCAACAAAAGCTTGACCCGAATGCGTGGTACGCGAGCGCGGTAACGCCGATCCTGGCAACCGCCGGTTATCCCGCCGCAAAAGCTACGGATCACCTTCTTGAGCAGATAGATGTACTGCCTCTGTATCACGCTGGTTGGATGCTTGAGTCCGCTTCTTGTACCTATCAGGCGTGCTCACTGGTGCTGACCATGGAACCCGGGAGCAGCTTAAGCGAGATCAAGAGTAACCCGCTTCCCGGTATTAAAAATGTGGCCTTCGATGTAAAGGCAAAGTCGCTTTCTGGAGAAATCGCGGTTAATGCCCCTTCGAAAGACTGGAATGGTATCGAGCAAGCCAGTTTGCCATTCATTGGGGACTTCGATTTTGCGCAGGACGATAGCAATATCAAGAATGAGGGGATCTTCAAGCCCGTCGTCCGCACCCCTCCAGTCAACATCGTAGCTATGCCACCGTCAATCCAACAGACAGATATCCGTAATGCGGTAGTGATGGGTACTTGGAAATATGACGGCGATATTCATGGCGTGGACGTCATTCGATCCTTGCCAGCGAATATGACCTTAGATTCCATCACCGTAAACCTGAAGAGCAACCCGTTTGGTTTCAAAGCAGAGGGGAAATACTATGCAAAAAATTAACTTTCTATTAACGGCCACATTGCTTATCACTGCCTCCTTCGCGTGGGCGCAGCCTTCCGGCCTGACTGTTCAAGAAGCTCGCGCTATACAAGGCCGTTTGGCCGTTGCGGAACTGGAAGCGAAGGTTCGTGAAGCGCAGAATCGGGGGAATGGCTCAGGTCCTGGTGGCACTACTCCAGTACCGGTTCCGATGACTGCTGGCGCCCCGGTGATGGGTGCGGTCAAGGGAGAGGAAGTTCAATTTGTCGGGCATTACGGGATCGAAGATGACTTGAAAGCTGATTTCCTGCTCAACGGGACGCTAGTTACCTTCTCTCTCAACGGCGAGTCCGAAATCGGGGGATGGAAGCTCACTTCACTGACTCCTCGCCAGGCTCGGATCTGCCGCGTAGGTAGTGCCAAGGTGGGAGCTTGCAAAACCGTGTTGCTGTCGATCGACAAGCAGGTGGCACCAGCGGATTCTGGCCAGACCAGCAGTATGCCTGTAACGCCGCTTCCTTCTACCATTGCGGCCGCGAAATGATGAGGTTCCTTCCCAATCGATTTGGGCACCGGCGTGAGCCGGACACCTTTGCCGCTACGGAATCCTTCCATGCTGATGGTGCAGCTATCGCCGCGAATGCAGACGAGATTGCGGAGATCAACGGCGGCGAGGTGGCCGAGGGTAGCGAGACAGTCACCTTGGTGTCCGACATTAGCCAGTTACCAGGCTACACGGATGTTCTCACGTTGCCCGGCAAGCCTTATCAACTAGGCGATACCGTCAGGAAGAAGCTTGCCGCGGTGAGCACCAAGGCGAACATCCTCGTGCTTGCGACACCGGATGCCTATAACAAGGCCGAGCATCTGTCCCTTGTGCAGCGTATCAAGCATGGAGTACGGGGCAAGACGCCCATTGAGTCGATCCAAGTGCGGGGGTCGGTCCTCCTCATGCTGCATGACAAGCAACTGGGGCCCGAGCGGAGGATCAAGGTTGATCGAAAGGCCGGACAAGAGGCTGAAACGATCGTCATGTTTACGGAATATGCGTCCCGTGCCGCCCGAATCGGTGCATCGGACCTTCATTTCGTGATAAAGAAGGATTCAAACTCCGGGGCGGTACTGGTGCGCCAGCATGGAAGCATCAACTTGATCGACCGGGTGCCGTATCAAGATCTACTCGATGCCGTCGGTGCGGCATATACCAATCTCGCCGAAGACGGAACGCGCAGCGAACCGACGTTCAATGCCAAGGCGATGCAGTCATGCCGCATCCCGATGACGGTTGACAACCGAGAATTCAAGTTGCGCTGGCAGAGCGCACCTATCTCGGGAGGCGTCCATGTGGCCCTACGTCTCCTTGGTCAGGAAGCACCGGGACAAACAAAGAAGGAGTCGTTGCTCGATCAGGGATATGCGCCGTCACAGGTACGGCTCCTGGACCTCGCGGTGCGCAAGACCTTTGGCGTAATCTTTGTCTCGGGACCCACCGGTTCGGGAAAGTCGACGCTACTAAAGTCGCTCATGATGTATTCGGAGGATAGGCTAAGCCGGATTTCATGGTCGATCGAAGATCCGGTTGAGTACAAGATGTTCGGAGTTTCGCAGGTTTCCGTGCAGCGTAGCATTACCGATACCTCCGATGAAAATCCGTTCCTCCCCGCCATGCGCATGGTTCTGCGCGCTGACCCCGATACCATTCTGGTCGGCGAAGTCCGAGATAAGGAATCGTTATCGCTGCTTAAACTGATGGTCCTCTCCGGCCACGCGGTGATGAGCAGCTTGCACGCTTCGAACAGTACAGGCGTAGTCGAACGACTTGTGAGCGAAGAACTCGGTCTTAGCCGCCAGACGCTGAGCACCCGTGACTTCCTGTCCGCGGTTGTTTATCAGCAGTTGGTGCCGAAGCTATGTCCATGCTGCAAGCTACCAGCGGAAGAGCATCTTTCAGATGAGTACAAAGCCATCCTGACTGAGAAATTCGGCATGGACCTGCAAACGATCCGCGTCAGGAACCCTGATGGTTGCAGCGAGTGTGAAGGTAAGGGCGTGAAGGGACGTACTGTAGTCGCCGAGGTGAACCTGCCCGACCACGAATACCTTTCGCTTGTCCGTAGTGGTAATGACACAGGCGCAGAGGAATATTGGCGAAGCACCAGGTTCGCTACGTTTACAGAACCCGATTGCACAGGTAAGACCGCACTGGAGCATGGCCTCTACAAGGTGCACTGCGGTCTGGTTGATCCGGTCGACCTAGAAAAGAGCTTTGTGCCTTATGCCGTGCATACCGTAATACCCCTCAAGGTGGCGGCATGAGCAGCTCGGACCTGTCGGATTCTATCTCTTTAGGACTGGCTAGATTGCAGTTCCTAGGGGCAAGAAGAGAGTACTACGAGGACTTTGCCGAGGCGTTGGAGGATAACGACGAGCCAAAGTCAATCATCGCGCGGAATGCGGACAAAGCCGAGCGCCGCAAGGACGTTATGGGGTCGCTCTACAAACTCTGGCTCCACAGGATGGAAGATCGGTCGTTTGTGGAAGCATTGACGGGCACCGTACCAACGTTGGACCAGATGATCTTGAACTCGTCTGATTCCGCCAATAGCCTGGTGCGCGGACTGCGGTTCCTTTGCTTGGCAATTGATGCGTCACGACAGATGTCGGGAGCCATTTTTGGTGCCCTCGCCATGCCGGTGATCTTGGTGATCGCCTTTATTGCGATGCTCCTTACATTTGCGTTTATGCTGGTGCCGCTCTTGCTGCGGATGCTCCCGCCTGCAGAGTGGCCGCCGCTTGGGAAGCTTGTTTACAGTCTTTCCATGTATGTCACTCACTACGGCGTCCATACTGCCATAGTAATCGTGGCCGCCGTTATCGCGTTCTTTCTTTCGCTGTCTCGTTGGCGGGCAGGTCCAGTCAGAAAATGGTGCGATCGATACGTCCTTCCTTACACCATCTATCGTGATTACATGGGCAGCCTGTTCCTCGTCTCATTGGCAGCCTTGATGGAAAACGATGTGGACCTCTCAAGTGCGCTGGAAGTATTGCACGAGAATAGCAATCCCTGGCTGCAGTCCCATATCGAGGAGATTCAGCACCGGCTATACAGCGAGTCCGAGAATCCGGGTGTCGCCTTTGATACTGGCATCTTCAACCGCAAGATTACAGAGCGCGTTATTCAGTTTGGAAAACGCTCGTCGTTCCAGTCAGCGGTCGCGAAGGTCGGCCTGCGTTCAATCGATAAGTCGGCTCGATTCGTGGCGAAATCCGCGAAGCTTTTGAATGGTCTGCTGCTGGTGTTCTGTGGGATCTTTCTAGTCGTGATGTTCGCCGGCGCCGTGACGACAGTCCAGCAAGTACAGGCGTCGAAGAAAGCGCAAATGTACCGATAACGTCGCGGCGGCGGGGTAGGTCAGTTCGGAAAAACAAACAGCAATCTTTACTGGAGAAAAAGCATGAAGGATAGGGCACAGATCGGAAAGAAGAAGCAAAAAGGTTTTAGCCTCCTCGAATTGACGGTAGTGATTGCCGTCGTCTTTGGGTTGATCGGATTCGGTATTTCCGCGGCCCCCTCACTGTTTTCAAGCATGAACTCGGTCGGTGAATTATCGGAACTTCCGACAGTCATCATGAATGTCAAGAAAACGGCGAAAGACCGCGCAAACTATAACGGCCTTACCATTGATACCTTGGCAAGATCCAATGTCTTTGCCGAAGGCCGGGCAACAATTCCTGCAACTGGCGCGGCCACCGTTCAGAACCAATGGGGCGGGGCGGTGACAGGCGCAGCCGGCACAATTACAAGCACTGATGACATCTACCGCTTGGTCTCTCAGGGCGTTCCAAAGCAGGAATGTATTGACACGGTAAAAGGGGTATCGAAGATGGTTCGCCGCATCTACGTCGACGCCGCGAACTCCGCGACCGCCGGCGGCGGATCGCTCGTCAAGGCAGACGGAGGTGCTGTGGTCGACGCTACGTTGGCAACCGCATGTGATGGCGCGTCAGCAATTACCTTCGATATTGGCAAGAGCTAAAGCCAAGCAAATCGCGTCATTTATGAGAAGGGATTCGGCATTCGAATCCCTTTTTTTATGCCCACAATAGCCGAAGTTGATAACCGCCCGTAGACCCATGAAATCGAGATCGCATTTTAGCCGGCAGTTCGGATTCACCCTCATCGAGCTGAGCATTGCGCTCGCGGTGATGATTGGCATTGCGTCAATCAAGCTGTGGGCGGACGCACGCGCGATGGTCGATGACATGGCATCGACTCAGGCAGATGATCTGGTTGCGATCAGCAATGCCGTCGGAAACTATCAGACCCAGTATTTCGACAAGCTCATCGGTGGCACGGCGATCACCGGCTTCCCCGCTCCCCTGGCGCCGACAGTGGCGCAGTTGACGGCAGGGGGGTTCTTGTCCAATGTATCTGCAAACAACCTCTACGGTGGTGGCTACAACGTGCAAATCCAAACAGTTGCCGTTCCTGGCCCGCCTGCAGGAACGGACCTGCGTGCACTGACGTGCCTCACCACTCCAATCATTAGCAACGGCAGAGTTGATCGTCCATCATTGGGAACCGCAGTCAACCGCGCAGGCGGTAACGCCGGCTTTAGCACCGATACCGCGCCCGGAACGATCAACGGCTCCGAGGGAGCCTGGACTGCAACAAATCCCATTACGGTATCGAGCACTCCACAAGCTGGCATCCTGTGTATGCGATCCGGGTATGGGTCTTCCGGATTATCGCAGCTCACCCGAAGGGACGGGACGACGCCGCCGACCGCGAACTGGAACATGGGTAACGTCAACGTCACGGGGATTGGCAATCTTGGTACGAGCACGATGGCAACCGCGTCAACAGCAACGATCGGCGGGGTCGCGACGACTACCGGCATCGTCAATAACGGCAATCTGACCAACTCTGGAACCCTTACCACCACCGGCACACTAACTGCATCCAGCAACGCGACGGTTGGCGGCACATTGGGCGTGACTGGTCAAACCACTACCCGCGGCTTGGCAAATATCGCCGGTAACATTACGAACTCAGGGAATACGACGCTTAGCGGTACGCTTGACGTCGCGGGTGCGACGACGACGAAAGGCATTACGAACACCGGAAACATCTCAACCACAGGAGATGTGGTGACCGGCCGTATGCAATTGACGACAATCGTCGCTAATGGTGCATCGTGTGCCGGTTTCTCGGGCTATCAGGCGGCAACGGCGGCCGGTTCGCTGGCCTCCTGCATCAATGGCACTTGGCAGACTCCTTCGGCTTCGGTGCCCCCTCCGAATCCCTGCGCGGCAACTTCCGTCAGTTTTAGCGGTTGTACAGGCAATCTCCCCTACACGACTTCGGGGAGCACAGCGAACGTCACAATGACGACCGGTACTGGATGGGCCACTTATAGCTGCAGCAACGGTAGCTGGGCTTATCAATCGGGTTCATGTACGCCACCGCCTGTCAATTGTTCTGCTCGTTCGTTCTCCTGGTCTGGATCTGCATCGTGCTCGGGCAGCGTAGGTACGACATCGCATGGCGGTGGCCAGTGGATTTCTAGTACCAATGGAAACAACGGGGATGCTTACGTCAGCTGCAATAATGGTACATGGAGCATCAGCAACACTTCCTGTACCGCTCCGGCTGTAGGATGCAGCGCGACGTCTGTCAGCTTCGGGGGCTGCAGCGGAAATGTGCCCTCCGCGTCGTCGGGCCAGATCGTGAATGTCTCGATGACCTCGGGTAGTGGTTGGGGACAGTATTCATGCAACAATGGATCTTGGTCGTATTACTCCGGCTCATGCACGCCCCCTCCGCCCAAATGCCCTGGAGGCACGCAATATTGGGGCAGTTCTGTCACATGTGCTGCATGGGCTCCTGAACAGGCCAGCGGCAGCGGACAATGGCTAACCTCGGCTAATAGCTATGAAGGAAGCATCTATTCGTCGTGTACCAACGGAGTGCGCAGTCTCAGCAACGGCACGTGCGCGAAGCCTAAGCGTTACGTCTATAACCCGACAACCGTCGAGGGGCACCGCATTGCGCATGATCCGAACCGACTGACCTTGGTCTGCCAGAAGCACTACCCCGGATCGGTGAATATCTACGGCGAATCTGTTGCTACGGATTACCGGGGGGTGAACATCCGCTACTGTGGAACTATCGACGGCAACCTGAATTGCAGCCCTCCAACCGGCACGAATACGTGTACAGACCCGGCATTCAACAGCGTAGGCTGCTGGTTGATGGGCACGGTGGTATGCCAGTAGGTTTAGGTCGGGGTTGCGAACGAAATTGCGGGCGTTATGATTTCATGTGTGAGTAATTGGCGGGGCGCTAGGAAGTGATACAAGCGGGGTCAAGGGTCGCCCCATTGAATATCGGTTAGTGAAGGGATATAGCTTGAAAAACGTTGCATATTTTGTTGATACCTACGGCATGAACGGGTACAAGGTCGCCGGCGAAGGTGACGCTCCCCTGTTGTCTATGCTGAAGATGGAAGTCGCTCAGGCAGGTTCGACAATTCTCTCGCAGTTCGATCGAAGTGCGGTGTTAAACCTGATGAAGTATTTTCCAACCGGTCCCTTCGTCGGTTTGGACATCACGAATGGCGCATTTACCTTCCTGCGCTTTGATTACGACAAACTCCCAACCGGAACACCATCGTCTGGCGATCCCCTGGCAGATGCCGATGCTAACTACAAGGCCACTCCGGTCCTGTTTCGTGTCGGTACAGCGGACAATCCTTGGAAGCAGTACACCCATGTGATCAATCCAAATGGGACGATCACCAAGGACACGGTCGGTTCCGTTGATATTGAAACGCTTACTGGCTATTACCTTGGGTCAAAGAACTACGCGTTGATGAATGACGATATCTACGGGAAAAGCCCCATCATCACGAACAAGGAGGTGTTCGTAAGCCTTCTCAAAACGGTAGTGGAGTATAAGGTTGCCACGGCAGCAGAGGTCCAGACTGCATTTGGCACTTATATGCCCGATGTGGTCAGTGCAGCACTGGGTACATCGCCAACCAATCCAACGCTGCCCGAATGGCAGGCGATGGCTGACCTTCAGGCCGATACGCTGATCAAGGCGTATATTGCGCACTTTGGTCGACCGGCCGATCCGGAAGGTCTGACTTACTGGGTCAATACCTTCAAGACATCCGGTCTAACGATGGTGGACCTGCTGGCGAACTTCGGTAATAGCACCGAATACAAGAGCCTGTATGGCAGCGCTTCTACGGAAGTTCGTATCAACTCCATCTATCAGTACCTCTTCAACCGGAACGCCGAACCGGACGGCCTGAAGTTTTGGGGCGACGCTCTGAATAACGGCACGCTTACCATCAACAACATCGCCTATAGCATCTTGAACGGCGCACAGGGCCAGGATGCAGCGGTCATCAGTGCAAAGGTTGCCGCCGCCAGAGCATTTATCACGGCGCTGAATACCCAAGCGGAAGTCGATCTGTACAAGGGCGAGACTGCTACTCTCAACGCTCGCAAATGGCTGTCAACGGTGGCTGACAACCAGGCAACCAATACAAAAGCCATGGCAGCAGCTAACGAGGTGATCTCGTCCCTCCAGAATAGCGTTGAGCCCGTTCTCTCCAAGCATGGCCTGTCGCTTGGTGTCGCCTTTGGCGGTACGGCTACTGACCGTGCCCTGGTACCGTGGACGGCACTTACCGACGACGACGCTAGTGCGGCGCTGAAAGCGTACATCGCGTACTTCGGTCGTCCCGCCGACCCCAACGGCCTAACCGCTGCTGTCGAGCACTTCAACAAGGGCGGCACGATGGAGCAGTTGACTGTCAACTTCGGCGCCAGCGACGAATATAAGGCGCTCTCGGCTGGCGTGACGACCGAGGACAAGGTGAATTCCATCTACAAATACCTGTTCAACCGCGAAGCCGAAGCCGACGGCAGAACGTTCTGGGCCAAAGCGATTGACAATGGAACCCTCAAACTTGGCGATGCAGCCATGTCGATCTTGAATGGGGCACAGAACTCCGATGCGCTCGTTATTGCCGGCAAAGTCGCAGCGGCGGCTGCGTTCGTCGCGGCAATCGATCGGCAGAGCGAACTGGACCTGTATTCGAACGGTACTGCCGCCCTGAACGCCAGAAAATGGCTGTCGTACGCCTCCGCGAACGAGCAGACGAACGTCAAGCTGATCGGGATTGCGAACGATGCGATCGCCGCGCTGCAGACAGGCGTTGACCCCGTACTGGTATCGAATGGCTTCTTTATAGGCTGATTGACAGAAAATGTAGTTTTTTTCCCTCGTAAGGGCGAGTGTTTCATGACACTCGCCTTTTTTATTTCAACGTTAGCCGCGAGCGAGCGGCGCATGATGTGAGGTTGCGCTGTCATGATGCCGTGGTTTAATTGTTATATCGAAACTTGTTCTAGGTGACGTATGTACGATCATAGCGCCATTGATATTCATGCTGGGGTGAAAAACCCGCATAAGGTAGAAAATCTCTTTCTCTTCCTCACGGCTCTTGCGTTCGCTGGGGGCGGCGGATTCGCGCTCTTGCAGGCCCGGAAGTTCATCGAGGCGGGCGACGGCAAGATTGCCATTGCCGCAGGCCTTACAGCCACAATCCTGTTTGTGTTTGCCATAAAAATGGCGATCACATGCCTGTCACAGCTGAGATTCGTGCTTGGCCGCGGCTTTCCTGCTGGCCTCGCACGTGAACTGCGTCCCTCGGAAACTGGCGCCGGCTTTGAATCAGTTGGGTTGCAGGAGCAGATGCGCCACCAGGCCATCTCTTTTCCAGAGCCTGACGGCATCATGTCTGGAGTGCTTTATTCTCTTGTCAAAGGCCTTGAGACCGCGCCGGATATGGTGCAGCACGACGCTGTTCGCCTCTTCCATTCGCTGCTTGGCATGGTGGGTATCCTGTTCTCGTTGGCACTGTCCTACTTCCTATTCGAGGGTACAAAGTACGAAGGCTTGGTCTCTTGGATATATTTGCCGCTGACAGGCCTGTCGATCCTGTCGCCGTTCATGCAGAAGAACAAGACAAAGGGGCCGCCTAATTCCAAGTCAATGTTGTTCAACCTGGTCGGAATGGTAGCGTTCGCTGTTGTCGGGCCCTCGCTGGTGACTCGGTTCGCGCCGGTCATCAATGTTCCGCCAATGTGGGTGGCGCCGGCTGTGCTCTTGATTACCTCGATTGTCGCCATCTCGCTATTTCTCGCATCGGCATTCTCCCTGATCGAGCAGATACCCCAAACCGGCGTCAGCTGCAAACAGACTGTGATTGACATGAATTGTCATCCCGCGCAGCTTTGGAGCGAGATCGGCCGCGACTTCCAGAATAACTGGACATTCAATGCGCCGAATCGCGCCTACATCAACGAACCGCCTGTCGCACAAGATGGCGACCGCGGCCAATTCGCGGGCAATATCATGGAAGAGACACAGCCCGAGGTGGTCAATTCTGACCGGATCGAAGGCATCGGCCATGCGTTCTCGGTTCCATATGCCCGGTTTCTCGTCTTGCTCGCATTCTGGGGACTTGGCTTGGCGGCTGTAGCTTCTTTTGTCGCGGCAGCTTATGTACCTGAGTTTGATGATTACACGCGCATGGAGATTACCCGCGCGATCGTGTCGATCGTTGCTCTTGGCACAGCTTCTGCGCTTAGCCTCCAGATCGGCCATTCGTTGTGGGGCCGTATGTACTTCAAATCTCGTTTGGTCTGGATCGAGGTTAATGGGACCTTTCAAACATCCAAGCTGGACATTGGCAATCAAGTGGTTGGCGCGGTGCGCTCCCGCTCGACCCTGACTCGAATTGAAGACGCAACGTTGCGCGTTTGGGTGACAGACGTAGTTTCCGTTGCCTTCGGAAAAGATAGTCCGAGGTCAATCATTGGTATGGCCACCAATGATGCCTACGCGAATTCCGTAGCGGAGCGCATGAAGGCATTCGCTGCGAACCAAAGCACGATTGTTGCGCCTATGTCGCGTCGGGATGCGGACAAGCTGAAAGTCCTGCAGCAGTTTGACAAGGCCATCAAGGATGGTTTGCCGACCGCCCCGCTTAGAGAGTTGCGCCTGCAGCCCAATGCGCTTGGTGAGGCCCGCTTGACTGCCGCTGACGGTGAAGTGCTCGAAGGCGTCGTCAAGTTTTATAACGACACAAAAGGGTTCGGCTTCCTGCGCGGGGAAGACGGGGTAGAGCGTTTCTTCTCAGGCGACTCATGGATTGGCGCTGGCCGGACTATCCGCAATGGGGAACGCGTCGAATTTACGGCGACCACGAACAGGCGAGGACCAGCTGCCATCGGCGTTAGGGAAGTGGCCTAAACACCAGTTGCCGGCTCGGTCTGATTGGCCGGCTGGCCCTGCGGTTGCTAATCCCATAGCCATGAGTGGAAATGGCAACGATTGATGGCGCCGATCAAAGCAGGGCGGGGACAATAGGCGCCAAATCCTTCTATGGGAACAGCCATCACTTTGTGAAGGAGACATAGCCATGCCAAGCCGAATCGGATTGCTAACGATACATGGGATGGGGGAAACGTCCGAAACGTATTACCAGGGTTTGCTGAAGGCGCTAAAAAGCGCAATGGACGAGTTCGATGGCACGGTGGCCCCTGCGCATGTCTATTACCAGAAAATTCTTCAGGACAATGAAGATACTGTCTGGGAGCGCATGAAAGGTGAGGGACTCAACTATAAAGACCTACGGAAATTCCTGCTTTATGGATTTGCAGATGCAGCTGGCTTGGAGACGCGCAAGGAAGATCCTGAATCGCCGTATGCGCTTGCCCAAGTAGAAGTGGCTCGTCAGCTTCTGAGTTTACATAGCATGTTGCCCCCCAAGGGTCCGGTAGTCGTTATTGCTCAATCCTTAGGTGGGCAGGTTTTTTCTAGTTATCTATATGACGCACAGAAATCGAACGCCGGGGTTATGCCTTCCGCTGGAATCTGGAAGGATATCCATCGCTATAGCTCATTGATAAAAGATGATGGAAAGGACTTTACTGAGGCCGAGATTGCGTTCTTGAGCGGCCGTAATGTCGTTGGGCTATTGACCACTGGTTGCAACATCCCAATATTTGTAGCGGCACATAAGGAAATGCACATCGTTCCGATTGAGAAGCCTTCAGCCCAATTTGATTGGATCAATCTGTACGATCAGGACGATGTGCTCGGCTGGCCACTTGGCCCCTTAAACGATCGCTATCAGGCATTAGTGGTTGATAAGAAAATAAATGCCAATGGCCGAGGCCCAATAGAGTACATCCTCGGCGCAACGCCGCAGTCTCATACGCTTTACTGGGACGACAAGGACGTGATTCATGCTCTTCGGGACATGCTCAGAGAGGGTGTCAACAAGGTTGTAGGGGCACCGGCAGACGTGGAACTCGACGTAGGCGATTAGCCTGCTGCGACCGTATAGGTGTATAAGTCATGCCGTGGTTTGACGGATGTGTCAGATTGCGAATTTCCGCGTTCGACCCAAACCAGGCAGTTAGTTATGCCGATAGCGGTCATTCGAGGTGCAACGACGGATTTTGCCTTACCTGGCTTTGACAAGCGCCACCTGCTTCGCTATGAACGCCTTCATGTGCGGTGAAACTGGTGGCGAAAGAGAAATGGTTCCGAAGCGATTCTCGATCCGTGTGTTGACGTTCACTGAGATCTAACCCCCGGGGGCAGTTCTGCGTGAACATCAACAGTCGATGCAATCGACCTAGGTCGAATTACGGCCTTTCGCAAGAATAGCCTGTGTTAGCGTAGCCATTCAGGAAATATGCCAGTTGATCGGCTGTGCAGCCGGATAATCGGGCGGGATTGGCTGGAGGGAGGACAGTGGCAGTCGCGATAGCCGCTGATGGCCCGGCTGGTCGGTCCACGCGACGATGCGGTCATACAACTCCTGTGCGCGGCGCGTAATGATCCGTACATTCTTGCGCCGTTTCGTCGCAAAATAGTCCACTACCGTTTGCCCACGCCGATCGACATGGCTTTCGATCCAATTACCGATCGGCATCGGCGGGTGCGGCACGAATGACAGGTCGCGATCCGCAAAACGCGTGGTGTTGCTATGCTGATGAGAAGGATTGCGCCCAAGCCCATGGTCGAAATGGTAATGGCTGGCGGCATGTGAAGGCGGATACAGTGCCGCCGCCGCATTTATCGGAACGACGTCCGCCACCACGAACACGCAATCGCAAAAGAGTTGTTTTGTTATCTGGTCATGCGTGACGAAAAACACGGCATCGTGGCCATATACGAATGGCCCTGTGGTAGCCGACCCAAAACTCGGAGCTCGCGAGCGAGCATGGCAGTGGCTCCATAAAAAGGGGGAGGTCCACACATACGGATCGTTACCGTAACGGTCCGTAAGGTATCCATGAGTGAGCCGGCCGTGGTGCGGAGCAAGAATTACTGCCATGTTTTACCCTTTCATTAGGCAATCCTTTCATCCTATTATTGCGCTTCTTTCTGGCGCTGCATTCCCATTTCTTGTCTTTTTGCGAAGAGTAAAAATGCCTAAAGCACAGAAGATGTGCGCAAATACCAATGATGATTGCTGGAACTGATGGTGGGCCACCTATTCCAATACACACTTAAATTTCCAGAAAGAGGCTGCTGCCATGGAACCGATTACCGGTGATGTCAACGTAACGCTGGGTGCGGTCACGGCCGCGCCGCCGGCGCCCCCGCATTCGTATCTAGGCGTAGCGGACAACTTGCTGGCCGGGATCACCTACGCGGTGGCCGGCTTGCCAGACACCGCCACCTTGATGGCGCTGGGGTGTGTGCAAGCCGTCGAAAACATTCTGAAAGCGTATTAGAGCTGCAAAGTGGATGCAAAACGATTGCGTGACCCAGCAGTGCAGCACGACTTGGTTGCGTTGTGGGGTCTCGCTTATACAGAGGGTCTTGCCGTTGCCCCGGTCCCGCCTGGATGGCTGGTGCGCCTGAACGACATGACGGGCCAAACGATTCCGGGCGACACGACAGGCCAGACAAAATTCAACCTGCGCTATGGCGGCAAAAGCCATGCGATCGTGATCCCCGTCGCCGAACCGATGGTGTCGGACATTGCCGCATTGCTGGCCCAAGTGCGCACGCAGCTGACGACATAATGGCATAGGCGTCGCGCTATTCAGATGCAGGTTTGCGTGGCGAAGGAAGGTCCGGTTGTGGCCGTTGTCGGAAGTGCGGCTGGTTATAAGGCGCGACGAAATCGGATGAGAGTTTGCAGGTCGAGTCTAATTTCCCTGAGCGAAAAAAAAGCCCCTCAAAGAGGGGCCAAGATTGCGAAGGGTAATGTAGCAGCTGGGTTAGTTCTCGGCTTTAGGCCTTGTGTATTTCATGACTTCACCTCACCGCATCATGTTTCGAAATGGAAGAAGAGCTCGTTCGGATCGAGTGCCTCGTAGGTGATGCCTTCTTCTGCGGATACTTCCGTTATCAAATAGCCGATCCGGTATCCGGTATGCATCCCATTTATGATCGTAGTCATATCATCGGAATGCGTGACGGTCCATACCCGAAGTGGCGCCGTCGCATAGATTTTCTGAACGTAGGCTTCGTCTAGGCCGCCGGCAGCAAACAGACGGCCCTGTAATTGGTCGCCTTGGTTAGGCAAGTTCTCGATTGGCCGAAAGGTCGCAAAAAATTCGGCTATCGTCAGTGTGTGTAGTGGGTTCTTGATATTCTTGAACAACACAGATCCTTTCTTCTCTTGGGCACAGCCCAAGGGGTCACCCCCTTGGGTCCGGCCGGCTTCTTACTTTGCCTTTGAGTGGTGGAGGACGCTCGAAATTGCACCCGTCACTGCAAAATTGCCCAGCGATTGTTCAAACGGCTTATGCACAAGGCGATCGAGGTAAATCGCTTCAGATGCCTCGGTCGCTACCGTGCCCAATACGTTGGCAATGACCAGTGAACTGGAACCTTTTCGGCGGACGGTTACCATTCCGTCGCCTAGTGTTACGTCTGCTTCGTTGATAGTAGTTGCCATAGCAAGTCTTTCCTTTGATGCTGGCGAGGTCGCCAGGAAGTCGACCGTGATGTCGGTCATGGTTGGAGCACTCCCCGCTAAATTGGGGAGTGTGGTTTGCGGTTATGCAGCCTTCTTGAGCAGTTCGCGCATCTCGTAAGTGCGCATTCCGCGGAGGCTGGCTATTTCTTCAATGAAACGGTCGAGAATGGTGGACAGGTGCAAAAACTCCTGATCACCTAATTCAGGCGTAGCCCAATCAAGACCCGCGTCGGCGGAATCTTTTTTGAAGGCAACCATCTGCGCCTGGTAGACGTCAAGGCTGCCTGGAATGTGGAAATACCGGCACTCCACTGGTGCCTTTCGCTCCACCCGCAACGGCCTGCGTACGGCTTGGTCTTCATTTTTGTGACTCCAGTTTCTGTCAGCAAATACGACAACGTCGGCCATCGGCAAGTTGTAACCGGCGCGCGCCGAGCGTTTTGTTGCGATGAGGTGCGACGCACTTCCATTGACAAAGTGATCATCCTTATCCTTGACCCGCTTTTTTATGGGGATGCCACCATGGAAACGGACTGTCTCAACTCCTCGCGCCTTGAGCTCACGATGGAAGATGTCAACGACAGTTGGATGTTCGGTGAACACCAATGCCTTCTTGCCTTCAGACGCGAGCGTTGCCAAGTGGTCGATAACGGCCCGTTGCTTGGACGTCAAGCCGGTGAAGGCAGGCATTCCATCGACACCGTCCTGAGGAACATTCAAGGCAGTCTGGACAGCCATCAGGCGGGCCAGGAGCACTGCGAGGTTGTTCTTCGTCACCCCATCCGATTGCTTGTACCACTCGGCGAAGTCATCAGCTGCTTTCAGGTAAAAGGCCAAATGCTCCTTGTCCCATTCCACGTCGATCGTCTCGTAGGTGAGCTTGGGAAGCTGAATGTACTTTGCAACCTCCGGCTCTTCGGTGATCCGTCGTTTGACGTGCGGCGCCAGCCATGCCCGGTACTTCTCAACGTTGGCGATCTTCGGCACCTCACGCTTTGCTCCCTCCCTTAGCGTGTCGGCGAATTCCCAGGTACACCATTCCACGACGACGAAATCATTGCGGATCGCGTCAATCCCCCGGGAGGCGAACTCCATCGAATTGATGAAGCGCTCCTCCATATATGGTTGATGAAGGCCATAAGGTTGGGAGGCGTTGCCATCTCCGCTGGTAAAGAGGAGGACCCCATGGATATCGCGTGGATAGTTGCTGATCGGTGTGCCCGACAGCACGTATCGCCGCCTTGCGCTTAACTGCATCAGCGCACGTGACTGATCGGAGTCGATGTTTGAGAGCCGTTCGCCTTCGTCGGCCGTCACCAGTCCAATTCGGCGGCGAAGCCGCTTCGCATAAGTAACGGCCTTGGACCGTTGTGCATCGATCGGCATCCTCAGTCGTTCATACGCAATTATGTTGTATCTGCGCAGTGTGCTGAGTTTGCCCGGCTCGTCGATGACGTTGACGTCGGCCATGTCAATCGGAAGCTTACGGATTTGCGCAACCATCTCATCGATCAGCCGCGATTCAAGCACGATAAGACCGTGCTTAACACCGGACAGAAGGATCAAGGCGACAGCGAGGCGGGATTTCCCGCAGGCCTGTTTCCATGCTGCGATTCCTCCCGTTGGTTTCATGAGAAGCTCGACGGTGTCCTGCAGCTGGAACTCCCAAGTAAGCCACTGATCGATTCCCAAGTGCTTTGCCCGCTTCGTGAGTAGCGCCGCGTGCTGTGGAAACTTCTCCCGAAGTCCACTGTGCACTACCTGCCAGTCCTCGACCACCCCCTGAAGGGCGAATCGATTCTCCAACTCGTCGGCAGTGATGAGGTATTCCTTTCCCTTTTTCTGGAACGTGAATTTTCCATCGGCTTGCCTGGAGAACTGGACCTCTTCGCCTGCCCTGATAACCGGCGACAGCCATATTGACGGATCGACGTTGTGCGTCTGGGTGGCCTTTCCCACGACCTCTGCAGCAGAGCTAGCGCCTCGTGACCAGACCGTATGCCGCATAGGACAGGAAGCGCGGGCCTTACGTCTGGCTTTGTTGCGTAGTGTCTCCGTCCCCCCGGGTTTGACGACTGGAACGCCGCCGGCGTCTCTGATTGTCGCCAGTAAGTCCTCGAAGGCTTGCATCGGGTCCGTCTGCATGAGGTAGACCTCCAGATCTAGCCGGCCTTGACCTGAGTAACGTACTCCTCGAGGGAGCCGTGTCTGGTCGGTCGAAAAGATCCGCTTGCCCAAGATGGCGTTGGCAACACGTGCCTGGGTGAACCCGCACTTGTAGCCGACTTTGATCCGCCGCCCATCTAATGCGATCGTGACCGAGGGATCATTCGTCGCCGGAAGGGTGATCGTGGGCTCCTTGTCCTCGATATGCTGGAAGCCAAGCGAAGGTTTGCCATAGCGTCGCTCCAGCGCCTTCCCCAGACCGAAATCCGGAAGCGGATCATTCAGATCAACCAGTTGGATATGGTCATGTTTCGAGTAGCCTCGGATTTCCCCAAAAACTACGACGGACGTTTCGACGTTGGCGCCTTCCTCCTTGAATGCGTTAGCAGGGAGGTCAAGAACCGCACGTAGACGGTACTGGATTGAAATCGAACTCCATGGCGCGTTGCGTGCCCGGATCGAGTCAGCGCTGGATCGCGGCAACAGCGCCACCACTATCGAAGCCGCATCCAATGCTTGGAACACGGCATATTCGTCGCTGATGGCGCTCGAATTAGGGCCGAAGCGTCCCATTTTTGTACAACCGTGAAAATGGGACAGTGCCGGACTTTCGAGGTGGATCGAGAAGGGCGGATTGATCAATGCGAGGTCGATTGACCGCGGACGGATATCCTGCATGCCGGCGGTGAGGATATCGCATTGAAATCCTGCCGCCGATATGACTTCCTTTACATGGTCGACGGTCTTGGCATGTACGTCGACGCCGTACAGGTGGTGCTTTGACGGATCTGCAAATTGCAGAAGGCGTGCGGAGCCAATACTGTTGTCGAGAATCGACTGGACTGGCAGGGATGAGACGATTCGCCACATCAAGGCGGCAATAGCGTCAGGTGTGAAGAACTGGCCCAGATGCTGGCGCCGTTGTGCGGCAAGCTCACCCATGTGAGCGATTTTCTCCTTTTGACTCCCCAAGCTCCGCAGGTTACGAAGTGGGTCGTACCAGGTCGTGTTTTCCATTTTGATTCTCCTGTAATTGCCATGGAATGGCGTGAAAAACAGGAAAGCACGCGGCTTGCAAATGGCGGAGCGAGGCCATTTGCAAGCCCATAAGGGCTTGCGGGGTATTACTCTATTGCGTATTCGCCTAAGAACAGCATCAATTTCTCGGCTACTTCATGAGAAAACCGCCATTCCCAGCGTTCTTTGTACATGACGATCTCCAGCCCGGGAAAAGAGCGCTTCTCTCGGGAGTTGTAGCAGAAGCCATAATTGGCCATGTCGTGGAATTCAGGGTTGAGCCGGTTGGCAAGGTCGAACAGTTCAGCCCATTTGGCGAAACAGCGGAGGCTACTGAACGCTTTCAGTCGTGTATCGCCACTGTGGTACGAGGGCTCCAACATGCCTTTGTTCTGGCCGTAATCCTTCTTTTCAGACCAGATTCGAAGATCCACGTTGATGGAATTTGCAGTCCGCCGAATCGTCTCCGCTTTGTCGAAGTGAAAGACACTTAACAGGTTAGCGGCTTGTTGCCGCAAGCCGGCCGTGACACCGGCATCGCCGCCATAGGTGTTCTCGAGGTGAAGCCAGACCGCGTCCAGGTCGAGCTCAAGCTTCGGAACGTCATCCTTTATCCTCCATGAGGACCGGCGATAGCGTTCCTCCCAGTCATACTGATTGATTGCCTTCAGTACTTCGTATTCATCAATCTTGAGCGTTCCGCCCTCTGGAGCGAATTCGCGTTCGGCTTTTCTCACCAGTGCCTTGATAGCACGGTTGGCGATTTGTGTGATGGATTCGGTGGATTTTTCCTCGGTAAGCGACACACCAAAGAGCCGCTCTTCAAAATGCCGTTGTTCGCTATAAACGCGTCCAAGACGGGCTTCCATGCGGAGATAGCTTGCGAAAACATCATTGAGTGATGTCTTTGGTGGAGCTGGTGGAGGAGGAAGCGCAGTGTCGGTGCTCTGGAAAGAGACGGTTTCTGCGGGCGGTGTTGTGTCAAAAATTAACTCAAGCAACGATGTCTGCTGTTGCACAATTGCTCCTTTTTCCGCTGAGCGGTGGTAGAAAAGGAGTGAGCTTTTTAACAAGCTCTTCGATGCCCTGGGCATAGAAAAGCATTGGATTCTTGTGATGCCGCATCGCGGCGTGGCCGGGGTAAGCACCCGACGGCATGATTCTACAATGGAAACTCCGACTTTACCTACCAATACCCATAGGTATCGGAGGTAAAGTGGAAAGCTTGCGGTGAGGTTTACTGCCCCATCCGTGGATGAGGCAGTAAGTGGACTGAACGTGGGCGACCGCAGGACGTTCAGGAGGGGCCTGCAGACTCCTTGAACGCACCGGGCGGGAGCGTCCAGCTGTCGACGATGATGGGTTCCGTGTATTCGAAGCTGTCGGCGATCGTGATCCAGCGTGCATCACACTCGAATGGGACCCCGCTATCAGCCAGTTGATCGACAGTCTTGGTACGGTGAATCGTGTATCCGAAGCGTCGTTCGTAAGTGGCTATTGGGATGAAAGCCTTCGGCATGTAATGGCGTACGGTGGCCCATCCAGAAGGACTGGAGAAAATGCAGGTACGGCAAGAGGCGCGGCCAAAACCAATCCAGTAAGCCGGATGGGGATTGACGCGATGCCGCTCAATGATTGCCCATACCTGCGCCTCGGTCCACTTGTGCACGGGCCGCCAGGCGTCGATATGGCGCTGCACCTTTTTCCCATTCCGTAGATCGCAGCGGTGCGGCTCAAACGCCTTGTACATGGCACGAGAAGGCGACTCTTCGGCCCGCTCGCCGGTTACCACCAAGGTTTTGCCTTGCTGGAATCTCGGTTCGTGAACGAGCACCCGTGCGCCTACATCGATCTTGACCGCGCTGCTGCAGTACCTGACGCGCAGGTCTGCTGACGTTTGCGGAAACTTCAAGCGGGTATTTTCGGAGCCACCGTCTCCACCAAACTCATGCACCGTGCCATCTTCCGACTCGAATGCCACAGGGGCTGTCTTCTGATTTTCCCGCAGCATTTCCCGTTCAAAGCCGCCCTTACGCCACGACATATAGCATTTCAGGCCGAAATGCTTTGCAAACGCTTGAACGTAGGATTCCGTCACTGGCCAGTCCATCAGCCTTGAGGATTCCCGGCCATCGACGAGATGGTGACCGATCTCAATCTTTGCGGGAGGTACGCCGCATTCCAGGAGATGGAGCACGCAGGCGAGGCTATCCTTGCCGCCGCTAAACCAGACCAAAAAGCGGTCATAGTCAGCGAGGTTGGGGGCTTCTGCATGTTCTTTCGTGGCTTGGAGCAGGGCGAAGAGGTCGACCGGGGCGTTCATCGTACGCACCGTGAACGGTGCGCTGTTATGCGGGCAGGCGAGCGCAGACGGGTACCGAGTATCTTCAAAGCGCCGTGTGGCACCCTGATTCGCTCAGTCCTGCCGTCGAGTTCGACATCAACATTTGCGAAATAAAGGCTTGTTCCCTTTTCATGGATGACCTTCGGGGTGCGTGCACGGATTACCGTTCCAAGCGTGCCGGCGGGGACGAATTTCTTGTTGCTGGTTAGCGTTTCCGCCTTGGTCGCAACAACCGCACCGTCCTTCAAACGATAGTTTGTCGGGGAAGTCCGGTAATCGGTATTAGCGGCGTCACGTACTGCGTTGTTGTGCTGTTTCATGGCTAAGGCCTCGTGTTGTCGTCGAAGCCCCCCGAATCGGGACGCCCGACCGGGTTATGGAATTTGCGTCAGGGACGCGAGTGAAAGCAAGGATATGAAAGTTGCCTTTCATATCGAAGCGAGGTGGCTTGGCCGCCAGCATGGGAAGACATAGAGACCCCCTCGCGGGGGCCTCTATGCTGAGTTACGCTACGCGTTGCTCGATCATCTTGAGCTCATCGTAGATATAGGACTTTGCAAACTGGGGCCCGCTTTTGGCAAGCTCACGCAGTTCTGTTACGACCTGGTTAAGGACTGTTTCGTTACCAGTAATGCCACGTCCATGACGGCCGGTTGCATACCGCATGAAATCCTGCGGCGGCACATCGATTTGATGGGCAAGGAGCGTCATCTCGATCAGTAGCCTTGCGCAGGCACCGCCAACCTTGCTGAAGTCGTCAAGCTGCTTCAGTACTGCGGCCAGCGATTCCGTACGGTCTTCCCATCCTTCTCCGAACTTCAGGTCGAAATAGGGAACCGTTTCTTCGTGTTCCAAGCCGAGCATGTCCAGCTTTTGTAGGACTGCTTCGACTGGATCGCCTGCTGCCGCAGTAGCTTGGTGCTGTGTAGGAGCAACCGAGCTAGAGGCAACCGCCGCTGGTGTCGATGGGATATCGATCGGCGGCATGTCAACGGGGGCAGTAGGTACCAGAATTGATGCCTCTGGCATCGCTTTAGGCGCCGCCAGCCATGCGACGGGAGCAGGCTTGTGTTGTAGTGCAAGGTCGGCGCCACTACTTAGCAACGATCCCATGTCGATGTCGGCCTGAAGCTTTGGCACCCATTGGATACCCGACTTCTTTTGACCATTCTCGTCGAAATAGGTCCGGATCTCCTGAACCTTGGTAATCCAGAAAATTGGCTTTCCAGGGTTATTGGGATTCGTGCGCGGAATATGGCCTAGCGCTTGCTGGATACGGTCGAGGTCGGACCAGATTGCCTCTGCTGCATATTCGGAAGTCGTCTCCATCACCATCAGGCCGGTGGTTGGAACTCCCGGGATGTAGAAATGCAGCGTGCCGCGGAACTTGCATTGCCCCTGCAGGAATTCGGGGCAGCTCCTTGGTTCGCACTCACCGCGTATCACCTTGTCGCGACGAGGCGGACGCTTGATTCTCCTTGCTTGCTGCTCCGCTACCATCTCCTTTGTGACCTCTGGGAGATAGCGGCAATATCGCTTGCCATCCTCGCCATAGTGGGATTCGTAACCTGGTTCGCCGCCGTAACGCCGGAACTGGTTCGGGTAGATGTCGCCGACATCGCCGGAGTGAAAAACGACCGGAAAGCGATATAGACGTTTCTCACTATCCCCATTGCGGACTTCCCCATACTTTTCAACGATCATCGCAGCGAGTTCCGGCATCCCGAAGTCCGATGCCGCGACGTTGTAATAGGGAGTGTTACGCGGGTACATCGGGTTCTTGATATTGCATGCTTCAACGATCTGCTTCTCAATCTCCGAGAACTTCAATCGCTTCAGAACCCCTTGGTTGTACAAGTCCACAGCCTTGGCGTTAGCCTTTGCGGCATTGGTGAGTACTTTGATGCCGGGACGGATCTTGCCGCCAGCCTTGATCTGTTGATCGCGCCCTGCAGCGCGTTGCGAAAGAATCGACACTTTCATGTTCACGTTTTCTCCTTATTCAGACGTTCGTCTGAATGGGTTTTTGGTAAGCAACGTGCTTACCAACTCATCATTGCCTTATTCAAGGCGTGTGAAGGAGAAGTGCGTTGTTGGGCACCGAACTGGTAGGGCCAGATCGCTGCCGGATATAGGTGTCGTCGGTGAGCGGTTCGGACTGCGGAGGCAGGACGTTAGATCAAGTGAGCATCATGCACGCTTTGCCTGATCGCTAGTAGCTCGCGATAGGTATTTCTTTCCTCGTCACTCGCATTGTGGATGACAAGGCTTTGTATTTGCGAGCCCGGGAATGCATCCAGCAATTCCATGATGTAGGGATCGTGATCGCGAAGCAAACGATTGTTGAAATGCCGTACGCGTTCGCGGAAGCCGACGGGATACACGACACCCTGTTTCAATACGATAATTTCGACCATGTAACGACCTCGGCAGCGAGGAGTGTTGTTCCGGATAAGGCCAAGCGGTTTTCTAGTGCCCAAGGCACTAGAAAACCCTCTGGAGAGGATTTTCCGACGAACAAGTGTTCGTCTCTTTGCTTACACCATCTCGACCAAGTCGACGATACGGTCTTTCAGGTTTGCACCTTCACCGAACCACGCACTATTGAGACGATTGTCCTGATTCTTCGCACGAATGTGAAAGTCGGCATACTCCGTGACGGCGTTGACCAAGCCCCAACCGGTACCGGCAACGCCGTCCATGGTTGAACCTTTGCCAGCGCCATTGAAGAGCTGCATGACCGTCTTGAAGCCGCGGGTCTCTCGTACTGGTAGATTGGCGCTTCCGCTCGAGGCGAACAGTCGCTCAATGACTTCCGTGGCGGCTTGACCCGACAGCGACTTTTCCGCAAACGACTTCATCTTTCCCATGAAGCTGTCGAATACGATGTTCGCATTCAGCCCCAGGTTGCCTTTTACCGCAGTGGGATCGAATACCGTTGAATGCCGCACTTTGACAGTTGTTCCCGTCTCTGCCGCGCTCCACATGCCCATCTGAAGGGTGTTCTTGCAAACAACCCGTACCGAGGTGAACTTGGCTGTAGTTGCCAAGCCGCCATCGCAGCTTGTGACAAGCAGGAGGTACGTATTAACGCGGTCGTTGGTAACGACATCGCCATCGAAGCCGGTTCTGGCTAGAGCCCAGATACGGCGGCCGCCTTTTAGCGATCCAGCGGTCTCAAGCTTGAAACCATGCTCCGACACCAAGTTGCGGAAGAATTCCAACACCTCCACTGGCTGGACGACGTTATAGCGATTTGATACGACCGCGAGTGGATCGTTCGTGTCACTCCGGTAGAGCACTTCATTTTGCGGCCAAGTATGCATCGAGCCGTTCATGAATTGCACAGGAGAGCGCTGAATGGTCCAATCCAGCCCGGCCGCTACGCGCCAGTCGTCGATTGAGTCGTTATCAGTGAGTACCTGTCCAAGGCCATGCCAAGGGAGTTGGCCAACATAGGCCATTTCAGCAAATCCGTCTGCACGGATAGAGATATCGTGTGCCATTTTTTCCTCTTGAAGAGTAGTTCGGTGTGATAACCGTTGATTAAAGAATGTCGATGCAGGTGGCGACCATCTTGCCACCGCGCGTTGGGAGCGAAGGGTAGGCAGCTGCGACCGCTGAATCGAAGGCCTTCAGCGCTTGATCCTCATGCATCGGCAGCAGATCGCCGGAATCCCGTCGCTTCAATTGCGTCACCAGCGGCTCCTTCTGCACCGCATAGGGACTGAGATTGATCTTGGCGAGGATGTATTTGGTGTGGACTCCATCCTCTGTTTCCTTGAGCAGCCGAAATTCGGTCTGCCCGGAGATCGCTCTGACAATACGTGTTGCGCGCGTTTCAACAACCTTGGGCTGGTGCGCATCGACGATATAGCTCGGGCTCGGATCGTTGCAACGTTCATAGCGCGCTTCGATGTCGATTTCGTAAGAGGGGCCTGCCGGCGCCAGGAACATCGGGCCGGTTTCATGTAATTGCGGGTGCATTGAATTTCCCTAATGGGTAAGTTTGAAGGTGACGGAGCTCGGCGTGCAGATCGCGCGCATTAGGCGAACGAGCACTTGGCGCCGCTTGGCCGACTGCGTGGACTCCACGCAAAAGTCGATAAGGGCGTTGTCGGTATCGGTGATGAAGAGGCCGAACACGAATGGCGTGCCGGATCTCGGAACCGTCTGGAATTGGTAGATGCGGCATTCGGAAACCCGAAACCGATTCCGGTGCTGATGGAAGGTATCAAGCACGAACCTCGGGTAAGCAAAGAGGTGCGGTACGAGGCTTAGGTCCTTTTTTTGTAACTGGCCCTCGGCGTATTGAATGCCAAGGCCGTCGTCTGTGATACAGATTGCGGGGCGAACAAATTTACTGATCTGGGCGGGGGTTTCGACATCCCCGATATGTATCTGTTTGAGGCTGTTTTCAAAGCTAGCGTGCCCAACCTGCGGACACGGTAATAGCTGCTGCATTCCCATCTCCTTGCCGTAGAACGGCTGTTGAAAAGAGGGACGAGCCTATTGAAGGCTTCCTAGATGTAAAGACATCAAGGAAACAAAGACGGAATAGTCTTGATGTGGGCGTAAAGCCGGATTGATGAACTTCGTGCCGCAGAGCGGCTTGATCATATGAAGGCGGAAAGCGTAGATGCCTTTTCCATACGATCCAAATTTATTTTACTACAAGAAATGTCCTGATGCTATCCATCCCGCACAGACGTTCTGCGACGTAGATTGTGTAATTACACTCAGCACGCAGCGGTATGGCGTTCCCAGACAAATAACGTCGGATAACAAAGAGGAAAAGGATGCATGCGCTCTCTATGTGGAGAACCTATCTTCGCTCGCAGAAGGCTAGACGTTTCTAGATGGTATTGGCGTCAGCATTGATGGTTGCGTGACGGTAATTTCGCGGCATACTTGGACGACTGAAAGAAAAGGTATTACCTGTGGATAGTAAAGCGATGAACAATAGTAAAGTTGCAAGCCCGGAACGCCCAGTCAAGCGCCGTAGCAATAAGGTGACCCCTCAAGCTCGGGAGGTGATCTTCGCCCGTGTAAGACGACATCTATCCAATGAAACTGGGGAGATTTCCTCGGGTGACTTCTTGGCAGTGCTCCATGAATGTGGATATGGCTACCTTACTGTAGAGCAGGCTGAAGGCCTTACTAAGAAGTTCTTCGAAGAAGAGGTGCCTGTTGAAGATGCAGTCCATGTGAAGCTGTCAAGTCCCAGGTCAGGAAGTCGGATTTCCCTCAAAAGACGGGGCGAAATTGTTGTGAGCCTAATAAAAAGTTTCGAAAGAAGTGGTGCAAAACCCACCTTGGGAGCGGTTGCGGCAGCATTGAAAGACCTTAAGTACACTAACCTCAACGTCAAACAGATCAAAATTATCAGAGATGAGTTCCTGGCTCGTTCTGGGTTGCCCGAGCTCGATAACCTGCGCACTGATATAGATTTGCATGCAATCGCACGAGAATTCGCACATCACTTTGTTCAGCACACTCAATACAGGCCGAGGCGAAGCGAAATCTTTCAATTATGCGAGTCAAAGGGTTATGAAGTCCCATATTGGCGAACTGCCATGCTACGGTCATTGGTGATACAAGCGGCGCCAGCTTTGGGGAAACGGCCAAGCAATCTGCGAAATCAGCGCAAACAAGAGAAACCAAAGCCGCTCAATTCCGACAGCGGTATTTTGCCACTATCGCACCGATTGAACGTTCAGATTGCGGACTTCTTAGGCGCATACGCCGGTGCAAGGGGGTTTCTATCCAGCTACCGAAAAAAAGCGATAGAAGAGCTCACATTGATGGTTGCGTATGGCCTAGTGAGCGGCAAGTTCAACATAGCTGCAATGCTTCCAGCTGCGCTAAACATGAGCCAAGGCGATCTTGAAATAGCGGCGAAAATCTTGGAACGCAACACTATCAAGGGCGTCTAGTAACGGATGTGGTATGTGCCTGCCCACATGTAGTAATGCGCTCAGTAGTCCGCCGATACTGCCCATCGCCAGGATGGCGATGGGCCTTACCGACAGTAACTACTGAAGCGTTTCTGTCAGATCCTCATAGGCATAATGACTGCTAGCCAGTTCGGATCGGACTTGTCGAGAAAGAGAACTGATGATCCGTGGTCGCGGGAGCTGATAACCACATCAGTATTTTCGATGACGCTGATAACGTCCTTCAGGTAAACGTGGGACAAGCTCACTTCGAGGCCTTGATTCTGCGCCTCGATTTCATCCTCCACTTGATTTTCATCGTCCTGACTCCGTACGGTAAGTAAGCCGGAATCAGAGGATGCCTTAAGCCAGACAGCCTTTTGCTTTTCGTTCATGCAATAACTAACGCGCGTGATGGCTTCAGTTAAGGCAGTACGATTGACCGTCAGCTGGCACGGGTTATCTTTCGGTATAACACGGCCCCAATCTGGGAATTGGCCCTCAATAAGCGGTAGGTGGCAAAGGAGGGATGATGTCCTTATTTCCAACTTTCGCCCGATCGCTACGGTGATGTTATCTGCTTCGCAGAAGCGAGCCAGAATCCCTAAGTATTCAACGGCCAAGATTATATTGACCCCGCGTTCCAGAGGAGCGGTTAGGGCAATCGATGTCTTGGCGAGCTGGTGCCCATTAGTACCGATTAGCGATAACTGCTGGCCGTCGCCTTGGATCGCCACGCCGTTGAGGAAATGCCGTATATCGCCCCGTGCGGCTGCAAACGCCACCTTGCGGATTGCTTTGGCCAATACTGGGCCGCTTACTTCAAACACACTAGCATCCCCTCGATCAATCGTTGTGGGGCCCGGGAACTCCATGGCCCCGGAAGCCGAAGCAAGGCGAAAAACCGACCGGCCAGATTTTACAATCAGCCGTTTTGGCGAGTCCTCAAAGGTAAGCGTCGTTGTCTCGGTGGTGGCCGTAGAAACGGCTCCAGCCAATTTCTTCGCATCGATAAGCGCGGTGGCTTTGATCGGAATAGGAAGCGGGATTTCCGCAACCAACCAACCCTGGCAATCAGTACCTGTAACTACCATCTTTCCATCCTCGCAGACGATATTGAGGTAGGCGCACACTGGTAAAAGCGGGGTTGGACGAATGATGCGCTCAACATTAGCAAGCGTACGTTGAAGCACGGCCGTGTTGACCGTAACGGATTGTTTCATTGCTTTCTCCTGTCATTGCCTCAGAGAGGCGTTGGTAAGGAGCAAGCCATAAAGGCTTCCTGAGTACTCCTACTCGGGAAGTCCGTAAATCCGTGGAGCGAAAAAAACCATGCAACAAAATTGCAGTGGCCGTGATCGCATGAATATGCACCTGCTGACGCAAACGTGCATTAATTTTTTGAGTAAGACCGCAGAGCGGCCTGACGATATTACCAAGATTTTTGCTATCTGTGAAATGAATAGGCCTTAGGTTTGGACATGATTCGACCGCTGGCTTATGGCTGTTTGAGCGACACTTATTGTATTTTTTGGAAAATGAGGAAAGAAGCCATGCAAAGTCGCATCGAGAGGTTCATGTCACTGATGGATACCAAGAACTGGGTGCGTATTTCGGTATGCATGGTGCCCGGTCTAGCCGTCAGTAAGCTGGCCAGCCAACTTGATGCACCTGAGGCCGTGCGCCTTAGCGGAACAGTTCTTATAGCGATCGGTGCCATCGTTTGGCTCGGATGGGAAAAACTGCGCGCTATCGGCGATTCGGACAAGATAGAGGTCATCGACGAAGTCGATTTGGACCAGGAATCGCGCCGACAAGCACCGGATAGTCTCCCACAGGTGACCGTGACAGAACTGCTTGCAGCGTATGAAAATAACGCACATGCCGCTCTGCGGGCTATTCAGATGGAGATTGCTGTCGTTCCTGATATTGCTGCGGCTACGGCAATCGATCGTGCTGCGCGACGTAGGAGGGCAGAAAGTACCCTCCACCATAGCAAAGCTAGCTCATGAACCGGTCTGGAGGTTTGCAGCGGCCCACCAGATCGCAGTGCCTAGCAGACCAAGGAAAAGAATTACGACGAGGGGCGAGAGCGCAACTGGCACAATAGGCAAGTAGAAGAGGATGCCTAAAACCAGCACAGCAGAGTGGTATGAGAAGTAGAAAAAGACTGGATTGTAGTTCTCGAACTGGTATCGTTTCCTTGCTCGAACAGCAAGTCCATCGATGAACGCTGGAAGGCAGATTGCGAACAACGCTGCAATATAAATTCCCGACAGGGCCTGCAGACGCCACATTGCACGGTACACGATGATCCACATGCCCCGTACCCAGTCGGCAGCGAAGGTGCGCATATTAGTCGCCATGCCCATTCCTTCCTGCTGGTCGGTACCTGGTACGTACCCGCCAAAGAACGATTCACTTGCAGGCATTACGCCGGTTCGGATGAACCAGTTGGAGAAGCGGGCATTGACCTTCTCTGCGACTTCCTGCACATCGACACCGGCGCTCGTTACCATTCGCAGCTCCACGGGGTCGATATCTGCTGCAATCTTCATTAGAGGAAGAAAGATGATGGTGAGAATAGGGAGAAACACGAGCCAGAACACCATATGGCTCATGAAAGTGTTCTTCACTGAAGCGGGATGCATTTGGTCCCTAGTTCACAATATCGGTGAAGATCGTGCTAGAGGTAGACGCTTCTAGCAAAGGGTAGGGCACTAGCTTTGCCATCACGAAGGCCACTGCGAGCGCCTTAGGGAACAGTGGCTCTCTGAACAACACAGACACGTTTGTCCCATCATGGCGTCGCACGAAGTCGAGCAGTGAACATTCAAACGGCATCCACTTTACCTCCCCTGATGGGGTCGCGACGTAGATAGTCTGGCTGAATACGAGTACAGCATGTTGGATAATCTGGTCGGCGTAGGCGTTGACTGCGGCGTCATCATTACCATCATCGATCTCGGCATTCGCATAGGCGGCGGCGGCCGCACAAATTGCGGCGGCAAGCAGCGTTTCCCCGCCATGTGTCTGGGCATGTATACCGACAAAGTTGGCCAACTTTATTGTCATTGACTCGAGCAACGGGCTATGGCGCCATATACGCTTCGCGTTAACCTGAACGGCCTGGTTATCGATGACGGACAGAAGGGCTTTTTGGGTTGTGGTCATGAGATTTTCGTATGCTGGACAATGAATCAGTTATTCTTCGGGTCATCAATCATCAACGGCAAGCGGCCTTTGTATAGAGTGCTGCCGGCAAGAAATGCGAAGTATTGAAGGCCAGGCAATCGGGTAAGCAAGTCTGGTGAGACAAAAGGAATTTCTGTTTCATTCATGGAGCGGGAGGTCTGGCCGCGGAATTCAGTAAAGGAAGCAGACGATTCTGAACCGGCTGAGTACGAGACACTAAGCGAACGCGCAGTCGTTTTTCCAAACGATTCGGCAATCCACTTCGCCATATCTGGATCCTTTACTCGCAGACATATGACGTTATTGAGGTTTCCTAAAGCCTGTTTGGTGCGCGCGTTGGAGCCGAAAACTGCGTCAAAGTCAGCGATGGTCTGCGTCGCGATGAAGGCCTTCATGCCGGCACCGCCACCCTTGTTCAGAATCTGAATCGTTTGTTCGTTGACGATCTCGGCAGCCTCATCGACAAATAGGTATATGTCCTTTTTTTCGCGGAAGTTATAGATGGCACCGAGAACACTTGCGATGTCGGCGAGCATCACCGAGCCGATGGCCGATCCAATAATTTTGTTCGATAAAGAGTCAAGCCCAACGTAAAGAACGGCGTCTTCCTCGATGATCTTCTGAGTGTCGTAAATCGGTCGCAGGTCTGCACTATCCAACGGGTCCGGGGAGAGCATCTTGCCGATCTCGTCGGAGCCGAGCATCTCAAGGATCGGTTCGAGTACCTGGATCATTTTGCTATAGTGCTCTTTCGAATGATGCACCATTGAGATCAGTGAATCGATCGCTTCATCTCGCAACTCGAAGCTCTTGTATTTGGCAATCATGAGCTCCAACCGCTCGGAGATTTGTGCACCTTTCTTGCCGACACTCGCGGCGGCGGCATACTGTTGTAGGTTAGCGTCCCACTTCGAGCCTTCTTTAGCAAAAAGCGTCTTGGCGAGGAGGCGCTCCAGTAGCGGCTCGACGCCGAGTTGCACATACTCCTTTGCCGCTTTGATCGTGGGACGTTCTCCATCAGCGACAATGCCACGGAACACTCGATAGAGCGTCTTCCACGCGAACGCGGCAAAGGTGCCCTCAGCATCGATTAGCTGGCCGATGCGAGTTGCAGGCTCCGAGAGCGTGTTCCAGTTCGCAAGCGGATTTATCCGGATTGACTTAGAGGGATGGGCGGGATGGAAGTATAAGAACTTACGACCCGCCTTTTCACATTCACGCCGAAGCCGGTTCTCCCAGTCCTTATCTCCTTTTGGGTCAAGAACGATGAGGATATCGCCTTTATGTACGATCTGTGTAGTTAGCAGCTCGTAAAGGCGCGTTTTACCTGCTCGAGTCGTGCCGACGATTAAGGTGTGACCGGGAAGCGCTTCAATGGGCAGTTTCAGCTCTTCCTCTTTCGGTTCAATACCATGGATCCAGGGAACGCCAATTAAGTCCTCTTTGAGTGGCACCATGTTAGGTGGAGTGATTCGGCGCTTCACGAAAGAGGGAAGCCACGCCGGTGCGCCGACGATCTCTTCTGGGTTTCGGTACATCAAGTTACGGGCGATCTCCGCGTGCCGTTGGGTCCAGCGGAAACCGCGCCCCATCCAGAAGAACTTCGTCTTTTCCTGCAGATGGCGCTTCGAGATAGCAACCGCTTCCTCCGACGTGAGAGTTTCGACTCGAAGTGATGAGACGGAGGATCTGAACCGGTACAGTTCCAGCGCTTCCCTCCCACGCATATACGTGAGGGTAATAGAGCCTAAGGCGAAAAGGGGCCAACCTGGTGGGGTAGTGGCTAATAATGCGATGGTGGAACCGGCCCATGCAACGCATGCAGGCGCCTCATACGCCGGACGAAACATATCCTGGTAAGTGCGTGTCATGTTTTATCTCCAAAGAGAACCGGTTTCAGCAATGGGGAAAGTAGAACGTTCTTTAAGCTCGACGCTTTGCCGGCCACAAGGCCCGCACTATCGAGATAGCCTTTGATTGTTGCACCGCTCACGCCGAAGCTACCCAGGATGGCTCCCGGCATTTCTATACCGGATTCGGTGACAACGAGCTTCTCGCGTACCGCGGCGTACCGCTCGTGAGTGGTAAGAGCGCTAAACCATTCCAATAAAACGGGGTCTCCCTTGCTCAGTAGCGCTGCGGCGGTATGGTCGCCATTTGCCAGTCGCAACGCACCCTCTGCAAAGTGCGCCGCCGACAGCTCGCCGGGACTCCCGTGCGAAGTCACCTCTGTTGCGGGAGGAGAGGATAGAGGATTCACTACTACCGGTTCAGGGCGAGCAGAATCTATCATCTGGGCTGCTGCACGGCCAGCCTCATGTATCAGCGGTGCGCCGTTCTTTGCTGGCTCCGTGTATTGCATCCTTTGCTTCGTTGCGTAAAGCTCGATCGTCTTTTCAATGGAGGTCCTGACAACCTTAGCTAGAGTAGATTCGATGCCACTTGCAGAAGCAGGGGGATTGATTGAATTACAAATCATTAGGGTGACCCGGAGGTCGAAGTCGCGTAGAAGACCCCTTGGAATGAAAAGCGCGCCTATAGCAGCACATTCCTGAGGCGACAGTGCTTGTTCATTTATGCGCCAGTTGAACATGGGGTTTTTCGCAGTGTTCAACCAGTTCTGCAATGGCTGAGCGGCGGTTAGCGGATGGAATTCATCATCGCCGTCGAGCAACTTGGCATTCTGGGCTAGTATCGCCACCCCAGAGGCAAGTCCGGCAACATACGCAGCAAAGCGACACTGTGGCTCGAGAGCGCGGCGTGCTTCCGACTCAAGAGATGGGAAGAACATGCGCGTGCCCGCCAGGCGTAGAGTCAGGATCGACACCGTCAATCCGAATTCCCAAGACCCTCGTGCCTCGGAGAAATAGTCCGGTTTCAGCGGAAGCTGTTGTACGCATTTCGCGTAGTGCTTCAATACGGGCAGGAACAGGTGGTTGAATTGGGCATCAGAGAACCCCGCCGCGGTTCGTATTGCCTCGATAGCCGACTTTGCATCCTCCAGCAACGCTTCGGGCGGGATCTGTTTTAAGAAATTGGTCATGGCTAGCAGTGTCCATAACCGTCACCCTTCTTCAGAGCCAAAAAGAGGTCAAAAACAGGGAGAATTTGCAGTTCTAGTCACCGCAGATGCGCTTCATGTAAAAACCCATATTACGCGGCCAGCGTGCCCACGCGCTTTTTCCTCTAAGTTATTGTTTTTAAAGAAAACGGTTTCTTCAAAAGCGGCGGTATGCATGACAAATTTGCTTTTTAAGAGGATTCTTCTGTAACGGCGCGCTCGATCGCATTCGTCAAGTCGTCTTGCCGCACAGGTTTCAAGAGGTAATTACTGAACACTTGGCGTTGATCCTTTGATGTAAGGTACTCTGAATGCGCTGTTACGGCGATGATCGGTGTGCCGGTATTGGGCCCGCTCTGGCCACGGATCTCGCGCGCTACGGCGAAGCCGTCCATGCCAGGCATGTGGATGTCTAAAAGAATTGCATCGTAATTGTTCACCAAAGCCATCGCAACGGCATCTGCTCCATTCGAGGCCGTCGCACATAGATAGCCGACTTGTTCGAGCAGATCCTTGAACAGATCGAGTATTGCTAACTGGTCATCTACCAGGAGTATCCTCTTTCCGGTGCCGGTAATAGTTTTTGGCGATTGGTGGTAGCGCGTTGTCTCCAAGGCCTGAGGCGCTTGGGCGTTAAATTCCGGAGTTTGTGATACCAGTTCCACGGGAATGCGGACCTCGAAGCGAGAGCCTTTCCCAAGCTCGCTGTCTACCCAGATTCGACCGCCGAATAGGTCTTCGACCAGACGTTTGACGATTGCCAGCCCCATCCCGGCACCGTCCTTTGCTCGGGTGTTTGTCTGATCTACCTGAGTAAAAGGATCGAAGATAATTTGTTGGTGCTCTGGCGCAATTCCCGGGCCCTCGTCGATAACGGAAAGCCCGAGTGTTGTCTTGCCGCTTTGGTTGTCGTGCCGGTAAATGAGTGTTACGTGGATCTTCCCCTTATCAGCGTATTTGATCGCATTCGTCACAAGGTTCGTCACGATCTGCTGAAAGCGGAATATGTCCGATCGGACCTCAATACGTGATGTGCCCAAATCGCATACCAAGTGCATGTTTTTGTTCTTGGCTGCTGCTTGGTAGTTTGACACGATCTTCCTGACCACTTCCATTGGGTTGAAAGTACCGCTGCGTAACTGCAACTTGCCGGAATCCAAACGGGAGAAGTCGAGAAAGTCGTGTAGCAACGCATCCAGTTGAGCCGCACCTGAAGTTATTCGGTCAAGGGCATTTCTCTGGCGCTTGTCGTAATCAGGGCGATCAAGTAAGTCAATCGAGGCGACGATCCGCTGCAGTGGAGTACGTAATTCATGACTCACGGTCCCCAGGAAATGATTTTTTGTCATGATGGCGTCACGTGCCTTTGCGAGCTGCTCGTCGTTCACCTTGATGACTAGATCTTTCTCGGCGCACAGTTGGCCTTCCCGGTATCTTACGAAGCCAAGTGCGCAGACGCCGGCAAGACCGGTAGTCCATACTGTCTGAAAGATCAAGTACAGGGTAAGTAGGTCATGCACCTGGCGATATGCAAGATAAGCATACGTCGCTACAGCCTGCATTCCAATCAATGTTGCGATAACCAGAACTTCTAGCAGGTAGCGTTTTGCTGCAAGCTGTTTAGTCATGTTGTGTCTGTAATGCATATGCTCTTATTCCCTGCTTGAAGATGCTCTGATACCTGGCGTACGTTGGGGCAATCTATTGGACCGTAATTAACGGCTCGGGATGCAGTTGCGTTGCTACATTATCTGCATGTAGCGTCAAGAAAACGGTAAGGTGAGAGGCGTCCGTTACCGGTCTGGCGAAATTCCCCTGGACGAAGGCGCATCCTCGCTGTTTGAGAAACTGATACTGATCAGCGCGCTCGACTCCTTCTGCTACCACAGAAATCCCGCATTCCCGTGCTTGAGTGAGCATTGAATCAAGGATGCTAGTGTCCTCACGTGCACGTGGCACATCGCGGATGAACGCCCGATCAATCTTGATAAACTCGATAGGCAGCCGCTTGATATAGGACATCGAGGTGAAACCCAACCCAAAATCGTCAACTGCAATCCTGATCCCCAGCCCCTGCAACTGTGCAAGAACGTCACTGATATGGTCGATATGTTCAACCAGCGTTATCTCTGCAACATCAAGAATGACAGATGAGGGAGGGATGCTCGCCTTCTTCGCCATCTGACTGATAAGGCTTGGGAAATCGGGCTGGAGGAGTTCTTGGCTTGATACATTGAGGCTGAGGCTAAGTGATGTCCAGCCTTGCCTGTGCCATTGTTTCAATTGAGCGAATGCGTTGTTCGTCACCCACTCTCCGAGTGGAATAATCAGTCCTGTTTCAACTGCCGCTGGTATGAAATCCGCCGGAGCAAGCACGCCGCGCGACGGATGGTTCCAACGTACAAGCGCTTCCACGCCAGTGATCAATCCGGTATTCGAGGCAACCAGCGGTTGGTAGAGAATCTTGAGCTGCCCATTGTCCAATGCTGCTTGCAATTCTTCTTGCACCCGTAGCTTCTCGGTGAAGCCCGGGTCCATCGAGCTTTCATAGAAATGGATCGTCGCATTGGCTTTCTTAGCTTTTGCCATGGCAGTGCTGGCGCGTTTAACCAACATGCCTGCATCGGTAGCGTCTGCAGGATACGTTGCGATGCCGATACTGACGGAAGCGGAGATCGTATGCTGGTCTACCACAAAGGGGTGGGCGATGGCCTTTACCAGCTGGTCCGCCATACTATCCGCCTCTGATTCGGAGGCAATTGGGCTAAGTAATATTGCAAAGTCAGATCCGCTAATGCGGGCTATACAGTTCTGCTTGCGGACTGTGCGCTTAAGGCGCTGTGCTATCTCCAGTAACAACTGGTCGCCTACGTCGTGTCCGTACTCGTGGTTAATTGACGAGAAGCGGTCAATATCGAGGTACAGTACCGCGGCCCGTTCGGTTGATGGTGCACGTAGCTCTTCGGTAATTATCTCGTAGAAAGCAGGACGGCTGAGAAGTCCAGTCAGCTCATCTCCGTACGAGCGTGCCCGAGCCGATCTGAGCTCTTCGTTGGAGTCGACCGTGTGCTTGATCCGGGATAGCAATACAGAGGTGCCGCTGCTCTTCGTAATGTAATCGCTTGCGCCAGCTGCAAAGGCCATCTCTACCGCTGCACCATCTTCCAATGCGGTCATCATAATGACCGGACATGCCTTCGAAGGCGGGAGCTTTTGGATGCGCGCGCAGGTTTCGAAACCATCAAGTACCGGCATTACTGCATCTAACAAGATCACGTCGGGGGTTTGGTTGTCGAGGTGAGCGAGGGCGGTCGCACCATTGTCCGCTTCCGTGACTTTATAACCCTGTTTCTCAAGGATCGCCCGAAGGGAGATTCGATTCACTCGGTCATCATCGGCAATCAATACATGACCAATAGGCTCGGCGATGGGGTCGGTTACTTCTGTACAGTCCGGCACGATACGGTTGATCACAGTCTCCGCAGCGGCGAACAACGAGCGTAATTGGGAGATCATTTCGCCGTCGTCAATTGGCTCTGAAGCGTTCCATCGTTGCTCAAGGTCTTTTGCAGCGGTCGCCAGTCCGTCTGCTCCAATATTGATGCTCGTACCTTTTATCAGATGGAGAAGCCGCGCAACTTCCGTATGGTTGCTGGCAATCTTTGCGACATGTAATGCGGCGAGATGGCCCGGCATATCTTGCAGGAATGCTTGATAGGAATCGCCGGCCGCTTTTCCAAGCAAGGCTTTAATCTCTTCATAACGTCGGAGGTTGAAAGCCAGCGGGGCCGACGAACCGCTCTCAATCTCAGGAAACAGCGAAGGCTGAGTGCCGATGGTGATCTCGGATTGCTGCAACATTCGGCGTACCAGAGCCCGGGTATCTTCGGTGGTAATAGGTTTGCGAATCCAGTCGTCCATTCCGAACGCTTGATATTGCTGTTTAGCATCCTGATCCCCAACGTCTATCATGGCAACGATTGGTGTACGCGCGCCGGTCCGGCTCTCCTCCGTCCTAATCCGAAGTGCGGTCTCGAATCCGTCTAATACGGGCATATCCGATGCTAGAAGGATGAAGTCATATTCATTGTCTCTGATCTCTTGTAAAGCCTCCAAGCCATTACTGACCAGCGTGAATTCGCATCCAGCGTTAGCTAGGGCGGTAGCCGCAAGGCTGCGACTATTTGCATCAGCATCAACTACCAGAGCTCGGTGTCTTGGGTCTCCATGTTCTAAAGATACTGAAATATGGTTCTTGGCCGGCAATGCAAACTCAGGTAGTTTCTCCAGCAAGTCTTCGATATGTTGAATCAAGCGCGACTGCGTTAGCGGCCGCCCGAGGCACTTTCCGTTGTCGTTTGCTTCAGATCGGTAAGGGGCGCTATAGAGATCAAGAGCGAGTATCCGTTCCGGAGATGCGACGAGTTCGCTGTAGGCCAAGTCGATGAAGCTTCGTGACAGCCCGTCTCTCAAGCGACTGCTCGCTATCACGAGACGGAATGGATCAGACGACGTTTCTGCACGAATAAGGGCGGCCCATGCATCGTCAGCGTTATCGAACGACTCGCAACGCATTCCACGCTTAGTCAGGCATTGGCCAATAAACTCCCTTACGATCGAACTCTCATCGGCAATAAGTACTCGGGTATCAAACAGCATGGGGTGGTCATCGTCTAGCTCCACTGCGTCAGAAGGCTTGCATACTATTGTGAACCAGAAAGTGGATCCTTTTCCCTTCTCGCTTGTGACGCCCATCTCGCCGCCCATCAGTCCAACGATCTGTTTGGAGATCGCTATTCCCAGACCTGGTTGGCCCACTTGCTTGTCTTTGTAACGACCAACTTGAACTGGGGCGTCCAGAACGTTGGAAATTTCCTCGGACGTCAATCCGATCCCGCTATCTGTCACTTCAAACCGTAGCTTCGACTCCTGGCCACTCTCAGCGGCTGTTACCTTTATCGCCACCTCTCCTGAATTGGTAAATTTGATCGCATTAGAAAGCAAATTGGTCAGGACTTGGCGTAACCTGATGGAGTCACCCTTTATCCGATCTGGAACGAAAGGACAGGGGAGATAACCTAGGTAGATCCCTTTCGCATGTGCTGTTTTCCCGAATACGTCCATTACGTCTTCAACAAGCTTATGAAGGTCAAAGTCCGTTTCATTCAGCTGGAGATCGCCTGCCTTCATCCGCGAAAGCTCGAAGGTATCGTTCAGCAGATTGATCAATGCAGTTGAGGATTTATAGGCCGAGTCGACGTGCTCACGCTGTTGTTTGGTCAGGTTTTGCTTGCGGAGCAATTCCAACAAGCTGATCACTCCTATGAGCGGTGTGCGCACTTCATGACTGATGGTCGCCGTGAACTGCGCGTTGACCATCGCGTTGTGTAAGGCCTCGTCGCGCGACGCCTTTAGCTCCGTCTCCCGGACTTCAAGCGCCTTCATCATTTCATTGAACGACAATGCCATTTCGGCGATGTCATAGGGCCCGTCAACATCTGCTCGGATGCCAAGTTCTCCTTGACCAGCACGTTTCATCGAGCGCGAAAGAATATCGACGGGGCGAGCGATTGCACCTGTCAGGACTCTCAGACAAGCAATGAGTCCCGCCGCGATAATCAGTGCGATCAACAAATTCTTAGTTAGGAGTGCGGTACCAACACGGTTCAGCTGCTCCTTGCTCACGGCAACGTGAACATATCCGTAAAGCACAGATTGGCTCTCGGCGACTTGGAAAGGATTCTCAGATTCGGTGGTTTCCTTCACCGGTACGACTAGGCTGAGGTAATTGTGGTCCTCCTTCAGTACCCCTTTCTTGTACTGGTCCGGATCACTGGGAAGCGGGGGGATATTTGAGTAGTTTTCGCTTATCCGGGTGAGCAAGTGTTTGCCGTCAGGATGGAGTAGATCAATTCGTACTACATCGCTCATGGCCAATGCAGCGTTAAGAGGTACGTCGACGTTTTCGCTCGAGTCATATATCAGCGCCAAGGCGCCGCGGTCCATGAGGGTGGCAGCGACGCTTTTGGCATGGTTTACCAGCGCATCCCTCATCCGCTTCTTGCTCTCCCATGAGCTTTGGAGAGAGATCGCTACAGCCATAATAAGAATGGCAAGGCTTACAACGATCGTCAGCTGTTGTTTTAGACCAGTCTTGCGGAGAAATGCTTGAATCATGGCTAGTGGAAGAGACACTGATTGGGAGCTAAGGCACGAAGGCTGCGATGGACATTGAAATTCAATCAATATCTATATCGATATGGCCCGCAAGGTTCAGACCAAGATGGCGAGCGGTCCTCTGGTTGATGGCAACACGAACATCGCGAAGATCGTCGTGATATCGGCGCCCCTTTTCCGTCAGCATTGTTGACATCGAAATTGCCAAGGTCTGTCCCATACGATAGTTATCAGGATGCATCGAGAAGAGCACGCCTCGTGCAACATGCGCAACCGTACTCGAAAATACTGGAATGCTTCTGTTCCAAGAACGTTCCAGAATCAGTGGCAGAACGATATTGTTATTAAGAATACTGGGGTCATCCGGGAGCCATAAGGCATCGGTTCGCCCGTCCATCGATTGCATGATCCCATCGTATTGGCGAGCTGCAGCACTAACATCCGAAGCTTCAAGCACAATAAGTTCCAGGCCTTGTTCTCTAGCAGCCTCTCTTGCATTGCGAATCTGCGCTTCAGTTCGTTTTGGATTGTGCACGACGTAGATCCGACGAATCTGTCCCGCGAGAGCTTTCATCTTTGCAAAGAGGAGTACTGGGCTAGGTGTTAAGCTGATCAGCGAATATCTTGGGTCTTCCGGCACGGACAATACGCCCCCTACGAGGATAGGTAGATCCTTGTCTAGCGCGTCGATGGTCTGGTAGCCTTTCCTTCCTAAAACAATGATTCCTCTTGTGCCGTTCCTCCTCAAATTACTGCCAAGGTCCTGCAGATCCGAATTGGGTATTGCATATGTCCGAACGGGCAACTTTGACTGCGATTCAATGCCGCGTGCGATAGTAGCGAAGACGGATTGGTATGGCTCTTCTATCTGGGGATAGAGGACTGCAATCGAGCCTTGGGTTAATGCTTCCTCACGTCTACGTCTGTCTGCGAGTTGAGCGAATTGTGTAGTTGGACCCTGCGAGGTGCTTGATAGATTGCTCGCTGTCCCCTTGCTAAGTGGAGCAGTTATTGGGGCAGTGGAGTCTTGTGCAGCTAGAGTGAGAGCAGGGCTCGCCGAAAGGCCGACGCAAAGTAAGACGTAAGAGAAAGCACTCTGCAGATCTATTCGCCTTCTCATGTTAGGTTTTGTTTCTTCTATTATCTGGGACGCGTAGGCCTATCTTCTGGGAGCAAGAATAGAACCGACGCCAAAGTGTTTGGTGACGCGATTTGCTGCCCTTAATGGCTCTGGATTATGTCTCTCGTAATCTCAGCTGCAATTACAGCCGGGAGCGAGGGTTTGCTTTGCCAATTTAGCGAAAACATGTGAATCATCTGCGAGACTTCAAAAGGCGATGCATCTGCGGACTTACCGGTGAGAAGGACTATAGGTACCTTGGCTGACTGTGCTCGAATCTTCCTAATCAGTTCTACCGTAGTGGTATTGCCTATGAAGTAATCCAGAATGAAGGCGTCGAATTTTCGCGACGCCAATGCATTTTCCAATGTCCCGATGTCATAAAACGGACGCGCATCGAGATCCAGGTCATTTAGCTGCTCACAAAAGCTGTCCGTAGTATCTCTATCGTCGTCGAGCATAGCTACCGAATAGACTTTCGGCTCTTTCAGGGTAACCTTTAGGCTGCTAATTAAGAAAACATGATCGAATGGTGCGGCGCGTGGACGTACAACCCGCCAAATGCCGTCTTCTTTGTGTTTGTAAGCAACGAAGTCAGTATCACGTATGAGTTTCAATTGCTTACCTAGTTGTATAACGCAATCAATCTGCTCGCCACCCACTTCCATGATCGCATCGTAGCGCTTGCCGCCGACTTTCGTGTCGCTCATGTCAGTGACAGAAAGACTGACGTCCGTTAGCTCAGAGATCTGCACTCCATAAAAGGTCGCGATCGCTTGTAGCTGATCTTTTGTCCACTGGCTAACGCCGCCAAGCTTCTTATAGGCTTGGGAGAGACTCAACCCCAATATCTCAGCCAGCTTAGAAGCCTGCTGCCCTCTTGGGAGACCATGCCTAGAAAGGAGGTCACGCACGCGTTCAGCAACCGCGGCGGAGTCCTCGACGATATTCTGGTCACTCATTCAATCATCCAAGTATGGTAGGCATAACAACGTTCAGGATATAGCGAGGGTTATTTTCTCATAGGAAAGCCGATTTCTTCCTAATACAGGCGAAGTATTCTTGCGTGTGGTTCTTGTCTTGCGTCGTCACGATGAGAATTCTCGTCTTAGATGCGAAGACATTTCGCATCGCGAAATAAAATGCATGCAAATATTGCAAAGTGTCACGTTTCTTATATCGACATGCGAATTATTGTTTCCACATGACAATTTTCTCCTTGCGCATGAGAATTTCAAAGATTACAATTCAACTCGATAAGAATTTACAAATTGAAACTGTTCTTGATCCGTTTCAACGCTGCTTCGCTCTCGCTTGGTAAGGCGGTCTGGCGATCGGTTCGTGCTAGAAGGGATTGAGCAGTCACTAACAGCCGCTGAAGGACAAATATGAGCATCATTGCTGAAGCACCGTTCAGGGAAGTAAGTAATCAGAAGCAGGTCGACTTGTCTCATCTGAGCCAAGAACAGATGACCACACTTCGTATTCTTGTCGCTGAGATACGCACTGCACAAGATCGAATTGGCCGCGAACTGTACCTGCTAACTGAGCGGCTTCAGCTTGTGTATGAGATGCTAGGTGACTGCTTTGCAGCATTCGTCGAATCAGAACTCGGAATTTCGAGGCGCGCGGGCCGGCGCTATCTTCAGGTGCATTCGGTCCTCAAAGCCCATTTTACTGATGCGAACGGACGCAATGACTGGAGCGAGACCCGCCATATAACGCAAGGTGCGTTGCTTCTTCTGGCTAATGAGCCAGCGGATGAAGTTATCGCGGAAATTCGCGCTATTGCTCAGAACGGGCAGGAGGTCAATGAGGCCACTGTGAAGCGGCTGATTGAAAGCCGCGAAGCCGAACTTGAAGCACGCGTTGCCGCCGCCGAGGCAGAAGTCGAACTGGCAGTACGTACGGCACAAAAGGCCGGTGAACGTGCAGAGCTCGAACTCGCTAGGGTCAAGGGCCAGGTTGAGAACAGCCAGGAACTTTGCCGTCGCCTGACGGAGCAGCGCGATTCCTTGGAAGAGGAAGTCAACCGTCTGCAGAAACAAGAAACCCAAGTTGTGGAAAGGACCGTTGAAGTAGAGGTTCTTCCGAAAGGTTACAGCACCGTAACCGAGGCTATTCAGTCTGCGGAGCAGGCACTGCAAGCAAAGACCGGCGAACTGGAGAGGGTAGACGCGGATTTGAAAGAAAGTCAGCGCAAAATGGCTGAGATGCGTGCGAACCTCACAGCCGCACAAGCTGGCAGTGAAGACTTCCTTCAAATGAAAAAAGAAGTCGAGGCATTGATGCTGAAATTCCCGCTCGCGATGCTCAAGTCTATGTCCGATTCCGACAAGAATATCAAATCGTCTATTAACGCTCTTGGCGATGCTATGGTCGCAATGGGCAATCTGTTGAAAGGTGCATGATGAGTCTCGTTACCGTTTCCGCTGCAAGAGCAACTTTGGACGCAAACAAGCAGGTGGCTCGCCTTATCGAGGCGGCTAATCTCGCTATTATTGAGGCCTACCGGGCTGCTTATGAGCTGGGTGAGCCGATGGCGGCGAACTTGTTCGGCGTCGATGATGAAGCTATCAAGGCTATCGGGCAGACAAGTAAGTCTAAATTGCTCCCGGTGCTGCAGACCGGAGTGCCGATCTGGTCGTCGCGTCTCTCCTCCACCGAAGCCATCAGTGTCCTGGCAGAAGGAAAGACCGATCCCCTGTTCAACGTGCTGCTGAAGACATTCTCCAGCGACGTTCCGCTTAATACTCTGTAACGGCAGACAATAATGAAGGTCAGCGGGAATTATGCGTCGAAGATCGATATCGCTAAGGAGCTCGCGGAACTGGACTGCCGGGCCGTGACATTGACCGCCGTCGCTAGGACGAAGCCTGCCGATTCGCGCCAGATCTACAAAGACGTCAAGGGTACTCAGTCTCAAAGCGGCCAAACACCCACCGATCATCAATGGTTCTTTGCCAGTAAGGAACGCCGGAAACAAGCGGCGTTCCTACTGATGACTTATGCCAAATATCGAGAGCATTACTCCTCAATGGCCGACTCGCACGGCGTCGCGTTTACATTGGCCTATAGACTATATGTCAAGGTCGCTAAGGACGATGCGGAAATAAGTGGAGAGCGGTGGCAACTCCTGGTAGGCCGTGGCTTCGAACGCAACTGGCGTGATATTCCCAAAGGTGGGTCTACGGGCTTCGAGTATGACAACGCTAAAGTGATGTTGTGTCGAAAATGTCAGACGCCTCACCTCGTTGAAGCCCACCATCTGTCATACCAATGTCCAACGTGTAGCTAACAGAAACTCGATAAACTGGCTTTTTGAGTAGTGGTATTCACAAAGCCAAGAACCGCGAACGGCATAGTCGTTAGAGGCTTGCGACATTAGGCTTAGTCCGAGCCACAGACATTCTGCAGACATGCATTGCTCTTGGGGGGGTATATGGGCAAGCTACATGGCATCCACCCAAGACTCCCTCCCTTCTTGCTAGTGATGTCTACTCGCTACGAGAGCCCTATCGCTCCATATCAAAAATCACCCATTCAGAAGGGATATAACTTGAATAAGAAGATGATCGGACGAGTTGTAACCGCCTGCTTAGCTGCAACCGTCATTGTCCCGTCAGCTCATGCACAGTTTCTCGGCGTTTTTCAAGGCGTGATAAACGCTGCCAATCAGGTCACCGGAAAGCTTGGTAACCGGATTATGGGTGGCGAAAATGCGGTTAACCTAGAGGACGAGCGGACCAAGTTCAATAGGTCAGTTGAGTCCCAGCTGGCAGGAATGGACGATGCAACCAAGCGGATATTGCAACCGAAGCTGGAAGCGAGTTGGGCAATGGCGGAGCAAGGGTTTCTAATGCGGAATGCGCAGGCTTACCGTAGCAAGCTTGGTCCGCTTATAGATTTCAAGCAGGTCGCCACAAGCGCGCTAGGCGGTGTCGCTCTGCAGGCCAATATGGGCGGCGCACTGCTTGGGAATAACGGTCTTGGGGAAGTGTTGAGCGGCGCCACGATGAACGGCATTCTGACTGGTGTCGGAGCTCAGAGCACGGGATTTGATGCAACAGGCGCCCGAATGGCTGCTTCAGCCATGGGTAGCACGGCAGCCGGTACGATACCAAATATCCAAGGCAATGTAGCGGCCGCCGTTACGGCCACGGCGACGAGCGCAGTTACAACTGCGGTATCAGGGGCGGTGTCCTCTACCACTCAGCAGATTCTGAGAGACTCACAGCTGTCGGCATCAAGTAAGACGTATGAGATCAACGAGCTTAACCATCCTCTCAACTTCTTCGAGAAACATCCGAGCGAACTGGTGAAGGGTGATCTCTACCGGGAGAACGGGAACATTGGCTGGAAGAAGATCGAAGGTAGTAGTACCGCAGAAGCCTATGCACCGGTCGCGGGCGACGACGTGGCGACTGCCTCAGTATTCAACTTTGACCCAACGTCCCAGAAAATTACCGCTGCCTTCCGGATCCTGAAAGCGACACAGATGGACTTTATCCCTGTCGTTCAGGGAATCAGTAAGGCGTTACAGGCGCAACCCCGTTACGCAAGTCAAGGATCTGTACTACGTGCAGTCTGGGAAAATGGCGCGTTCGTAACAGCGGATACGGCGAAGTTAACAGCAGGCTGGTCCCTTTTGGTTCCCCAGACATATCGAGCGGCTGTTGCATTACCTCAACAGGCAACAGCCGAGGTGCAGAAATGAAAAGACTGAGAATAGCTGCCGTATTGGCACCCTTCGTCGGACTAGTTCTCGTTAGTTTTGCACCGCTGTTATTAGCGTGTGGCCCACTGGATGATCCTAATTCGGCAAAGTGCATGACGGGACCTGGTCCACAAACGCCGCCCGGCGCCAGAACAACCGGAAATCATGGCAGGGATCATCTGAATTCAGGGCCGCCCGGAGCAGGCCAGATGGTATGCGCCTTCTATGATCGCACTACGCAAAAATGCCTTACGCAAAGGCCAAACACGCAGGCTTACGATAGCGCCGTTCAAACCGGCATCGAGGCTGCGATGATGGGAATGCAGATACAACAGGATGCCCTACACCGGGCTAGGATGATGGGTATAGGCGGGGGGCCACAACCTGACGGCATGCCCTCGATGACACAACCGGTACCCAGTGTGGGACCATCATCAGGACATAACAATATTTTCAGTGGAACGGGTCTGGATCAGACACAAGCGCCCGCAATTGTTTCTGGTAATGAAAACGGGCAAGCGCAATTCAAGCAATGCGTCAGTACGAAGCTTGAAGGGATCTACACAAGTACGGGACGCAGCGCTTCACCGCAGGAGACCGTTATGGCAATGCAGACGTGCGGTGGCAAATGAGAAGGTGGATTTCTCTGTGCCTACCGGTTCTTATTGCAGTGCTCTCAATGGATGCTCATAGCGAGTCGCCCAGAGTGACTCAAGCAACATGTGTGAGGCAGAGCCAGACGACGTGCCTTGAATGGAAAGCGTCCGTCCAAGGATACGGAACGGCGCAGCGCATGTTTCATGAGACGGAATGGCTTCGTTGGGGAGCCGATATCTGGAAACGTAACATTGAATACTGCGATGTCAGTAATCCCACAAAGGTAAACAGCGATCTATACGCGTTTTGCTCTCGTGTCGTTACCGTTCATGACACTTGCCAGCAACCCGGCGTCTCAGGTCAACATAAAGCCTTCTGTGACAACGCTGGTCTTTCTCCCAGCAAAGCTTCCAGATACATAAAGGTAGTTGCGGATAATTGGGATGGAATCAAAAGCTGCAGTTCAGTGTACAACGTCTTCAAAGAAGGCTTTGCGCTGCCTGCAGGCGGTGTGCCGCCTTGGCCGAAAAAACCGGACCGCGACAAAGCAAGGCCAATGAATGTTAAGGAATCTCTGCAAAAGTCGTCCGTTTTATTGTGTCATGCGTTAAGCAGGTAGGCTTGAAACGGAAGAGGGAAATCTGACGATGAAACAACAAACGCTGGCACAAGGCAGCTTCGAGCTGTACC
>NZ_JACYXF010000039.1 GCF_015352985.1 Noviherbaspirillum malthae | reverse complement strand
GCGAGTTGGTCCCACCCCTTCCCATCCCGAACAGGACCGTGAAACGACATCGCGCCGATGATAGTGCTGCAACCAGTGTGAAAGTAGGTAATCGTCAGGCTAGTTCTACCGCATCAGCCCTGCCTCCATCCGGACGCAGGGCTGTTTGCTTTGCGCGGACGGAATTGCAGCACATGCGCAGTGCATGCCCGGCGCGTGCTCGGACAAGTGTGCCATCGCGTGATCCGTAGCAGGCCGCGGCGGGTGATCCAAGATTCCGGCCAAGCTCCTGTTCTTGATGCCGGACGATGTACTGCGTGGCACAGATTATTGCCGTCCAGGGCACATTACACAATTCCCTTCCATACCTGATCAAAAACGTACCGCATATCATGGCGCGTTCTTCCATGCCGACTCAGGCGTCATAAAAGTCCATATTGTTTCCGACAGTACCTTGTTATCGGCTCGCGGTTTTCTACACTTCTACCTCTAGCCAAAGATGACATAAGGAGCATTGAATGGATATCGACCCCAATGAGCATCGCAGCCAATCAGGATTTCCCGTTGATCAACCATTGGAAGCTTTGAAAGCGGACCACGCATTCGTGAAGCAGTTGTTCGAGCGTTATACGACGACGCAAGACATGAAGGTCAAGCAAGAAGCCGGCCCTCGGATTCTGGAACTGCTTGAAATGCATACGAGCCTGGAAGAAACGGTCTTCTATCCTGCGGTTCATCAGATCGACGCTTCTCTTATTGATCATTCCGAACAGGAACACCAGGAAGCTAAACAACTAATCGACCAGCTCAAAAGCATGCAGGTCGGGAGCGCGCAGTACGACCAGATGATGGTGCAGCTTCGTGATGCCATCATGCAGCATGTCCAGAGCGAGGAGCAGAAGCTTTTCCCCGAGGTGCAGCAGTCCGGCATGGACTTGGCGCAACTGGGCATACAGATGCAAGCCTATGAGGCAAGCATGGTCAGCGATCAGGCCCGCGCATCCGATAAACGTGCGCACTGATCTATCGATCGAGTCAGACCTTTGCGAATCATTCTTCGCCTTCTCTCCGTAAGCGTGAGGGAAGGCGTTTCCTTGCACGACGCAAAGCTATGGATTGGAACAGGCCTTGCTCCGCCTGCTTTTCAGGCGGCTACTCCCCGGCAGCTATCAGCAGCGATAGCCGTTATTTCTCGTTCTCATAAATTGAGATCAATTCCTGCAGAGCTTTGATCGTTGATGCATGGTCTCCCTTGTGGAGAATCCCATGCCCACCTCTTGCGATCCACTGTTCGATATTCTCAGGCGTGTCGTCAATCAGGACCTTGTGGGGTCCGCTGTAGTCCTGCTTGAGTTTTTTCGGCACGACATGGACCGTGAATTCGGGTCCGAAAATGCGCGCCACCCATTCCTTTTTTTGCTGCTGAAAGGTTTTGTTGGAAGGGGCGCCGGTGAGGAAGACAGGTTCAAGGTCGCGCGTCGCCTCCCACAATGCCATGCATCCTTCGATAAGTTCCAGTTTGGCGAAGAAGCGCTTGTCGGAGTTGATCATTTTCCAGAGCCGCGATCGATCGAGCTGACTGGGATGCTTGCTGGTGAGATGCTTGACGCGAGCGTCGAAATCGGCAAACACACCGTCGAGGTCCAGGAAAACTTGAAGTTTGGGGTGAAGAGACATGGTTCCTTGAGAAAAGCATTGACGTAGGCATCCAGAGGAAATCGTTGCCGATCGCGGCCGTTCTGCCGATAGACAGGTGAACCGCGTCAAGCGTTCGCGAGCGAAATTGGCGTAGCATGTTCCTACATGTCATCATCATAAGGAAAATCATGCGCTTGCTCGCTATTCTTCCATTGCTCCTCGGCACGTTGACTCCCGTATTTGCGGAGCAGATCGGCGAAGTCGATACGGTATTCAAATTCATCGGCCCCAATCACAAGATCGTTGTCGATGTATTCGACGATCCCAAGGTATCAGGCGTGAGCTGTTACATGTCACGCGCGCGTACCGGGGGCATCAAGGGTGCCATCGGCGTTGCGGAAGACAAATCCGAAGCATCGGTCGCCTGCCGGCAAGTCGGCGAAGTACGTTTCAATGGCAAGGTACCGCGTCAGGAGGAAGTGTTTTCAGAAAGGGCATCGATCCTCTTCAAGCGCGTACGTGTCGTGCGCATGGTCGATCAGAAGCGCAATACACTGATTTACCTGGTTTATTCCGACAGGGTGATCGAGGGCAGTCCTCAAAACAGCGTGACCGCCGTACCGGTGCCGGCGAATCTGCCGGTACCTGTCCAATAAGCTCAGGTTTCCAAAGGAGCGGCGGCACGGACGGCAGTGCGCATGGCTCTGCCATGCTCCATCTCGACCTTCCACCATGCGGGCAGCAGTTCTCGCACCTCGCCGCGCGCGAAGCGGTCGTCGATCAGGAACACGACGCCTCGATCGGTTTGCGTCCGGATCACGCGGCCTGCAGCCTGCACCACCTTCTGCATGCCTGGATAAAGATAGGCGTAGTCATAACCCGAGCCCGCACCGAATACTGCATCCATGCGCTCGCGGATCTGTTCATTCACAGGGTTGTATTGCGGCAGGCCGAGCGTGGCGATGAAGGCGCCAACCAGCCGATCTCCGGGAAGATCCACGCCCTCGCCAAAGGCGCCGCCAAGCACGGCGAAGCCTATGCCTTTTCCTCCGGGCGCGAACCGCGCAAGAAAGGCTTCCTTTTCGTTTTCCTGCATCTGCCGCTCCTGCGCCCATGACGGAATGCCGGGATGCCGCTCCCTGATCAGGTCGGCCACCTTCTGCATGTAGTCAAAGCTGCTGAAAAATGCGAGATAGTTGCCGGGGTGGGCGGCATACCGTTCCGCCAACAAGTTGGCGATAGGTTCGATCGACCGGTCCCGATGCTGGTAGCGCGTCGAGATGCGGCTGACGATCTGCACCGACAGCTGTTCGGCGGAAAAAGGAGAATCCACGTCGACGCATACCGTGGATGCAGGCAGCCCGAGCGTGTCGCTATAGAAGTACCACGGGCTCAGCGTGGCGGAAAACAGGATTGTGGAGCGGCTTGCGGCAAAGCGAGACTCGAGAAAGGGCGCCGGAATGATGTTGCGCAGGCATAGCACGGCATTGCCTGCGTAGCCGTCGGCATGCGATGTCTTGGAGATATCGAACAGGGAGTGCTTGCCGAACGCCTCAAGCAGGCGTGAGAAATGCAGCGCATCGAAGTAGAACCGCTGCAGCGCATGATCGACGGCTACAGGATGTTCAATGAAATATTCCGTGATTTCGGTGATGGCCTGCTGCAGCGAGGTCGAGAACTTCTCGGGCACCTCAGCATGAACCTGATAAGGCAGGGTCTGCTCTTTGTGCAGCGCGTTCCATTGCCTGTTGAGCCGGTCGAGAGATTTCTGCAATATCGCTGGCGCGGTTCTCCGCAGTTGCCGCAGCGCCGCCTGGTCAAGTTCGGCACTGTACATCTTGCGGGCGCGGTCGACCAGGTTATGCGCTTCATCCACGAGTACGCCGACCTGCCATTGATTGGCGAGCGTCATGCCATGCAGCATGGCAGACGCGTCGAAATAATAGTTGTAGTCGCCCACGACCACATCTGCCCAGCGTGCAAGGTCCTGCGCCAGATAATACGGACAGACCTCGTGTGCCGCTGCGACTTCGCGCACCCTGTTCTTGTCGAGGAACTTCACTTCGACCGCAGCTTGCCGCGCCGCCGGCAAACGATCGTAAAACCCTTGCGCCAGCGGGCAGGATTCGCCATGACAGGCTTTGTCGGGATGCTCGCATGCCTTGTCGCGCGCGGTCAGTTCCAGGACGCGCAAGGGCAGAGAAGAATCCGACTCGCCGATGCAGGCAAGCGCGTCGAGTGCAAGGCCGCGCCCGGATGTTTTTGCGGACAGGTAGAAAATCTTGTCGAGCTTCTGGCCGGGACAGGCCTTCAGCATTGGAAAGAGCGTGCCCACCGTTTTTCCGATCCCGGTGGGCGCTTGCGCCATCAGGCACAGGCCGCCGGAAGCCGCCCGATACACCGCTTCCGCGAGCTGGCGTTGACCCGGGCGGAAGGATGCATGCGGAAAACTCAGGTCAGTCAGCGCCGCATCGCGCCCTGCACGATGCTCCAGTTCCTGCTGCGACCAAGCCAGGAAGCATTCGCACTGCTGTTCGAAGAAGGCCTGCAGATCTGAAGCAGCATGCAGTTCGGCAAGCAAGGTTTCCTTCTGGCTGCCGATGTCGAAATAGACCAGCGCCAGATTCACTTCCTGCAGGCCTCGCTCGCGGCACAGCAGCCATCCGTAGATCTTCAGCTGCGCCCAGTGCAGGGAACGGTGGTTTGCAGGCATGCGATCCAGATCGCCGCGGTACGTCTTCACTTCTTCCAGACGATTGAGCGCCGGATCATAGCCGTCCGCCCGACCCCGAACCAGCAAGTGCTTGTACTCCGCACTGAGCGTAATTTCGCTTTCGTAGCCGGCGGGGCGGCGGCTCGCCACGATGGCGTGACCCGCGATGCCTTCCTGCGCTGTGGGCGCCGGCGTGAAACGCAGGTCGAGATCGCCGCGCTTGGCGGTGAACTCGGTCATGGCGCGCACTGCGACCGCGTACTTCAACAGCTGGCCTCCTGCCATTGCACATAACAGACGGTGACCGGCATGTCGTGCTGGGCGCAGAATTCCAGCCAGCGCACCTGGTTATCCTGCAGCCGGTCGCCCGGGCCTTTCACCTCGATCATGCGATAGCGCTTGTCCTGCGGCCAGAACTGGATCAGGTCGGGAAAGCCGTTGCGGTTGGAGCGGATATCGGCAAGGATGCGCCGGAACCATTTCTTCAAATGCGCGGGCGGAATGCAGTCCAGCGCCTGCTCCACCAATGCCGGCGAGACCGCGCCCCAAGCGACGAAAGGCGACTGGATATAAGCCTTGGCATTCAGGTTGACGAGTATCGTCTGCCGGTATTCGCCGCTGTCGAGCTGCGCCAGGCATTGTTCGAACTGGGGTTGGCGGCGGCGGTGAAAATCGGGTGCCGTCAGATCCGACGGCCCGCTGTGAAACGGATGGAAGAAGGCGCCCGGCACGGGATGAAAGATCGCCTGCCAGCACAGCAGTCCGAACAGGGAATTGATCAGCGTGTTCTCGACATAGTAGGCCGGCGCCGCATCCGAGCTCAGGTGGGTGCGCACCACATGCTCGACATGCATCTCGGTCTGCGGCTGCGGAAGAGTGAGGGCAATGCTCTCGACCGGCGTGGCCTTCGTTCGCACGATTTTCGCCGACAGTCCAAGCTTGCGTTTGAGGCGTGGAAGAATGCGTTCGAGCTGCTGATGTTCCGCATCGTCTTCCGGGTTCTCGGCAGCCTTGAGCGCAAGTGCATGCGCGGCCTCGAATTGCTCGCAGCGCTCCATGACCCGAATTGCGCGGATACGCGCGCCGGCATAAGTGCATCGGGCATAAATCTCCAGCGCCTCGTCCAGCATGCCGCTCTTTTCGCATTGCTGGCCGATGCCGAACAGCAGCTTGGCACGGCGTCCTTCAAGCCATGCATTTTCGAACGGTTGCGCCGGCACCTCCGGCAGGATGTCCAACACCGGTTCGCCTTCATAAAAGCGTTGCCGGCATCGATGCAATTGCAGGTAATGATCGACATCCTCGCGCGTGCGAAATGCCAGCGATGCCGAGGTCAGAGGCACCTGTTCATATTTGAAGATGCCGAGATCGGCGAGCACGAATTCGGTCCAGTCCTGCCGCAAATTGCCGAAGAACATCAAGCGGAAGCGGTCGCACATTTCCCCGATCAGCAGACGGTACAGGCAGTCGTCGAACTGCGGACACCATTCCCCGAGCGGACGCTCGCCGGGATGCAGTTCGCGCAGCGCCTCCAGCTGATCGGCCTTGCGGGCGCTGGCCTCGAGCTTGAATACGCCGGCCAGCTCGGGTTTGGTCAGCAGGGCAAACAGGCCGTCGATAGACAATGGCGGATCGGCGCCTACCCATCCCTGTTCGATCAGAGGTGCCACCGCTGTGCGGGTGCAGCCGATCTCTTCGTAGTGCAACTTGGAAAGGCGGAAGAGATCGCCCCTGCGCATGATCATTCGCACCAGCAGGGCCTGCGACGGCTGCGGCAGATCGTGGAACGCTGCAATGAAGGCGCTTTCACTTGCGTTCATCAAGCCTCGGTAATGCCGGCCTATCCATTCCACCACGCGATGGAAGTTGTCGAGATAGTAAAGGGGATTGTCAAGAGTCCTGATCATGCTGAAGTCGCCGTGCCGCAATAGTTTTCGCGCTATGCGGAGGCATTACGGGGATGCCTGTATGTACGCGGTGATAGATTCATCGAAGAAAGATTGTGTGCAAGCTAATTGTTGCCGCATGCATGCACCAGGCAATTATGCGCGGGCCTGCATGCTTCCGCAATACAAGAAAGTTAAGCCTGAGGCCGTATGATCGCTGTTGTCTTTCTACGTTTTCGTTCAGGCCGGTATTGATCTGGCGCGAATAGTCCCAGATGTTAAAGTAGCGAAAGTTGCAAGACGATGCACGGTGAACTTGTCCGCACTGAAACATGCCAAAGAGTCAAGAACAGTGAATGTTCAAACCGTATGACACTTCAAGGCCGGTCTCAGCGCCACAAGGCTATAGTTTGATTCATCGTCGCTGTTCGCAAACATCCATTCCCTCATTGTCGAATTCGAAAAAACCAGATGAGCAACCGTTTCCTCAATCTCTATTCCCATGGCTTCGCCCGCGTCGCGGTTGGCGTTCCCGTCTGCAAGGTCGCTGACCCCGCCTACAATGCCGAACGCACTCTCGAGCTTGCGCGAAAGGCTGCCGAGGCAGGCGCTGCGCTGGTTGTGTTTCCGGAACTGGGCTTGTCCGCCTATACCTGCGACGACCTGTTTCACCAGTCCGCATTGCTGGAGGCCTGCATCACAGCGCTGGCTTCCATCGTCGACGAGTCCAGAAAGCTTCCGCTTGCGATGGTGGTCGGCATGCCGATGCGGGTCGATCATCTGCTGTTCAATTGCGCGGTCGTGGTTGCCAACGGCCGCATCCTCGGCGTGGTGCCAAAAAGCTATCTCCCGAATTACGGGGAGTTCTACGAGGCGCGGCAATTCAATGCCGCCGACTCCGCAACATCGGAGCGGATCGAGCTGCTCGGGCAGGACGTTCCTTTCAGCCCGACGACATTGTTCGCCGCCGCAAATCTTCCCCTGTTGCGCTTTCATGTCGAGATCTGCGAAGACCTCTGGGTGCCGATCCCGCCATCCTCGTTCGCCACGCTGGCGGGCGCAACGGTGCTGATCAATCTGTCGGCGTCCAACATCGTCGTGGGCAAGTCGGGCTATCGCCATCAGCTGGTTTCGCAGCAGTCGGCGCGCTGCCTCTCCGCCTATCTGTACAGCTCGGCAGGCAAGGGTGAATCGTCGACCGACATGGCCTGGGACGGACAGGCGCTGATCTATGAAAACGGCGCGCTGCTGGCCGAGTCGGAGCGCTTCTCGGACGACCCGCACCTGATCCATGCCGACGTCGACCTCGAGCGCCTTTCGCGCGAACGCATGCGCGCTACCACCTTCGGCGATTCGGCGCGCCGGCACCGCGACGAGGTGAGCAGGTTCAGCACGGTGACTTACTCGGTCGATCTGCCGCTAGACCGGATACTGCCGCTGGAACGCATCGTCGAACGCTTCCCGTATGTGCCGGCGGACCAGAAGCGGCGGGACGAACGCTGCTCCGAGGTCTACAACATCCAGGTGCAGGCGCTGGTGCAGCGCCTGTCGGCAGCGGGCATCAAGAAAGTCGTCATCGGCGTATCGGGCGGGCTCGATTCCACCCATGCGCTGCTGGTTTGCGCCAAGGCGATGGACAGGCTGGGCCTGCCGCGCACTAATATTCTCGGCATTACAATGCCGGGCTTCGCCACCAGCGACCGTACATTGAAACAGGCGCGCGAACTGATGGAAGTCGTCGGCTGCTCGGCCAGCGAAGTCGACATCCGTCCCAGCTGCCTGCAGATGCTCAAGGATATCGGCCACCCGTATGCGGAAGGGCAGGAAGACTACGACGTGACATTCGAGAACGTGCAAGCCGGCGAACGCACCAGCCACCTGTTCCGCATCGCGAACTTCCATAACGGCATCGTGATCGGCACCGGCGACCTGAGCGAACTCGCGCTGGGCTGGTGTACCTATGGCGTGGGCGACCAGATGTCGCATTACAACGTCAATGCCAGCGTGCCAAAGACCTTGATCTCCCATCTCGTGCGCTGGGTGGCCGAGACTGGCCAGATCGGAGAATCAGGTTCGGATGTGCTGCACCATGTTCTCGACACTGAAATCAGCCCCGAGCTCGTGCCGGGAAAATCGAAGAACCGTCCGGAGCAGAAGACCGAGAGCGTGATCGGGCCGTATGAGCTGCAGGACTTCAATATGTATTACACGCTGCGCTTCGGCTTCTCGCCCTCGAAGGTGGCATTTCTCTCGCTGTCGGCATGGGGCGACAAGGAAGCCGGAAACTGGCCCGAGGGCCCGCATGTTGCGCGCAACGAGTATGACCTTGCCGCCATCAAGCAGAATCTCGGCATCTTCCTGTACCGCTTCTTCAAGCTGAGCCAGTTCAAGCGCACCTGCATGCCGAACGGACCGAAGGTCGGTTCCGGCGGATCGCTGTCGCCGCGGGGCGACTGGCGCGCGCCGAGCGATTCGGAAGCATCGGTATGGATGGAGGACCTGAAGCGGATTCCGGATCAGGCCGGGGAGTAAGCTGCGCGAGCATCCTTCACGCAGGCTGCCAATGCACCTGCGCTTCCAGCGGCTGCAGATTGACGGGATCTGCTTCGCCGGCAAAGTACCTATCTTGCACGATGGCTTTGCCCATCCATGCCCTGCAAGCCGCTCGGGCCAGCATATGCACCAGCAGGCACGCGGCGAAAGAGGATGCCGCCGTTCCTCCTTGCGAGGTACGCATGTCCGCGCCCGGTCCGATTGCCGCCGGCAGGCACAGGAGCCGCATCAGGGCGCGGCAGTCGCCGCCCTGGAAAGCACGGACGCACTGTCTGGCCAACTCCCTTCCATCCGCCGCCGGCAGGCGAATGCCGCGGCCCTGGTTTTCCAGGCGCTGCCTGGCTCGGCTGGCGATCTGACGGCAGTTCGCCACGCTTTTCCCGGTCAGGGCGGCAATTTCATCGAAGTCGAATTCGAATCCTTCCCGCAGCACCAGTATCTTTCTTTCATCTTCCGACAATACGCCGAAGAGCAGCCGGAAGCCGTCGGTCAGTTCGGACAGCAGGGCAGCATCGCCTTGCGCGCCGGATCCGCCAGCAGGTATGTCGCTATCGTCGGGTCCTGCCAGCGTCAGCAGCGAGATTGCATGACGTTCACTTTTTCTCAGACGATCGATGGCAAGACGCGTGGCGACCGTGGTCAGCCATGCCTCCGGCGTCTGCAGGTCTGAACCATGCTGGTCCTGCCAGCGCAGGAAGGTGTCCTGTACTACGTCTTCCGCTTCGGCGCGGTCGCGGAGTATGCGGCCGGCGTGGCCCAGCAGGCGCTGGCGAAATGCCAGAAAGACCTGCAGCTTCCGGTCGTCCGTCTCGGTCATATTGTTTTTCATTGAGTGCTCCGGAAATGCGTCGAAAGAGTCGGCATGCAGAGCAGCATATTGCAAATCTTCTGTCCCTGCCTCAGGCAGAACTGCTCCGATATCTCCTTGACGCGCAGGGGAACGGAAACGTGACATCGGCGATAAAAAATATTGTTGTCATGACTGCGTCCTTACAAGCGTCATGCATTGATGAAACCTTGAATCGTTTCCCCTTCGTGCATTTCGATTTCTGCAAAGGACTTTTTCATGCAATCACCGCAGTTTCCCCAACAATCGATCGGCCTGATTCCGACTGTCATTGAACAGACCGGCAGAGGCGAGCGTGCCTTCGACATCTATTCCCGGCTGCTGAAGGAACGCATCATTTTTCTCGTCGGGCCGGTGACCGAGCAGGCGGCCAATATCGTCATCGCCCAGCTGCTGTTCCTTGAATCGGAAAACCCGGAAAAGGATATCTCCCTGTATATCAACTCTCCCGGCGGGTCCGTCTATGCCGGCCTGGCGATAGACGACACCATGCAGTTCATCAGGCCCGATGTCTCGACCTTGTGCACCGGCTTCGCGGCGAGCATGGGCGCGCATCTGCTCGCCGCCGGTGCCAAGGGCAAGCGTTTTTCGCTGCCGAATTCACGCATCATGATTCATCAGCCCTCGGGCGGCTCGCAGGGCACCGCCGCGGATATCGAGATACAGGCCAGGGAAGTCCTGTATCTCCGCGAACGGCTGAACGGCATGCTTTCCGAACGAACCGGGCAAGCGATGGAAAGCATACGACTGGCCTCGGACCGCGACAATTACATGTCCGCCGATGCTGCGGTGCATTTCGGATTGATCGACCGCGTCCTGCATGCGCGTCCCGGGGACTGAGCCGTTTCGCCGGCAGCGCCGGTGTCCGAACAAGTCCGTCATGCCTGCAGACGCAAAAGCATTTCCACTGCAAGGCAGGCAAGACCGCCCGAAAAAGCCAGGGAGAAGGCGAGTGCGGCGGCGACTGAACGCTTTTCATTGAAGGACAATGAAGACGTGATGTCTTCGTAATAGTCGATGTCGCAATAGGTTGTGCTCATGAAAATTCTCCAGATCAGGTGTTTAAGAAGCCCGGCTTATTGCGGCGCCAGAGCGGGTGATTGTCCGGGTACGTTGGCTCCGGGGAGTGCGTACTGTGCAATGCCGTTGCCGAACGACCAGTTTTCCTTTTTCGTCTCCAGCAGGTTGATGATGACGTCGGATCGAGGTATACCGGTGCGCCCTGTGATGCCATCCGCGATATGCCGGTACAAGGTCTGTTTCATTTCCAGGCTGCGGCCCTCATTGCAGGTGATCTGGATGAAGACGGCGTCGGCGGTATGGCGGATGCCGAGATACTCGGGAGTGCAGATGAAGTCCTCCGCAGGGTGTTCGCTGATGACGTGAAAAACGTCGTCTGCAGGCACGTTGAAGGTATTGACCAGTGCGTGGTGGATGGCTTCCGAGATATGGTTTTTTACGGCGGCGGATTTGCCTTGAGCAAGGGAAATACGGACGAGCGGCATGGCGGTTCTCCTTTTGAAAGTTGATTCAAGCAAGCGCTGCAGTGGCTAGGTTTCATGTCGACACCTGCAATATATGGCGCTAAAATACATTTGTAAAATTGAAATAACTGTTGAATCACTTTAGCCGAACTCATATATGGGCCTGCCATTACTCGAACTGGATGTGCTGAAAACATTTGCAGCCGGCATCGACGTCGGCAGCTTTGCCCGTGCAGCGGAAAAGATCGGCAGGTCGCAGTCGGCGGTCAGCCTGCAGATGAAGAAGCTGGAAGAGCAGCTGAATATTGCCCTGTTCGAGAGGCAGGGGCGCTCGCTCGCGCTGACCGCGGCAGGCAAGACCCTGTACGACTATGCGAAACGGATGCTCGAACTCAATGAGGAGGCCGTCGGCGCGGTGCGCGGCATTGCCGTGGACGGTGAAGTGCGCTTCGGCATGTCGGTCGATTTCGAGAATACCTGGCTGCCGGCCACGCTGGCGCGCTTTTCCCGTTCCCATGGCAATGTGGCAGTGGAAATCCGCATGGATCGCAACGCGGTGCTCTCGGCCCAGGTCGAGCGCGGCGAAATCGACATCGCGCTGCTGTTCACGCACGACGGTGGACCGGGCAGCGAACGCATCGCCGATGTCGGCATGGTCTGGATCGGACAGCCGGATCTGTCATGGAGGCCGGAACAGCCGCTGCCGCTGCTGTTGCTGGAGCAGCCCTGCGCGTTCACCCAGGCTGCCTTGCAGGCGCTGGATGCGGCGCGGATCAAGTGGCGCATGGTGGCGAGCAGCCCGAGCCTGGGCGGGTTATGGGCGGCAGCGGAGGCGGGCATGGGCATCACGGTGAGAACCGGTGTATCGATGCCGCGCGGCTTGGTCGATCTGGGCAGTGCGTTGGCGCTGCCGCCGCTGCCCAGCATCGGCCTGTGGATCAAGCAGTCGCCAAAGGCGGAGAGCCAGGCGGTGCAGCGTCTGCGCCAAGCTTTGCTGGATGTGCTGCACGAGCAGCTTTAAGGGCGAGAATGCAAGAACGCATTCGAGTCCATCACCGGTCTTGACCTAGCGCGCCGACCAGACGGCGCGCCGTACCCCGATGGCGCCGCAGAGTCCGTAGGCCACCAGCCCGAGCGCCACACCAAGGAAATGCCCGCTCATGCCCATGCCGGCGACATCGGCGAACAGCCAGCCGCCGCCGACCGCCAGCACGATTCGTGAGAGAGCCGCAATGACGGGCCATTTCATGCGGCCGGCACCCATCGAAGCGAAATACAGCGCCATGCCCAAGCCGAGGCCGCCAAAGGCTGGTCCGATGAAACTCAGGGCGATCGAAGCAATGGCGGACACCTGCACATCTTGCGTAAAGAATGCCGCGAAGCGGCCGGAGTTAGAAGCGACCAAAAGTCCCAGCAAGGCGGTCGCGGCAAAGGTCACAATCCCGCCCAGCCAGGCGAGGCGTCGCGCGGTCGGCCAGTCATTGCCTCCCGCCGCCTTGCCGACCAGCGCCGTCAAGGCGGAGCCCACGCCGAATGCCAGCGGAATGATCAGAAATTCCAGACGCGCGGAAATGCCGTAGGCGGCGACCGCGGCGGTGCCGTATTCCCGCAGCTGGCGCGTGACGAGGATCGTCGTCAGATTGGCGATGGCCGCGAGCGCGCAGGCGGTAGCGCCGATGGCAAGAATGCGCTTGAAGAGCGTGGCTGTCAGCCTTTGCCTGAAGATCGGCATGAATCCGGCGCCGCCGCGCGTAACGACAATGGCCATCGACAGGGCGGCTGCGATGAATACCAGCGCGAAGGCGGCGCCGATGCCGGCCAACCCCATGCCGGCCGGTTCGCACAGCAGCCAAGCCAGCGGAGGGAATACGATCCAGGTGAGCGTCAGCGTGCGTGCGGCGAGCGCATGGCGTCCGCCGCCGCGCAGCACCGAAGCCAGAGTGTTGGCGAGCCAGGACGGCACGGCGCCCAGTCCGAAGAGGAGCAGCACGTAAAGATGCGCAGCTTCGGCAGCCGCCGGGCCGGCAATCGCTTCCAGCATCGGCCGGCCGAACAGGCAAAGCCCGAGGGTGAAGGCGAGACCGGCCGTCAGGGCAATCATCAATGCATGCATCACCAGCGAAGAGGCTTCGTCGGTGCGTGACGCGCCAAGCGCTCTTGCGATGGCAGACACCACGCCGCCGCCCATCGCGCCGGTGGACATCTGCTGCATCAGCAGCGCGAACGGCAGGATCACGGCCCATCCGGCGAGGGCTGCCGTGCCCTGGCGCGCCGCAAGCCAGGTTTCCACCAGCTGGGCGATGACTTGAAGTATCGCCACGAACGTCGTCGGCGCGGCGAGGGCGAAGACGTTGCGCAGCAGCGCTGCATTGGCCGGCGCCGGCGCGTCTTGCGCAAGGGAGCCCGATCTCATTGTCGCGGCACCGGGTTCTTGCGCTTGGACTTTGCACTGGCGGGCTTTTGCATGCTTGCCGCATTGTTCAGTCCGCCGACGGCCTCCTGCAGGAATCGTTTGCTCGACTCGATGAGGGCGCGTTGGGACTTCTGGTCAGGCATGGTTCTCGCCAGCAGTATCGCCCCGACCATCTGGCAGAGAAATGCCCATGCACGATCCTTGTCGCCCAGGCGCTGCGCCAGGATGTCGATGCCCTTTGCCAGCTCCCTTGCATAGGCTTCCTTGACCTCGCCGTCGGCGCGTGCGATTTCGGCCCCTAGCGTCGGCAGCACGCAGCCCGCTTCAGGATGCCGCACATGGCTCATGCAGAGATAGCGATCGAGCTCGTAGCCGATCCACTCTGCGGCGGTCTCGTGCGGATTGGCGGCCCACATCTCGTTGCTGGCCCGCAGTTCGCTTTCAACCAGCGCCTTGAGCAAGTCGTTCTTTGAAGCGAAATGGCTGTAGAAGGCGCCGCTGGTCACGCCGGCGGCTTCGGTCAGTGCATCGACGCCGGATGCGGCGAAGCCGCGCTCCTTGACCAGCGCGCCGCCGGCCTTGAGCAGTTCCTTGCGCTTTTCTTCCTTGTGTCCGGGCGGATATCTCATCTTGATGCAGTCGGCAGGATGTTGAGACGGGCTTGACAGTGCGGCTGATCATAACATAACGTTCGTTACCATAACTGCCGTTATCCAATCGGAGACATGCCATGCAGCAGACGACGCCTGCCACATCTGCAACTCGTACAGGTGCGGCACTGATAGTGGGAGCAGGGGACGCCACAGGCGGCGCCATTGCAAAGCGCTTCGCAAAGGAGGGCTTGGTTGTCTGTGCAACCCGCCGCAGCGCCGACAAGCTGCAGCCATTGATCGACGAGATTCGCAGCGAAGGCTGCCAGGCTTACGGCTTTGCCTCGGATGCGCGCAAGGAGGAGGAGGTCGTCAAGCTGATCGACGACATCGAGCGCGACATCGGGCCTATCGAAGTCATGGTGTTCAATATCGGCGCCAACGTGCCATGCAGCATTCTTGAGGAAACGGCGCGCAAGTATTTCAAGATCTGGGAAATGGCCTGCTTCAGCGGCTTTCTGGTAGGACGCGAAGTGGCGCGCCGCATGGTGACCCGGGAACGCGGCACGATCATCTATACGGGCGCTACCGCCGCCCTGCGCGGATCAGCCAACTTCGCTGCATTTGCCGGCGCCAAGCATGCGCTGCGGGCACTGGCGCAGAGCATGGCGCGTGAACTCGGACCGAAAAATATTCACGTCGCCCATGTCGTGATCGACGGCGCCATCGATACCGAGTTCATCCGCGACAATTTCCCCGAGCGCTATGCATTGAAAGATCAGGACGGCATCCTCAATCCGGCGCATATCGCCGACAATTACTGGCATCTCCATACCCAGCCGCGCGATGCCTGGACCCATGAGCTCGATTTGCGGCCCTGGTCGGAACGCTGGTGACGCTCTTCAAACGGCTGGCTGCGGCTTATCTTTGCATTCTTCCCTTCCGGAGGTTGTCATGAGCAGGAAAGTGGAGTTTTTCTTCGACGTCGGCAGTCCCTACAGCTATCTCGCCTATCACCAGCTGCCGAAGATCGCGCAGGCCAAGGGTGCGGAAATCGTCTGGAAGCCCATGCTGCTGGGTGCGGTGCTCAAGGCAGCAGAAAATCAGAGTCCGATGGCGGTACCGCTGAAGGGGCAGCATCTTCTCACCGACCTGCAGCGCTGGGCCGATCACTTCGGCGTGGTGTTCAACCAGAATCCGCATTTCCCCATCAATACCTTGCAGTTGATGCGAGGCGCGGTCGGCATGCAGATGGCCGGCGAGGCGGAGTTCCGGCGTTATCTCGCAGCCGTGTTTCATGCGATGTTCGGGCAGCCGCGCAATCTCAACGATGTCAATGAAGTTGTCGCGCTGCTGACCGAAAACGGTATCGACCCAATGCGCTTCCAGGAAATGATCAACGATCAGGCGGTGAAGGATGCCTTGAAGCGCAACACCGACGAAGCCGTCGAACGCGGCGTGTTCGGCGCACCGACCTTCTTCGTCGGCAACGACATGTACTGGGGACAGGACCGTCTGCATTTTGTGGAATCTGCGCTGGGCTAAGCCTTTACCGTTCTCCTTACCATTTTTCACTTGCCCGGGCGGCAGAACTGCACCCCGGGCATTCTCTTATTTCCCTCTGAGCTGTACCGCTGTTCCTCATTCCGTAAAACTTGATGTGAAACGGGCCCAGCCTCGCCAAATCCGCATCTCTCCGTCAGAAACTTGCAAGCTATTATGATTTTGTTTTGCTGTGCAAAACATCATTCCAAATTTATTGACACGACCGTTCGCTTTCGGTAGCTTTCGTACAACTAGAAAGCGGACAAAAAGTCCGTTCGATGCCTTCGGTTTCCCGGCTGCATGGCAACTCTTTTGGAGACGACAATTTGGAACTCATACTTCAACAGGTCCTTAACGGACTGACGCTTGGGGGTGTCTACAGCCTGGTTGCTTTGGGCCTCACTCTCGTCTACGGCATTCTTCACGTACCCAATTTTGCACATGGCGCCTTCTACATGGCCGGCGCCTATGCCGCCTTCATGTTGATGAGCAAGTTCGGCATCAATTACTGGGTCGCCATGGCAGGCGCCGCTGTCGTGGTGGCTCTCTTGGCCGTTGTCGCGGAACGCCTCGTGTTTCATCCGCTGCGAAATTCTCCCGGCCTGCATCACATGATCGCGGCCATCGGCATCCTGCTGTTTCTCGAGTCTGGCGCACAGGCGCTGTGGGGCGCGGATTTCCATCGCATGCAGACGCCTTATAGCGGCATCATGAATTTCGGCGGACTGGTGATGCCGCAGCAGCGCTTGCTGATCATCGTCGCCGCGTTCGGCCTCATGGTGGCGCTGCATCTCTTCCTGAAGAAGACCACAACCGGCGCGACCATCATCGCAATGGCTCAGAACCGTGACGGCGCTGCGCTGGTCGGCATCGATCCGAACCGCGTGGCCATGATGACCTTCGCCATTTCCGGCGCGCTGGCTGCAGTCGCTGCCGCACTCTATGCGCCGATCAACCTGGTGTATCCGGCCATGGGTAATCTGGTGATTACGAAAGCATTCGTGATCATCGTGCTCGGCGGCATGGGCAGCGTGCCGGGAGCGATCGTCGGCGGCCTCATCATCGGCTTCGCCGAAGCCTTCGGCGCCTTCTACATCTCGACCGACTACAAGGACATCATCGCCTTCGTGCTCCTGGTCGCCATCCTCTCGGTTCGTCCGGAAGGCCTGTTCACGAAAGGAGTGCGGTAAGCATGAACTATCTCGAAGGCAAACTTGGGTGGACCCTGCTGCTGATCCTCGGCCTGGTCTTTCCGCTGGTGGCATCCAATGATTACCTGCTGACCGTGATGTCGCTTGCATATATCTACGCAATCGCCACCATCGGCCTGAACCTGATCACCGGCTATACCGGCCAGTTCAATCTGGCGCACGCCGGCTTCATGGCGATCGGCGCCTATACCGTCGGCATTCTCACGGTCGACCACAAGGTCTCGTTCTGGTTGGCGTTCGCGCTGTCGGGTTTCGTGTCGGCCGGCATCGGGGTGGTGGTGGGCATCATTTCCCTGCGCCTGAAAGGGCACTTCTTCTCGATCTTCACGCTCTGCGTCGGCTACATCATGTATCTGCTGATCGAGAAGTGGGAAAGCCTGACCCACGGCACGGTGGGCATCATCGGCATTCCCGCGCCGGAATCGATCTTCGGCATCGACTTCGAAACACCGCGCGCACAGTATTATCTGGTGCTGTTCTTCCTGGTACTGAGCGTATGGGTGATGCATCGCATCGTGACCTCGCTGCTCGGCCGCACCTTCATGGCGATCCGCAACAGCGATGACCTCGCCGAGGCGCTAGGCATCAACCTGATGCGCAACAAGGTGCTGGCTTTCGTGCTGTCGGTTTTCTATGCTGGCTTCGCAGGCGGTTTGTATGCCGGGTCGGTTCGCTTCCTCGGTCCGGGCTTGGCCGGCGTCGAGCATACCTTCGACATGACCATGTTCATGCTGGTGGGCGGCATCGGTACCCTGTTCGGACCGCTGCTCGGTTCGATCTCCATGCCCTGGCTGACCCAGTATCTGCAATTCCTTCAGGACTACCGCTTCATCGTCTTCGGTCCGATCCTTGTTGCGCTGGTGATCTTCCTGCCCAACGGCATCGTCGGCACCTATCTCGCCTGGAAGGCACGCAATGCGTCGCGCAAGGCAAGCGCGGCTGCGCCGGTCAAGCGCCCGACAGTGATGGCAACCGCAAAACAGGAAGGATGATCCATGCTGCAGATTGAAGGACTCAACAAGCGTTTCGGCGGCCTGCATGCGGTGCGCGAAGTATCGACCACGATAGAGAAGGGCAAGATCAACGCCATCATCGGACCGAACGGTGCCGGCAAGACCACGTTTTTCAACCTGATCAGCGGCGCGATCAAGCCGACTTCGGGCCGCATTATTTTCGACGGCCAGGACGTGACCGGCATGCGCGCCGACCAGGTGGCGCAGCTCGGCGTGTCGCGCACCTTCCAGGCGACCAGCCTGTTCGACCGTGCCACAGTGCTCGACAACCTGATCGTCGGCCACCGGCTGCGCACACGTTCGGGGCTGATGGACGTGCTGCTCGGCACGCGCCGTCTGAAGGAGGAGGAAGCCAAGTGCCGCGAGAAGGCGCGCGAGGCACTCGACTTCGTCGGCCTCTCGCATGTGGCGAACCGCATCGCGGCCGACATTTCGCAGGAAGAGCGCAAGCGCGTCGCGTTTGCGCTGGCACTGTCTACCGAACCCAAGCTGGTGCTGCTGGACGAGCCGGCCGGCGGCGTCAATCCGGAAGAAACCGTCGGCCTGGCGGAACTGATTCGCAAGATGGTGAAGAGCGGCCTGACGGTCTGCCTGATCGAACACAAGATGAACATGATCATGAACCTCGCGGACAAGATCATGGTGCTGAGCTACGGCGAAAAAATTGCCGAAGGCACGCCGGCTGAGATCCGCTCGAATCCGGTCGTCATCGAAGCTTATCTCGGGAGTGAACATGCTGCGGCTTGAAAACGTATCGGTCAACTACGGCAGCTTCCGCGCGCTGGACAACGTCAACATCCATGCGAAGGAAGGCGAGCTGGTGGTGCTGCTGGGCGCGAACGGTGCCGGCAAGAGCTCCATCTTCCTCACTGTGAGCGGCCTGAACAAGGCGGCAAGCGGCAGCATCAAGTTCGGCAGCAGGGAACTGGTGGGCATGCAGCCGTCGCAGATCGTGCATGACGGCGTGGTGCATTGCCCCGAGGGACGCAAGCTCTTTCCCGGCATGTCGGTGCTGAAGAACCTGATGCTGGGCGCCTATGTGCACCGCAAGGACAAGGCCGGCGTGCAGAAGACGCTGGACGAGGTGTTCGAGCTGTTCCCCATCCTGCATGAGAAGCGCGAGGCCAATGCCGGCTCGCTGTCGGGCGGACAGCAGCAGATGGTGGCCATCGGCCGCGCACTGATGGGCCGCCCGAAGGCGCTGCTGCTGGACGAGCCTTCGCTGGGCCTTGCGCCGCTGGTGGTCAAGCAGGTCTTCGAGGTGATCCAGAAGATCAACCGCAGCGGCACCACGGTGCTGCTGGCGGAGCAGAACGCCTTTGCGGCACTGAAGATCGCCAGCCGCGCGTATGTGATCGAGAACGGTCACATCGTGATGGAGGGCTCGCAGGATGAATTGTTGAATAACGAGCAGGTGCGCAAGGCCTATATCGGCGCCTGATCCACCCGGCATTTGGCGCATTTAACGCATGCAGTAACCGGAAAACCTACCCGGCATGACTATCCACAAGGAGACAGGAATGATCAAGCAGTCTGGATTCAAGTTCACCCGCATCGCTACAGCCGCAGCTGCCCTCACGCTGGGCCTGACCATGGCCGGTGCCGCGCTGGCGCAGGAAGTGGTCAAGATCGGCTACTCCGGTCCGCTGAGCGGCGGCGCCGCGCTCTACGGCAAGAACGTGCTGTCCGGCATGGAGATGGCCGTCAATGAAATCAACGCCAAGGGACTCGAAATCGGCGGCAAGAAATACAAGCTTGAAATCGTCTCGCTCGACGACCAGTACAACCCGAGCCAGACCGGCATCAACGTGCAGCGCCTGATCCAGCAGCACAAGACACCTGCTGTCTTGGTGCCGCACTCCGGCGGTATCTTCGCGGTGCAGGCTTTCAATGAAAAATCCAATGTCCTGCTGCTGGCCTATACCAGCCTGCCGCAGGTGACAGCACGCGGCAACAAGATGACCGTGCGCATTCCACCGGAATTCACCGGCTATGTCGATCCCTTCGTCAAGCATGCGATGAGCAAATACGGCAAGAATGCCGCCATCGCCAATGCCGACCATGACTATGCGAAGGCATGGACCGCAGCCTTCAAGCCGGCATGGGAAGCGGCAGGCGGCAAGATCGTTGCCGAGAATCCGATGTCCTACAACAAGGCGACCGACTTCTACAGCGGCGTCTCGCGCGTGATGCAGGCCAAGCCGGACGTGCTGTTCATCGGCGGCGCATCGGAACCGACGGCGCTGGTCGCCAAGCAGGCGCGCGAACTCGGCTTCAAGGGCGGCTTCATCATCATCGACCAGGCCAAGATGGACGAAATGGCGAAGGTGATCGGCGGCTACCAGCCGCTGGAGGGTGCGATCGGCGTGCTGCCGCTGGTCGAGGATTCCCGCGGCGATGCGAAGTCGTTCGTGGAGCGCTATCGCAAGTCGCATGACAACCGCGACCCGAGCTCGGAAGTTTCACTCAACTACTCGGCCGTGCATGCGACCGCGATTGCGATGAAGCTGGCCAACTCGGTCACCGATCCTGTCGCGATCCGTGCCCAGATGGACAAGGCGGTCAAGCAGCTGCCGAAGGAGTACAACCCGAACGACCTGGACGGCGTCAATGAAGTCGGCGGCATGCTGGCCAATACGTATGTCGGCACGGTCGAGGGCGGCAAGGTGAAGTCGCTGAATCTGCGCAGCCTGGCGGAATCAAAATAAGCGAGCCGGAAACCAGCAGCACGAACCATCTCAAGCCGGCCGCCATGCCGGCTTGTTTCATTCAACTCAGGCAGGGAACAGTTTCATGGAGCAACGAGCAAAGGCAGTGATCTGCCGAGAAATCAATCAGCCGGTGGTGGTCGAGGAAATCATCGTGGAAGCGCCGCGCCGCGGCGAGGTCATGATCAAGCTGGCCGCCTGCGGCGTCTGCCACAGCGACCTGTCGGCGACCAACGGCACGATTCCCTTTCCGCCGCCGGTGATACTCGGCCATGAAGGCGCCGGCCGCATCGTTGCCGTCGGCGAGGGCGTCAGCAATCTCAAGGTGGGCGACCATGTGGTCAGCTCCTTTGTCAGCATGTGCGGCAAGTGCCGCTATTGCCAGACAGGCAGGCCGCAATTGTGCGACCAGGCCGGCAAGGCCATGTTCACCCTGCCCGACGGCACGGTGCGTACGCGCGATACGTCGGGCAATGCACTCAACGTGTTTTCCGGCTGCGGCGTGATGGCGGAATACGCGACGCTGCATACCGACAACGTGGTGAAGATCGACCAGCAGGTGCCGCTCGACAAGGCTGCACTCATCGGCTGCGGCGTGATGACCGGCGTCGGCGCGGCGGTCAATACTGCCAAGGTGGAGCCCGGTTCCGTCACAGTGGTGTTCGGCTGCGGCGGCGTCGGGCTGAATGCGATCCAGGGCTGCGCCATCGCCGGCGCGCGCATGATCGTGGCGGTGGATACCTCCGACGCCAAGCTCGACATGGCGAAGCAGTTCGGCGCCACCCACGTCGTCAACAGCAAGACCGACGAGAACGCCGTCAAGACGATTCTCAAGCTGACCGGCGGCGCGGACTATGCGTTCGAATGCGTCGGCCTCGGCGACATCGCGGCACAGGCCTACGGCGTGCTGGGCAAGGGCGGCACGGCGGTGGTGGTCGGCGTGGCCAACCAGAAGGATACGACCACGGTCAAGACCGCCTCGCTGACCTTCGGCGAGAAGACGCTGACCGGCAGCTATTTCGGCTCGGCCCGGCCGACCGAGGATTTTCCGCGTCTTATCGGCTTGTACCGCGCCCAGCGACTGAAGCTGGATGAACTGATCACCCGTACCTATACCGTCGACGAAGCGCCGCAGGCATTCGCCGATCTTAACGCCGGCCGCAATGCGCGCGGCGTGATCCTGTTCGAGTAAGGCGGGCATCCGCAAGGAGATACAGCATGCAGAATCGAAATCAGCTTTACATCAACGGCCAGTGGGTCACGCCTTCGGGCCGAAACACCATTGACGTGATCAATTCCGCGACCGAGGAAGTCATGGCCGCCATTCCAGACGGCGACGAGAACGACGCCAATGCCGCCGTGGCGGCGGCCCGCGCCGCATTCGATGCCTGGAGCGCCACGCCGCCGGCCGCGCGCGCGGATTACCTGCGCAAGATCCATGAGGGACTGAAGGCGCGCAGCCAGGAACTGGCCGAAATCATCGCCGGCGAAGTGGGCATGCCGGTCAAGCTGTCTGCCGCGATCCAGGTCGGTTCTCCGGTGGCCAATTTCGGCTATTACGCCAAGCTGGCCAATGAATTCGAATGGGAGGAGGTAGCGGGCAATTCGCGCGTGGTACGCGAACCGGTCGGCGTCGTGGTCTGCATCACGCCCTGGAATTATCCGCTGCACCAGATTGCCGCCAAGGTGGCGGCAGCGCTGGCGGCAGGCTGCACCGTGGTATTGAAGCCCTCGGAAGTGGCACCGCTCAATGCCTTTATCCTGGCCGAGGTGATCGATGCCGCCGGGCTGCCGCCCGGCGTATTCAATCTCGTCAGCGGCACCGGCCCGGTGCTGGGCGAGGCGCTGGTGCGCCATCCCGATGTGGACATGGTGTCGTTCACAGGCTCCACCCGTGCCGGCAAGCGCATCTCGGAAGTGGCCGCGGCTACGGTCAAGCGCGTGGCGCTGGAACTCGGCGGCAAGTCGGCCTCGGTGATTCTCGACGACGCGGATCTCGCAGCCGCAGTCAAGGGTACGGTCAATGCCTGCTTCCTCAACAGCGGGCAGACCTGTTCCGCCCATACCCGCATGCTCGTTCCGGAATCGCGTTATGACGAGGCGGCGAAGATCGCGGCGGAAGTCGCCTCCAAGTTCACCGTCGGCGACCCCTTCGGCGGCTCGGCCAAGCTCGGCCCGCTGGTGTCGGAAGCGCAGCGCGAGCGTGTGCGCAGCTATATCCGCAAGGGCATCGAGGAGGGCGCCGAACTGCTGTGCGGCGGACCCGATGCGCCGCCCGACCTGCCCAAGGGTTTCTATGTGCAGCCCACGGTGTTCGGCCGCGTCAAGCCCGACAGCACGATTGCGCAGGAAGAGATCTTCGGGCCGGTGCTCTCCATCATCACCTACAAGGACGAGGATGAAGCGGTGCGCATCGCCAACGGCACGCTCTACGGCCTTGCCGGCGGCGTCTGGGCCGGTTCCGACGAGCGCGCCCAGCAGGTAGCTCGGAAGCTGCGCACCGGTCAGGTTGACATCAACGGCGGCACCTTCAATCTGTTCGCTCCCTTCGGCGGCTACAAGCAGTCGGGCCGCGGGCGAGAGATGGGCAAGTACGGGATGGAGGAGTTCCTGGAATACAAGTCGCTGCAGTTCAAGCCCGGCGCGCCGGTGCTGAGCGAAAAGGCGCCGCATTAGGCGCATGCGGGCATTCAGGCGAGCGGGCCCGAATGCATGGATGCCTGCACCGAATCCGGATCGAAAAAGCATAACAACAACAAAACCCAGGAGCAGTTCGAAAGCGGTAACACATTCATAACAAGGCAGGAGACAACATGCTTAGCAAAATCGCAGCAAGCTTTACCTTCGCATTCGCGGCTGTCGCGACAGTAGCCACGGCACCATCTTTCGCGCAGTCGGCGCAGAATTTCCCCAGCAAGCCGATGCGCATCATCGTCACCTTCACGCCGGGCGGCGCCCCGGACATCCTCGGCCGGCTGCTGGCCGACCGCATGCAGGCCGACTGGGGGCAGCCCGTCATCGTCGAGAACAAGCCGGGCGCAGGCGGCAATATCGGCGCCGACGTGGTGGCGAAGTCGCCGTCCGACGGCTATACGCTGCTGGTCGGCACCGTAGGTACCCATGCGATCAACGGCGCGCTGTATGAAAAGATGCCTTACGACATGGTGAAGGACTTCAGTCCGATCAGCCTGCTGGCCACCACGCCCAACATGCTGGTGGTGAACAACAGCGTGCCGGCGAAGAACCTGCAGGAATTCATCGCGCTCGGCAAGAAGGAAGGCAAGATGACCTTTGCTTCCTCCGGTTCGGGTACGTCGATCCATGTCTCGGGCGAACTGTTCAAGACCCAGACCGGCATCGACATGCAGCACATTCCCTACAAGGGCCGCGCCAGCGCGATTCCCGACCTGCTCGGGGGCAGGGTGACGATGATGTTCGATAACATGCCCTCCAGCCTGCCTCTGGTGCGCGAAGGCAAGCTGCGCGCGCTCGGCGTCACCAGCGCCAAGCGCTCCGCGGCTGCGCCGGACATCCCGACCATCGCCGAGCAGGGCCTGCCCGGTTTCGAGGCGGTATCGTGGTTTGCGCTGTTCACGTCGCCCGGCGTGCCCAAGCCGATCGTCGACAAGCTGCAGGCGGAAGTGCAGAAAATCCTGAAGTCTCCGGAAGCGTCGAAGAAGCTGCAAGACATCGGCCTGGAGCCGGTAGGCTCGACTGCCGAGGAACTGGCGGCTTACCAGCGCACCGAAATCGCGAAATGGAGCAAGGTGGTGAAGGATTCGGGCGCCAAGGCGGAATAAGCCGGGCAGGGGTGTCCGATGTACGCCGCTGTCATTGATGTCTGCACGGGCATCCTGTAAAGTTTCCCGGCATGCAAGCAACGGCAGCGGCGCCCCCGCAGTTCGAGTTGATCCGCTGTCTCCAAGGTACCCACATGAATTCCCGCGACAAAGATATTGAAGACCTGGCTTCCGCCGAGGAGCCCAAGACGGGCGAAGACCGTTATTTCATCACGGCGCTTTCGCGCGGACTCGATGTGCTTTCCTGTTTCCGCTCCGGCGACGTCTCGCTGAGCAATCAGCAGATTTCCGAACGATGCGGCCTGCCCAAGTCCACCGTCACCCGCATCGTCTATACGCTGTCCAAGCGCGGCTACCTGATACAGGTCGAGCCGGGCGGGCGCTATGCGCTCGGCACCGCCACGCTGGCATTGGGCAGTTCCATGCTGGCGCGCATGGACATCCGCCAGATTGCCCGGCCGCTGATGCAGGAATTGGCCGACTATGCGGGCGCAACGCTGGCGCTGGGCGTGCGCGACCGCCTGTCGATCATCTATACCGAAGTGGTGCGCAGCACGGCCACGCTGGCGTTGACGCTGCAGGTCGGCTCGCGCCTTCCGCTGGCGACTTCGGCCATCGGCCGCGCCTATCTGGCCAACGCCTCGCTGCAGGAGCGCAATGCCATCGTCAAGCTGGCGACCGAACTCGACGATTCCGCCGGCGAAGCCATGCGTGAAGGCATCGCGCGCGGCCTGCAGGATTACCAGGAGTTCGGCTGCGCGACTTCGTTCTGCGAGTGGCAGAAGGATGTGAACGGCATCGCCGTGGCATTCCGCTCCAGCGGCACCATCCCGGCGATGGTGATGAACTGCGGCGGGCCGTCTTCAAGCCTGTCGAAGGATTTCCTGCTCGAAGAGGTCAGGCCCCGCCTGCTGGAACTGGTGCACAGGCTTGAATCCTCAAACTTTGGGTGACATCGCGAAGACGCCGCTGGCGCGCAGGATGCGGCGTTCTCCAACCTGCAGCACGCAGTCGGCAAAGGCCAGCCTGTTGCCGCTGCGGTGAATTTCCACATGCGCCTCCACCCAGTCTCCCTGGCGCGCCGCTTCCAGGAAGTCGGTGGTGAGGTTGACGGTGGCGATGCGCTTGTCGCGGTTGGCGCGCAGGATGGCGATGCCGAGAATGCTGTCCGCCAGGGTAGCCAGCATGCCGCCGTGCGCGATGCCGCCGGCATTCAGATGGCCGGGCGAGATACGCACGCCGAATATCGCATCGCGCTCGCCGGTTTTCTTTTCATAGACCGGTCCCAAGGCAATGAAGTAGGGGCCGCCCCGACTCAGCTTTTCAAAGCCTTCCGGCACCGGAAGGGATTCCGCCGTATCGCGTTCTTCTGTCATGGTGTGTTCGTTGGAGGAGATGCACGCATTGTAAAGGCCATTTCAGGAAGTGACTATGTAGTTTGTTCTGCAGAGTAAAACAGCTGCATGGATTTCAAAATGCGTTTGAGCAATGTCTCTTGTAATGAACTTTTAATCGTCTTGATTCAGCTAGGGCATGCGCTTTACATGGGATGATGCAACTGCTAACATCGACCGCATTGTGTGGAACATTGTTTTGCTCTGCAAAACTACGGACGGCGCAGTTGTGCCGGCTATATCAAAAATGAACCCGACAGGAGAGCCGCAAGCATGGACACTGCGCAGTACGAGATCAAGGGAGACGTCGCCGTCATCAGCATGAACAATCCGCCGATCAACGGCCTCGGACTGAGCCTGCGGCGGGGCATCATTGCCGGCGTCGAACGCGCCCAGGAAGATGCCGCGGTGCGGGCCATCGTACTGATCGGAACCGACCGCGCCTTTTCCGGCGGCGCGGACATCAAGGAGTTCGGCACGCCCAAGGCCAGCCAGGAACCCAATCTGCTGAGCGTGATCCGCATCATCGAAGCCTCCGCCAAGCCGGTCATCGCCGCCATCAGCGGCGCCTGCATGGGCGGCGGACTTGAACTCGCGCTGGGCTGCCACTTCCGCATCGCCCGGCCGGATGCCCAGATCGCGCTGCCCGAGGTCAAGCTCGGTCTCCTGCCCGGCGCGGGCGGCACGCAGCGCCTGCCGCGCGTCGTCGGTCTCGATACCGCGCTCAACATGATCGTCTCCGGCAATCCGGTCCCGGCAGCCAAGCTGAAGGACACCGCCCTGTTCGACGAGATGGTCGAGGGCAGCCTGGCGGACGCGGCGCTGGCATTCGCCCGCAAGCTGATCGACGAGAACCGGCCGCTCAAGCGCGTGCGCGACATCCGCATCAGCGAGCCGAACGGCGAAGCCTATCTCGCCTTCGCACGCAATACCGTGGCTGCGAATACCAAACACTTCCCGGCGCCGCTCAAGTGCGTCGAGGCGGTGACCGCCGCCTTCGCCAAGCCTTTCGACGAAGGCATGAAGATCGAGCGCGAAGGCTTCCTGTGGCTGATGAGCACCCCTGAGTCGCGCGCCCTGCGCCATGCCTTCATCGGCGAGCGGGCCGCGGCGAAGATTCCCGATGTCCCTGCCGATACGCCCACTCGCAAGATCGAGCGCGTCGCCGTGATCGGCGCCGGCACCATGGGCGGCGGCATCGCGATGAATTTCCTCAATGCGGGTATTCCCGTGATGTTGCTCGAGATGAAGCAGGAAGCGCTCGACCGCGGCATCGCGACCATCCGCAAGAATTACGAAAACTCGGTCAAGAAGGGCAAGCTGAGCAGCGAGAAACTCGAACAGCGCATGGCGCTGCTGACGCCGACGCTGTCCTATGACGATATCGGCTCCGCTGACTTGGTGATCGAAGCGGTGTTCGAGGACATGGGCGTCAAGGAGCAGGTATTCACCAGGCTCGACCAGGTCATGAAGCAAGGCGCCATCCTGGCCAGCAATACCTCGACGCTGGACATGAACCGCATCGCCGGTTTCACCAAGCGCCCGCAGGATGTGGTCGGCCTGCATTTCTTCAGCCCGGCCAATGTGATGCGCTTGCTGGAAATCGTGCGCGCCGAGCAGACCGGAAAAGACGTGCTGGCGACCGTGATGCAGCTGGCCAAGACCATCAAGAAGGTCGGCGTGGTATCTGGCGTCTGCGACGGCTTCATCGGTAACCGGATGCTCAAGTTTTACCGCAACCAGGCCAATGCGCTGCTCGATGAAGGCGCGTCGCCGCAGCAGATCGACCGCGCCCTCGAGAAGTGGGGCATGGCGATGGGGCCGTTCCGCATGGGCGACCTGGCCGGTCTGGACATCGGCTGGGCGGTGCGCAAGCGCCAGTATGCGGAGAACCCCGACATGAAGCGTTCGGTGATCGCCGACCGCCTGTGCGAACTGGGCCGCTTCGGCCAGAAGACAGGCAAGGGCTGGTACCGCTACGAAGCCGGCAAGCGCGATGCGCTTCCCGATCCGGAAGTCGATGACATCATCAAGGCGGCGCGTGCCGAAGCCGGCGTCACGCCGCGCAAGATCAGCGACGAGGAAATCGTCGAGCGCTGCATGTTTGCGCTGGTCAATGAAGGCGCACGCATTCTCGAGGAAGGCATTGCGGCGCGCGCATCGGACATCGACATGGTCTATCTCACCGGCTACGGCTTTCCTGCGCATCGCGGCGGGCCGATGCTGTATGCGGAAACCGTCGGCCTGCCGAACGTGGTCGAGAAGATGCGCCGCTTCGCGGCCATGCCCGGCGCCGACAAGGCTTTCTGGACGCCGGCCTCCTCGCTGGTGTGCATGGCCAACAGCGGAGAATCGTTCAGCTGAACAAGACCGGGAAAAGATCGGCCGGCATCCACCGGCTTGCAGCTTGCTCAACCTCTTCAAAGAATGCAAAGGGAATCCACCGTGAATGATGCAGTCATCGTCTCCACCGCCCGCACCGGACTTGCCAAGTCGTGGAAGGGCGCCTTCAACATGACCTACGGCGCCACGCTCGGCGCGCATGCGGTGCGTGCCGCCGTCGAGCGCGCCGGCATCGATCCGGCGGAAGTGGAAGATGTGCTGATGGGCGGCTCGCTGTCCGAGGGCACCACTGGCGGCAACGTCGCCCGCGCCATTGCGCTGCGCGCCGGGCTGCCGGTGACCACCGCCGGCGCGACCATCAACCGCTTCTGCTCTTCCGGCCTGCAGACCATCGCCATGGCCGCGCAGCGCGTGATGGTCGACCGCGTACCGGTCATGGTGGCCGGCGGCGTGGAATCGATCTCCTGCGTGCAGAACGAGACCAACCGCCACATGCGCCAGGACCCGTGGCTGCTGGAGCACAAGCCGGAAATCTACTGGAGCATGCTGCAGACCGCCGAGCAGGTCGCCAAGCGCTACAACATCTCCAAGGAAGCGCAGGATGAATACGGCGTGCGCAGTCAGCTGCGCGCGGCCGCCGCGCAGGCCGCCGGCAAGTTCGACGACGAGATCGTACCGATGACCACCACCATGGGCGTGGTGGACAAGGAGACCGGCCGCATTACCACGCGCGAAGTCACCATATCTGCCGACGAAGGCATCCGGGCCGACACCACGCTCGAAGGCGTGTCGAAGATCCGTTCCGCCTTGCCGGGCGGCGTCATCACAGCCGGCAATGCCAGCCAGTTTTCCGACGGTTCGTCGGCATGCGTCGTCATGGACGGCAAGCTTGCCGAACGTCGCGGCATCCAGCCGCTCGGCATCTTCCGCGGCTTTACCGTCGCCGGCTGCGAGCCTGATGAAATGGGTATCGGTCCGGTGTTTGCGATTCCGCGCCTGCTGGAGCGCAACGGCCTGAAGATGGAAGACATCGGCCTGTGGGAGTTGAACGAAGCCTTCGCCTGCCAGGTGCTGTATTGCCGCGACAAGCTGGGCATTCCCGATGAACTGCTCAACGTCAACGGCGGCGCGATCGCGGTGGGCCACCCTTACGGAGTGACCGGCTCGCGCCTGACTGGACATGCGCTGATCGAAGGCAAGCGCCGCGGTGCGAAGTATGTGGTGGTGACCATGTGCGTTGGGGGCGGGCAGGGGGCTGCGGGGTTGTTCGAGGTTTGCTGAAGCAGCATTCTGGACTCCATCCCCTTGAAGGGGAGGGGACCAAACTAAACACGGAAGGAGACAAGCGATGGGCGTCAAACAACTATTCCAGCTCGACGGCAAGATCGCGCTGATCACCGGCGGCTCGCGCGGCCTCGGGCTGCAGATGGCCGAAGCGCTTGGCGAAATGGGCTGCAGGCTCGCCATCAGCGCCCGCAAGGCCGATGAACTCGCCGAAGCCAAGCAGCATCTCGAAGGCCTCGGCTACGACGTGCTCACCGTGGTGAACGACTTGTCGAAAACCGAGCAGATTCCCGCGCTCGTAGAGGAAGTGGTGCAGCGCTTCGGCACCATCGACATCCTCGTCAACAATGCCGGCGCCACCTGGAGCGCGCCGGCGGAAGAGTATCCCGACGAGGCCTGGCACAAGGTGCTGGGACTCAACGTCGATTCGCTGTTCTTCCTGGCGCGGGAAGTCGCGCGGCGCTGCATGATTCCCCAGAATTCGGGCAAGATCATCAACATCGCCTCGGTCGCCGGCCTGCGCGGCAGCGCCACCAACGTCACCACCATCGCCTATCACACATCGAAAGGCGCGGCGGTCAACTTCACGCGCGCGCTCGCCTCCGAATGGGGCAAGTACAACATCAACGTCAATGCGATTTGCCCCGGCTTCTTCCCGTCCAAGATGTCGGCCGGGCTGCTGGAAAAAGTCGGCGATGCGATCATTGCCCGCGCGCCGCTGCATCGCATCGGCGGTGATGAAGACCTGAAGGGCGTCGTGGTATTCCTCGCTTCCGAGGCGTCGCGCCACATCACCGGCCAGGCCATCGCGGTCGACGGCGGCGTCAGCGCGGTGTGATCACATAGCCAGGCACCGACGACTCAAAACCGAACCGCATCCCATTCCGACAAACTGACATCATGACTCTCGATCCCCAAGACCGTTTCGTCGGTACCCGCCCGGTGGCGCCCCAGCATGCCTTCGACGTCGACCGGCTGGCCGCCTTCATGCGGCAGAACGTCGACGATTTCCGCGGCGAGCTGCAGGTTGAACAATTCAAGGGTGGCCAGTCCAATCCCACTTTTCTCCTGACGGCAGGCGGCCGGCAGTATGTCATGCGCCGCAAGCCGCCGGGTACGCTGCTGCCCTCGGCGCATGCGGTCGATCGCGAATACAAGGTCATCAGTGCGCTGGCACAGACCGACGTGCCGGTTGCCAAGGCCCATGCGCTGTGCGAGGACGACTCCATCATCGGCAGCGCCTTCTACATCATGGATTATGTGCAGGGCCGCATTCTCTGGAATTCCGCGCTGCCCGGCTTCGAGCCGGCGGAGCGGCGTGCGCTGTTCAATGAGATGAACCGCGTCATCGCGGCGCTGCACAGCGTCGACTATGAAGCGGTCGGGCTGGGCAGCTACGGCAAGCCGGGCAGCTACATCGAACGACAGGTGGCGCGCTGGACCAAGCAATACCGCGCATCCGAGACCGAGCGCATCGAGGCGGTGGAGAATCTGATTGAATGGCTGCCCAAGCATATTCCTCCGGGCGACGAAACGCGGGTGGTGCACGGCGACTTCCGCATCGACAACGTGATCTTCCACCCGACCGAACCGCGCATTCTCGCGGTGCTCGACTGGGAACTGTCGACGCTGGGCCATCCGCTGTCCGACTTCGCCTATCACTGCATGACATGGCGCATGCCGCCGGGCCGTTCGCGCGGGCTGGCGGGCGTGCCGCTGGCCGAACTGGGCATTCCGACCGAAGAGGAGTACGTGCGCATGTATTGCGAACGCACCGGCCGCGGCGATCTTCCCAGGAGCGACTGGGAATACTACATGGTGTTCAACATGTTCCGCCTGGTCGGCATTCTGCAGGGCATCGTCAAGCGCGCGCAGCTGGGCAACGCTGCCAGCGCCGATGCGGTGGAAACCGGCAAGCGTACCCGCCCGCTTGCGGAGCAGGCGTGGGCGCTGGTGGAGCAGATAGAAAAGCGCGGTTGATGAGCGCGGATGCCTTTGGAGCCGCGATGGAAGCCTAGGCCGCCGATGCAGGCAAGCCGAAAATCCGGTCGAATACCCAACCGAACACGAAGGTATAGACCAGGAAAAAGATGGACAAGCCGATGTCCATCACCAGCGACTGCAGCAGGCTCACTTCAAGCCACCATGCGATGAGCGGCACCAGGAGCACGATCAATCCGCCTTCGAATCCGACGGCATGCGCGGCCCGGCGTGCCAAGCTGCGGCCGCGCACCGTCTGAACCGATTCCCAGCGTTCGAACATGGCGTTGAACGCCAGATTCCACATCACTGCAATGGCCGAACATGCGATCGACAGGGCGGTCGCATGTCCCAGATCCTTGTCCGAGAGGGCGAAAAAACTCACGCTGCAGATGGTAATGGCAATGGCCTCGTACAGGCAGACGTAAACGACTTTGCGCTTGATTCCTTGCAAAACAGATCCTGTTTCTTGTTCGTTGCAAACCGGCCATGAAAAATTTCCGGACGGCGAAACAGGCATTGTAAGCAATCCGGCGAAAAATATTTTCCGCCGCGCCATGCGTATCGATATGGTGATGCTTCGATACATGCCGCATACATTGCGGTACATACATCCGGTAACTCTCCTTACGCTTTTCACGTAGGCGAAAAACGCGCTTCGGCCTTTAATACGGTCATGGAGAAACGCATTGCCGGCTCGCAGACATGCAGGCCATGCGAGCTTCTCCCGCCGGTTTGATGCGCAATGCGCAAACCTCGAACCGTGCTGAAGCAGCATCAAGCGCCCAGTACCAAGTGCAAAGTCGAACAAGGAGAAGAAATGAAAGCATTCCTGTTACCCGCGGCGGCGGCCTGCGCCATGCTGAGCGGCTGCATCGCCGTCCCGGTCAGCGATCCCGGCGTTCATGTCAGCGGAAGCGCTCGTGTTTCCAATTACCCGGCTGCTGGTTACCCGCGCGGACGCGGTTATGGCTACGACCGGGACGGCGACGGCGTTCCGAATCGTTACGACCGCCGTCCGAACAATCCCTACCGTTACTGATTCTTGAAGGCCGTGCGGCAAGGCGCATTGCATGCCGCGACAAGCAACGTCGATACCCCAGGAAAGGATAGTCAGCCATGAATGCAAAGAAGCTTGTTTCCACACTCGTTGCCGCATTGATGCTTGCCGGCGCAGGCATGTCCGCTGCAGTCGCGCAGGGCGTTCCGCTTGCCGGGATCGATCAGACGCAGGCGCAGATCAGGGCACGCATCGAGCAGGGAGTCGCCAGCGGCCGGATCAATCCGCGCGAGGCCGATGCCTTGTACCAGAGGGAGAGCGAACTGCAAGCGCGGGAAATGCGGATGAAGCGCGACGGTTATGCCTCGCCGCACGAACGTCAGGCGCTCATGCAGGATCTGGATGCAATGCGCGCCGACGTCGAACGCGCCATCGCGCGCCCCTCGGCTTCGGCAGGCATGCGGGGTCAGGGAGCCGACATGTCGCATGCACGCATCCAGGCCCGGATCGATGAGGGCGTGCGCAGCGGGCGGCTTACGCAGCGCGAAGCCGACAGGCTGCGGATGCAGGACATGGAGCTCTACCGTCTTGAGGCTCGCTTCAAAGCCGACGGTTACCTGTCGATGGGTGAAAGGCGGCAGCTGCGCGATGAAGTCGCCATGCTCGATCGCGACATCGACAGGCTGATGGCGAACCGGAGATATCGCTGAGTAGCTGGTGACATGGCGGGGGATGCGGAATGCTTCCGACCGGAATCGAAGTTCCGCATTTCTGAACGTCATGCTTGCGCTGGATCGGAAGCATGCAGAACTATTGAAACTAAAGGAATCTCCCATGCTCCAAGCTGAGCAATTTAACAATCTTTAGGAGAGGAAACATGGGCATCCTGAGCAATATCTTCGGCAAGATCTTCCCTTCGTCGCATGCTGCCAATAGTCAGAACCAGGGCCAGCAGCCTTCCGCGCAGACAACTTCACAGCCATCACCGCAGGCGGCACCTGCAGCTCCCGGCGCTCCAGCCCAGACGCCGCAAGCCGCCCCTGCCGCTATGGAGCAGGTAGACGTCGAGCAGATCCTGAACGGCATGGCGCAGAAGAATTCCCAGAAGCTCAACTGGCGCACGTCCATCGTCGATCTGCTCAAGCTGCTCGACCTCGACAGCAGTCTCACCGCACGCAAGGAACTCGCTCAGGAATTGAATTACACCGGAGACATGAACGATTCGGCCTCCATGAACATCTGGCTGCACAGACAGGTCATGAACAAGCTGGCTGCCAACGGCGGCAAGGTGCCAGCCGACTTGAAGGACTGAAGGTCGCACTGCAGCGCTGGAGATCACTCCGCCAGTTCGGCATGCCAACCGGCATAAGGCGTGTTTTTCGCCATGTGCCGGTTGTAATCCGGCTCGCCGTCTTTCCACCATACAGGCCCGCGCTCTCCAAGCGCCACTTTCGCCTCGTGTACTGCAGCACGTGCCGCAGCGAGCCGACCGTCATCATTGGTTCGCTGGGCAGCGGCGACTTCACGTCGGGCGGCCATTAGCTCAGATGTCAAAGCCTGGCGGCGATCTTCCGGCAAGGCAGGATCCGACATGCGCCACAGGCGTCCGCGCACGACGAAATAGCGGCCATCCGGCGTTACGGGGTATTTGATGATGCCTCCTTGAGTGTTCCTTCTGGTGTTTTTCTGGCAAGCACCGCGCTCTTCCATACTGACCATGTACACGGCAAAACTATCTCTCGGCGCCAGCAATATTTGTTGATCCAACAATAAAATGCTGCCTCGGGCAAAGGGAAGCGCAGTCTAAAAGGACAAGAGCCAATTTTTGTAACGTATTGCGTTGCCGAAGGGCAACATAATGCGTTACCCTTTTGCCTGGCTCAGTCTCGATGCACTTCCATGCATTTCCATTTCTTTACCCGTTCGCTTCGGCTCACGCCGGAGAAACAGCGTTTTCTGCGACAGCATGGACGGTTGATCTGTGCCTGGCCAGCGCTGTGCGTACTGCTCGGGGCGTTGCTATGGGGCTTGCTGGTTTCCCTGCTGGCATCCCATCGCCAGCATCTGGAAAACGAAGCCCGCGTCGATGCGGAAATGCTGTCGGCCACCTATGCCAAACAGATTGCACATACCATCGGCGAACTCGATCACATCACCGCCCTGCTGAAAAGCAACTGGGAACGCTCGCAGGGCAAATTCAAACTGGAGCACGTACGCGATCAGGTTGACTTCATCAACCCTACCTTGGTCGGCATCTCGATCAGCAACCGTGACGGCGTGATCGTTTCCAGCACGATGCGTGACGCGGTCGGCATGCGAGTCGATGATCGGAATTATTTCCAGCACCACGCGGCGAATGCCTCCTCGGCCCTGCACATCGGAGTGCCTCTCACCGGACGCTTCAACGACAAGGAGATCGTTACCTTCAGCCGCCGTCTCAACCGGGACGGCGGCGAATTCGACGGTGTCATTACCGCATCGACCGGCACCCAGTTTCTAGCCGCCTCCGCCAATCGCTCCACGCTCGGTGCAACGGGCATCCTGGCGCTGATAGGACAGGACCGCGTCCTGCGTGCGGCGAAGATCGGCAACGAGATCGATAGCCTGCTCGCGCCGTCGGTCATCACCAGGGAAATGCTCAGGGCTGGCCCTGACTTCAGCGACGTAAGCCGTCCGGAGTGGTTTGCGGATGGCGCGCGCCGTTATCTCGCAGCCGCAGCCGTGCCGGGATATCCGCTTCATGCCGTGGTCGGCCTGGGCGAGCCCGATGTGCTTAAACCACTTCAGAACGCGCAAGCGACCTATATCAAGATCGGAATAGGAGGCTCCTGCGTGCTGGCCCTGTTTGCCATGGCTGCGACCGTCATGTCGCTGCGCCTGGCATGGCGACGTCATCGGGAAGACATCGTGCAACAGGCCTATCGCGTGGCCACCGAGGGGGCCAATGAAGGTTTCTACATGTGGCGGCCTGTCTATGACCGTGATGGCGAAGTGCTCGATTACGAACTGGTGGATTGCAATGAGCGCGGTGCCGAGCTCTACGGCAGCCGGCGTTTGGACATCCTGGGCGGTCGCCTGAAGAGCATGTACAGCGGCGACCTACTCGAACGCCTGATGGAACTGGCGGGATACGTCATGCGCACCGGCTATTACGAGGATGAATTCCGGACCGCTGTATCGAGCGTGACGGCGCCGACCTGGATCTACCGGAAATTCGTGCGTGCCGACGACGGTATTGCCGTCACGCTGCGCGACATCAGCGAACGCAAGAGGATGGAACAGGAAAGGGACAGGATGGCGGAACAGGACAGCCTGACCGGCCTGCCGAATCGCCACTGGCTCGCGGGCTATCTTCCGGCGGCGCTATCCCGCGCTGCTGCCGGCGGCAGCCTGGTCGGCGTTCTGTTCGTCGATCTCGACAAGTTCAAGTCGGTCAATGATTCCTGGGGCCATTCCGCCGGTGACCTGCTGCTGCAGGCGGTGGTCGCGCGCCTGCGCGGCGTGCTCAGACCTGCCGACAGGATCACGCGTTTCGGAGGCGATGAATTCATCGTCCTGCTAGAGGGCATCGTGCGCGAAGTCGACGCCGCCGAGATCGCGCATCGTATCTGCGCGACGCTCGAAGAGCCGTTCCGGATCGGCCCGCGGGAATGCCAGGTAGGCGCTTCCATCGGCATCAGCCTGTTTCCCAAGGACGGTAGCGATGCCGAAACCCTGATCCGCAATGCCGACATCGCCATGTACACGGTGAAGTCGGGCACGCGCGGGCATTTCCGGTTCTTCGACCAGGAGTTTTACGCACGCATCCAAGGCCGGCGTGAAATGGAAGCCGAACTGATGCAGGCGCTCGAGCAGGACCAGTTCGTCATTCATTACCAGCCGAGGGTGGATGCACGGTCCGGCACGCTGCTCGGCCTGGAAGCCCTGGTCCGCTGGCAGCATCCTGTGCGCGGACTGGTGTATCCGGGCGACTTCGTTCCGATTGCAGAAGGCTCCGGCCTCATCCTGCAGCTTGGCGCGATGGTGATGGACAAGGTCTGCGCACAGCTGGCGCAGTGGCGTGCCGAGGGACTGGAACCGGTGCCGGTGTCGGTGAATGCTTCTGCCCGGCAGTTCAACGAAGGAAGCGTGGATGAGGTGCTGGCCATGCATGTGCGGCGCCATGGGCTTCCTTCCAGCCTTATTGAAATCGAGCTCACCGAGTCGATCATGGTCAGCAACGCCGAACAGGTTTTCGATCAGCTCACTGCGCTGCATGCAATGGGCGTCTCCGTGCATCTGGACGATTTCGGCACCGGCTATTCTTCGCTCTCCATCCTGCACAAGCTGGATGTGGATGTGCTCAAGGTCGACCGCGCATTTACCGCACAGCTGGGCACGGGAAGGGAGGGCGAGATTCTTTTCAAGGCCATTATTTCCATGGCGAAGGCATTGAACATGCGGGTGGTGGCCGAAGGTGTCGAACACACCGGACAGCTGAGCCTGCTGCAGCAGCTCGGCTGCGACGAGGTGCAAGGCTATCTGGTATCGCGCCCCCTGCCGCCGCTTGAAATCCGGCAATTTCTGAGACCGGGTATCGTGCTGCTGGATAGAGAAGCGATAATCGCCTGAGCGGCAAACATCAAGACGACTGAATAATCAGATAACTAAACCACGGGGCAAGCATGTTATTGGACAACCTGAAAATCACCCATCGTATCGCCATCGGCTTTGCCGTCATCTTGCTGTTCATGGCCGCCGTCGTCGGCGTGGCCGACCGGCAGCTGAGCGAGATGGAAGCCTTCAGCCGCAGGGCCGCCGCGATGGAGCAGAGCGCAGGTCCGGCCGCTGCAGCGCTCAAGACCGCGGCCGCCGAGTCCGCTGCCGGCATCGGCGAAACGCGTATTGCGATCTACGGCCTCGGCATTGCGGCACTGGCAGCCGCTGCGGGCCTGACATTCTGGCTGGCCGCGGGCATCGTGCAGCCGCTGCAGGAAGCCATTCTGATTGCGGAAACGGTAAGCTCCGGCGACCTCAGCCAGGAATTCGACACCGAGCGCGGCGGCGACTTCGGCCGGCTGCTGTCGACCCTGGGAGACATGGAAGACAGGCTGACCGACCTGGTCGGCAAGATCAAGGAGTCGAGCGATTCCATCATGGTTGCATCGAAGCAGATCGCCTCCGGCAACCAGGATTTCTCCGCGCGCAACCAGGAACAGCTCGATGCTCTGGTCGGCACCGCCGCCACCATGCAGGAGCTCACGCTGAACGTGAAAAAGAATGCCGACAGCGCGACCCGCGCCAATGAGCTTGCAGTGTCGACCTCGACGCTTGCAAGCAAGGGCGGCAGCAGCGTATCGCAACTGGTCAATACCATGGATTCCATCAGTGCCTCGTCGCAGCGCATCGTGGACATCATCAGCGTGATCGACGGCATCGCTTTCCAGACCAACATTCTCGCGCTCAATGCCTCGGTCGAAGCGGCGCGCGCCGGCGAACAGGGACGGGGCTTCGCGGTGGTTGCCGGCGAAGTGCGCAACCTTGCGCAGCGTGCCGCCAACGCCGCCCGCGAAATCAAGGTACTGATCGACGATTCCGTCGAAAAGGTGGAAGAGGGAAGCAAGCGGGTCGCCGAAGCCGGCGCGACCATGCAGGACATCGTCGCCAGCGCAAGCCGCGTCACCGACATCATGGCGGAAATCAGCGCAGCGAGCCGTGAACAGGCAGCCGATATCGAGCAGATCAATGGCAGCGTTGCCCAGATGGATGATGCGGCCAAGCAGAATGCCAAGGTGGTGGAAGACGCAGCAGCCGCGGCAGACTCGCTGCAGCAGCAGGCCGGTGCGCTGGTCGAAGTGGTCGCATCCTTCAAGCTGGACGACGAACCGGCTGCCTGAACGGCTTCTCCTGCCTGCATTTGATGTGCGAAAAACAAGCCCCTGGAACAGAATTTCAGGGGCTTGTTCTTTTCCGATGCAAGCATGCCGGCTGGGTATAGCTTTTTCAGGTTGTTGCCCGGCTGCAGCGAAATCGTTGCAATTTTCCCGTGACGGCCTTGAGCATGACGGCATGCGTCTCCACATGGCATTCAGCGCATCTTGCGGAGGATGAATTCTGTCACCGCAGGGTAGATCCAAACTTCCACTGTCATGCGAGGAAAAAGTCATGAGCTTGCATATCGTCTGTCCACACTGCCAGGCCGTCAATCGTGTTCCTCAAGAGAGGCTGGGCGACGCCCCCGACTGCGGCCGCTGCCACAAGCCTGTCTTCAGCGGCAAGCCGATCGCGCTGACAAGCGCGGATTTTGACCGGCATGCCGACCGCAACGACATTCCGCTGCTGGTCGATTTCTGGGCGCCATGGTGCGGACCTTGCCGGATGATGGCGCCGGCCTTCGAGCAGGCCGCCGCGCAGCTGGAGCCTTCGGTGCGGCTGGCCAAGGTCAATACCGAGGATGAACCCATGCTCGGCTCCCGTTTCGGCATTCGCAGCATCCCGACCCTGGCGCTCTTTCTGCACGGCCGCGAAATTGCTCGTCAGCCCGGCGCCATGGGGGCGGCGGATATCGTCCGCTGGACCCGCGCGGCGATGGCCTCATCTCCTGTCTGACGACATTGCTATCACCCTGTTTCGAGCAATGATCTTGCAGGTGCAGCTCTGGCGAGTCAGGCGACATCGGCATTTCTCGTCATGTGCATGGAAACAGCACGGCCTGTCATCGTCGCGATGTGCGACTCACAGTATCGCTGGAGACCGCGTATGCGCAACGATATAAGTCGGCCAAAATAGAGGCTTGCGAAAGGTGCCAGAAACACGTGAAGAACGCGGCTTTTCAACTTCCGCCTCAGAACAAAATATGCTGCCGGCTCGTCAGCATCGTGAAATCATCATCGACGAACGGCAGGATCGCATCGGCCACCGGCTGCAGCTGGCGCGTCAGGTAGTGGTCGTAGTCGATGGGCGAGCGCTGCGTCTCCAGCGGTTCCGGGCCTGCGGTGGTCATCACGTAGCGTATCCAGCCGCCGTTCTGATACTGCCGGGGCCGGCCGTGGCGCAGGTTGTAGTCGTCGGCCATGCGTGCGGCGCGCACATGGGGAGGCAGGTTGCGCTCGTATTCGTCCAGCGGACGGCGCAGCCGCTTGCGGTACACAAGCAGTGCGTCGAATTCGCCGCTGACCGTACGGCCGACATAGTCGCGCACGTAGTCGCGGTAGGGCTCGCCCTTGAAGATGCGCAGGTATAGCGCCTGCTGGAATTGCTGTGCGAGCGGCGTCCAGTCGGTGCGCACCGATTCCAGTCCCTTGAAGACGGTCTCTTCAGTGCCGTCCGGCTTGGCAACAAGACCTGCGTAACGCTTCTTGCTGCCTTCCTCCGAGCCGCGGATGGTCGGCATCAGAAACCTGCGGTAGTGAGTATCGAATTCGAGTTCAAGCGCGCTTGCCAGTCCGAAGTCCTCTCGCAGGTGACATTCCCACCACTGGTTGACATGCTTGACCAGCGCATCGGCAACGATGGCCGCCGCCTCGTTCGTATGCGCATGCGGGAGCCGGACAAACAGGGAGTCGGTGTCACCATAGATCACCTCATAGCCCCGTTCCTCGATCAGCCTGCGCGTGCGGCGCATGATCTCGTGACCGCGCATCGTGATCGACGAAGCGAGGCGCGGATCGAAGAAGCGGCAGCCGCTCGATCCCAGCACGCCGTAGAAAGCGTTCATGATGATTTTCAAGGCTTGCGACAGCGGCGCATTGCCGTCGCGCTTGGCGGCTTCCCGCTCTTGCCAGATCTGGCGCACGATGGAGGGCAGGCAGTGCTTGTCCCGGGAAAAGCGCGCACCTCGGAAGCCCTGCACCGTAGCCGCCTCGTCCGCATGATGCAATCCTTCCACCAGGCCGACCGGGTCGATCAGGAAGGTGCGGATGATGGAGGGATACAGGCTTTTATAGTCGAGCACCAGCACCGAGTCATACAGGCCGGAGCGCGAATCCATCACGAAGCCGCCCGGGCTGTTCTCGCCCGCGACATCTCCCAGGCTCGGCGCGACGTAACCCCGGCGATGCATCATCGGCATGTACAAATGCTCGAACGCGGCCACCGAGCCGCCGCTGCGGTCGATGGCCAGCCCGGTGACGCTGGCGCGTTCAAGCAGGAAGCTCATCAGCCTCGTCTTGTCGAAGATGCGCGTCACCAGCTCGCAGTCCTTCAGGTTGTAGCGCGCCAGGGCGAGCTTGTCTTCGGCGAAGCGCCTGTCGATCTCAGCCATGCGCTCATAGGGATTGTCGATGGACTTGCCTTCGCCCAGCAGCGTCTGCGACACATGCTCCAGGCTGAACGAAGGAAAATTCCATGACGCCGACTTGAGCGCTTCGATGCCGTCGATGATCAGCCGCCCGGCCGCCGAGGCGAAGTAATGCTGGCCCTTGCCTCCGTGTTCGCGCCAGCCGAGCGCGCTGCCGTCGCGCCCGAACCGCAAGGGCACGTGAAGACTGTCGGCATGCTGCTGCAGAATGCGCAGGTCGAACTGCACGAGGTTCCAGCCGATGATGGCGTCGGGATCGTGACGTTCCATCCAGCCGTTCAGGCGTTCCAGCATCTGCGATCGGCTGCCGCAGTATTCCAGCTCGAAATCCAGGGCATCCTGCATGCCGCTGGCCAGTCCCAGCATGTAGACCTGGCGCTGGCCACAGCCTTCGAGTGCAATGGAGTAAAGGTCGCCCTGAGCGCTCGTTTCGATATCGAGCGACACCGTACGCAGGGAGGGACGGTATCCGCCTGCCGGCTTTAAATGGCAATCGAGCAGCGGTCCGCTGCGATCTTCAATCTTGGAAGGGCGGCCGCCGAAGGCCACGGGTCCTGTGATGAAACGCTCCATCAGATAGCGCTCCGGCGGGCGGACATCGGCTTCATAGACGTCGATGCCGCTGTCGCGCAAGCGTTTCTCGAGCTTGAGCAGATGGCGATACTGGCGGCAGTACAGCCCGAGCACCGGGCGGCGCTGGAAATCGCGAAGCGCAAGAGGGCGCAGTTCCCATGCGCGCTCTCCCTGCAATACCGCTTCCGCCTGTTGCCCCTGTTCCGCCGGTATGAAAGCGACCGAAACCTGAAACGGCAAGCGAAGGTGTCGGGGACCGTCCTCGGTTGCCACCCAAAAATCCACCTCGGTGCCGGCAGCCGTATCGCGCCAATGCCGGGTCAGGAGAAACCCTAGTCCCTGTATCAGTTCCACCCGCCCGCCGTGTTCAAAGCACCCTCCCGGAATCATGCAATTCGTGCTACCTCCATGCAGCTGCATGAAGGCAATAATGACACCAGGCATCTTAAACCATGTGACCGGTTTATGATTCAGTAAGGAAGGGTTTCTTTACCTTGGGAACAGGGACGGAGGCTAAGGCGGAAAATCTACGTGGAACTGATTTGGCATGTCGAATGTTACCGAAAGCAGCAGAACCGGCATGTCGCCTTCTCACTGCTGCAGCGGGCTGACCTTGATATAGGCATCGGTGACTCGAAACTTTTGCCGACGGTCGCCGAGCATTTCCCTCAGTTCGGCGATGCTCAGGTTCGTTTCTTCATGAATGCGGATTAGGAGCGAGGCGCTGACGGGAGTGCGGCGGTGCCGTATCTTGCTCAGGACGGGCGGGCGCACCTGAAGCGTGCGAGCAAGCGCCGCATCGTTTGCCAGGTGCAAGGTTTCACGCACACGGTCGAGAAGGCGGTTTGGATCATAGACTCGGTAATTTTCAGCGTGTTCTTCCATTAAATAATCCAATAAACCAGACGCAGAAGCCTATTGATATGTCTAGTTGGGAATTGTTCAATATAAGTACAGACTTTTGACCTCTCTCAAGCAATACTGCCCATGCTGGACCATTGGATACATCCTGAGATTGCATGCTGTTTACACCAGGAGTTGTTTCGGGGCACTGCCCAGCTTGTCCGGGTTGCGCACGACAAATACCGAGGTGATCCTGCTATCGTGAATACTAAAGGACTGGATCGACTCCAGCAGGCCATCGATGTAACGCAGCAACCCCGGCTCACCGTTGATCCGTGCCATCCGGTAGTGCACGCCTCCTGGGTGCTTGTGCTCAACCGCCCAGAACAGTCCGGCGATGCGACCCGCGCCATGCAGCACGCGATGGAATGACGGCATCTTGCCGCCGCCGTCGCTGACCAGGGCGACATCGGATGCAAGCAGCGCTTTCATCGCTTCACGGTCGCCGCGCCCGGCTGCCTGCATGAAAGCGCCGATCAGAGCGCGGTGCGCGTCCGGCGAAGGCTGGAAGCGCGGCCGTTCCTCGCGCACCTTTTCCTGAGCACGATGCACGAGCTGGCGGCAGCTTGCTTCGCTCTTGCCGAGCAGGGCAGCGATGTCGCCGTAGTCCTGGTCGAAAGCCTGCCGCAGGAGAAAGGCGGCGCGCTCGTCCGCGCTCAGGCGTTCGAGCGTCCAGAGCAGGGCGAGCGAAACATCACTTGCCAGTTCCGCCGCCGACTCCGGCGTATTCTCGTCCATCTCGACCAGGGGCTCCGGCAGCCACGATCCGGGATAGCTTTCCCTTTCGGCCTTGCGTTCGCGCAGCCGGTCGAGGGCAAGACGGGTGGTGACCGTGATTAGCCAGGCTTCCGCCGACCGCAGGCTGGCATGATCGGCGTCCTGCCAGCGCAACCAGGCATCCTGAACGACATCATCCGCGTCGGCGCGCGAACCCAGCATGCGGTAGGCGGTCGAGAACAGGCGCGTACGCAGTCCCGCGAAGACTTCCTCGGCTCCGGCATCATCGTTGTGCCCGTTCATCGCCGCTTCCCTGTCGTGCCCGGCGTCCATCAGAATCCCGGGGCGGGGACTTCCGGCACCGGATTGCGCAGGCTCAGGTTCAGCATGTTCCAGGCTTTGATCGTGCCCACCGCGTAGCACAGCTCTACGACTTCGGTTTCCGAAAAATACTCGCGCACCCTTGCGAATTCCGCGTCGCTGGCATCGGCATGCGGCTGGGCGTTGACGATTTCGGCCCAGCGCAGCGCCGCGGCTTCGCGCTCGCTGAAGAAGGGCGATTCGCGCCATGCTGCGACGGTATTGAGGTGGCGCGGATCGGCGCCCTGTCGGATCAGGTCGCGCCAGTGCATGTCGATGCAGAAACCGCAGCCGTTGATCTGCGAAATGCGCAGATTGACAAGTTCAACCAGCCTTTCGCCGAGCGAACTCTGCTTGACCGAAGCCGACAGGTTGATCAGGGCCTTGAAGTTGGCCGGGGCGTGCTTGACGATGGAAATGCGGGCGGTGTGCGGCATGGCAGTCCTTTCTGGCTTTATGGTTAAGCAGGCAGGCGTCCAATGCGCTGCCTTCGAAGACTAGACGGGCAAGCTGCCGTTGTTGTGACAGATTGAACAAAAAGTCTTGAAAATCTGTCCGGCGGGAATGCACGTTGCCGCGCCCGATGCCGCAATGATAGGGGAAATGAATGCGGGAGCCATTTGCCGGTTCGCATGGCGGCTATGGATATTGCATCCGCGCCGGAACGAACCAGATCTCAGCCCGTGAATGTCGGTTGATGTGAAGGAAAGGGACAAGGAAGCCGTCTGGTAGAAGCAACCCTGGCCGCCTGCAAAAGACAAGGGCCCGCGGACCTTGCGGTCGACGGGCCTTGCGGGAGGTTGCCGGTCGTGCCGGCCGATGCCGGAATAATTCTCAGATGGTTTCCGCGATGGCGCGTACTTTGTGCATGTCTGCTTCGCTGGGGCTGTCGTGGTGAACGGCTCTCGCCATGGTGATGGCTTTGTCCAGTGCGTCCATGAAGCTGCCCAGAAAGGCGAAGGAGCGGTTTGCGGCATTGAGTGCGAGCGTTGTCATGGCTTTTCCTTTCGTAATGTCCTCTGCTGTTGAAGACAATGTAGGCCTGCCCTCGCAACATTCCCAATTTCAAGTGGTGATGGAGAGAAATAAGGCTTGTGAATCTCTGCGAACCGATAGACGTTGCAGCATGCTGCCCACTCTGCTAGGTTTCGGTTTCCCGCTTTTTACTGGAACCTCTCATGAAAACACAGTCAGCCCTTCTCGCCGTCATGATCATGGCAGCCGGCACCGCCCCCATCCTTGCAAGCGCCGCAGACGCCCCGGTGGAAACGCTGGAATCCGGCGTCAAGGTTCAGAAAATCAAGACGGCCAAGGGCCCGAGTCCGAAGGCTTCCGATGTGGTGAAGGTGCATTACCGCGGCACGCTGCAGAACGGCACCGAGTTCGACAGCTCCTACAAGCGAGGGGAGCCCGCCACTTTCCCCTTGTCCGGCGTCATTCCCTGCTGGACGCAGGGTGTCCAGAAGCTGAACGTCGGGGAAAAGGCCAAGCTGTTCTGCCCGTCAAAAACCGCATACGGCGCGCGCGGCGCAGGCGGCGTGATTCCGCCCAACAGCGATCTCAATTTCGAAGTGGAACTGCTGGCAATCCAGTAAGGGTTGGCAGGTTTGCATCAGCGTCACTGCGCCGGGCTCTGCTGTCCGGCATGGCGCCTGATGTTTGCAGCCGGCAGGAAGGTTTCGCCGTGCCGGAGTACGATGAATTCGTCATCCGGCACTCCCTGGTCGCGGCGTGCCTGGGCGAGATCGATGGGCGCCTGGTCAAGGCGCTCCTGGCCCATGGGGAAGGTACCCCAGTGCATGCCTACGCTGCGCCTGATCCTGAGTTCGCGGTGGATCCTGACCGCTTCGTCCGGGCTGACGTGGGAATTGCGATACCAGATCGGCTGGTAGGCACCGATGCCGATGGCGGCAAGGTCGAAACCGTTGAAGCGCGCCGCGATATCCTCGATGTCTTTTGAATAACCCAGGTCGCCCGAGAAGAAAAAGGACGATGTCGGCGTCTTGAGCGCGAAGGCTCCCCACAGGCTGGCATCGCGGTCCCAGGGCGTACGCGAGGACCAGTGATGCACCGGGAGCAAATGCACGTCCATGCCTTGAATGGATGTCTTGTCCCACCAGTCCAGCTTGACGATCCTCGACCGGTCGCCGCCGGTAATATGTTTCTCCAGCCAGATATCCACGCCGAGCGGCGCCACCAGAAGCGGCGGACCGCCTTGCTGGCGCCACAGCGCGCGCAGGGAGTCGATCGACAGGTGGTCGTAATGGGAATGGCTGATCAGGACGACATCGATGCGAGGCAGGGCGGAAAGCGCCAAGCCCGGCGGCTGGTGCCGTTTCGGACCGGCAAAGCTGACCGGCGACGCGCGGTCCTCGAACACAGGATCGGTGAGGATATTGATCCCGGTGCCCGTTTGATACAGAAAGGTCGCATGGCCTATCCAGGTCAACGCCGCTTCGCCCGGATTGCCGCGAATGAAAGCCAGGTCGGGTGCGATGCCGTGTATCGGCGCGGCCGGCGCGCGCTGGTCGCCGGAACTCGTCCAGTTCCTGATCCGCGTCATCCAGCCTTCGAAGAAGCCGACTTCCGGACGCCGATAAGCCGGATTCGGCGGATAGTTGTTCTTGAACCCATCCGCCGTGTGATGCGGCTTGGCGGCGTCGTAGTGCGGATTGATGTTGGTGCATGCGGACGTGGCGGCAACAAGCAGGAACGCGGAGGTCAGGATGAGAGATTTCATATCGTCGGGTCGCAAATAAGCGCGAGACAGTATATGGCGTCCGGCGCTGCAGTGCTGGCCGAGGATCAAGCCTGAGTCCTGAAGTTATGCTCTGGCCCGTTCCGACCTCTCCCGCGACCTGGCTTCAGCGCTGCCGCGGCAGCTCCACCTCCGCAAGTCTCCAGCTCCACAGCCCGGCACGGACCAATACGAAGCTTCCCTCATGACTCGGGACGCGGGCATCCCGGAAGACGACACGGTTCCAGCCGTCATAGGCGATGCTCATTTCCGGCATGGTCTCGCCCGCGGCAGGCACTTGGGTGATGGTGCTCTGGACGACCTGGCGGCTGATTCCGGGTATGCCGATATTGAGCATTTCCATGACGCCGGCAGGCCGTACTATCGTGTCGATCATGGGACCTGCCACAAGGCCGGTGATTTCCTTGCCAAGCCGGTCCAGGAGTCCGTTGCCGGCTTCCGGGCCCTTGCCGGAATCGGCTGCGGGAGATGTGAGCTGGCGCCGAAAGCTCTCGCGCAAGGAAGGGAAGTCGGCGTAGGAAGAGAATGCCTTGGTGTCGCGCTTCTCGATTGCCGCGCGCATGCGGTAAATCGTCCAGTGGGGGCTGAAGTAACTTGCCGTTGCCAGCAAGGCGCCGAGTACGGCTGCGGCAGCGGCGAGTTTTTTGAGTGTCATGGTGTCCGGGCAGGAGTGTGCATCGAATGCTTTGAGCACATAACCTTACCCGGATATGCGGGCTTTTACCAATGCTCTGCAATCAGCGGTTGACGATTTTCCCGGGAACGAAGGAGACCAGGACCACGCCGGCCAGCAGCGCAGCCGAGGTGAACATCAGGCCCGCCCCCTGTTTGCCTGTCACGTCGTTGAGCCAGCCGACGATGGAAGGGGAGAAAAAGCCGGCGAGGTTGGCAATGCAGTTGATGGTTGCAATGCCCGCAGCAGCCGCCATGCCGCCCAAAAATGCAGTGGGGAGCGCCCAGAACTGGGAGGTGGCGGAGATGGCGCCCGCCGCAGCCAGACTCAGCAATGCAATCGCGGTGGCTACTCCGCCGCTGAAAGGCAGGGCAAACAATGCTGCAGCGGCCACCAGCATCGGCACGGCGCAATGCAGGCGTCGCGCCTTGGTCCGGTCCGAGCTCTTGCCGACGAACGGCAACGCAATCAGCGCCACCATGTAAGGAATCGCCGACAGCATCCCGACTGCCACCATGCTGGTCACGCCGGCGTTCTTCACGATCGTCGGCAGCCAGAACGTGATGCCGTACTGGCCCATCACGATGCAGAAGTAGATCGCGGTGAGCAGCCACAAGCGGCGGTCGCCGAGGAAGGCGCCGATGGAGTGGTGCGACACCTTCTCGCTCTCGTCGTCGGCGATATTGCGCTGCAGGAGAGTTTTTTCCTCAGGGGTCAGCCATTTCGCTGCGCCGATGCTGTCATCGAGATAGAAGAGAATCGCGATGCCCAGGACCAGCGAAGGTATCGCTTCGAGAATGAACATCCACTGCCATCCCTGCAAGCCGTGGGTGCCGGAAAATGTGCCGAGGATCCATCCGGACAAGGGCGCGCCGACGATGCTCGCAAGCGGAATGGCCATGAAGAAGATGGACATCATCTTGGCGCGGCGGGTGCTTGGAAACCAGTAGGTGATGTACAGAATCACGCCCGGCGCAAAGCCCGCCTCGGCAACGCCGAGCAGGAAGCGCAGCACGTAGAAGGTCGTCGGCGTTGATACGAAGCTGAAACCGGCGGAGATGATCGCCCAGGTGATCATGATGCGGGCCAGCCAGCGCCGCGCGCCGAACTTGTGCAGGATCATGTTGCTCGGCACTTCGAAGATGAAGTAGCCGATGAAGAAGATGCCCGCACCCAAGCCGTAGACAGTGTCGCTCCACTTGAGGTCATTGAGCATCTGCAGCTTGGCGAAACCGACGTTGACGCGGTCGAGGTAGGCGCCGAGATAGCACAGCATCAGAAAGGGAATGAGGCGGCGCGCCACCTTTGCATAGGTGCGTGATTCGAAATCATCGACTTGCACCGGGACTGCGGGGACATGTCCATCGGGGGACAGGGCGGTATGGGATTTCATGTAAGTCTCCTGAATATCTGTTTTGCGCTTGAAAGATCAGGCGATGCGTCCTCCCGCTGGCTGACGCAAGTTTATTCTTGTTTTGAGCTGGCGTTCCGGCCTACGCCGGAACACGCGAGGGGGCCTGAGCCGAGTTATCGAAGCCAGGACTTGATGCTGGCGGCCATGGCATTCACCGAGATGCCGTAGCGGTCATGCAGCGTGGGCAGCGCCCCGGCATCGAGGAAGGCGTCGGGCAGGGCGATCTGCCGGAATGCCGGGGCAACGCCGGCCCTCAGCAGTGTCGTCGCGACGGCTTCGCCGAGTCCGCCGATGACGGAATGGTTCTCCGCAACCACCACAAGGCGGCCGCTGCGCGACGCTTCCCGGATGATGGCTTTCTCATCGAGAGGCTTGATGGTCGGCACATGCATGACGGCGACGTCGACATTGTCTGCGCGCAACGCGGCGGCGGTTTCCAGCGAGCGCATGGTCATGATGCCGCTCGAGATAAGCAGCACATCACGGCCGTCGCGCAGCATCTTCGTCTTGCCGAGCTCGAACTTGTAGTCGTACTCATCCAGCACCAGCGGCACCCGGCCGCGCAGCAGTCGCATGTACACCGGACCCTGGTGCGCGGCGATGGCAGTGACGGCCTGTTCGGTATCGAGCGCATCGCAGGGATCGACGATGGTCAGGTTCGGCACGCCGCGAAAGATCGCGATGTCTTCGGTGGCCTGGTGGCTCGGTCCGTATCCCGTCGTCAGGCCGGGCAGGGCGCAGGCGATCTTGACGTTGAGGTTTTCCTCTGCGATGACCTGGTGAATGAAGTCGTAGGCGCGGCGCGACGCAAACACCGCATACGTCGTTACGAAAGGCGTGAAACCTTCCTTGGCCATGCCGCCCGCCGCTCCCATCAATAGCTGTTCGGCCATGCCCATCTGGAAAAAACGCTCCGGATAGGCTTGCCCGAACAGATGCAGATCGGTGTACTTGGCGAGGTCGGCCGTCATGCCTACGATGTCCTGGCGTTCGGCCGCGAGTTTCACCAGTGCGTTGCCGAAGGGTGCGCTGCTGGTCCGCTGTCCTTCGCCGGCGATCGAGGCGATCATGGCCGACGTTTTCAGGCGCGGCTTTTCCAATGTTGCGCTGCTCATGTCATTTGTCTCCTTGCTGAAGGGAATCAAGAATCGCGATGGCTTGCTGCCACTCGTCCGCCTCGACGCGGATGAAGTGATTCTTCTCGCGCTGTTCGAGGAAAGGCACTGCCTTGCCCATGAGCGTATCGAACAGGATCACGCGCGGCTGTGCCTTGGAATGATTGCGGGCATTGTCGAAGGCTTCGAGTACGGCGCCGATGTCGTTGCCGTTGGCACGCTGCACATGCCAGCCGAAAGAAGCCCACTTGTCGGCAAGCGGCTCGAAGCCGAGCACCTTGCCCGAAGGACCGTCAGCCTGCTGATTGTTGATGTCGATGAGGTTGATGAGATTGCCGAGGCCGAAATGGGCGGCCGACATTGCGGCTTCCCATGTCGAGCCTTCGTCGAGTTCGCCGTCCGACATGGAGTTGTAGACGAAGGACGTGCTGTTCTTCTGGCGCAGGCCGAGCGCCATGCCGACCGCGATGCTCAGGCCCTGCCCGAGCGAACCTCCCGAGATTTCCATGCCGGGCGTGTAGGTAGCCATGCCCGACATCGGCAGGCGGCTGTCGTCGCTGCCGTAGGTTTCGAGTTCGGCTTCCGGGATGATGCCGGCTTCGATCAGGGCGGCATACAGCGCGATCGCATAATGCCCGTGCGAAAGCAGGAAGCGGTCGCGGCCTTCCCATTCAGGCTCGTCGGGGCGATAATTCAAGGCATGGCGGTAGGCAACGGCAAGAATATCGGCCATGCCGAGCGCCTGGCCGATATAGCCCTGGCCCTGCACCGCGCCCATTTGCAACGCATAGCGGCGGATCCGATAGGCGGCGCTCTTCAAGGAGGTAAGAGAGGTTTCCCGTTTCACGAGGCATGTCTCCAATCAGGTTTATAGGATTGAGCGTCCAGGTATTTAAAACTCTGTAACACGCTCTTCTGATTGAAGTGTATGAATGGATAGATGAATCGTATAGCGAGTAATTCTTGGCGATAGATGAAATCAGTTCAGCGATATATTGCGCTGCGCAAGGCCTCCATTAAAGGCTTGCAAGCGTTCGAGGCTGCCTACATGCACAAGTCCTTTGCCGATGCAGCGAAGGAACTGGCGATCACCGCATCGGCGGTCAGCCACTCGATCCAGACGCTTGAAGAGGCGCTGGGCACCTTGCTCTTCGAACGCGCCAAGCGCGGCGTCATTCCCACCGAAGCGGGTACGCGTTTGTACGCAGTCATCCGCAGGTCGTTCACCGATATCGACGACGAACTGCGCGCCATTCTCGACAAGAGCAGCAAGCAGCATGTCGTCACCATCCAGTGCGCCCCGAGCTTCGCGGCGATCTGGGTCATGCCGAGGCTGCCGGCGTTTCTTCGCGCCCATCCCGATATCGACGTGCGCCTTTGGGCCGTGCACCAGGCTCCGGACTTCTCCAACACCGGCGTCGACGTGGCCGTCACCTACGGCCGGCCGCAGGCTTCCGCCGGCGTCCATGTGGAAGCGATTTCGGAGAACGAAAGATATGTGCCGGTCTGCAGTCCGGCGCTCGTGGAAGGATGGACGCTGCCCCTGCCACCGGCCGACATCGAAAACTTCTACCTGATCCAGAACGACGTGTCGCTGACTTCCTGGGATGAGTGGATTGCGCAGTATGCGCCGGGCTGCGACAGCTTCGTGCGAGGCTTGCGGCTGGACCGTGCCTTCATGACCTTGAGCGCGGCGGAGAACGGCCTCGGCATGTGCCTGGAAAGCACGGTGCTCATTCAAGAGTATGTGCAGCAGGGGAGGCTGGTCTGTCCGTTCGGGGACGTGGGCATCAAGGCGACCGCGCATCACATCGCGGTACCGAAGAGCAAGGAGCGGCTGCAGACGGTGCAGCTGGTGCTGGACTGGATCAGGAGCTTCCTGAAAGCAGATGCGCAGGGCGGCGCAGGCTCGCAAGGTTCTGCGGCGAAGGGAAAGAAGACCGCGACTGCAACGACCACTGGCTGATGATGGAACCACGACGGCTGCCGGCGGGCGCATTCATCGAACGCACCCGCCGGCAGCGAGAAGATGTTCCCGGCGAAGCGGATTAGTGAATCAGCATGCCGCCATTGACATCAAGCGTGATGCCGGTGCAGTAGCTTGCCAGGTCGCTTGCGAGGAAGACGACGGCGCCGGCGATGTCGTCGGGCCTGCCGAGGCGCCCAAGCGGAATGTCATCGGCGATCGCGCTCTTGCGGTCTTCGGAAATCTTGCCACGGATGATGTCGGTGGCGATCAGACCCGGAGTGATCGCGTTCACGCGAATGCCGTCCGCGCCGAGTTCGCGCGCCATGGCGCGCGTCAGGCCGAGCACGCCGGCCTTGGCCGCGGAATAATGCGGGCCGCCGAGTATGCCGCCGCCGCGCTGGGCCGACACGGATGAGGTGCTGATGATGGAACCGCTCTTCCGCTTCTGCATCGCCGGAATGACTGCCTGCGACATCAGCAGCGTGCCGCGCAGGCTCACGTCGAGCACCGCATCGTAATCGCTTTCCGAAATGTCGATCGTCTTGCGCGGCTGCGTGATGCCGGCATTATTGAAGAGCACGTCGATACGGCCGAAACGTTCCAGCACTTCCCGCGCTGCCTTTTCGCATTGCTCCTTGTTCGTGACGTCCGCCACGAGACCGATATGCTGCGCACCCAGTTCCGCCGCGGCGGCGGATGGATTGGAGGAGGCGAGGTCGAGAATGGCGACGCGCGCTCCCTGGGCCGCCATCATGCGGGCAGTCGCGAATCCGAGGCCATTGACGCCGGCGCCGCCGGTAATGATTGCAACACGATCTTCAAGCAACATGGTTTGTCTCCACAGTGAGGTTTAATCATGGAGCACATCTTCGGCCATGGGCATGCATGCGGCAAACGATTAAAACTCAATGGTCCCCAAGTTGAATTCATGATGCGGCGCACCATGCGAAAACAGCTTCTGCGGCCACGTCGTAATGTCATGAGGAAAGCATGTCGTTGCTCTTGAATCCGCGTTTTATTGTCAACCTCCGGGTTAAGAATGGTTTTACTTTGATGGCGTACATTGAATCTGCACGCTCCTAGAATGGCGCCATTCACAGACCCGAGAACCAACTAGGAGACGACAATGAAGATGCCATTCCGCGCCCGCCGGCTTGCCGCAATGCTGATTCCGTTCAGTGCCCTCGCCATCGCCAATGTTTGCTCGGCACAGATCTGGCCGACAAAGACCATCACGGTGGTTGTGCCTTTCCCGGCCGGCGGAACGACCGATGTGCTGGCGCGCGCGATTGCGCAAAAGCTGAGCCCCGTGCTGAACCAGCCCGTCATTGTCGACAACCGGCCGGGCGCCGGCGCTACCCTCGGCGCCACGCTGGTTGCAAAATCTGCTCCGGATGGACACACGCTGCTGATGGGCGCGGTGCATCACACCATTGCCACCAGCGTCTACAAGAAACTGCCGTACAGCTTCGAGAAGGATTTCGCACCGATTACCACTGTCGCCATGGTGCCGAATGTGCTCGTTGTCAGCGCATCCAAGCCTTACAAGAGCGTCAAGGATCTGATCGCGGATGCGAAGGCCTCGCCGGGCAAGCTCGCCTACGGCTCCAACGGCAGCGGCACCGCACAGCATGTGATCGGCACGCAGTTCCAGATGGCCACCGGCACCAGCCTGCTGCACGTCCCCTACAAGGGCAGCGCGCCCCTGACCACCGACATGCTGGGAGGCCAGGTCGACATGTCCTTCGACACGATCACGCCTGTCATTTCCTTCATCAAGAAGGGCATGTTGAGGCCCCTGGCAGTGACGACTGCCAAGCGTTCGTCGGCATTGCCCGATGTGCCGACCATGCAGGAAGCCGGCGTGCCGGGCATCGATATCGGTACCTGGTTCGGATTGCTCGTGCCCGCGGCCACGCCCAAGGAGATCACGGAGCGGCTCAACAAGGAAATCGTCAACATCATCAACACCCCGGAGTTCAAGAAGCAGATGGCCGATATCGGCGCCGAGCCGGTCGGCAACACGCAGGCCGAAATGGCTAGGCAGATCAAGGAAGAAACCGAGAAATTCGCCGGCGTCGTCAAGACCGGCAAGATCAACGTCGAGTAAGGAAAGAAAGCGTCATGATGACATTGGACAAGGAAGCGGCCGTCGGACAACTGACGGACGTCATGTGGAAGTTCACCTCGTATATCGGCAAGCGCCTGCCGACGGACGTGCATGAGAAGCTGGCCGACCTGCGGGGCAAGGAAACGCATCCGCTTGCCAAGGCAGTGTACGAGTCGATGAGGGAAAACCAGGAAGCGGCCGACAAGCTGGACCGGCCCAGCTGCCAGGATACCGGCGTCATCCAGTACTTCATCAATGCGGGAGCGAAGTTTCCGCTGCTGGGTGAACTGGAAGAGATCCTGCGCAATGCCACGCTCGAAGCGACAAGACGCGGCCCGCTGCGGCACAACGCGGTCGAAACCTTCGACGAGAAGAACACCGGCACCAATACCGGTTCGAAGATTCCCTGGCTGGACTGGGAGATCGAACCCGACAGCGACAGCGTCACCATTGACGTCTACATGGCCGGCGGCGGCTGCACGCTGCCCGGCGCATCGAAGGTGCTGATGCCGGGTGAGGGCTACGAGGGCGTCGCCGAATTCGTATTCGACGTCGTTACCTCGCGCGGCGTGAATGCCTGCCCGCCGCTGCTGGTCGGCGTGGGTGTGTCAACCTCGGCGGAGACGGCCGCGCGCCTGTCCAAGAAAGCGATCCTGCGTCCGGTGAATGCACGCCACAGCAATCCGAACGCGGCGAAGATGGAAGAGCTTCTGGAAGACGGATTGAACGAGGTCGGTCTCGGTCCGCAGGGCTTGACCGGGAACGCCAGCGTGATGGGCGTCAATATCGAATCGTCGGCGCGCCATCCGTCGACCATCGGCGTGGCCGTGTCAACAGGATGCTGGGCGCACCGGAGGGGCCGCATCAAGATCAATGCGGATATGTCCTACGAGATCATCTCGCATCAAGGAGCCACACTGTGAAGAAAATTCTGACGACCCCGATCAAGGATGAAGATCTCGAAGCGCTCAACGTGGGCGACGTCGTCTACCTGACAGGCCAGCTTGTCACGTGCCGCGACGTTGCGCATCGCCGCCTGATCGAGCTCGGCCGCAAGCTTCCCGTGGACTTGAAAGGCGGAGCCATCTTCCATGCCGGGCCCATCGTGCGCCAGAAGGAAGACGGAGAATACGAAATGGTCTCGATCGGTCCGACGACCAGCATGCGCATGGAAAAATTCGAGAAGGAATTCATCGAGCAGACCGGCGTGAAGCTGGTCGTGGGGAAGGGCGGCATGGGCGCGGAGACCGCGGCCGGCTGTGCGGAAAACAAGGCCGTGCATGCCATCTTCCCGGGCGGATGCGCGGTGCTGGCCGCAACCAAGGTCGAGAAGATCGAGGCGGCGGAGTGGAAGGATCTCGGCATGCCGGAAACCTTGTGGGTGAACCGCGTCAGGGAATTCGGACCGCTGATCATTTCCATCGACACCAAGGGCAACAACCTGATCGATCAGAACAAGGCCCGCTTCAATGAAAAGAAGAAGCCGATCCTCGAAAAGATCAACGCGCAGGTCAGGTTCATTTCCTGAGGCAGCAACGGGTGGGGCGGCGCCCCATCCGCAATGAAGGCGGCCTTCAAGGAAGCTTCCGAAACATCCGTAATCCTGTCTTGCCGATGCGCTACCAGTGCGCATCCCCTTCTTCCGTCACCGGCGCCGATGCATTGAACTGGGCGATCAGGAACTCCACGAATGCACTGACCCTGCCCGACAGGCTGTGCCGCTCCGGATAGACCGCATAGATATCCGCCGGCGGAAGTTCATAGTCGGACAGGATCACTTGCAGCCTGCCGCTGCGAAGATATTTCGCCAGATCCCATTCGGCGCGCATCAGGATGCCATGTCCCTTCAGCGCCCATCCCAGCGCAACCTCGCCGTCGTTCGTCGACAGCGACCCGCGCACCTTCACCGTTGCCGTTTTCTTTCCCTGCGTCAGCCGCCAGATGCCATAGGCCGAATCGTTCTGGCGCAGCACGATGCAGTTGTGATGCGCGAGATCGTCGGGCAGCAAGGGTTCGCCCTTGGTTTTCAGATAGAGCGGCGATGCGCAAAGCAGGCGGCGGTTGGCGGCGATCCTGCGGGCGATCAGCCGCGTGTCGGGCAGCTCGCCGAAGCGAATGCCGACATCGAAGGATTCATCGGCCAGATTGATGGGCCGGTCCGTAAGCTGAAGCTGCACTTCCATTTCGGGATAGCGCAGCGAGAATTCCGACACTAGAGCATTTTCACGTTGACTTGCCATAGCCGGCATGACGGATATATTGCTCACACTCGTCCGGAGCGAAGGCGTCCATTAATTCTCCAATGACCGACCAGAGCTCATCAATGGTGCGTTTGGCTGCCGCTCGCAGCGATGTTTTTATCTTGGCGAACACCTGTTCAATGGGATTGAAGTCTGGAC
>NZ_JACYXF010000038.1 GCF_015352985.1 Noviherbaspirillum malthae | reverse complement strand
TAATTTCGGTAACCAACGCAGCCTTGCGCTTGGCCGTCCACCGTTTGAATTCTTCTTCCATCGTCATGCTCATGTGATTTCCTTTCGTGATTATCACCTGAGCAGGTTTTCAGTGGGTCGTTACAAACCAGCGCTCGAAATTGTGGGGACTGCATGTTGTTCTCCGTTCGGCAAGCCAGCCTGCATGTTGCTTGGAGGCATTGGATTGGATGATGAACGGAAAGGTTCGAGAGAGATGTGTCTTAATTGAGAGAAATGTTTCGGAATGTAATTTTCGTTCCAGTCTACAAGTCGGATAGATGCAGCGAGTGTGCAGAAGCAAACTTATTGCTGCATTCATCTTGTATAAAGAATGACTACAGAGGAAATACAACGATTCTGACGTTGGAACTATTTCAATGCTGTTGCCACTCAGAGAGCGCTAAATATTGGCGTGTTCCATTGTGTAAGCAAATTGATTTGCTCTAACTCGACTTGAAAGCTTGATATGTTCGCCAGAATTTTTCCTTCCCCTCCTCAATCTGCCCATCCTATTGGTGGTTCATCGATGGAGCTTCGCAGTCGGCCTGTGCAGAACCAGCCCCCTCACATAACACTTCCATCCAACGTGCAGCTTGATAATGAACGCGCCATATCAACCGGCAAGCCACGTGTCACGTATGCACATTGGCACGGTAGGAACACCCTCGATCTTGGTGCGGTAAACGAAGATGTTCAAGGCATTACGCTTTCCGGTCAACATACGTTTCCAGACCAGGCGATTGAGACTGCACTTGAAGCGCTGCGACTTTATCCAGGCCACAATCTATATCTTGGCATACCGCCTGCAAATCCCCAGAAATACGTGCTGGTACAAAATGATGTGCTAAGCCGAGATGCTCAAGCGTCCCCAATCGTCATTCCGTTAAATGTAAGGCCGCAGCAGGATCACAGCCAAGGTTCTGAAATAGGTAGAGGGAATAGGACCCCAAGAAATTGTGGAGACTACCTTCTGCGAGCTGCGTATAAGGCTAATCGCAAAACTCTTGGTAGCGGTTCGCCCGCGTCCAACAATCCGGCCGTGGCGCGAGAGCAGCATCCTAGAAGGACGCATGAGGAAAGGGCAGTTGAACTTCGACACATCGGACAAGAACTTCAGCGAGGGGTGGAAGGCATTGGCGCCCGCTACGGAGACCCGTCGGCTCGGAAAAGACACCCGAATAGAAGTGGGGGGCCTCAAACAGCATCGTCTTCTCGTTTGCAGCCTTCGGGACCACAGCATGAGTCGGCTCCATCGTCTTCCTTCCCAACATTGAATTCACCTGAGTCTATTCAAGGTCCGTTAAGAACGCTTAACGCAGGCTATACACCGAAGCGTACGCTGGCGACTTCAGTGAGGAAGGCCGATTTAGCTTCTTCAGCCAGTTCACTATCTAGAGATACCAACGAAGTCGCTCTTGGATATGGCACAAATAGTTTTAATATCCAAGATCATTTAGGACGGTCATTTACTCAGTCGACAGTAGGTGCTTCCCAGCAACAGAGGTGTAACCAATGGAAAGAAGGCTTGCGGAACAAGCATTTACATAATCTTCAGCGTCCTGGCGAAATTGCTTCGTCTGGCACAGCTAGAATGTTTTCCCGAAAACCGGGTTTAAATAAAGCCATTTCATTCGCCAAAATCACATCACTAACTAGTCGTGATGCGGCTGCAGCCGCTTTGCAGCGTGTAATAAGTACGTTCCCTGAGCTAAGCGGCGAGCTACAACAGCAAAGGTGGGTCGATTTGCTTAACAAGACGTCGGAAGCCTATGCGCAGGCGCGAGAGGGATATGAAAGAGCAAAGAAGGGCAAACGCATGTATCCAGCTTTAAGCATATTGGAAGAGGCAGCGCGTGAATTGCTGCGTCAACTACTGGAGGTCTCCAGTATAACGAACGTCTTTAACTTTGATCCTGGCGAACTTCCTACTTCGATTGAAGCTTTGGACTTATTTGCCAACCTCCCTCAATTCCGGATGTTCATCGAGGGGGTGAATGAAGCCTATCAGCGCATGGCGCCGGAAAGACTTGAGTCAGGTGCGGATATGGAGCCTGATAATTCAGCCCGTGCTATTCCTATGAGCTAACGCGAACCTGCTGAACGCGGATTTATGTGAGATTCAGCCAGTTCTTCTATCCGGACCCTGTCCGGATAGAATGGTGACAGGCCAGCCCAATCGGCGTATGGCAAATGCGCTAATGTTGTCAATCAAACGTTTGAATGAATTATTTCAGCGATACGAAGCATTATCGCAGCAGAAAGACAGGGTTTAGGAGTGGCCAAAGAAGATGAATGCATGGGGCCGGCTTCGCTCCATGCATAAGAGACAAAATATGGTCATTCCACCGTACTGGACCTACCCCGGCACCGAATCAAAAAACTCCACCTCACCCGTCTCCAGCGAATACTCCGCCCCCACCACTAGCAGTCCCTCATTCTGAATGAGGTTCTCCAGAATCTCCGAGCCATGGCGAAGCTGGTTGGCTGAAGCCAGGATATTGGCGCGCACTGCCTGCTGCATCAGCGCGCAGTGATCATGCCGCAGGTCGGTATTGAGCAGTGTCTGCACCGAGGGCCGTACGCGGTCGACGATGGAACGCAGGTTGCGCGACTGGTTAGCCGAAGGACGCTGCAATTCGTCGAGCGTGGCCTTGATGGCGCCGCATCCGGTATGGCCGAGGACGACGACTAAGCGGGTGCCGAACTGGCCGGCGGCAAATTCCACGCTGCCGATGCCGGACGGAGCGACGATGTTGCCGGCAACGCGGATCACGAACAGGTCGCCGAGGCCCTGGTCGAACACGAGTTCGGCCGGTACGCGCGAGTCGGAACAGCCGAGGATGATGGCGAACGGCTCCTGGCCGGCGGTCAGTTCCAGGCGGCGCGACTGGCTCGGCATGGAATTGAGGTTCTTGATATCGGAAACGAAACGGCGATTGCCTTCGCGCAGGCGTTCAAGGGCTTCGTGGGCTGAAATCATGCTGACCTCCTTTTTTTGCGGTGTGCGAATTTTATAGTGCTGATGCAATTCATGCATCAAAGTTTTGGTGCTGAACGGCTCCGTACCGACTGCCTTGGCCAAAAGAAAGGCACCGCGAAGGTGCCTTTCTCCCATGCCGTCAAGCGGCAAGAGCCCGTGCGGTAGCGCTTAGCTGTCCTGCTTCACGCAGTCGACGTAGTAACCGCGGCGGCCCGCGATTTCCTGCGTCACCAGGCCGTGCACGTCGGTTTCGAAGCCGGGGAATTTCTCGTTGAAATCTCGCGCAAACTTCAGGTAGTCTACGATGGTCTTGTTGAAGCGCTCACCTGGAATCAGCAGCGGAATGCCGGGCGGGTAGGGCGTCAGCAGGATCGCGGTGACGCGGCCTTCGAGTTCGTCGATGTTGACGCGCTCGATCTCGCGGTGCGCCATCTTCGCGAACGCATCCGAGGGCTTCATCGCCGGCTGCATGTCCGACAGATACATTTCCGTGGTCAGGCGCGCCACGTCGTAGGACTTGTACATGTCGTGGATCTGCTGGCACAGGTCGCGCAGGCCGATGCGCTCGTAGCGCGGGTTGGCTGCCGAGAACTCCGGCAGGATGCGCCACATCGGCTGGTTCTTGTCATAGTCGTCCTTGAACTGCTGCAGGGCGGTCAGCAGCGTGTTCCAGCGGCCCTTGGTGATGCCGATGGTGAACATGATGAAGAACGAATACAGGCCGGCCTTTTCCACGATGACGCCGTGCTCGGCAAGGTAGCGCGTCACGATCGAGGCCGGGATGCCGCTCTCGCCGAACTTGCCGTCGATCGACAGGCCGGGCGTGACGATGGTCGCCTTGATCGGGTCCAGCATGTTGAAGCCCTTGGCGATGTTGCCGAAGCCGTGCCAGTTGTCTTCTGCGCGGATCATCCAGTCTTCGCGCGAGCCGATGCCGTTCTCCGAGAACTCGTCCGGACCCCAGACCTGGAACCACCAGTCCTCGCCGAATTCCTGGTCGACCTTCTTCATCGCGCGGCGGAAGTCCAGCGCTTCGAAGATGCTTTCCTCCACCAGCGCGGTGCCGCCGGGCGGCTCCATCATCGCGGCGGCGACGTCGCACGACGCAATGATCGCGTACTGCGGCGAAGTCGAGGTGTGCATCAGGTAGGCTTCGTTGAACATGTCCTGGTCGAGCTTCACCGTCTGCGAATCGCGAACCAGGATCTGCGACGCCTGCGACAGGCCGGCCAGCAGCTTGTGGGTGGACTGCGTGGAGAAAATCAGCGATTCCTTTGCGCGCGGGCGGTCCTTGCCGATCGCATGCATGTTCTTGTAGAAGTCGTGGAAGGTGGCATGCGGCAGCCAGGCTTCGTCGAAATGCAGCGTGTCGATCTCGCCGTCGAGCATGTCCTTGATGGTTTCGACGTTGTACAGCACGCCGTCATAGGTCGACTGCGTGATGGTGAGGATGCGCGGCTTCTTGTTCTTCGCTTCGCGGGCGAAGGGATTGGCCTCGATCTTCTTCATGATGTTCTCGATCTTGAACTCTTCGAGCGGGATCGGGCCGATGATGCCGAGATGGTTGCGCGTCGGCATCAGGAACACCGGAATCGCGCCGGTCATGATGATCGAATGCAGGATGGACTTGTGGCAGTTGCGGTCGACCACGACGATGTCGCCGGGGCCCACGGTCGAGTGCCAGACCATCTTGTTCGAGGTCGAGGTGCCGTTGGTCACGAAGTAGCAGTGGTCAGCATTGAAGATGCGCGCGGCATTGCGCTCCGACGCCGCTACCGGGCCGGTGTGGTCGAGCAGCTGGCCGAGTTCCTCCACCGCGTTGCAGACGTCGGCGCGCAGCATGTTCTCGCCGAAGAACTGGTGGAACATCTGCCCGACGGGCGACTTCAGGAAGGCCACGCCGCCGGAATGTCCGGGGCAGTGCCAGGAATAGGAGCCGTCCTGCGCATAATGCACCAGCGCGCGGAAGAAGGGCGGCGCCAAGCTGTCGAGGTAGGACTTCGCTTCACGGATGATGTGGCGCGCGACGAATTCCGGCGTGTCTTCAAACATGTGGATGAAGCCGTGCAGCTCGCGCAGGATATCGTTCGGGATATGGCGCGAGGTGCGGGTTTCGCCGTACAGGTAGATCGGGATGTCGGCGTTCTTGTGGCGGATTTCCTCGACGAAGGCGCGCAGCGACTTGAGCGCGTTGTCGGTTTCTTCGGACGAGCCGGCGCCGAACTCTTCGTCGTCGATCGACAGGATGAAGGCGGAAGCGCGCGACTGCTGCTGGGCGAACTGCGACAGGTCGCCGTAGCTGGTCACGCCCAGCACTTCCATGCCTTCCTTCTCCATGGCCTCGGCGAGTGCGCGGATGCCCAGGCCCGAAGTGTTTTCGGAGCGGAAGTCTTCGTCAATGATGACGATGGGAAAGCGGAATTTCATGAGGTCTCCAGGTGGAAGATGACAAGGGAGACGCCTGGGCGGGAGAGCTTGCGCGCCGGAATTTGCGAAAACCGCGATTTTCGCAGATATGAGTGAAATGTGTGTGAAAAGTGCCGGTTTATCGGCAGCCAGATCGGGAAGGTGCCTAGCGCGACGCTACGCGCCAGGCACCTTCCCGCATAGCGGGGGAAATGCGTTTTTGCTAACGGTTTTTCTCGTAGATCACGAACGCGTAATCAAAGCCGTTCTCGTCTGAATGATGCTGCTCGCGGCTGATCTCCCGCCATTGATCCTTGCCGATCTCAGGAAAAAACGCATCGCAGCGGAAGGTCTTGCCAATCTCGGTCACGATCAGGCGGTCTGTGCGGGGCAAGACTTCTGCATAGATCTGCGCGCCGCCGATCACATGGGCCGGCACATCGGCCACCGAGCGCAGCGCCTCGTCCACCGAGGTAACGGCTTCCACGCCTTCATGCCGCCAGTCCGCATTGCGGGTGACGACGATATTGCGGCGGTTGGGCAGCGGCCTGCCGATGGAATCGAAAGTCTTGCGCCCCATGATCACCGGATGGCCGGTGGTGGTGCGCTTGAAATGCGCCATGTCTTCCTTCAGGCGCCAGGGCAGGGTGTTGTCGATGCCGATACCGCGCTCGGCATCCATCGCGACGACGATGGAAATCAGGCCTCTGTTGTCCATGGAATTCCCTCGTTGTCCTCAGACCGCGACCGGCGCCTTGATGTGCGGATGCGATTCGTAGCCGGTGATCTCGAAATCCTGGAACTTGTAATCGAAGAGCGAGTCCGGCTTGCGCTTGATGACCAGCTTCGGCGGTGCGAAGGGCGTGCGCGACAGTTGCTCGCGCACCTGGTCCATGTGGTTCGAATAGAGGTGGCAGTCGCCTCCGGTCCAGATGAATTCGCCGACCTGCAGCCCGGTCTGCTCGGCCACCATGTGGGTCAGCAGCGCATAGGATGCGATATTGAAGGGCACGCCGAGGAAAATATCGGCGCTGCGTTGATAGAGCTGGCAGGACAGCTTGCCGTCGGCCACGTAGAACTGGAAGAAAGCATGGCAGGGCGGCAGCTTCATCTGCGGAATGTCGGCCACGTTCCAGGCGGAGACGATCAGGCGGCGTGAATCCGGGTTGCTGCGGATCTGGTCCAGCAGTTGGGAGATCTGGTCGATGTGCTTGCCGTCCGGCGTCGGCCAGGAGCGCCACTGGTAGCCATAGATCGGGCCGAGGTTGCCTTCGGCATCGGCCCACTCGTCCCAGATCGAGACGCCGTTGTCCTTCAGGTACTTGGTGTTGGTGGAGCCGGCCAGGAACCAGATCAGTTCATGGATGATGGATTTCAGGTGCAGCTTCTTCGTGGTCAGCAGCGGAAAGCCCTGCTGCAGGTCGAAGCGCATCTGGTAGCCGAAGACCGAGCGGGTGCCGGTGCCGGTGCGGTCAGTCTTTTCGGTGCCATGTTCGTAGACGTGGCGCATGAAATCGAGGTATTGGCGCATGGTGAAAGTTTTCCTGATGACATCGTATTTTAATGTATTCCCCAATTCGGGCATCAAGGAAAAGCAAGCACGGTGCATGTTTGCCGCATCACCGGCAGGAAGGGTCAGTCTTGCGAAAACTGCAACGCCGCTAGGCTGGCATACAGCCCGCCGCGCGCCACCAGTTCCGCATGCGATCCCATCTCGACGATGCGGCCGTGTTCCATCACGATGATGCGGTCGGCGCGCTGCACGGTCGCCAGCCGGTGGGCGATGACCAGCGTGGTGCGGCCAACCATGGCCGCTTCCAGCGCACGCTGCACCAGGCGTTCGGATTCCGCATCGAGCGCGCTGGTGGCTTCGTCCAGCAGCAGCAGGGGCGGATTCTTCAGCAGGGCGCGCGCAATGGCGATGCGCTGGCGCTGGCCGCCGGAGAGCCGCACGCCGCGTTCGCCGAGAAAGGATTGATAGCCCTGCGGCAGGCGCTCGATGAATTCATGCGCGGCGGCCAGCTTCGCGGCGGCGACCACTTCCTCGTCGCTGGCATCCGAGCGGCCGTAGCGGATATTTTCCATTGCGTTCTCGGAAAAGATCACCGTGTCCTGCGGCACGATGCCGATGGCGCCTCGCAGCGCGGCAAGGTCGAGCTGGCGGATGTCTGCGCCGTCGAGCAGGATGCGACCCTGCTGGGGATCGTAGAAGCGCAGCAGCAGCTGGAACAGTGTGGTCTTGCCGGCGCCGGACGGGCCGACGACGGCAACCGTCTCGCCGGGGCGGATGTCGAGATTGAGATCATGCAATGCCGCCGACTGCGGCCGGGACGGATAGTGGAAGCCGAGATGCTGCAGGCTGAGTGCCGCGCCGTTGCCGGTGCGCTGCGGCAGGGACAGCGGCTGCGCCGGCGACTGGATGGGCGAGCGCACCGCCATCAGTTCCAGAAGTCGCTCGGCGGCGCCGGCCGCGCGCTGGGCTTCACCCAGCACCTCGGACAGCGCCCCGATGGCGCCGGCGACGATGGAGGCATACAGGATGAACTGGCCGAGCTCGCCCGCCGTCATGCGGCCCTGGATCACCGCATGCGCGCCCAGCCACAGCACGAACACGATGGCGCCGAACACCAGCAGGATGGCCATTACCGTCAGCAGCGAGCGGGCGCGGATGCGCTGCATTGCGGTCTGGAAGGCGCGTTCCACCGAAGCGCCGAAGCGGCCGGCTTCCTGGCGCTCATGCGTGAAGGCCTGCACCGTGGGCATCGCGTTCAGGATTTCTCCTGCCAGCGCGGAGGCGTCGGCGACGCGGTCCTGGGAATCGCGCGAGAGCTTTCTCACCCTGCGTCCGAACAGCACGATGGGCAGCACCACCGCCGCCAGCATGACCAGGATGATCGACGACAGCTTGATACTGGTGACGAACAGCATGGCCAGCCCGCCGACGAACAGCAGCGAGTTGCGCAGCGCCAGCGATACGCTGGTGCCGACCAGGGTCTGGATCAGCGTGGTGTCGGTGGTCAGGCGCGACAGCACTTCGCCGGTCCGCGTGGTCTCGAAGAATTCCGGGCTCTGCATCACCACATGCCGGTAGACGGCGCTGCGCAGGTCGGCGGTGACGCGCTCGCCCAGCCAGGACACCATGTAGAAGCGGGCGGCGGTGGCGATCCCCAGCACGCAGGCCACGCCGAACAGGCCGAGGAAATAGCGGTCGAGATGCGCGCTGTCCTGCAGGCCGGCCGGGCCGAAGCCAGCATCGATCATCTGCTTGAACGCGTAGGGAATGGCCAGCGTCGCGCCGGCGGCGACGAGCAGGGCGATGCCGGCGAGGATGAACTGCTTCCGGTAAGGAGCGAGAAAGGGCAGCAGGCCCTTGAGCGTGGCGAGGCTGCTTTTCGGTCTGTCCTTGGCGTGCTCGGTCATAGAGTCATAGTTTCATGGGTTTCACATATCCCGTCATTTCCAGATAGCCGCGGCCGATGCGGCGTCCGTCGCGGGTCAGCGTGACGGCGCCTTCCCAGTAGACGGCGCCGGTCGACTGCCGGGAGTCGAGTTCCTGGTCGTCCTGCAGCGGCGTCAGTTCGAACACCTGTCCTCCGGCTTCGATGCGGGTGGCGACAGGATAGCTGGCGCCGGTGCGAGGAGAGCGCCAGGACCGCTGCGGCGCAAAGCTTACCTGTTCCGGCGGGAAATGGGTGATGCGGCCGTCAGGCACGCGCAGGGCTGCATGCGACCACTGGCGGGAGCCGTCCCTGTTGCGGATCTGGAAGGCCACCAGCGCGCTGCCGTCATCGAGATTGGCGCCGACCCAGTCCCAGCCGGCGGCGTTCTGGTCGAGCACGCTGGTCGACCATTCATGGTCGAGCCAGGCGCTGCCGCCGACTTCGACCGGCTTGCCGTGGCGGCTGATCGTGCCCGATACCTTGAGATGGGGTTCGCTGTAGTAGTAGCTGGCCTGCTCCGGCCGCGGGCCCTTGCGCGAATAGCCCTGCTCGCCCTGCAGCATGACGGGCTGGGTCGGCTCCAGCCGCAGGCGGAACTCGAATTCACCGGCGGGAACGACTGCGTCATAGATGCCTTGGGCATTGCGCCCGAAGGTCCATGCGCCGAGGCGGACATCGGTATTGCCTTCCCTGGCATGGGCAATGCCGAAGCCTTCGCGCGCGCTTTTCTGGTCGTGCAGCAGCTTGCCTTCGGCCGGATCGGACAGGGCCGCATGCGCGATGATGAGCTGCTTGGGCGCGAAGCGGCTCGGGTTGGCGGGGTCGTGGTCGGTGGCGGAGCGGAAGAAAGTGACCTGGAAGCCGAGCGGCTTCCTGTCGGGCGTCTCCAGCCAGCCCGTGACATACCACCATTCGGTGCGGTAGCCGGGATGGGCGCCGAAATCCTGTGGAAAATTCAGCTGTTTCCCCGGCTCGACCGCCGACAGCTTCGGCGGCGCGGCCGAGGAGGGGATGATGCAGCAGAGTGCCAGCATGGCCAGCATCGTGCGCAGCCATGCGGCGATGGATAGATTTGCCAGTGTGATGCCTTGCATTACCAGTCCTCCCTAACTGCGCTGATCGCCTGTTTCGATACTGCATGCCTTCCCGCGACCAGCGCGGTGGCCGCCGCCGATGCCAACAGCACCAGCGCCACGGCCGCCAGCAGACCCCACGGCATGTGCAGCTGCATGGTCCAGTGGAAGGATTGCGGATTGACGATGAAAATCAGGATCAGGCTGATGGCGCCGCCCAGCAAGAAGCCGGTGAGGATGCCGAGCAGCGTCAGCAGGCTGCCTTCGAGCGCCAGCATGGCCAGGATTTCCCGGCGCAGCACGCCGATATGCCGCAGCATGCCGAATTCCTTGGCGCGCGCCAGCGTCTGTGCAGAGAAGGTCGCGGCGATGCCGAACAGGCCGATCAGGATGGCGACGCCTTCAAGCAGGTAGGTGACGGCGAAGCTGCGGTCGAAAATCCTCAGGCTGATCGCCCGTATGTCTCCCGGTTCGGCCAGTTCCAGCGCTTCGCCGAAGGGCAACTTTTTTACGGCGTCGGCCACCTGTGCCGGCGAGGCATCCTTCTCCAGCCAGAGTGCGGCATCGTTGACTTCATTGTCGCCGGTGATCCGGCGGTAGTCGGCCAGCGCCACCTGGATCGCACCGGACTGCCGCGCATAGTCGCGCCAGACGCCAGCCACGGTGAACTGCCGCGCCTTCCCGCCCAGCGGCAGCATGACCTGCATGCCGGGCCGATAGCCGTACAGGTCCACCATGGCTTCGGATATCCAGATCGGCGGTCCGCCGTCAGCACCTGCGCCTGAGCCTGCAAACGGAACCGACTCTCCGATCAGCGGCAGGGATTTGCCCGGATCGGCGAGATCGATGGGTTTGGCAATGACCGTGACCGACGGCCGAGCGGGGTCGATGGACAATTGCGACACCCGCTGGAAGTCCGCCCGCCTGACGCCGGGAACGGCCACAACGGCGCGCTGCTCCTCGTCCGACAGGCTGCCGCTGTTTCCGCCCGCAGCGGAGCGCACATACAGGTCGGCGGACAGCACCTGCCCCAGCCAGTCATCGACCGATACCCGGAAACTCGACACCATGATGGCCATCGCCACCATCAGGCTGAAGCTAGACAGCACGCCTCCCAAGGCGATCGACGCCTGGTTCGGCGCATTGGCCAGCCGTGCCAGAGAGAGGGTGGGAACCGAGCCGCGCAGGCCGCGCCCCGCAAGGCGGGACAGGGCGGAAAAGACTAGCGCCGCCAGCCTGGGCATCAAGCCGATGCCGCCGATCAGCAGCAGGGCAATCGCCACATAGCCGAAGATGGGCAGTTCGGCGATCGGCGGCAGGCGTGTCATGACCGCGCCGATGGCGATCAGCCCGAGCGCGAACCAGGGCGGCGACAGTCGCGACAGCGCCGTATCCTCGCTGCCCGACTTGATCGCCTGCGCCGGCCTGGCGCGTGCCGCTTCCCAGGCCGGCGCAGCGCAGCCGAGCAGGGCCGCTGCGGTGCCGAGCAGGAAGAAGACGCAGGCCGCAACCGGGGCGAACTGCACGCTCGGCCGCACGCCGGGGAAATAGCCGCCGCCCAGGTCGCCGCCGAACAGGCGCAGCGCGATCGCCGCCATCGCATAGCCGGCGGCCAGTCCGATCAGCGAGCCGGCGATGCCGAGCGCACCGCCTTCCAGCAGGATCTGCGACAGCACCTGGCGGCGCGTCATGCCGAGCACGCGCAGCAGCGCCAGCTCGCTGCGGCGCCGGATCACCGACAGCGCCTGCGTGGAGAACACCAGGAAGGCGCCGGTGAACAGTGCCACCAGCGCCAGCACGTTGAGATTCACCCGATAGGCGCGCGACATGTTGGCGGTGCGGGCTTCCTGGTCTTCCGGTTCGGTCACCAGCACATCGGCAGGCAGTTCACGGGCCAGCCGGGCGGCAAAGGCGGCGCGGTCGGTGCCGGCGACCAGCTTCAGGTCGATGCGCGACAGCCGGCCCAGGCGCTGGAAGCGCCACTGAGCGGCGCCGATATCCATCACGGCCAGCCGCTGCCCGGCGCGGGCGCGCACCAGTCCGCCGGCAACACGCAGCGCCAGCGGCTGCGTGCCGACCTGCAGGCGCAGGCTGTCTCCCTGGCGCACGCCCAGCCATTCCATCGCGGCCGGCGACAGGAACAGCGCGTCGTCGGCCAGTGTATCGAAGGGACGGTCTTCCGCCGGCAGCCCGATCAGATCCGGTGCGATGGCGCCGGCCTGGAAGACGTCGATGCCGACCACCTTGAGCGCTTCGCGCCTGCCCGGTACCGCCGCATCGATTTCCAGCACCGGGCTGGCCAGCGCAATCTCGGGTCGCCGGGCAAGCCGTTCGTACAGGGATTCGTCCATGAGCGCCTGCGTGCCGCGCACCTGCAGCTCGGCCTGACCGGACAAGCTCCTCAGTGCGGCCGAGAATTCGTTGTAGGCGGCGGCATTGATCAGGTGAATGGCGAAGCCGAGAGCGACACCGATTGCGATCGCCGCCGTGGCGACCAGGGTGCGTACCGGATGCGCGCGCCACTCTCCCGCCAGCAGCCAGCGGCGCAGCGAAGGAACGGCAGCGGGCTTCATCCGCTTTGTCCCGGTGCCATCGGATGCAGGCCGTGCTTGGTCAGTTCCAGAACCCGGTCCGCGCTGGCGGCGGCGGCGTGCGAATGCGTGACGATGATGGCCGACGAGCCATTCTGCTTGATCTCGTCGCGCAGCAGCTTCAGGATGTCCCCGGCCGTATCCGGATCGAGATTGCCGGTCGGCTCGTCGGCGAGAATGAGCTTGGGCCGGTGGATCAGCGCGCGGGCGATCGCCACGCGCTGCAGTTCGCCGCCCGACAGCTGGCGCGGAAAATCTTTGCCGCGCCCAGCGAGGCCGACGGCGGCCAGCATCTCTTCGGCGCTGCGCGCGGCCGAGCCGTTGAGCAGCAGGGGCAGGGCGATGTTCTGGGCGATGGTGAGATGCGGAAGGATATGGAAGGCCTGGAATACGAAACCGAACTTCTCGCGCCGCAGCCGCGTGGCGGCATCGTCTTGCATCGATGAAATATCCGTGCCGTCGATTTCGATGCGGCCCGAATCCGGCGTATCCAGTCCCGCAATCAGATTGAGCAGGGTGGACTTGCCCACTCCCGACTCTCCCATGACAGCCACGTATTCCCCTGCTTCCAGGGTGTAATTCAATCCGCTCAGCACTTGCCGGCCGCTAGCATAGGATTTGGTGACATCGCGCAGATTCAGCATCGATTCATCTATATTGTTATTGGACTGTCAATAAGTTCCGCCAGCCATTGAACTGTGGCAAGGTTTTGCGCCGGGCGCATATCGATAGTCGGTAAATATTGTGTCGCCTCAAAAAGGTCATGAAGGCCTTTACTATGATAGCTACAAACCTTGCCATCCATCTCCAATCGCCTAAGCTGCAGTTAGGCAAAATTGCTCCCCTACATTCATGGCGCCTTCCCCTGATCCGGATTCAAACCATAACGGTTTCCTGCAAATTTTCCGGAGGGATGATGCCGCGATGCGGGCAGAACTCGCTGCCGGCCTGCTTGCTCCGCAAGCCAGTGCGTCGCCCAAGTTTCTGTACGACGCACTCGGCTCGAAATTGTTCGAAGCCATCTGCGAATTGCCCGAGTACTACCCGACGCGGACCGAAGCCGCGATCTTCGATGCGCATCTGTACGACATGGCGCGAACCATCGGCAGGGGCACCACATTGATCGATCTTGGCGCGGGCAACTGCGCGAAGGCGGCGCGCATGTTCCTGATGCTGCAGCCGCTGCAATATGTGCCCGTGGACATTTCCGTCGACTTCCTCAGGAGCGCGGTCGACGGCCTGCGCCAGCAGTTCCCGCAGATCAGGATGACCGGCATCGGCATGGACTTCTCGACGGAGATGGCGCTGCCTTCGGCCGTGCGGCGGGAGAAAAGGCTGTTCTTCTACCCGGGTTCGTCGATCGGCAATTTCACGCCGGAACAGGCAGCCGCGCTGCTGGGCAGGATACGCGAGGCATGCCAGGGCGACGGCGGCCTGCTGATCGGGGTCGATCTGGTCAAGGATAAAGCCATCCTCGACGCCGCCTATGACGACGGCCTGGGCGTGACCGCCGCCTTCAACCTCAACATGCTGCGGCATGTGAACGGCTTGCTCGATGCCGACTTCGACGTGCGCGACTGGCGCCATGCGGCTTTCTACAATGAAGCCGCGTCCCGCATCGAAATGCATCTGGAAGCCCGGCGCGATCTGACCGTGCGCTGGACCGGCGGCGAGCGCCGGTTCGCCGAAGGCGAGCGCATCCATACCGAGAACAGCTACAAGTACACGCGGCAGGGCTTCCTGCAAATGCTGGAGCGCGCAGGTTTCGGCGCAGCCCGCACCTGGACCGACGAGCAGGGCTGGTTCCTGGTCTGCCATGCGCGTGTGGTGTAAGGAGTGGCACTATGCCTGATGACATGATCCTGCGCGAGAATCTGCTGGAACGCTTTCGCACAGTACGCCGGCGCAGCCGCGAGATTGCCGAACCGCTGTCGGAAGAAGACTGCTGCGCGCAGTCGATGCCGGATGCAAGCCCGATCAAGTGGCATCTTGCGCACACCACCTGGTTCTTCGAAACCTTCATCCTCGAACAGCATGAGCGGAACTTCAAGCCGTTTCATCCGGCATTCCGGGTGCTGTTCAATTCCTATTACAACGGCGTCGGCGACAAGCATCCGCGTCCGCAGCGCGGCCTGCTGACGCGGCCGCCGCTGGCCGACGTGCTCGCTTACCGGCGCAACGTCGACGAGCGCATGAACATGCTGCTCGCCACGGGCCGAGTCAACGAAGAGGTCGCCGCGCTGCTGGAAGTCGGACTGCACCATGAGCAGCAGCACCAGGAACTGATGCTGACCGACGTGAAACACATGCTGTCGATGAATCCGCTCGATCCGGCGTATGTGCAGATGCCGTGGAAGCCGGGACGGCCGGCGCCGGAAATGCGCTGGCAGCGCTTCGATGCCGGCGTGGTCGAGGTCGGCTGCAAGGGTGATCGCTTCTGCTTCGACAATGAATTGCCGCGCCACCGGCAGTTCGTCGAAAGTTTCTCGTTGGCTTCGCGTCTTGTCACGAATGGCGAGTACCGGGCATTCATCGAAGACGGCGGCTATGCGACGCCGTCGCTGTGGCTGTCCGAAGGCTGGGACTGGATCCGGGCCAACGACCTGCTCCAGCCGATCTATTGGCGGCGCGATGGCGACAACCGCAACAACTGGCAGGAATTCACCCTGCAGGGATTGCAGGACCTCGACCCGCACCGCTCGGTCACGCACATCTCCTTCTTCGAGGCGGATGCCTATGCCCGCTGGGCCGGAGCAAGGCTGCCGACCGAGGCGGAATGGGAACATGCGGCTCAGGGCTGCACGGACTTCGGGCGGCCGGCATTGCATCCCGAGGCCTGGGCCGACGATGCACAGGGACTGCTGCAACTGTTCGGCTGCGGCTGGCAATGGACGCTCAGCAGCTATGCGCCTTATCCCGGATACTGCGCCGCCGATGGCGCAATCGGCGAATACAACGGCAAGTTCATGTCCAACCAGTATGTGCTGCGGGGATCGTCATGCGCGACGCCGCAGGGACATGCGCGAATCAGTTACCGCAACTTCTTTCCCGCTACGGCGCGCTGGCAGTTCACGGGCATACGTTTGGCGAAATCGCTTTAAGGAAACCGTCTGCAATTTACGCCGTTGAATAAAAAACGCCTGCTGCATCACCGATGCGGCAGGCGCTGCTTTTTCAGGGCGAAAGGTAAGGTCAGGCAGCCAGCGCTTCCGGCGACTGCTCCGTGCCGAGCTCACGGTTGACTGCCGAGAGCACCGCCTTGAAGGAAGCGGTAACGATGTTGCTGTCCACGCCGACGCCGAAGAGCGTAGGGCCGTTGTCGACGCGCAGTTCGACATAGCAGGCAGCACGGGCATCGGCGCCTGCGCCGATCGCATGCTCGTGATAATCCATCACGTTGATCTCGATGCCGAGCGCCTGCACGAAGGCGTCGATCGGACCGTTGCCATGTCCATGCACCGTGACGGCCTTGCCATCCTTTGCAATATCGGCCTTGACTTCCACGCGCTGGGTGGCGCCGGCTTCCTGCAGCATCTGGTGGGCGTGATACGCATAAGGCGCATTGCGCTCCAGGTATTCGCTGCGGAAGATGTCGTAGATGTCGCCGGCGCCGACTTCCTTGCCGGTGGCATCGGTGATGCGCTGGATCGCGCGGCTGAGTTCGATCTGCAGGCGGCGCGGCAATTTGAAGCCGTATTCCTGTTCCAGCAGGTAGGACATGCCGCCCTTGCCGGACTGGCTGTTGACGCGGATGACCGCGTCGTAGCTGCGGCCTACGTCGGCCGGGTCGATCGGCAAATAAGGCACTTCCCAGATGCCGTCGGCCTGCTGCTGCGCGAAGCCTTTCTTGATCGCATCCTGGTGCGAGCCGGAGAACGCGGTGAACACCAGGTCGCCGACATAGGGATGGCGCGGATGTACCGGAAGCTGGTTGCATTCTTCCACGCACTTGCGCACCGCATCGATATCCGAGAAATCAAGCCCCGGATTGACGCCCTGGGTGTAGAGATTCAGTGCGAGCGTGACGAGATCGACATTGCCGGTGCGCTCGCCGTTGCCGAACAGGCAGCCCTCGACGCGGTCCGCGCCGGCCATCACCGCCATTTCCGCCGCCGCCACGCCGGTGCCGCGGTCATTGTGCGGATGGACGCTGATGAGGATGGAATCGCGGCGCGCGATATTGCGATGCATCCATTCGACCTGGTCGGCATAGATGTTCGGCGTCGCGCATTCCACGGTGGCCGGGAGATTGATGATCATCTTGCGCTCGGGCGTGGGCTGCCACTCTTCGGAGACCGCGTCGCAGACTTCCTTGGCGAAGTCGAGTTCGGCCATGCTGAAGGTTTCGGGGGAATACTGGAATACCCATTCGGTTTCCGGATGCGCCGAGGTCAGTTCCTTGATCAGGCGGGTGCCGGCGACCGCGATCTGCTTGACTTCTTCGCGCGACATGCCGAATACGATGCGGCGGAAGGAAGGACTGACGGCGTTGTACAGGTGCACGATCGCGCGCTTGGCGCCGACGGCGGATTCGACGGTGCGGCGGATCAGGTCTTCGCGCGACTGGGTCAGCACTTCGATCGTCACATCGTCAGGGATGCGCTTTTCCTCGATGAGCTTGCGCACGAAATCGAAGTCGGTCTGCGAGGCGGACGGAAACGCGACTTCGATTTCCTTGAGCCCGATCTTGACCAGCATTTCAAAGAAGCGCAGCTTGCGCTCCGGGTTCATCGGCTCGATCAGCGACTGGTTGCCGTCGCGCAGGTCGGTGCTCATCCAGATAGGCGGCTTGGAGATGACCTGGTCGGGCCAGGTGCGGTCGGTCAAGCGGATGGCGGGGAAGGGGCGATATTTCGCAGCAGGATTTTGCAACATCATGTGAGTAACCTTTTAGTCCAGATGAGGGAATGGCGATGTGGCGGATCGGCTGCCTGACTGCCACTAGCGCATGGCCAGGCAACCGATCGGTAGAGGTAGCAGCGATAGCGCGCGCGCAAAGATCGCCGGGGCGATCAGATCGCCGGAGATGACAGTTGCGGGAAGACGCTTGAAATACATGATTTGCTGACCTGTGGAAATTTCGACCTTCATCTCCGGAACCTCGGAGTGCGGATACGACTGCAACTACAAATACAACTGGGGGGAGGGTATTAGCGCGCTAGGCGTAGTAGTGCAGCTGCGGCTAGCAGGGCGCTTGCCGGCAGTAGGTGAAGGGCGAGTTGTGCGTGAGCGGTCAACATTCGGTTAATGTAGGTGACAGGCAAACGAACTGTCAAGCAAAAAGTGGCCTGCTGTCCATTTGCTCAAGTTTCCGGAAATTGCGGCAAACCCTGTGGTCATACCGGAAGTTTTGCGTTTAAGGCAATTTCTCGCTGGGTGACCGGCTTGCCGGTGCTGCTGGCAAATGCTTGATGTCCGGCCAATAATAGAGACTGACGTATCCATTTTTCCTTCCGACCTGATGAATGTTTCCTTCCGAACCGCTTCCGCGCCCGAATTGTTGACTGCCCTGCAGGATGCCCGCAGGGACACCCTGGCATTGATCGAAGCCTTCCTCGCGGCCGGTTTCGGCGCCGGCGCGCAGCTCCCGGTGCGGCCGGAATTCAATCCGCCGCTGTGGGAGCTTGGGCATATTGCCTGGTTCGCCGAGTGGTATGTGCTGCGCGATGCGGAGTCGAGCGATCCGGCATCGGCCCACCGCACCGCGCTCCTGACCAAGGGCGACGACTGGTTCGATCCGAATACGGTAACGCACCGCATGCGCTGGAAAGTGGAGCTGCCCAGTGCGGGGGCGCTGAAGACTTATTGCCATGAAGTGCTCGACCGCGTGCTCGACAAGCTCGTGCGTGCCGGCAGCAGCGACGATGCGCTCTATCCATACCGGCTCGTGCTCGCTTACGAGGACATGCGGCGCGAGCTGATGCTGGAGCAGCTGCAGACGCTTGGCATTGCATTGCCTGCGGAGCTGCCGGTGCAGCCGACGCCGCATTGGGCGGAGGGCGAAATCCGTTTCCCAGGCGGGACCATACAAATGGGCAGCGCGCCGGACCAAGGTTTCGTGTTCGACAACGAGAAATGGGCGCATGCCTGCCGCTTGCCGGCGTTCACCATGGATTCCACGCTGGTGTCGAATGCGCAGTATGCGGAATTCGTGGCCGACGGCGGTTACCAGCATCCGCAATTCTGGAGTCCCGGCGGCCGTGCCTGGCTGATGGCGCAGGACCGTTCCGCGCCGCGCGACTGGATACGCGACGGCCGGCACTGGCTGTGCGACCGCTTCGGCACGCATATCGTCCTGCCGGGGCACGAACCGGTGCGTCACCTGAGCCTGTACGAGGCGCAAGCCTATTGCGTATGGGCGGATCGGCGCCTGCCGTCGGAAGCGGAATGGGAGTATGCAGCGCTGTCCGGCCACCCGGCGCTGCGCTGGGGCGATCTGTGGGAATGGACCTGCTCGCCGTTCGAGCCTTATCCCGGCTTCGCGCCGGATGCCTACCGCGAGTATTCCGAGCCGCATTTCATTTCGCACCAGTCGGTGCGCGGTGCTTCGCTGATGACGAAGCAGCGCATGCGTTCGACCAAGTTCCGGCGGTTTTGCCTGCCGGAGCGGGACAGCATGTTTATTGGGTTTCGGACTTGCTTGCTGTAGGGGCTGTGCAGCGTAAGGAGAATGCAGGGGTAAAAAAACCGCCCGGTTCAAGGGCGGTTTAGGGTCTCGATGCGAAATCTCGCTTATGCAGAAATCAGTGTTTTGACAGTTTCAGTCAAAACGGACTAGGCAGGTACTTTGGTGCTGGTTGCTACGGAGAGTACACCCCTCTCCCGCAGGCGGGAGAGGGGCAGGGGTGAGGGGAATTGCCAAGACCAAAGGAGGCTGTGCAAACTCCCTCATCCCCAACCCTTCTCCCGCTTGCGGGAGAAGGGAGGTAACGTCATGCAGTCAATTTAAACTGCTCAACCCAGTTTCTTAGCGATCACCAAACGACCGGCGATTGCCATCGCCCGCAAAGCGCGAAGACTTGCCGCCAAAGCCGCCGCCTTCCTTGCGCGGTGCGCCCGGCTTGCTGAAGCTGCGCTGACCCGGCTTGCCGCCGCGGCCGTCGCCCGGCTTCCAGCCGCCCGGCTTGCGGGCCGAACGCGGTGCGGGTGCGGACTTCTTCGGCTCGAAGCCTTCGATCACATCCACCGGGATCAGCTGCTTGGTGAAGCGCTCGATGCGCTTGATGTTGATGTTTTCCGCATGATTGACCAGCGAGATCGCCAGGCCGTTGCGTCCTGCGCGGCCGGTACGGCCGATGCGGTGCACGTAGTCTTCCGGGAACTTCGGCAGGTCGTAGTTCACCACGTGAGTGATACCCGGCACGTCGATGCCGCGCGCAGCCACGTCGGTTGCCACGAGCACGCGCACCTGGCCGCGGCGCAGCGCGTCGAGCGTGCGGTTGCGCGCACCCTGATGCATGTCGCCGTGCAGGGCGGCAGCCGCGAAACCGGCGATGTTCAGACGGTCGGCGATGGTGTCGGCGTCACGCTTGGTTGCGGTGAAGACGACCGCCTGGTCGAGGGTGGTATCGCGCAGCAGGTGGTCGAGCAGGCGGTTCTTGTGCGAGAGGTCGTCGACGAAATGCACGCGCTGCTGGATGTTCTCATGCTTGTTGCCCATGCTGGCGATCTGGATGACCAGCGGGTCACGGGTGATGCGCTTGGCCATGTTGCCGACCACGCCGTCGAGCGTTGCCGAGAACAGCATGGTCTGGCGGGTTTCCGGCGTTGCTGCCACGATCTTTTCGATGTCCTCGATGAATCCCATGTCCAGCATGCGGTCGGCTTCGTCCAGCACCAGCATTTCCAGCTGCGAGAAGTTGATCTTGCCCGACTCCATGTGGTCGATCAGGCGGCCGGGTGTCGCCACCAGGATTTCCGGATTGCGCGACAGCAGCTGCATCTGTTTCGGATACGGCATGCCGCCGAGAATGGATACGGCGCGCACGCGGCGCAGGTTGGCGCCGTACTTGGTGGTTGCGGTGGTCACTTGCAGCGCGAGTTCGCGGGTCGGCGTCAGCACCAGCATCTTCGGCTGTGCAGGCTGGAAGCGGGGACGCTCGCCGCGCGAACGGGCAGACTGGCGTTCCTGGTTGGGCGTCTTGGCGCCGGGCTGGAAATTCTGTTCGGCTTCGGCGAACTTGTGCAGCGCCGGCAGCATGAAGGCAGCGGTCTTGCCGGAGCCGGTCTGGGAAGAGACCAGCAAGTCACGGTTTTGCATCGCTGCGGGTACCGCCTGCTCCTGGACGGGAGTAGGTTTGGTATAGCCGGCTTCGGTCAGTGCTTTGAGAATGGACGAATGCAGGCCTAGTGCTTCAAAAGTCATTGTGTTTCTTTCTTAAAAATCAACGCCGCGACCACACTCGTAACGAGCTCGCGAACGTATTTGAAAAGGCAACGCCAACCAACGAAACAGCTGAGAAATGGGTTCTGAGAAATTTCGGCACAAAAGCTTTGCGCCGGGACGGTGTCTAATAGGGCGACACCAGAGGCGGGAGGGCTTTATGGTTATTGCTAAAGGGTTGCGGTGCTGCGACGTGTCTGCCTGTAGCAAACACAGGGACGCATTATACAGAGGAATGCCGTCCCTTGCCTGAGAAATTTCGGCACTGCACAAAGATATCGGCGGTGCGATGCCTTAATGCAAGACCTTGTTCAACTTCCCGGATTTAATGGCATGTTGAGGCGGAAGCGCTGATTTAAAGGGGATAAAGAGCAGCGCTTCGCTTCGGTGAACAGTACAGGCGTCCGCCGATTATGCGTCGCCCGGCTCCGCAATGCCGCCAACCACGTGCGAGAAGCCGCCGTCGACATAAGTGATTTCGCCGGTAATGCCGCCTGCGAGATCCGACAGCAGGAAGGCGGCGGTATTGCCCACATCCTCGATGGTGACGTTGCGGCGCAGCGGCGCATGCGTTTTCACGAAGTTGAGGATCTTGCCGAAGTCCTTGATGCCGCTGGCTGCGAGCGTCTTGATCGGGCCGGCGGAAATGCCGTTCACGCGAACGCCTTTTTGGCCCAGCGACTCCGCCAGATAGCGTACGCTGGCTTCGAGCGATGCTTTCGCAAGACCCATAGTGTTGTAGTTGGGCAGGGCGCGGATCGAGCCGAGGTAGCTCAGGGTGAGCAAGGCCGAATTGCTGCTCAGCATAGGCAGCGCCGCCTTGGCCATTGCAGGAAAGCTGTAGGCCGAGATGTCGTGGGCAATGCGGAAGTTCTCGCGGGAGAGACCGTCGAGGAAATCGCCGGCAATCGCTTCGCGCGGCGCGAAGCCGATCGCATGCACGAGGCCGTCGAGCTGGCTCCAGGACTTGCCGAGGTCGGCGAACAGCGCATTGATCTGCTCGTCGCTGCCGACGTCGCAGTCGAAGACGAGTTCGCTGCCGAATTCCTTGGCGAATTCGGTGATGCGGTCCTTGAAGCGGTCACCGACATAGGTAAAGGCGAGTTCGGCGCCTTCGCGCTTGCAGGCCTGGGCGATGCCGTAGGCGATGGAACGGTTCGATAATAGGCCGGTGATCAGGATTTTTTTGCCTTGCAGGAATGCCATGGGAGACTCCAGTTGAGTTTGTCGTATTTTACGCCGCCCGTCCTGGCAAACCTGTGCAACGCCATCGTGTGCAAAGCCTGTCGGGTGCGACCGCCGATTTTTTGAATTCGCAAGATTGTAGGGAGACTTGGACCGCGGAGCAACTTTCGGCGAACTATCGGGAATGCGGAAGAGTCTGGTGGAAATCAAACGGACTTAATTTTGCGCATGCCGCAAGCCCAAAATTCCGTTAACGTATGGCAAGTTGCTGCAATTGGCGGGCAAAACCGGTTCCAGGAAATGCCTTTCGGTACAATACCCCGGTCACATGCACGCTGAACCGACCTCTATAACCAGGCGAATGCGCAAATTACTCCTCTCCATCCTGTTCGGCATCTCCGTTCCCTACAGCGGCAGCAGCCATGCCGCCCATGCTTTTTCCCTCTACGACACGCCCAAATACCCGGCGGGATTCAAGAATTTCGACTATGTGAATCCGGATGCGCCGCGCGGGGGAGAGCTCTATCTCGCCAATCCCGACCGGCGGACCAGCTTCGACAAGTTCAATCCGTATTCGATGAAGGGCGTTGCGGCCGCCGGCGTTTCCAACCTGATGTTCGAGACGCTGGCCACCAGTTCGGCCGATGAAACCGCCACCATGTACGGCCTGCTGGCGGAAGACATGGAACTCGCCGCGGACCGAATGTCGATGACCTTCAGGCTGAACCCGAAGGCGAAATTCAACAACGGCGACCCGGTGACCGCGGCCGACGTCAAGCATTCCTACGACACCCTGCTGGCCAAGGGCGCGCCGCAGTTCAAGTCGGTATTCGCCGACGTCAAGGAATGCGTGGTGGTGGACGAGCGCACGGTGCGCTTCGATTTCAAGGCGCTCAACCGCGAGCTGCCGCTGATCGTCGGCGGGGTGCCCGTGTTTTCCCGCAAGTGGGGTGCGAAGACCTCCTTCGACAAGATACAGCTCGAGCCGCCGATCGCGACCGGCCCCTACCTGATCGACCGCTACGACGTCGGCCGCTCGATCATCTACAAGCGCGATCCCAGCTACTGGGGCAACGAGGTGCCGTCGCGCAAGGGCATGTACAATTTCGGCCGCATCATCTACCGCTTCTACAAGGACGATGTGGCACGCCTGGAAGCCTTCAAGGCAGGCGAATTCGACGTGGTGGTCGAGTACAGCGCAAAGAACTGGGCGCGCAGCTACATCGGGCCGAAATTCACGAGCGGCGAAATCGTCAAGCGCGAGCTGCAGCATTCGAATGCGGCCGGCATGCAGGGCTTCGTGATGAATCTGCGGCGCGGCCAGTTCACCGACATCCGCGTGCGCCAGGCGCTCGGCCTCGCGCTCGACTACGAGTGGATGAACCAGCAGCTGTTCTACAACCAGTACAAGCGCATTTACTCCTATTTCAACAACAGCGAACTGGCGGCGACCGGCACGCCGTCCGAAGAGGAGCTGAAACTGCTGGAGCCGCTGCGCGACCAGCTCGACCCGAAGGTATTCGGCCCGGCGCCGGTGCAGCCGCGCACCGATCCGCCCAACTCGCTGCGCGCCAACCTGCTGCAGGCGCGCGAACTGTTCAGGCAGGCCGGATGGGAGTATCGCGACGGCGCGCTGCGCAATGCCAAGGGCGAAGTGTTCACCTTCGAAATCCTTGATGACCAGTCCGCGCTGTCGCGCATCATCAGCGTCTATATCCGCAACCTGCATAAGCTCGGCATCCAGGTCAACCAGCGCACCGCCGACTATGCGCTGGTGCAGAAGCGGATGGAAGAGTTCGACTTCGACATGACCAGCATCCGTTTCCCGGATACCACCAGCCCCGGCAATGAGATGTTCGACACCTTCGGCTCCAAGGCGGCCGATGAAAAGGGCTCGAACAATGCCTGGGGCCTGAAGGACCCGGTGGTCGACAAACTCGTCGCCAACCTGGTGGCGGCAGGTTCGCGCAAGGAACTGGTGGCCGCTGCCCGTGCGCTCGACCGGGTGCTGCTGCACAAATATATCGTCGTGCCGCACTGGTTCTCGTCGACGCACAGGGTCGCCTACCGCAGCCGCTTCGGCATTCCCGAGAAGATGCCACTGTACTATGCGGCGGATCCCTACGTGATATCGAGCTGGTGGCAGCAGAAGCCGAGGTAAGAGATGAATATCTGGTCTTATATAGCAAAGCGCATCCTGCTGATGATTCCGACGCTGTTCGGCGTCATTGCCATCACCTTCGCGGTGATCCAGTTCGTGCCGGGAGGGCCGGTCGAGCAGGCGCTGATGGAATTGAAGAAAGGGCAGGTCGGCGCCGGCGAGGTCGGCGGCGGAGGCGGTTCCGAATATCGCGGCCGGCAGGGCGTGGATGCGGAGCGGGTCAAGGAAATCCAGGCGCTGTACGGATTCGACAAGCCGCCGCTGGAACGCTTCGGCCAGATGGTGAAGGGCTTTCTCACCTTCGATCTCGGGCAGAGCTTCTACCATCACATGGATGTGTGGAACCTGGTGAAATCCAAGATGCCGGTATCGATCAGCCTGGGGCTGTGGACCTTCTTCCTCACCTATTTCATCTCGCTGCCATTGGGCATCGCCAAGGCGGTGCGCGAAGGCAGCCGTTTCGACGTCGCCACCAGCATCGCGGTGCTGATCGGCTATTCGATCCCCGGCTTCGTGCTCGGCGTGTTCCTGCTGGTGATGTTCGGCGGCGGCAGCTTCGTCCAATGGTTCCCGCTGCGCGGACTGACCTCCGACAACTGGGAACAGCTGTCGCTGACGGGCAAGGTGCTCGACTACCTGTGGCACATCACGCTGCCGGTCGCGGCATCGGTCGCGGGTTCATTCGCAGTGATGACGCTGCTGACCAAGAACACCTTTCTCGAAGAGATCCGCAAGCAGTATGTGCTGACCGCGCGCGCCAAGGGCCTGAGCGAGAAGACCGTGCTGTACAAGCATGTGTTCCGCAATGCGCTGATCCCGCTCGTCACCGGCTTCCCGGCCGCCTTCATCGGCGCCTTCTTCACCGGCAGCCTGCTGATCGAAACCCTGTTCTCGCTCGACGGCCTCGGCCTGCTGTCCTATGAGTCGGTGATCCGCCGCGATTATCCTGTGGTCATGGGAACGCTTTACCTGTTCACCCTGATCGGCCTGGCGGTCAAGCTGATCGGCGATCTTCTTTATGTGTGGGCCGATCCGCGCGTGCAATTCGAAAGCCTGAGCCGATGACTCCGAACAAGCCGATTTCCTCCGCCTCTCCATGGAAGCGCGTCTGGCTGCGCTTCAAGCAGAACCGCCGCGGCTACGTCAGCCTCATCCTCTTCGCCATCCTGTTCGTGATCAGCCTGCTGGCCGAAGTGATCTCGAACGACCGGCCGCTGGTGGTGCGCTACAACGGCCAGACCATGTTTCCGATCCTGACCGACTATTCGGAAAAGGTCTTCGGCGGCGATTTCGACACGCCGGCCGACTTTCTCGATCCCTTCATCCGCGACCAGTTCGAGAAGGACGGCAACTGGGCGATCTATCCCATCAACCGCTACCGTTTCGACACGCTCAATTATTTCGCGAAGTCGCCCAACCCGGCGCCGCCGTCTGCCGACAACTGGATCGGGACCGACGACCGAGGGCGCGATGTGTTTGCACGGCTGCTGTACGGTTTCCGCGTGTCTGTCCTGTTCGGGCTGGCATTGACGATCACCGGCGTGATCCTCGGCCTCATTACCGGCGCGATCCAGGGCTATTTCGCCGGCAAGACCGATCTGCTGTTCCAGCGCTTCATGGAAATCTGGGGCTCCATGCCCGAGCTTTACCTGCTGATCATCTTCGCCTCGATCTTCCAGCCAAGCCTGGGGCTGCTGCTGGTCCTGCTCTCGCTGTTCGGCTGGATGGGCCTGTCCGATTACGTGCGCGCCGATTTCCTGCGCAACCGCAATCTCGAATACGTGCAGGCCGCCCGTGCGCTCGGCCTGTCGAACGGACAGATCATCTGGCGCCATGTGCTGCCCAACAGCATGACGCCGGTGATCACCTTCCTGCCTTTCCGCATGAGCGCGGCGATTCTCGCGCTGACCAGCCTGGACTTCCTCGGACTGGGCGTGCCGCCGTCCACGCCCAGCCTCGGCGAACTGCTGGCGCAGGGCAAGAACAACCTGGATGCGTGGTGGATCGCGCTGTCGACCTTTGTCGTGCTGACGATGACCCTGCTGCTGCTGACCAATATCGGCGATGCGCTGCGCAATGCGATGGACGTGCGGAGGAAGGCATGAGTCTGCTTGAAGTACAGAACCTGCGCGTCGGATTCGGCGCCGCGACCGTGGTCAATGATGTGAGTTTCAGCATAGCGCCCGGCGAGAAGTTCGCGCTGGTCGGCGAATCGGGATCGGGCAAGACCGTGACCTCGCTCTCCATCCTGCGCCTGAATCACGATGCCGAGTATGGCGGACGCATTCTGTTCGCTGGCGAAGACCTGCTGCAGAAGCCTGAGCGTGCGATGCGCGCGGTGCGCGGCAAGGACATCGCCATGATCTTCCAGGAGCCGATGACGGCGCTCAACCCGCTCTTCACCATCGGCAACCAGATTGCGGAAGTGCTGATGCTGCATGAAGGCATCAATGCCAAGGAAGCGGCGCGGCGCACCGTCGACCTGCTCGACAAGACCGGCATCCCGGACCCGGCGCGCCGGGCATTGGCGTATCCGCACCAGCTCTCCGGCGGCCAGCGCCAGCGTGCGATGATCGCCATGGCGCTGGCGTGCAAGCCCAGGCTGCTGATCGCGGATGAACCGACCACGGCGCTGGATGTGACCATCCAGGTGCAGATACTGGAACTGCTCAACCAGCTGCAGCGCGAAGAGAACATGGCTGTGCTGATGATTACGCATGATCTCAACCTCGTGCGCCATTTCGCGGACCGCGTCGGCGTGATGGAGAAGGGCAGGCTGATCGAGACGGCGAGCACCGGCGAACTCTTCGCCAATCCGCGCGAACCCTACACCCGCAAGCTGCTGGGCAGCCATCCCCAGCGCATGGTGGAAGAGGTCGGCGAAGACGCCACACCGCTGCTGGCCACCGATCCGCTGCGCTGCACGTTCTCGATCAAGAAGGGCTGGTTCAAGAAGGAACCTTTCGTTGCCGTCGACGGCGTCGATGTGCAGCTCAAGCCGCATGAGACCCTTGGCATCGTCGGGGAATCGGGTTCCGGCAAATCCACGCTCGGCATGGCTCTGGTCAGGCTGTCGGCTGCGGAGGTGAGCGGCCGCATCTCCTTCATCGGGCATCCGATCAGCGAGATGAACAGCGCGGCCCTGCGTTCCCTGCGGGCGAAGATGCAGGTCGTATTCCAGGATCCGTTCGCGTCGCTGTCGCCGCGGCGGACCATCGAGCAGATCGTCGGCGAAGGGCTGGAACTGCACCAGCCCGGCCTCGACAAGCCGGCCCTGCGAGATGCGGTGGCCGCTGCGCTGCAGGAAGTGGGGCTGGTGCCGGAAATGATGTCGCGCTATCCGCACGAGTTTTCCGGCGGCCAGCGCCAGCGCATCGCCATCGCGCGCGCGCTGGTATTGAAGCCGGAGCTGATCCTGCTCGATGAACCGACATCGTCGCTTGACGTGTCCGTGCAGCAGCAGGTGCTCCAGCTGCTGGCCGAGCTGCAGCGCAAGTACGGCATTGCCTATGTTTTCATCAGCCATGACCTCGCGGTCATCCGCGCGATGGCGCACCGCGTGATGGTGATGAAGGACGGGAAGATCGTTGAGCGGGGGAGTACGGAGGACGTGCTCGGCAATCCCAAGGAAGCCTATACCAGGCGCCTGCTCGCGGCATCGACCTATTCCACGCTGAGCACCAGTGCCGCAGCCGGCGCCTCGGTCAGCGCGGATGCCTGAGGGCTAACAAGCTGATACCTGATGCCTGAAACAAAAATGCAGGCGTCGGAACGAGGCCTGCATTTTGATGACGAGTAGTGTTTCGGCTCAGCCGGATTTCTTCTTCGTATTGCTGGCGACGGTCTTGCGCGGCGGGGCGGGCGACGCCTTGCGATAAGCCGGCGCCTGGCGTGCCGCCTGCCGTACAGGGGCCTTCTGAGCGGCCTGCCTTGTCGGCGACGAAGCCGGCGCAGCCTTGCGGGCCGGAGCCGGCCGGTTCGGCACTTCCAGCTTCAGCGTCGTGCCGGCAGCAACCTTGTCCTGCTTGAGGTCGTTCCAGTCCTTGATTTGCGCGACGCTGACGTGGTTGCGCTGCGCAATGGCGGTCAGCGTGTCCTTCTTGCCCACCTTGACCCAGATGCGCCGCGTTTCCGGGATGTCGGGCGCGGTGATCAGGGTTGCCGACTCCACGAGTTCCGGAGCGATATCCTTTTCAGGCGCATGTTCCGGTTTCGGCACGAGCAGGGTCGAACCCGCCTTGACCACCATCTTCGGCGGAATATTGTTGACCTCGCGGAGGACCTCGGGCGTGGTGCCGAACTTGGAGGCAATCGATTCGATGCGCTCGCGGGCATTGGTGACCTTGTGCGCGGTCCAGGATGACAGCGCGCGGCCCCATTTCGCCAGGTTGGACTTGAATTTTTCCGCGTTGCTCTGCGGAAGCAGAATTTGCGTATCCGAACTGCCGGCAATCACGGGCTTGTTGAACTGTGGATTGAGCGCCTTGAATTCGTCGATGGACAGTTCGGCCAGCTGGGCCGCGACCTTGATATCGATGTCGCGCGTCTTGCCGATGGTGACGAAGTAAGGCTGGTTGTCCACCTTCGGCAGGGCAATGCCGTAGTCGGCCGGTGCGGCGATGATGTTTTTCACCGCCTGCAGCTTGGGAACGTAGTTCTTGGTTTCCAGCGGCATGTACTGCGACAGGCTGTTGAAATCGATGGGCTGGTTGGCGGCGCGGGCCTTGTTGATGGCACGCTGCACCGAACCTTCACCCCAGTTGTAGGCGGCCAGCGCCAGCTGCCAGTCGCCGAACATGCCGTAGAGCTTCTGCAGGTAGGTCAGCGCCGCTTCGGTCGAAGCCAGCACGTTGCGCCGCTCATCCTTGAACGTGCTCTGCGTCAGGTTGAAGTCGCGGCCGGTCGACGGAATGAACTGCCACATGCCGGCCGCATGCGCGGTGGAATACGCCAGCGGGTTGAACGAGGATTCGATGAAGGGCAGGAGCGCCAGTTCGGTGGGCATGTTGCGCTTTTCGAGCTCCTGCACGACATGAAACAAGTAGCGCGACGCGCGAGTGGTGGTGCGCACGAAATATTCCGGTTTCGAGCTGTAAAACTGCGTCTGGCTGACCACCAGCGGATTGTCCAGATCCGGAATGCCGAAACCCTTGCGGATGCGAGCCCAGACATCGACTTCCTCCATCGACAGTATCTGTATCAGGGGGTCGTTCGGATCGTAGGGCCGTTCCATTGACGAAACCTGCGACCAGTTGTAGAGGGGGAGGGAAAGATCTGCTGCGAGGGTGGCGACCGGGGCGCCGAGGAGGAGAAGCGCTGCAAAACGAGATGTTCTTTTTTTCAGCGGATGCATGGTTCCTCACTTGCTGTTGATGAAGGGCAGCCTGGGCGCCCGGTTGAATCGACGGAGTTTACGTAATGGTGTTTTCCTGCGTCAAGATTTATCGGTCATTCGATACTACTCTGACAACTGATCCGCGTTGTTTTCAGCGGAAGGAATTTTTCCACTGCCTTAGGGCAGTGAAAACGGCAATTGGTTCCCTCGAGGAAACATGTCCGGTTGACATCAACCGGTCGGCAATCGCGGGTTCGGCATAACGAAGAAAAGGATTGGTTTCCTTTTCAATGGCAATGGTCGACGGTACGGTCGGTTCATTGCGGTCGCGCTTCGCCTGTTCCCGGGAGAAGCGCGTCTGCAAGGCAGCGTTGCCAGGCTCGACTTCAAGGGCGAAACGCAGGTTCGACAGCGTGTATTCATGCGCGCAGTACACCTTGACATCGCCGGGCAGGGCGGCAAGCTTTCCCAGCGAAGTCACCATCTGTTCCGGCGTGCCTTCGAACAAGCGGCCGCAGCCGCCGGCAAACAGGGTATCGCCGCAAAACAGCCACGACTCTTTCGGTGCATGATAGGCAATGTGCCCGCGGGTATGGCCCGGCACATCCAGCACCTGCAATTCAAGCCCCAGTTTCGGGACGACGATGGTGTCGCCCTCGCCCAGAGGATACGTAATTGCAGGAATTGGTTCTTGACGCGGGCCAAAAACCGGCACGGTAAACCGCTCCAGCAATTGCGGGACGCCGCCGACATGGTCAGCATGGTGATGTGTCAGTAGAATAGCAGCGAGGGCGAGGCCGTGGCGGTTCAGACAGTCGAGAACCGGCGTCGCGTCCCCGGGGTCGACCACTGCAGCGTTTACGCCATCGTGAATCAGCCACAAGTAATTGTCCTGGAACGCCGGTACAGTCAATACACTTAACATACGATGGATCATCCTTTGCCCGAAAAGGCCATTATAGCCCTCGGCCCATGGCTGGAAACGCCGGTGGGCAGCTATGTCCGCGCCTGGCAGCAGGAATGCCTCGACATGCTGACCGCCGACATCTTCGGATTCAATGCCCTGCAGATCGGCCTGCCCCAGATCGATGCGCTGCGCGCCAACCGCATGCCCAACAAGTGGCTGACCGATACCCACCTGCCGTCGGAGAGCGACGGCAAGCCTTCGTCGCCCGTGGTGGTGGTGCACGACTTTGCCGAACTGCCGTTCGCCTCCCAGAGTCTCGACCTGATCGTATTGCCGCATGTGCTGGAGTTTGCGGAAGAGCCGCATCAGGTCCTGCGGGAAGTCGAGCGCGTGCTGATACCGGAAGGCCAGGTCATCATCTGCGGCTTCAATCCGGCAAGCCTGTGGGGCCTGCGCCAGGTGACCGGACGCTTGACGGGCGCCCATTTCCTGCCCGAGCACGGCGAATTCATCAGCCTGCCGCGCCTGAAGGACTGGCTCAAGCTGCTCAGCATGGAAGTCAACCGCGGCCATTTCGGCTGCTACGCGCCGCCCTGCCTGACGGAGAAGTGGCTGTCGCGCTTTGCCTTCATGGAAGAGGCGGGTGAGCGCTGGTGGCCTTATCTGGGTGCGGTCTACATGGTGCAGGCGATCAAGCGGGTACGCGGCATGCGCCTCATCGGTCCGGCCTGGATCAAGCAGCCGGCCAAGGCGCGGCAGGGCGTGCCCGTCACGAACCGCGTTCAAAAACACAAGTAACGAATCAACATGGAAAAAGTGGAAATCTATACCGATGGCGCCTGCAAGGGAAACCCGGGCCCGGGCGGCTGGGGTGCGCTGCTGATTGCCGGCCCGCACCGCAAGGAAATGTTCGGCGGCGAGCCCAACACGACCAATAACCGCATGGAACTCAAAGCCGTCATCGAAGCCCTGTCGGCCCTGAAAAGGCCATGCGAGGTCATCGTGCATACCGACAGCCAGTATGTGCAGAAAGGCATCAGCGAATGGATACACGGCTGGAAGGCCCGCGGCTGGAAAACGGCATCGAAGGAGCCGGTGAAAAACGTCGACCTGTGGCAGGCGCTGGACGCTGCCCGCTCGACGCACCGTATCGAATGGCGCTGGGTCAAGGGCCACGCCGGACACGACGGCAACGAGCACGCCGATGCACTGGCCAATCGCGGCGTTGCTTCAGCAAGCGCAACTGTTCTATAGTGTTACAGTTGCACGATGGAAAAATGTTGCAGGAACCAGGACACCCCCAAATAACATAACAATCGAGCGCAGAGCACGACCCAAGCAAATGAAGCCACGGAGACTCCTTTACCCCACGGTTGCGGCCCTGGGCATCATGACGCTAGGCGCCTACGCCTACATTGAACAGCGCAAGCCCCAGGCTCCGACCGAGCAGTCCGGCGCATCCCCGGCGTCGGCGGACAAGGTGGCCAAGGGCGGGAAGAGTGCCGGTCCCGGCGGCCCGGCGGCGGTCGATGTGACCACCGTGACCGCGGTACGCCTGGTGGACGACGTCAACGCAACCGGAACCCTGCGCTCCAATGAGGCGGTGATGATCCGTCCCGAAGTGGCCGGCCGCATCGTTCGGCTCAACTTCAGCGACGGCCAGCAGGTCAAGAAGGGGCAGGTACTCGTTGCTTTCGATTCCACCGTCAACCAGGCCGAAGTGCTGCAGGCCAAGGCAGAACTCGGCATCGCCAAGGCCAACTTCGAGCGCAATGCCGATCTCGCCAAGCAGAAATTCATCTCCGAACGCGCGCGAGACGAATCGCAGGCCAACGTCCAGGTGCTGGAAGCCAAGCTGGCGCTGGCCGAGGCCCGCCTGTCAAAGCTGGAAATCCGTGCGCCGTTCTCCGGTATCGTCGGCATTCGCAATGTGAGCATCGGCGACTATGTAAAAGACGGCGCCGACCTGGTGAACCTGGAAGATCTTTCCAGCGTCAAGGTGGATTTCCGCATTCCCGAACGTTATGCGGACGTCGTCCGCACCGGCCAGGCCATCGAGGTGCTGGTCGATGCGCTGCCGAACAAGCCTTTCCGCGCCAGTGTGGATGCGATCGATCCGCAGGTCGACAGCTCCGGCCGCTCGGCATTGCTGCGCGGCCGCATCGCCAATCCCGAAGCCCGCCTCAAGCCGGGCATGTTCGCCCGGGTTCGCCTCATCCTCGCGGAAAGGGAAAAGGCGCTGATGGTGCCCGAGGAAGCCATCGTTCCGCAGGGCGCGAAGGCGATGGTGTGGAAAGTGACCGACGGCAAGGCGACGAAGGTGGAAGTCAAGACCGGCCTGCGCCGCGCCGCCAAGGTCGAAATCACGCAGGGCCTGAATGAAGGCGACATGGTGGTCACGGCAGGGCAGATCCGCCTGTCGCGCGACGGCACGCCGGTGCGCATCGCCCCGGGCGCAAAGTCCGCCGCCGGACCGGTGCCGCCGGACGGACCGGTTACTCCCTCGAACAAGAGCTGACCGGAGTCTGCCATGGTTTTATCCGATATCTGCATCCGCCGCCCGGTGTTCGCGACGGTGATCTCTCTTGTCATCGTCCTGGTCGGCCTGGTCTGCTACAAGCGCCTGGCCGTGCGCGAATATCCGAAGATCGACGAGCCGGTGGTCACGGTGGAAACCCGTTATCCCGGGGCCAGTTCCGAGATCGTCGAATCCCAGGTGACCAAGCCGATGGAGGACTCGATCGCCGGCATCGACGGCATTGACGTGCTGACATCGATTTCCCGCGCCGAACAAAGCCAGATCACGGTGCGCTTCCGCCTTGAGAAAGACCCGGATTCCGGCGCCAACGATGTGCGCGACCGCGTCTCGCGCGTCCGATCCAAGCTGCCGCAGACGATCGAGGAGCCGGTAATCGCCAAGGTCGAGGCCGATGCCAGTCCCATCATCTGGCTGTCGTTCTCCAGCGATACCTTGTCGCCGCTCGACTTGACCGACATCGCCAACCGCATCGTCAAGCCGCGCCTGCAGCTGCTGCCGGGGGCCGCCGACGTCCGCATCAACGGCGAACGCAAGTATGCGATGCGCATCTGGCTCAACCGCGACAAGCTTGCGGCCTACCGGCTCACGCCGGCGGACGTGGAAGATGCGCTGCGCAAGCAGAACATCGAGATTCCCGCCGGCCGCATCGAATCGAAGCAGCGCGAATTTTCCGTCGTCTCGCAAACCGATCTGACCACGCCGACCCAGTTCGAGGACATCGTGGTGCGCACCGTCAACGGCTATGCGGTGCGCGTACGCGACGTTGCCAGCGTGGAAATCGGCCCGGCGGTCGAGCGTTCATCGGTACGCTTCAACGGCCAGAATGCGGTCTCGCTCGGCGTGATCCGGCAGGCGACTGCCAATCCGCTGGAACTGGCCGGCTATGTGAAGGCGGAACTGCCCAGGCTGAACGAGGAGCTGGCGCCGCAGGGCGTCAATATCAGCATTTCCGTCGACAATACCGTCTTCATCGAACGCTCGATCAGCTCGGTGTACAAGACCATCGGCGAGGCGGTGATTCTCGTCGCCCTCGTGATCTTCGTGTTTCTGCGTTCGGTCCGCGCCTCAATCATCCCGCTGGTGACCATCCCGGTCTCCCTGATCGGTGCCTTCGCCATCATGTCGCTGGCCGGCTTTTCCATCAATACCCTGACCCTGCTGGCGCTGGTGCTGGCGATCGGCCTCGTGGTCGATGATGCGATCGTCGTGCTGGAGAACATCTACCGCCACATCGAGAAAGGCATGCGGCCTTTCGAAGCCGCCCTCAGGGGAGCGAAGGAAATCGGCTTCGCGGTCATTGCCATGACGCTGACGCTGGCGGCGGTGTACGCCCCGGTGGCATTCACGCCGGGCCGCACGGGACGCCTGTTCGTGGAGTTCGCGCTGACTCTGGCCGGCGCGGTGATCGTTTCCGGCTTCATCGCCCTGACGCTGTCGCCCATGATGTGTTCGGTGCTGCTCAAGCATCAACCCGCGCAGCAGCACGGCATCATGTACCGCGCGATCGAGAGCGTATTGAACGGCATGACTTCCGCCTACCGCCGTGTGCTCAGCGTGACGCTGCGTACGCGCTGGCTGGTGGTACTGATCTACGTGGCAGTCATCGGCGGTCTGGTCTGGCTCGGCAGCACCATGAAGAAGGAACTGGCCCCGGTGGAAGACAGAGGCATCATCTTCACCGCACTGACCGGACCGGACGGCGCCTCGCTGGCCTATACCGAAAAGTATGCGCGCCAGCTCGAAGGCATTGCTGCGGAAACGAAGGAGATCGACCGCGTCTTCATCGTCGCCGGCAATCCGACGGTGGAGCGGGGCGTCGCCTTCATGCGCACGGTCGACTGGTCCGAGCGCAAGCGCAGCACGCTGGACATGATCAAGGAGATGCAGCCCAAGATGACCGGCGTGCCGGGCGTGCTTGCATTCCCCAATGCGCCGCCGTCGCTCGGCCAGTCGATTCGCGAGCGGCCGGTCAACCTGGTGGTGATGAGCAATGCCTCCTATGAGGAGTTGCAGCAGGTGGTGCAGCGCATCGTCGCCGAAGCCAGCAAGAACCCCGGCCTCGCCAACATCGATACCGACCTGCGCCTCAACAAGCCCCAGGTCAATGTGGAAGTGGACCGCGACAAGGCAGCCGATGCCGGCGTGCAGATCGAAACCGTCGGCCGAACCCTCGAAACCATGCTCGGCGGCCGCAACGTCACCCGCTTCAAGAAGGACGGCGACCAGTACGACGTCATCGTGCAGATCAAGAACGGCGAACGTGATGCGCCGGACGACATCAACAATATCTTCGTCCGCGCCCTCAGCAAGACGGCCGGAGGCCAGGAACAGATGGTGCCGCTGTCGAGCCTGCTGAAGGTGAGGGAATCGGTTGCGCCACGCGAGCTGAACCACTTCGGCCAGCGCCGCGCAGTGGTCATCTCGGCTAACCTGGCCAACGGCTACACGCAGGGCGAAGCCATCGACTTCATGGAAGACACGGCGAGAGCCATCATCAAGCCGGGCTATGCGACCGACCTGTCGGGCTCGTCGCGCGAATACCGCGCATCGAGCGGCAGCCTGGTCATGACATTCGTGCTGGCGCTGGCGTTCATCTATCTGGTGCTGGCGGCGCAGTTTGAAAGCTTCGTCGATCCATTCATCATCATGCTGACCGTGCCGCTTTCGATGGCGGGGGCGCTCGCGGCGCTGCAGTGGACGGGCGGCACCTTGAACGTGTACAGCCAGATCGGATTGATTACCCTGGTAGGATTGATTACCAAGCACGGCATCCTGATCGTCGAGTTCATCAACCAGCTGCGCGAACAAGGCAAGGAATTGCAGGAAGCGATCGTCGAGGCTGCCGTGCTGCGCCTGCGTCCGATTCTCATGACCACCGGCGCCATGGTGCTCGGCGCGATTCCGCTCGCCTTGGCGACCGGTGCCGGCGCCGAATCGCGCATCCAGATCGGCTGGGTGATCGTCGGCGGCATGACTTTCGGTACACTGCTGACCTTGTTCGTCGTCCCGACGTTCTATACTTTCTTTGCGCGCAAGCATGCGCATGCGTCTTCGGCAACATCCGAGGCGCTGCATGCACCTGCCGCAGCAACACACTGACTATGCGACAAATCGTACTTGATACCGAAACCACAGGTTTGAATCCGCGCTCCGGCGACCGCATCATCGAGATCGGCTGCGTGGAGATCGTCAATCGCCGCCTGACCGGCAACAATTTTCATCTCTACATCAATCCCGAGCGCGATTCGGAAGAGGGTGCGCTCGCGGTGCACGGCCTGACCACGGAATTCCTCAGCGACAAGCCGAAGTTTGCCGAGATTGCGGCTGAACTGCGCGATTACGTGCGCGGCGCGGAAATCATCATTCACAATGCACCGTTCGATCTCGCCTTCCTCGATGCCGAATTCGAACGCCTTGGCCTGCCTCGCTTCAAGGAGCATGTCGACAGCGTGACCGACACGCTGGTGCAGGCGAAGGAACTGCATCCCGGCAAGCGCAATTCCCTGGATGCACTGTGCGACCGCTACGGCATCTCGAATGCGCACCGCGTGCTGCACGGCGCGCTGCTGGATGCGGAACTGCTGGCCGAAGTCTATCTTGCGATGACGCGCGGCCAGAACAGCCTGACGATCGACCTCACGGTCGATGCACCGTCCGCGGATGCCGAGCAGATCATTGTCGCGACGCCTGCCGAAGAGATGATCGTGCTTGCCGCCGACGAGTCCGAATTGGCCGAGCACTCCACCTTGCTCGACAAGCTCGACAAGGAAGTGAAGGGTTCCTGCATCTGGCGTGCCGAACCTGCTCCCGCAAATTGATTCGCCGGAGCATTTGTGCCATAATAGCGAGCTCCCGGACAGTTAGCTCAGGGGTAGAGCACCGCCTTCACACGGCGGGGGTCACTGGTTCAATCCCAGTACTGTCCACCAGAATTCTTACGATTTCTACTGTTCGGACCCACTCAGTTGGGTCACAGTTGGGTCAAAAAAGCCTGCAGTTGTTGCAGGCTTTTTTATTTTACAAGACAGACGGAACGGTTACCACGCTATACAGTTCGGTTGATATCATTTTTGCCAAGTAGTTTTTGCCCAGTCTGCATGTTTCTTCAAAGCTGCGTGACTCGGATGTTCTTCCGGCATATTCGGCACCCGAACAGTTTTGCCCGCAAAATCGGTGTACACGCTGCTCTGCAATCTTGGTGCAATAACAACCTTCATTGTCGCTGGATCGATAGCAATCAACCCAAGGTCGTATAGAGTATGGAGATCGCTTCGAAGTAGCAATCCGTTTGTTACCAAATTAGTTTCTGGACCGAGATAGCGGAAAATGTGTGCGGCTTCCAGTGCATCTGGCAAATCACATCCTGAAATGGCGCAGCGATTACTGTAAGCAGACAGGACCGTAGCCCGGAACTTTCCTTGGCCTTGACGACGGACAATAGCCGACATGATTCGCTGACGCGCATCCTCAATGTTCTCAGGGTTGAATGTCTCTTCTTGCTTACTGTCAGCGTTTCCTATCACTTCAAGCTGCCTGATTGTTCCAGCCGGACTAAAGCCTTCCAACCGGAAGTACCCATCTTTCCACTCGCGAACTAGGGCAAGTCCCAATACCCGATACTGCGGATTCGGCTTGGCCTTGACCTGTCGAAGCACGCCGACCGGGACCTCATCGTCTCGACACTTGAGTAGGGCCACATTCGTGAACATGGAATCCCGTTTTGCCGGGTCTGGTTGCTCTTGAAAGTAGCGATACGTCCAAGAGCCGTCGGAATGTACTTCTGGTGGATGGTCGTCGTATGGACCGCTCAGTGATTCACGTACGCTAAGGGCATACTGCAATCCGGCAGGCTTGTGGATTCCCTTTGCCTTATTGACAAGAAATGTGCCGTCTGCCAATGGTTGCGGCCACGGTACGTCCTGACCTTGCCGTTGATGGAACCAAAGCAAAGCGTTCTTGTGGTTTAGGGAGAGTCGTTCAAAGATACTCTGAAGGTCAACGTTCATTTGTTCAGTGGATGTCCCATATCGTTCAGTTGACGAGCTTCCTGCCCTGCAAGGGGCTTGAGATTATGCTGACGCTGAAGACTAGCCTCTGCGGCAAGGATAGACTCGTTGCTCAAGTCCACGTTGCGAACGAGTTCGATACTAACCCTGTGACCAGCCGAATAGGCCGCGTGTAGATCGTGATGGACGGGGCGGTAACGACTCCCATTCAGTGGCGGAAGTCCTGCGATCTTGCGTCTAATGTTTGCGTCATAACGTTGATACGGTCTACCGGCCCCGTTCTCGCTTTTGCCAACGTAGATGGTTTTTACCTCGCCTGTCTCACGAAACGTAACTAGAATTTGATAGAGCAGGGGTGCATTTTTGTCTACACCGTTGTCTACGCGTTCAAAACCCAATTTTGTTGGTTTCATTTGTTGATAGGCTTTATCAATTTAATCAATCATATAGTCTCAGAGTGCATCCTCTGCACGTTCTTCAGGTTCCCGCAGCGGCCTACACTAGCACCGTATAGCAAACTGTCGATCACGTACGGCTTTCCTTTCCTTCTTGATCCAGTCCTGCATCACTCCTGAATGCGGTTGTCTCGCCATAGAATCCAAATCGGCGACCCGCTTATCCAGTTCTTCGCACTCGACGTTTCCTGATCGTCCTATAGAGACGACCTGCGCTTGTGTCTGAAGCGCGTACGCACGTTCTGTAGCCTGTCGTTTCGCCGCCAGATCAGCGAGATTTTCCTTCGGTGGACTGATGACCCCGGCGCTGTCATGAAGGGATACAGGCTGGCTTTTCGCGCCGTCCGGGCAGCCGCTATCGGAGTATACAGTTCGCCCATTGATGATGCACTTCGAGATGCCGGAGTACGATGCTGACGAAGAGTTGGGCACGTGCGGACCTGTTATCGCAGCCTCTGGTTCAGAAACGCTGTTCCGGGAAGCGTAAATTTTATCTGCACCCGATGACTGATATTCCTTCACGTTGGGGTCATCCGCTACTAACTTGGACCCCATTGATTGATCAGCGATCCAAATTCCACCTGCGACGATTCCAATTGCAAGAACGACAGAAACAATAAGATGCTTGCTCACTTCAAATCTTCCTCGTTCGTCTTGTAGTTGCTGGAAGGCCACTCGCCTGATGCGATCTTACGTTCCCGGACGTTCTCCCACGAATCTTCCGGCATGGGACGATGCTCAAACCACCCTGCGCGAATTTCATTGCGACATGCGACAAAGTTTTGGTCGCAGTGCGCGATCCGAAGTCGATTCAGTTCATTCAGTGCTTCTGATGATATGTCGATGTAACCGTGGAAGTCGGGGCGATGTGTCAGGATTAGGCATAGTTGTGGCGATAGCGGCAAGGTTACTTCAATGTCTATGCATGCCAAGCCCGGCGACCGATAGATTGGTTGCCGCTTGTATGCCGTGGGATCGAAGTACACCGCTGGCGTATCAGATGTGACGAAGCCCAACGGATCATTAGTCCGTAATACGGCCATCGACATCCGCGCCATGATGGGAAGTTCTGTACGCATGAATGACGGAAGCAGGTGTTGAAGCGGGTTCTCCTCTAACCTTCGAACATCTTCAACTGACAAACTAGCACCGCGATCCGAACGTCCTATTGCCGAGCTTATAGCTGCAGCACGGCGCTGTTCTGGCGTAGCTTGGCGCATGTCTTCCGCCATTTCTTCCATCCGTTGCCGAATACCGCGCCACTGATCGGCGTGAAAATTCCTGAACGAACGCGTGCGCAAGTGTGCCGTGGACACAAACGATAAGAGCCAAGCGGTTTGTTCAGCATCGGGCCACACATCACGGAAGAATGTCTTGTTCCGAATGCGCGTAAACTTGTCCTCAAGTTCCTGTAAACCGTGTTCTAACCAAAGATCACGCGATCCATCCGGTGCCAAGAATGTGTAAATGTCTGTCTCGGTGAACAGGTTGATAGGTGCCCGACGCTTCGCAACACTTCCGTCTTTGTCGAACACCCAAACGTAAGGCGTCATCTTCGTACCAACGGAATCAGGGTCGTGCCACGGCTTCGTGTAGCACTGCGCGACGAAATGCTGTTTTGCGTATTGCTTGGTTGTTCCATGTTTAGACATATATTATCAACTTGTCAAATATCGCGAACCTACCAATAGACCTCCTGCGCAAACAGGGCTTTCAATTACCTTGCAAAATTATCCTTGAATGCTTGAAAGTCCAGTAGCGACTCAGTTCAGGTTCGAGAGAGATTTTACGAAATGATCTCAGTTCTAAACCCGATCAGACAGACGATACTGTAGCATTGTGGAAATGACATTAAACAAGTGCGGACGACGGGATGGATATATTTTCTACAATAGAAGGACTGTCTGGCGAAAATTTTGGCTCAAAATTGTTGAGCTATCTAATATTCAACTCCGATGAAGTCCGCGAAGCCTTCATCGCCCTGCTGTCAGATAATTCACCTAATGGCCCTATCAGCTACACGTCACACTTCGCATGCCGCACTGAATACCAAACAACAGACAGACTTGGTAATGGTCGGCTCGACGTCCTAATTCAGCTTGATGATGTCGTAATTGGAATTGAAAACAAGTTCTTCGCACAGTTTCAAGAAAATCAACCGTTTAAATACGTCAGCACACTCGAAACGGTAGCCGCTGCCTTGAAGAGTATTAATCGTACTGAAGTACGATCGCTCCTATACATTTTGTGTCCAGAGTCTCGAAAAGAGGAGGCAAAAGCGCATATCGGTTCAACGCCGCGTATGGCAATCATTACTTGGGAAGAAGTACTCGTTTGTTTGGGAAAGGTCCGCGAAGTCTCAAACCCAGTGGCAAGAATAGTAACGAGTGAGTTCATCCAGTACCTAAAGCGGCATTTCAGTTTCGTCCAAGATTTCGAACGCAAAGCGGTTCATCTGAACCGAGCCTTCCCCCAATACGGCGCACCGGTACAAGCCGAACTCGTTGCTAAACTGTGGTCGTTGTTTCCCAGTCCCGGTGGACGTATAGCCAACGGCAAAACTTGGCTCGGCTACTACTTCTATTCCGATCCCGAAATTAAAGAAAAAGGATGGTTCGGATTTGTCCCGAAGGAGGAGTTGAATACCGATATTTCACATGTGGCGGAACTGATCATTGTGAGTACATACAACCCTACGTTGGACCGGGAATTTGAACCAGTACGTTTACGTAATGACAACTTTATTGGCGCACCAAACAATACTCATGCGTGGCGCGTCAAGTTTGACGGAAGCTGGAACAACGTAGAAAAGTGGAGGCAGAAACTAGCCCCATTTTGGAATGCAGCCAAAGGCGAAGCAGTCGGATAAAGCGTATAAGTTCTGGCTTGATCCGACAAGATGCGGAAGACTTCGACCCCTCAAGTTCGAGCCAAAGCAGCCAGTTCTTCTACTAAGAAGGTTGCGTCTTCTTAAATCGTTCGACTTCCTTGCTCCATGCTTGACTAATCCCTTGTATGGTCAAAGCCAAGTCGCGCAGGCATTCAGATGTGAAGATTGTTTCCTCAGTATCTGGGACTTTCGTAAAGTACTCGAACACATTTCCGTGGCACAGATTGTTGCGTACGCGAACTAGCTCGACCGGTCTTATCTTTCTCCCTGTGGTATTAAGCTTTTCTTCGAAATCCGCTTCATCTGGAAACGCCAGCAACTCAACTCTCATTCCAATCGCTCTGGCCTCCAACAACAACGCATTTTTCATGATGTCGATTTTTCTCATCGATTCTTCATCAAACTTTCCTTTCACGTACATTACGTTGGTACGGATACTCGCCTCGATACCATTTATGAAGGACAGGACAGCAGCAATGTACAAGTCATGCCGGAGTGCCTTTTCGGCCTCCACGAAGAACCAATGCGTCTCCGCGCCACCTAAGCGTCGGTAATAATTGTGAAGGTCGACAAACGTTCTAAAATCGTCCTCAAAATTTCTTGGCATTTCTATCATTTTTCGCTTGCTCAGTGACGGATTGTAGTAAGTACAGAGCTTACAATGATCCTACTAATTCTTCATCGTCTCACGCGGCATTAACTTCGCTCAGGTATTGAATCAGTAAAATATCTCGGGAGTGGCAGTTCGACTGTAACCCGAACAATTCAAATGATCTTATTGAAGCACAGATTCTCTAGGCCACCCGAAGGCTTCCAGCACGCACACGCATGATAGTCTGCCGACTAGTCGAGTACTCCCGTGCAATCTGCGAGATAGGAATCCCTTCAGCCAGACGACCAATTACCGCAGTCCGTTCCTCCAAGGTCAACGCAGACGGTCGACCAAACATTTTTCCCTCTGCTTTCGCACGTTTGATTCCTGCGTGAGTACGTTCAATCAAAAGGTCACGTTCAAACTCGGCCACGGCGTTGATGACCTGCATAGTCATCTTCCCTGCTGGACTGGTCAGGTCAACCCCACCAAGTGCGAGGCAGTGGACTCTTACTCCTGTTGATTCAAGACGTTCGACCGTAGCTCTGACATCCATGGCGTTGCGGCCAAGGCGGTCCAACTTCGTGACAATCAGCACGTCTCCGTCTTCCAGCCTATCAAGAAGCTTCGAGAATCCCTTTCGTTCTGAAGCAGCGACGGACCCGGAAACCGTTTCAGTGATGATCCGTTGTTTTGCCACGCTGAAGCCCGCTGCTTCAATTTCCTGCACTTGGTTGTCGGTTGTCTGATCAGAAGTCGAGACGCGACAGTACGCAAAAACTCGGGACATGTTTACCTCCAAGTGTTCGAAAGGGGAGTCCGAATTGTACGTACTGTACGGAATGTTTACAAGCATACTTTCGTACATCGTTGTAATGCATGTACGTAATCGGTCGCTTTTGGACACGATAGAACCATCGGTGGCTAAGCGGAAGTTGATTTTAAGTAGACAACTGTTTGTAATTCCGCATATTCTGCGTGCACAAAAAGCAGCGTTCGCCATTGATGAAACCCAAAATATTGGCTTGGCGCTTAGACTAACTAGGGGGATTTACTTTTGTCACGTCGATTCATTTTTGATCTCTTCCGGCTAAACATCGAAGACCTTGATGATTTGTTTGGAAGTGAAAACATCCGTCGGTTGCGTAGGGACTCCGACCTCACTAAACTCTTGCTGAACGCAACCGACCCTCTTCACGATCAACTTCAGAGAACGAGGTCTGCGGCTTTCAAATGGAGTCTTCGGGGTTTCAACGACTTGTCCAAGTTGTTAGGCGACCGTGATGTAATTCAGTTGACCCTTGCACGTAGCGTGCTCGAAAAAGACGGTCTCATAGTCACGGACGACGGCATGTCGGCGGGCACGTCATTGATGAATCCACCACTGGCCAGTACCGCTGTTTGTCTCTTCGATATATCGCGGCACTTGGTCGCGGTTGAGCATACTGGCGACCTTGCTCCGACTGCATGGAAAGATTTCTTTGAGCAAATCCTTGGGCAAACGGCCTTCAAGATGGGATTCAAGTCGCGTATTCAACTTGAGCCAATACCTGAACAGCACGGGATTATCGGACTGTTCAAGTCATTTCAGCGAATCACACGCATGCGAGTCACTTTGCGCATTCCCAACCCAGAACTCAACCGATACACTCGGGACATCTATAACGACCTAGCTAGAAGCGGCGTGCGAGAAATCACTCAGGACATGAAGAACCCGAACGGCATGTCGAAAGCAGAAGATGCTCGACCATTTGCTTCTGCTGTACTCGCGCAGCAAGGCTACAAGAAAGGCGAGGTCTTGATCGAAGGGGTTCGTAACGACATGTTTGAGCAAGTGTCATCAGGCTCAGTTGCGGCAAGAGGGAGTGTTCCGGGGCTGAGGGAATTTATCAGGGGTCTTAGCTCCAACCTTAGAACCAAAGAAGCCCAAGCAGCAATAAAAGCAATTTGCGACGAAATCGATAAGATTCACCCGATACCGGGCAAAGAGAATGGCTAATCGAAATTTCTTAGTCTGGTGGGGCTACGCCGTAGAGTTGATATTGTCAGGCTTGCTTACTATATTGGTCAATCTGCTCTTTGAGGCACCAGTATTAGTCGAACTCATCCGTGTAGTTGCGATCGATGTCGCAACTCTCTTCTGCGCAATTATTCTTGCAGGCTCACTTGCCTTCTTCGCAACTCTGTACTCAAAAGCGGACACGGAGTTCTATCGGTAGCTAGACCAACGTCAAGGCTTGTCCGTTTATTCCCACGCAACTGCTTACGTGGTTGGAGTAAGCGTGATATCAACTCTCGTTCTGGTGGCGACTAAGCATGTTGAGTTGGATTTGCTTGCCTTTGTCGCACTGTTCTTGCTCTTCCTCACGGCTATAAATACTTTGACGCTGATTCAGAATGTCTTGGGACTTATACGCCTCAACGCTCTATTCAACCAACTGAAGCATCAGCAGGGTAAGTGAGGTGAATCCTGTCTTTGCTTGGGATTAGCCTTATGGGGTATGGGAGGTAATTTACCGCCCGCAATTCATCGAGCGACCTCATAGACTTTTCCAAATTTTTTCAGTGGATGGACCTCCTCATTAATGAACGACTTGGCACAACCTGTGCCACATATTATTTCGGGCGACATGTCACCCATTTTGAGTAATGCACACTGTGATACATTGGTTTCAGCATCCTATAAATCTTCCGTTTAAACAATAACTTATTATGAATGACCGAGGGCAAATCGCCTCTCGGCAGGACCTCCTCATCCTGCCGACACGGCAATCATCAGCCTATCCTGCTACTGTACCAAGTTGCCGAACACGTTCATCCATCACTTTGATGAGACATGCAGCGTCATCACACTTGTTCCGAACATCTTTCATCCACTTCAACTGTTCGGATTTAAACTGCGCTTGATCAGATGTCTTTGTCCGAGCCCTGGAATATGCCACAGCGAGGCGCTTGTCCGCTGCTGCCGTCTCCGGAGTAGAGCAAATCAGCTTCTCGACCGTCGTTGATGCTTTGCCGCAGTTGAAACTTGCTTCGATTGCGTCAGTATTATGTGTCAGAACATTCTGGCTCTCGCTTGGACTTTCGTTTGTTGGTGATGGAGTGGCCACAACCATCGCTACCTGCGTCTCACTATTTGTAGGAATTGATGTCGCTGTAGACGGTTCAGGCGCATCGACCACCGTATTGCTCTGATCGGGAATTGACGGTGAGACTGATGCACTTGGCGTTTGGTCTTCAGAGGGACCTCGCTCTAACACAACATCGTTTGATGATTGAATGGAGTAGGGATTTCCATTCTGCGGATCAAGCGCGTCAAGTTTGCGAATTCCGCCTGCATAGATTACGGCGAAAAACATTCCAATGAATACGAATGCAAGCATTCCAAGTTGGAGTCCCCATTCAATTTTAAAGCGTTCCATCTCCAATTCGGCCATGCTGCCAGCAACGATCATATCGGGTCGCCGACGCTCTTTACCGGTCTCCAACAATTGCCACAGGTAGTTGGTAATGGCCATGCTGACGATCCAGCCTACAACGTTCAGTAAGACAAATTTGTGGTTTCCAGCAATGAATGCCAGATACGCTACCCAGCCAAATACGGGAAGGAAAAGAAGTCCACCACCGGCTGCGGCGACGAAGGCGAACCCTTTGGTCTCTTCTTCTTTCCGTGCGACGGCTTGTGCTTCCCGTTCTTCCTTCAGTAAATCGGCATGACAGTACCGACAAACGACTGCTTCATCTTTGATGTCTTCGGCGCAGTAAGGACAATTCTTCATTCTGACTCCCATAGCTAAATCGCTCGGCAGGTTTCAGGGGAATGACCTCTGATATCTATATATGACCGAGATACATTGCAAACAAGAAATACTACGATATACGTAGTATCTTGATCAACCGAAAGTTACGATTCTCGTAGTTCTTTTGCAAAAGAGAACTACGCAGTGAAGACCACAAATGAAGTATGGGGACGCCGACTACGGGAAGCTCGATTGGCGGCCGGTCTGTCGCAGAAACAATTAGGAATTGATGCAGGATTGGATGAATTCGTCGCAAGTACTCGAATCAATCGGTACGAACTAGGAATACACAAAGCCGACTATCAAATAGCGCAGCGACTAGCTGTACTTTTACGAGTACCGACAGGGTATTTCTATACCGAGGACGATGATCTAGCATCCATCATGGTCATCTACCACCGACTTCCAGAAACAGGAAAAGCCGAGGTGCATCGCTTAGTCCAGCAGCTTGGAACTCTTGACCAGCCTGTCAAAAAATAAACTTGTTCCGGTTTGGATGTTCCTTCAACATGTCAGTCGTGCGATACAGTACAGGACCTGATCTATGACCTGATCTCTGCTGTCCTTCGGTGGTTACGCAAATGGTCAATCATTCCTTCGACAATCGATTCTGCGACGTCGAAACCTCGTAATTGGTGCAACCATACCTCTGGTATTCCTCGTAATCCAAATCGAATTCCAGCTAGTCCGCTGGAAACTGCAGCGGTTGAGTCGCAGTCGTTGCCGAATAAGACCGACGCCTTCGCGACAGATTCGAACGTATCGCTTTCCATTGCCTTCTTCGCTGACCATAAGGTGTCAACGACGTACCCAGACCCGTTTGGTTTCGACCGTATGCGAAAATCCCTGACGATCGCTAATTCAGCAGCCAACGCATCTCGACCATCATTCGCCGACCATTCACGATAGATAGATTCAAGTCGATGATCGGCCCATTCCCAAGGCGACGGATGATTGGCCAAATACCCTCTAGCGACCAAACAATACAGAGCACAGACAACCTGTGACCTTGGATGACCATGTGTCGGCAACGATTGGCGATGCGCATCTCGGACCAGTTCTTCGTCAGAACCATGGTGCCAGAGAGCCATTGGTAGGACGCGCATGGCGCTACCATTCCCGTTATCCATCTCTGTGACACCACCCGATCGTTCCGGCGAAATACCATCCTGAAGCCTTCGGATCGCACGTTCTGTTTGTATTCCTACATCAAACACTTGACGATCAACCGCGAGATAACCGAATTCCATCCAATTCCATAGACGACCGGCGAAGTCGTCCAAGTCGAGCTTTCCACGGTCAAGGAGACTAGCAAGCAAACACAGTGCTTGCGACGAATCATCGGACCATGTCCCCGGTGGTACATCAGCATGTGAACGATTGAAACCAGCAGGCGGGACCATGTCGATCATTTCTGCATGTGGAAGATCGTTCGGAGAGTGGAATTCGAATGCTACGCCAAGACAGTCGCCACAGATTAGACCAACGAGGCCACCGAGTTCTTTGTCTAGATCGGGATATGCATAAAGGGATGTGAAGTCTCGACGGTCGAGCATCTTCAACTTTTCAGTCATTGACATAATCGACCATTCCAATGATGGTCATCGCAACCATAGGCGTCGTTGACCGACCATTACACTTTGTTTTAGTCATGGTGTCTCCCTCTATCAGTTGAGAAGCATGCCGTTTGGTCGTTCATTGAAGTCAATGGTCGATTCTTGACCATCGGCCTCAGCATCTATCTGGTCGAACCGAATGATGTTGTTCGAATTATGTTCCGTAACGATGTAGTCCAACAGCGAACTGAACCGATGGATGATCGAGACGAATTGTCCGGCAATCAGACCATGTTGAAAGGTCATGACATACGAGACGTCAAGTTCACCATCGGCATCAAGTCGAAACACCGGAAGAAAAATCTCGGAATTGAGTCTACGTTCGAAATCGTTTCGTTCTGCCTCTGGTCTTATCTTATCCAGCGGGAGGTACGTCCCGATGCGAATGAACTTCTTCCCCTCGACCATCGTAAGGTAGTAACCAATTCCTTTGGACGTATGTAGCAGAATGCGGACGTCGTATTGAATGGTCGTCATGAAACCACTGTCCTGAAGATGCACATTCAGGCTAACGAGCGTGACCTCTTCTTCGGTCAGGATTTTTACCATTTGGTCTCCTTGCTGCAAGATTGATGATAGGCGACGGTGCGACATCCGTATGCTTCAGCAGATGGCAGCGGTCATCAGAAGGGATTACAGGCGGTGTGGACCAGTTTCCACGCTAGTCCGACCAGAATTAGGTATCAATGGATAAGACGCACTGACGTTGATCTACGGCGTTCGCAGCCACGGTCCGCGTGCGGCGGACCATACGATGGCACGAGAAGTACAGAGGAAGATGATAGATTCACGCGCATAAAAAAACCTCCACAGTGGGAGGTCGACACTTCCGTTTGGTTGCTTCTTCACTGAAGCCACATTTGCTTTCGCAGACCACCTTGCCCGGTGTGGCAGGTTGGAGGGGTGTCGACCCGATCTTAATGTAGGTATACAAGTATACAGATCGTTGGCCAGTCTGACAACGAATTCGGACTCGTTCAGGCAAGAGCACCCATCATTACAACTTGTCTTCATCTTGAAGCGTCACTTCGTGCCGCCGCTTCGCGCACATCTTCTATATCGGCCTGCAGTCGCACGTTCGCGGGATTAGACAAGAATGGAAAGATCACAAAAACGGATCATTACGCCAGTAATATATATAGAAAAAGCGAACCATTTTTGTGATCTCTCCATTCAAGTATAGTCCCGCGTGAACTGATGTTTGCAGGATATCTCGAATGGAAAGCAAAGGAAGTGCAGGCCGACAGGCTGCCCCGCAGGGGCTTCAAGATTGGCCGAATACATGATGGGTCGTATATAAAAAATAACCCTTCCGGACCTGCATCCGAAAGGGTTCTAATTCACACACAGCCACCACACCGTATGAGTGCAACTATTTATGCAAGCTTTGTCGACTCCATCTTCAACCAGGATGCGGCGAAACAGACAACCGTTGAAGAAATCATAGACCTTGTCCGCAGCGACAGGTACAAGGCATTGACTGACCAGATTAGGCAGGAGACAGCCGATGAACGGACGAAAGAACTAAAGGCTAGTCTTCCGGCATTTCTTCCGTCTATTGTGCTGGACAGTCAAGGAAAGGTGTCAGATGACAGTGTCCCTACCGGCGTTGTTCAGTTCGATATTGATGCCAAAGACAACCGTGGACTGAATTTCTCTCGTCTGAAGGAAGAGGTCATCCGCCTTCCGGAATGTTTATATGCCTTCACTTCGCCGCGTGGAGGGCTGAAATTTGGAATCTTGACCGATTTCTCGCACGTTGAAGGCAGTGGTGTGGAAAGTATGAAAGTGCGGTTCAAGCAGGCATACAAGATTTGCAAGAAGTACGTCGAGCAATCGATGTCGGTCACATTCGAGTTAGACAATAGTGTTCAGAGTATTCGCCAATCTTGCTGGCTTTCGCATGACCCCGACGCGTTCTTTCAAGACCAATGTGTTGCTCTTCCGGTCGACGACCAATGCGTATTCAGTCCCGTGGAATATTTGATTGTAGCGGGGGGCCCCTCGGATACTGCTGCAGTACAGCTTGCACTCGACCAAATTCCGCGAACCCTGAAGTACGATGATCGGCGTTCTGTGAACTTGTGTGTTCTCGGGATGCTACATGCCGATGGGATTCCACTACTGAAGAACCACTGGTTAACCGATGATCATGAAAAGTTGTCGCGCCAACTTGAAGAGTGCCTACAGCGTGCGGAGTACGGAAGCATCGCGCTCTTGTGGTCCATCGCCCGGAAACATGGATATACCGGGCCAACAGGAAAGCAGCGATGGAAGGTCACTCCTGAACCATGTGATCTGGTTCTGGAACCACTATCGACTGTGGAAGAGGCACAGGCAAAACTGACGGACATCGTCCATGACTTCATTGTCAATAAACGGTCTCAATTCATCAACGTGACGGCTGGTGCGGGCAAGACGCAAACAATCCTGAAAATTCTTGCGAAGGAAGTGCCGTGGAATACGAATGTCCTGTTTTTGGTGCCAACCCATCAACTCGCGACCGAGATTGTTGAGCGTTTCAATGCAATAAAGACCGAGAACGCTAGAACAGCTACGACTTTTAGGGACAAGTTCAAAGGTGGCAATGTTGTCGCACTAAAGGGTCGAGATTCCCTTTGCGAAAACCGAGTACTGCTCAAGAAATACACAGACAGTGATGTCAGCATGCCTCTTGCTGAATGCCTAAGAGGTTGCCACTTGCAAGGCGACTGCCACTACACCGCACAATTTAACAACCCTCTTGGAAATATCCGGGTCATGACACATCACGAATGGTCGAACCAACAGTCAGTGTGGTTTCACGGCGCGCAACGCGACGGTGATGGTTACAGACCGAAGGATCGAAGGAATGGCTGGGTACCGGACTATATAGTAATCGACGAGAACATATTTACATCGTCCCGATATCCAGACCGCGAAACAATGGCATCTCAATTTCAGTCACTTCGTCAAGTAATTCAAAGTGTCAACAGCGGAAAGTCGTTGAAGGAAGCAGCCTTGGAACATCGTAGTGCCATATTTTCCGACAGCCGGTTCAATTATCGACGATCAGAAAAATTCACTGAAACAGATATATATATTTCCGAGAAGAAAGATATGAAGAACCGCTTCTCGGCTATTTTTCATCAACTGCATGAGTTCTGTAGGACTGAAGAGGCTTCCTTGCTTGATGGAATGTGGGTGGAAAGTGATGCAATTCTTTGGCTACAGGTAAAGACGGCGGCGGACAGGTATGCGGATGTGCCCACGCTATTCCTCGACGCGACAGCAAACAGGGAGGTCGTACGGCAGCTTCTACCGAGGGTGCCGTTCCATCGGATTGCCATCAAATCGAAAGATGACGTCAACCTTTACCAAATGTCAGACAAGACGCTTACGAAAGACTCTTTGGCAAACCCCGAGAAGTTCAAGGCTGTGGCTGCCGGCTTGAAAAAGATCGCAACCTCGTACAAGAACGTTGGCTTGATTACGTACAAGGGCGTTCGACAAGGTGAAGACGATTTTTACAAGAAGCTGGCGGCAGAAATCGATGCACATCATTTCACATACTTCGGCAATCTACGGGGTATCAATGGATTTGAGGAAGTAGATTGTCTGCTTGTAGTTGGCAGACATTTTCTACCAACTACCGCTTCCGGGAACCTTGCCCGGGCAATCTTCGATCACAAGGACAAGCATCAAAGTGCGTATGCGAACTTGCCTGTTCGAATGAAGGATGGATCAGTCTATAAGCTAAACAGCTACATCGCTGGCGACAGCAACCATCAAGCCATCTATGAGCACTTCTCATTGTCAGAGACGTTGCAGGCGATTGGTCGGGCACGCCCGGTTCACGGATGCAAGAAGGACATCTTCGTTTTCGCGAACGAAAATCTCAGCCTAGACACAGAAGTAACAGGATTTTTTTCGTATGAGGATCATTTCGGCAATCCCACGGCATTACCGAAGCCGGTATCAACGCTGCTGTCTCCGGAGACTCTTGACCAGATCAAAGAACGTGGATATCTCCAAGTTAAAGAGGGCGAACTTGCAGATCAGTTGGGACTTACGCGTCGTCAGGTGAAAACGAAGAAGCCCCAGATTGAAGCCGAGTTGACTATTGCTGGAATGACGAAGCAGTCCTTCGAAGGGCGGTATAGCAATGGATGCCGTTGGGCGAGGGACTACTTTGTTTTCGGAACTTGCAATAAACTCGAACAAGCGTTGAAGTTGAATAACGAAAAATTGCTGTAATTTCAACTGTATAAGTTGTGACTTGCTCGGACAGAGTGTGTCAGATTACGAACTTCCGAGTTCGACCCAAAACGGTCATCGACGCTCCTGCCATCCTTTCCTCGATCATCGGACTATTTCCCTTTATCAACGTAACGCACGCTGTTTCACCCACACTGGCTTCAGCAAGCGATTGCGAATGGATCCGCAAGGACCTGTTAGACTTGCAAATAATTCCGATCGGCGGAACGCCTAATTCGGCTTCACCCTGTTGCGCAGGCACACTTTTTTGAATAACCAATGGAACAAGCGCAAAAACACACGGCGGTCGGTTCAAGCGATGCAAGGCTAGTTACTGGAGTCCCCGGCTTTGATACCGTGCTCGGCGGCGGCTTTCCAGCCAAACACCTATACCTGATTCAGGGCTTGGCCGGCAGCGGCAAGACCACATTGGCCTGTCAGATCGGCTTTATTCAGGCAAAGCAAGGTAGGAAAGTCCTAGTCGTTACGCTGATCGCGGAATCACATGCGAAGTTGTTGGGGCATCTCGCAAACTTTGCCTTCTTCGATGGAAGCCTAGTCGGGCGTCAAGTGCTCTTCTTCGGTGGCTATCCAGCCTTAGCTCAAGGTGGATTGCGTGAATTGTTGACCTTTCTTTCCACTTGCCTAAACCAGCACAAGCCGGATGTCATGATCATTGACGGCTTCCGCTCGGTGCGCGACTCGCGGCCGTCTGATCTCGCGCTGTCCGAATTCATGCACTCCTTGAATGCCTTGGTCGCTGCGATGGAATGCACGACCTTTCTGCTCTCCCCAATCGAAGGCAATATCGCCGAGTCCGAAAACACTTTGGTCGACGGGCTTGTCGAACTTAGCCAGTATGGAGACGGTGTACGCACTATCCGGGAAATGCGGGTGTACAAGGCGCGGGGTGCTGATCACCTGCTTGGGAAGCACGTTTTCGAAGTAATCCAGACCGGCGTGGTGGTCTATCCACGGCTGGAAGCCGTTGCTACCCGTACCAATACTGCCTCGACTGCCTCGGACAAGCGGGTGGCCTTTGGCATTCCGGCTTGGGATGCGTTAACGAAGGGCGGCGTTGCGCATGGATCCATAACCAATCTTATCGGTACTCCAGGTGTCGGCAAGACCATAATGGGTTTGCACTTCATCCAACAAGCATTGCGCGACAACGAACCTTGCTTGATCCTCGGCTTCTTCGAATCTCCGCCTCGACTAGTCCATAAGGCTAAAGCGGTCGGCATCGATCTTGATGATGCCATGCGCGACGGCCGGCTCGAAATGTTGTGGTACTTGCCACTGGAGGTCCTGATGGACCGGCTAGCGGCGGAACTCTTTGAGAACATTGATCGCCGCAAGGTAACGCGTCTGTTTATCGATGGTGTAGAAGGTTTTCACGACGTTGCGGTTCACCGAGAACGCATTCGTTCCTTCCTCATTGCCTTGGTCAATGGACTTCGCGTCCGTAATGTAACGACAATCATCACCCAAGAACTGCCATATTTTAAGGAATCGTACGGACGCTCCGACTCGTCAGAATCGGTTTTGTACGAAAACATGGTATTGGCGAAGGCAACGGAGATTGGCGGCGTGGACCGTCGCCTGATATCCATCGTGAAGTTGCGTGAAGGCGGTTATGATCCGTCGCGCTATGAAATGATCATTTCCGACACCGGTATCACGATTGGGGATCGGGTTACTGCGCTAGGGCGTAGCGACTTGCGCTCCAAGGAGGCGCAGTAGAGGTATGTCGGACGACACAACATCGACAGTCGGCGACGACACGGTTGTAGAGAAGAAAAAGCGCATCCTGATAGTTGATGATGAAATCGATATCACAGCGGTTTATTCTCTCCTTTTTGAGTTACATGGTTTCCATGTTGTTACCGCCGCAAATGGCCGACAAGCCCTCAACCTGATCGATTCGGAACCGCCTGACATCGTGCTGTCCGACTGCATGATGCCGGTGTTGGACGGGATCGAGCTGGTACGCCTTCTACGAAGCAATCCGAAGACTGCTGAAATTCCCATTATTTTGATGAGCGCATTGCCCGACCCACAGAAGTTGCGCAAAAGCGGGCATGACTTGTTCGTGCAAAAGCCGGCAAAATTTTCCGCCTTACTGAATGCTGTTGAGGGCATGCTGAACGATGCTTGACTATTCACTTCGTCGGCCAATCGCTCCTTATGTATCGTTGGGCTTAACGAAGCTTGGGGCCTTCCGCTTCCCGGCTAACTAACATTGACCGTCCGCTTTTGCCCGGCAAGCCGTCAATTCATCTTCAGCAATTTTTGTGAAGCGAAGCGTTGAGCAATTCACTTGGCCGACTGGAAATGGCCGTTCTCGGAGCGACCGATAATACTGGACTCGACCCCGAATGGCCGTTCGGGCGTGACGTCCTAATCCAGTTTTTCGGAGAGAACTGGAGCTGCCTGGAAAGGACGCGAGTCGATGGGTATATCGATGGTGAACGTAGTTCCACGGTCATCCCCGCTGTCCACGCCGATGCTGCCACCGTGGCTTTCGGCCACACTCCGTACATAGGGCAAACCAAGTCCCCACCCTCGCTTGTTGCCTTCCTTTGCCAGTTTCGTTCGCTGAAACACCTGGAACACAGACTCGATTTGGTCCGGCGGAATCGGATCTCCTTCGTTATGCACGGTCAGGATCATGCGCTGGTGGGCCGCCACGCTTCTGATGGTGATCGGTCGGTTCGCGTCACCGTACTTGACTGCGTTGCCGATCAGATTCTCCACCGCCCGCTTCATGCTATCCCGGTCCCACCAGCCCCGAACAGAACTGCCCTCCCGGTGGACCGGCCGGCTGCCGACCAGGTTCGGTGCGCAGGCCTCGTGGATGACATCCCATATATCGAATTCCGCCAGGCGCAGCGACAGCCGTGCGCCATTTTGGAAAGCGACGGCATCGAGCAGATCCTTGAGCATCCCGTCCATGCGGGCGACATGCGACAAGGTTTGCCCGGCCAGTTCGTGCATGTGCCTCGGCTCAGTGCTCACTCGGATCAGTTCAGAGGTAAGCGATATGGCGCCCAAAGGCGTTCTGAGGTCATGGGCGACTGCGGCCACGAACCTCTCCCGGAAGATAGACTGCGCCAGCGAAAACGCGGTAACCGCATCCCGGATCGTTGTATCGATTGCCTCATTGATGATGCGAATCTGGTCCTCGGTGATCGCGACGTCGTTCTGCTTGAGCACATCGAAGATAGTCCAGCGGAAGTGCTGGTACTCGGCTATTACCGCAGCAATATCGTAATTGGTCAGTCTCGCTCGTTCCCCTCCGTGTTCCGCTCCCACCGTTGTCACAGCCACTCCTACTCCGTCGCGGGAGTGCTGATCCGAAATTGCTTGGACGAGGTTGTCATAGAGTGTAAGCGGCGTGTTGACGAGAATTGGCTCGGCCAAAGTGTTAGCCTGTTGCACCTCGGTCCGCACCCGCTGCATCCATGCGGCAAACACGGCTTCCTGCAGACTAAGCATCTGCTTGGCGGTGTGAGACAAAGTTCCTGGTGCCTTGTCCTGATCGCTCGCCAGAGTCATATATGGTCTCCCATCAGAATGTCATTATTCCAATTGCGTCTTCTGTACGGGTAGACTCAGGCGAGATCGGGCCGTTCATGCTGATGCGAGTCTAGGTTATCTTTCATGCAAGAGATGCTCTTAAGCAAATTTGCGCTTGAATCTGTGTAGGTGGACTCGGCAGAGTCAATCGCTTGTCTTTACGGATGTCTGCTTGTGGCCGAACTCGGAAGTTCGGCTAGCTTCAAGGCGCGTCAAAATCTGACAGGTGCTGGCGGGTTGAGTCTGACTTACTGCATTTCAGCAATACTAGCCAATTTTTCGGATCAAGTCGTCAACACGTGGATGGTAGTAACGCTGTAACATCCTTAGGTCCTTGTGTCCAGTCACTGCCGCGAGTTCAATCACATTCGGTAACTTCTCAGCAAGGCGACTGGTTGCCTCATGCCTCAATGTGTGGAAAACCACGTTCTCAATCCCGGCTCGTTCACATGCACGAGAAAAGGATTTCTTGACTGATTCAGGTGTAACTGGAAAGACTCGTCTCTCGAAAGATCGAGGAAGTGCGCGAAGTATATCGGTGGCTCGTGTCGATAGTGGAACAGTCCTCGACGTAGGACCTGTCAGGATATTTGTGTGCGGGGCCGGGTTAGTTGATAGCGTTGGTGAAGCGCTCGCCGAACATGATGGCGAACTGATTGGCCGCCTGTTTCCACGTCCGCTGCGGCATCTTCCAGTCTTTTTCAA
>NZ_JACYXF010000037.1 GCF_015352985.1 Noviherbaspirillum malthae | reverse complement strand
GGGCATTCCGCCATCGCGGCTGCGTGACTATTAAAACCCCAAAAACAGCCTGAAATCAGCGAAAACAGGTCAAAATCGCGACATTTCTATTTGGTTGGCACCACGACATTTGAACTTGGGGCTAACAATGGCGGCGTCTCACCGTGCCCTTGGCTGATACGGCATGCGGCATGCGGTTTCCTTGCCGGCCATGGAACCATTTCTTTCTTGAAGACATTCATTTCGGAGTCGTCATTTTGAATTTTATTGAAGGAAATGCCCGATGTTCCGGCAACTGCAGCCAAATCTTCCCCGTTACCAACAGGGCAACACCGAACTTCCGAATACAGGTGCCAATACTCAATTCGTCGGCATTCACCGCCAAATTCATACGCCCGAATTTGCAAGACAGCTTGCTCACGCTACGGCTCTTCTGCCAAAGGCAGACTTACAGTCCAATCCTGTCAGCGCTGCCTGGCTTCAATGGGCACTTGAGGACTTGTCCAGTAACTTTCTCCCTCTCAGGATGAGTGTCCCCGTAAGTGCAAAGGACAGCGGCCTCATTCACTACCAATACCAATTTCGACACCGATACGCCGCCCAGGCTGGCATCAATGAACTCAAGGCGCGCGTGACTTTTAATTTGAAAGGCGAAGTCACCGGTCTCGCGGTCGGCATGGACGACCCGGGAGCAATTCAAAGCCCAACCGTCTTCAAACTGGGCAACACAGGTGATCAGGCGAATGATGCGGTCAGTGCAAGACCCATACGGGAAGCGCCGGTGCTACGATCAAGAGCACATAGTCCTTCGCTTGCAACGAACACTCCTTCCTCTTCCATGCCGGCCTGGATATTGCGGGACAAGGACCATGCAAACGTTTTATTACCGAAGGCCCGCTTTACCGATGCGCGTCGCGCATTGCAGGAGGTTCTCGGACACAGCGGGCGACCTGTCCTGTATCTGCACGATGCGCAAGCGCTGGACGAGTTGCAAGACAATCTGGCGATTGAAAGTGGGCATGTGAAACTGACGGCTGGACCATTTCGCAAGCTGCTGGAAAGCGGCGGAGCGCTCCTGCTTAATGTGTCCGGCTTTTCACCGCAGCAACTGGAAGCCTTCAATACGCTGATGGAAGAGCAGTTGTGGCAAGGGGAAAAGTTGGCGCAACCGGTACGTATTCTCTGCCTATGCGTCGAGGATACGCTTGAGGAAAATCGCCTGTCCGGCGCACAGATATCACGTACCGTACTGCACGACTTGCGTCATCATGTTTTCGATCCGCAACCCGATCCGGTGATGGAGCCGCCATTGGAGCGCTATCCGGCCGGCACGGTGGTCGTGGACTTGGAGCACGATCCGCAATGGTCACGTCGCCTGTTCGGTGCACCGACCCTTGATGAACGTCAGCAGTGGCGCCATTTGCCCGGAGCCCTGGACATCGAACATTTTCCTTCGTTGCTGGTGCTGCGCAATGTGCCGCCAGCGGATCCGTCTCTGATGGACCAGGTATTGGTCTGGCAACAGGATGGACACCATATCCGGTTGGAGAACGGCCTCCCGGCTGCGGAGACAGCCGATCGTCTCGCCAGCAAGCAACCGGCAGACAATCCGCTTGCGATGCTTGCGGACCGGAACGCGCCAGTTCTGACCGTCAATCCTTCAAACATTGATGAGGTGCTGTCCAGCCACTATGGCGTTCGGGACGGAAAGCCGATCATGCATCCGTCGCTCCTGGAACAGGTGCGGCATGCCGCCGTAGGCGGGCGACGAGCCTGTATCGTGGTGACCGGACCTTTGCCGCCGACGCACTGGCACCGCTTGATGCTGCATCCCGGAGAGTTCGACGTCGCTGCCGCTCCGGGTGTGGAGGTGCCGGCTCACTATGCCCGGCACGTCACGAGCATCGACCGGCCAGACAGAAAACCTGCAGCCCCCCTTTTCAGCCCGCCGGTCAATTTCATGCACTGCGCGGATCCGGCGCTGGTGGTGGAACGCTATCTGAGTCAGGACAATCCCACTCGCCTGTTCATCACGCCTGCCATGCGAGGCGACGCCTTGATCTATTCGCTTCAGCGCGGCACGGTCGATGAAAGCGGTTTCGCGGCTGCGGGCGGCCGCCCCGCGGGAGTGGATAACCTGCGGATCGACAAGCACCAACTGGTGCAGGATCTGGCTTGCGGCAAAACCGTGGTTCTCCAGGGTTTGGAGAAAAATGCACGGCTGGCGGCTGACCTTTCCACTTTGCTGCACCCGCCGTACGGTGTGCGTATCAACAACGATTTGTGGCATTTCGGCGAGGGTGGCGGCTTCACCGGAAAACTGGTTGTGCTGTCGACGGATGAGAAGCTCCTGGACAGCCATGCGTTGTCGCCTGCATGGCCGGATCCGTTCAATGCCGAGCAGCGACGCGCTGCAGTCGTCGATGAACTGGACAGGCAATTCCCCGGGCAAGGCAGGGAAGCGATAGAAAGGCGTCTGGATGCGCTGACTGCATTGCATGGCATTCTTCGCGCCGAAGGACTGATTTCGCCAGGTGATCCATCGGCAAATCTCCCAAGCCTGCAAATGCTGTTCCGTCATCTGTTTGCAGTCGCCAAGGATTCTGGCGCAGAGAAGGCAGAAGACGTCGACCATGTGCAGGTTCGCCTGATCCGTTCCCTCTTCAAGGATGTCCTGATCGGCAATTATGTGTCTTCGGATACTGGCGGCGATGCGCAGTACGACTATTTGAAGATCTGTCTGCGTATCCTGTTTCCGCAGGAAATGAACCTGATGCCGCCCGGTTCGGTAGACGCTGCTCGGATTCAGGAGCTGCTGGGCCGAATCACCCACCCAAAGGATGTTATGGACAAGCCCTGGGCCATCCTTAACACTTTCAGCCTGGACGTCATCAAGGCTATTGTCGGTTCTGATCTATCCACGGTGAACCGGCGGAACATGTGTGAAGAAGTCGGCCGGAAGGTTCTTGCACTCCTGGTCAGCCAGGCACACCTGCAAGGCTGGACATTGCCGGCCGGTTTCACGATGGGGTATCCGGATGCAAGGCGGGAGCAGAGCCCGGTCGCCGGCAAGCTCGATCTCTATCGGCGGCCTCCCAGGATGCCGCGCGACCAGCGCAACCTCGGCAAGGCGGAGAAACTGTTCGAGCGCGGAGACGCCATTTTTCTCAAGGGGCCGCCGGGTGCAGGGAAAACGCATCAAGCCGGCAAGCTGGCGTCAGGCGCGATCCATGCGATCAACATCGGCGACGAGGGATCGCAACGCTTCGAGGACGTGCTGGAGAGTTGGGTGCGCGATCCAGGCCCGGCCACGCTGGTGATCGATGAAGCGAACCTGGCACGGGAAGAAAACCTGGCGATGCTGAAGGGAGTTTTTGGCGACCGTACGCTGTATGTCAATGGACGCGTCCATTCAGTGCCCGAACAGCACAAGATCATCTTCACGGGCAATGACGATACGCTGCCCGGCCGCACCCGGCAGGCGGTTGCCGCGGAATCGATCCCGACCCAGCGGCATAAGAGCATCCTCGATGCCTACTTGCGTTCGACATTCATCGATCCCCTTCTGGACAACGTTTGGCAGCTGCCGCCGAGGCCCCAGAACATCGAGCTCAAGGAATATATCGCCGGCCAAATGATGGATGTTCATTCCCGTCTTCATCAGGCATTTCCGGAACTGGACTTGTCCCCACGGCACCTGGAGGAATTTGCCGCGCAAATCTTGTCCCTGTCCATTTCTACCAATACGAGTCATCTTGCGCCGCAAGAATTGGCGCCCTGGCTTGCCGGAATGGCGATGAACACTTATGCAAACAGCTTGTCATCCGAGAACCGGGAAGCCGTCCTCGTATGGCTGATGCATCATTTGAATACAGACAGATGGTATTCGCCGCCTAAGACAGACCTGAGCAGGACCACGCTGGCGGTCACGCCCGGCACTCAGGATCTGGCCGACAAGATCAGCTGGTGGCTGCATACGCAAGACATGCGAGGCATGTTCAACCACAAGAGCGAAACCCTGGGACAGCGGGCTCTTTTGATCGAAGGCCCGGCATCCCGCGGCAAGGATGCCACGGCCTGCGAGGTGCTCCGCGTCCAGAACCGGCACTTTATTCATGTCAATGCCGATCCCGGCAGTCTGCAGCATTTGCTTGACGTATTGAATGACGCGTATGACACAGGCAAGGTCGTTGTCGTATCGGAATTGAACCTGCTTCCCAGCGGGATTCTCGAATCCGCATTGAATGCGCTGCTCACCGGGCATGTCGATCGACCCGCCGCGCATGGCTTCGCCGTAATTGCCACTATCAATCCCGGCGACTATGCCGGCCGCAAGCCATTATCCTCAGCGCTGAAAAGCCGCGCGCAGCATATTGTTCTTGATGATTACAAGCCGGAAGAACTGGTCAAGATTGCGAAGACGCTTGCCGGCAACCTTTGCCGCGAGACCGGCCGCGGCAATATCGCGTGGGGAGTCATCGACGACGCCAAGGTGGAACAGCTGGCGAAAATGCATCTGGACCTGCTCGCCGCCATGCAGGGGCATCCGAGCGAATTCCGCCCCGGGATCCGCCAGCTGCGCGGTGCTCTCGGGCAGATGCAGCGGGAGCCGGGCAGAAGCGTAACCTCAGCATTCGAGGCGAATTATGCCTACTATCGTCTACGTGCCAAACTAGCCGGCGACGCATCGCGGCAAGCCGTTCCGGAACAAGACAACACGGATCGCCTGAAGCGGCAATTGCAGAGGCTCATGTCGCTCTCGTTCCCGCATTGGCTGGCGCAGCCGGTCCTGGAAGGCATGGACGAGTCCACTCATATGTTCATTGTCTATCCCGACACGCATGTGGTGAGATTTGACGCCCGGCGCTCGCTTCGCGAGTTGGGCTCTGCACTGCTGAAGGAATTGCGCGGCGGTTTATACCGGCCTGACAGAGTGCAAGCCGAAGCGGCGCCCGCAGGACGAAGCATGCAGCCCGTTCTGGACACTTCCGGAGTGGGCACCGAGAACAGTACAGGAAGTATCGGGAGAATCAGCCAGTTTGCAGGCAGCAAAATCTACCTGCGGACGGCCCGTGTCAGCCTGCAGAATGTCATGCTGACCACTCGAGCCGAGGCAGCATTGCCCAATGAAGGCGGCACCGACGACTTGACCGGCATCGAACTGGACGACCTCCCGGTTACCGTTATCGCAGGTGAGCGGCGCGTGTATCTGCTGGCCGCCGGAGACACCCGGCCGGTCAATGTGCAGCTGGATAATCTGCCCGGGCAAGGCATCCACCGTGACGAGAACGGAGGCTGGTACACGCTGGCGGAGGGTAACGCCACCAGCATCGGAAAGGTCAGCTACCGGCTGAGACCGTGGACGGAACCCTTCGTGGTACCGGGACCGCTGTTCTCGGGTCTCGACCTGACCGCGAACCCGCGCCTGCAGGAGCATATCAACACGATGTTGCAACAAGACGACAGGCATGCCGTCGTCAACGCGCTCGACGAATTCTTCCGCAAAGCGGATGTCTTCCGGTATTCGGATGAGGATGCGGAGGCGCTCAACGGTACCGGCTCTCTCCGCGAGCGCATGCAGCGCTTCCTGAGCGAAGGCAAGGGCGTCTGCTTCGAGTTTGCGTCCACCTTTGCCGCAGTTCTTGAACAGGCGTTCGGCATACCTGCAAGGCTGTGTGGCGGGTACGTCAATAAAGGAAACGACATACCCGTGGACGGGCACCGTTGGGTCGAGTATCTGGATCAAGACGGCAAGTGGCAGATCGTCGACCCGACGGCCAGCCCGCCGGCCAGCGTGAACACCGCCGCTGCCATGGACAGCGACCGGCACGAGGCATCGATCTTCATCTATCCCTATATAGATATCGATTCCACGGTGGCGAATCTGATGTCGCCAGCCAAGCTTGGACTGGTCGACTGGAACATCCGGCGCGAAGGCGAGTCTTTCAATGCTTTCCGAGGCACGCTTGATGTGAAGCGTTTGATTCGTGGAGAAGCGAAGATTTTCAGGGATGCGGCGTTGGGCCTTGTCGAGGAGATGAAGCCCATTCATATCGCCAGCCTCCCGCCGGCTCCGGATATCGATTCGGCCAATCGACTTCTTTTGCTGCTTCACGCGCCGCTGATGGCCTTGCGGCAGCGCGGCGTGCCCTTATCGTTCAGGAACGCCGAGGGAAGCACGGTTCCGCTGGAGTCCATCAACGATCTTCCAATGCTGTTCGGCCAGTCCATGCAGGACAACGGCAATCTAAGGCATGCGGACGGCAGCGTGGTTGTCGATGCGGACAGCGGCGTCTATCTTCAACGCTTGATATCTCAATACCATGAGTCCTTGCTGTCTGCGAAGAACATCGACACTGCCGATGAATACAGTGTCAAGACATGCCTGTTCCAAGCGCTTTCCCGAAGCGTGATGTCAATCGATGATTTTCAGGACCTGCTTCCGATCACTATCGACTTGCAAGGCCGGCAATGGGAGTTGACGGTTGCCGATTTCTCGACATGGATCACAACGGTGGAAGTATTGGACGACCTGAGAGACAAGCTGTTCACGTTGTTTGATATCAGCAATCCGCATGAGATGATGCGCACGGTTGACCGCTGCATTGCATCTTCCTCCTTTCAACTGGCCTGGAGTGTAAAGGAACTAGTGTTTTACCTCGGTATCACCGTCGCCAAGCGCGACCAAACAACGGACGTCAAGGCTTGGGCAAGTGCGCATCTTGAAAAGCTCGTGGAGCAGAAAAAGGAGTTGCTGACCGATGACAAGGACACATTGGATTCACTTGAAGCGGACCTCCTGGAGGAATGGAACATGTTCTCGACGGAAGGAAAGAGGTTCCTTGTCGAGCTGATGAGTTCTCTCGGAAGAAAAATCGAAACGGAGGATTAAGAGGAGGCCGGTTGCATTTTCCGCCCAAGTTGCCAATTTCCTCATTTCAACTCTGAATGTCTGATATAAGCTGCATTTGAGAAACTATTGCGGAAGGGAATGCATCACAGGCGTATTGCTGATACTCAACAATACGATCAATGATGCATTCCACAGCGACCCTACAACAATATTCTTCAAAGTCTCTCCAAGCCTTCGCGCTTCCCGCGATGTTCACCCTGTTTGGCATCACCATGGGTTCATGGGCGGGCCGCATTCCCGCCTTGCGTGAAGGCCTGGGTATTTCGCATGCCACCTTGTCCATGGTTCTGCTGTGCGGCGGGCTCGGAGCCTTGCTGTCTCACCCCGTGTCCTCGCGCCTGATGGCCGCTTTCGGGCCACGCAGGACCGTCCTGATTGCCGGGCAGTCGCTGCTGGCCGTGCTGCTTTGCATCGGCGCGGCGCCGAATGTTCCCTTGCTGATGCTGGCGGTGCTGATGCTGGGCGTCATGGCCAGCTGCATGAATGTCGCGGTGCAGTCCATCGCCACCAAGCTGGAGAAGACCACCGGCCGCTCCGAGATGTCGAAGCTGCATGCATGGGGATGCGCGGGCGGCCTGATGGGCGCCGCGCTCGGCAGCGTGATGGCGGGCATGCATGTCAAGCCTTTCATGCACTACCTGATGCTTGCCATGCCCGTATCGCTGCTGCTGAAACTTGCCTGTGATTCCCTCGACGGTGACGACAAGGCAGAAGCCGTGGAAGCCAAGGTGTTCTGCCTGCCGCGCGGACCATTGATCTGGCTCGGCGCGCTCGGCTTCCTCGGTTCGATGTCCGAAGGCAGCATCGCCGACTGGAGCGGTGTTTATCTGAAGGACCATTTCCAGGTCACCGACGGCTTTGCGCCGCTCGCGCTGACCGCGTTCTCGGTCATGATGCTGGTGGCGCGCCTGTGCGGCGACCGCATGAAGGCGCGTTTCGGCGCCCGCCCGCTGGTGGGCTGCGGCGCTCTGCTCTCGGCCTGCGGCCTGTTCTTTGCGGTGTTCGCACCCAGCGCATTGTGCGCGCTTGCAGGCTTTGCCGCCGCCGGCATGGGCTTGTCGCTGCTGTTCCCCTTCGTCTACAGCGCCGCAGGCAAGGAAGGTCCGCTGGCATTTGCCGGTGTCGCAACCATGTCCTACACCGGCAGCCTGATGGGTCCTCCGCTGGTCGGCACGCTGGCCGAAGTGGTGGGCATGCAGGCGGCGATCGGCTTCATCGGCTCGCTCAGCCTGGCGATGGCGCTCATTGCGAGCCGTGCTTCGCTGCTGAAGTAATGATTCGTCAATGCTTTCGGCATCATGCGGCGCCTCAGCTCAGCTCAATCTTGCAAACCGGGCGCCGACCACAGATGGTAGGGCAGCATCGCATGCGACATGCCCCGTCCCGGCCTGCTCGGCCGCGGCGCTTCCTTGGACAGTGCCTGCGCAGCGAACACATCGGCATATGCCTGATGCAGTGAAGCTCCCTCGGGCCGATGTGGCCTATGCCTTGTGTTTGCATCTGCCGGACGCTTCCGGTCCAGCGCAAGCAGGGCGACGACGAGATCATGAACGGCAGCATGAACGTTCCGGATATAGGAACGCGAAGAACCGATCGTTATGGCAGTCATGGTAATTCCTCCCAACGAAGTTGATTGATGTGAGGCCAGTGTAAAAGCTCGAACCGCCTTTCCCTATCAGAGCAATTTCATGAATGCCATACGTCAGCGTTATATGCCTGGACGCAGTGTTGTCCTTCCGGGAGTTGTCTTTGCCATATAAGCAGCTTGCTGAAGAAGATCGCCGGCAGCGTGTCAAAGATCCTTGATAAGAGCTGGGGCATTCGGCCTGCATATGAATCTTGCAAGTCCACGCAAGGTTTTTATATCCGGACGCTTATAGTAGCTATCAGGAAATACCCGCAGATATAAAAGCCGTCGCACGGTATACCTAGCGGAAACGCTCGGGCGCGATATAACTGTGTTGCCACAGAACAGGTCGAATGCCCGTTTCCGGTGCAGTCTCACTCCGCCAAGGGAGTCCTCATGCGCTTCATACGCCGTCTTTCGATCAAGCAGAAACTATTGTTCAGCATGGCCTTGTGCCTGATGCTGTTTGCGCTGGTGTCTTCCATCCTGAGCATTACGCTGACCGGCCGCAACGCGCGGGAGCGCGTGGTCAACCAGGAGCTTCCCGCGGTGGTGGGTGAAATCCGCAACGATATCCTGCGCCACATCGCCCAGCCGCTGGCAACGTCGCAGGCCATTGCCGACAACAGCTTCCTGCAGCAGTGGGAACAGCAGGGGCTGGACGAAGCCGGCTTGCAGGGCTGGCAGCGCTATGCCGCCCGGATGAAGGAAAAGAGCAAGGCGGCGTCCATTTTCTGGGTGTCGGGCGCGACCGGGAAATACTTTACCGATGCCGGCCTCGGCAGGACGCTCGACAAGAGCGCCGCCGGCGACCAGTGGCTCTACGGCTTTCTGGCAAGCGGCAAACCTTATACTCTGGACATCGACAAAGATGCCGGCGCCGACAAGTACATGCTGTTCATTAATGTGCGGGCGGACGCCGCTCCCGACAAGCCGGTCGTGGCCGGCCTAGGTTTGTCGGTCGATGCGATGGCCGATGCGATCCGCGCCTACCGCGTGGGCGAGTCGGGATTCGTCTACCTGGTGCGCGGCGACGGCAGTTACCTCATGCACCGCAACTCCGCGCTAGCCGACGGCAAGCACTTCCTCAAGGACAGCCCGGGTTTCTCGGCGGAGCTGAGCCGGCATCTCCTCGACGGCAAGGCATTCGCCCATGCCAGCTATGTGGCCGACGGCAATCGCTTCGTCGCTTCATCCTTCGTGCCCGAACTGAACCTGTATGTGATCGCCGAGGTGCCTGAAACTGAGGTGCTCGGTCATGTCGCCCGTTCGGCCACGATATCGGCGGTCGTCGCGGCCGTGGTCGGCGGCGGACTCGGACTGCTGATGATCTTCTTCATCAGCCGCGCCATCGCCGCACCGGTCAGCCGCGCCGCCAGGATGCTCGGCGAGATCGCTGACGGCAACGGCGATCTCAGCCGCCGCATGATCGTCGAATCCGAGGATGAAATCGGAGAACTGGCGAGCGGATTCAACCGCTTCGTCTCCTCGCTCAACAGAACCGTAGGAGACATCCGCAACAGCACGCAGACGATTGCCGCCGCCACCACGCAGATCGCCGCGGGCAACATGGACCTGTCGTCCCGTACCGAGGCCCAGGCATCCAGCCTGGAGGAAACCGCGTCGGCGATGGAAGAACTGACCACGACGGTCAGGCAGAATGCGGAAAGCGCCAGCCAGGCCAACAAGCTTGCGGTAGAGGCCTCCAGCCAGGCAACCAGGGGCGGACAGGTGGTCGATCAGGTGGTCCAGACCATGGGCTCGATCAAGGAAAGCTCGCGCAAGATCGTCGACATCATCGGTGTCATCGACGGCATCGCTTTCCAGACGAATATCCTGGCGCTGAATGCCGCCGTAGAAGCCGCACGCGCCGGCGAGCAGGGCAGGGGCTTTGCGGTCGTGGCATCCGAAGTCCGCACGCTGGCGCAGCGCTCGGCGCAGGCAGCCAGGGAAATCAAGGGGCTGATCGACGATTCCGTGCACAAGGTCGAAGCCGGCAGCACGCTGGTCGATGAAGCCGGACTGACCATGCAGCAGATCGTGGCCTCGGTGAAGAACGTGACCGGCATCATGAGCGAAATCAGCACGGCGAGCGTGGAGCAAAGCGACGGCATCGGCCAGGTCAACCTGGCCATCACGCAGATGGACAGCGCGACCCAGCAGAATGCGGCCTTGGTGGAAGAGGCCGCGGCCGCTGCCCAGTCGCTGCAGGACCAGGCAGCCAACCTTGCCCGCGTGGTCAGCGTCTTCAAGCTGGATGAGTCGCAGCCGGAGGAGAATGCGCTTCGCCTGCGTTAACAACCTCGGCACGCCAGGTTTTCAACGCGCTGACAAGACGCCGCTAAAAGCGGCATGCGGCGCTGGTCCATAAACCGACCCTGCATGCCGCTTTGCCATTCACTTATGTACTTTCGCAGCTGCCTGCCTTTACTGCTGGACCCCTGAACCGCCGGCGCAGCTTGCGTTCCCGGCACTCGGAAAAAGCGTACATGCCTACTTGACACAGTCCACAAAATTTGAGTTGTGCACATGGAAAAATGTCATGACCCATGTACGGTTGAGTTGCGCTATCTCCAAGACAACAACAGATTGCCTTTCTCTAAGTCATTGATTTTCAATGACTCTATTTTTTGCTCAAGAAATAGGCAATCTGTTCGGAACCGCATGAATTCAAGGCTTTTTCCGTGCCTGATGGACTTACCCACAAAGTTTTCCACAGGGAATGTGGATTACAGGAAAAATGCTTTTGTAACAAAGGCTTACAGAAATCCTTTACACGCGTTCAGGATTTTCCTACAGTCAATGCAGCTGCCGGTTGCACTTGCTCGCCGGCTTGATCCGCTGCACGGTCAAGCCGAAATCTTCCTCCTGACCCAAGGTGTTTCATTCGCCATGGCGTGCGTCATCGGCAAGCCGAGGTAGGACCGCAGGCGGCTGGCATAGTCGAGGTAGGAAAAGCGGTCCGGTGTATCCTTCGAGTTGAACAGCGCATCCTCCTCGTCATTCCACACCAGCAGCATGCCAAGAGGGTGGTGGCGGCCGGAATGGTGGTCGTCCACCGCGACGGCGCCGATCCCCAGCTGATGCAAGCTCAGCCGGCGCGCTCCCACGTTGAGCGTCTCGGGCATGACGCCGATGGCCAGTGTCAAAGTGAGCGTGTTTCCGCTCACATCGATGCATGAATCTCCGAACGCCGGATTGTCGACAATGAAACTCCTGAATGCCGCAGCCGCCGTGTCCAGTGCGGCGGCATTGCCGAAGGCATAGGTGTATTGCGGCACCATGGCAGTCTTGCATTCTGCCGGTACCGTGCCGGCGACGGCGGCAAGAAACCGCATGGGATCGTCGATGCGGTAAAAACAGGTTTCCTGGCGCACCTCGTGCTGTTTCAGCTGCCGGTTCGCGCATTGCCCCATTGAAGAGACAAGCAGGAGGATGCGTCTGGTCTGCGCGCAATAGGCGCTTACCCGGGCCAGGTAACGGTCCATCAGCCCCACGGCGTTCAGGATTTCGTCACGGTAGCGCGCGATCCAGGCGTCATCGTAGAGGCGCTCGGCATAGTCGTCCGGGAAAAGCGCATACCAGTAGCGGTGCTGGGCTGCCGCAATGTGATTGGTGAAGACGATGCCGATGTCCGGGTCATGCTTGCGCAGCAGCTGCAGGAACATGCTGGCCAGCGGCGGAAACTGCATGTTGCGCAGGCGTTCGCGGGAATGCATGAGCGCCGGCAGGGCGCGCAGCGATTCGCCCAGGCTGAAGGCATCGACGCCGAAGCAGCCGGGATGCGCCGCCGCGCGCGCGGCCATGTGCAGCAGGTCGGAAGGACTCAGGCTCGCCACCCTTCCGCTGCTGCGCGTAAAGCGCAGGTTCAATTCCTGGAAATGCCTGTAGCTGTCCGGAAGGGTATGGCTGTCCGCCGCGAAGCAATCGGGAATCAGAAATGCGTAATCGCCTTCCGCGGCAAACTCGGACAGCGGCGAAGAGTGGAGCACATTGACCAGGCCCACGCGCTTGCCGCGGCATGCCGCCTGATGCCACCAGAACCGCTGCCGATCCGGTTTCGGGTCGTTATACCAGTGGATGCCATGTTCTTCATAAGGCAGGCCGGTATTGAGCGATGCCCATGTCTGGGAAGGATAAAGCTCTTCTTCCTCGACATCGTCGGCCACGGTCTGAAAGACCTTTCCCTGCATGAGAAGGCGTGCGACGGCGGATGTCGGATAGCGCTCGGCATAGGTTTGCCAGACCCTGAGCGGTACTTCGTTGGCTTCAATGATGCACAGCTTCCTTGTTGCATGTCGTGTCACGATTGCCATCTCCTTCATCGTAGAGACATGTCCGATGATTGATCGGTACTCGAACGGCTTGCGGGGGATGCGAATGCTTGTGTCCGGCGGGCAGGAGCAGTCAGGGGCTTGCCGGCTTTTTTCTTCGTGATCGCTCAGAGCCTGTTTTACCTGTTGTATTCGCTTGCGGCTTGATCTGGCTCAGCATAGGCGCGACATTCGTGCTGTTGAAGAAATCGGAAGTTTGACTTGCAAGAAAAGAGAGCGAGAAGAAAGACATTTAATCGAGTTCATCGATCAGATATTTATGCTTCCATCGACATGCCAGATATGTCCAAAACGCGTATTTAGCTATATCAAACAAGCTTTGAAATTCACTACGATTCCAGTGGCGATAGCCTTATAAACATTGGGCCGCAAGCCCACTCATGAAGGATCGCCATGGAATCTCAGAACATCAGCAGAAGACGTTTTGTTAAAAGAGCCCTCTCCGCAATCGCGGTTGCCGCATTGCCCGTACGTTCGGCCCTGGCCCAGAGCACGATCTGGACGCGCCTCGAATGGCAGCAGTTCAGGGCAAGTCCGCAGTACGCATCCTTCCTCGATGCGATCAGACTCATGCGGGCCAATAACAATGCCGCCGATCCGAACAGCTGGCGCTTCTGGACCAACATCCACCTGAATTCGGGCCTGCACGGCGTGCCGTATTTTCTCAGCTGGCACCGAGGCTACATACATCACTTCGAGCAGCGCCTGCGCACCGTGTCGGGCAACAGCCAGCTCACGCTGCCTTACTGGGATTATTTCAAGAACCCGAATGTCCCGGCCGAATTCACCGATCCTTCCTCGAACAATCCGCTGTATGTCAGCCGGGTGAACACCAACGTCTACGATGCGCTGACGCTTGCGCCGTTCGAACCGTCGATCGTCAATTTCCAGCGCGGCACGACCAATGCCTTCGAGGTGCTGCTCGAGTGGGGGCCGCATAATCCGGTGCACAACATCATCGGCGGCTTCATGGCCGGCATGGACGCATCGATGGATCCAATCTTCTGGCTGCATCATGCCAATATCGACCGGCTCTGGCATGCCTGGGCTCTGCCCGACGGCAAGAACATGCCGTGGTACACCGATCCTTACTGGAGCGGTTCGTTCACCTACGCGATAGGCATGACCACGCAGCGCGACCGCACCTACCACATCAACTGGATGAACTACCACTACGACAACCTGACGCGGCCCTCGACGTTCCCGCCGCGTGCGGAGGCGGCGCGCATGGTGCGCGTGCAGATGCAGCCCGGGCGCGGATCGCGCCGGCCGGCAGCGGGCAATTTCGCGCTGGCCGGTCCGAGAGACCTGGGCGGCGGCAAGCGCTCCCTCGGCGGTGCGCGCAATATCTCGCTGGCCGATGTATCGACCACAGTGCAGGTGCCGATCGAGGCTGCATCCCGCCAGCAGCTGCAGTCCGCGCTGGGGCGCAGCGCAGGAGCGGCGGCGGGTGCGGCGCCGTACCGGTCGGTGCAGGTCGCGTTCGACAGCGTGAAAATGAACGGCGCGGCGCGCAATGGCGGCTTCTACTACAACGTCTATGCCAACCTGCCCGAAGACTATGATGCGGAGACGGCGCAGCGCCGCAATCTGCTCGGCGTCATCGGGCCGTTCGAAATTGCGGCGGCGGAGCATCACGGCGGCGGCAATATCAGCTTCCCCGCAACCGGCCTGCTCGCAGACCTGGCGCCGGACGCGCGCGATATCAGCATCTCGCTGGTGCGGGTAGGCGGCCGTGCGGTGCAGCGCGGACAATCGGTCTCGATCGGCGAAATCCGCGTCGAACTGTCCACCGAGGAGCCGAACCAGGACGGCAAGTTCATTCCCAAGCCCGCATCGGCCTGCTATTGCTAGAGTTCGTCAGGGTTGCGGCATCGCCCTTCGCTGCAGGGGCCGAGACAGTAAATGTGCTCGGCCCAGATCTTATGCTCTTCGCATCGCCCCTTTTCACCCAGCCAGCAATCCGTGCGGCAAGCTCACTGTCCTGAGCAGAAGGCATGACATGCCTGCGCCGGGACGCCGTTGCGTATCGGCGCCGCCTGTCCGTTTTCCGTCTATCCACCTGCTTGCCTGCTTTCAGGCAATAGCTTCTGCACCGCCTTGCGATGCAAAGCGAATTGTTTCCCGGTCAAGATGTCTATCCGTCAGTTCGGACATTATTTATCGAGGAGAAAGCATGTTTATCGAGATTGGCGACGGCTGGCATATCAACCTGGCGCATGTGGCGAAAGTGCATGTGGTCGACCAGGGCGGAATCGGAACCACGCTGAAGCTGTACTCCCTCACCAATGACCATCTCGGCGATTTCAATCCGCGCAGTCCCGAGGAATTGATGCGCGTGCTTAATCTCATTCATTCCTACGGGAAGAACCCCGTACCGGAAACAGGCTCCCCTACCATTCTCGGCTAACGACTGCTGCGGCAAAACAGAAACAGTCGCATGGCACGCCCACCGGCTTCCGGCAGCACAAGGCAAGACGCTCCGCAAGGCGGCGGGCTGTTGCACTTCAGGTCGCCGGTCACGTATTGCCTGACCATCGCCGGCTTTTTCCTCGCCACCTTCAATCTGCGTTTCTGGCAGGAGACGGCGGCGCTCTTCTGGCAAGGCCGGCTTGCAGACCTGCTCTTCCTGCTGTGGCTGATGCTCGCGCTGCTGTTCGGCTATGCTGCCGCACTGCTGCTGGTGCCGGGACGCGCGGTGCTCAAGATAGCCGTCGTGGTTTTGTTCCCTGTCTGTGCGATGGCATCCTTCTGCGCCGACAGTTTCGGCCTCGCCATTGATCAGGAAATGATCCGCAGCCTGATGGAAACCGACCGCAGGGAAGCGGCCGGCCTCTTCAGCCCGAGTCTGCTGCTCTATGCCGTCGGCCTCGGCATCCTGCCTTTGTTCCTGGTGGGGCGGGCGAGCATGGCGGCAATGAGCCTGCGCCGACACCTCTGGCATCGCGCGGTGTTTCTGAGCTGCGGAATGGCGCTGCTTGCGCCGGCGTGGCATGCGTTTTCCGCGCAGCTGGAGGCCATGCAGCGCCATGTTCATCTGCGTTATCTTTCGGTGCCCGGTGCCGCAGTCGACGGCGCGACGCGCTTTGCGGTCGCAGCCTTGACGGGCGGTCCGGCCGACCGCGTGGCGGAGCCGGGCGGCGCGCCTTACCGTACCGGACAGTCAGCAGGCGCGAAGCCGCTGCTGATGTTCCTGGTAGTCGGCGAGACGACGCGGCATGCGAACTTCCAGCTCGGAGGCTATGCAAGACCCACCAATCCGCGCCTGAGCCGCATCGAGCCGCTTTACTATTTCAGCCATGTCGTGTCCTGCGGTACGACCACGGCGATTTCCCTGCCCTGCATGTTCTCTCACCTGGGACGTGAAGATTTCCGCCTGGGAGAGTCGCGGCGCCATGCGAACGTGCTCGATACTTTGGCCGGGGCCGGCATCAACGTGGAATGGCGAGACAACAATGCCGGCAGCAAGGGCGTCAGCGCGCGGATCAAGACCATCGAATTCGGCCAGCGCGATTCCGCATCGCTTTGCAATGCGGAGTCCTGCCTTGACGAAATTCTGCTTCTTGGACTTGAACAGCAGCTCACGCATGTTACGGATGACACGCTGATCGCCTTCCACCAGATGGGCAGTCATGGTCCCGCCTATTACAAGCGCTATCCCGAAGCATCGGCGACTTTCGCGCCGGCCTGCCGCACCAATGAGCCAGCAGGCTGCAGCGCGGAAGAAGTGCGCAATGCCTATGACAACACGATTGTCTACACCGACCGGATGCTGGCCGAAAAGATTGCGCTGCTCGAGCGGCTGTCGGACCGCTTCGATACGCTGCTGATCTATGTGTCCGACCATGGCGAGTCCCTCGGGGAGAACGGCATCCTGCTGCACGGCGCCCCCTATGCGCTCGCACCCGAGGAACAGAAACGGATTCCTTTCATCTTGTGGATGTCGACCGGATATCGCGAGCGCTTCGGCATGGATGCCGCATGCATGAAGCGGCAAACGGCAAAGTCCTACAGCCATGACAACCTGTATCACACGCTGCAGGGCGCAATGGCAACCAGGAACATGCTCTACCGCGACGACCTCGACATGCTTGCGAGCTGCCGCGGCAAGCCGGCACCTGCACCTGCGGAACGCATGGCGTCGATGAACGCACGGGCCGCCAGGCCGGATCAGCTGTCCGCCGAGTCGCGTACCGAACGGAAGGAATGAGTGCGCCGGTGAAATTGTTCACCGACTTCGAACAATAGTTGCGTGAGCAGCGCCAGCACTGCGGCGGGAATGGCGCCGGCGAGCAGCATGCCGTTGTCGTTCAGCGCAAGGCCGGTGGCGATGCGTTCGCCGTACCCGCCGGCGCCGATGAAGGCGGCAATGGTGGCGGTACCGACATTGACCACGGCAGCGGTCTTCACGCCGGCCAGGATGACAGGCATGCACAGCGGCAGATCGATATGCAGCAGGCGCTGGCGCGGCGACAGCCCGAGCGCAAGCGCCGCCTGGCGCAAGCCGTCGGGTACCTGCTGCAGGCCGATGCAGGTATTGCGCACGATGGGCAGCAAGGCATACAGGAAGAGCGCGATGAGCGCGGGCAGCGTGCCTATCGTGCCGAGCAGCGGGATCAGCATGGCCAGCAGCGCCAGCGAGGGCACCGTCTGCAGCATGCCGACGATCGCCATGATGGGATGCCGCAGCAGCGGCACGAATGCGGCCGCGATGCCGAGCGGAAGGCCGATCAGCACCGCCGCGCATACCGAAGCAGCGACCAGGAAGACATGCTGCCGGGTCAGACGCCAGAGATTGCCGTCGAAGAGCTTGCCGTGCAGGCCGGCAGCAGCGGTCTGTCGAGTTTGCGGCGCCGGCCGGGAGGAAGCGCCATCGGCAAGATAGGCGCCGGCGATGGCCGCGAAGCTTTTGCCCTCAAGTTCGGCTGCCGCGTTCATCCGTATCATGTCTTCAGCGCGGATACGGCCTTGCAAGGCCTGTATCGCCTGCCATGCCTGGGGAAAGCGCTGCTCGACATCGAGCCGGTACAGGAGCACTGCATCGTAACGGGGGAAATAGCGCAGGTCGTCGGCCAGCACCTGCAGACCCAGTTGTTCGATCTTCGCATCCGTCGCATAGATGTCGATGACATCCACCTGACCGTGCGACAGGGCATCGTAGGCAATGCCGTGGTCCATGCCGCGTGCGCCATGATGCAAGCCATAGCGCCGCGACAAGCCCGGCCAGCCGTCGGCGCGCCCGAGGAATTCATGCGACAGCCCAAGCCTCAATTGCGGATGCCTGGCCAGGTCGCTCAGGCTGCCGATGCCGAGGCGTTCGGCATCGGCAGCGCGCATGGCGAGGGCGTAGCTGTTGTTGAACCCGAGCGGCACGCCGATGCCGATGCCGAATTCGGCCAGCTTTCTTCGCGTGTCCTCGGCGGAGACGGGCACATCCTGTTTCAGGATTTCCCGTTCGATCGTGCCGGTGTACTCGGGATACATGTCGATGCCGCCGCTCTTCAATGCCTCGAACACGATCGCCGTATTGCCCAGGCCCTGCTTGTGTTCGGTGGGCGCATGCGGTGCGGCGGCCTGCGCCGCGATTTCGGCGAGGATGTAGGATTCGGTAAAGCGTTTCGAGCCGAGCTTGAGCGTATCGGCGGCCCAGGCGCTGCAGCAGAGCAAAAGCAGGGGGATGCCCGCTGCCAGGAACGAGTGCAGCAGGCCTGCACGTAAAATGCCTGGACAGCTTGAGCGGCGGCGCCTGTCCGCACCCGGTGCGGCGGGCATCAGCGAAGATGTGGAGGAAGGCGAGGAAGATTTGCCGGTTTGCATTCGTCGTTATCCTGCGATAGGGAAAGCGTCTCCATTATGCAAGAGATTGCCGCACCCGCCTTGTGCAATGCCGTGCCGGAAACCTCGTTGAATCCTGAACTGGAAAGGGAAGCGCATGACGCTGCATGGCATCTACACGGACAGGTTTGCAGAGAACGAGGAACTGGCAGAAAGCCTGCGCAGTGACGACATGGAACGCTTCCGCGCCGTCCCGCTTACCGTGATGATCAATGCCTGGGAACCCGGCCTGCAATGGCTGCTGGTAGACCGCACCTATCCGGCGCAGATCCGCTACCGCCATCGTCTGCTGACGAGCCGGTTCCGGTTCGTCATCGACCGCCTTGCGGGCGAGGCCGTGCGGCAGGCCGAGCTTGAGCTGCGGGACGAAGTGGCGGCGTATCTGCCGGCTGAGTACCCCGAGTACTTCCGTCGTGACGGCGATCTGATTCTGTCGCTTCTCACCGGCCTGGCCATCGATGTCGGTCCGGACGGAGCAGACCCGCTGGTGGCGGTGGCTTTGCTTGCCAGCGAAGACATGCTGTTGCTGCTGCCGTCGCAGCGAGAGACAGGCATGGCTTATACCCTGCAGTCGGGCGCACTGCTGTTTCCGAACGGATGGTCATTGCGCAGCCGGTTCAGCGATCCGCAGCCGCAGGGTGATCCGCAGGCATTGGCCGCGTGGCAAGCGCGGCGGCGGCGCAGCGAGCGCGCCGCCCGGCTCGGCAAGACGCCTTACGAGATTCATGACGGCCACGTTCGACATTACATCGAGCAATTCGCAGCCCGGGTCGACATGTTCTTCGCCCGCATGCAGCCCGGGATGCGGACGTGGCGCCGCAACTGGGGCATGAAGCCGGACGGAGAGCTGTTCCTGCATCCCGACGTCGTCGGGGAAGCGCCGGCACCGGATGCAGACGGCTGGGCAGAGCGCGGCTATCTGCGATCGGAACATGAAACCTTCACCAGACTGCCGCGCTCGGGCGCCGTCGTCTTCGGCATCAAGACTTACCTCTGGAAGCTGAGCGAGCTGATGAGCAATCCCCCGGCGAGGGACGCACTGCTGGCCGCGAACGACAGCCTGGCGCCTGCGATGGCCGAATACAGAGCGGACAGCCTGCCCGCCTTCCGTCAGTTCCTTGAGCGCTACCGGCCCGATTTACGGGGCTGAACCGCCATCTGCTTCAACCCGAGAAGTGCTCCCAGGCCTGGCGCAGCATCATGCCGCCGCCGGCGATCAGCAGCGCGAAGTAGATGATGGTAAGTACATTGGCCGCATGGCCGAGCAGGATGCACAAGCCGTCACGCTGCAGCAGGCCGACGGCAAGGCACAGCAGCGCCAGCGCGGGCAGGGTATTGCTGAACGGGATCATGCCGAACGGCGCCATCAACAGGACCGCACCGAGAATCAGCGCGCTGTTGTTCATCCATTGCCACGACTTGCCCGAAGCCAGCCAGGCCATGCGCTGCGAGCGGCTGATGTGCTCGAGGCGGTGCAGCCATTTCAATGCCCGCTGCAGTACCGGACGCAGTTTTTCGGTGGAGATCTCGCGTTCGCGGAAGGATTGCGGCAACCACAGGTTGCGGCCGAAGAGACGGCTGACGGCAATCAGCAGAATCGCAGCGCCGAACACGGTGCTCACGCCGGGAATCGAAACGGGGATGATGAACACCAGGGACAGCAATGCGATCAGGATCATCATTCCGTCCTGACCGACCAGCTCCAGCAGATGGCGCAATGTCACGCCGGTGGACGGCAGCTTCTCGATAATGGCTCCCAGCCTCTGGCTGAGAGATGCTCCCTGTTCTGACATACTTGCTCCTGAGACCTTGAAAGGCAAGCCGCCAGCAACCGTGAATGATGGCGGAAGGCGGCTTGCGGAGGGACATATTGTATCCATCGGCGCGACACAGCCAAAGCTGTTGCATCAAATAAAGTGCAGAATGCTGCCGCATGCGGCGCAAATCTGCAGAATGCAGAATTGCAATGCAATCAGCCGGCTAAATCAAGCATGCATTTCATTAAGTCAAACCAACTTTTTCGCGTATGACCAGAAGAGTTTCGATCACCGCTGTCACCGCCATTGTCGCTATCCTCGCCGTCATCGTTGCGGCCAGCATTCACTTTCGCGGAGCCCCTGCGCCGGCTTACATCAGCCCATCGGACACTACGCTGGTAGCGCGCGGAAAGAGCATCTATGCCGCGCAATGCGCTGCTTGCCACGGCGCCGCGCTCGAAGGCCAGCCCGATTGGCGCATGCGCTTGTCCAGCGGACGGCTGCCGGCACCGCCGCATGATGCGTCGGGCCATACCTGGCATCATCCTGACAAGGTGCTGTTCGATATCGTGAAGAACGGACTGGTGCCGGGAAAAACCGCGCCGGAAGGCTACCAGAGCGACATGCCGGCTTACGGGAGCCTGCTGTCCGACGAGGACATCACTGCGGTGCTGGCTTACATCAAGAGCCAGTGGCCGCCGGAGTTGCTGGAGCTGCAGAGAAAGGTTACGCAGGAGCCGGGTGGATAGATTACAGGTCAACTTTTTCGATGCCGTGCGTTCCAACTGCCGAACGGCTTGCGCATTGAAGGAGCGGACAACAGCATGAGCGATACCTACGATCTGCAGCGATTCGTCGACGCCCAGGAGCACGTCTATGCCGATGTCCTCGAGGAACTGCGGCAGGGACGCAAGCGATCACACTGGATGTGGTTCATCTTTCCGCAAATCGCGGGACTCGGGCACAGTGCGATGGCGCAGACCTACGCGATCGGTTCCATCGACGAGGCGCGCGCCTATCTCGCGCATCCTCTGCTCGGCGCGCGCTTGAGAGAATGCTGCCGGCTGACCTTGAATCACAAGCGCAGGTCGGTGGAAGAGATCTTCGGTTATCCCGACCATATGAAATTCCATTCCTCGGTCACCTTGTTCGCGCATGCGGCGTGCGAGGAGGAGGTGTTCGACGCTTGCCTCGCCGAGTTCTTCGGCGGAACCCCCGATCGCAATACGCTGGCCCTGCTTCCGCCGGCATGATGGGCGGCATGGCTGATCCGAAGCCGGCTGGCGCCGCTGCCCTCGGAAAATCGAACGAAGCCATACCGCCGCCGCCGCGGGTTCACACCGCGCCGTGCGCCTCCACATACAGCGCATACAGCGAATGCGAACTCGTCATGTAGAGCCGGTTGCGCTTGGGTCCGCCGAAGGCGAGATTGGCGCAGCGCTCGGGCAGGCGGATGAAACCGATCGGCTTGCCGTCCTTGTTGAACACCTTCACGCCGTCGAATTCCTCGGACTTGCCGAGCGGCAGATGGGCGCGCAGGCCGCCGCCGACATCGGTGGCTTCCGGTGCGAATGCCCCGGTGAATCCCCAGCCGCACCACAGGTTGCCGTCGCGGTCCACGCGGAAGCCGTCCAGCGCCCCGGGGCCGTCGGCATCGATCAGCTTGGTCTTGTTGGCTACCGTGCCGTCGTCATTGACGTCAAAGCTCCAGATGCTGCGGTTCGGTGTGCCCTTCCATTCCACAACATACAGTTTTTTCTCGTCCGGCGAGAAAGCCAGGCCGTTCGGATTGACCAGGTCGCGGATGACGGCGGTGATGCGGCCGTCCTTGGCGATGCGGTAGACATTGGTGGTTTCCTGTTCCGGCTTGGCCCGCTCGCCTTCCCATTCGCCGTTGATGCCGAACAGCGGATCGGTGAACCAGACGGAATCGTCGGACTTGACCACCACATCGTTCGGCGCGTTGAGGCGCTTGCCTTCGAAGCGGTCGGCCAGCACGGTCAGCTTGCCGTCTTTTTCCGTGCGCACGACCCGGCGAGTGACCGAATGCTCGCAGCTGATCAGACGGCCTTGGCGGTCGCGCGCATTGCCGTTGGTGTAATTGACGTTTTCCTTGTGCACCGACAATTTATTGGTCGCTTCATCGAACTTCATCAGGCGGTTGTTCGGGATGTCGCTCAGCAGCAGGTAACCCGGCTTGCCCGGCGCGGCGTTCGGAAAATACGCCGGCCCTTCCGCCCAGCGCATGCCGGTGCCGACCTGTTCGACGGTGCTGCTGTAGATCCGGTACTTCGCAAAGCTGGGATCGAGGATCAGCACCGCAGGATCTGGATAGCGCTGGCTGGGCTTGAATTCGAAGGATTGCGCCAGGGCGCTGCCGCCGAGCGCCAGCAATCCGGTACCGGATGCGGCTTTGAGAAAACTGCGTCGCTTGCTGTTCAAGCTGCTGGTCATGCCTTGTCTCCTTGTTGGACGGACGAATGAATGGAAGTTTTTATGGCACATGGCAATGTCTTCGATATCGCTGAAGCCGGCGCGGCTTGATGAGTGATGCACCGGCTTCAGGGTAAAGTGGTAAGAGGGCTTTGCCGCTTCTGTTTCCGCAGCGATGGTAGCGGTACCACCCGGCGGTGTCAACGGCGGCGGAACGGGGTTCTATCAAGGCGCCGGCATGAGGCCGCAGGAATCACATGCGCCGCAGCGTGACTGCCTGAGGCTTGAGTGCCTCGGCGCGCGCCCGCAGCTGTCCGCAGCCGCCGTCCACTTCCTGGGCTGCCGAGTCGCGCAGCTTGGTCAGCACGCCGCGCTGGTGCAGCCACCGTGCAATGCCGCGCGCCTTGTCCCAGGACGGCCGCTGAAAGGGAAGGCCGGGATTGGTGTTGTAGGGAATCATGTTGAGCACGGCGAATTTCCCCTTCAGCAGGGCCACGATGCCGTGCAGCTCGTCTGCGCCGTCATTGACGCCTTCGAGCAGGGTCCATTGGTACTGCACCGGATAGTCGGTCGAGCGGCCGTAGGCCTCGCTGAGGTCGACCAGTTCCTTGGGCGTCAGGCGCGGCGCGCGCGGCAGCAGGTGCTGCCGCAGCTCCGGTTTGGTCGTATGCAGCGACAGGGCCAGCGCCGGCTTGACCGGGCCTTGCGGCAGCCTTTCGAATACGCGCGGATCGCCGACGGTCGAAAATACCAGGTTCTTGTGCCCGACATTGCCCTCGGTGCCCAGCAGCTCGATGGCTTCCATGACGTTGTCGAGGTTATGCGCGGGCTCGCCCATGCCCATGAACACCACCTTCTTCACTGCGCGCTGCGTCCGCGCGAGCGCCACCTGTGCAAGGATTTCGCCGCTCGTCAGCTGGCGCAGCAGGCCGTCGCGCCCGGTCATGCAGAACCGGCAGCCGACCGCGCATCCCAGCTGGCTGGAGACGCACAGGCCGCCTCGCGGCAGCAGCACGCTTTCCGCCGTCTGGTCATCGGCGAGGCCGACCAGCAGGCGCGATGAGCCGTCGTCTGCAGGATGAGCGGAGAGCAGGCGCGCCATGCCGCGCAATTCGGCATCGATTTCCGGCAAGGCATCGCGCACCGGCTGCGGCAGGAAATCCTTGGGACGGCGGCGGCCATGGTCGTAAGGGCGCGCCTGCAGCCAGTCGCGCAGTACGCGCTGTTCATGGGTCGGTTTGGCGCCAAGCGCGCGCAGGCGTTCTCGGATTTGCTGGATTTGCATGTTGAGGCGGGAAGTCTTCCTGATGTGCGGCGAACCGGAACCGGGCATTGTCCGCGTTCTGACGGCATTTTCCAAGGCGAAAAAAAACCCGCAGGCTTTTTCGGCTTGCGGGTTCAATCCAATTCAAGAAGAGTTGGAGGAGACAGGCGCTACTTTAATGCAGTGCATCATAGTTGTCCTCTTTATTTTCGTAATAAGAGGTATGTGTTTTGGTTATATGAAAGAAATTCCAGAGGGCAAAACCGACAAACATGCAATCATGAGATGCCGATGTTCAGTTTCTTCAGTTTGTCGTACAGGGTCTTCTTCGGTATGCCGAGATGCTGCGCCGTCGAGGCGACGTTTCCGCCATTTGCCTGCAATGCCTGCACGATCAGCAGCCGCTCGTAAGCGTCGACCTGTTGTGGCAGGGTAAGAGCGACAGAGTCGGAGGCCTGCGGCGAGCGTTCCATCCGATCGATGACGCCGAGTACCAGCCGGTCGGCGAAATTGCGCAGTTCTCGTACATTTCCCGGCCAGTCGCGCGACTGCCATTGCGCCACCTCGGCGGCGGTCCATGCCGGTAATGGCCGCTGGAAACGCATCACCGCGCCCTCCACGAAGTGGGCCAGCAGCAAAGGAATGTCTTCCCGCCGCTCCGCCAGCCGCGGCAGGTCGATGCTGACCACGCCGATGCGGTAATACAGGTCTTCCCGGAATTTCCCTTCCGCGCTGAGCGCCAGCAGATCCGTCTTGCTGGCAGCGATGACGCGGCAGTCGATGTCGATCGGCACGTTGGCGCCGAGACGCTCCAGTTTCCTTTCCTGCAGCACGCGAAGCAGCTTTACCTGCAGCGACAGGGGCATGGTCTCGATCTCGTCGAGAAACACGGTGCCGCCGTTGGCATACTCGAGTTTGCCGATGCGGCGCTTCTGGGCGCTGGTGAAGGCGCCGGCTTCATGGCCGAAGATTTCGCTCTCGAAGACCGTTTCGGGAAGCGCGCCGCAATTGAGCGCAACGAACGGCCCCTTGCGTCCGCTGGCGGCATGCAGCTGCCTTGCGACGACTTCCTTGCCGGTGCCGGTCTGGCCATTGATGAGAACGTCGACGGAAGTCGGGCCGATCGACCTGATCAGAGTCCGCACCTTCTCGATGGCCGCCGATTCCCCGATGAGCGCCGGCATGTCGGGATGCGACGACCATGCAGCCCTCAGGCGCTGGTTGTCGAGCACGAGCCGGCGCTTTTCCTGGGCGCGCCGCACGCTTTCCGTCAGGCGCTCCGCGGCAAAGGGCTTCTCGATGAAATCATAGGCGCCCGCGCGCATGGCTTCCACCGCCATGTCGACGTCGCCATGGCCGGTCATGACGATGACCGGCAGGTCCGGTTCGGCGGCGGTCAGTCCGGCAAGCAGTTCGAGCCCGGAGCGGCCGGGCAGCCTGACGTCGGTAATCACCACGCCGGGAAAGCCAGGCCGTATGGCGGACAGGGCCTGTTCCGCATCCTCGAAGGCCTGCACTCGAAAGCCGTCGAGTTCCAGGGTCTGCATGGTAGCTAGGCGCACCGAGTGTTCATCCTCTACCAGTATCGCTTCAAGCACTGACAAGTCGGCTCCCGTCCTGATGTGATATCGATGTCTGCAGCGGTAGGCGCACGACGAATTCCGCGCCGCCTTCGTTTCTGTTATGCGCGCTCAGCTGTCCGTTCATCGCCTGCACGATGGAGGATGAAATGGCGAGCCCCAGTCCGAGACCCTTGCCGGACGGCTTGGTAGTAAAAAACGGTTCGAACAGATGCTCGGCCACTTCGGCCGGTATGCCCGGCCCGGAATCGTGGATGCGCACGACGGCCTCGTCGCCTTCCCGGCGCAGGCCCACGAAGATATTGCGCTGCGCTGCGCCGTCCACCGCATCGAGCGCGTTGCGCAGCAGGTTGATCAGTACCTGTTCGGTCCTCACCATGTCGCCGGCCACGACGATGTTTTCCGCGATGTCGGTGCTCAGGTGAACATCATGGCGCCTGAATTCATTATTGAGAAGCATGATGGACGCCTCGATCGCGCTGCCAAGGTCGACGCGCGAGACGCTGTCGTGGCTCTTGCGAGCAAATCCCTTCAGCTGGCCGATGATGGCGCCCATGCGCGCGCTGGCGGCGCTGATATGGCCCAGGTTGTCCTTTGCCTTGTCGGGCTGGCCGCGCCCGAGGAAAGTCACCGCATTGTCGGCGAAGGTGCGGATGGCAGTCAGGGGCTGATTGAGTTCATGCGTGACGCCGGCGGCCATCTGCCCCAGCATGGCCAGCTTGCCGGCCTGAACTAGCTCATCCTGGGTACTGCGCAAAAGGCGTTCGGTTTCCTGCAGCTTGGCGAACTTGTGCTCGAGATGCCGGTTTGCCTCGAGCAGTTCCCCGGTGCGCTGGCCGATCCTGCGCTCCAGTTCTTCCGCCGCCTGCTGCAGCGCCCTGCGAGATTCACGGCGCTCCTCGATGCGGCGCCGGCGCTGGTAGATCGCCATCAGGGAAATGGCCGCAAGTCCGATCGCCAGCGCCGCGGACATTGCCGCGAAGGCGGCAGTGCGCTGCACGCGCGCCGTCGAAGGAAACAGCATCAATTGCCAGCCGAGGCGGCCGACCTGCTTGCCCGCATAAGCACCGAAACCGGCAGCGGCATCCTTAGGCAGGGAGGCGATCGAGGCGATGGATTGCTCTGCATATTGCTTGGTGCTGGCCAGAGCGGCTTGCGCCGCCGCGTCCAGCGGCGTGATGCTGCGATAGCGCCATGCTTCCCTGTTGCTCAGGAAGACGACGCCGCTGCGGTCCGCCAGCGCGATGGGCTCTTCGCTGCTGCGCCATGTCTGCTCGAAATCGGAGAGGCTGATCTTGACGGCAATGACGCCGAGCGGCGTGCCGGTGCGCACGGCCGGCGTCGCATACACCGGCTGCGCAATGAAGTAACCCGGTTCGCTGGTCGCATTGCCGATGCCGTAGAAATGGCCGGACCTGCCGGCGAACGCATGCTGGAAATACGGGCGGAAGGCAAAGTTGCGGCCGACGAAGGTAATCGGTTCGTTCCAGTTGCTGGCGGCCAGCGTATCGCCGTTGGCATCCATCAGGTAGATGGCGCTGACCTTGGCCTGGCGCTGTATCGTCTCCAGCGTCGCATTCAGGCTGGCTGCGGTGTCGGAGGCCGGCTGCTGCAGAGTCTTGATGACGCCCGGAAGAAAGCTGAGCGTGAAGGGCAGGGTCTCGTGGCGTTCAAGCAGCGATTCAAGATCGATCGCAATCATGTGCAGCTGCCGCTCTGCCTGCGCATGGGCATCATCGGTCGCTCGCGCCTTGGCCGCCAGATAGACGGTCCAGATCAGCATGCCGGCGGCTATCGCGGCAACGGCGACGAGCGCAAGCAGCACTTTCTGTTTGGCGAACTTCATGGCTGGTCCGATGCGGCGCGGTTGGCGGTAGGGCTTCAAATACTAGCCGATTTTTCTTCGTGTTCGCACGCCTTCGCATCGATTTCCGTCCGTGCCGGCGAAGTCGGGGTTTTCCTGCGGTCCAGTCATGCGGTTTTTCGGACGGCTCCCGGGCTGCTTGTCCGAAGAACCGCACACGCATGCGGCCGCGAACGCATGTTCACCTTCCAATAGCTCATGAAATCAAGGACTTGCATTCTTCGTGTAGCTGGCATGGCGCATGCAAAAGGAAAGTCCGCAATGTCGGGCACATGCCGTTTACACCCTTATAAACGCCCGCTGCATCCACATTAGGAGAGAAAATGAGACTGAAACGCCTCGCGCTGCTTGCCGCTTCGGGCCTTGTCATGGCCGCCCACGCAAACGCACAGACCGATACCTATCCGAAAAAACCGATCACGCTCATCGTGCCCTTTGCCCCAGGCGGCACGACCGACATCGTCGCCCGTATCGTGGCCGACAGGATGGGCAAGGAGCTGGGACAGGCGGTCGTCGTGGAAAACCGGGGCGGCGGCGGGGGCAGCATCGGCGCGACCGCCATTTCGAAGGCCGAGCCGGACGGCTACACGCTGGGGATCTCCACCGTGTCCACGCACGCGGTCAACCCGGCCTGCAATCCCAAGCTCAGCTATGACCCGGTCAGCGGCTTCACGCCCGTGACCAATCTTGCCCGCACGCCGAATGTATTGACCGTCAACCAGAAGGCCGGCACGGAAAACGTCAAGCAATTGCTTGAGCAGCTCAAGCGCAATCCCGGAAAGCTGACCTACGCAACCTCGGGTACCTGCACGATCCAGCACATGCTGGGCGAACAGTTCAAGGTCTCCACCGGCACTTTCATCCTTCATGTCCCGTATCGCGGAGCCGGCCCCGCGCTGAACGATCTCCTGGGCGGCCAGGTCGACATGATGTTCGACAACCTGCCGTCGTCGCTGTCGCATATCAATGGCGGAAAGCTGAAGCCGCTCGCCGTATCGTGGCACAAGCGCGTCGATGCGCTGCCCAATGTGCCGACCTTCGCGGAACTCGGTCTGCCGCAGGTCAACGACCCGGCCTGGTACGGATTGGTTGCGCCGCCGAAAACGCCGGATGAGGTCATCAGGAAGCTGCACGCTGCGGTGGTCAAGGTGCTGGCCATTCCGGAGGTGCGCGAACGCCTGAAGGCGAGCGGCGCGGAGCCGGTCGGCAATACGCCGGCCGAACATGCCGCGGAAATCAAAACGGAGCTGGAAAAGATGAAAAGCCTGGTGAAGAAGCAGGGCATCAAGCTCAACGAAAGCTGAGAAGGCTGATGAAGCTGAAGCGCCGGCATGCGCTCATGCCGGCGTGATATCCGTGCCCGGAGCGGGTCAATCCGTCCCGGCCGCGGCGCGATACTGTACAGCCTGGTCGTTCAGCCATTCGGAAAATGACTGCAGGGCAGGCATGCCGGCCTTCTGCTCCGGGACCATGAAGTAATAGGCATTGCTGCTGGCATAGGTGTGCGTGCAGGCCACCACGAGGCGTCCGCTGGCCAGTTCGTCCTCGATCATCATCGGCGGAATCAGCGCCACGCCGATATCGTGCCTGGCCGCCTGCGCCAGCATCGAAAACAGTTCATAGCGCGGTCCCGCCAAATCATTCGCCGCCTGGACGCCGGCCGACTCGAACCAGTGCCGCCATGCGTAGGGACGGGTGCCCTGCTGTAGCAGCGGCAATGTCGCAATGGCGTCAGGAGACACCGGCTTGCCCGACTTCGACAGCGTCTGCATCAGGCGCGGGCTGCAGACCGGCACCACGTTTTCCCGCATCAGGTAATGCGCCTCGGTGCCGGGCCAGTGCGCGTCGCCGAAGTAGATCGCGGCATCGAACTGCGTGTCCGCGAACAGGAAGGCGCGCGTGCGGGTGGTAAGGTTGACCGTGATATCGGCGTGCCCGGCGATGAAACTGGCCAGGCGAGGCATCAGCCACTGGGTGGCGAAGGTGGGCACCACCGCGAGTTCCAGCGTGGCGCTTCGTCCCTGGTGCGCCATGATGCTCAGGGTGTCCTGTTCGACCGCTTCCAGCCGCGCGGACACCTGCCTGCTGTAGGCAAGACCCGCCTCGGTCAGCTTGACGCCGCGCCGGGTGCGGCGGAACAGCGGCAACCCGAGATAGGATTCCAGCGAGGAAATCTGCCGGCAGACCGCGCTCTGCGTCATGGCCAGGTCTTCCGCCGCCTTGGTGAAACTTTCATGCCGCGCGGCGGCTTCGAATGCCACCAGGGCGCCGGTATTCGGAATCTTGCGTCGCATCGGAACAGGCTTGTCGTGTTACGGAGTTCCATTTTCGCACAGGATTGTACGGATTTGTCGCTTGCTGGACACGTTCTGCGCCGGTAGCATTTCCCATTATCCGGGGCGGCGGTTGCATGCGCCTCATCCGAAATCTCGAAGTGCAATGGAGGAATGTCATGGCGTCAAACAAGCAAGTCTTTAACTGGGAAAGCCCGCTGCTGCTCGATACCCAGCTGACCGAGGAAGAACGCATGGTGCGCGACAGCGCCCGGGCGTATTGCCAAGGCAAGCTGATGCCGCGCGTGCTGGAAGCTTTCCGCCATGAAAAGACCGACCGCGCCATCTTCAACGAAATGGGCGAACTCGGCCTGCTCGGCCCCACCATTCCCGAAGAGTACGGCGGCGCTGGCCTCAACTATGTGTCCTACGGCCTGATTGCGCGCGAAGTCGAGCGCGTCGATTCCGGCTACCGCTCAATGATGAGCGTGCAGTCTTCGCTGGTCATGGTGCCGATCAATGAATTCGGCAGCGAAGAACAGAAACGGACATACCTGCCCAAGCTGGCCAGCGGCGAATGGGTTGGCTGCTTCGGCCTGACCGAACCCAACCACGGCTCCGATCCGGGTTCGATGGTGACGCGAGCGCGCACCACCGACGGCGGCTACCTGCTTTCCGGCGCCAAGATGTGGATCACCAACAGCCCGATCGCCGACGTGTTCGTGGTCTGGGCCAAGACGGATGACGAGCAGATCCGCGGCTTCATCCTGGAAAAAGGTTGGAAGGGCCTGAGCGCGCCTGCCATCCACGGCAAGATGGGCTTGCGCTCCTCGATCACGGGCGAAATCGTCATGGACGGCGTGTTCGTGCCCGAGGAAAACATGCTGCCAACGGTCAGCGGACTCAAGGGCCCGTTCACCTGCCTCAATTCCGCCCGCTACGGCATCGCCTGGGGCGCGCTGGGCGCCGCGGAATTCTGCTACGAGACGGCGCGCCAGTATGTGCTGGACCGCAAGCAGTTCGGCCGGCCGCTGGCCGCCAACCAGCTGATCCAGAAGAAGCTGGCCGACATGCTCACCGATATCACCCTCGGCCTGCAGGGCTGCCTGCAGCTGGGCCGGATGAAGGATGCCGGCACGGCGGCGGTGGAAATCACGTCGATGATGAAGCGCAATTCCTGCGGCAAGGCGCTGGACGTGGCGCGCATGGCGCGTGACATGCTGGGCGGCAACGGCATTTCCGACGAATTCGGCGTGATCCGCCACATGGTCAACCTCGAAGTCGTCAATACCTATGAAGGTACGCATGACGTGCACGCCCTGATCCTGGGGCGCGCGATCACCGGCATTCCTGCGTTCTCCAACTAAGTATCCCGCAGCGGCTTCAACCCGGCGTGCGCCAGATGTGTTTACTGGCGCGTGCCGGGTTTGTTGCTTCGCAATCCCAGACACTTCCTCCGGACACCTGCGGTCGAACAGGCAAGCCGTCAACATCGTCGACCTGCATCGGAGGTGTTTATGTTCGACATGCAACTGCCCTGGTGGGAATTCATCGTCAGGGGCGCCATCATCTACTGCGTGCTGCTGCTGATGGTACGCATTTCCGGAAGGCGGACGGTTGGCCAGTTCCGTCCCTTCGATCTGCTGGTGGTCATGCTGCTCAGCGAATCGGTTTCCAATTCCCTGTCGGGATCCGACGAATCCATATCGGGCGGACTGATCGTCGCCGCCACCCTCATCGCCCTGAACGCCTTGGTGGCGGAGGCAACCGCCCGCAGCGGCAAGCTGGCCAGGATGGTGGACGGCACGCCCGTACTGCTGGGACGCGACGGGCAGATCTTTCACGATGCAAGGCGCTCGGCGCGCGTCACCGAAGGCGACATCCAGCAGGCGCTGCATGAAGCCGACTGTTCGCTCAAGGACGTGCAGTACATTTTCCTCGAGTCGGACGGCAGCATCTGCATTCTTCAGAAGAAGCCGGATCCTCAGGCCAGCGGCTCCTGATGTCGATGCCGGACCGCGGCGTATTGCCTGCCATTGACGAACGTCGCAATGGAGTTTGTCCGCTGTGTTAAACAGGAAGGACACAGCTGACACCATCCCGGGACACGTCTGAATGACCCTCGAAGTCGCGCAAAATTTCCTGATCGCCCTGTTGATCGGCGCCCTGGTCGGCATCGACCGCGAGAAGAAAAAGGATGCCGAGCCCGGGCATACCGCCGGCATACGCACCTATATCCTGCTGGCGCTGGTTGGTGCGGCATCGGCCTGGGTGGCGCTTGAGCTCAATGCGGTGTGGATCTTCGTTGCCACCCTGCTGGCGGTGAGCGCAATCATCATCGCCGGCTACGTCCTCCAGAACCGGGCGCAGGACGATGCCATCGGCCTGACCAGCGAAATCGCCGCCATCGCCGTCTGCCTGCTGGGCGCGATGGTCGTGATCGGCTATCCATCGCTTGCGGTGGCGCTGGCGGTGGTGACTTCGGCGGTGCTGGCGTTCAAGCAGCCCTTGCACGGACTGGTGAGCCGCATCGGAACCGACGACATCTTCGCCGGCATCAAGCTGCTGATCGCTTCCTTCATCATCCTGCCCCTGCTGCCCGACGAGGCGATCGATCCCTGGGGAGCGATCAATCCGTACAAGCTCTGGCTGCTGGTGATCCTGATCGCCGGCTTGTCGCTGATCGGCTACGTGGCCACCCGCATGCTGGGAAAGGCGCAGGGCACCGCGGTCACCGGGCTGGCCGGCGGCCTGGTGTCCTCCACCGCAACCACGCTCAACTTTGCGCGCTCCAGCCGCCACGAACCGGCGCAGGCCGACGGCCATGCGGTTTCCGCCGGCATTCTCCTTGCCTGGCTGGTGATGTTCGTGCGTACCACGGTGCTGGTCGCATTCATGAATCCGGCCCTGCTCAAAACGATGTGGATTCCCTTTGCGGCCATGGGCGGCGTGACCGCAGCATTCGCCGGCTGGCACTACTACGCAGGGTTGAAAGGCACGGCGCATCGCAAGCCGGACAGTGAAGAAGCCGGCGCCGGCGCATCCGGCATGCCGTTGCAGAATCCGTTCAGCCTCGGCTCCGCGATTCAATTTGGCGCGGTATTCGCCATCGTGCTGCTAGCGGTGAAGATGGCCGAGGAAAATGCGCCGGGCCTCGGCGTGTATCTCGTATCGGCTCTGGCCGGATCGGTCGATGTGGATGCCATCACCCTGTCCATTGCAAATGATGCGAACAAGGCGATCGAGCCCGCCCAGGCGGTAACTGCCATCGTCCTCGCGGCGCTCGCCAATACCGCGGTCAAATGCGGAATGGTTGTCGTGCTGGGCGCCGGCCCCGCCCGTCTTCAGGTGGCGGCCGCTACCGCCGCAATCTTTGCCGCCGGCGGCGCATGGTTCTGGCTCGGACGCATGCTCGTGTCTGGATGATCGAAATTTCATATCGATGTTGTAGTCAACTACCCAACTACTCAACACCTGCCGCTTAGACCTAGATCAAGCTTCCCCGAAGTGCCGCCTGTATCTTGCGCCTCCATTGAGTATTTTGTAACTATTGGTTGCGCCTTCATGTCATCCGGGACTCCGACAAATCGTCGTCGGCATGCAGGGCAGTGACTTCGGTCCGATCGGTGTCGTGTTCCGTCTGCAGGCCGTCCTTTAACCTGGAGCGGGTGCGCAGAACTGCAGTGGCAGGAGGCGAATATGCTTGTGGACTATCTGGGACGCGGAGACTGGCGCGGCGCCGCAGCGAGATGGCGGTCGGTGCACAAGGAGCATGAACGCACCCTGGCCATGCTCAATCGCGGCGAGAGTCCCGACACGGCCTCCAGGCAGATAGCGGCCGCCCGGCGCGCCCTGGCCATGGCGCCGACGGTTGCTGCCGAAACCGGCGCCGCCAAGGCGATGCGGCTGAGTGAATGGCTCGGCACGCGCGGCCTGGAACGCGTCATCGGGCGATCCGACTTCGAACCCGGCGCATTTCTAGAGATCGGCCTGACCGTCGGCCGGGCGGTTTGCCTGATCGACGTGAAGGACAGTATCGGCCGCATTCTCCTGCGCGGCACCGGCTTTCTCGTGGCGCCCGGCGTGCTGGTCACGAACAACCACGTCCTGATGTCGAAGGAAGACGCGCAGTCGGCAACGATCACGTTCGACTACCGCAACGACCCCTACGGCAGAGCCATGCCGACCACGGTATTTCGGCTCAACCCCGGCATCCTTTTCGAAACCGACCGCGACCATGACTGTACCTTCGTCAGCGTCGGCGAGCGCATCTCCGGTTCCTTTGACATCACCGATTTCGGATGGCTGCCGTTGGTCGGTGTCGAAGGCAAGATAGAAGTCGGGGACCCGGTCAATATCATCCAGCATCCGAGCGGAGAACCCATGCAATGGGTGGTCCGCGACAACAGGCTGCTGGCGCTGCCCGAACTCGCGGGGCAGCGCGACCCGAAGATGTATGCGCACTATGAAGCCGACACCATGCCGGGTTCGTCCGGCGCGCCGGCGATGAGCCGCCTGTGGGAAGTCATCGCGCTCCATCACCAGGCGGTGTCCGCCATGGATGCTGACGGCAATGTCCTGGACCTCGACGGCATCCCCTATGCGGGAGACGACGACACGCGCGTGAAATGGGTGGGAAACGAAGGCATCAGGGTAACGGCCCTGGTCCGTCTGCTGGCCGAACGGCGCAAGGCTGCGCACGGCGAGCAGGCGCGCGCGTTGGATGCCGTGCTGGAAGCAAACCGTCCGGACTACATCGCCCTGGCGGCGGCTGCCCATCGCCGAACTATCGATGCCGGGCATTCCAAACATCAGATACTCATCGGAGGAGACATGCCAGGCCACCTTGAATTCACCCTGCCGCTGAAGGTAGGCATTTCCATCGGCGAGGCTACTCCGACGGGCATCCTTCATGATGATGGAAGCGGCGGCACACGGGCGCGCGATACCGCTCGTCGGCATGATAGCGTTCCCGCTTCAGATGACATGCAGACAGCAGGCGAGCCAGACGCGGCCGCACCGCTTTCGCCATTGCCTGCCTCATTGTCCCGCGAGCGCGATGAGGTCTTGCGGGAACTGGCGCGAAGCCGCACGCGGCCTTATTACGACAAGCGGCAAGCCGAAACGGATGCGAATGCCTATTATGCTGCGGTGGATTTGTCCAATGATCGGCGTGCCAATTTTGCCGCACTGTCGGAGCTGCTCGAAACGACGCATCGCACGCGCCCCCGTTATGCACCGGCCAGACTGCTTTATCCATGGATTGATCTGCACAAGGAAGGACGCAGGCTGGCCATCAAGAGCATCTATAGCGGCAAGGTCTTCGATGCGAGAGAGTTCATCGACGAAGCCTTCGCCATCGAAGCGCGCCGGGAGGCAATGCGTGCTTCGCTGCGCAGCAATGAAGCGGCCTCGAACATGTCGGAAGCCATGGTCGAGCAGATGCTCGAAGCCGGCGCGCCATACAACTGTGAGCATACCGTTCCCCAATCATGGTTCAGCAAGCGCGAGCCGATGCGGGGCGACCTGCATCACCTGTTCGCCTGCGAATCCCGATGCAATTCCTTCCGCGGAAACCATGCCTATTTCGACTTTCCCGATACGGAAGCCACGATGGAGCAATGCGGCCGGCGCGAGGAAGACCGGTTCGAGCCGATTTCCGGCAAGGGCGCGGTGGCCCGGGCCACCATGTATTTCCTGCTGCGCTATCCCGGCACCATCGACCTCGACATCAGCCAGATGACGCCGCAGCGCCTGACGATTCTGAAGAAATGGCATGAAGGCGACCCGGTCTCGGAGTACGAGCGGCATCGCAATCAGGCCATCTTCGAGGTGCAAGGCAACCGCAATCCTTTCATCGATCATCCGGAATGGGTGAGCAAGCTTGCATTTGAAAGCGGGCTGCACGCGCCCGATGCGTTTCGCCAGCCATCAGGCTTCCGGCACGCCGAGGGCAACGACGTGCCTTGCATGCTGCAGAAACGCGCAGACAAGTCGGCGCTGAAAGCCAGGGATACGCATATCCATGTGTTCGGCAAGGGGGCGCATATCGTGTGCGATACCGAACCGCGCGGTTATGCGCTGCCGGAAAACAGATCGCTTCTGGAGCACCGTCTCCACCAGACCGAGGGCATCGTTCCCTTGTGGGAACAGGGACAGACGCTGCGCTGGCGCTTTCAGGAAAGGTCGCTGCTGAAATTTGCCCGGCCCGATCAATTGAAGTCATTCGTTCGCCAGCTATTCGGCGAAGCTCTCGCCGCCTGGGGCGACGCGGCGCCGATCAGATTCTCCGAGCAGGACGATGCCTGGGATTTCGAGATCTCCGTGCGCAGCGAAAAGGATTGCGATATCGGCGGGTGCGTCGCCGCGAGCGCCTTTTTCCCGGACGAAGGCCGTCACGAATTCGTGATCTACCCCTCGCTGTTCGAACTGGACCGTAGCGAGCAGATCGAAACACTGATTCATGAAACAGGCCATATCTTCGGGCTTCGGCACTGGTTCGCCAACATTACCGAAACGGCCTGGCCTTCGTTGGAGTTCGGCAGCGATTCGCAGTTCACGATCATGAACTACGGTGAAGCCAGCATGTTCACCGAAGCGGACAAGGCGGATCTGGCAAGGCTGTATGGGACGGCCTGGTCGGGCGCGCTGGCCGGCATCAACGGTACGCCGATCAGGTTTGTCCGGCCCTACCACGTGAAACGATACGTCGAAGACGATGGTGCGGCGTCCCGTCTTCTCCAGCCGGCATCGGCACCCCGGCACTCCCGTTCGCTTCAGTCGCACGATCCGCTCATGGCGCGTTGAATCGAACCGTTACAGGGCCTGAAAGGCCATAGATATCAGGATCTGCTTTCTGCTGGAGGCCGTATGCTTGACGCCGATGACTTCACCCACGACGATCGCACCCAGGCCGCGACGGCGGCTGCCATGACATGCGCCGATAACGAGTATTCCGACCTCGTCGACGATGATGGACACCAGTACGTCGATCTCGTCATGGAAGGCGGCGGCGTCCTGGGCATCGCCCTGGTCGGGTATACCTATGTGCTGGAAAAGGCCGGCATCCGTTTTCTGGGAATAGGAGGCACGTCCGCCGGCGCGATCAACGCCATCATGCTCGCCGCGCTCGGAAAACCCGGCGACGAAAAATGCGGCGAGCTTGCCAGGCTTCTTGCCAACATGCCTATCGCCTCGTTCATCGACGGCGATGGCGACGCCCGCGATTTTTCCGATGCGCTGCTGAACAAGGCCGGGATGGCCAAGCTGCTCTGGAAGGCTGTCCAAGTGATGGATAACCTGCGGGACGATCTCGGTCTTCATCCGGGAGACGCATTTCTGCGCTGGCTGAGCAAGGCGCTCGATGAAGCCGGTGTGCGCAGCACGACGGATCTGCAGGCGAAGCTCGCCGACGTGCCGGCCTCATTGCGCATTCGCCGCGGAATAAGGCCCGGCATTGCGCTGGCTCCCGAGGAAAAGGCGGGGCGGCTTGCCATGGTGGCGGCGGACGTCACCACCGAAACCAAGGTAGAGCTTCCGAGAATGGCGGAGTTGTACTGGAAAGATCCGGACAAGGTCAATCCGGCATGCTTTGCGCGTGCTTCCATGTCCATCCCATTTTTCTTCCATCCGTTCCGGGTTCGCGGATGCCCGCAAAACACGGGCGCGCAATGGAAGCGCGCGGGGTATGGCGGAGTATTGCCGCAGGAGGTGATTTTCATGGACGGCGGCATCATGTCCAACTTCCCGATCAATCTGTTCCATGAGCCTTATCGCGTGCCGCTGGCGCCGACCTTCGGCGTCAAGATCGGCATCACCCGGAATGCGCCGGCACGGATCACAAAGCCGGCTCATCTGTTAAGCGCGATCTTCGATGCAGCGCGCCATACGCTGGATGACGATTTCATCACGCAGAACCCGGACTATCAGCAGCTGGTGGAAATGATCGATACCGGCCGCCATCACTGGCTGAACTTCAGCATGAGCGACGAGGACAAACTGGACTTGTTCGCGCGCGGCGCGGAAGCGGCGGCGGGGTTTCTGCGCAAATTCAACTGGCATGAATACAAGAAGACCCGGGAGGGCATCGCAGCCGCCTTCTTGACGAGCGAGCAGGCCAAGTCGCATGCAAGCGACGGCACTGTCATTCCGGAAAACTGAGTCCGAATCGCTATCCATGGGAAGGAACAACCATGTCTATCTTGCAGATGATTGCGGCGGCATTCGCCCTGGTCATCGTTGTTCTGATCGTCGCGGCCTGGAGGAAGCCCAATCCGATCGAGACCACTCAGAAAGGCGCGGACGAGGCGCTGAAGCATGTCGGCGAATGGTCCAGGTGGATGTCGGGAATCCAGACAGCAACGATTGCCGGCCTTGTGATTCTGCTGATGAAGGAAGACACTGCCAGGATGCATCAACTGCCTGCCGAGGCCTTGTTTTTCGCGCTTGCGGCATTCGGATTTCTGGGTGCCGCCCTGTTCTTCAACGCCTGGGTCATCTCCTCGCTGCCTTCGCTGGCGATACGGATTCACGCAGATCCTCCGAGCGACAGGAAATCGGTGGATTACGATATTTATGAACAGCCTGTTTATGCCTGGCTCAAGTCTGTCCGGCTGGGGTATTTTCTCGCGGCCAAGCACTGGCTGTGGGCCGGCGGATTGCTGGCAGTTGCGCTGTTTTTCATCGCCCTGATGTATTGCGGAGCCGAGTGCAATTGAGGGCGCATTCTTGAAAAGCGCTTCAGGCCGGAACCCGCCTGCAGTGCTTCAAGGTGAATTCGCGGACCGAGGCCAGCGCCGGGTTGTGACTGTCGGGCCGCCAGACCAGATAGATCTCAGCCTGAATCTCGCTTTTCCAGAGCGGCTTGAACACGATGTTCTGAAACTGGAGATGCTTGGCAGACGCCGGAACGATTGCGGCGCCCAGCCCCTTGCGCACCAGTGACAGTATGGTGTGATTCTGTTCGAGGTATTGAACATAGGACGGATGCACGCTCGCGGCGCCCAGCAACGCGGTGATCAGGTTGTAGAAATACTTTCCCTCGTCGGGCGAATGCATGATCAAGGGTTCCGATTTCAAATCCGACGGGCGGATCGTGCGCTTGCGCGCGAGCGGGTTCGACACATGCACGGCCAGCATCAATGGTTCGGCGATCAGCAATTCCTTTGCGAAGGGATGCTGTGCGCTCAGAGGCCGCATGAAACCCAGATCGATGATGTTCGAGGACAGGGCGGCAATCTGGTCCAGCGACACCATTTCCTTGAGCAGGATATCGACTTCCGGCAGTTCGGTTTTTGCGGCCGACAGCAGATCCGGAATCAGATCGTAGCCGGCCACCGCCGTGAATCCGAGCGTGACCCGGCCCGCGCGTCCCGTATCGATGCGGCGCGCCTCGATGGCGGCCTGGTCAGCCTGCTTCAGCAGATAGCGCGCATTCATGTAGAAGCTTTGTCCCGCCGCGGTCAGCGTGACAGCCCTGGTGGAGCGCTCAAGCAGGCGGACGCCAAGGGCATGCTCCAGCAACTGGATCTGCCGGCTCAACGGTGGCTGGGTCATGAACAGGCGGGCGGCCGCCCGGCCGAAATGAAGCTCTTCGGCAACGACGACAAAACAGCGGAGCTGGAATAGTTCGAACATTGATACAGGTTTTGAATAAATCGATACAGCATCTAGCTTAGACTAAATGAGTCAGGCTTTCTACAATTGGCCGTGAAGTCGCGAACATTTGCAAACCTTCGCGAGCATTCGCAGATGTGCACGAAGAGTGCTGGAGACCGGCGGGATCATGCAGGGCAGTGAAAGCAGCTTCATCGACAGAGGCAAGCCTGTTATTCCCGTATCGCAATAGATTTCAACCCAATTCACTTGCCCATGATTAACGACAGGATACGAACAATGACGACCTTGCGTGTTGTACTGGCGGCCGCTGCCGGCTGCATGATTTCCATGACCGCCCATGCGCAGGCCCAAGCGTCGGCTGCTGCTTCTGCCTCACCTTATCCGGTGCGCTCCGTCACCCTTGTGGTCCCCTTCGCACCCGGAGGCGGCACGGATACCGGCACCAGGATTCTTGCGCAGAAACTGTCGCAGAAGTGGAAGCAGCCGGTGGTGGTGGAGAACAAGCCCGGCGCGGCGGGAATGATCGGCGCGGACGCCGTTGCACGGGCGACGCCGGACGGCTATACGCTGCTGATCGGCAATCTCGGCACGCAGTCGGTCAATCCTTCGCTCTACAAGAAAATGACGTATAACCCCGACACCGCGTTTGCCGCGGTGTCCCTGATCGCTGACCTGCCGCTGCTCCTGGTCGTCAACCAGAACTCGCCGGCGAAGTCCCTCGGCGAACTGGTCGCGCTTGCGAAAACCAAGCCGGGCGGCTTGTCGTACAGCTCGTCCGGTTCCGGCGGCTCCATGCATCTCGCTGCCGAGCTGCTGGCGAGCGGCACGGGAACGAAACTGCTGCACGTGCCATACAAGGGCGGCGGTCCGGCCATCCAGGATCTGCTGGCCGGCCAGGTCGACATGTCGGTTGCGACCATCCTGGAACTCAATTCCCATATCAAGTCCGGAAAGCTGCGTCCGCTGGCGCAGATGGGCACGACGCGCGCGTCGGCCCTGCCCAACGTGCCGACCGTCGCCGAAGCCGCCGTTCCCGGATTCAACGCCACATCCTGGATGGGCATGCTCGCACCGGCGGGAACGCCGAAAGCGCTGGTCGAGCGGATTTCCGCGGATGTGCAGGAGGCGATGAATGCTCCGGAAATTCGCGACAAGTTCGCCGGCCTCGGCGCCGTTCCCGTAGGCAGCGATGCCGCCAGGTTCCAGGCGCTGATCGATGCCGACAGGAGCAAGTATGCACGGCTGATCAAGGAAAAAGGAATCGCCGTGGACTGAACCCGCGTGTGCAAACCATAGGGTTGCACATGGCGGGGTATCACTGATCACTCCAGATCACCGCAGATCGTTACGGAGTCCGTCACGCCCCATCGGTGACGAAGACGGTCTTCGTCTACCGCATTCAAAAACGGGCGGTGCAGGCGCTCGCCCATTCAACAGCAAAGAAAGACCCAATCATGAAACCGGAAATCCTCCAACTCAATCCGATACTCGTGCCCTCCATCAATCAGAAGCTGAACGCGCTCTATACCGTCAGGCGCTACTTCGAGCAGGAGAACAAGGAGGAATACATCCGCGAGATCGGCAAGTCCGTGCGAGGCGTGATTACCGGCGGCCATACCGGCATCAGCCGGGCATTGATGGAACAGCTGCCGGCGCTTGAAGTCGTCGCGGTCAACGGCGTGGGCACGGATGCCGTCGATCTCGCCTATGCCCGCGAACGCGGCATTCCTGTCACCGGAACCTTCGGCGCGCTGACGGAAGACGTCGCCGACCTGGCCATCGGCCTGCTGCTTGCGACCTGCCGCAACATCGGCGCGGTCGACCGCTTCGTGCGCAACGGCATGTGGGTCAAGCATCCGCAGCCGAGCGCCATTCCGCTGGCGCGCCGTTTCAGCGGCATGCGTGTCGGCATCGTCGGCATGGGCCGGGTAGGCCGGGCGGTCGCGACGCGTGCCGCTGCATTCGGCTGTTCGATCAGCTACACCGACCTTCAGCCCGTCGGCGGCTTGTCCTATGAATTCGTGAGCAGCCTGAAACAGCTTGCCGAGCAAAGCGATGCCCTGGTGCTGTGCGCCGCTGCGGACAAGGCCGAAGGCATCGTCAATGCCGAAATACTTGACGCCTTGGGCAAGGACGGCTTCCTGGTCAATATTGCCCGCGGCAGGCTGGTCAGGGAAGACGATCTGGTCCATGCCCTGCAGACCGGGCGCATCGCAGGCGCGGGGCTCGACGTATTCGTGGATGAGCCCCATGTGCCGGAAGCGCTGTTCGAGATGGACAACGTCGTGCTGCAGGCGCACCGTGCAAGCGCCACCATCGAAAGCAGGACCGCCATGGGAGAAATGGTGCTCCAGAGTCTGGCGGACGGACTTGCCGGTAAGCGGCCGGAGAACAGCCTGACGACATAGCAGGCACGGCGGGCGGCGTCTGTTTTACCTGGAGAAAGCATTGACGATGTCTACTGAAGCCATGCCGGGACTCATCCGGCGTCCCAATCTTGTCGAGCTGGTGCACGACGCAATCGAAGAAGCTTTCCGGCGCGGTGAGTTCGGTGCGGATGGACGCCAGTTCACGGAAGCCGCACTGTGCAGGAAATTCAATGTGTCACGGCCTACGGTGCGCGAGGCCCTGATCAGGCTGCGTGCCAAGGGAGCGCTGCCGCATTTTCGAGAAGGGAGCGCAAACGCCGCCGCTCTTCTCGCCAGGCAGATCGGCGCGCCGCGCTACCAGGCGCTGTCGAGCATTGCCGACCTCAGGCAGCATGTCGAATTCAGGCGCACCGTGGAGCTTGGCGCCGTCAGGCTTTGCGCATTGAATCGGGACGCCGGCGATATCGAGCGGATGGAAGCGGCATTTCATGCGCTCCATGCAGGCACGGATTGCAGCCGCAATTCAGCCGCAGCGGATTTCCGGTTTCATCTGGCGATTGCGCAGGCAACGAAGAATCCGGTGTTTGCGTCCGTGATGGAATCGCTTCGAGCGCATGCCTTGTTCACGATGAACCTGTCCCGCCAGTTCTCGTCTCTGCATGGCCAGACTGAACGGTCGGTTCAGATCGAAACCGAGCATCGCATGATCCTCGATGCCATCCTCGACAGGGATGAAGCGCGTGCGCTCGCTGCAATGCGGCTTCATATCGGCAATACGGCGGCGAGGGTATTCGGCTGTTCGGATGAGAATAAGAAATGGCAGCCGGCGAACGCGGCTGCCTGAAGAATACCGCTGAAATATTGCCGGGATTACATCGGCGAGAACGACACCGATTTGAGGATCTTGTTTTCCTGGTGCTGCACATTGCCCGCGGCACCGCTCTTGGCGCGGTAGGCCGCCCATTCCGGATCCGCATCCAGCGCCGCTCGGCGCTTCTCGCGGTCGGCGAGGCTCTCATAGCCCCACATGTGCACGACCTGGTTGTTGGTGCCGATCTCGGTCACGAAGTAGCCGATCGGGTCGCCCTGATGCTTGCGCTGCACCGGCAGGCCTTCGCGCTCGTAGAGTTCGAGGAATGCCTTCAGACGGCCGGGTACCATGGTGTAGGTTCTTAAATCAATGATCATGTGCTTGACTTCCGTTGTGTTGACTCTGATTAATTAATCGACGCTTGCTCCGGACTTCTGGACCAGCGTGCGCCAGCGCTCGATATCGCTGTTGACGTAGGCCTGGAATTCCTCATGCCTGTTTCCGATGGGTTCCGCACCCAGTTCCTTGAGCCGCTGCTGGACCGACGGATCGGCGACGACGCCGGCGATATCGCGGCTGAGCTTGTCGACGATGGGCGCCGGGGTGCTCTTCGGCGCAAACATGCCGAACCAGGACTTGAGATCGATTTCCTTGTAGCCGGATTCCGCGAATGTCGGCACGTCGGGAAGCTGCGGATTGCGCTGGTTTCCGGTGATGGCGAGCGCGCGCAGCTTCGCCGACTTGACCTGAGCCTGGGCTTCGGGAAGGTTGGCGAACATGACCTGGATTTGTCCGCCGAGCAGATCGTTCATCGCCAGCGCGCCGCCCTTGTAGGCGACATGCACCATCTTCGCGCCGGATGCGGTATTGAAGAGTTCACCCGCAAGATGTGCGGCCGTGCCGACGCCGCCGGAACCGAAGTTCAGTTTGCCGGGCTGGGAGCCGGCATGGCTTGCGAGCTGCTTGACGGAGGTGGCCGGGACATCGGGATGGGCCACCAGGATCAGCGGGACGGTCGCAAGGTTGGACAGCGCCGCGAAATCCTTGCTCAGGCTGTAATCGAGCTTCTTGTACAGGGAGGCATTGATGGCGTGGCTGGATGTGGCCATCAGAATGGTGTAGCCATCACCGGGCGAACGCGCCGCCTGTCCGGCACCGATATTGCCGTTGGCCCCTGCACGATTGTCGACGATCACCGGCTGGCCCCACTTCTCGGACAGTTTCTGGGCGACTGTGCGGGCGATCGCATCGGTTGCGCCTCCCGGCGCGAACGGCAGGACTACGCGCACCGACTTGTTCGGAAAATCCTCGGCCTTGTTCTGCGCATGGGCCAGGGGTAGGGATAGCATCACTGCAGCAAGGGCTGCGCATCGGAAGGTGGTGTTCATCGTGTCTCCTGCCAGGTTGATTCGAAATGGCCAGCACTGCCTTGTTGTGGACGCGGGCAGTTCAGTTCATTTGCAGCTTAAACGGTCGATGCGGAAGGAGGTTAGGACTTAAGCGCCTTTTTCTTGGACTTTTCCGCTTGAACTTTTCCGTGTTCCCAGGTTTGGAATTGCCGAAACGTCAATACACCGGCCCCGAGAAGGTCTTCTTGAATTCGAGGGGGCTCATGCCCGTATGCTTCTTGAAGAAGCGCGAAAAGTAGGCAGGATCTTCGAGGTTGAGCCGGAACGACACCTGGGAGATGTCGAGGTCGGATTGGGTAAGCAGGCGCTTGGCTTCGAGCAGCATCCTTTCCTGCAGGAGCGCGGTGACCGTTTTCCCCGTCGTGCTCCTGACCGCTTCATTGAGACGGCGCTCCGTGACCAGCAGCGCATCCGCATACTCCTTCACCGACCGGTATTCCAGATAATGCTGCTCGACCAGCAGCTTGAACCGCCTGGCGAGGCTGTAGTGCCTTGGCGCCGCATGGTCGCCGGGCCTCTCGGGCAGCAGGCGGCGCAGCCGGGTCAGCAGCATCAGCACGCAGGACCGGATCGCATCATGGCCCCATGCATCTCTTGCGTTGAATTCGCATTCGATCTCCGCCAGCAGCGGCTGCAATTCTCCATGCTGCTCCCCCGACAGATAGAGCGCAGGATGGGCATTGGCGATGCCGAAGAAGGGAATGTCGTCCTGCCGCGGATAGATCTGCAGGAAGAACTCGGCGCTGAGATTCAAAACATAGCCCGAAGGCGCAATGTCGGAACTCCAGGCGTGCATTTGTCCCGGCGAGATGAAGAAGACCGACCGCGGCCTGACTTCGAGCGTTTCGAAGTCCAGCAAATGCTTTCCGCGCGCTTCCGAGATCCACAGCAGGTGATAGTAGCTGTGCCGGTGCAGGAAGGGGCGGGGCACGTCGGTCCTGCCGTCGAGCTTGACGAGATCGAACAGAAAGGGTTCGGCATTCGCTCCGAATTGTGATACTTGAAAGTTGGGTAAGTGATCGCTGGAGCGCATGCAAGTGTCTCGATTCGACCGGTCCGCGGCCGGTTCGCTGTCCTTGCCCAATGATAATCAACTTTGCTCGGCCGTGCCGGTTCCGCGTCCTTGCCTTCGCATTTTATGCACGGCTGCCGGCGCGCCGGAAAAGCCATGCGGCTGCGCCGAACAGGGCGATGAAAAACCCGTTCAGCAGCAGAATCTCGGCCGGTCCGCTGTAGGGAAGACCCAGGCCTGCGAACAGCGCGATCGCGGCAGCCAGGGCTTGGGCAAGCGCGGTGGCGATCAGGGCGCGCGCCATGCCGGGAGCCCGGAAGCGGGCGACGACAGCACCAACGACGCCAATGGCCAGTACGCCGAAATACATCAGGTTGGCGGGATCGCCATCCTTGCCGATGATGCCGACACCAAGGCTCAGCCAGACGAGCAGGCATGCGGCCGCCGAGGCGATGCCCATGGCGGACCGGTACAAGGTACTGCTGGGCGCGGGCGGCCTGGCTGGCGTCGGAGTCGGAGTCGGAGTGGGCACGAAATTATCCCCCGGTTGTCATGACCCCGATTTTACGGACTTCACGGCCGGTCATGCCAGTCCTCCATTGGCCCGCAATACCTGCCCGTTCACCCAGCCGGCATCGGGGCCGACAAGGAAGGAAACAACACTGGCAATGTCGTCCGGCTGCGCGAGGCGGCCGAGCGGCGGCATGCTGGCGAAGTGGTCGATCTGTTCCTGGGTTTTGCCTTCGAGGAACAGCTCCGTTGCAACCGGCCCCGGAGCGACTGCATTGACGGTAATGTCCCTGCCGCGCAGCTCCTTGGCGAAGGTGCGGGTCATGCTTTCCACCGCTGCCTTGGTTCCGTTGTAGATTGCGTAACCCGGCAGGTTCAGCGCCAATGCGGTGGTGGAGAAATTAACGATGCGTCCGCCGCCGTTCATGCGCCGGGCCGCTTCGCGCAGGGTGTTGAACGTGCCGCGAACATTGACGCCGAAGGTTTGCTCGAACAAGGCATCGCTCGTGTCGGCCAGCGGGGTGACTTTCAGGATTCCCGCATTGTTGACAAGAACATCGATTTTGCCGAGCTCGCGTTCGACGTTATCGAACAGGCGCGCCGTATCCGCGGCCGATGCCACGTCGGCCTTGACGGCAATCGCGCTGGCGCCGGATGCGCGCAGGGAATGGACCAGCTTGTCGGCCAGCTCTGCATTGCTTGCGTAATTGACGGCAACGGCAAAGCCATCCTCGGCAAGACGTGCGGCAACGGCGGCGCCAATGCCGCGGGAGGCGCCGGTAACGATGGCAACTTTCCTGGATTGTTGAGACATGATGGTTTCCTTTCATTCGGTCGTGACGGTGACTGAATGATGCGCCATGCATGGAAATCGATAATTGTCTTACCATGGACAAGACTATTCCATTCGCAATAACAATACCGGTGTCTATCATGATGGATCGCTTCCAGGAAATGCAGATCTTCGTCCGCATCGTCGAACGGCGAAGCTTTACCCAGGCCGCCGAAGATCTGCAATTGCCGCGCGCGACGGTCACCAATGCGATCAAGCGGCTGGAAGAACGCCTCGGTACGCGACTGCTGGAACGTACGACACGGGTCGTGACGCCGACGCTGGATGGCGCGGCTTACCAGGAGCGCTGCGCGCGCCTGCTGGCCGATCTGGAGGAAACCGAGGAAGCGTTCCGCAACGCCGCGCCGAAAGGTTTGCTGCGCGTGAACCTGCAGGGAACCCTGGCTCGCCATTTCGTGATTCCCGCGCTGCCTGCATTCCTGAAACGTTATCCCGGCATCGAACTCCAGATCGGGGAGGGAGACCGGCTGGTCGACCTGGTGCGCGAAGGAGTGGACTGCGTGCTCCGCGCAGGCAACCTCCAGGATTCTTCAATGATCGCGCGCCGTGTCGCCTTGCTTGAGCAAGTCACATGCGCCAGTCCCGCTTACCTTGCCGAATACGGGACGCCGCGTACCATTGAAGAGCTGGATGGTCATCGCAGCGTCAATTTCGTTTCCTCCGCGACCGGCAAACCCTATCCGCTTGAATTCATCATCAACGATGAAGTGAAACAGCTGATGCTGACCTCTTCCGTTTCCGTCACCGGTGCGGAGGTCTACACAGCGTGCGCGGTAGCCGGGCTGGGGCTGATACAGGTGCCGCGCTATCGCATTGCCGAGGAATTGCAATCGGACCGGCTGCGCATCCTGCTGACCGATCTCGGGCCGCCTGCATTGCCGGTGTCGGTGCTTTATCCGCAGAACAGGCAGCTGTCGGCAAGGGTGCGCGTATTTGCCGACTGGCTGAGGGAAATATTCGATGGGGCGTCGGTATGAACGGCTATTGCGATCGAATCGGCGCAAGGCGTGCCCTGCCTTGCTGTGCAAGTCTGGCGGCATGCCATTGCCTGAAGACTTGCACCTTGCCTGATAAGGAATGAACGCCCGCCTTGATCTCAGGCCGCGCTGCGCGGATTCCTTGCATAGCGGCGTGTACGGCGATCGCCTTCCGCATGAATTTCGCCATTCTTGGCCATGACGCTTAATGCATTGGACATGCGCTGCGTCAGCTTTTTCTTGTCATCGGCCGAGGGACGGATGCCGAGCGCATTGACGGCTGCCTTGAAGATTTCTGCCGCCGGCTGCGGGACATCCGTCAGCAGCGTGGGCCAGAAATCCTTCCCGGTAGGCGGCAGACCGGACTTGGCCGATGCCTTGGGGGCAGCTTGCCTAGCCTTCACTGCCGGTTTCGATTTCGCTCTGGATGCGGTCCGGCTGCTTTCCTTTGTACGCTTTGTCGTTGTCGGCGAATCGATCGCTGCCAGCGTTTCCAGCACATCCTCAAGGTTTTCGACGAGCTTCGTGTAATACAGCATTCCTTCCCGTGCATGCTGCAATTCAAGCTCGACAGCCTTTGCCGCTGAAACGGTTGTACGCATGTGAAATACCTTATTAAAGATAAAGATGGAGCAGGCATTTTAACGAATGATGAAGTGGACAGTAGCAAATAAGTTTTCGTTCGCTAATGCCGCCTGATTAATATCAAGTCCGGCTTTAATTAAGCGCATCTCTTTTCATGTAGCTGTCACATATCCGAATGGCTCACCGATTCGTGCACGTAATCGCCGGTATAAAATGGATTGCAACCATGGCGCACGACTTTTGTGGGTATTGATCGATTATTTATTCGGCCCGAAAGAATAGACCCATTCTTTTATGACCGATCGTGCTATCCTTTTATTGTTCGCATTGTTCCGCCGTCAGTACCGTCTTTTGTCCGGCTTTGCCCGAGCCGGTGTCGACTCAGCATGAGGGCTTGCAAAGGTACAAGCCCTTGCCCTGCGGACCTGTCGGATTGAACTTAACCAGAACTTGCGTGCCCATACACAGACAGCATGAACCGTCTGTCTGGATCCGGGTGAAATACGTACAGGAATAAAACAAACAAGGCCATCCGGCCATCATCAAGACCAATTTTTGTATTGAGAAGTTATGCCTCGTAAACCTGAAACGGCAGCGGCGCCCACTGTGATTAAGTGGACAGAAGAAGAGTGGGAAAGAATTGCTTCACGCCTTCTGGAAATGAAGGGTCGCCAATTACTTAAATCTCCCCAGTTGGAAGAAGTGAAGGCCAAGGATGTCTTCAATGCGCAGGAAGTGCTGTCGGACGCCCGGCATCGCAAGCTGATCTCGATCTCGCAGGGTTTCCAGGCCATTCGCCAGCGTCTGCACAGCATCCTGCAAAAGCTCGATGCGCTTTCCCAGAATGACTTGTTCGATGCGCCGAAGGCGGCTGACAAGGAGGACCGGGACGATACCGCGCCTGCAGTCGCAGAGACTGCCGCAGCCTCGGCCGGCCAGCCGGAATTCCCGGAGTCCTCGGCGGTGCCGGAGCAAACGGAGCCGGAAGGCGAACAAGCGCAGCAAGGTGCGGAGCGCCTGCACCAGAATGCAGCAGCAGAGGCCAAATATGAGGAATCCGGCGACGAAGAGCCGGTCGCGGAGAGCGCTTCCGATGAACAAAGCTTTCGTCCTGCCGCAGCTACGTCTCGTCAACATCCGCACGTCAATGAGCGCGCCCATGCGCCCCGCTCGCAGCAGGCAGCTGACAGCAACCGGGGCAGACACTCCGCGCCGCAACCATCCCAAGCCGCGGCAGGCAATTTCGTTGAAATGGCACGTCCTTTCGTGGCGATGGTCTGCGAAGAACTGGCTGCAGCGCTCGTCAACAACCTGATGGAGAAGGGCGGACCCCAGGCGTTCTCGTCGCTATTCCAGGCGGTACTCGCCGGCGCGGGACAGACACCGCCCGCCGACCAGCGGTCCAAGCGCGGACATCAGGTCAACCAGCCGCTGACGAAGCAGGCGGCCTACGCCGCCGCCTCGGGCATGGAGCAGGCACCGCATGCAAGCGCCAGTGCCGATGACGACGATGCGCACCTGGCCGAAATGGATGTGCAGCCCTTGTTCGATCCAAAATTGCCGCCGTCGCCGAACAGCACATTCAAGCCGATGATTGCGCTGATCGGCATCAGCACGCGCGACTTTGAAGATCTGCAGCCGCGCTTCCCTCAACTGGAGTTGGCGGCAGTATCCCTGGACGACCTGCGCACGGCGCCTTCGCTGCGCAACTGCCAGCGTATGATCGGCCTGCGTGAAGATATTCCTGCAGCGGCTGACGAGTTCCTGCGAAAGACATTCAGGAACCGGTATCTGCGAGTGACCGGGGGGATTGCTCAGATTTCCGAGCAGTTGAGCGCCTGGCTTGATAATCCCGGCTCGATGAACGCGGGGCCGAACTGGCCGCGCAAGCAGGGCGGCAAGAGCCAGGCCAATGGCTATCCGAAGAAGAGACAATTTCGTCGTCCGCGTCCGAATCAGTAATACCAATCCCAAGGCATAACGTGCCCGATGAGATCGATGGATTTTTTCGTCTGGCAAGGCCGAGGTTGCAAGATCAGGAATCCATGGCGGGGCCATGGATGACGAGCACAACGCGGACAGGCGGAAAAAGACGCGATCTCGTGGCATGTTATGCCTTGAGATGGGTATAAGATGCCATGGCGCAGTTTTGATGCCGGCTCCTGCAATGCAGGAGCCGGCATTTTTATTTCCTGATTTCCTGATTTCCTGATGATCAGGGCCGGGTCTTTTCGTTGAGTCCGCCGCCCAGAGAGCGATACAAGTCCACGGCATTGGTCAGGCGCAGCAGGCGCGCCTGAACCAGCGACTGCTCGGCTGAAAACAGCTCACGCTGCGCGTCGAGGAGATCGAGAGAGCTCGCCACGCCGTTCTGATAGCGCAGCTCCGCCAGCTTCAGACGGTCTGCCTGCGCTTCCAGTACCCGGCGCTGCGCATCGATCTGCTCGTCGATGGCGCCGCGGGCGACCAAGGCATCCGAGACTTCGCGGAAGGCGGTCTGGATGGTCTTTTCATAGTTGGCTACCGCGATGTTGTTGCGCACCTCGGCCAATGACAGGTTGGCGCGGTTACGGCCGGCATCGAAGATGGGAAGAATCAGCTGCGGCACGAATGACCAGGTTCTCGTGCCCGCTTCGAACAGGTTTCCCAATTCCGTGCTGGTGCTGCCGATGCCGGCGGTGAGCGAAATGCGCGGGAAGAACGCCGCGCGCGCTGCACCGATATTGGCGTTGGAGGCCATCAGCTGCTGTTCGCTGGCGCGGATGTCCGGACGACGAACGAGCAGATCGGAGGGCAGGCCCGCCGGCAATTCGGCCACGATATTCTGCTCGGACAGACTGCGCGCCGGAGGAAGCTCGGCGAACGGCCGGCCGGTCAGCAGGGTCAGCGCATTTTGCGCCTGTGCGCGCTGCCGCACCAATGTGGCGAGGGATGCCCTAGCAGTTTGTACCAATACCTCATTCTGGCGCAGGTCCAGCGCCGATGATGCGCCCACCTCGAACCGCTGCTGAGCCAGCTTGTAGCCCGACTCGCGCGAGTTGAGCGTGCGCTGCGCCAGTTCCTGCTGTTCGGCGAAAGCGCGTTCCGCAAGATAGGCTTTGGCGACTTCGGCAACCAGGCTGATCTGGGCCGCACGCTGCGCTTCCTCGGTCGCAAGGTACTGCGACAAGGCCGCTTCGTTCAGGCTGCGGACGCGGCCGAAGAAATCCAGCTCGAACGCGGCGAGATTGAGGCCGACCTGATAGACGGTTGTCACGCCGGAGACGCCCAGCGGGGAGGTGGCCGCGGCCGTGCGGCCCCGTGATCCGCCGGCTGACGCGTTGAGATTGGGCAGCAGGTCGGCGGAGGTGATGTTGTACTGCGCCCGGGCTTCCTCGATGCGCAAGGCTGCAATGCGCAGGTCCCGGTTGTTCGTCAGGGCCGACTCGACCAGCACCTGCAATCGCGGGTCCTGGAAGAATTCGCGCCAGCCCGTTTCCACGGTTACCGCGGATGAAGCGGATGCCGGGAGAGGTTCGGCCGGGAACGTGGCGGCCACCGGTGCGGCCGGACGCTCGTATTTCGGCGCGAGGGAGCAGGCGCTCAGCACGCCTGCGGCAAGCAGAAGAAAGACGGATTTGCGTAACTTGAGCATATTCAGATGCCCCCTACGTCGTCAGGGGTGGTTTTCGGTGAATGGGCGGCCCAGAACTTTTCCTGGCGTTCGCTTGCCTTGAACAGTCTGCGCACGACCACGAAGAACACGGGCACAAGAAAGACCGCGAACACGGTGGCGGTGATCATGCCGCTCATGACGCCGGTACCGATGGCGCGCTGGCTCGCGGAACCCGCGCCGGTGGCGATCGCCAGCGGCAGCACGCCGAGGATGAAGGCGAGCGAGGTCATGATGATGGGGCGGAAGCGCAGTCGTGCCGCCTCCACGGTCGCTTCGATCAGCCCCTTGCCTTGCGCCTGCAGGTCCTTGGCGAATTCGATAATCAGAATCGCGTTTTTTGCAGACAAGCCGATGATCGTGATCAGGCCAACCTTGAAGTACACATCGTTCGGCATGCCGCGCAGCGTCACCCCGAGCACCGCTCCGAGCACGCCGAGCGGGACGACTAGCATGACGGACAGCGGGATCGACGTACTTTCATAGAGCGCGGCCAGCACCAGGAACACCGCAAGCAGCGACAGCGCCATCAGCATCGGCATCTGCGCGCCGGAAGTACGCTCCTCGCGCGACTGGCCGGTCCATTCGAAGCCGAAGCCGGTCGGCAGCTTTGCCGCCAGGTTTTCCATCTCTGCCATCGCGTCGCCCGAGCTGAAACCAGGTGCGGCCTGGCCGGCGAGCTTCATCGCCGGATAACCGTTGTAGCGCACGATCTGCACCGGTCCGTTAATCCACCTTGCCGAAATGAAGGTCGACAGCGGCACCATGTTGCCTGCTGTATTGCGCACATACAGATTGCCCAAGTCTTCCGGCTGAACCCGCTTGGTCGATTCCGCCTGCAGGATCACGCGTTGCTGGCGGCCCTGGTTGGGGAAGTCGTTGAGGTAGGACGAACCCAGTGCGGCGGACAGCGTGTTGTTGATATCGGCAAACGACACGCCGAGTGCACTTGCCTTGTCGCGGTCGACGTCGATCTGGAGCTGCGGCGCATCCTCCAGACCTTCCGGACGCACGCCTGCCAGGATCTTGCTCTTGCCTGCCATGCCCAGCAGCTGGTTGCGCGCCGCAAGCAAGGCATCATGACCCATGCCGCTGCGGTCCTGCAGGCGGAAGTTGAAGCCGGTCGCCGTGCCGAGCTCGGGGATGGGCGGCGGGTTCAGTGCGAACACGATGGCGTCCTTGATGCCGCTCAGCGCACCCATGGCCTTGCCGGCAATCTTGTCCGCCGTATCCGAACCGCGTTCATCCCAGTCCTTGAGCGGAACGAAGGCAATACCTGCATTCTGGCCGCTTCCCGAGAAGGAAAAGCCGATCACCGAAATGATGTGTTCGACGCCCGGCTGTTTGAGGAAATACCCTTCCACCTGCTTGGCCACGTCCAGCGTACGGTTTGCACTGGCGCCGGACGGCAGCTGGATATTGGTCAGGATGTAGCCCTGGTCCTCGTTCGGAAGGAAGGAGGAGGGCAGGCGCATGAACAGCATTCCTACCACGGCCAGGATCAGGCCATACACGATCATGTAGCGGCCTGTCTTGCCGAGCATGCCGACCACCGCGCGTTGATAGCCATCGGTCGTGGAATTGAACTTGCGGTTGAACCAGCCGAAGAAGCCGCGCTTTTCATGATGATGTCCTGCCTGTACCGGCTTGAGCAGCGTGGCGCACAAGGCGGGTGTCAGCGTCAGCGCCATCAGTGCCGAAAACGCCATGGATGCCACCATGGACAGCGAGAACTGGCGGTAGATCGCGCCGACGGCGCCGCCGAAGAAGGCCATCGGAATGAACACCGCGATGAGCACCAGGGTAATGCCGACGATGGCGCCGGTGATCTGGCCCATCGCCTTGCGCGTGGCTTCGGCAGGCGACAAGCCTTCCTCGCTCATGATGCGTTCGACGTTTTCAACGACGACGATTGCATCATCGACCAGGATACCGATGGCCAGCACCATGCCAAACATGGTCAGCACGTTGATCGAAAAGCCGAATGCGAACATCGCGGCGAACGTGCCCATGAGTGCTACCGGCACGACGATCGTCGGAATCAGCGTATAGCGGATGTTCTGGAGGAAGAGATACATCACGAGGAACACCAGCACCACCGCTTCAAGCAGGGTCTTGACGACTTCCTCGATCGAAATCTTGACGAACTTCGAAGTATCGTAAGGAATGTCGTACTGAATGCCGGCCGGGAAATACTTCTGCAGTTCTTCCATCTTGGCGCGAACCGAGGTCGCGGTGGCAAGCGCATTGGCAGTCGGCGAGAGCTGCAAGCCGATCGCCGACGACGGGCTGCCGTTGATGCGGGCCGATGTCGCATAAGCCTGGCCGCCGAGTTCGACGCGTGCGACATCGCGCAGGCGCACGATGGAGCCATCGGTATTTGCGCGGAGCACGATGTTGCCGAACTGCTCGATGCTGTTCAACTGGCCGGTGACCACGATAGGCGCGGTGACCTGCTGGCTGCCGGGAGCCGGCAATTCACCCAGCGTGCCGGACGCAACCTGCGCGTTCTGCGCGCGAATTGCATTGGCGACATCGGTGGGTGTCAACTGGAGGCCGACCAGCTTGTCCGGATCGATCCAGATGCGCATCGCGCGTTCGGTACCGAAAAGAATGGCTTCGCCAACGCCCGGTACGCGCTTGACTTCGTTCAGGATGTTGCGGGAGATATAGTCACCCAGCGCAATCGGATCCATGCTGCCGTCCTTGGACGACAGTGTGATCACCATCAGGAAGTTGCTGCGGGCCTTGGTCACCTGCACGCCCTGCTGGGTGACAGCCTGCGGCAGGCGTGACTCGACGCGGCGCATGCGGTTCTGCACCTCGACCGCTGCCAGATCGATATTGGTCCCGGGTTCGAAGGTCGCGGTGATCTGCGCCTGGCCGTTGCCCTGGCTTTGCGACTCCATGTATTGAAGGCCTGGCGCGCCGTTAAGCTCCTGCTCGATCAAACTGGTGACGCTGTTTTCCAGGGTCTGGGCGGTCGCGCCCGGATACGTGGCGGTGATTACCACCGCTGGCGGGGCGATCGTCGGATATTGCGAGATCGGCAAGCCTGTAATGGCCAGTGCGCCGCCGAGCAAGATAAAGACCGCGATCACCCAGGCGAATACCGGGCGATCAATGAAAAATTTTCCCATTCGCTTGCTCTCTTATTTCGTTTGGGCAGATTGTTGCTGGTTGCCCTGCTGCTGATTGCCCTGCTGGGCGGCAGGTTGCGCCGGTACCTGAGCGCCGGCCTGCTTCCAGGGGACGACCTTCACGACCGCGCCCGGCTGCGCCTTCTGGAAACCTTCCACGATCACGCGCTCGCCGCCTTTGAGCCCCTCGCTGATCACCCACTTGTCCTGCAGCGCCGTGTCGGCCTTCACCGGACGCGCCGCCACCTTGTTGTCCTCGCCGACCACCATGACCACTGCGCCTTTGGGCGTACGCTGCACCGCCTGTTGCGGCACAGTAATCGCGTTCTCGCGCACCGCCTGCTCTACCTTGGCACGGACGTACATGCCGGGCAGGAGGAAGCGGTCAGGATTGGGTACAAGCGCGCGTAATGTGATGGCGCCCGTGCTCGGGTCGACCGTCTGGTCGGAAAACAGCAGCTTGCCAGTCTGCGGATAAACTTCACCGTCTTCCATCACGATACTGACCTTGGCCTCGTCCTTGCCTGCTTTCTGCAGTTGGCCCGCGCTCATTGCGCGCCGCAGTTTCAAGGCTTCGGAAGCGGACTGTGTAATGTTTACATAGATAGGATCAAGCTGCTGGATCGTGGCCAGCGGCGTTGCCGTGCCTTGACCAACAAGCGCTCCCTCGGTGACCAATGCACGGCCGATACGGCCGGAAATAGGTGCATTGACGGTTGCATAGCCGAGATTCAGGCGTGCCGTGACCACTGACGCCTTGGCAGCCTGAACGTCCGCCGCCGCCTGTTTCTGGCTTGCCAGTGCAGTGTCATATTCCTGTTTGCTGATCGCATTGGTTTCTACCAGCGGCTTGTATCGCTGTGCGGTTGTCGTAGCCTGCGAAAGATTGGCTTCGGCCCGCGCCAGGCTCGCCTGGGCGCTGTTGACCGCGGCTTCGAAAGGTGCGGGGTCGATCCGGAACAGCAATTCGCCGGCCTTCACCTCACTGCCTTCGCGAAACACCCGTTTGGTGACGATACCGGCGACTCGCGCTCGTACTTCCGCCACACGGGTTGCTTCAAGGCGGCCGGGAAGTTCGTTGGTCAGCGTCAGCCTTTCGGGGGCGGCGGTGACAATGGAAACTTCCGGGGGCGGCATTCCCCCCGGCGCCTGCGCATGGGCGCTCGCGATCTGGTCGCCGCAGCCCGACAAATTCAGCGCGGCAGCGAGGACGGCTGCCAGCGGGGTGTATCGGTATAGTGCTCTCATGTGGGTTTTCCGAGGGAAAAGTGGAATAAGTTACTGCAGATTGCAAGAATGTGCAGTCGTCTTCGGTGAACTGCATTCTGCTTTCCGCTGCTTTCGTGATCGGTGTATTATACATACGATCTTGAATGTATGTTGTTGACCTACGGCTATCAGCCAACTTCACTCCCTACCCAAATGGCAAGGAAAACCAAGGAAGAAGCGCTTGAAACGCGCAACCATCTGCTTGACGCCGCGGAAGATGTATTTCACCGGGCCGGCTACGCACGTACCACACTCGAAGCGGTGGCCGAAGCAGCAGGGCTGACCCGCGGCGCAATCTATTGGCACTTCAAAAACAAAAGCGATCTCTTCAATGCCATGTGCGAACGCATTCGTTTGCCGATGGAGGAGCTGGCCGCAGCCGGCGTCAGTTCCGACAATGAAGATCCTCTTGGACATCTGCGCAGCATTTGCATCTTATTCCTGACGCAGGCAGCTACCGATGTTCACATGCGCAAGGTCTTCGACATCCTCTACAACAAGTGTGAATTTGTCGACCCGACCGATCCGGCCTACATCAGGCAGCAAGAAGCATTCCTGAATGGACGGGCTAGATTGGTCAAGATACTGGAGCTCGCCGTGGAAAAGGGGCAGCTGGCAAGCGACGTTGATATCCCCTTGGCTGCCGTGATGTTCCATGCGGGTATGGATGGAGCAATGAAAAGCTGGCTGTTTGCGAGCGACGTCTTTGATCTTGTCAAGGAGGCCGAGCGGCTGGTCGACGCTTGTCTGGACACGGTTCGCTACGCGCGAAGCCTGAGGAGACGCTCCGAAGCGTAGACACGTACTAAGAGTAGGGAGGATCAATACAGGTGCTGCACGCTTGCCTTTCACCAAGGAAATTCTTGGAGCAACGGTGCATTGTTTCGTAAATCGTAAAGCCGAAAATCACTGTTGACGGCATTTCGAAAAGCGTCCATAATCTCGTTTCTCTGCTGCTGACGAACAAAACGCTTCGACAGTGATGCGACGGAAACAGTCTTCTGACTTCTGTTGCAGGCAGTCCGGTTCTTTAACAACCAACAACCGATAAGTGTGGGCGCTCGATGAAGCGAGCCGGCAGCGCAAGCTGCGTGGCTCAAAGCATATGAAGTGCTCGCACAAGAAACAAGTAGGTCGGCATCGCAAGATGCCACCTGTCAGTATTTTGAGTGAGCGACACCTCTTACGAGGTTGCCCGCAAGGGCGCAACAGAGATTGAACTGAAGAGTTTGATCCTGGCTCAGATTGAACGCTGGCGGCATGCCTTACACATGCAAGTCGAACGGCAGCGCGGACTTCGGTCTGGCGGCGAGTGGCGAACGGGTGA
>NZ_JACYXF010000036.1 GCF_015352985.1 Noviherbaspirillum malthae | reverse complement strand
GTTCGACCGGAAACGGCGGTGGTGCTTTCTGCTTTTTAGGCTTCTTGGTGGTCATTGCGTCGGTCATGGAACATCCCTTTCGGTATTATTTCATGACCCCGCTTTACACAGAAATCCTGACAGGCTCGTACATTGCTTCTTTCAATCTTTCAATTCAAGCTGCTACTGATCCCAGCTGCCATTCTTATTGTTGGCTACAACATAGTTTCTGGTGTTGGACTATGGAATGCCAGTAACCGATTTACAGGTCCCAAGGTCTGGATTTATTTATCCCGCCCTTTGGCAATCTGGTTTGCGGTAATCTTTCCGCTTATTTATCTTTACCATATGGCAAGACCTGTTATTTAGTAGACCAACGAGCGGCATTCGAGGTCGACCAAATTTGGTTCGCCTTGAATATTTAAGAGCCACTGAAAGCCTGCTCAAGCGACGATCACGGAAGAGCACCGCTTGAACAGGACATAGAAGAACAACTTAAGCGGTAGGCTAGGCAAGCACAGTATGAGCGCGTTTGCGGCAAAAGCGGACAGTCATCGGTGTATTCAGCGCAGCCTCAACTTAACTAAGCCAAGCCGAAAATTTCGCCCTTGGACGCAGATAAATTTCCAAAAGCATTCCCGATATCGCAAATGCAGTTGAGTGAAAACCTCGTGTCGTTAGCAATGAATTACTATTAGCTGCGCTGCCCCACTCTTCAATTGTTCACCACCAGCCGCGGCTCCCCCTTGCTGCCGAACCGCTTGCGAATCGACTCCGCAATCCCCTTGGCATCCAGCCCGCACGCCGCCAGCAGCTGCCCGGCATCGCCATGATCGATGAACTTGTCGGGCAATCCCAGATGCAGGATGGGCTTGACGATGCCGGCTTCGGCCAGCGCTTCGCTGACGGCCGAACCGGCGCCGCCCATGACTGCGCCTTCCTCGACGGTGACCAGCGCCTCGTGCGTCTCCGCCAGCTGCTTGACCAGTTCCACATCGAGCGGCTTGACGAAACGCATGTTGGCCACGGTGGCATCGAGCACCTCGCCGGCTGCGAGGCTGGGCGGGACCATCGTACCGAAGGCGAGGATGGCGATGCCCTTGCCTTCGCGCCGGATCTCGCCCTTGCCCAGCGGCAGCGTGGTGAGTTCCTTCTCGATCGCGGCGCCGACGCCGGAGCCGCGCGGGTAGCGTACCGAGGCCGGGCCCGGATAGTGATAGGCGGTGGAGAGCATCTGCCGGCATTCGTTTTCATCCGACGCCGCCATGATCACCATGTTGGGAATGCAGCGCAGATAGGGAATGTCGTAATTCCCCGCATGCGTGGCGCCGTCCGCGCCGACCAGGCCCGAACGGTCGAGCGCGAAGGTCACGTCCAGGTTCTGGAGCGCGACGTCGTGGATCAGCTGGTCGTAGGCGCGCTGCAGGAAGGTGGAATAGATCGCCACCACCGGCTTCATGCCTTCGCAGGCCAGGCCGCCGGCAAAAGTCACCGCATGCTGCTCGGCGATGCCGACATCGTAGTAGCGGTTCGGAAAACGCTGCTCGAACTGCACCAGGCCTGAGCCTTCGCGCATCGCCGGCGTGATGCCGACCAGGCGTTCATCCTGCGCGGCCATGTCGCACAGCCAGTCGCCGAACACCTGGGTGTAGGTGACTTTGCTCGCCGCGGCGGGCTTGATGCCTTCGGCGGGATTGAACTTGCCGGGGCCGTGGTACAGCACCGGGTCGGCCTCGGCCAGCTTGTAGCCCTGGCCCTTGCGGGTGACCACGTGCAGGAATTGCGGGCCTTTGAGATTCTTCAGGTTCTGCAGCGTCGGCACCAGCGAGTCGAGGTCATGGCCGTCGATCGGGCCGATGTAGTTGAAGCCGAATTCCTCGAACATCGTGGCCGGCACCACCATGCCCTTCGCATGCTCTTCCAGGCGCTTGGCCAGCTCCAGCATCGGCGCCGGCAGCACGGTCTTGCCGACGTTCTTCGCCGCCGCATAGAACTTGCCCGACATCAGGCGGGCCAGATAGCGGTTGAGCGCGCCGACCGGCGGCGAGATCGACATGTCATTGTCGTTGAGGATGACCAGCAGGTTGATGTCGTTGTAGACGCCGGCATTGTTGAGCGCCTCGAAAGCCATGCCGGCGGTCATTGCGCCGTCGCCGATCACGGCGATCGCATGGCGGTTCTCGCCCTTGGTCTTGGCGGCCATGGCCATGCCCAGCGCCGCCGAAATCGAGGTGGACGAATGCGCGGTGCCGAAGGTGTCGAATTCACTTTCGTCGCGGCGCGGGAAGCCGGAAATGCCGTTGAGCTGGCGCAGCGTATCCATGCGGTCGCGGCGGCCGGTCAGGATCTTGTGCGGATAGGTCTGGTGGCCGACGTCCCAGACGATGCGGTCTTCCGGCGTATTGAAGACGTAATGCAGGGCGATGGTGAGCTCGACCGTGCCGAGATTGGACGACAGGTGGCCGCCGGTCTTCGATACCGAATCCAGCACGAATGCGCGCAGCTGGTCGGCGAGCGGCTTGAGCTGCATCCGCGAGAGTTTGCGCAGGTCTGCGGGTCCGTCTATGTTTTTCAGCAAGTCCATACTAGGCTTTCCGTTGCACGATCAGATCGGCGATTTCGCGTAGCCGACGTGCCTTTTCTCCGAACGGCATGAGTGCGCGATGCGCATCATTCCGCAATGTCTCCGCCAGGGCTTTCGATTCCTCCAGGCCGAGGATCGATACATAGGTCGGTTTGTTGTCCGCCGCATCCTTGCCGGCGGTCTTGCCCAGGGTCGCCGAATCGGCGGTGGCGTCCAGCACGTCGTCGACCACCTGGAAGGCCAGGCCGGTCGCCCTGGCGTAGGCGTCGAGCGCCGCCGTTTCGGCCGGCGTCAGCGACTTGCCGGCCAGCGCGCCGAGCAGCACCGACGCATGCAGCAGGGCGCCGGTCTTGAGCTGGTGCATGCGCTCCAGTTCGGCGAGCGACAGGGCCTTGCCGACGCTGTCGAGGTCGATCGCCTGGCCGCCGCACATGCCGGCCGAGCCCGATGCCCGCGCCAGCAGCCGGAACATTGCCAAGCGCCGTTCGGCATTGGCTTCCGCGGCCCCTTCCGACAGCACGACGAAGGCTTGCGACTGCAGGGCGTCGCCGACCAGCAGGGCCGTGGCTTCATCATATTTGACATGAACGGTCGGCTTTCCTCGGCGCAAGGCGTCGTCGTCCATGCACGGCATGTCGTCATGGACCAGCGAGTAGGCATGGACCATTTCCACCGCCGCCGCCGCCCGCGCCAGCAAATCCGCATCGGCGTCGAACAAGTCGCCGGCGGCAAATACCAGCAGCGGGCGCACCCGCTTGCCGCCGTCGAGCACCGCGTAGCGCATCGCTTCGTGCAGGCGCTCGGGCACGTCAGAGGCTGCGGGAAGGAAGGCCGAGAGCGCATCTTCCATGGTCGACTGGACGTGTTTCATCCAGTCGCCGAATGCAAGACCAGCGACATTCATTCGTCGGCCTCGTCGTCTTCGCTGTCCTCGCCATCGACCGCGAAGGGCTTGAGCATCTCGCCTTCCAGAACCTTGACCTGATGATCGACTTTGTCCAGCTGCCCGGAACAGAACTTGACCAGTTCCGAACCGCGCCTGTATGCCGCGACCGAAGCTTCCAGCGGCAGCTCGCCGGCTTCCATCTGGGCAACGAGCTTTTCCAGCTCCGCCATGGCCGCTTCGAACGACGCCGGTTCCCCGGCAGGCACTGTTTTCTTTGACATAGTGGACAATCTTGATAAGTAGCCCGTTATTTTAGAACAAACGACCTGATGCAGTTGAGAAGCAGCAACCGCAAAATTGGTGAAATCCGGCCGGAATCCGGCATTCTTATGCGCAGCGTCAAGCCTGATTGAAGAACTTGCAATACTGCTTCCGGAAAGAAGTAAGATGGGTGCCTCATTTCATGGTGCTCCGCCGCTTGTGCGACCGGAATCCCCTACCGGACATCTCACACCCTATCCGACATGGCGCTGCGGCTTTTTATCCCCCTTCCACGCGACGGACCCAAGACAGTCTCTTGAGCAATTGTCTGGGGTATAATCCCCGGTTCTGTCCAAAATTTCCGTTTCATCTTATTTGATACTGGTTTTTGCGGATTCTTTCTCTCTTAGGTTGGTGCAAATTAATTTGGGGGTGGGGATGTCCGATCTGGCTACTGTCGCCAAGCTCGCGCGATCCAACGCGCAACTTCCCGTGAACGTCTATTTCGACGACGCGCTTTTACAGCAGGAAATACAACAACTTTTTGTCAAGGGCCCGCGCTATGCCGGCCATGAACTCCAGGTGCCCAACGTCGGCGACTATGCGACGCTGCCCTGGGAAAACGAAGGCCGCATGCTGGTGCGCAATGCGCAGGGCATCGAACTGCTTTCCAATGTCTGCCGCCATCGCCAGGCCAAGATGTTCGATGGCCGGGGCAATGCGAACAACATCGTCTGCCCGCTGCATCGCTGGACCTATGATCTCAAGGGCGAACTGATCGGCGCGCCGCATTTCGGCGAAACGCCGTGCCTGAACCTGTCGCGCACGCCGCTGCAGAACTGGAACGGACTGCTGTTCGAGCAGAACGGCGTCAACGTCGCGCAGATCATGTCGAAGCTCGGCGTGACGAAAGACCTCGATTTCACCGATTACATGCTCGACCATGTGGAAGTGCACGACTGCGATTACAACTGGAAGACCTTCATCGAGGTCTATCTGGAGGACTATCATGTCGAGCCCTTCCATCCGGGCCTGGGCAGCTTCGTCACCTGCGACGATTTGCGCTGGGAATTCGGCGAGCATTACAGCGTGCAGACCGTGGGCGTCAATCATGCGCTGTCGAAGTTCGGCACGCCGAAGTACAAGAAGTGGCAGGAACAGGTGCTCAAGTTCCGCAACGGCGAGGCGCCGCCCTACGGCGCGATCTGGCTGACGCTGTATCCGAACATCATGGTCGAGTGGTATCCGCATGTGCTGGTGGTGTCCACCGTCTGGCCGAACGGACCGCAGAAGACGCGCAATGTCGTCGAGTTCTACTATCCGGAAGAGATCGTGCTGTTCGAGCGCGACTTCATTGCGGCCGAGCGCGACGCCTACATGGAGACCTGCGTCGAGGACGACGAGATCGGCATGCGCATGGATGCCGGCCGCCGCATCCTGCTGGAGCGCGGCGTCAATGAAGTCGGCCCCTACCAGTCGCCGATGGAAGACGGCATGCAGCATTTCCACGAGTGGTACCGCGGCCGCATCGCGGTCTAGGGCACTCGACACCTACATACCCGCAGCAGGGAACGGGCGGCACCGCAAGGCGCCGCCCGTTTTGCATTGAACCGGCATCGGCCTTGCAAGCCCGTGCCTTTCCTGCCTTGCTTGCTCCCTGCCCGCCTTCGCAAATCAGCGTATCATCAAGGGCTTTTCCAACGTCCCGGTTCACCCTTCGGGCTCACCTGTCTCTCCCGCCGTTCTATGCAATCACTCTGGATGCTGGTCGCCACCTTCATGTTTTCCATCATGGGGGTCTGCGTGAAGATCGCATCGGACATGTATTCCGTTTCCGAAATCGTCATGTACCGCGGCCTCGTCGGCGCGGTTGTCCTTGCCGCCCTGATCGTGATGCGCGGCGGCAGCTTCAAGACCAGACTGGGCTGGCATCATGCATGGCGCGGCGCGATCGGCGTGATCTCGCTGTGGCTATGGTTCTGGTCGATCGGCAAGCTGCCGCTGGCCACCGGCATGACCCTCAACTACATGTCGCCGATCTGGATTGCAGCCATCCTGTTCGCAGGCGGCTGGTGGCGCGGGCAATCCCGCTTCGAGCTCGGGCTCTCCATCGCCATCCTCTGCAGCTTCGCCGGCGTGACCATGCTGCTGCAGCCCGCCTTCCACGCCGACCAGTGGCAGGCTGCGCTGGCCGGACTGGCGTCCGGACTGATTTCCGCCATCGCCTATCTGCAGGTGCGCAAGCTCGGACAGCTCGGCGAGCCGGAATACCGCGTGGTCTTTTATTTCTCCGTTACCGGAACGCTCGCCGGGCTGGCCGGCACCTTTCTCGACGGCGAAGGATTGCAGGCGCTCTCCGTGAGCGCCCACGGCGTGAAAGGACCGCTGCTCCTGCTGGCCATCGGCATCAGCGCCATGGTGGCGCAGATGGCCATGACGCGCGCCTACCATCTCGGCAAGACCCTGGTCACCGCCAACCTGCAGTATACCGGCATCGTCTTCTCCAGCGCCTGGGGCATCGTGCTGTGGGGCGATGCATTGAGCCTGTTCGCCTGGTGCGGCATCGCCGTCATTCTCGGCAGCGGCCTGGCGGCAACCTATTACAATACGCGCGTCGCTTCCGTACCGGCCGCCAAGGCCAAGGTGACCGAAGCCAACGATCCCATCGCCACCGAAGTGTAGAACCGTGTAGAGGAGACCCTGCCATGCCCTATACCACCCTGATTGACGCGGAAGCCCTGGCCAGGCATTACCAGGACCCGAACTGGGTCGTCATCGACTGCCGCCATGACCTGATGAATCCGGCGGCCGGCCGGCAAGCCTATGACGGCGGCCATATTCCGCTGGCGCAGCATGCCAACCTGGATACCGACCTGTCCGACAAGAGCCTTGGACCAAACGGAGAATTCCGCGGCCGGCATCCCTTGCCGCAGCCTACTGCCTTCGTCGAAACCCTGCGCCGCTGGGGCGTCAATCACGGTTCGCAGGTGGTGGTGTACGACGCTCAGGGCGCGATGTTCGCCGCCCGTTTATGGTGGATGCTGCGCTGGGTCGGCCATGAAGCGGCGGCGGTGCTCGACGGCGGCCTGCAGGCCTGGCAGGCGCTCGGGATGCCGCTTTCGACCGCCGCCGAAACGCGTCCGCGCGGCAATGCCGAGCCGCATGCTTCGCTGGTGCGTACGGTTGATGTGAAGGATGTGCTGGCTAACCTGCAGGATCCGTCGCGCACGGTCGTCGATGCCCGCGCGCCGGACCGCTTCCGCGGCGAAAATGAAACCATCGACCCGGTCGGCGGCCACATTCCCGGAGCGAAGAACCGTTTCTTCAAGGACAACCTGAATGCCGATGGCCGTTTCAAGCCGGCCGAGCAGCTGCGCGCGGATTTCGCGGGACTCTTCGATTCGCCGCAGAACGCCATCATGCAGTGCGGTTCGGGCGCGACCGCCTGCCATAACCTGCTGGCGCTGGAAATCGCAGGCATGCCGGGGGCTGCGCTGTACCCGGGCTCCTGGAGCGAATGGTGCGCCGACCCGGCCCGGCCGGTGGCGCGCGGGGAATAGGCCTTGATGCCCGCTGCCGCCGGGTGCCGCGGCAGTTCGGTCAGTGCCCGTGGCTCTGGCCGGTCAGGAACAGAACGATGCTCACGCCCACGGCGATCAGCACGATCTGCGGAATGGTTTCCCTGAGGGTCGCACGGCGCTGCATCTGCGGCATCAGGTCGCTCACCGCGATGTAGATGAAGCCCGACGACGCGAACACCAGCACATAGGGAATCCAGCCGGTCGCACGCTCCAGCATCACATAGCCGAAAACCCCGCCGACCACCGCCATCAGACTGCACAGCAGGTTGTACACATAGGCGCGGGTGCGTGTGAAGCCGGCATTGAGCAGCACGATGAAGTCGCCGATTTCCTGGGGAATTTCGTGCGCGATGATGGCCACGCCGGTGATCACGCCCAGGCTGGGATCGGCCAGAAAGGCGGCGGCGATCAGGATGCCGTCGGTGAAATTGTGCAGACCGTCGCCTACCAGGATCATCCAGCCCGCCTTGCCGGCCTCATGCGCATCATGGCCGTGCTCGTGACCGTGGCCGTCGCCCTCGTAATGATGCGAATGGCGCAGGATCGCAAATTTTTCCAGCAGGAAGAAGCCCAGCAACCCGCCCAGCAGCGTGGCGAACAGGGCATGGGTATCGGCATCGGACTCGAAGGCTTCGGGCAGCGCATGCAGCAGCGAGGTCGACAGCAGGATGCCGACCGACAGGCTGACCATGCGCTCCACCACCTTGGAAAGCAGTGAAAAGGAAAAAATCGCCGCAGCGGAAATGCTGATGACGCCGGCGATCGTGGTGGCCAGCAGGATGGAAAGAAGCGCGGAATCGATTTTATGCCCCGTCGTATGTGCAACAAAGTTGCAAATTAAAGCACAGACAGAGAATTTCAGCAAACGGGCATGTTAAAAACCTTGCCGATGCTGAAAAAATCCCGGCGGATTACCAGGATTTTTGATCAGAGCGTTTTCGGGTTGACTGAACTAGGCGAGGCCGAGGTGATTTGCCTGTGGAACAAGGCGTGGTGACGCGGCATGGCGAGCCATGGCAAGGAGGACTCGGCGTCCCCACACAACGCAGTGCCGCTGGCAAATCACCCGAGATCGACAGTACAGTCAGGCGGAAAGCACTCTAGGAGCGAAGTCACTGTGTAAAAGTGATTTGACTTGGAGACTTTGAACTCCCTCCACCTCGTCGCTTGTAAGCGGCGGAGAGGGTTCACAAGCCCAGCAACAGCCTAGTGAAACCCTCGACTCCCTCCCCGACAAGGGGAGGGCTGGGGTGGGGATGGGGTTCAGGTGCGCCGGATTAACCCATCCCCACCCTGCCCCTCCCCTTGAAGGGGAGGGAACGCACTTATCACCGCATCGAAATCGCTTTGTCCATTTACTCGGAATCTACCGACGATGATCCGCAAAAGATGCGCCGTTCAAGCCACCCCATGCGTCTTGAACCACTCGGTGCAGCGCTTCCACCCTTCCTTCGCATCCGCCTCGACGAAGCTCGGACGATAATCGGCATGGAATGCATGGCCAGAATTCGGGAACACCACGAATTCCGACTTGCTGCTGCCCTTGGCCAGTTCGGCCTTCATCTTTTCCACGGTGTCGAGCGGAATGCCGCCGTCCTTGCCGCCGTAGAGTCCGAGTACAGGCGTCTTCAGCGTGGCGCCGATATCGACCGGGTGTTCGGGCGCCAGTTCGCTCTTCTCCCCCACCAGGCGGCCGTACCAGGCAACGCCGGCCTTGACCTTGGGATTGTGCGCGGCATACAGCCAGGTGATGCGGCCGCCCCAGCAGAAGCCGGTGATGCCAAGCTTGTCGGTATTGCCGCCGTTGTCCTTTGCATAGGCCACCACTGCGTCGAGGTCGCCCATCACCTGCCCATCGGGCACCTTGGAAATGATGTCCTTCTGCAGTTCGGGAATGGAGGTGTACTTGAGGGGATTGCCCTGGCGGATGAACAGGTCGGGCGCCAGCGCCAGGTAGCCGAGTTTGGCAAAGCGCCGCGCGACGTCGGCGATATGCTCATGCACGCCGAAGATTTCGGAAATCACCAGCACCACCGGCAGGTTGGTCTTGCCTTCCGGCTGCGCGCGATAGACCGGCACTTTCTGACCCTTGACGGTGATGCTGACCTCGCCCGCGGTCAGGCCGTCGGTATCGGTCTTGACCACGTTCTGCGCCGAGACCGGCAGCACGGCGGCGGCAAAGCCGGTACCGAGGGCAGTTTTCAGGAAGCCGCGGCGGTCGACGCCGTCGGACAAGGAAGTTTTTGCGACCAGACTATCGAAATCCTCTTTGAAATTCTGCATTGCGTATTCTCCGATTATTCATTGTTGTCATGACGGCGGATGCCGCCCCGTTCCCTGCACTGCTTTTTACTGCAATTCCCCGCGCCGAGCATAACACCGGGCGCACCGGCATTACATCAATGCGCCTCGTCCCAGTTCTTGCCGATGCCGACTTCGGCGATCAGCGGCACTTTGAGTTCGGCCACGCCGCGCATCAGTTCCGGCACCTTCTGCTGAATGGTCGCCAATTCACCCTCAGGAACCTCCAGCACCAGTTCGTCATGCACCTGCATGATCATCTTCGACTGCAGCCGCTCATCCTCCAGCCATTGCTGCACCGCGATCATCGACAGCTTGATCAGGTCGGCCGCGGTGCCCTGCATCGGCGCGTTGATCGCCGCGCGCTCGGCGGCCTGGCGGCGCGGGCCGTTGGGTGAATTGATCTCGGCCAGCCACAGGCGGCGGCCGAACACCGTCTCGACGAAGCCGTGGGCCTTGGCCTGGGTGCGCGTTTCGGCCATGTACTGCGCAACGCCGGGGTAGCGCTGGAAATACTTGTCGATGTACATCTGCGCGGCGGAACGCTCGATGCCGAGATTGCTGGCAAGCCCGAATGCGCTCATGCCGTAGATCAGGCCGAAGTTGATCACCTTCGCATAGCGCCGCTGCTCGCTCGTCACCTCGGCCGGCGCCACGCCGAAGATTTCGGAGGCGGTCGCGCGGTGCACGTCCTCGCCTTCGGAGAAGGAGCGCAGCAGGCTGGCGTCACCCGAGATATGGGCCATGATGCGCAGCTCGATCTGCGAATAGTCGGCCGACACGATCACGCTGCCTTCCGGCGCGACGAAGGCTTCGCGGATGCGTCGGCCTTCCGCGTTGCGGACCGGGATATTCTGAAGATTGGGCTCGTTGGAAGCGAGGCGTCCGGTCACCGCGACCGCCTGCGCATAATTGGTATGCACGCGGCCGGTGTTCGGATCGACCATCTTGGGCAGCTTGTCGGCATAGGTCGACTTGAGCTTGGACAGGCCGCGATAGTCGAGCAGTATCTTCGGCAGCGGATAATTCTCCGCCAGCTTCTGCAGCACTTCCTCGTCGGTCGACGGCGTGCCCGACGGCGTCTTTTTCACCACCGGCAGCTGCAGGCGCTCGAAGAAGATTTCGCCGATCTGCTTCGGGGAATTCAGGTTAAACGGCTGGCCCGCCAGTTCGTAGGCCTGCTTCTCCATCTCGAGCATGCGCAGGCCGAGGTCATGCGACTGCTTCGCAAGCCGGTCGGTATCGATCAGCACGCCGTTGCGCTCGATCTTCTGCAGCACCACCGAGGTCGGCACCTCGATCTTTTCATAGATGAATTTCAGGCCTTCGTTCTGCGCCACATGCGGCCACATGACCTGGTGCAGCTGCAGCGTGATGTCGGCATCCTCGGCCGCATACTCGGTGGCGCGGTCGATGCTCACCTGGTCGAAGCCGATCTGCGATGCGCCCTTGCCGCACACTTCCTCGTAGCTGATGGTCTTGCGGTTCAGGTGGCGCAGCGCGAGGCTGTCCATGTCGTGGCTCTTGTGCGACTCGAAGACATAGGATTCGAGCAGGGTGTCATGGACGATGCCGCGCACAGTGATGCCGTAGTTGGCAAAGATGTGGCTGTCGTACTTCAGATGCTGGCCGACCTTGGGCTTGGACGCGTCTTCCAGCCACGGCTTGAGCTTGGCCAGCACCGCATCGCGCGCCAGCTGCTGCGGCGCATCCTGGTAGTTGTGCGCCACCGGAATATAGGCGGCAATGCCCGGCGTGCAGCACAGCGAGATGCCGACCAGCTGCGCCTGCATCGCATTGAGCGACGTGGTTTCGGTGTCGACCGATGTCAGCTCGGCGGCATCGATGGTAGCGAGCCACTGGTCGAGCTGGGCTTCGGTCAGCACCGTCTGGTAGTCTTTCACGGCCGGCGCCGCGGCTGCGGCAGATGCGGCGAACAGGCTGCCCTTTGCATCGCCCTGATCCGGCGGTGCGGTCGGACGGCCGCCGGCGGTAGGATCGCCGGTGAGCTCGCGCAGCCAGGTCTTGAAACCATAGCGCTTGAAGAATTCGATCATCGCGTCATTGTCGACCGGCCTGGCCACCAGCGATTCAGGGATCGACACCATGTGCTTGGCGAGGTCGCAGTCGGTGCGGATGGTGATGAGCTTGCGCCCGGTCGGCAGCCAGTCGAGCGCCTTGCGCAGGTTTTCGCCGACGGCGCCCCCGATGTCGTTCGCCTGGGCGATGATGTTGTCGAGCGAGCCGTACTGGGTCAGCCACTTGACCGCGGTCTTGGGGCCGACCTTGGCCACGCCCGGCACGTTGTCGACGGTGTCGCCGACCAGCGTCAGGTAATCGATGATGCGTTCCGGCGGCACGCCGAATTTGGCGATCACGCCTTCGCGGTCGAACTTCTCGTTGCTCATCGTATTGATCAGCGTGACGTGATCGTTGACCAGCTGCGCCATGTCCTTGTCGCCGGTGGAGATCACCGCTTCCATGCCGTGCTCGACCGCCTGCGCGGCGAGCGTGCCGATCACGTCGTCGGCTTCCACGCCTTCGACGGAGAGGATGGGCCAGCCGAGCGCGCGCACCGCTTCGTAGATCGGTTCGACCTGGCGCGCAAGGTCTTCCGGCATCGACGGCCGGTGGGCCTTGTAGTCGGAATAGAGTTCATCTCGGAAAGTCTTGCCTTTTGCGTCGAAAACACAGGCCATGTATCCTGCGGCGTAATCGTTGCGCAGCCGGCGCAGCATGTTGATCATGCCGTAGATGGCGCCGGTGGGCGCGCCTTCCGGATTGCGCAAATCGGGCATTGCGTGGAATGCGCGGTACAGATAGCTTGATCCATCCACTAACAACAGGGTTTTATTCATATGGTGTCAAAGGGAAAAAACGTGCCGCGCCTGCGGCAGGTGGCTGACATTTCACGCGCCACCGAGAAAAAGGCGCGCGAGTCGTGGCATATGCTCACGATTATGGCAGAGTTTATCGAGTCGACCGAAAGGCTGGCCGAGCTGCGTCCGGCGGTCTCTCTTTTCGGCTCGGCGCGCACTCCCGCCGACCATCCGGACTACCAGAAGGCCATCGACATCGCGCGCCGCCTGTCGGATGCGGGGCTGGCCGTGATTTCCGGCGGCGGGCCGGGCATCATGGAAGCCGCCAACAAGGGCGCGTTCGAAGGCGCATCGTCATCGGTGGGTCTGAACATCCAGCTGCCGCGCGAGCAGAAGAGCAATCCCTGGCAGGACATCTCGATCAGCTTCCGGCATTTCTTCGCGCGCAAGGTTGCCTTCGTCAAATACGCGGATGCCTACGTGGTGCTGCCGGGCGGCTTCGGCACGCTGGATGAACTGAGCGAAGTACTAACCTTGATCCAGACCGGAACCTCGCGCCGCATTCCTGTAATACTGGTTGGGACAGCGTTCTGGAAAGGCTTGCTGGACTGGTTCCGCAGCGCCCTGCTTGCCAACGGCATGATCGAGGCCAAGGACCTGGACCTGCTGCAGGTGATCGACGAACCGGCCAACATCGTCGATGCCATTTTTGCATTTTATGAAGCCAGGGAAGACCTGCTGTCGACGCAAAGCAAGGAACCGGGTGCCTATTTGTAACTTCAGGTGCAAACCCTGGAGTGGGCTTTGTTAAAATGTTGCAGTCAGGCGAGTCGAGGCCGCAAACCAAGCAGTTTCCGATCTCCGATGCGCCTGCCGGCATCTTCATCTATCGACAACACATTATGCGCACACTCAAGGCCTGGCCGATGTTCGCGGCCTGCATCGCGGCCGCACTACCGCTGGCATCATCGGCTCAGCAGCAATCCGGCAACACCGCCCCGCCGCCGCCGCAACTCGAAAAGCTGGAAGAAGGCGAAGACCCCGCCGTCACGATCCGCCAGCCCGACTCGCAGCGTGCCCGGACCGTGGAAAAGCGCGCTCCCGGCGGCAAGGTGACGGAAGTGCAAGTCACCAGCGGCAAGAGCACCTACGTGCTCAAGGCGAACGACTCTTCCGGCAGCGCCCTGCCCGGTGACACTCAGGGCAGCTTCATGCGCGCGCCGCAATGGGAAGTGCTGGAATTCGACCTGGGCCGCCCGAAAGATGCCAAGGAGGCTGAAGCGGCCGAGGCCGCGCCGGTCCCCGCGCCTCCCGCACCGGCCCCGGCCGCCAAGTAAGCACCGATCTTCAGAACCCACTTACATTTCGCTCATGGCAGTATTCACCCCGGTCAGCCTTGATGACCTTACCGACTGGATGCCCCAGTTCAATCTTGGCAAACCCCTCGCTATCAAAGGCATTTCCTCCGGCATCGAGAACACCAATTTCTTCCTGACCACCGAGGCGGGTGAATACGTACTGACCATTTTCGAAAAGCTGACATTTGCGCAGCTGCCTTTCTACCTGCACCTGATGCGCCATCTCGCCGAGCGCGGCGTGCTGGTGCCGGCGCCGGTGGCCAACCATGCAGGCGAAATCCTTCACTCCCTGCATGGCAAGCCGGCGTCCATCGTCACCAAGCTGGAAGGCAGCTCCCAGCTCGCTCCGCGGCCGGTGCACTGCGCGGCGGTGGGCGCAATGCTGGCGAAGATGCATCTCGCAGGCCAGGATTTCGGCATCCGCCAGCCGAACCTGCGCGGCCTGGACTGGTGGCGCATGACCACGCCGACGGTGCTGCCCTATCTGTCGGAATCCAACCAGCATCTGCTGCGCAGCGAAGTGCACGCGCAGGAAGCCTTCGCCGCTTCGACCACCTACCGCGAACTGCCGCACGGACCGGTGCATGCCGACCTGTTCCGCAACAACGTGATGTTCGACGGCGAGCGCCTCACCGGTTTCTTCGATTTCTATTTCGCCGGCTGCGACACCTGGATCTTCGATGTCGCGGTCACGGTCAACGACTGGTGCATCGACCTCGACAGCGGAGCGCTCGACAACGCGCGCGCGCGCGCCCTGCTGGACGCCTATCATGCGGTGCGGCCGTTCACCGCCGCAGAGCAGGAGGCATGGCGCCCCATGCTGCAGGCCGGCGCGCTGCGTTTCTGGCTATCGCGCCTCTATGACTTTTACCTGCCGCGCGAAGCGGAAATGCTGACGCCGCACGATCCGACCCACTTCGAGCGGATCCTGCGCCAGCGCATCGACAACCCGGTTCCGGAACTGTTCTGAACATGGAAAAACTTCCCGCAAACGCCGGCTGGCTCTGGGTCAAGCAAGGCTTTGCCCTGTTCCGCAAGCAGCCGGCGGAAATGTCGACCCTGTTTATCGCCTACATGTTCCTGATGCTGGTGGTCGGCATCCTGCCCCTCCTCGGCCAGATCCTGCCGATGGTGCTGATTCCGGTGTTTTCCATGGCCTTCATGCAGGCTTGCGCGCAGATCGAGGAAGGCAAGAAGGTCTATCCCAGCCTGCTGCTGACCGGCTTCCGTTCGCCGGCCTTCCTGTCGCTGGTCAAGCTCGGTTTCCTGTATCTGCTCGCCGCGGTGGCGGCCATCGCGGCGTCGGCCCTGATCGACGGCGGCGTATTCTGGCAGGTCATGAGCAGCAGCAAGGCGATGGATACCGAAACCATCCGCAATTCCAACATGTCGCTCGGCATGATGTTCTCGGCGCTGGTATACACCCCCGCGGCGATGGCCTTCTGGTATGCGGCGCCGCTGATCGCCTGGCAGAAAATGGGCATCGGCAAGGCGATCTTCTACAGCTTCTTCGCCGTCAAGCGGGCCGGCAAGGCCTTCGTGGTGTACGGCCTGGCCTGGCTGCTGATCGGCGTGCTGCTGCCGGTGATCGTGAGCAGCATCATGTCGATCCTCATTTCCAAGGCTTTCGTCATGATGCTGGTGCTGCTGCCGCTGTCGCTGGTGCTGACGGTGGTGATGTACTGCTCGTTCTACCCGACCTACACGACGGTCTTCGGTCGGCCCGAGTCAATTCCGGCATTGCGCGCCGAATAATTCTCTTTATACTTGCTGCATGCTGCCAAGCCGCAATAACCAAAGACTAAAGCGGCCATCATAGCGTCCAGATTGGGGAGAATCCGGTGATCAAGAAAATCGGCGTACGCGAACTGCGTGTGGGCATGTTCATCCATGACCTCAGCTGCAACTGGATGGACCATCCTTTCGTGCGCAGCCGGCTGCTGCTCACGACAGAGGACGAGATCCGCAAGATCATCGATGCCGGCATCCACGAGGTATACATCGACACCAGCAAGGGCCTGGACGCCACGCATGCGCCGACGGCGGAAGAAGTCCGCCATGTGCTGGAAAAGGAAATGGTCGAGATCGCCAGGCGCGAACCGGCGCCGGTGATCCGCGTGTCGGTCGCCGACGAGCTGGCCCGTGCCGCGCAGGTCAAGAACCAGGCGCACCAGCTAGTGCGCACCGTCATGCACGATGCCCGCCTCGGCAAGGCGATCGAACTCGACCAGGTCGAACCGGTAGTGCAGAACATCACCGAATCCATCCTGCGCAATCCCGGCGCGCTGACCGGCCTCCTGCGCATCAAGAACAAGGACGACTACACCTTCCTGCATTCGGTCAGCGTCTGCACCCTGCTGGTGGCCTTCTGCCGCTCCGCCGGCATGGATGCGGAATCAACGCGCCAGGCCGGCCTCGGCGGCCTGCTGCACGATACCGGCAAGGCGCTGGTGCCCGACGAGGTGCTCAACAAGCCGGGCCGCCTGACCGATGCGGAATTCGACATCATCCGCCGCCATCCGAAGGACGGCCATGACATCCTGCTGAAGACACCGGGCGTCGGCGACATCCCGCTCGACATCACCCTGCACCATCACGAGCGCATGGACGGCAGCGGCTATCCCGACAAGCTGCCCGGGGACCGCATCAGCACCATGGCGCAGATGGCGGCCATCGTCGACGTGTATGACGCGATCACCGCCGACCGCTGCTATCACAAGGGCCTGCCGGCGGCCGAAGCGCTGCGCAAGATCTTCGAATGGAGCAAATTCCATTTCAACCCGCAGCAGGTGCAGAGTTTCATGCGCTGCGTCGGCATCTATCCCGTCGGCACGCTGGTGCTGCTGGAGTCGGGCCGGCTCGGCGTGGTGGTCGAACCGCACGAGACCAACCTGCTGTCGCCCAAGGTCAATGTCTTCTTCAGCACCAAGTCCAACACCTACATCAAGCCGGCGCAGGTCGACCTGTCGAAGCCGCTGGGCATGGGCGGCGGCGACAAGATCCAGAGCTACCAGTCGGCGGAGAAGTGGCGGGTCGATCCGATGAAGTTTTTTCTGCTGCCGGCCTGAGCGGGGCCGAAGTACTTCCGCAGGGTCTCCTGCCAAAATAAAAAAGCCCGCCGAAGCGAGCTTTGAACTACTACCGGCATTGAAACGTTTCAGCCTGCCACCCACGCTATCTGCATGGTGTACCTGACTTGAATCGGAACCCATGCTATCTGCATGGTGCCCTTCGTCGTTGATTTAATGCCGGATTGGTTTCGACTGAACGGCGGTCATGCAGACCGGCGACCAATGCATTCAGCACTTCAGTGCTGCTTCTGCCTCTGCTTTTCGCATCCGCAGAGGAAAAGGTTTAGATAACGCGGATGTTGCTCGCTTTTTCACCCTTCGGACCCGTGCTGCGTTCAAATGAAACGCGCTGGTTTTCGCTCAGGCTCTTGAAGCCGTTCGACTGGATATCCTGGAAGTGGGCGAACAGATCGCCGCCGCCGTTGTCCGGCGTGATGAAGCCGAAGCCCTTGGCGTCGTTGAACCATTTGACTGTACCGGATTGAGTACTCATTTGTTTGCTTCCTTCTGAAAATTTGAAAAACAAGGGCGATCACCCAGGGGATGCACCTGACATCAAGAAAGACTACCGAAGGAAATCAAACAGGAATGGCTCGGCAACGAGCAAGACGGGAAAGAGACCGACAACAACGACTTGATACAAGCACGCGACCCACTATACAGACCAAACCTGAAAAGTCCTAACGATACTTTGCTTAATTTCGTACCGCTTGCAACCAGGGAATATTCAGGTGGCGACAGAGGTGCTGCCTTGAACGGGTGATCGTGATCAGCGGCGGCGCTGGTAACCGGAAGGTGCGGGACCGCGCTTTTCAAGATGGCGGAAAGTGATGCGTCCCTTGCTCAAATCATAGGGCGACATTTCAATCGACACCTTGTCACCCGCCAGGATGCGTATGTGATGCTGACGCATTTTTCCCGAGGTATAGGCAATCAGCTTGTGGCCGTTTTCCAGGTCCACGCGAAAACGCGAATCCGGCAGCACTTCGGTGACTTGGCCCATCATTTCCAGCAGATCTTCCTTAGACATAAAACACTCCAGTATTGTTTTCCGCCTGCAGCTGGCAAATAACGAGGCCGAATCCGGACGAGGATCGCGGATTGGCGCATCCGGCGCACATGCAAGCAAAAAGGTGGATGGCCAGCAGATCTATCAGCGTCGTCATGACGACAACAGGCTGTGCTGGAGCAAATCGACTGCCGGCAAGACAGTGATGTGATGCAGTAACGAACGATGAAGGTGGCGGAACATGCATGAATCATCAGAGATTCCCGCATGACCGAGGACGGGAAGAGGCAGGATACAAGATACGAAGACCTGACTCTGACCAAACGGGCAAACTGCCATCGGACAGGCGGACTATATCACACGCCGGGAAAACTGCCCGAAAGGCTTCCCCTCTTCTTTCTTGCTGGCGTCGGGGCCGGCGCACCTTTCGCGCAACCGATACCGGATCAGGACCGGCCCCGGAACACGTCATGCCTGGCGCGGAGGACCTGCGAAGGTATTGCGGCTCAGCACAAGCGGCGTACCCTGCACGCCTGCAGCAACGAGGCGCCTTGCAACGCCGTTGATCTTGCCTTCGAACGCATGGAATACATCCATCATGCCGGGCGTGGCGGCGTCGGCATTCTTCGACGACAGCTGCTGCAAGGCGTCTTCCCTGATCAGGCATTCGCGCTTGAGAGAGTCGACGACGACGGTAAAGACCACGCCTTCGCTGGTGAGATAGGGCTCCTTGGTGGATTGGGTCATGGCATTGTTCCTTGTGAAGACGTCAATTGAACAGTAGACATTCGGCACGCGTCGATAAAAGTTTGTCGACGTTGGTATCGTGCGGAGTCTTGCGGAAAGTCCGCCTTGGGACCTCGATGGCCGGGCGGAATGAAAGGTGGAACGGGAAAGATCGAAAGATCGGCGTCAGCGGGATATTAGCGATCTGCGCAGAATCATGATGCGGGCCATTGCCGCAGCCAATATTGATAATTCTCTCGCCTTGCCTCGATTGAACCATTGCCTTGGCGCTTGGCCGGCGACATGGCGCCGGCCGGGTGCAGCAACTTACTGCCGTGAATGTTTCTTCGGATGCGCCAGGAAGAAGCGCATCATTTCCGCCGAGGCGTCGGGTCCTTTCGGGTCGGTATAGGAGCCGGCCTTGCTGCCGCCCGACCATGCATGGCCTGCGCCGTGAATGATCCACTGCTCCGCGACCGCCTGTTCAATTTCGTTCAGAAAAATAGTTTGCGTATAGGCCCGCCCTTGCGCGGTCTTGCCTTTTGCAGTCTTGCTGTTGCGCGACATGCGTTCGGCAAAGCCGTTGTCCGCCGCCATTCCCATGCATTGGGCAAGCGCCTTGCGGCCATTGTCGGGATGGACGGTATGGTCACGGTCGCCATGGAAGACGATCACCGGAACCGGCTGGCGGGAAGGCGAGAGCGCAGGTCCATGCCCGCCCGGCATTCCTCCCTTCATTGTACTGAAAGCCGAGGCGACATCATGGGCCGAACCGACCGGAAGGCCGGAGTGAATGGCAACCGCCGCATACATGTCCGGATAGCTCGCAGCCATGATGGCCGCCATCGCGCCGCCTGCCGAAAGGCCTGCTACATAGACCCGTTCCGGATCGATGCTGTATTCCTTCATGATCTGCCGCGTCATGTCGGCGATGATGGAAGGTTCGCCCTGGTCGCGGCGCTGGTCCGCCGGACTGAACCAGTTCCAGCAGTTGGAGCCATTGGCTTTTACAGCCTGGCCCGGATAGAGCACCAGGCAGTTGTGCTGTTCCGCGAGCCGGTTCATGCCCGTGCCGGCGGCAAAGTCGTCGGGATTCTGCTTGCAGCCGTGCAGCATCACTACGAGGGGAAGCGCTTCGCCGCGATACGTGCTCGGCACATAGAGCCGGTAGCTGCGCGTGCCTGCACGATTGGTGCAGGCGCCGGAGAGAAATCGGCCGCCTTCCTTGCGATTGCTTGCTGGTGCATCCTCAGCGATATGCACTTCCACATCCTCGACGTCGGCGGTCGGGAACGGGGCCTGCCTTTGCTTGCCGGCGCGGCTGCGGAGGCGTTCCAGCATGCCGTGCAGGTCCGCTTTCGGAGGCATGGCCTCTTTCGAGACTTGATTGATGTCGATGAAGCCGTCCGGAGTGTTGGCCGCCTCTTTGCGGTCGGTGTGCCCGGCGTCTGTCAGGCCGGCGGCGCCAAGCGCACGCTGTATGGCTTCGGTCGCGGCTGCAGGACCGGAAGTCTGCAGCAATGCAGTGGCTTCGCGCAGCTGCGCGAGAAAGTGTTCATTGAGTTTCATAAAAAGCTTTCAGGGATTCGTTACCGTATTCGGCCCGCCAGAGCGGCCTTGACTGCCGGGCTCGCATGAAACGCGCCCAGCACGGTGATGGATTCGATGGTTTCCAGCGCCAGTTCGGCGCTGACATCGCTGTCGATGCTGGCCATGCCCAGCACCCTGATCTGCAGCACCTGTCCGGCCTGCCGGACGGCTTCCAGATCGGAACGTGAAAAATGCTGCAAGCCGAGCACCAGGCTCTTGCGCAGGACCGTCTGGCGAACGGCCTCGGCATGGGAAGCAATCTGGTTGCGTATCGCGGTGCGGATCAGGTCGGTGCGGTTGGCGTAGAAACCTTCCTGCACCAGCAGATCGATCTGCCCAAGGTCGATGGGACCAAGATTGATCGTGATCTTTTCGCTGTCTGCAACTTTGGTTCGCAGCTCGATTTCTTTCATGTTTGCAAAGGAAAATTAAAAGGAAAACCAGGGCTACTTGAAAAAACCATCCATATGGATGGTGCTTGGATGTTTTCCAGCATACTCTCCTCAGGCGGAATGTCAAGTCAAGGTCGAGCAGGCAAAAAAAGAGCCGCATGCAATGCGGCTCTTTTGTTTGGACACCAATACGCCTAATCGGCGCATCTCCGTTGCGGCTTTTCCTCAGCTCACTCGTTCCAGCTTGGCAATATTCAAATCCAGCAGCTTCATGCCGTGCTTGCCGAAATTGATGTGCGCACGCGAGTTGGTGCCGCCGCCTTCGATGTTGACGATCACGCCCTCGCCGAACTTCTGGTGCGAGACGGTTTCGCCGATGCGCCAGCCGACATCCTTGCGCGCGAAGCTTTGCGCGATGTTGTTGGCGCCGACTTCCGGCGCATCGTCCCAGGCGGTCTTCCGGTTGGCGAACCACTGGTGCTGCACCTTGGGCGACAGCCACTTGAGCGCCGCCTCCGGCAATTCGTCAAAGAAGCGCGACTTCATGTTGTAGCGGGTCTGGCCGTGCAGCATGCGGGTCTGGGAGAAGCTCATGTACAGCCGCTTCTTCGCGCGCGTGATCGCGACATACATCAGGCGCCGCTCTTCTTCCAAGCCACCCTGCTCCTGCGCGCTGTTTTCGTGCGGGAAGAGTCCTTCTTCAAGACCGGTGATGAATACTGCATCGAACTCCAGGCCCTTGGCCGAATGCACCGTCATCAGCTGCAGCGCATCCTGGCCGGCCTGCGCCTGGTTGTCGCCGGCTTCGAGCGAGGCATGCGACAGGAAAGCTGACAGCGGCGACATCACGGTGGCCAGCGGCGCATCGGCATCGATCAGCTCGTCGCCGTTGGGCAGCGGCGTGCCGGCCACTTCCTGCGCCTTCGGGCCGAGGAAGGCCGGCGTATCGATGCCGAAGCCCTCCTCCGTCACGAACAACATGGCCGCGCTGACCAGCTGCTCCAGGTTCTCGATGCGGTCGGCGCCTTCCTTCTCGGTCTGGTAATGCGGAATCAGGCCGCTCATCTCGAGCATCACCTTCACCATTTCCTGCAGCGGCAGGTTCTGGGTTTCGAAGCGCATGGCTTCGACCAGCTTGACGAAGGAGCCGAGCGAGCTGCCGGCCTTGCCCGCCACATACGGCACCGCCGCGTAGAGCGAAATGCCATACTGGCGCGATGCATCCTGCAGCTGCTCGATGGAACGCGCGCCGATGCCGCGCGTGGGGAAGTTCACCACGCGCAGGAAGGCGGAATCGTTATGCGGATTGTCCATCAGCTGCAGGTAGGCGATCGCATGCTTGATCTCGGCGCGCTCGAAGAAGCGCTGGCCGCCGTACACGCGGTAGGGAATGCCGGCGGTGAACAGCGCATGCTCGATCACGCGCGACTGCGCATTGGAGCGGTAGAGGATCGCGATCTCGCTGCGCAGCGCGCCTTCGCCGATCAGGCTCTTGGATTCCTCGATGATCCACTGCGCTTCCTGGATATCGCTGCTGGCCTCGTAGATGCGCACCGGTTCGCCGTGGCCGGCATCGGTGCGCAGGTTCTTGCCCAGGCGCTTGCTGTTGTTGGCGATCAGCGTGTTGGCGGTGTCGAGGATGTGGCCGTGCGAGCGGTAGTTCTGCTCCAGCTTGATCAGGTTCTGCACGCGAAACTCGCGCTCGAAGGCCACCATGTTGCCGACGTTGGCGCCGCGGAAGGCATAGATGCTTTGGTCGTCGTCGCCCACCGCGAACACCGCGTTGTGCTCGCCGGCCATCAGCTTGAGCCAGTTGTACTGCAGGTTGTTGGTGTCCTGGAATTCGTCGACCAGAATATGCTTGAACCGCGCCTGGTAGTGCTCGCGCAGCGGCTGGTTGCGGCTCATCAGTTCATAGGTGCGCAGCAGCAGTTCGGCGAAGTCGACCACGCCTTCGCGCTGGCACTGGCTGTCATAGGCTTCGTACAGCTGCACGAAGCGCCGGTTGTAGTCGTCGTGCGCTTCCACCTCGTGCGCGCGCAAGCCCTGCTCCTTCGCATTGTTGATGAAATACATCAGGTTGCGGGGAGGATATTTTTCATCATCGACATTCAGCGCCTTCAGCAGGCGCTTGATCGCGGCGAGCTGATCGGCCGAATCGAGGATCTGGAAAGTCTGCGGCAGCCCGGCGTCGCGGTAGTGCGCGCGGAGCAGGCGGTTGCACAATCCGTGGAAGGTGCCGATCCACATGCCGCGTGTATTGATCGGCAACATCGCCGACAGGCGCGACATCATTTCCTTGGCGGCCTTGTTGGTGAAGGTCACGGCCAGCACCCCGGCCGGAGAGACCTGGCCGGTCTGGATCAGCCAAGCGATGCGCGTTGTCAGGACGCGGGTCTTGCCGGAACCGGCGCCTGCAAGGATCAGGGCGGATTGCGCGGGAAGCGTGACGGCGGCGAGTTGCTCGGGATTGAGATTGTGGAGGAGATTTTGCATCCCCAGATTATAAGCCCGGAGGGAAACGCCTTCCGGCAATTTCCGCCCCTCCGGTGCATCTGCGCTCGCATGCAACGTGCCGTTTTGGCATTTATGACCGCCATGGCAATGCAATCGGCGTACCGTCCGGGAAATAGGCCTGCACCGGGCTGGCGCTCAATACCGCAACGAAGCGCAGCGGCTCTTCGCCCACGCTCAGAATCTGGTGCTGGACATCTGGCGGAATGACAACGATCTGACCGGCAGCGAAACGCTCGATGCGGCCTTCGATATGCAGTTCGCCCTCGCCGGCATGGCACATCACGACTTCCTCGCAGTCGTGGCGGTGCGGCGGCGTGGCGGCGCCGGGCGCTACCGACTGCTGCCAGATCGACATGGCGCGCAGACCCTCCGCGCTGCCGGCCAGCGTCGCGTGCTCGATACCCGGAAATCCGGTGGCTTCCGGCTTGCTCTGCGAAATCACGGTCATGTCTGCTCTCCTCGATGTTGGACGCCGTCGGCGACGGCATGACAGGCAGTATGCCCATTCCGTGCTGCCGCTTGAACAACATGGAATGTCGTAACATTAAGGAAAATTATTCTTCAATCGGCAGCACCTTCCGTTTTCGATCGATGGAGCACCCATGAGCGGATTCACGCAATTCATCGCTTTCGCCAGTGCAGCCCGGCATCGCAGTTTCGCCCATGCGGGCCGTGAACTCGGCATCACTGCATCGACCGTCGCCAAGCGCATCGTGCGGCTGGAAGAACAGCTCGGCGTCAAGCTGTTCCACCGGACGACCCGCCAGGTGACGCTGAGCTCGGACGGCGAAGCCTTGTATGCGCGATGCGAAAAGATTCTTGCCGACATTCATGAACTGGAAGCGCTGGCGGCCGGCACGCATGGCGAGCCGCGCGGCGAACTGCGCATCAATGCACCGATCACCTACGGCAAGCATGTGGTGCTGCCGGCGGTATCACGCTTGCTGCGGGAGCATCCTGAATTGAGTGCGGATGTGCGGCTGACGGACCAGCTGTGCGATGTGGTCAAGGATGGCATCGATGCGGCGGTGCGCATCATGCCGCTCATCGATTCGCGGCTGGCAAGCAGGCGGATCGGCTGGCAGCATCTGATCGTTTGCGCGAGCCCCGATTACCTGGCGCGAAGAGGCAAGCCGAAACACCCGACGAAGCTGGAAGAACATGCCTTCATCGTCTTCCGCAATCCCACCTCGGGGCGGGAGCGTCCGCTGCAGTTCGCCGTCGATGGCGAGGTGATGGAACTGCATCCGCGCTACCGGATGCTGATCGATGACGGCGAAGGCATGGTGGAGAGCGCCTGCCACGGCACCGGGCTGATCCAGGTCCCGGACTACATGGCGGCCGAGGCGATCAGGCACGGCAGGCTGACGGAAGTGCTGCAGTCCTATCGTCCGCCGCCGCTGCCGATCAGTATCGTCTGGCCGGGCAACCGCCTGCTGCCGGCCCGGGTACGCCTGCTGATCGATGCGCTGGCGGCAGATGACAGGGGCAGATGACAGGAAATCATCCGCCGAACAGGACGGCAAACCCGCGTGCCGCCGATTCCGGATCGTCGGTCATGTAGACGCTGCTGATGACGGCCACCATGTCGGCGCCGAGGGCAACCAGGGGCGTGCAGTTTTCCTGGGTCATGCCGCCGATCACCACATTGGGCAAGGGGATTTCCGCCTTGGCCTGCGACACGATTTCCGGCGGCGTCTTCATGTCGTACTTCTTGACGCGCGAGGGATAGAAGCCGCCGAAGGCGACATAGCTTGCCCCGGCCGCATGCGCATCGCGCGCCAGCTGCAGCGTGCCGTAGCAGGAGGCGCCGACAATCTTGCCCGGGCCGACCGCGGCCCGCACCTGCGCAACCGACGCATCGGTGCCGCCGACATGGATGCCGTCGGCATCGAGCTCGGTGCACAAGTCGACATGGTCGTTGATGATGAAGGGCTTGCCATGCTCCCTGCACAAGGCTTGCAGCGCCGCGGCCTGTTCCCTGCGCAGCTGGGCCGATGCCGTCTTGTGCCGGTACTGCACCAGCGCCGCGCCGCCGCGCAGGCCAGCCTCGGTAACCTGCAGCAGCTTTTGCGTATCGTCCCAGTCGGGTGTGACGAGATATAAACCTTTCATGTCCTGCTCTCCCTATTTTCCAAGGTGATGCCCCGATCGGGCATGCGTTGTCCGTCGGCGATGGCATAGGCGGCCGTCAGCGCCTGCTGGCAATACGATTGCCCTCGTTCGAGCGCATCGCCCATCGGCATGCCGCGCGCCAACAGCGCCGCGATGGCCGAGGCCAGCGTGCAGCCGCTGCCGTGAAAGCCGCCTTCGAGCCGCGGCCAGGTCCAGTTGCGCTGACCGCCTTTTGAAAACCAGCGATTGACCACATCCCGGCCATCGCCATGCCCGCCCTTGATCAGCACGTTCGGGCAGTGCGCCAGCAATAGTTCGGCTTGCGCATCCAGGCGCCGCTCGCCTTCGCATAAAGCTGCAGCCTCGGGCAGGTTGGGCGTGACCAGCGTGGCCAGGGGCAGCAGCAGCCTGACCGATTCGCGCGGATCGTCCGCCGACAGCGTATCGCCGTGTCCGCTGGCGAGAACCGGATCGAGCACCACATGCAGGTTCGGCCGCCGCTGCCTCAGCAAGCCAATCGCTTCGGCGATGGCTTCGGCATTGGCTCTGCTGCCGGCGATACCGATCTTTACCGCGGCGATGTCCATCTTGTCGATGAGCGCCCTGGCCTGCTGCAGCACGAGCTCTGCCGCCACCGCCTGCACCTTGTAGACGCGGTCGTTGTCCTGCACCGTCAATGCAGTGATGGACGACAGCGGATGCGCGCCCAGCGCCGCGATGGCCTGCACGTCGGCCTGTATGCCGGCGCCGCCGCTCGGGTCGGAGCCGGCGAACACCAGTACGCTGGGACGAATCACGTTGCGCGGCCTTCCATCGGCGACGACGGCGATGCGCTGAAACGCTTGGGTATGCGTCCGGCGAGATAGGCTTCGCGCCCTGCCTCGACCGCTAGCTTCATCGCGCGCGCCATACGGATCGGATCCTTCGCGCCGGCGATGGCGGTATTCATCAGCACGCCGTCGCAGCCGAGCTCCATTGCGATGGCTGCGTCGGAAGCGGTGCCGACGCCGGCATCGACCAGCACCGGCACCTTCGACTGCTCGATGATCAGCGACAGGTTCCAGGGATTCAGAATGCCCATGCCTGAGCCGATCAGCGAAGCCAGCGGCATGACGGCGACGCAGCCGATGTCTTCCAGCATCTTCGCCTGGATGGGATCGTCGCTGCAGTAGACCATCACGTCGAAACCGTCCTTCACCAGCGTCTCGGCCGCCTTCAAGGTTTCGGGCATGTTGGGAAACAAGGTCTTTTCATCGCCAAGCACTTCCAGCTTGACCAGCTTGTGGCCGCCCAACAGTTCGCGCGCGAGCTGCAGCGTGTAGACCGCGTCCTTGGCGTTGTAGCAGCCGGCGGTATTGGGCAGGATGGTGTACTGCGACGGCGGCACGACGTCGAGCAGGCTCGGCGCATTCGGGTCCTGGCCGATGTTGACGCGGCGGATCGCCACGGTGATGATTTCCGCGCCGCTGGCCTCGGTGGCCAGGCGGGTCTGTTCGAGATCGCGGTACTTGCCGCTGCCCACCAGAAGGCGCGAGCGGTAGGTCTTGCCGGCGATGGTGAGGCCTTCGGATTGGGATTGCTGCGGATTGCTCATGGTGCGCTCCTTTTTACATCTGACGTTCTTTTTGTGAAGAACGGGAATAGAAATGAAATGCTGTTCTAAGCCTCTTGCTTGATCGATTTCGTAAGTTGCAAGTTAAGCCAGGCTGTTCGCCCCCTCCCCTTCAAGGGGAGGGTTGGGGTGGGGATGGGTTCAATGCGGTCCAGATCACTTCCATTACCGTATCAGTCTGATTGAGCACGTCGTTGTTCCAGAAACGCAGCACGCGAAAGCCTGCGGATTCCAGATGAGTGGTCCTTTGGGTGTCATAGTCGAGTGCATCTGCATGCTGAGATCCATCGACTTCAATAATCAGCCGATCACTCAAGCACACAAAGTCCAAAACGTATCCATCAAATGGATGCTGTCGACGAAACTTCACGCCAAGTTGACTGCCTCGTAGACGCTGCCAAAGCATTTGCTCCGCATCGGTCAGGCTTTTTCTCAATCCTGACGCTGTGGACTTGGAAAAATGGTTTGATTGTCCTCGCATGTTTAACCCCATCCCCACCCTAGCCCTCCCCTTGAAGGGGAGGGAACGTCCTTTACTGGCGCATCAGTAAGGGGAATTCATATACAGAGAAGCAGTACATCACCCGCCCCCGATCGCCCTCACAATATCCACGCAGTCATCCGGCCGCAGCACTTGCTCCGCCCAGCGATGCCGCGGCACCACCTCTCGGTTCACAGCCACCGCGAGCGACTTGCCCTCCAGTTCAAGCAAGGCAATCAGCCCCTGCACGTTCTCGTTGTCCGCGACCGCATGCGGCGCTCCGTTCAGCTGGATCTGCATGGCTTACTGCTTGCGATAGAGTTCGGCGCCGGACTTCACGAATTCCACTGCCTTGACTTCCATGCCCTTCTTCAGCGCCTGCTCGTCCGAGATGCCCTGGCTGGCCGCATAGTCGCGCACATCCTGGGTGATCTTCATCGAGCAGAAATGCGGTCCGCACATCGAGCAGAAATGCGCGACCTTGGCCGAATCCTTCGGCAGCGTCTCGTCATGGAATTCCCGCGCCTTGTCCGGGTCGAGGCCGATATTGAACTGGTCTTCCCAGCGGAATTCGAAGCGCGCCTTCGACAAGGCGTTGTCGCGGATCTGCGCGCCGGGATGGCCCTTGGCCAGATCGGCGGCATGCGCGGCCAGCTTGTAGGTGATGATGCCTTCCTTCACATCGTCCTTGTTCGGCAGGCCGAGATGCTCCTTCGGCGTCACGTAGCACAGCATCGCGGTGCCGTACCAGCCGATCATCGCGGCGCCGATGCCTGAAGTGATGTGGTCGTAGCCGGGAGCGATGTCAGTGGTCAGGGGCCCCAGCGTGTAGAACGGCGCTTCATGGCAGTCCTTCAGCTGCAGCTCCATGTTTTCCTTGATCAGGTGCATCGGCACATGGCCGGGACCTTCGATCATCACCTGCACGTCATGCTTCCAGGCGATCTGGGTCAGCTCGCCGAGGGTCTTGAGTTCACCCAGCTGCGCTTCATCGTTGGCGTCGTAGATCGAACCGGGGCGCAGGCCGTCGCCGAGCGAGAACGACACGTCATAGGCCTTCATGATTTCGCAGATCTCTTCGAAGTGCTCGTACAGGAAGGATTCCTTGTGATGCGCGAGGCACCACTTGGCCATGATGGAGCCGCCGCGCGAGACGATGCCCGTCATGCGCTTGGCGGTCAGCGGCACGTACTGCAGGCGCACGCCGGCGTGGATGGTGAAGTAGTCGACGCCCTGCTCGGCCTGCTCAATCAGCGTGTCGCGGAAGATTTCCCAGGTCAGTTCCTCGGCCTTGCCGTTGACCTTTTCCAGCGCCTGGTAGATCGGCACCGTGCCGATCGGCACCGGCGAATTGCGGATGATCCATTCGCGGGTTTCATGGATGTGCTTGCCGGTGGAGAGATCCATCACCGTGTCGCCGCCCCAGCGGATCGCCCAGGTCATCTTCTCGACTTCCTCGCCGATCGAGGACGTGACGGCCGAGTTGCCGATGTTGGCATTGATCTTCACCAAAAAGTTGCGGCCGATGATCATCGGCTCGATTTCCGGATGGTTGATGTTGGCGGGAATGATGGCGCGGCCGCAGGCGATTTCGGAGCGCACGAATTCCGGCGTGATCTCGGCCGGAATCGCCGCGCCGAAGCTCTGGCCCGGATGCTGTCGGCCCATCAGGTCGGCCAGCTTTTGCCCCATCGGACCGGAGGCCTTCAGGCCTTCGAGGTATTCCTTGCGGCGCAGGTTTTCGCGGATGGCAATGTATTCCATCTCAGGCGTGATGATGCCCTGGCGCGCATAGTGCATCTGCGACACGTTCTTGCCCGGCAGCGCGCGGCGCGGCTTGCGGTGCAGGTTGAAGCGCAGTTCGGCCAGCTTGGGATCGTTCAGGCGCTCGATGCCATATTTTGATGTCGGGCCGGGCAGTTCCTCGGTGTCGCCGCGCTCGGCGATCCATCTCGCGCGCAGCGCCGGCAGGCCGGAGCGGATGTCGATCTGCGCCTGCGGGTCGGTGTAGAGGCCGGAAGTATCGTAGACGTAGATCGGCGGGTTCTTTTCGGCGCCGAAGGAAGCCGGCGTATCGGACTGGCTGATCTCGCGCATCGGCACGCGGATGTCGGGACGGGAACCTTCGACGTAGATCTTGCGGGAATTCGGCAGCGGCTGGATTGCGGCTTCGTCGACCTTGGCGGTCGCGGCGAGGAATTGCGGATTGGCGCTCATGTTGCTCCTTTGCTAAAACGAAAAAGCGAAGGAGCGGCGGAATGATGGCGCTTGCGTTCCGGGTGCTTCCCTTCGCTGGCATTATCCAGATCAGGTTCAAGGGTATTTCTCACCCGGTCATGCATTGCAAAACGATTGCAACGCTGGCCAGGACCCCTAGCAGGTATTCATGTAGTCGTCAGGGAGCGGGCTCCGTAACGACTTCGGCGAATTATACGCGCATCCGCACCGATGTCGGCATGCGCCTCATTTATAATGCCTAGTTTCGCAGAAACATAAGTTAAATCATGGAATTAGCCAAGTCTTTCGAGCCCGCCGAGATTGAGAAACACTGGCGCACCCTCTGGGAACAGCGCGGTTACTACACCGCCACCGTCGATCCCGGCAAGCCTGCCTTCTCCATCCAGTTGCCGCCGCCCAACGTCACCGGCACGCTGCACATGGGCCATGCGTTCAACCAGACCGTGATGGATGGCCTGACGCGCTACTACCGCATGCGCGGCTACAACACCGCCTGGATTCCCGGCACCGACCACGCCGGCATCGCCACCCAGATCGTGGTCGAGCGCCAGCTCGATGCGCAGAAGATTTCCCGCCACGATCTCGGCCGCGAGAAATTCCTGGAAAAGGTCTGGGAATGGAAGGAGCATTCCGGCTCCACCATCACCGGCCAGATGCGCCGCATGGGCGCCTCCACCGACTGGAGCCGCGAATACTTCACGATGGACGAGAAGATGTCCAAGGCGGTCACCGAAGTCTTCGTGCGCCTGTACGAGCAGGGGCTGATCTATCGCGGCAAGCGTCTCGTCAACTGGGACCCGAAACTGCTGACCGCAGTGTCCGACCTGGAAGTGGTGTCGGAAGAGGAAGACGGCCACATGTGGCACATCCAGTATCCGCTCGCCGACGGCAACGGCCGCATCACCGTGGCGACCACGCGTCCTGAAACCATGCTGGGCGACGTCGCGGTCGCGGTCGATCCGACCGACGAGCGCTACACCCCGCTGCTCGGCAAGCTGCTGACGCTGCCCCTGACCGGCCGCCAGATTCCGATCATCGCCGACGAGTACGTGGACAAGGAATTCGGCACCGGCTGCGTGAAGATCACGCCGGCGCACGACTTCAACGACTATGCGGTCGGCCAGCGCCACAACCTGGACAAGATCAACATCTTCACGCTGGACGCGAAGATCAACGAGAACGGCCCGGCCAAGTACCAGGGCATGGACCGCTACGAGGCGCGCAAGCAGATCGTCGCCGACCTCGAAGCCGAAGGCCTGCTGGAATCGGTCAAGCCGCACAAGCTGATGGTGCCGCGCGGCGACCGCACCAATGTGGTCATCGAGCCGATGCTGACCGACCAGTGGTTCGTGGCGATGAGCAAGCCGGCACCGGAAGGCACGCACTTCCCCGGCAAGTCGATCGCCGAAGTCGCGCTGGAGAAAGTCTCCGGCGGCGAGATCAAGTTCGTGCCCGAGAACTGGACCACCACCTACAACCAGTGGCTCAACAACATCCAGGACTGGTGCATCTCCCGCCAGCTGTGGTGGGGCCACCAGATCCCGGCCTGGTATGACGACGAAGGCAACATCTACGTCGCCCGCAGCGAGGAAGATGCCAAGGCGCAGGCCGGCGGCAAGGCCATCAAGCGCGAATCCGACGTGCTCGACACCTGGTTCTCGTCGGCGCTGGTCCCTTTCTCCTCGCTCGGCTGGCCGGAAGAAACGCCCGACTACAAGACCTTCCTGCCGTCGTCGGTGCTGGTCACCGGCTTCGACATCATTTTCTTCTGGGTGGCGCGCATGGTCATGATGACCACGCACTTCACCGGCAAGGTGCCCTTCGAGACCGTGTACGTGCACGGCCTGGTGCGCGACGCCAGCGGCCAGAAGATGTCCAAGTCCAAGGGCAACACGCTGGACCCGATCGACCTGATCGACGGCATCGACGTCGAGTCGCTGGTGGCCAAGCGCACCACCGGCCTGATGAATCCGAAGCAGGCGGAAAGCATCGCCAAGGCGACGCGCAAGGAATTCCCGAACGGCATTCCCGCCTTCGGCACCGATGCGCTGCGCTTCACGATGGCGAGCTATGCCTCGCTGGGCCGCAACATCAACTTCGACCTGAACCGCTGCGAAGGCTACCGCAACTTCTGCAACAAGCTGTGGAACGCGACCCGCTTCGTGCTGATGAACACCGAAGGCAAGGACTGCGGCTTCGACGGCGCGTCCTGCGGCGAAGGCGGCCGCGACTTCTCGCAGGCCGACCGCTGGATCGTGTCGCTCCTGCAGCGTACCGAAGCCGAAGTGGAAAAGGGCTTCGCCGACTATCGCTTCGACAACATCGCCTCGGCCATCTACAAGTTCATCTGGGACGAGTACTGCGACTGGTACCTGGAAGTTGCAAAAGTGCAGATCCAGAACGGCAACGAAGCCCAGCAGCGCGCCACCCGCCGCACCCTGCTGCGCGTGCTGGAAACCGTGCTGCGCCTGGCGCATCCGATCATCCCGTTCATCACCGAACAGCTGTGGCAGAAGATCGCGCCGATGACCGACCGCCAGCTCGATCCGAACGGCGAATCGATCATGCTGCAGGCGTATCCGCGTCCGAACCCCGAGAAGCTCGACGAGCAGGCCGAGGCCTGGATGGCGCAGCTCAAATCCATGACCGATGCCTGCCGCAACCTGCGCGGCGAAATGCAGCTGTCGCCGGCGCAGCGCGTGCCGCTGATCATCGAAGCGGCGGCCGATGCCAAGGCCGAAGCGCAGTCGTTCGCGCCTTACCTGCAGGCGCTGGCCAAGCTGTCCGAGGTGCAGGTGGTCGATGCGCTGCCGGAATCGCCGGCGCCGGTGTCGGTGGTCGGCACCGTCAAGCTGATGCTCAAGGTCGAGATCGACGTGGCCGCCGAACGCGAGCGCCTATCCAAGGAAATCACCCGCCTTGAAGGCGAGATCGCCAAGGCCAATGCCAAGCTCGGCAATGAGAGCTTCGTCGCCCGCGCGCCCGCGCAGGTGGTGGCGCAGGAGAAGGAGCGCCTCGCTTCCTTCGGCGCCACGCTCGACAAGCTGCGCGAACAGTTCGGCAAGCTGCAAAAGAGCTGAACAGCCATCGCGTAACATCGGGAGCCGCTGCCGGGCATCGGCGGCAGCTCCCGTCCAATGACAAGATACAAGGAGACAAGCCCGACATGAGAACAACGATTCCGTCCGCCCTGGGTGCCTTCGCCGCGCTGGCATTGACCGCATCCTTCGCATGGGCACAGGATGCCTCGCCGGTGGGCCTGTGGAAGACCATCGACGACGAGACCGGCAAGCCGAAGTCGCTGGTGCGCATCAGCGAAAGCAACGGCGAACTGCGCGGCAAGGTGGAGAAGCTGTTCCGCGAAGCCGGCGAAGACCAGAATCCGAAATGCGATAAATGCGAGGATGTCCGCAAGGACCAGCCCATCATCGGCATGACCATCATCACCGGCATGAAGAAGGATGGCGACGCCTCCAACTACGGCGGCGGCCAGATTCTCGACCCGGCCAGCGGCAAGATCTACAAGAGCAAGATGACGCTCGGCGACGGCGGCAGGAAGCTCGATGTGCGCGGCTATATCGGTGTGCCGATGCTCGGCCGCACGCAGACCTGGGTGCGCGCGGAGTAGCGCTGCAGGCCAGCCAAGCTGGTTGATTGCCAATAAGAAAAAAGGGCGCCGAACGGCGCCCTTCCTGTTTGGATCAGCGGGAAAGTCAGCCTGGCCGGCACTACACGAAAGAAATCGTCAGCCCCGGCAGGCTCAAGCCGGAAAACGCCGACGTCCAGGTTTCTCCCGGCGCGATCGGGCAGACATCGGTCCAGGTGCCGGTGGTGATGATCTCGCCGGCCGCCAGCCCGGCAAACTGCGGCTGCTGGTTCAGCAATTGATGCAAATGCCACATGGCGTGCAGCGGGCTGCCCAGCACGTCGCTGCCGAAGCCGGCCGAACGCAGTTCATCGCCGCAGGACAGCGACAGGCTGGCATTGGCCAGCACCTCGCCTAGGCTGCGCCGGCTTGCCTCGGACAGCATCTTCGGTTCGCCGACGATCAGGGCGCCATGCAGGCCGAAAGCGGCGATCGAATCGGCCATCTCGAACTTCCAGTCCGGGAAGGGACAGGTGACGATTTCGAACGCATGCGCCATCCATTCGATGCACTGGGCCAGTTCTTCCATCGTGGCATCCGGCGCCGGCGTTGATCCCAGCTTGAATACCAGTTCCGGCCCGATGCGCGGCTGCTGCGCGCCCGAGAGGCTCTGGATGCCGCGGTTGTCTTCGGCGAAGCGTACCGTTTCGTTGAAGACGGGCGTCCAGATCGGCATGCTGATCGGTTCCTGGTGCCCGTACTTCGACCAGATCTTGCGGTTGGTAAAACCGATCTTCCGGCCGGTCAGCGTCTCGCCCTGGGCGATGCGCACATCCATGATGCAGCGGATGATGTCGTAGCTGTCGGCAATGGAAAGCGGAGACTGGGCGGACAGAGGGGGCATCAATTGCGCCTGCGCTCGCGCATCAAGCAATTGATACGCATAACGGTTGGCTTGCGTGGACATGAGCATGGTGGAACTCGATCGGGAGCTGGGAACGGGTTGAACACCGCAACCTGAACAAACCCTGAACTCTACCGTCCGTAAGGCTTGCAGGCTTGCGCTTTCTCAAATAAAAAAGTGCGATCGTGCTTTAGCTGCCAATTATAAATTGTCTTGGTCCGATTGTTAGCATAGTTAACAATTGCCGCAGCAGGCATCGTAGTTCTACGCATGACAAAAGATCAATTCCGCGGCATTGCCGCGGGCGCACGATCGAACGATTTGATCTGACTATCCAGTGGCTGGAAGGTTGCAGGCCGGGCGGCGCACCACCGTGCGATGCCCGCCTTGCCGGCAGCGGACGCCGGCGCATGCACAGCCGGCTTTCCCCGATGCAAGATTCAGGCGGGAGGCTGATCCCAGAGGTCGCCGCTTGGTCCCCTCGGCGCGGCGATGCCAAAATGCGTATAGGCGGTAGGGGTGGCGATGCGCCCGCGGGGCGTGCGCTGCAGGTAGCCCTGCTGGATCAGGTAGGGTTCCAGCACGTCTTCGATGGTGTCGCGCTCCTCGCCGATGGCGGCGGCAAGGTTGTCCAGGCCGACCGGGCCGCCGTTGAACTTGAACAGCACGGCTTCCAGCAGCTTGCGGTCCATCAAGTCGAAACCGACCGGATCGACGTCGAGCATCTTCAGCGCCGCATCGGCCATGGCCTTGGTGATTTCGCCGTTGCCCTTGACTTCCGCATAGTCGCGCACCCGCCGCAGCAGGCGGTTGGCGATACGCGGCGTGCCGCGGCTGCGCTTGGCGATTTCGAGCGCGCCGTCCGGCACGATGGCCGCATTGAGCAGCGAGGCGCTGCGGGTGACGATGCGCGCCAGTTCCTGCGGCGTGTAGAACTCCAGGCGAGCGACGATGCCGAAGCGGTCGCGTAGCGGATTGGTCAGCATGCCGGCGCGGGTGGTGGCGCCGACCAAGGTGAAAGGCTGCAGGTCAAGGCGCACCGAGCGGGCGGCCGGGCCTTCGCCGATCATGATGTCGATCTGGTAATCTTCCAGCGCCGGATACAGGATCTCCTCGACCACCGGCGACAGGCGGTGGATCTCGTCGATGAACAGCACGTCGTTCGGTTCGAGATTGGTCAGCAGTGCAGCCAGGTCACCGGCCCGCTCCAGCACCGGCCCGGAAGTCTGCCTCAGATTGACGCCCATTTCGCGCGCGATGATATGCGCCAGCGTGGTCTTGCCCAAGCCCGGCGGCCCGAACAGCAGCGTATGGTCCAGTGCCTCGCGGCGCTGCCGGGCGGCGGTGATGAAGATTTCCAGCTGGCTGTGGATCTTTTCCTGCCCGACATATTCGTCGAGCTGCTTGGGGCGGAGGGCGCGCTCGATGGCTTCCTCGTTGGGGGAAGCCGGCGTCGCCGCAATGATTCTCTGCTCGCTGAAGTCGTCGGTTTGTATGCTCATGGTGTCACTGCCTTCCTGCTTGTTACCGCGTTACTGCCACTATGCTTTCGAGAGCGCCTTGAGGGCCAGCTTGATGCCCTCGGAGACGCCGGTGCCGGCCGGTACCTGCTTCAGGGCAAGCGCCGCTTCCTTCTCGGAATAGCCCAGCGCCAGCAGCGCATTGGAAATGTCGGAAGTCGCATCGCTGTGCACGATGCCGCCGACGGATCCAAGATCGGCGCCAAGCTTGCCCTTCAATTCCAGCAGCAGGCGCTCTGCGGTTTTCTTGCCGATGCCGGGAACGCGCGTCAGCCGCCCGGCTTCCTGCAGCGTGATCGCCTGCGACAGGTCGGCGACCGACATGCCCGACAGGATGGACAGTGCCGTGCGGGCGCCGACGCCCGAGATCCGGATCAGCTGCTTGAACACATTGCGCTCTTCGACCGTGCCGAATCCGTACAGCAGGTGCGCATCCTCACGCACTGCCATGTGAGTCAGAAGGACCACCTTTTCGCCCATGGCCGGCAGGTTGTAGAAGGTGCTCATGGGCACATCCACCTCATAGCCGACACCATTGCAATCGATCAGCAACTGGGGCGGATTTTTCTCAAGCAGCGTACCGGAAAGGCGTCCTATCATGGTCTGTATATGGGGATAAAAACTGTTTAATCATACAGTAGTTTTACCGCTCCGCCCGGCAAAAACGGTATATAAAGCGGCATGCAAAGCTTGGCCGCTGCAGCCTTTTCGATGCTTTCCGGTCAAGGATTTTTTCCTATGCATGAAGCTCCAATACAAGATCTGGATTCCGACCTGGACACGTTCAAGTTCACGCCGAGACGCGCTGCCGCACAGGTCAGCCTTCGGCATCTGATCAAGCACCGCATGCTGCAAACCTTGCAAAGGCTGTTTCAAAGCCCCCTGATCCGTCTCCCGGTCTCCTGGACAGGCACCCTGTTCGGCATCGTCTGGGCCTCGCCGCTGACGGCGGTCGGCCTTGCGCTGGCGCTACCGATCGTCGTCTTCAGCGGCCATGCCCAATTGATACGCGGACACACGCTCGCGCTGCTGGTGCGCGGCAAGGTGGCGGACTTCATGCTGCAGCGCCATCCCTTCGGCGCGATGAATGCCATGGCCATCGGCCACGTGGTGATTGCGGAAAAATCGGGGCTGTCGTCGCGGGTGCTGATCCATGAGCTGGCGCATGTGCGCCAGGCAGCGTGCTGGGGACCCTTCTTTCCCTTCGCCTATCTGGCCTCGAGCGCGTGGGCGGCGCTGCGCGGAAAGAATGCCTACTGGCACAACCGCTTCGAGGTGGCCGCCCGCAAGGCGGAAAAGCATTTCTAGACAGAGCGGTAGGCCGGGTCAGCCGACCAGCCTGCCCCGTCGCACGCGCAATCCCTTCTTTGCCAGCGCGGGAGCGATTTCCCCGAGAGTGGACAGCGTATCGCCGCTGTGGGCATGGCAGATCGCCACGCCCAGCGCATCGGCGGCATCGGTGCCGGGCATGCCTGAAAGCAGCAGCAGCCTTTGCACCATGTCCTGCATCTGGTGCTTCTGCGCCCTGCCGTGTCCGACGACGGCTTGCTTGATCTGCAATGCAGTGTATTCCGCGACCGCAAGATCGGCATGGACCAGCGCGCAGATCGCCGCGCCGCGGGCCTGCCCAAGCAGCAGCGTCGATTGCGGATTGACGTTGACGAACACCTTCTCGATGGCAGCGCAGTCGGGGCGATAGGTAGCGACGATTTCCGAGACGCCCGCAAGGATGACCTTGAGGCGCTGCGGCAGATCCGCATCGGGCGTCTTGATGGTGCCGGATGCGATATAGCTGAGCTTGTGGCCCTGTTTGTGAATGACGCCGAAGCCGGTGGTGCGCAGGCCCGGGTCGATACCGAGGATCTTCATTGATTGACGCGCCGGCGAAGTCGGCGCGATGGGGTTAGGCAATATGAGCAAAGTGCCGTCACCACCGGAAAGATGCTGCCTCTCCAGACTGACGACCTGCACGCTTGTGTGCCGATTCTATCGAATCGGCTTGCCTGCACCAAACTTATTTGCTGCCGCCGCTGCGATACGCTGACAAAGTTAATGCTTTGTCATCGCATCGGCAGCAGCAGTCACAGCAGCGATCCCGATTGCAAACGGATCAGTGACGGAAATGGCGCGTGCCGGTGAACAGCATGACAACGCCGCGCTCGTCGGCCGCATCGATGACTTCCTGGTCGCGCATCGAGCCGCCCGGATGGATCACGCAGGTGGCGCCGGCATCGACGACTACATCGAGGCCGTCGCGGAACGGGAAGAATGCATCGGAGGCGACTGCGGTGTTGGCGAGCGACAGGCCGGCATTCTGCGCCTTGATGGAGGCGATGCGCGCGGAATCGATGCGGCTCATCTGACCGGCGCCCACGCCCATGGTCATGCCGTTGGCGCAGAACACGATGGCATTCGACTTCACGAACTTGGCCACGCGCCATGCGAACATCAGGTCCTGCATCTGCTGCGGCGTCGGCTGCTTCTTGGTCACGACCTTGAGTTCGGCAACTGCGACATTCTTTGCGTCAGGCGACTGCAGCAGCAGGCCGCCACCGACGCGCTTGAAGTCGTAGGCATTAACCGCGTTGTCGAGCGGGATTTCCAGCAGGCGCACGTTCTGCTTGGCGGCGAAGACCTGTTTGGCTTCGGCGGTGAACGACGGCGCGATCAGCACTTCGACGAACTGCTTGGCGACCGCTTCGGCCGCCTTGCCGTCGAGTTCGCGGTTGAAGGCGATGATGCCGCCGAAGGCCGAGGTCGGATCGGTCTGCAATGCCTTGCTGTAGGCCTCCAGCGGCGATGCGCCGACCGCTACGCCGCAGGGATTCGCATGCTTGATGATCACGCAGGCGGTTTCCTCGAAGGTCTTCACGCACTCCCAGGCTGCATCGGCATCGGCGATGTTGTTGTAGGAGAGTTCCTTGCCCTGCAATTGCTTGTAGTTGGCGAGCGAGCCGGCCACCGGCGCGAGGTCGCGGTAGAAGGCGGCGGACTGGTGCGGGTTTTCGCCGTAGCGCATTTCCTGCACTTTCTCGAAATGCAGGTTCAGCGTCTGCGGATAGGCGCTGCGCGTTGCATGCTGCTTGTCTTCGCCGAGCGCGGTCAGGTAGTTGGTGATGGCGCCATCGTACTGCGCGGTATGCGCGAACACTTTCTTGGCGAGCGCAAATTTGGTGTCATAGCCGACTTCGCCGTTGTTGGCCTTCATTTCGTCGAGCACGCGGCCATAGTCGGCCGGATCGCAGACCACGACCACATCCTTGTGATTCTTCGCCGAGGAACGCAGCATGGTCGGGCCGCCGATGTCGATGTTCTCGATGGCGTCTTCCAGCGTGCACTGGTCCTTGGCCACGGTCTGCTGGAAGGGGTAGAGATTGACTACCACCATGTCGATGGTCGGGATGCCGTGCTTTTCCAGCGCGGCTACGTGCTCGGGGAAATCGCGGCGGGCCAGGATGCCGCCGTGAACTTTCGGATGCAGGGTCTTCACGCGGCCGTCCAGCATTTCCGGGAAGCCGGTGTAATCGGCGACTTCGGTAACCTTCACGCCGTTGTCGGCGAGCAGCTTGGCCGTGCCGCCGGTGGAGAGGATGTTGACGCCTTGGGCGGCGAGCGCCTTGGCAAACTCGAGCACGCCGGTCTTGTCGGACACGGAAATGAGGGCTTGTTTGATCATGATGGACTGGCTGTAGAAGGTGAAGGAGATAGGAAGGAGATGAATCAGGAAAACAGTGGTCGCATGGCCAATGCCGGCCCTGCATCAATGGATGGAACGGGCAAGCAGGCACCGGCCAGGCCGCAAGTGCGGCCTGCAGCGCCGCGCTACAGCAGGCCGTGCTGCTGCAGCTTCTTGCGCAGGGTATTGCGGTTGATGCCAAGCATCTCGGCGGCCAAGGACTGGTTGCCGTCCGCACGCTCCATCACCGCTTCAAGTATCGGTTTTTCCACGGTAAAGACCACCATTTCATAGACGTTCGACGGCTGCTGCTCGCCGAGGTCCTTGAAATACTTTTCAAGGCTCTTCTTGACGACGTCCTGGATATTGTCTTTGCTCATGAGAATCTGTTTGGTATTTTTTGGGGTCAGGCTGCCAGCTTCTGCGCGGCGAGGCCGTATTGTAACCGCTCGCCGCAGGCTGCCTGCGATTCGAAAAACGCATCGACGGCCGCCAGCTGCTCTTCGCAGCTTTCCAGCCGGTTCATGCGCTGCCGGAATTCTTCGCCTCCCGGCAGGTCGCGCACATACCAGCCGATATGCTTGCGCGCGGTGCGCAAACCCATGAAGTCGCCGTAGAACGCGTAATGCGCAGGCAGATGTTCCTGCATCAGTGCGCGCACCTCGCTCACCAGCGGCGGCGGCAGATGTTCGCCGGTGCGCAGGTAATGATCGATCTCGCGGAAGATCCACGGCCTTCCCTGCGCGGCGCGGCCCACCATGACCGCATCGGCGCCGGTGAATGCCAGCACCTGCCTGGCTTTTTCCGGCGAGGTGATATCGCCGTTGGCGACCACGGGAATCGATACCGCAGCCTTGACCGCGGCGATGGTGTCGTATTCCGCTTCGCCGCTGTAGCCGTCGGCGCGGGTGCGTCCATGCAGGGTCAGCATGGCGATGCCGGCCGCTTCGGCCATGGCGGCGATGGTCAATGCATTCTTGTTCTGGCGGTCCCAGCCGGTGCGGAACTTCAGCGTCACCGGCACGTCGACCGCGCCGACGACGGCGTCGAGGATCTGCCCCACCAGCTTTTCGTTCTGCAGCAGCGCCGAGCCGCACCAGCTGTTGCACACCTTCTTGACCGGGCAGCCCATGTTGATGTCGATGATCTGCGCGCCGCGCTCGACATTGAACTTCGCGCTCGCGGCGAGCATCGCCGGGTCGGCGCCCGCGATCTGCACCGCCTTGGGCTCCATCTCGCCTTCGTGGTTGATGCGGCGGGACGTCTTTTCGCTCGCCCACAGGCGCGGATCGGAAGCGGCCATTTCGGATACCGCATAGCCGGCGCCGAGCTGCTTGCAGAGCTGGCGGAAAGGCCTGTCCGTCACTCCGGCCATGGGAGCGACAAAAACGTTGTTGCGGAGTAAATGAGGGCCGATATTCACGGAGAGGCAGGTTTCGGGCAAACCGGTATTTTAGCCGGTTCGGCCTGCCCATCAAATAAGCAGATCCGGGAATTTGCCGCTGCAGCGCAGCGAAGAAGCGATGTCGCCGTTGATGTCAGCGTCAGCGCGCGACTTCGTCGAGCGCGTCGGCATCGAGTTTCGCAAGATGCGAAACATCGCCCCATTGCAAAAGCTTCAACGCTGCGCCGTCCCATGCGAAGCGATTGACGCTGGCGTTGAAGATGTCGAAGGTGCGCTCCTGCGCAAAATCCATTTGCAGCGCGGCGCGGTACGCGCATTCCAGCACGCCGCCGTGCGCCACCATGGCAATGCGCCGGCAATCGTTTTTCCTTGCCTCGATTGCAATACGCTTGATCGCATCGATGGTGCGGGTGGCGAATTCGCGCATGGTTTCCGCCACATGCACGCCCGGCGGAAAGCGGGCATCGATATCGCGCGCCTTCCATGCGGCGAAATCCTGCGGGTAGCGCTCGCTGATCTCCGCATACAGCATGCCTTCGAAAGCACCGTAGCAGCGCTCGCGCAGGCCGGCATCGGTCTGCACCGGCAAGCCGTGATGGGCGGCGATGGCCGACGCGGTCTGGCGGGCGCGCTGCAGATCGCTGGAGAAGACGGCATCGATCTTCGTGCCCACCAGGCTGCGGCCCAATGCCGCCGCCTGCCTTTCTCCTTCCGGGTTCAGGGGAATGTCGAGATGCCCCTGCAGGCGCCTGATGGCATTCCACGCGGTTTCCCCGTGGCGGATCAAAAGTATTTCTGTCACGGGGACTCCGTTTTTGCTTCGTTTATGAACTGTTTGCGGTTCGCTTATTTCACCGCGACCTGCGGATTGAGGGTGTAGATGCCGGTGATTTTCGCTTCGGCCAGGATGTGGCCCTGCATCGCCTCGCGTACCTGCGCGCCGGTGAACTTGCCGTCGACAGGCAGGCGTTCGACGTCGAGCGCATACAGCGTGAAGACATAATGATGAAGGATGGAGTCGTTCCATGGCGGACAGGGGCCGTCGTAGCCATGGTAATCGCCCGACATGTCGGCGTCGCCGGCGAACCAGCCGGTGTAGTCATTGATGCCATGGCGCCCGGCGCGGCCGCCGCCGATGTCCGGGCCCGGCTTGCCGCGTGCGGTCACTTCGCTGCTGTACTGTCCGGCCGCGATGGCCTGCATGCCTGCGGGCAGGTCGACCAGCGTCCAGTGGAAGAAATCCACGCGCGGAAGATCGGCCGGCACGGTCTTGCCTTCCTGGTTCACATCGTCGCCGCGCGACGGTACGTCGATATCATGGCAGATCAGTGCGAAGGACTTGGTACCGGCCGGCGCGTCGCTCCAGGCGAAATGCGGATTGCGGTTGGAAGACATTGCGACATGCGCTGCGGGGTCGATCACGCAGAATGCAAATTCCCCCGGAATCGGTTCGCCGTCCTTGAATGACTCACTCCAAAGCTTCATCGTAGCCTCCTCTTCATCGCTGGTTGATTGGTTGACGAGTTGCAAACATGAAAACGCCTATTGTCCCTCAAGCCGGGATTTGCGGCTTGACCTGCAGCCAGAACGTCACCGGACCGTCGTTGGTCAGCGAGACCTGCATGTGCGCGCCGAAGCGGCCGGTCTCCACCTTGCCGTGTCGTACACGCGCCGCTTCCACGAAATGATCGAACAGGCGCTTTCCCTCTTCCGGCGTGGCGGCGCGTGTAAACGATGGCCGGGTACCCGAGCGGGTATCGGCGGCCAGCGTGAATTGCGGCACCAGCAGCAGGCCGCCGCCGGTGTCGGCGACGCTGCGGTTCATCTTGCCGGCGTCATCGGCGAACACCCGGTAAGACAGCAGCTTGGCCAGCAGCGCCTCGGCCTCTTTCGCCGTGTCGTTGCGTTCCGCGCAGACCAGCACCATGAGACCGGCGTCGATGGCGCCCGTCACTTCGCCTTCAACCGTCACGCGCGCTTCAAGCACGCGCTGCAGCAGCGCGATCATGCGCTCAGGCCAATGTGACGCGCGCGAACTTGCGCTTGCCGACCTGCAGCACGAAAGTGCCGGCCTCGACCTTCAAACCCTTGTCGCTGACGGTATCGCCGTCGATGCGCACGCCGCCCTGCTCCACCATGCGCAGCGCTTCGGAAGTCGACGCGCACAGATTGGCCTGCTTGAGCAGCTGACCGATGCCGAGCGGCGCGCCCGACAGGCTGACCTCGGGAATATCGTCGGGAATGCCGCCCTTGGCGCGGTTGTTGAAGTCGGCCAGCGCATCCTCGGCGGCCTGCTTCGAATGGAAGCGGGTGACGATTTCCTGCGCCAGCAGCACCTTGACGTCGCGCGGATTGCGGCCGCCTTCGACTTCCTTGCGGAAGGCGGCGATCTCGTCCAGCGAACGGAAGGACAGCAGTTCGTAGTAGCGCCACATCATGGTGTCGGAGATGCTCATCAGCTTGGCGAACATGGTGTTGCCGGGTTCGGTGATGCCGACGTAGTTGCCCTTGGACTTCGACATCTTCTCGACGCCGTCCAGGCCTTCGAGCAGGGGCATGGTCAGGATGCACTGCGGCTCCTGTCCGTAATCCTTCTGCAGTTCGCGGCCGACCAGCAGGTTGAACTTCTGGTCGGTGCCGCCGAGTTCGAGATCGGACTGCAGCGCCACGGAATCGTATCCCTGCATCAACGGATAGAGAAGTTCATGCACGGAAATAGGCGTGCCAGCTTTGAAACGTTTTGTAAAATCCTCACGTTCCAGGATGCGCGCGACCGTATATTTTGCGGATAGCTGGATCATTCCGCGCGCACCCAGCGGATCGCACCATTCCGAGTTGTAACGAATCTCGGTGCGGGCCGGGTCAAGCACCAGGCTGGCCTGCGCAAAATAGGTCTTCGCGTTTTCCTCGATCTGCTCCCGCGTGAGAGGCGGACGCGTGACATTCCGGCCGGACGGATCGCCGATCATGGACGTGAAGTCGCCGATCAGAAAGATGACCGTGTGCCCCAGGTCCTGCAGCTGGCGCATCTTGTTCAGCACCACGGTGTGACCGAGATGCAGGTCGGGCGCAGTCGGATCGAGTCCCAGCTTGATCCGCAGAGGTTTTCCCGTTTGCTCCGAGCGCGCCAGCTTCTGCGCGAATTCGGATTCGATCAGCAGTTCGTCGACACCGCGTTTGGCAATGGCAAGCGTTTCCATGACGGAGTCCGACAAGGGCAATGACTGCTGCGGGGTATTGTTGTTCTGCAATGTCTTGGAGGTGTCCATGGGCTGACCAAAATTAATATTTAACTGTGAAAAATCAATACGATCGCTTTGATATAATCTCTGCTACTTTTCAGCCGTGCAACCTGTTGTCGTTGTTGCATGACAGAACTAGCGAAGCATGTGACGGATCATCAACGCTTCGGGCTGCTCCAGGAAGTGCCGCCGGCATTCCCTCGCTGGCACCAGCCCGCATGATCGCAACACAGGGTCACAGGCTTCTTGGCTAAACCGCAAATTCTAACTTATTGCATGCTCCCTACAGACAAATTCATGAGCCTGGACTCGAGCAGCAAGTCATCCCCCGGTGCAGCGCGCAAGACGCGCATCATTTCGGCCACAGCCATCTTCCTCGCGGTATGCGCCTTCGGCGCGGCCGGCGTGGCACCGATGGCTCCCGACGCCTCCGACCTTCCGGTCACCTCCATTACCGAAGAACTGAACGTTCCCAGCCTCTCCGAACAGATCGCGCAGCTGCAGGCCGATAGCCAGAGCTATCTTCGCGAGGAAAGGGTGCGGCCGGGCGATACGCTTGCCACGCTGCTGTCGCGCCTCGGCGTCAATGACGACGCCGCCGCGAACTTCATCAAGTCGGACAAGCTTGCGTACAACGTACTTCAGCTCAAGGCAGGACGCCGCATCCAGGCGGAGACCGACAAGGATGGCCAGCTGCACCGCCTGATGACGACGCTGACGGACAATACCGGACAAACGGTGAAAAACCTCGTCATCGCCCGCAACGGCAACGGCTTCACCGCCAGCGAGGCTCCCACCGCGCTGGAACGCCGCGTCGAGATGCATTCCGGTGAAATCCGCTCCTCGCTGTTCGCCGCTACCGATGCTGCACAGATTCCGGACAGCGTGGCAAGCCAGATCGTCGACATGTTCTCCACGAACATCGACTTCGCCTCGGACTTGCGCAAGGGCGACCGTTTCAATGTCGTTTATGAAACCTTCTGGCAGAACGGCGAATTCGTTCGTGCCGGCCGCGTTCTCGCCGGCGAATTCCGCAATGGCAGCAACCGCTACCAATCGGTATGGTTCGACGAACCCGGCAGCAAGCAGGGTGGCGCCTACTACTCGTTCGACGGCAAATCCCTGAAGAAGGCCTTCCTCAAATCGCCGCTGGAGTTTTCCCGCGTCTCTTCCGGGTTCTCCATGCGCCAGCATCCGATCTCGGGACAGTGGCGCCGCCATGAGGGTGTGGATTTCGCCGCCCCCACCGGCACGCCGATCCGCGCGTCCGGCGATGGCGTGGTCGAATTCGTCGGCGTCCAGACCGGCTATGGCAACGTGATCGTGCTCAAGCACTGGAACAATTATTCGACCGCCTATGCTCACATGAGCCGCTTCGCCTCCGGCTTGCAGAAGGGAGCGAAGGTCAACCAGGGCGAGGTGATCGGCTATGTCGGCAGCACCGGCTGGTCCACCGGCCCGCATCTGCATTACGAGTTCCGGGTCAACAATCAGCCGCGCGATCCGATGTCGATCGACATCCCCAACGCGCAGCCGCTGGCCGGCGCCGATCTGCAGCGATTCCGTGAAGTGGCTGGCGAAATGACCCACCGCTTTGCACTGCTCAACCCGGCGGAAAAGCCGGTCAAAGACGGCAAGGACGTCGGTACCAAACTGGCATCGAAATAATTTGTATGCCGGCGCCCGCCGGTGGACAGCGAACCGTTGACGAGCCTGTAGAATCAGCAGGCTTCTCAACGGTTTTTTTATGCCTGATTCTTCTACACAATACTTCATCGGCCTCATGTCCGGCACCAGCATGGACGGCATCGACGGCGTGCTGGCCGAATTCTCCGGCGCCGAAGGCGAACGGATTTCGACGCTTTCCACCGCCTACCTCCCCTTCCCCGAGGCCTTGCGCGCAGACTTGATGGCACTGCAGGCGCCCGGTGACAACGAGATCCACCGCGAGGCGCTGGCCGCGAACCTTCTCGCGCAGCAGTATGCCGAGTGCGTGCGCAAACTGCTTGCCGAGGCGGCCATCGATGCGTCACGGATCAATGCCATCGGCGTTCACGGACAGACCATCCGCCATCGCCCCGAGCTCGGCTATACGCGCCAGACGAACAACCCCGCCCTGCTGGCCGAACTTGCCGGCATCGACGTGATCGCTGATTTCCGCAGCCGCGACATTGCCGCCGGCGGACAAGGCGCGCCGCTGGTTCCCGCCTTTCACCAGGCTGTCTTCGGCGAACCGGGCGAAGTCAGGACCGTGGTCAATATCGGCGGCATGAGCAATATCAGCGTGTTGAGAGAAGGCGGCGGGATTCTCGGTTTCGATACCGGACCGGGCAACGTGCTGATGGATGCCTGGATTGCCGAACACCTGGGAAAGGCCTATGACGCCAACGGTACATGGGCATCGGGTGGTGCAATAGTGCCGGCCCTGCTGCGTGAACTGATGGCGGAGCCCTTCCTCTCGCTGCCGCCGCCGAAGAGCACCGGCCGCGACCTCTTCGACCGCGCCTGGCTCGAAGCGCGACTGCAGGCCTGCCCCGGAATTCCTGCGCAGGATGTACAGGCGACATTGACGGCATTCACCGCCCATACACTCGCCGATGCGATCGCCGTGCATGCAGCCGATGCCCGCAATGTCTATGTCTGCGGCGGCGGCGCATACAACGCCCACCTGATGCAGCTATTGCAGCAGGCGCTCGGCGAGCGCGGCCAATCCGTTTTTGTGCATTCGACCGATGTGCTCGGCATCTCGCCGAATCATGTGGAAGCGCTGGCGTTTGCCTGGCTGGCCTGCCGGCATGTACAGCGCAAGGCGGGCAATCTCGCCACCGTCACTGGCGCGGCGGGGCCGCGGATACTTGGCGCGTGCTATCCCGCCGGCGGATGACAGACCCGGAAGGCGACGACGGAGAAACAACGAGGGAAAAATAAAAAACGCAGGTCCGGCCTGCGTTTTTTATTGGATCTGGCAGGCTGATGCAGAGACAAGCACCAGCGGGACAAACTTATGCGGAGAAGGAGGAGCCGCAGCCGCAGGTGGTGGTTGCGTTCGGGTTCTTGATGACGAACTGCGCACCTTCCAGGTCATCCTTGTAATCGATTTCCGCGCCGACCAGATATTGATAGCTCATCGAATCGATCAACAGCTGGACGCCGTTCTTCACCATGGTGGTGTCGTCTTCATTCACGATTTCATCGAATGTGAAGCCGTACTGGAAACCGGAGCAGCCTCCGCCCTGTACGAACACGCGGAGTTTCAGGTCGGGGTTGCCTTCTTCTTCGATCAATTGCGCAACTTTCGCCGCGGCACTATCAGTGAAGACAATCGGTGCGGGCATTTCGGTAACTGCATTCATGTGGGAGCTCCTGCAAAAGCAAAGGTCAATGCTTGATTATAGACGCTTGGCGCATTTCACGTATTCGACATCGCCAGCTTGAGCACCGGCTCGCCAACCTGCTCATGCGTCAGTTTTCCGGAAACGATGGCACCGCCGTGCATTTCCAGCGCCTTGTAATGCACATCTCCAGTTATGCGGGCGCGCGGCTGCAATTCAAGCAGTTCCGACGAATGCACCGGACCGATGATTTCGCCGTTCACGACCAGATGCGCCACCCGGACTTCGCCTTCGACCTTTGCATGTTCGGAGATCACCAGCATGCTGGGCTCGTCGCCGCTTGCAATTACATTGCCGATGACTTGGCCATCGATGCGCAAACCGCCCTGGAAGTGCACATTGCCTTCGATCTTTGTCGATATGCCAATCAGACTGTCAATCGTGCCTTTTGTTTTGCGGCCTAACATGGGGCTCTCCTTTAAAAATTCGCAGACAGTTGCGCCCGAACTTGTCCCTTGTCGAGAACGCGCGCCTGTACCAGTTTTGCTACGCTTCCTTCCGGCAGGGTGAGAATTCCTTCAACGCGCTGGTAATGCCGGAAGCTGAGCTTGAACTTGTCCTGCTCGGCCGAGGCGGCTTCGGGGAAAACTATCATAGCACTCTTGCCTGTCTGCAACGTATTGACGCTTAGTTGCAGGTTCCCAGTGAACAACTGGTCACCCTTTCCTCCCTGCATGATCAGCAAACGATACCTTACCTGGTTGGGCGCAATTTGATCAATCTTCAATCGGCGAATCGTAATGCCCTGCGGCCCTGTTGCGTTCGGCAGCAGACTTTCAAAGAAAGCAAGATCTTCCTTGAGCCGCATGTTCTCCGATTCCAGCGTCTTGACCTGGGCGGCCAGCTGCTTCTGGGCAGAGCGCTCGATGTTGAGCTGGCTTTCCGCGGCATTGGCTGTGGCCGAGTAGGCATCCCGCTCGGCGCTCAAGGTCTCGATCTGGCTCTTGTAGCGGGACAACTGGGCCCGGAAGGTATGGGGGTCGGCGCCGGGCAGCACCTGCCCGTTGTCGAATGCCCACATTGCCGCAGCACCTGCCAGGCCGATCGCAACGATCAAAAGTGCGCGAACCGGCCAGGGCAATGCGCGCTGCACGGTGAGTTTGGGCAGCGCCACCGGAACGCGGCGGCGCGACAGCCGATACTTCATCAATATCAATGCAACGTAAGGTTGATCAACACATACCGTTTACGGCAGTACCGGAACCTGCGTCAGGCCGGTAGTCTCATCAATGCCGAACATGATGTTCATGCACTGCACCCCCTGGCCGGCCGCGCCCTTCACCAGGTTGTCTTCCACCACCAGGATAACGAGCAGGTCGCCGCCATCCGGGCGGTGCACCGCGATTCTCAGCTTGTTGGATGCGCGCACCGAGCGGGTTTCCGGATGGCTGCCGGGCGGCATGACGTCCACGAACTTTTCGCCTTCGAAGTGGCGTTCGTACAAGGCCTGGAAATCCACGTCGCGCGCTTCGGGCAGGATATTCGCATACAGCGTGGAATGAATGCCGCGGATCATCGGAACCAGATGGGGCACGAAGGTCAGCCCGATCTTGCGGCCGGCGATCGCCTGCAGGCCCTGCGTGGTTTCCGGCAGATGCCGATGTCCCTTGACGCCGTACGCCTTGAAGTTGTCCGACGCTTCGGCCAGCAGCGTATGCACTTCCGCCTTGCGGCCTGCGCCGGAAACTCCCGACTTGCAGTCCGCGATCAGCATGGATTCATTGACCAGCGGCTTGCCTTGGGCGAGCAGCGGCGCATAGCCGAGCTGCATCGAGGTCGGATAGCAGCCGGGCAGACCGATGAGACGCGCCTTGCCGATGGCTTCACGGTTGACTTCCGGCAGGCCATAGACGGCTTCCTCCAGCAGATCGGGGCAGGAATGCGGCATGCCGTACCACTTCTCGAACGTCGCCGTGTCCTTGATGCGGAAATCCGCAGCAAGGTCGATCACCTTGACTCCTGCTGCCAGCAGCTCCGGCGCCTGCGCCATCGCCACGCCGTGCGGCGTGGCAAAGAACACGACGTCGCATTCGTTCAGTTTGGCTTTATCGGGCGAGGAGAACGCCAGCGACACATGGCCGCGCAGCGACGGAAACATGTCGGCGACCGGCATGCCGTCTTCCTTGCGCGACGTGATGGCAGTAAGTTGCACCTGCGGATGCGCTGCGAGAAGACGCAGCAGCTCGACGCCCGTATATCCTGTACCGCCGACGATACCGACCTTGATCATGGTATTTCCTTGCCAAAAAATGATTTCAACTTCGAAATTCTAACAGTGCGGACGATTTGGTTCCGGCTGCATTTCCGTCGCGAAGTCGACACAATAATGAAGTGACGGCTTGGTGCCGGCATCACATCCGCATGCTCGCCGCAAGCCGAAAAGCAAAAAACAAAAAGCCGCCAGGCGCGAACCTGACGGCTTTTCGATGCTCTGAAAACGCAGATTAGCGCTTGGAGAACTGTTTTGCGCGGCGTGCTTTACGCAGACCGACTTTCTTACGCTCGACTTCACGTGCATCACGTGTGACGAAACCGGCTTTGGCCAGTTCCGGCTTCAAACCTGCATCATAGTCGATGAGTGCGCGGGTGATGCCGTGGCGAACAGCACCTGCCTGGCCGGACTCGCCGCCGCCGTGCACGTTGACCAGGATGTCGAAACGCTCGACATTGCCGGTCAGTTCGAGGGGCTGACGAATCACCATCAGACCGGTTTCACGGGAAAAGTATTCCGCGGCCGGCTTGCCGTTGACAACGATGTTGCCGCTGCCCGATTTGATGAAAACACGAGCCACTGCACTCTTGCGACGGCCGGTTCCGTAGTTGTAGTTACCGATCATGTCCGTTCCTTAGATTTCGAGTGGCTTGGGTTGCTGAGCCGCGTGCGGATGGGTGCCATCGGCATAGACCTTCAGCTTCTTGATCATGGCGTAGCCAAGCGGGCCCTTGGGCAGCATGCCCTTGACCGCTTTTTCCAGCGCACGGCCCGGAAAACGCTGTTGCATTTTCAGGAAATTGGTTTCGTAGATACCGCCCGGATAGGTCGAGTGACGGTAGTACATCTTGTCCAGAGCCTTGTTGCCGGTCACGCGCAGTTTGCCTGCATTGATGACGACGATGAAGTCGCCCGTGTCGACGTGGGGAGTGAACTCGGGTTTGTGCTTGCCGCGCAGTCGGAGTGCCACTTCGCTGGCAACACGTCCGAGGACTTTGTCCGTTGCGTCAATCACGAACCACTCGCGCTGCACCTCATGGGCTTTAGCGGAAAAGGTTTTCATGATGATTTCCTAAAAAGATAAAAACGCTCAAATTGGCGGTTCCGGTTCGATACTGCATGCCGGACTCTTCCTTGTTGTCTTTTCCTGAGCGAACGGAAAGCCTGAAAGTATAGCCTTTTCAAAGACTTGCCGTCAAATGATTATCGATGCAGCCGCTGACGCTCCGGCTTCCGAAGCCAATCTGCCTTGCGCAGGCACGTAACCGACAGCCCGAACCCACTCTCTTCCGTGCTTCGCGGAAGGTGCCGCCGGCATCGTCGCTGGCGGCGCACCTGCCGATAGAACCATTCTGAAAATAGTTACAATACCGCCTTCCGACTTGAGCGAGATTAGAAAATGGAATGCACAGTACGCTGGACCGGACTTTCCGGAATGACTTTTTTGGCGGAAACGGGTTCCGGCCATGTGGTCGCCATGGACGGCGCTCCTGAAGGCGGAGGACGCAATCTTGCGCCTCGCCCGATGGAAGTCGTGCTGGCGGGTACCGGTGGATGCACCGCCTATGACGTGGTCCTGATCCTGAAGAAAAGTCAGCAGGATGTGCGCGGCTGCGATGTCACGCTCAAGTCCGAGCGCGCCGAAAAGGATCCGAAAGTCTTCACCAAGATCCATTTCCACTTCACCGTACGCGGCCGCAATCTCAAGCCGAACGTCGTCGAAAGAGCGATCAAGCTCTCCCACGAAAAGTACTGCTCGGCCTCCATCATGCTGGAAAAGACGGCCGAGATGACGCATTCATTTGAAATCGTCGAAGACCTGGAGGAAAGCGCACCGCAGGAATGACGCGTGCGCTTCGGCCAACCCGGCATTTTCCGGAAGAGGCGCCGCCTTCCGGAAAATGCCGACGAACGGCTGGCCTCCTTGAATCAAAGTTCAGATGTAGTAAGCGGTTCCCGTCATGACTTTTGACATCGCCTTCATGACCAGCCGCACAGGGGCCGGCATGTCGGCTGCGCCCAGTTCTTTTGCATGCGCGCCATGCGCCGCCTCGTCTTCCCTCATCTGGTCGACAATGATGCGCGACTTGCTGTCATTGGCCGGCAGCGTTTCCAGGTGATCGATCAGGTGCGCTTCCACCTGGCGCTCGGTTTCCACGACGAATCCCAGACTATGCGCATCACCCATGCGGGCGGCAATTGCGCCGATTGCATAGGACCCTGCATACCACAAGGGATTGAGCAGGCTGGTGCGGGAGCCGAGTTCGCGCAGCCGCTCCGAGGTCCATGCGAGATGGTCTTCCTCTTCCCGTCCTGCCTGCTTGAACTGCTCCTTCAGATGCTCGCTTCTGGCGAACTGCGCCTGCGAGTCGTAGAGAGCCTGCGCACAAACCTCTCCGACATGGTTCACCCGCATCAAGCCCGCACTGTGGCGACGTTCGGATTCCTCCAGTTGCGCATCCGCCACCTTCGCTGCGGGATTTTGACGCGACGCATGCGCCACGCCGGCGACGACACGCAGCATTTTGTCAAAGCCAATCAGGACCTCATCGAGATGCGGCATCAAAAATTCTCCTTTGACTGATTAAGTGAGTGACAGCAGGCATGGGGCTCCTGTCGCCATGTCCTGCCTATCGATTCGTCACATCCTGCGAATCAAGGTTGGGGTCGGCAGGCAGATTTAGTACGCCCGTACCAAAATAAAACGATCAGGCGGCTTTTTTGTTGCCAACAAGTCACGAAAAGCGAAAAATTTGTTGTTACTCAACCACATATTCCGCGGCAAATCGTCTTATGCGCCAAATTCCCTTTGCCCAAAGCGCCCACATTTGATGAAATCACCATAACTTCTTTACCAGAAGGTCAGAAGTTCCAGGCGCCGCGCTGACTTTTGCAAGCATGGCGACTGAGAAAAAAGGCAACAAAAAAATTTTAGCATGCCAACCCTTGGAGATAATTTAATGAAAAAGTCGCTTCTCGCACTGGCAGTCATTGGTGCATTTGCAGGTGCTGCTCAAGCACAAACCAGCGTAACCATCTACGGTTCCATCGACGCTGGCCTGCGTTATACAAACAATGCTGATGCTGCGGGTAACAGCCGCATTCAAATGGGCGGATTCAGCAACGGTAACTTCAACCGTAACCGTATCGGCTTTAAGGGCGTTGAAGATCTGGGCGGCGGCATGAACGCTCACTTCACATTGGAAACAGGCTTCAACTCCGGCACAGGCTCCCTCGACAACGCTGCTAACAAGCTCTTCAACCGTTCCGCATTCGTCGGTCTGGGCGGCGCATGGGGCTCTCTGGACCTCGGCCGTCAGTACTCGGTCAACTTCAAGACGATCGCTCTGTACGATCCGTTCTCCTACAAGTTCACCAGCATCGTTCCGCTGGCCGGCAACGGCGGCCTGACCTGGCTGGATAACGACATCCAGTACACCGGCACATTCGGTCCGATCACTGCACGTGCAGAATGGGCGCTGGGCGAAGTTGCAGGCAGCACCCGCAACGGCGCCACACGCGCAGTCGGCGTCGGCTACAGCGGCGGTCCTTTCGCTGCTGGCGCTTCGTACACACGTCGTGACGCTGCAACCACTCCGGCAGGCGCTCCGTTCGTCGACGTGACTAACTGGACAGTCGGCGGCGCATTCACAACCGGCCCGTTCCGTGTTGCGGCTGGTTACGCCAAGCAGGAAACCGACGTTGCCGGCGGCACCAACGACGTCAATGACGCATGGGTTGGCGGCAGCTGGACCATCACACCGGCCACTCAGCTGACAGCCGGCTACTACCGTACCAAGCTGGATGCCGTGGCTGCAGGTGCAGACGTCCGCCGCAACACCTGGATCGTCGGCGCGACTTACGCATTGTCCAAGCGTACCAACCTGTACGCTGACATCGATCGCAGCTCCTACACCGGTGCAGGCAATCCTGCAACTTGGGGTATCCAGCGTGCTGCTGGCGCTACCTTCTCCAACGTCACCGGCGTTTCGATCGGCGTGAACCACCTGTTCTAATAAGGCAGGCGAAAACTTCGGCTCGGTGCCAAGTACCCGGGCCAAGTTGTTTAACCTGATTTAAAGCCGGCCTCCTTCGGGTGGTCGGCTTTTTTATTTGGCCACAGCCTGCCCTGCCGAAATCGAAGTGCGCCTCTCCCGGCTCACAAAGAGTGAAAGTCGGACAATTACCAAAAGTCGGTTAGCCACCCAATTGGACAATAACGTTGCAAAGCCACCACAAAAACCGCTTCGAGTGATGTAAAAATCGAAATTCCCTTTGTCCTTCCGGCCGATATTTGATGAAATAAGCATCGGCTTCTTAGTTAAATTCTAAAGAAGCATCGCCTTCAGGCAGACGCCTTTACCTTGGCAGTCCGCCGAACGCACTACTAAAAATTTAGCTCGATAAACCTTTGGGGATTATTCAATGAAAAAATCGCTTCTCGCGCTTGCAGTTCTGGGTGCTTTTGCGGGCGTAGCTTCCGCACAGTCCAACATCACCATCTACGGCGTGGCAGACGTCGCAATCGAGCGTTTCAAGACTGATCCGGGTGCATCGGCAACTCGCCTGTCCAGCGGCGTTCAGTCCGGCAGCCGTATCGGCTTCAAGGGCACAGAAGACCTGGGCGGCGGTCTCTCCGCTTCCTTCACTCTGGAAAACGGTTACGACATCAGCACTGGCGCAGCAGCACAGGGCGGTCTCCTCTTCGGTCGTCAGGCTTGGGTTGGCCTGAATGGCGGCTTCGGTTCCGTCAAGCTCGGCCGTCAGTACACTCCGATCTTCGGCGCGCTGGATTCCATCGATCCGTTCGGCACAGGCATCACTGGTGACGGCTCGGGCATCATCGCCGTGTTCCGTCCGTACGGCGTTCGCATGAACAACACCATCAACTATTCCGCAAGCTTTGCTGGCATCAACGGCCAACTGGCATACGGTCTGGGTGAAGTGGCAGGCAGCAGCTCCATCGGCCGTCAACTCGGTGCATCGCTCGGCTACAACAACGGCCCGATCACTGGCGTGTTTGCTTATCATGACCAGAACACAGCAACTGCTGCTGGCGTAGACACTGGCAATGCTCGCACCTTCCTGCTGGGCGGCGCGTTCAACTTCGGCGTTGCAGCTGTTCACGCAGCATACGCAGACAACCGTGACGAAGGCGCAACTGGCATCCGTACCGGCCGCAGCCGCGACTACATGCTCGGCGCAAGCGCACCGATCGGCGCAGGCAGCATCATGGCAGCATACGTTCGTCATGACGACCGCTTCGGCGCTGGTGCAGCTGACGCTGACTACTGGCAGGTCGGCTACAGCCACAGCCTGTCCAAGCGTACTAACCTGTACACCTCCTACTCCATCATCAAGAATGATGGCGCAGCGACATTCGGTGGTGCAGCAGCAGGCGGCGACGCAAGCTGGCTGAACGTTGGTATCCGTCACCGCTTCTAATCCATTGCGGACGTAAGTCTGCTTTGATTGGACAACAAAAAAGCACCTTCGGGTGCTTTTTTGTTTTTAGTCTGCGATTGTTAGCGTTAATTATTAGAGCTGGGTGCGAGTATCGATCTTGAATGTCGAAGTCTTTGCTTAATGCACTGTTTTCCTTAATCCGCTTGCAACGAAATCAGTATCAGCCTGTAGCGTTTACGATGACCGATCCAGTCGTCCCGTACAACTCAGAAGCAGATAAATTTGCAGGCTGCCATTTCTATTTTTCTTCCTCTGCAGCTTGCGAGCCGCTCGGCGGATCCTGCCGACGTTTGGGGCGAAATACCTTAACGTCGGCATAGAATTCCTCATCCTGCCGCGCATGCCACCCCGGTACGCCCAGAACCGGCAGCGGATTGTAGACGCGCATCGAGATCCCGCTTTGCAGTGAAGGCGCGATGGTTTGATCGAGCCATTGCCGCCGCCTGTCTTCGGTCCACGAAAAGTATTCGTTATCAACCAAGAGCGGCCAGGCATGGGCCGTAATCGCCTTGAACGGCGTGACCAGCTTCTCGATGAGCGCATGGCCGAACAGCCGCACCTCGCAGGCATGGATGAATTGCTGGCGCCGCTCGATGAAAAGCTCTCTCCATCGATGTTCCCGCAAGGCGTCTATCAGGGCTGGCTCGGAGGTGACGAAGATGGCTGCGTTTTCGTCGAAAATCGTCGCGACGTCACGTGCCATGCCGCGCTGCGGCGGCACACCCTGATTCTTGGCAAGCTCGCTTGCCTGCAAGCTGTTGAGCTGGCGCTTGATGGATGGAAAACCGAGCCACATCAGCGCATTGAAGAAGTCGTGCAGGTTTTCGCGCGTAGGCACCCCGCCGGTTTCACTGATGAAGCCTTCATAAGGCATCCCGGCAGGCAGATCGGCTTGCGGCACAAAACGGATGGGCAAGCCGCGGTGATTGCATAGTCCCTGCTTCGCTGCGATCTCGTTGGCGATGTCACGCCAGTATGCGCCGGGCCGAAGCATGGCCAGGCCGAGATCACGCACAGGGACCAGCCAGGGCCGGTCCCAATCGATTTCGGCGAAGACAGCGGGGTTCATTCGAACGATCTAATTTCTACCCGCGGCACCCGTTGCGTGAATCAAACCAGCTTCCACCCGATCGGCTCGCCGCCATTCAAGGGCACGACCGTGGTATCGCCCATCGGCAATTCAGCGGGTAGTGTCCATTGCTCGCGCTGCAGCGTTACCGTGCCGGTATTGCGCGGCAGGCCATAGAATGCCGGTCCGTTGAAGCTTGCGAACGCCTCCAGCTTGTCCAGCGCACCTGCCTGGTCGAATGCCTGGGTGTACAGCTCCATTGCATGCAGTGCCGTATAGCAGCCGGCGCAGCCGCAGGCATGCTCCTTCAAGCCCTTGGGATGCGGTGCGGAATCGGTGCCCAGGAAAAATTTCGGATTTCCCGAGACGGCCGCCTTGACCAGTTCCTTGCGGTGCTCTTCCCTCTTCAGCACCGGAAGGCAATAGTAGTGAGGGCGAATACCGCCCTTGAATATCTCGTTGCGGTTGTACAGCAGGTGATGGGCGGTGATGGTGGCACCGATCGGGCCTGCCGCCTCGGTTACGTACTGCGCCGCATCCTTGGTCGTAATGTGTTCGAAGACGACTTTCAATTCCGGCATGTCGCGGCGCAGCGGCTGCAGCACGCGGTCGATGAATGCCGCCTCGCGATCGAAGATATCGATGTCGGAATCCGTCACTTCGCCATGCACCAGGAAAGGCATGCCGACTTCCTGCATAACTTCCAGCGTCTTGTAGCACTTTGTCAATGCCGTCACGCCGGCATCGGAATTGGTGGTCGCGCCGGCCGGGTAGAGCTTGACGGCGTGGATGAAGCCGCTGTCCTTGGCACGGCGTATTTCATCCGGCGGCGTGTTGTCGGTCAGGTACAGGGTCATCAGCGGTTCGAACTGCATGTCTGCCGGCAAGACTGCCAGGATGCGCTCTCGGTAGGCCGCCGCCTGCGCGGTGGTCGTGACCGGCGGCTTGAGATTCGGCATGACGATCGCGCGAGCGAACTGGCGCGCGGTATGCGGAAGAACGCTGGCAAGCGTGGCGCCGTCGCGCAGGTGAAGGTGCCAATCATCCGGACGAGTGAGGGTAATGCTGGAGGGCTGGGAGGTAGTAGCTGGACTGGACATGGTGTGGCTTTCTCGAAAGAGCCGCTATTTTACCTTTCACAGTGCGCGATAGAGGCAGACGCTTTTTCATTCCCGACTGCAATGCCCAATAAAAAAGCCGTCCCGGATACTTCGGAACGGCTTGTGCGGCCTGCTTGAACGTTCAGTGCGTAATGATCTTGGCCAGGAAGTCGCGCGCCCGCTCCGAGCGAGGCGCGCCGAAGAACTCGTCCTTGGTGCAGTCTTCAACGATATGCCCGCGGTCCATGAACACCACCCGGTTGGCCACCTTGCGCGCAAACCCCATCTCGTGCGTGACCACCATCATCGTCATGCCTTCCTGCGCCAGCCCCACCATCACGTCCAGCACCTCGTTGATCATCTCCGGGTCCAGCGCCGACGTCGGCTCGTCGAACAGCATCGCGATCGGGTCCATCGACAGCGCCCGCGCGATCGCCACCCGCTGCTGCTGGCCGCCCGACAGCTGACCCGGAAACTTGTCCTTCTGTGCAATCAGCCCCACCCGGTCCAGGTACTTCAGGCCCTTCTCGGTCGCCTCGTCCTCGCTCCTGCCCAGCACCTTGACCTGGCCGATCGTCAGGTTCTGCCGGATCGACAGATGCGGAAACAGCTCGAAGTTCTGGAACACCATGCCGATCCTGGCCCGCAGCTTCGACAGGTTGGTCTTGGCATCGCCCACCGACACGCCGTCCACCAGGATCTGCCCTTTCTGGAACGGCTCCAGCCCGTTGACCGTCTTGATCAGCGTCGACTTGCCCGAGCCCGACGGCCCGCACACCACCACCACCTCGCCCTTGGCCACCTGCGTCGTGCAGTCGGTCAGCACCTGGAAGCTGCCGTACCACTTGCTGACGTCTTTCATTTCAATCATGTTCTCTCCTCAATCCGGTATTCAAACTGCGTATGTTCGGCCATGCCCGGGCACGCTCAGCGTCCTCAGCGAATGATCGCCACCTTCTTCTGCAGCTGCTTGACCAGCAGCGACAGGCCGAAGCAGATGATGAAGTACACCACCGCCACGAACAGGTACATCTCCACCAGGCGGCCGTCGCGCTGCGCCACCTTCGAGGCAGCGCCCACGAAGTCGGTGATCGACAGCACGTACACCAGCGACACGTCCTGGAACAGCACGATGGTCTGCGTGAGCAAGACCGGGATCATGTTGCGAAACGCCTGCGGCAGCACGATGTTGCCCATGGTCTGCCAGTAGTTCATGCCCAGCGCCTGGCCGGCCCAGACCTGGCCGCGCGGAATCGACTGGATGCCGGCGCGCATGATCTCGCAGTAGTAGGCCG
>NZ_JACYXF010000035.1 GCF_015352985.1 Noviherbaspirillum malthae | reverse complement strand
GTTCGACCGGAAACGGCGGTGGTGCTTTCTGCTTTTTAGGCTTCTTGGTGGTCATTGCGTCGGTCATGGAACATCCCTTTCGGTATTATTTCATGACCCCGCTTTACACAGAAATCCTGACAGGCTCTTCCAAAGCGGCACATAGGGTCGTTTTTCGAAACAACTGAGGAAGAGCGTCTAGCACTGCTTGCGTTGCTAGACGAAGCCAAGCAAGCCGCCGCGACCGAGTTCAACCCCGATGGCTACAACATTGGAATCAATGACGGAGCTGCAGCTGGCCAGACCGTACCGCATCTCCATATCCATCTAATTCCAAGATACACAGGCGATTTGGCTGACCCCCGTGGTGGTGTCCGCTGGGTGATTCCAGAAAAAGCCGATTACTGGTCAAAACGGTCGTAACGTGTCTGCCAATGTTCCGCCTCCGAGCCCTGAATCGCAGCTCACCTTTTTGTCGAAGCTCCAGCGCCTATTTGCTGAGGGTGATTTTACCGCGACGTATAAGTACGCATTGCTTATCTCCCTGGCCGACCTTGCCGTTGAGCTTGGTGCCGACGACGGGCGAGAGCTATTGCTCACGACCCGGCAGATTGGCGAACGCTTTATCTATCTGTACTGGCGTCAAGCCACACCGTACGGCACAGGGAAACCAAGCACGGAACCTAACATCCTTTCCCAGAATCTTGGTGCACAAGCCGCAGTTGTATCGGCTGTTGCTAGATTTCGAGCGGCGTTTGCCATAGCGTCGCCTCAGGCAGCCAAGTCGGCTCCTGGGTATAACGTGCTGCTCTCAAGTGTCAGCAATACTGTTTCTGCTCAGCCCCTGAGCTACCTGCAAAACTTTGGAGGCGGAACGGACGAGTTTCTCTACGAGAGAGCCGGCAATGGCAAAGTGCGCCTCAAACCGGGAGTAAGCTACTGCTTGCGGCGTTTCCAACCGCTCGTACAACAGCTTGCGCGAGCACATTGGACTGGACACATCAAGGGAAATCGAAGGAATTTGCCTATTCTCGGCGAAGGGGATGACCTGGAAGCATTCTTGTTTGAGACACCTCGCCAGTCACTCGTACAGTTAGGAGCTAGCCTACGAAAGCTTGAGGGTGCCAAGTGCTTTTACTGTGGGGGCGCCCTCACTGATGCGGATGTCGACCATTTCATTCCATTTTCGCAGTATCCGCGAGACTTGTCTCATAACTTCGTTCTTGCGCACCCTGGCTGCAATAGAAGCAAATCTGACACGTTAGCCGCTCGTCCACACCTGGAGCGTTGGCTCGAACGCCTAGCCCTACGGTCTGATGACATCCAAAACATAGGTCTGGATGCTGGAATGGTTGCCGATGCTGCAATCAGTAGACAAGTAGTAGCTTGGGGTTACGCCGGAGCAGTGCAGAGTGGCAGCCGCGCCTGGCATTCGCCAAACCTGTATGAAGTCGTCGACCAGAGCTACAGCATGCTTTTTACAAGTTAAATCCTTGCTAAAAACGAGCGCAAATCCTACTGGCGATGCACGCTTACTGTACCGGGAAAAAATATTTTCAAATTCGTGATGCGATTTCGAAATTTGTACCTATACGAAACAGGGCAACGAAAAACCCTTTCCACTTGTTGATAATAGGACAAAGACCATGAACACTGAAATCGAAGTACTTGAATCGCAATATCGCACAGCACGCCACCACCGACGCCAAGCAAAGGAGACGTTGGATGCACTTAGTCCAGAGTTTCAAAGCAAAGCTGAATTATGGGAGCATCTTGATAATTCCTTGACTTCCTTGTGGAGACTAGGACTTCGTGATGACTATGCTCAAGTACGGTCTGTGTTCGACAGGTTGAGGGGCATGCTCCAAACTCTCACTCCACCGTACATTGAAGCAGATAAGGCATATAAAGCCGCAGTACATGCCGAAGAAGAGTGCAAAAAGCGCCTTGACGAGGCTGAGCGTGCTGCAAGTCAAGACGGACAATTTGCTAGTAAATGATTGAGAAGGGCGGGTCGATGCTGTGATACCAAACACATGCTCCGGCCCGCCTACTGCCTTCTGTTGGAGGCAGTAAAATCGCGGGATGAAAAAAACACTTCTCGCACTATCACTCGTAGCCTCCTTCTCAGCGTGCGCAAAACAGCCGACGCTTCTAGATGAGCTGTCGCGCCTCCTTCAGTTACCGGAATCGAAAGCCCCGGCAGACGCATCCAGGGGCACGAACCAGCCAACCGACTTTCGAGCTTGTTCGCAGTTTTTTGCAAATGCCTCGCCGCCGGTTGTTCCCAATGCCCAGCAACTCAAGCCGCGGGAGCTCTGTTACGACGCATTCGCCGTGCTTCATTCGGGCTCATCAAAGACGCCTGTTTTCGTGGCAGAGCGGTTGAGCCGAGGGCAACTTGAGAACGACAAGTCAGGTAAGCGCAGTGACAAGTTCTTCGCTGATGCCAGGTTACCTCGGGGTGAGCGCGCGGAGCTCGACGACTACAAGAACAGTGGGTATTCGCGTGGACACCTCGCTCCAGCCGGCAATATGTCGACTCCACAAGCCATGGCACAAAGCTTTTCGCTCGCGAACATGATTCCTCAGGCGCCGGTGAACAACCAAAAGCCGTGGAATGGTATTGAAGATGCAACACGCAAGTACGCGTTGCGTGCAAAAGGTGACGTGTACGTCATCACCGGCCCTGTCTTTGAAGGCAAGCCGAATACGATTGGTGACAATCGGGTGTGGGTGCCCAAATACCTCTACAAATTAGTCTATGACGCGACGACCGGCCGCGCGTGGGCGCACTGGATTGAAAACGATGACGAGGCGCGTGCTGGCAAACCAATCAGCTATGCAGAACTGGTCCGAAGGACGGGTATTGAGTTTCTGCCGAAAGCGAAGATAACTGGGCAGGCCGAAGAGTAGCTGATGCGCTTTCGACGGAGCTTACCATCCGCAAGACGCCGGAAACTGACCTGCTGGCAAGCGGATACTGCTGAACGATGGCGCGGCTTGCCGGAATCGAATCCGCGACCCCCTTCATTTTGTAGCCAAGTACTCATCTAGCTTGGCTATAGCCGTGATGAATGCGCATCCTATCCGGAGGGCAACTCGCTTCGAAAAGCTCGCATCCAGATTGACAGCAAGTTGAAGACGCCAGTGCCAAATGAAGCCTGACTTGTAAGCAGTTGCAAAATTATTATTTGCCGTCAAGGCCACACCAATATTCGGATTTTTCCGATAGATGCCCAGTTCAGTCGTCCGTATAATTTGCATATCTATCAACCGTATTTGACTGGGCTATGAGCAGCAAAATAGAGGTCTGCAGTACTTTGACGTGTGGTCGTCCATTTCAAGTAAATGAGTTTACGAAGACTTCCCTGACGCAGATGAACCCAGGCCAGATTACATGCCCCCACTGCGGAACCTTACAGGCCGGCGACCCGGAATCAGTTTTTATGACACATGCCTTAGCTGCTCAGGAAGAAGCCCGACATGGGAAACAGAGGATAGAGAAGCTGTAGGGACCCTGACCAAGGTTATTGAAGGCATAGACCCCATCCGAACGGCTCAAGTTATCATCAACACAGTTATTTCAATCACTGGGTCGAAGCCAGTGGCCGAAGCTAGTCGGCCACTTCTCTTACCGGTTCGCCTATTTACTTACCGGCATTCGCAACGCACTTCTTCATGAAAGCATCCTTTGCTGCACCTGCGAGGGGCTTGCCATTTTTTCCGACTGCTTTGCTTTCGCAAGTGGCTGATGCGGAGCTTGTGTCGCTAGCTTCGCACTTCTTCATGAAGGATGTCTTTGCCGCTCCAGTAAGTGGCTTACCGTTCTTGCCGACTGCCTGAGCTTCGCAACTGGAAGAGCCAGATGCCGATGCAGCAGGAGCAGTTGGTTTCGCCGCAGGTGCCGTTGACGGACTTTGAGCAAATACTGCGGTCGTCAAAAGCAGTGATATTGCGGCTGCAGAGATTAACTTTTTCATCATTGTCTCGCTCAGAAATCTGGCACATGCCTATCCTCTCTAACGGCGACGACAAAAATAGCGTTGACACCTTTTCAACGCTCTATCGCCAAGACCGAACTCGTTCGATGAATCGCGCGAAGCGCTACGGGGGTTTAGCCCTGCCTTTCATTCGAGGGAACTAGCCCCCACATATTTGGCTCAACTAAGAACGACAGATGAAAGGAAGAAATTATCGTAATGACATTACCTGAAATAGAACTTGATGTAGCCACATCGTGCGGCACAGTTATTGTCAATAGGGATGGAAAGATTTTGCTGGCTCACGTGACCGGCACACGCTACTGGGATATTCCCAAGGGTGTTCAAGAGTACGACGAGTCACCGTTTGAAGCGGCGAAGAGGGAACTGTACGAAGAAACAGGGCTTGTGTTCGATGACGACCATTTCCTGGAAATCGGGGACTTTGACTACCTGGCAGACAAACGCCTGTATTTGTTTTTCGTAAGGGCGCCGGCAAACCTCCAAAGTCTTGCACATCTCAAGTGCACTAGCCATTTCCGCAATAAAGTCACCGGGCTCCCAACAGTCGAAATGGATGATTTCCGTTGGGCTTCGCGCTCGGAGATTGCCAGATTGTGTACGCCTGAGATGGCGGACCGCTTGCTATCCCTACACTGGTAAAACATACGTGCTCAACATGCTGGCAAACATGGCTCGGGTCAGAAAATTCTTGCATCTGCGCGACGAGTGATAGCCCGCTGAATGCTTTGAGAAGCACGCTGCAGTTGTTGATTCGGCCACCATCGTCGAAGGTGTTATCCGTTCAATGAGTAAACGGCTCGGATGCGCGATGGTGTGAGCAAGGACCCTTTGCGTCCTTTGTTTTACCTCAATCAAGCTTGAGCGGACCGGAGTACGCTGAAAATGCTCTCCAAGGGCACAAAGACGAGTTTCCCGCAGCGCGCAAGCCCTGCGGGTTTTCTTTTTATACTGGGTTTTGATGTTCTATACCTTCACTGGATAGAGCAATGCTGTTACACCAAGCTTCCAGGCATAGTTACAAGCGCTTACTTTCGAAACAGTCGCTTTACTGCCGGTTGTCACGCTGCATCGTTATTGTGGGTGTAACCATAACCACATCTGCGAGGGCAATCTAAGATGGCAAACACTTCGACGACTCAGCGTATCCATCCACTCGTTGCCGGCGCTGCCGGCTCTGTAATGCTTGTGAGCCTGCTCGGCGCAGCCGCCATCACTGGCATTCTGCCGTCTTCGCATAGCTCTGGCACTCCAAGTGTCGCGACACCGGTAGTTGCTGCACCAGTCAGAGCCGCTCCCGCACCTGTCGCAGCAGTGCCTCAAGTCGCTCAGCCTCTGGCTGAAGCGCAGCCTGCTCCTAAAGTCGTTGAAAAGACCATCGTTCATCACCGGTATGTGACGCACACTAAGCCAGTGCAAGTGGCACAAAATACTCCTGCACCGGCACCGGTGTACGCGCCTGCGCAGCCTCAGCAGCCAGTTGCGCAAGTTAGTCCTATCGGAATCGGCGTTGGTGCGGTCGTAGGTGGTGTCCTTGGCAGCAAAGTCGGTGGTGGCAACGGCAAGACCTTAGCCACGATTGCCGGTGCTGTGGGCGGCGGCTATGTCGGCAATGAGATTGCCAAACGCTATTGAACGTTCTCACCGTAGACGCCTTGATTGTCCGCCTTATCTGTTGGCCCGACCGCACGGCTGCAGATGAACTGAATTGAAAATATGAATATGTATAAGGCAATACTTGGAGCCGTTGCATTGCTCACCTTGCCGCTAGTGGTCAGTGCTACGGAATATCAAATGGTCGAGCGTCCTCGCCAGGAATGCTGGCAGGAGCAGGTTCCAGTACAGGCCGCAGGTAATGACTACGGTGGCGCAATTCTTGGCGGAATTGCCGGCGGCGTTCTTGGAAACCAAGTCGGTGGGGGCAATGGGAAAACCATAGCCACGGCGGTTGGAGCGATGACAGGCGCAGCCGTGGGTGACCGTATGTCATCAAGGTCGGTGCAGTACCAGAATGTTGAGCGCTGTCGAACGGTTGTTGAGCAGGTGCGAGTGCCAGTTTACGAGGAGCGGCCTGAAGTCTATCGGCAACCTATTCAAGTGCGGCCTGCTCCCGTCTACATCATGCCAAAGCCTATGGTCGTGGAGTCACCTTTCTACTATGTCGATGAAGGACCGTATCGCCATCATGGCCGCCGAGGTCATTGGAAGCACCATCACCATCATGACGATGACGATTGAACCGTATCGACTAAAAAATCAATCTCACACCATCAAATAACGAAGGCTCGCTCCTTTTTCGGGAAATTGACCTGACCAATCATTTCTTTTCGGAAACCCTGACCAGTGAAGCTATGGAGTAGTACCGAAAAGGTTAGAGGGTAGCTGGATTTGCTTCATTTTTTTGCACGGCAGAAAATTCTTTATATTCAAAGACTTGTCTTGAAGAAGTAACTTTATCCACAGACTTGAACACAGAATCCGTGGAGAAGTGGATGATGCAAATTTGACAATGCGTCTCGAATGAGAAGGTGTTTGTAGGCGTCCTCTTTGCTTCGCATCTCCGGAGGCTGCTAAGTGTCCGGTAACAACTTCGGATAGAACTTCCCGAGTTCATGGGATAGCTTTTTCTGGTGCGCTGTCATATTTTCCATATTCTTGAAGGCTCTTGATTGAGTCTCTTGAGTGAAAATAGATTTTACTCTTTCAACTTTTTTGATGAGCTAGGTAAGCTGATGGCGCAACGCGGTTCACATGCCACGGTTGGGAATAACTACCGCACATCGCATCTACCCTTGGCCGCTATGGAAGTAGGCGGAGCTGACGAGCATGCCAGCACGCAGAAGGCACTTATTGTTGATGACAATGAAGACTTGCTGGATACGACAGTGCTACTGTTTCAAATGCTTGGGTTTGAGACTTTGACCGCCAAGAGTGGAAATGAGGCGCTTCAAATACTGAGTAAAAGGCAGGACATCAATGTCTTGTTCACCGATGTCGTGATGCCAGGTATCAGCGGAGTCGAGCTTGGTTATATGGCGCGCGAGCTAGTCTCGGGAATCCATGTGATTTTGGTCTCTGGGTTTCCACAGCCTGCACTATTGGCTGGGAACGTTAATCTCCATGACTTCGACTTCCTAAACAAACCTTACCGCATGCATGAGATTACTCGTCTTCTCACGAAGGCCGGTTAGCGTCACTCTGATGAGCAGAAATGGTGAAGGCCTGATTATCCACACTGGATAATCAGGCCTTCTGTATTCAATGGCACCAAAGTGGCGGTAACGCCTTACCGGCTCAATTACCTTAGCAGCCGGCTTGGTGCCGTAAAGCGGTCTTTAGATGGTTGCAGCAATAGCGCGCACATTTTTAATGTCGTCGGCGCTGGGGCTGTCGTGATGTACGGCCCGTGCCATTGTGATGGCCTTGTCCAATGCGTCGATGAGTGTGCCAAAGAAGGTGGCGGAGCGGTTCGCTGTGGTGAGTACAAGAGCTGTCATAACTATTCCTTTCGTGCTTTCGTAATGTCTTCTGTCTTGAAGACAATATAGGTCTAGCCAAGCGACATTCCCAATTTCAAGTGGTGATGTTTGGATATCACTTTCGTGAATGCCAAAAGGGGTACTTTCGACTTGTGTCTATATCAAGCTGGCAAAGGAATTTCATCCGCCGAATTGGGCGAATTGAGCGGATGGCATCTATTGACCTTGCCACCGTAGGAACCTCTATATTGAAATAACCGTTCACTTGCTGAGGTCACGGATTCGCGTCGGCTGGTGACGGCAAAAGTTGTGCGCTACACTAGCTGCAATAACCTTTTCACAACGAATGCGCAGATTCTTTTCATCATTCGGCAGGCTTATCGCCACCGTCCTTCTCATGACGTTCCTGACTTCAGGAATCGCCATGGCTGCGTACGTGTGTCCAGAGCTGGCGAAGCCGGCCATGCCTGAGATGATGGAAGGAATGCCGTGTGCGGAGATGGATAAGGAAAAGCCTGTCCATTGTGCCGAAGCCGTGTCAGGCGACCAGTTAGCGTTGGAGCATCTGGCAGCTACTCCAACACTTGCTCCGTCGACCATTTCGTTTGTCATTCCGGCCATTTCGCCAGTTATTCCGCCTTTCCGCACCTCTTTCTGGTCTGAGCTAGTCCTGGACTCAGGAAACGACCCTCCATACTTACGAACGCAGCGACTGCGTATTTGACTTGACCTCCTGTTGTCTCGCCGGCCGGCATATCGCCGAGGCCGGTGTTCGTCTTTGCCACAGGGGGTTTCATGTTTTTGCGTATCAATACGCGATTGGTTCCAAGTAACCGGTCGCCTGTACTACGCCATGCCAGCGCACTCATAGCCCTGGCGTTTGGCACAGCTTTGGCCCATGCTCAGCCGGCTGGTATGACCTTGAACGAGGCTCTGCAGCTTTCGCTGCAGCGGTCCTCCTTGCCCAAAGCAGCGGAAGCTGCCGTACAGGCGAGTCGGGAGGCAGCGGTGAAAGCTGGCCAGCTCCCGGACCCGATGCTCAAAGTCGGCATCGAAAATCTTCCGGTCAACGGCGCCGACCGCTGGAGTACAACGCGGGATTTCATGACCATGCGGAGGGTCGGCATCGAGCAGCAATGGGTGTCGTCAGATAAACGGGCCGCCCGTTCAGACCGCGCGCAGCGAGCTGTCGAAGCCGAAGAAGGCAACTATCTTGCGGACGTGGCAAAGGTACGAGAAGAGACAGCCAAGGCATGGGTGACGGTTCTGTATGCGCAGCGGTCGCTAGCTCTCGTCAAGGCACTCGAGCAGCAATCTGTAGACGACCTGACGGCCGTTCAAGCGTCGCACCGGGGTGCCAAAGCCACCGCAGGCGACGTCGTACAGGCTCAGTTGGCCGTTACTCAGGCGCGAGACGCCACCCAAAAGAGCGTGCTGGAACTCCAGAACGCGAAGCTGGCTCTGAGCCGTTGGACAACCACCCCGGTGGAGTCTGTGTCTGACCAGACGCCCATATTGGAATCCCATGTTCCACATCTCTCTGTCGAAGACCTGGAGAAGTACCATCCTGAGATTCTTGCAGCCCGGCGAGCTATCACCCTTGCAGATGCGGAAACGACGGTAGCAACAAAGGAGCGACGTCCGGACTGGTCAATTGAAGCCGGGTTCAGCCAGCGGCCGCAGTTCTCAAACATGATTTCCGTGGGAGTAAGTATCCCCATCACGGTCAACCCGTCGCAGAGGCAGGACCGTGACATTGCCGAACGCTCCGCAATGGGAACGAGAGCCCGGTTGCAGTACGAAGATGCCGTACGGGAGATGCAGACTGAAATACGGACCTTGGCAGCCACGCTTTCAAGTCAAAAAGAGCGACTTGCACGCCTCAAGGCTGAGTTATTGCCTGCTGCCAGCCAACAGGCCGACCTGGCCACTGCTGCGTACCGAGCTGGCACCGGCAGTCTCAGTGCGATTTTCAACGCCCGGAAGATGCAATTTGAGCAGCAATTGCAGATAACAGAACTGGAAAGAGATGCGGCTCTGACCTGGGCAAGGCTCGAACATCACGTTGTGCCACATGAGTTGGCTTCGGCCGGGAGGGCACAATAATGAAAAACAATTTTGCACTCAAGGCACTGGCGTTGGTCCTTGCAGGTGCTGGTTTGGCGTTCGGTGGCTATTGGGTCGGCTCACAGGGCCATGGAAGCATGCAGCCGACCGCAACGAGTCAAGATGCCGCCGGCGAGAAGATTGACCCGAAGACCGGACGCAAGGTCCTGTATTGGCACGACCCCATGGTGCCCGGCCAGAAATTCGACAAGCCAGGCAAAAGCCCCTTCATGGACATGCAGCTTGTCCCGGTCTACGCGGACGAGGCCGGCGGCGAAGGAGGAGTGACGGTCAATCCGACACTCCAGCAGAATCTAGGCATCCGATATGCCACCGTTCGGCGTGAGGAAACTAGAGACGCATTCGAGTTGGTTGGCGCTACCCAGTTTGACGAGAGCGTTGCAGAAGTCGTGCAGAGCCGGGTGACCGGCTACATCGAGCGACTTCATGCCCGGACACCCATGCAGCGCGTTAAGCGCGGCGAACCGATTGCAACGCTATTTGTGCCCGAGTGGATTGCGCCCCAGGAGGAGTACTTGGCATTGAAGCGTAGCGGCAACGATGCTCTGGCGTCTGCTGCTCGCGACCGCATGCGCGCACTTTCCATCCCTGACAGCTTCGTGACCCAGTTAGAGAGGACTGGAAAAGTACAGAGGACCCTGACGCTCGCATCGCCTGTTACCGGCGTCATTACGGAACTCGGCGTTCGTGATGGTGCGATGGTTTCGCCAGGCATGACCGTCGCCAAAGTGGTTGCACTTAACAAGGTCTGGCTACTGGCCGAAATCCCGGAACAACAGGCCAATTTGGTCCGTCCTGGCATGCAGGTAGAGGCAACCTTTGCAGGAAATACGGAGCAGAAGTATGCCGGAAAGGTCCGGGAAGTTCTCCCGGGCGTGAGTTCGACAACCAGGACGGTGCAGGCACGGCTGGAACTGGACAACCGTGACGGCAGCCTCACACCGGGCATGCTGATGCGGGTGAAGGTCGGCGGAGAGAAGGCGGTACGGCGGCTTCTCGTTCCAACCGAAGCAGTTATTACGAGCGGGAAGCGCTCGGTCGTCTTGGTTACGGGCGAAAACAATAGCATCCAGCCGGTAGAGGTAACAACTGGGCGAGATATCGGTGACGACACGGAAATTCTGAGTGGTTTGAACGAAGGCCAAAAGGTTGTCGCATCAGGACAGTTCCTCATCGACTCGGAGGCGAGGCTGAAATCCGTTCTGCCGAAGTTTGCCGGAAGCGAACAAGAGCAAGGACAGAAGTCTCAACCGCAGTCTTCTCCTACCGCTGTTCCTGGGGTTTACCGAGGAGTCGGCAAGGTCGAAAAGGTGTCCCCAAGCTCATTGACCTTGTCCCATGGGCCGATTCCTGCGCTGAAGTGGCCTGCCATGACAATGGACTTCGGCAAACCAAAGCCAGACGCTTTTGCGGAGGCCATGGTTGGCCAGGACGTGGAGTTCTTGTTCAAGGAGGGGGATGACGGCAGCTACATGCTTCAGGACGTGAAGCCAGCTGGCGGAGGGAAGAAATGATTGCCCAAATCATTCGATACTCTATCGCCAACCGCTTTATCGTCCTGTTTGCGACGGCGATTTTGGCTGTCTGGGGGCTGTGGTCTCTGGGGAAAACACCGCTCGACGCGTTGCCCGACTTGTCAGACACGCAGGTCATTATCCGCGCTCAGTATCCCGGTAAAGCGCCTCAGATTGTCGAGGACCAGGTCACCTACCCACTGACGACCGCGCTTCTGGCTGTCCCGGGCGCCAAGACCGTACGCGGGTATTCGTTCTTTGGCGACTCCTTCGTCTACGTGCTTTTTGACGACGCCACCGACCTGTACTGGGCCCGTTCTCGGGTGCTGGAGTACATCAACCAGGTGCAGGGCCGTCTTCCGCAGGGCGTACGTGCCGAACTCGGGCCGGACGGTACTGGGGTGGGCTGGGTCTTCGAATATGCACTAATCGACCGCACCGGGCAGAACGACTTGAGCCAGCTACGTGCATTGAATGACTGGTTCCTGAGATTCGAGCTAAAAACGGTGCCGGATGTCGCGGAAGTGGCCAGCATCGGTGGGATGGTCCGGCAGTATCAGGTCGTCCTGGACCCGGACAAGCTTCGTGTCTTCGGTATCTCACACGCCAAAGTCCTTGAATCGCTTAGCAAGGCAAATGAAGAGTCAGGTGGCTCGGTCGTCGAAATGGCGGAAACTGAGTACATGGTGCGCTCGCGCGGTTACCTACGTTCGTTGGAAGATTTCCGGAACATCGTCCTGAATGTAAACGAGGCTGGGACGCCGGTTTTGCTCCGGGATGTGGCCACCATCCGGCTTGGTCCTGAAATGCGGCGCGGTATTGCCGAACTCAATGGCGAGGGAGAGGTCGCTGGCGGCGTCATCGTGATGCGTTCCGGTAAAAATGCCCTACAGACGATTGATGCCGTGAAGGCGAAGCTCGACACGCTCAAGTCCTCCTTGCCGAAGGGAGTGGAGGTGGTCACCACCTACGACCGCTCGAACCTGATAAAAGCAGCGGTCAACAACCTGCGAAATAAGCTCCTTGAGGAGTTCATCGTTGTCGCAGTCGTCTGCGCGATATTCCTATTCCATCTTCGCAGCGCGTTCGTGGCCATCGTCTCCTTGCCATTGGGCATTCTCGCGGCGTTCATTGTCATGCGTTACCAAGGCGTGAATGCAAACATCATGTCGCTCGGGGGCATCGCGATTGCGATTGGGGCCATGGTCGACGCGGCCATCGTCATGATTGAGAACGTGCACAAGCACCTCGAGGCCTACGAGCATGCGCACCCCGATAAAGCGCTCACAACCCAGGAGCGCTGGAAGATTGTGACGGAGGCGTCTATTGAGGTCGGTCCGGCCCTGTTTTTCTCGCTTCTGATTGTGACCCTGTCGTTTCTGCCTGTATTTGCTCTTGAGGCACAGGAAGGCAAGCTGTTCGCGCCTCTGGCCTACACCAAGACCTACACGTTGGCAGCGGCGGCAGGGCTTGCTATCACTTTGGTGCCTGTACTGATGGGCTACCTGATTCGCGGGCGCATTCCAAGCGAAGCATCCAATCCCCTCAATCGGATTTTGATAGCGGCGTACCGCCCGCTGTTGGAAGCTACATTGCGGCATCCAATCGTGGTCATCGCGGTTGCCGTCGTGGCTCTTGCCTTGACCGCTATCCCAATTTCCCGGCTTGGTGGAGAGTTCATGCCGCCGCTTGATGAAGGAGATTTGCTGTATATGCCATCTGCGCTTCCGGGGTTGTCGGCTTCGAAAGCCAGCGAACTGCTACAGCAAACGGACCGGCTCATCAAAACGGTCCCCGAGGTGGCAACCGTATTTGGCAAGGCTGGGCGTGCAGAGTCAGCGACTGACCCGGCACCTCTGGAGATGTTTGAAACGACTATCCAGTTCAAACCGAGGGACCAATGGCGTCCGGGCATGACACCCGAAAAGCTGGTCGAAGAACTGGACCGAGTGGTGAAGGTGCCCGGATTGTCGAATGTCTGGGTTCCTCCGATTCGTAACCGCATCGACATGCTCTCGACCGGTATAAAAACGCCTGTCGGTGTGAAGGTGTCGGGGGGTGACCTGAACCAGATTGACCAAATCGCGAGCCAGATTGAGGCCGTTGTGAAAAAGGTGCCGGGCGTGACGTCCGCTTTGGCTGAACGGCTGAGCGGCGGGCGCTACATCGACGTAACCATAGATAGACGACAGGCAGCTCGCTACGGCCTTGCCGTCACCGACGTCCAGTCCGTGGTCTCTTCAGCGATAGGTGGTGAAAACGTCGGCGAAGTCGTCGACGGGCGACAGCGCTTCCCGATTAACGTCCGATATCCCAGGGATTACCGGGATTCAGTCCAAAACTTACGAGAGCTGCCCGTCGTGACGGAGCGAGGGGCGCAAATTCGGCTGGGTGACCTGGCTCAAGTCCAAGTGACTGACGGCCCCCCGATGATTCGTAGCGAAAACGCCAGACTATCCGGTTGGGTGTACGTCGATGTGCGCGGCACGGACCTTCGGTCGGCTGTGACGGCGATGCAGGAAGCTGTCCAGAAGGAGGTGAAGCTACCAGCTGGGTATTCGATAGGCTGGTCCGGGCAGTTCGAGTACCTGGAGCGGGCAGCAGCAAAGCTGCAAACGGTGATTCCAGTAACTCTTGCCGTCATCTTCCTGCTTCTGTATCTGGCCTTTCGGTCGACGTCCGAGGCACTCCTACTTATGCTGACGGTTCCGTTTGCCCTCATCGGCGGGTTTTGGTTTGTTTGGAGCTTAGGCCACGCAGTGTCCGTGGCGACGGCGGTTGGTTTCATCGCGCTGGCAGGCTTGGCAGCCGAGTTCGGTGTTGTGATGCTGGTCTACCTTAGAAACTCGCTGGACGCCCGCCTTCGGAGCGGTCAGCCATTGACCAAGGAACTGATTCTCGAGGCAATTCGAGAGGGGGCGGTGCTGCGTGTCAGGCCCAAGGCGATGACCGTCGCCGTGATTCTTGCTGGTCTGTTACCCATCATGTACGGCAGCGGAGCTGGGTCCGAGGTTATGCAGCGTATTGCCGCACCGATGGTAGGGGGCATGGTCACCGCCCCCCTGTTATCGCTCTTTGTTATTCCCGCAGCGTGGCGCCTTCTCCAGGAGCGGAAGCTGCGTATTGCGGCGAATTTTCAGCCAAGCAGTGCCCAGGCATGACACATCTTTTTTACCCAACCTTTACAGGAGCAAGGAAATGAACCCTTCCATATACAAATTCGCACTCGTTGCAGCAATGGCTGCACTAGCTCTAAACGCTTCCGCTGACCAAGGCAAAGGGGGTATGAGCGACATGGGCGGTATGAAGATGGACAACATGGGAAGCCAAAACGCAAAACCAGTAGCAAAGTCTTTTGGCGAAAACGAAGCTGAAGTAAAGGCCGTTGATAAGGCAAAGAAGAGCATCACGTTGAACCATGGCCCTATCAAATCCAAAACAGTTGAAATGCCGCCGATGACCATGGCTTTCTCGGTAGAGAATGCCTCGTTGCTGTCGAACGTGAAAGCCGGCGACAAAGTGAAATTCATCATCGAAAACGTAGATAACGCCCCAACGGTCACCTCATTGACCGTTCAGAAATAAAGCGTTTCGCTGGACAGGAATAATTGACGGGCCAATACGGGGGCTTGGCAGTTGGTCTTCGTCTATTGGGAAAGAACCGCTTGACTTTCCCCTCGCTGGAAGCATTACGCTTTGAACAGGAAGCTTGAGGCTGAAATGGCTAAACGGTCAAAATCATTGGTGAACGAGGTACTCGCGGCGCTTCAGCTGGCTATGCTGTTGGATGAGATGGAGGTTGCAGAGCATTTGTTGCGGGCACTCGAGATTCTGGCCGCTCGGGACGAGGCTGAGGAAGATGCTCAGCGAATATATACGGAGCTCATCCGCTTACTCCGCTCTAGTCCCTAAATCGGCAATGGGGGAAACCGCATATTTGCCCAGATTTCGGTTTCTAAACCCAGATGTATTCCCTTTGGAAAGCGGTATGATTAAACCATTCCAGATTGTCAATCAGGGGCATGCATGGGCATTATCGCCAAGATATTTTCGTTTTTTCGTTCGGACAACGTGGCTCCCGCACGCGAGCAGTCTGAACCAACGTCAATGCCTAGCTTGCTTAACACGCCCCCTGTTGTTCGTCCTGCCGTAGCGAAAGCGACTCCAAATGCTGCCGGTTCAACGGCGCCCGAGCGCGAAGTATCGGCCGGCGGAGTATCTATCTCCTTTTCAGTGACAACCAGTTCCAACATCGGCCCGGTCTCATCCGAAGAGGTCGCCCTGGCTTTGGAAGGCTTTCGTTATGTCTGGGAATCTTCGGAGCGCAGCAAGCCCAATGACCCTTGGTGGGAATACCAGAAGCACGACAAAAATCTTACAGGCAAGCAGGATATAGCCTACTGCTGGCTCAGTCCCTTCATGCCACCCGAGCTCGTCAATGACATCTCAATCCGGCTTGCTTGCACACGTGGGCCACATGACTTCAAGGCAGTGGCCGTCGCTTTACGGACGATTGTGCGGGCCAAGAGAAAGGCAAAGGAGCCGCACCCGGAGCTGCTGAAGTCGCTTTACCATGTCTGCCTCGCTGCAGAGTTTTGGCCAACCCTACAGCACATGTACGAATACCCGGCCGGGATAGCGGAATACGTTGCCCTGAGCGACTGGGAAGGTAGGATGCCGGAGTTTGTCGCTACGGGTTACCAGAACATCGCCACACTCAACAAAACTGATGCCAAATGGCTGGTTGCGGAATTTGGCGAACCACAAGCCCATCTCATCCCTGGCCTACTATGGCCTGAGATTCGCGCTAACGCCTTCAGTCGCTATGCCTGGTGCAATGCCTTGGAGCGCGCCAAGCCCACTTTGTCCGAGGCCGAGCAGCAGGCATATGTCAAGGATTGGCTCAGCCAACGCTTGCGAACGCATCTTGGGATTGCCAAAGATAATCGAGCACGCTTCGCTGCAAGTGAGGCGCGTAGAGAATATCAGCGTCAATCGTTCCGTACGATAGACGATGCTTGGGACGCCGCAGCAGGAGACCATGTGGTGGCAGATATAGAGACGACCGGCTTGTCCCCAACCAATGATGAGTTGCTGGAAGTAGCAGCGGTCAAGGTCAATGCGCAAGGCAACGAGGTGACACATTTTTCAGCGCTGGTACGCGTGCAAAATGGGGTGCCAGGGCGAATCACCGGACTGACCGGTATTTCGCAGTCGGACGTAGATAATGAAGGGCAACCGCTAGCCAATGTCATAGGTGGTTTCTTGGACTTTGTCGGTAACGCGCCATTGTTCTTCCATAACGCACACTTCGATGAGCGCTTCCTGAAAAAGGCGGCCGAACAGACTGGCCATACTATCGGCAACCGCATCTACGATACGCTCCCTATGGCACAGATTGCTTGGCCAGACTTAGAGTCATACAAGCTGGCAACCTTGGCAGAACATGTAGGCGTGTCCGAACAACCTACCCATCGCGCCCTGGCTGATGCGCGTGCCACCTTGGTGGTGCTGCAAGCGGCTCGCAAGGCAGCAGGCAAAGTCGCAGGAACACCATCTTCGATTCAGGAGGCCCCTCATGAAAACGTCGCGGGGTAAATTAATTGTGATGTTTGGCTTCATGACGGTTACTCTGGCTGCCTATGCCGGCGAGCAGAACAGCGGCAAGGCAGTAGAAAAAGCCGAGATGAAAACGAGCCGTTCTCAGGCCAAGTCAGCAAATTCCACGACAATGGCAGATGGGGAAGTTGAAGATGTGGATATTGAGGGCAAAAGCATCGTGCTCAAGCACGGGCCCATCAAAAGCAAAACCATTGAAATGGAACCAATGACGATGCCTTTTTCCGTGACGGATGCGAAGTTACTGTCAGGCGTCAAAGCGGGGGACAAGGTCAAATTCACTGCGGAATATATCAATGATGAGGTGACAATAACGTCATTGAAAGTCCAAAAATAGCTACTGGTACGCAGTTTTCCTGGGCGGCGTCGGCACTGGTATCGTCGCACATTGGTCATCTTCCTATGCGTGTAAGCGCCTCAAGGGCCGGATGAGGCAAGCCCTCATCTTTGACTAAGCCGTCAGACGCAGGACGGAACAGCGCCTGAAGAATGAGCTTGCGGTCGTCATCGGACGGTAGTTTGTCACCCTCGAGTAAGGCGAGATAGGTTTTCACCATCGTGACCCGTTCAGCGGCGTCGGTACCGAGGTGGACGTTACTGAGAAACATCCGTACGATGAGTCGTACCGCCCATACACCAAGCACGCCAATCAAAGCTAATACTGAGACCCGCCATGCTTCCGGGGTGCCGTCTGCTTTGAGGTTGCTCAGCACCCAATTCGCGATGAGTCCGATGGCAACCGCCAATGCTGACATTGACCCAAACACGCTCCACCCCAATAAAGTAGACCGCCGTGTGTGATGTGACTGACGTCCTTCCCAATATTCGACCGGAGCTCGCAAGGTCATCTTTTCGCGGAAGGTCTGCTCTAGGTTAGACATCGCGTCCTTGTGGTCTTGGAGCGCTTTGTCATATGTCGCCTGATTGGCTTTTATGAACTCGAGGAAGTTATCTTTGTGCTTTTGCTCGGCGGTCGTGATTTCAGACGATATGGTTTGATAGTGACGATGGAGCCCATTGAAAACTTCGGTTTTTTCGCCTAGAAGCTGCTCTACCCGGGCACGTAGTTTCTCCGCGCTTGAGACAGCTGTTTCGTATGCCTCATGTGGCACCGCAGGGAAGCCATAAAGCTCAGAAATCCCCGTCAAGAACCCCCGCCAAGAAGAGAGGTCACGAGAATCGAAGATGTTCCCACTCTTGGGGAGAAATACGAAAAGATACGCAATTGCCTCGAGGGGGTCGCGTTCCCGCACCTTGTTCACCCGTTCTGCCAAGGCGGACGAGCTATGAGGCAGTTCTTTTTTGATGTATCCGTTCCTTAGGTAATTCTGTGCATGGCCAAGTTGCTCGCTTATTGCACTTGAGTTTCCCTCATATCGAATGGCGTTTTGTACATGTTGCAATGCGTTGTGCAAACACTGAACACCTTCGTCAATTGAGCCGCGGTGGCTGCCAGTTGGCACCGAGGCGACCCAAGCCCAAAACTCGATTTCTGATTGAATCCAGACCTGCAATTCGCGGGTACTTGTAGGTGCAAGTACTCCACCATTGCTTCCAAAGTCCAACGAAAACAACGTAGGTTCCGGTGCGGGCTCAAGGATATTCGGTTGGGAGTCGGTGGCAAGGTCCATAGGATTCACAGCAATTGTTGCAATAATGGCCAGTCTACATGCATTTGGGAAAATTTTGCATAGTAGAAATTACACCTCTCTATTCGGCATTGAAAAGGGAAGAAAACTGCTTGACCCTGACATCGTTGGAAGGTCTATCGTGTAGGTATAGCATCAGGAGAATCCTCATGGATACCGCACTCAAGAATACAAACAGCATTACCGAACTCAGCTTCAAAGTCGATGGGATGACCTGTGCATCCTGCGTAGGCCGGGTCGAACGAGCCTTGAAAAAGGTGCCGGGCGTAAAAAACGCATCAGTGAACCTTGCAACAGAGAAGGCAACCGTGGAAGTTGACCAAACTGCCACGTTGGAGGCGCTTTCCAGCGCGGTTGAAAAGGCGGGCTATGAGGTTCCTGGCGAGCCTGTCTCCCTCTCCATTTCCGGCATGACCTGCGCGTCCTGCGTGACCAGAGTAGAAAAAGCCCTCAAGAAGGTTCCTGGGGTAACGGACGCAGCAGTCAATCTCGCGACCGAGAAAGCTCAAATCACCTCTGTCGGCATTCCTGTCGAGACCCTCATCGCGGCCATTCAGAAAGCGGGGTACGAAGCCTCGCCAGTAGTGGCCACCGAGCCGAAGAAAGAAAAGACAGGCACGCTACCGACATGGTGGCCTGTCGCTTTAGCGGCTTTATTCAGCCTTCCACTTGTCGTCCCGATGGTTGGTATGCCGTTTGGCCAAGACTGGATGTTGCCTGGCTGGGTTCAGCTGCTGCTGGCCACTCCAGTGCAGTTTTGGCTGGGCGCGCGTTTCTACAAGGCCGGATGGAAGGCGCTGATGGCTCGTACAGGCAATATGGACCTCTTGGTTGCGATTGGCACCAGCGCGGCTTACGGCTTATCGGTCTATCTGCTGATAGCGCACGCTGGCCATGAGGGGATGGACCACTTGTACTTCGAGTCTTCGGCAGTGGTTATCACGCTTGTATTGCTCGGGAAATGGCTGGAAGCTCGTGCCAAGCAACAAACGGTGGCGGCACTTCGAGCTCTTGAGTCGTTGCGCGCGACCGACGCCATTGTGCGCCGAGACGGCAAAGACGTTCAGGTTCCAGTTGCACAGGTCCATGTAGGTGACCTTGTCATCGTTCGTCCCGGCGACCGCGTCCCGGTCGACGGCACGGTTGTAGAAGGCTCAAGTCATCTGGACGAATCGCTTCTAACTGGCGAGAGCCTGCCTGTCACGAAGTCTGTGGGTGACAAGGTCACGGGCGGTGCCGTGAATGCCGATGGCCTGCTGGTTCTGGAAGCGACTGCAGTGGGCGGGGCAACCATGCTGTCCCAAATTATCAAGCTCGTCGAAGACGCTCAGGCCGTGAAAGCACCTATCCAACGGCTCGTGGACAAGGTGAGTGCCGTTTTCGTGCCGGTCGTGCTACTCATCTCTGTCGTGACCTTCTTTGGCTGGGGACTGGTCACAGGCGACTGGCAGCAGGCATTGCTCAATGCCGTGGCTGTTCAGGTCATCGCATGTCCTTGTGCTTTGGGGCTGGCTACGCCGACTTCCATCATGGCTGGAACCGGCGTTGCAGCGAAGTACGGCATTCTCATCAAGGATGCGGAAGCTCTCGAAACAGCTCATGCCGTTACCACTGTAGCTTTTGACAAGACAGGCACTCTGACTGAAGGCAAGCCGGCACTTGTTGCAATCGCTAGCGGCACGCAATCCGAACGTCGCGTACTGGAGCTTGCACAGGCTGTTCAGCAGTACAGTGACCATCCGTTGGCAAAAGCAGTTGCTGCCGCAGCAGTGGAGCGTGCTACGTCTCTACGCCCGGCAACCAACGCGAAGGCACTACCTGGCCGTGGCGTTCAGGCCGATGTTGGAGGTGTAACCGTATTCCTAGGCAACAAGCGCTTGATGCAGGAATTGGGTGCCAATACCTCTGGCCAGGAACATATCGCGAAGGCTCACGAAGCCTCTGGCAGAACTGTCTCCTGGCTCGCGGTACAGACGGATAGGAATACCGAAATCGCAGGCTTGTTGGCGTTCGGTGACACGTTGAAGCCATCCGCGAAAGATGCAGTAGCCAAGCTGGCTGGAATGGGCGTGACGTCCGTGATGCTCACAGGGGACAACGCCGGCAGCGCGAAAGCAGTCGCATCGGCAGTTGGTATCACCGAATTCAAGGCGGAGGTTCTGCCAGCTGACAAGGCCAATGTCGTCGGTGCGCTGAAGCAGGATGGCCGGAAAGTGGCCATGGTAGGTGATGGCATCAACGACGCGCCCGCGCTGGCAGCGGCCGACGTCGGAATCGCGATGTCCACCGGTACCGATGTGGCGATGCATACTGCCGGAATCACGCTAATGCGTGGCGACCCGGCGCTGGTTGCAGACGCTATCGACATTTCGAAAAAGACGTACAGGAAAATACAGCAAAACCTGTTCTGGGCATTCATCTACAACTTGATTGGAATTCCGCTTGCTGCATTCGGCGTTCTCAACCCGGTAATCGCCGGTGCGGCAATGGCATTCAGCTCGGTCAGCGTTGTCAGCAATGCGTTGTTGCTGCGGCGCTGGAAGCCTGAATCAACTGCGAAATGACCAGAGCATATTTTCATTCAGAGACGAGGTAAAAAATGAATATTGGTGAAGCCGCTAAAGCGTCAGGGGTCACAGCGAAGATGATTCGCTATTACGAGAGCGTGGACCTCATCAAAAAAAGTTCTAGGACGGACGCCGGTTACAGGCAGTACACCGACGCGGAGGTGCAGACCCTTCGCTTCATTCGGCGTTCGAGGGATTTGGGATTCTCTCTGGAGCGTATCAAGACCTTGCTAGGCCTTTGGGAGGACCGGACGCGGAAGAGTGCAGAAGTCAAGAAGCTGGCAAGTCAGTATATTGAGGAGTTGAACCAGGACATCCAAAAGCTGCAATCCATCCGGGACCAGCTTCAGCTTTTATCTGACAGCTGCCGCGGTGACCATCGGCCAGACTGCCCGATAATCAATGACTTGGCGACAAAATCTCATTGCCACTAACCGAGAGGGTTCCCATGGAAACAGCGGCAATTCCGTTTCGACTGTCCGCCGAGCAGCGAAGCCGTCAGCTATCCGGATTCAATTTCCGCAAGGAGATTGAATGGTTTGGCTTTGAGGGCACCTTCGAAGAACCTGGACTGGCAGTTGTCCGGTTCAAGACCCTCAATGAAGGAGTACTTGGCGGAGGTGGAACGGACGCCATCAATGGCGGCGTCATTTCTGCAGGATTCGATGCAGCATTTGTTCTAGCTGGGCTTGCCCAGTACGACGTAGATGTTGTTGTCACGCTTGAGCTTTCAGTTCAGTTTCTCAGTCTCGCCAAGGCGAGTAGTGGACTGGCCTTTCAGGCCGAGGTTGTTCGCTCTGCGAAGAACTTTTGCTTTGTAAAAGGGGCGCTGCTGGGCGACAAGGACGGTAATCGTATGACCTTTGCCTTGGCAAGCGGGATGGTCGCTCCGGCCGGCGCCCATAGAAGTACCCCATAACGCATTCCTAGGCGGCGTAGCTTGAGGTTGTTTGACACAAACCGGAAGAATGAAACGGCCTAGGTTCGTGCGGCTAAGGCGACATAGAAAACCAAGCCAGTCAGCATCAGCCAACAAGCCCATTCTGCCACTATGACCCATTTCGGCTGTTCCACTTTGGCTTGGCGCACAAGCTTGCCTTTGGCATACATTGCCCATCCGTGTGCGAGGATTCCAATCAACAGCGCAGGCACGGCAAAGGGCTGCAGGGAACTGGCAAACAGGAGCGCTATGCCGGCTCCCAGCACTCCTGCTCCAACTCCACCCAACAGGTCGAGCCGCTTAATTCGCTCATAGTTGATGTCCATTGTGCCTCCAGCGGTGTATCCCAACCGGCACATCAAATAATCACGGCAAGGTCAGATTGACCTCTTTGTCCTGCGGCGGATAGCAGACTCCGGTTTTTTCGTTGCAACCCTGGTAGCTTGCGGCAAGGGTCAAAGTTTTCGCATTGGGCGCTCTTTCCAACGCTATTTCGGCTTGGATGGGCTTTTCATAGGTTTCCATCCTGCCGAACGTTGGGTCATTCTTCACCTTACCGACCGGGAGTTTCACCGACTTGATAGCTACTCCACGGGTATTTTTGAGGGCGAAGCGGATTCGGTCTCGGTACAAGTAATAGCCGTTCGCTGGTATCAGGTCTACGACAAGGGTAGTGGGACCGGAAGCGGCAACTTTCATCTTGAACGCCAAGTCGGGCTCCAGAAGCTCCTCTTCCTTGGAACTCGAGAACAGGTCACTTAGCCGCTTTTGTATTCCCGGCGCTGTGGACTGCTGAGCGATGCTGTACTGATGTACGGATGCTGTAGCCAGTAAGACCAACAGGCACTTTGATAGATGTAATCCAATATTTGGGCGTTTCATGTTCTTCATTGAAGTTCGGTAAGACATTGATTGGCTATTGAAATGCATTATCGCAGCGTAGAACCTGTTCTCCTCTGACGCGTTTAGGATTGCCCCGAACCGCCGCGCAAGCGAAGCGCATTCGTGATAACTGATACTGAGCTTAGACTCATTGCCAAAGCTGCAATCATCGGGGACAGTAGTTGGCCTGTGAAAGGGTAAAGAAGGCCGGCCGCCAATGGAATGCCCAAGGCGTTGTAGATAAACGCAAACCCCAAGTTTTGCCGCATATTGCGTACCGTATCTACAGAGAGTGTGCGTGCGCGAGCTATCGCGCGTAGGTCTCCCTTTACCAGTGTTACGTGAGCACTATTGATAGCAACGTCGGTGCCGGTTCCCATAGCGATGCCAACGTTGGACCGAGCCAATGCAGGGGCATCGTTGATGCCGTCTCCAGCCATGGCAACAACTTTGCCTTCTCCCTGGAGGCGCTCGACAAGATTCAGTTTGTCTTGCGGCTTTACCTCGCCATAGACTTCCTCAATGCCAAGCTTCTTACCAACGGACTTTGCCGTGGTCAGGCCGTCGCCGGTTGCCATGACCACCTTGAGACCTGCATCTTTCAAAGACCGGAGAGCCTCTGCGGTAGTCGCTTTGATAGGGTCTGATACAGCCAGAAGTCCGACCAGTCGACCGTCTGCAGCAAGGTACATCACGCTCGCCCCCTCATTACGCAACTCTTCTGCCGGTCCTACGAGTCCGCGCCAGTCAACTCTTTCTTGGTCCATCAGCGCCGTGTTTCCAAGCGCAATCCGCTTGCCCGCGACGACTCCCCGTACGCCAATGCCACTGGATGACTCAAAAGTTTCCGGCTTGTCCAGACGGACTCCACGCTTACGGGCTTCTTCCACGATGGCGTGAGCCAAGGGATGTTCGCTTCCCTGGTCAATACTGGCCGCAATCTGAAGAACGTCCATGTCGGTGAATCCTGGCGCCGCAACGACACGGTCGAACGCCGGTTTGCCCTCTGTCAGGGTCCCGGTCTTGTCGACAATGAGGGTGTCAACTTGGCGCATGCCTTCAATAGCAGCGGCATCGCGGTATAGCACGCCTTGTGTTGCTGCACGCCCAGTGGCGGCCATGATTGACATAGGCGTCGCGAGACCGAGGGCACATGGGCAGGCAATGATGAGCACCGAAACGGCGTTGACGAAGCCGTAAACCCAGCTGGGCTCTGGGCCGAAGACGCCCCAACCAAGCAGTGTGAGCAAAGCGATGCCTACGACAATGACCACAAAGTAGCCGGCGACGACGTCCGCCAGGCGTTGCATCGGCGCCCGCGAGCGCTGTGCATTGGCAACCATCTGCACAATCTGGGACAACATCGTCTGGGAGCCCACTTTCTCTGCCCGCATCACGAGGCTGCCGCTCGTATTGATGGTTGCTCCAATGAGCTTGTCCCCGGCACGCTTGGTGACCGGAACAGGCTCACCGGTCAGCATTGATTCATCCAGCGCGCTTTCGCCTTCCAGGACTTCACCGTCCACTGGCACCTTTTCGCCCGGGCGGACGCGGAGCATATCGCCGATATGGACATGGGTGAGTGGGACGTCTTCTTCGCTTCCATTAGGCTGTATCCGACGCGCAGTCTTCGGTGCGAGCCCGAGAAGAGACTTTATAGCCGCGGAGGTCTGCGAGCGTGCCCGCAGCTCGAGAATCTGTCCCAGAAGCGTCAATGAAATGATGACGGCCGCGGCCTCGTAATACACACCGACGCGGCCGTGCATCTGGAATGTGGACGGAAAGAGTCCAGGCGCGATGGTCGCCACCACGCTGTAGATATAGGCAGCACCCGTTCCGGTACCAATCAGCGTCCACATGTTTGGACTGCGGTTAGCAATGGACTGAGCCCAACGCACGAAGAACGGCCAGCCTGCGTACAGGACTACTGGTGTACTGAGGGCGAACTCTATCCAGCTTTGGCTCGGTAACCCTTGGGGAAAAACTCTGTGGCCAAACATCGCCAGAACGGTCACGACGACCGTCAGCGGTAGCGTCCACCAGAAACGCCGGCGGAAGTCGACCAGCTCCGGATTCTCTTCTTCCTCAAGCGACGGCATTACCGGCTCAAGCGACATCCCGCAAATTGGGCAGTTGCCAGGTTGCGTCTGGCGAATCTCCGGATGCATCGGGCACGTATAAATCGTTCCTTCCGGTGCCGGCACGGAGATTGGCGCGGATGGCTTGGGCTCCAGGTAGGCTTCGGGGTCGGCCTTGAACTTGTCCATGCACTTCGTGCTGCAAAAGTGGTAGCTCGTTCCCTGATAAAAGATAGTCTTGTCCGGGTTTGCCGCGACTTTCATCCCGCATACTGGGTCCGTGAACGGTTTGTCCAAGAGCGGTTCAGCCACGTCACCGTCTCCATGTCCGTGATGCACATGATGGTGACCATGATGGTCATGGTGTACGTGTTGTTCTTGAGTTCGGTTGTCCATGAGCCCTCCTGTGGGCTGCGTTATGGAAGATGCGGTCGGCCTATCGTATGGAGATGATGATGAAAATTGAATGACCTAGGTCAAGTTTGCCGATAAGCCTTGAAATCTTGGCGATGCGTCGACTTACGCATTTTCCTTTGCATGATTAATCGTGTACTTCGGTATTTCGACTGTTATGTCCGTATTACCCACGATGGCCTGACATGAAAGCCGGGAATTGGGTTGTAAGCCCCAGGCTTGGTCAAGCATGTCCTCTTCGTTTTCGTCCATCGGATTCAAGGACTCAAAACCTTTGGTAACCACCACATGGCAGGTGGTGCAAGCGCCGACCTTCCCGCAGGCATGCTCAATTTCAACACCATTGGCTAGCAAGGCATCGCAGAGGGTGGTCGTCCCCTGTGTATCAATGGTCTGCCCGTCAGGTGCATACTCGGCGTGAGGCAATACAACTATCTTTGGCATGGCTTGGCCTTCAGTTACGTGGGATTGCTGTCATCAGGGGACGACAGGAGCCAATAACCTTCGGGGCGGGTCACCGCCACCGAAGGGTTATCTGCTTAAGCACTCTGGGTTGCCGTTGCCGGATAGCCTGCGGCAGTGACTGCCGAGGCAAGTGCCGCCACATCTGCGGTTGTATCTACACGGACGGTTTTGCTTTTCAAATCGATGTTGACGTCGGCATTACTGTCCACCGACCGAATCGCCTTTGTGACGCGGGAAGCGCAACCGCCACAGGTCATTCCTTCTACTTTCAGCTCGTACATAGTGAAACCTCCATTTGGTTGAGACTTCACTGTAGACCTTCCCATCGCTGTAAGGTCAAGTGCTTTCGCTTGTCGGTCCTAGAGTAGGACTGTTATTGCTTAACGTCGATTTGGGTTACGGTAAATTGACCGCCAATCTTCGCCGCGACAAAGCTTACCTTGTCGCCTTGCTTGACCTTGTCCAGCATGCCGGGGTCCTTTACCTGGAAGACCATTGTCATTGCCGGCATATCGAGGTTCTTCAGCTCAGCATGCTTGATGGTGATTTTCTTGGCGTCTTTGTCTACCTTGCGAACTTCACCGTCCACAGATTCACCCGCGGATTCAGACGATAAGGCTGCAGGGGTGGAATCGGTTGCAGCATACAAAGTCATTGGTGCAACGCCAAAGATTGCAGCGACCAGTGCCAGTTGAGCGATTGTCTTCATGGTGCTTCCTTTCGAGTCAGTTGTAGTGCTTGTACACGGAGTATTTACCGTCTGCCTTTACCAGCAGAACGTCATACGGGTCTTTGCGAGGCCCTTCCATCCCTGGGGAGCCAACGGGCATTGCAGGGACTGCCAACCCTTTTGCTTTCGGTTTTTCTGCAATCAGACGCTTGATTTCGTTTGCCGGTACATGGCCCTCAAGCGCGTAGCCTTGAACAAAACCGGTATGGCATGAGCCAAGTTCATCCGGCATCCCGAATTTTTCTCGGTAGTCGGACGGGTTAGCCACGTTCTTGGCTTTGACAGTAAAGCCATTGGCTTCCAAGTGCTTTACCCATTCGGAACAGCAGCCGCAGCTTTCGCTCTTGTAGACCTCAATGGTAGGGTTTGCTGCAGTGGCCGCCAGATTCACCGACAGCATGCCAACGATTGTAGCTTTCAGTATTAGGTGTCTTTTCATGACTTTGCCTTTGTGACTTTGATTTTTCCAATCATTCCTGCTTCGAAGTGACCGGGTACCAGGCAGGCGTAATAGAACTCTCCAGCCTTGGTGAACTGCCAGACCATTTCCTCTTTCTTGCCCGGACTGACGTGTGCCATATAAGGCTCGTCGTGCTCCATCCCGGGGTGCTTCTTCATCAGCTCACCATGGGCCTTGAGCTCATCCAGCGTTCCGATGACCATCTCATGCATCATCTGCCCCTTATTGGCCACGACGAACTTGATTGTTTCGCCTTCCTTGACGGTGATGTCCGCTGGACCAAAACGCATCGTGTCGTTCATGTCAATCGTGATGGTGCGTGTCTTCTTCTTCGGGTCTCCCTGCTTGCCGAATTCATGCTCGTCTGTCGAGATGGGCGCGTCAGCCTTCTTGGCATGTGTCTCATTACCGTGTGCATACGCAAGACCAGCGCCGAGGGCGAACGTAACGGCCATCAATGCGGCGGTAGTGGACTTGAGTACAGAGTGCTTTTTCATTGCGATTACTTTCTTTGTTGATTTATCTGGTTTTGCTGCCGGTTAGTGATGGCTACCATGGCTAGATGGTTTGCGAACAGTCATTTCGACGTTCGCAGAATTATTCGCAGATGGCATGGACTGGCCACCCGCTGAACCGCTCCGGGTTGCAGGCGGGGTTTCTCCCTTCCACTCATAGGCAACCGTGCCGGCCGGGTGCTTGTACCAGCCCGGGTCTTTGTAATCACCCGGTTTCTGGTCCTTTCGAACCTTCACGACGGTGAACATGCCCCCCATTTCGACACCGCCGAACGGGCCTTGGCCGCTCATCATTGGTAGCGTGTTGTCAGGCAGCGGCATCTCCATCTCGCCCATATCCGCCATGCCGCGCTCGCCCATGACCATATAGTCAGGCACAAGCTTGTTGATTTTTTGCGCGATACCGCGATGGTCAGCACCAATCATTGTCGGGACGTCGTGTCCCATCGCGTTCATGGTGTGATGCGACTTGTGGCAGTGGAAAGCCCAGTCACCGAGGTCGGTCGCATCGAACTCAATCGCACGCATCTGGCCAACAGCCACATCCGTGGTGACTTCCGGCCAGCGCGATTCCGGACGTGTCCAACCCCCGTCAGTCCCCGTGACCACAAACTCATGGCCATGCAAATGGATAGGGTGGTTCGTCATCGTCAGGTTGCCAAAGCGGATACGGACTCGGTCGCCCTGACGCACATTCATCGAGTCGATGCCCGGGAAGACGCGGCTGTTGAAAGTGAACAGGTTAAAGTCCAGCATCGTATTGACCTTCGGTGTGAAGCTGCCGGGCTCGATGTCGTAATTGCTGAGCAAGAAAACGAAATCACGGTCCACCTTCATGAAATTCGAATTCTTCGGATGGGTAACCCAAAAGCCCATCATGCCCATGGCCATCTGCGTCATTTCATCTGCATGCGGGTGGTACATGAAGGTGCCCGGGCGCTTTGCCTCGAACTCGTACACAAAGGTTTTGCCGGACGGGATGCCAGGCTGAGTCAAGCCGGTCACCCCATCCATCCCATTCGGCAGGCGCTGGCCATGCCAGTGGATACTAGTGTGCTCGGGCAGGCGATTGGTGACGAAAATGCGGACACGGTCACCTTCGACCACTTCGATGGTCGGGCCCGGCGACTGACCGTTGTAGCCCCACAGGTTGGCTTTCATGCCAGGCGCAAGTTCACGCACGACTGGTTCTGCCACTAGGTGAAATTCCTTGACGCCGTTGTTCATGCGCCAGGGCAGCGACCAGCCGTTGAGTGTGACGACCGGGTTGTATGGGCGCCCATTGGGAGGAATAAGAGGAGCTGCGGTCGCAGCGCTTTCCATCACCGGTGCTTCCGGCAAGGAGGCCGCGCCTACGCGGCTGACTACACCCGCGCCCACCAATGCGGCGGCGCCTGTGAAAAAATCTCTACGCGAAACCATTTCTATTCCTTGTTCAGTGTTCTGCGGCGCCGGCTTCCGAAGGCGCGGCGCTACGAATTTGTACGTTTCCACCGCCAGTACCGTTGATGGCGGCTTGCAGGTCGGTCTCGGCTATCCAGAAGTCGCGCTGTGCTTCGATAGCGGCGTTGACGCTGCTGACCTGGTCACGGGCGTCGGATAACAGTTCGAAGACACTGGCCAGCATGCCGTTGTAGCGAAGCAGGACCTCATCCGAAATCTTCTTCCTCAAAGGGACGACTTCGGATTGGTAGTGCTTTGCCAGGTCATAGGTCGTGCGGTATGCCGAGTAGGCTTCACGAACTTGTGACCGGGCACGCACGGCCAGGTCGGCGGTCCGATACACGGATTGCATGTACAGCGCTTCGGCCTTGGCGGTACGGGCGCCGCTCCAGTCGAAAATGGGAAGCTCCAGCTCGATTTCATAGCCGTTCGCGCGAGGCGCACCTGTCTCGCTCTTGTTGGTATAGCCAGCGTCCAGAACGTTGATGAAGCGGGTCGCCTTGGTCAAACCAAGCGCACTGGCAGTGGCATGGGCGTCACGCTTGGACATTTGGATGTCCAAGCGTTGCTCCATCGCCAACTGTTCCGCATTGGACATCTCGGTCGGAGCCTTAGGCAGGTCTGGCAACCGGTCTGGGAGCGTGAAAGCGGTGTTCTTGCCCCACAAGCCGAGGAGGCGAGTGAGTTGTTCACGCGCCGCGGTGGCGTTATGTCGAGCGCGTGCAACCTGCGCGGTAGCGTCCGCATAGAAGACTTGCTCTCGTGCCTGGTCCAGCTTGCTGACGTTGCCTACTCGTGCCAGCCGCTGTGACAGTTCGGCGCCGGCATCAGCAGCAGCCTGGACTTGCTCCATGTATTTCGCAGTCTGCTCTGCGGCTACTGCATTGAAGTAGGCACGCCGGGTATCGGCGGCCAGCTGCACGGCTTGCGAGGCAGCCTGCAGCTTTGCCTGTTCAAAGCGCCGGTTTTCTATACCGCTGCGAAATGGCATGGTGACGATTCCGAGCAAGTCGAACATGACGCTTCGCTCGATTTCGACGTCCTCGCCCCCGCGCATGCGGCCGAATGAAAAGCTGGGATTACGGATGCGGCCAGCCTGAACCCGGTCAGCTTCTGCAACGCCAAGCTCGGCGAAAGAAGCCTGCAGCGACTTGTTGTTTGCCAAAGCAATCTGCACAGCCGTATCCGGCGTCAGCGGCTTGGCCAATAACTGGCTGACCGCGTCGGAAGTCGTACTGCTGGTATCTGACGTTGGCTTGGAAAAGCGCACATCCTGGCCAGTACGCTCCTTGGTCATGGCAGACACGTTATCAAGTCCGCCGTCGGCAGAGAACGTGGCGCAACCAGTCAGGAAGATGCTCAGAAGCCCCGTTGCCAGAATCGAACGATGCGGGATAAGGTTCTTTTTCGTCATTGTTATCCCCTTAGTGATGCTTGCTGTGGTCGACAGCATTGCCTTGCTTTTCCGAAGCTTTTTCGACGGCGGGGGAAGCAGTGGGCTGACTTTGGCCAGATTTCATATGACCGGCGTGCCCTCCGAGCTTGCCCATTTCATCGTTGGCGGCGCGCCAAACCTTGTCCGGCGATGCTTGTTCATCGCTGGACGAGCGGAAGCCTTTGAAGGCGGACTCATAAGGCACAGTATTGACCGGCGCATTTGCGTCAGCGGGGTTGTATTTGGCCTGTTCTTGTTGTGCAGAAGCGGCAATGGGCAATAAGGCCCATGCGGCGACCGCTAGCCATTGTTTGGTTGACATCATTTCCCTCAAATCGATAGAACGTACGTGCGAACAAATGCACGTGAACCTGCGAAGGAGCGTGACCGGACAAGCGAATGAAGCCCGTCGTCAGCTCTAGGCGACGATTAAGCGGAAAGATGTCTTGGAGGGCGTTCGAGACCAGCCGGAATGAAGCCGGTGAACGATACAACGGGAGGAATGACTGCCGCTTCGACGGTACTGAAGTCAGGAGTCAAGGAAACGGACGGCGGGGGAGCGGCAGCACCGAAACAGCAAGCTGCACAGGCACTGCAGTAAGAAAGATGGGGGCCTTGCTTAGCTTCAGCACTCTTTTTGGCTGAGGCTTTTTGTGCGTCATCAGCAACTACGGTGTTTCCTGCGTCATCGTGCTGGTGAGGTGCAGTAGCTTCATCATGGGAATGGTGTCCCTTCATCATCATCACGGATGACATGTCGTGATGACGCGGTCCACAAGACGCTTTGATAACAGCGGCCATGCCTTGGAGAGGCAGAGCGGCTATCAACAGCCAAAGCAAAAATGTCTTGAGGACGCGGTTCATTTCAAAAGTCTATCACACGGAAAAATTGGTTTAGGCAACTTTCACGCTTATCAGTCTAAGGCTTCCCACGGCGGGAAGGTCAAGAAAAAAATCGAGATTTTTACCGCCAACGTATGGCAAGTAATTTTTCGAGGAACCTCTTCCATATTAGTTCGCGTGAATATTGTTTTTGCACTGATGCTCTCATAAAGGCATTGCGTAATTATGATACTTCAACTAGTATTGAATAAAACAATTCAAGGAATATTGAAATGGATGTCAAAAGCGTTGTTGCTGGACTCGCCGCCCTTGCACAAGAGACCCGTTTGGCGGTATTTCGTCTGCTGGTGCAAGCCGGCCCTAGTGGGTTACCGGCCACGCAGATTGCAGAGGGCGTCGGAATCGCTCCGTCTTTGCTGTCCTTCCATCTGAAGGAGTTGCTGCACGCCAATCTAGTGTCACAGACGCGCGAAGGCCGTTCGCTCATTTATGCGGCCAATTTCGAGGCTATGAACGGATTGCTCGGGTTTTTGACCGAGAACTGCTGCGGCGGGAACGTCTGCTCTCCTGTCCGCGTTTCCAACTGTTCCAAAGAAGGAGCTTGCTCATGAAACGCCTGCACGTACACGTCTCCGTCGACAACCTTGCCGACAGCATCAAGTTCTATTCCGGCATGTTCGCGTCCGAACCGACCGTCGTGAAGACAGACTATGCGAAGTGGATGCTTGACGACCCTCGAGTGAACTTTGCCATCTCTCAGCGCGGAGCCGAAGTGGGCCTGAACCATCTCGGCATCCAAGTTGAGTCGGCCACAGAACTGAGCGAAATGCAGTGCCGCCTCGGTGCCATCCAGCCGGACGTGGAGAAGGAAGAAGGCGTAGCGTGCTGCTATGCCAAGTCCGACAAATACTGGGTAAATGACCCCTCCGGAATCGCGTGGGAAACCTTCCATACGCTCGACACCATTCCCGTTTTCGGCGAACCCAACAAGATTGCCGCACCAGGGGAAACCGCTGCGGGCACCGAAGCATGCTGCGTTCCGCTCGCCAAACCGCGTATCAAAATTTCGGCAGACGCACCGTGCTGCGTGCCGAATACGCAGAAGAGCACAACGGGCGCCTGCTGCTGAACCATGACCCCGCTTCGGTTCGCCGCATCACAAGACCTGCCGGCAGTCCTCGGCTTACTCGAGGACGCCGGCCTCCCGCACCAAGACCTGACCACTGCGCACCTCGTTGATTTCCTGGTCGCGGAAGGTGGGCGGTCTGTCCTTGGGTTAGTGGGGTTGGAGCGATACGGCAAAGATGCGCTCTTGCGCTCCCTCGCCGTACGGCCGGAAAACCGGTTCACCGGGCTTGGCAAGCAATTGACCGACGCCATAGAGGAGCATGCTCGGCGAACCGGCGTGGAAAACCTCTACCTGCTCACGACAACCGCAGCCGATTTCTTCGAGCGCCGTGGGTATGAACTCATCGAGCGCCACGCGGCACCGTCTGAACTACAGAAAACAGCCGAATTTTCTAGTTTATGTCCGTCGCAAGCTGTCTGCATGCGGCGGCGCCTTATCCAAGAACCTTAGGAAAAATCATGACCGACAAGACTTTCAACGTGCTGTTTCTCTGCACGGGCAACTCCGCACGTTCCATCATGGCAGAAGCACTCGTAACTACTATGGGACATGGGCGCTTTCAGGGCTTCAGCGCTGGAAGCAAGCCTGGCGGCAAGGTCAATCCGTTCGCCGTCGAACAGGTGAAGAAGACTGGTTACCCAATCGACAATTTGCGGAGCAAGAGCTGGGATGAGTTTGCCGCTCCTGGTGCACCCCATATGGACTTCATCATCACGGTTTGCGACAACGCTGCAGGTGAAGAATGCCCTATTTGGCCCGGCCATCCTGCAACTGCGCATTGGGGCTTCGAAGACCCGGCAGCCGTTGAAGGCACAGATGAAGAAAAGCGCGACGCATTCGAAATGATTTTCAAGCAAATCATGGCCCGCATGAATGCATTTGTCAGCCTGCCGCTCAACATGCTCGAAAAGCACGCCATTCAGCAGGAAATCAAGAAGATTGGGGATACACCCGTCACGCCCGCCTAACTCGTTCTACCGCCGTGCTTTCACGAGGCGCGGCACATTCATCTTCCGAACCACAATGACTACGTCTCACACTACTGCTGTCACCGACGGCGCCGCTCCGGCAATTGGGTTTTTCGAGCGCTACCTAACCATATGGGTAGCCCTCTGCATTATTGCCGGCATCCTCCTGGGAAAAGCATTTCCGTCAGTCTTCCAAGGAATCGCACAGCTCGAAGTTGCACAGGTCAATATCCCCGTCGGGATTCTCATCTGGGTGATGATTATCCCAATGCTCATCAAGATAGACTTTGGTGCGCTTTCGCAGGTAAAGGGGCATTGGCGCGGTATCGGCGTAACTCTCGCCATCAACTGGCTGGTAAAACCGTTTTCGATGGCATTACTCGGATGGATTTTCGTCCGCCACGTCTTTGCTGCATGGCTTCCGGCGGACCAGCTGGACAGCTACATTGCGGGGCTTATCCTGCTCGCAGCCGCTCCGTGCACGGCCATGGTTTTCGTGTGGAGCCAACTCTGCAAAGGTGACCCGTACTTCACGCTGTCCCAGGTCGCGCTCAACGACGCCATCATGATTGTGGCGTTCGCTCCGTTAGTCGCACTTTTGCTCGGACTGTCTTCCATCACTGTGCCGTGGGACACTTTGATTACGTCGGTTGGCCTGTACATTATTGTGCCGGTCATCCTCGCGCAGCTGATTCGCAAGTCCTTGCTAGCCAAGGGACCGGGTCATTTGGAGCGCGCGGTCGGAAAACTTGGCCCGTTCTCGATTTCGGCGCTGCTTCTCACCCTTGTGCTCCTGTTTGCCTTCCAGGGTGAAGCAATCACGGAGCAGCCGCTAGTCATCGCCATCTTGGCGGTGCCCATCCTGATTCAGGTGTTCTTCAACTCGGGTCTTGCGTATCTCCTGAACCGGAAGTTGGGCGTCGCCCATTGCGTTGCTGGTCCATCCAGTCTCATCGGAGCGTCTAACTTCTTTGAGCTGGCAGTAGCTACCGCCATTAGCCTATTCGGATTTCAGTCCGGCGCTGCTTTGGCGACGGTCGTCGGCGTTCTCATCGAAGTCCCTGTAATGCTGCTAGTCGTTGGTGTCGTCAACCGCTCGCAGACTTGGTACGAAGCAAAGGCATAACCCCATGGATATCAAGATTTACCACAACCCTAGCTGCGGCACGTCTCGCAACACCCTCGCGCTCATCCGAAATACCGGTGTCGAGCCGCAGGTCATCGAGTACCTGAACACGCCACCTAGCCGGGAAGAACTGAAGGAAATAATTGCGAAAGCCGGCCTGACGGTGCACGAAGCCATCCGGGAAAAGAGTACGCCATATGACGAGCTCGGCCTGGACAACCCGGCGCTAACGAACGAGCAACTGCTGGACGCTATGCTGGCCAACCCGATTCTCCTCAATCGGCCTTTCGTCGTTACCCCGGTCGGCGTGCGTCTATGCCGCCCGTCCGAGGCAGTTCTCGACATCCTCCCGTTGCCGCAGAAAGGTCCATTCAGCAAGGAGGATGGAGAAGTGGTTATCGACGCCGATGGCAAGAGGGTCAAAGGAAATGGCTGACCTATCAAACCTTCCCAACGTCAGCGCCCCGCATCTCGACGTGCCGACTCAGGAAAAGCTAGATGCAGCGACGGTGTCTACGCATCCGCCGCGCATCCTGCTGCTGTACGGCTCACTGCGCGAGAAGTCCTACAGCCGTCTTCTCACCTTGGAAGCGGAGCGTATCTTGCAGCATTTTGGCGCTGAAACGAAGGTTTTTGACCCTCACGGGCTCCCTATGGTCGACAGCTGCCCCCCGGACCATCCCAAGGTTCAGGAGCTCCGAAAGCTATCGGAGTGGTCCGAGGGGCAGGTCTGGTGTAGTCCCGAGCGCCACGGCGCTATGACAGGTGTGTTCAAGTCCCAAATTGATTGGCTACCTCTGGAAATCGGGAGCATTCGTCCGACACAGGGACGTACTCTGGCAGTTATGCAGGTGTCCGGTGGGTCGCAGTCCTTCAATGCGGTCAATCAGCTCCGAGTTCTCGGGCGCTGGATGAGGATGGTGACCATTCCGAATCAATCGTCGGTGGCCAAGGCGTATCAGGAGTTCGACGACAACGGGTGCATGAAACCGTCGTCGTATTACGAGCGTCTGGTCGACGTGATGGAAGAACTATTCAAGTTCACCCTGCTTGTGCGAGACCGTTCGGATTACCTGACGAGCCGATACAGTGAGCGAAAGGAAGCCGTCCCGGAGCTGGCCAGCAAATTGGCTGCAGCTGCAATGAGTCACGAAGTCGGGCTGGATGAAACGAAAGATGAGTTGGAGTAATCCAAGAGATGAGACCGCAATTGCTTCTGCGGGTTAGGCCACTTTCGTGATGTGGTCAGTTATATACGACACAACTTCTTCAATGTCGGTATCCTTTATCCATACACTTACCTGCTCGCCCTGAACGGCAGAGTGTACGGTGTACCGCTCTTTTACTTTCTCGAAGTCGAGGTGGTACGTAGCAGGAAATGCAATGTACAGACCTCCCCGTTTTTCCACAAGATTAGGACTCGACTTCGTGTAGATAAACGCAGCGGAGATTTCACCGTCCATTCGAAAGGACTGCAAGAACGCGCCGGCCAACTCCATTTCATCCGGCTGGAAAATCCGTATGGGAATCGACTTATGCATTGATTACCTCCCAATAATGCACTTGAAAGTAGCCGCCTACACTGCTTGGGCATGCCCAATATGTTCGTAAAGGATGAGTCCGCCAATAACAATCAAAATCACTCCACCAATAATTTCCGCTCTTTTCCCAACAATAACGCCCAGCACCCTGCCTACCATCACGCCGAGCGTGACCATTGTGAAAGTAGCCAGTCCTATCGCGGCTGCGGTGGCGATGATGTTCGCATCCATAAAGGCCAGGCTGACGCCAACCACCATCGCATCAATGCTGGTTGCAAATCCGGTGACAGCCAGCATCCAAAACGAATGCGTTCGAGGTTTCTCCACTTCCTCTTCCGCGGTCGAAAAACCTTCATGAATCATTCGGATACCCAGTACGCCGAGAAGAACAAACGCAATCCAATGGTCCCAAGCTGCAACATAGGGAGCAGCGGCTTGGCCAATCGCCCAGCCTACCACTGGCGTCAGTGCTTCAATGACGCCGAAGATGGCTCCTGTGCGAAGCGCTTCCTGAAGTCTGGGTTTATGGAGGGCAGCGCCTTTACCAACTGCTGCCGCGAAAGCATCGGTGGACATTGCTAAAGCAATGAAAACAGTGGAGAGTACGTTCATTGGTCACTTTCAGGTCGGGACAAAGACAATGGCATGCAAAACCAGCCCGACCTTCATCGTGCTTTGCATGCCAATGGTCTCGCCAACCTGACGGCCGCCTGCACCACGGTAACAAACTACCTACCGAGTATGTTGATACAGGCACTTCTTTTGTAAGAAGCCGGCTACTCCCCAAGGGATACGGAAATATAGCATGCATGAAATTTGACGCAATGCATTTTGTCAAACAGGGCCTGTAACAGGCGAAATACCTGCATGCAACACAAGGCAATAGATACAAACGTTGCCACGCGAAATTAATGGCTTGTCGGCTATACGGCGCCGCACTCAAAGCACTTAGTCTCAATAGCGAAGGAAAAATCCTCCTAGGCGATGTGGCTGAGACACGTTTTTGCGGTAGCCCGAGAATGCTAATCTGAATCTATTTATTTTCCGTTATGAGCTTTAACCTCTGCAGTGGCTGCGGTTTGTTAAATAACCGTAGCTTTGTGGCATGGGGATATCTAAGCTAACACTTGTGAGTGACATCAATCATTAAGATACATAATGAATTTTTTGCGCCGCAATAAAAAACGCCCGCTGCCCATGAGGAAAGGCAGCGGGCGAACGGACCACCGCACACGTCAAACGCCGCGGTGGACTCAGGGAGGTTCTACCGATTATATGGCCAATATACAAACCGCTGTCACCTGAATTCAGCGTGGTTTCGCTATCTGGTTTGATACGTTTGGAATAATAGGCGCCTCCGCTCCCTTTACTGCGACGCGAGCTTTCGATGGCACATCCGGTTGTGCACCGCCGATGCCCTCCTGAACAGTAACAGCAATACGCTGAACCCCATTTACCCCCATGCCCTGCCTATTCCATTGGTCATTTGGGTCAATGGGCTGTTGATTCCCTTCCTCATCTGTAGCCCGGCATGCCAGGATGTAGTCTCCCGGTTCACTGACAGTCCACTCGAAGTGCCAGTGCATCCAGGCAAAGCGGTCCTCCAGCGCGCGCACTAAGGTTGCGTTTTTCCAGGACTTGGCGTCGTCTGTACTCACTTGTACGTTTGTGATGCGGCCGGAGCCCGACCAAGCCATCCCTTCCAGCATATGGGTCCCTGGCGCAACATATCTCTGACGAGTGATGAGGTCCGGAATACCGGGTGGCCGCATGACGGAATGTACCCGCTTGACTTGTACAGGCTCACCACGCTCGCCTTTTTGCTGCTGGTACCGATAGACCTTTTCTTGCTCAATGCCTTTGAATGGCTGATTGAGTACGGTGATTGCCCGCAGCCACTTGACGCTTGCCATCCCGTACCAATGAGGAACGACCAAGCGCAGCGGGAAACCATGTTGTGGCAACAGGGGTTGCCCGTTTGCTTCCCATGCCAGCATGACGTCATCACGCATGGCGTCTTCTATGGGCAAGCTACGTTCAAAGGCATGTTCAACCCCCAGGTCAATTCCTGTATCCCAGCCCGTGAAGAGTACTTCAACAGCATCCTCGAGCAAGCCTGCCTGCTCAAGGAAAGGGCGCAATGGAGTGCCGCCCCACTGATAGGTGCCTATCGCTTCCTTGAACCAGGGGACATAGACTGCGCGCGGGTGTAGAGTTGAACGCCCCGTGCCTGCACACTCCATCGTTACTGCTTGCGTCGTCTTCGGTCCGGATTTGATGTCGTCCAGATTTAAGCTGAATGGCTGTTTGACACGTCCGCCAATAGCCACTGAGTAGCCGTTCGCTTCAAGGTCGGGAATATCAAAATGGATGAGCAGGTAATGGCAGCCCAAAGGGGTAATTGGCCGACTTAACAGCTCGGCTTGCATGCCATGGTTTCGGAATGCAAGCACTGTTTCAGGTGCGCTAAAGACATGTGAGGCATCTTGAGGGTCTGGCCGCAATGGAGTGGGTAAATCGGTGACCGTAGTACATGCAGATGGCGTTTGCTGCAGTGGATTGCCGGTTGTGACTTGCGTCGAGGCGCGGCCGGCAACAAGAGCTGCTGCCGCTGCGGTGCTTCTGATAATAAACTGACGCCGGTTCCTGGCTATTGCGGGCAAGTCGTCTGGTTTAACAATGGGTTCGTCTTGGACGATATTATTAGAAGTAGTCATTGGGTCCTCCGGTTAAATGAAGTACCCCCTTTGCCACCCTTCAAAGCTCAACATAGTAAAAAACTATGCAGGTTCACCAATAATCAGTAACTAACTGATGCAAATCAAGGATAACCAACATAGCGAAATGATGCGTGGAAGCTACTTGTTGAGAGGAATTGTCTATTGCAACAATAGTTTTCCTATATGAATCCGTTGCAATCTAGCAGTGTTATGATGCCTTGCATCATTGAAGGGTAGTTTCCCTTCGTCCATGAAGGGTTTGCGTCAATACACTTTGCTCATAGTCCATGGTGCGAGCGTCGCAGCTGGACTTGGCATATCTACCTGCTTGGTGGTGGTAAAAGCTTGGGATTCTACTGACTGAACCATTGCGCCAAGTTTTCTGAAATAATGAAAGCAATGGTCCTGTTCTAACCGTTATCCAGAACGAAATGGAATCTATAACCGTCTTTTTAAATCGTCTTGGACCTATCTTTTGGAAAGCTTTGCCGGCACTTTCTTTGATGTCCAGCATAGAGAGTTTTGCAGGTGACTTGCAGAAGGAAGCCTCCTCTTTACGCGTACGTGTCAATAACAATATGGTGCTCGGCGAGGCGGACCTGCATCGAATGACATTCAAAAGCGATGCTGCAGCGATGGCTGCTTTTCGCAAGAACGTTATTCAGATTGGACAGGGCGGCAGCGTTCAGCTTCAAGTTGAAATTGTTGAAGCCCAGGGAAAGGCCACCGATGTCACACGAAGCGCTAAAACAAAATACGCGTCACTCTCGCCATGGAAGCTGAAGGTGAACCCTGAGGGCTTGGTAACAATAGCTCCGAGCGAACCATATCTCTCTGGCCAAGCGGGCACGATGGCTGGTGACACAGCGGTTTTCATCTCATACGAGACTGACACGTCCGCAATATGGAACAAGGTTTTCTTTTCTATTACTCACTGATGCTGGTGTTGTCCAGCCAAAGCGATGCCACTCTTCAAAATGACTTAGTTAGTGAATAGCATGTTTGAAGCTAGAAACTGCTATAAGGTTGTCTTCGCTTTCGTCAGTTTCCTGCTTGGCTACCGCAACCGCCGCTTGAATCGTGAATCCGACCTGCTCAATATCACTACCTTTCTGACTTATGGTTGTGTTCTTTTCTAGGGCCGCTTCAATTAAACGTTCAGAAACGCAATCGGCGCTTCCCGCCAAAATTAGGGCCAGCAAGAGTGGTTTCCCTATCATAAATTGCTCGTTAAACATAGCGTCTCCTTTTTTATAAGACCATGGAACGTACACATCCCCTCCGAAGGAGAATCGCCTGATGCGACGCATATGGTTATAGGGTACGTTGGTACCCAAGGATTTCAACTTGGCTGCTATTGGGTTGAGCTAGGAAATGCTGGTTTTTCGCTCGTACTCAATTAGTCACCACTTATGAAATCCAGTTTGAATTTTATGTGTTGTGTTTGAATCTGTAGATAGTCCAAATGACGTACAAATGTCAGATTGGTTCCAACAGAAGAATTTTGGAAATACGCTTGATGTGGGCGCAGTCAACCATTAGACAAGGCTGATGGCTACATCACATGAACCAAAGAATATGGGATATCCTTCTTTGCGGCAACTGCAGTAGAAGCTTGGTTTCGATGTACTGAAGATTGGCAGGTCGCTCCAGCAAAAATAGAAATCGCCGGGAGAAGAGTCCTTGTCGCAGTAATGGCTACGATGGCCCGTGCACTAGGATTGATTGACGTGGCTGAGGGAGAGAGGAAAAAAACATCAAATAGGTAAGGCTTCTTGTTCTGATGCAACAACCTGAATACGGCCTTCTTTTTTGGCTTTGTAAAGGACACCGTCGGCACGCCTTGAGGCTAAAGACAGCATCAAGCAGACCAAGCTGGTCGACCTGCATGTCTGGTAAGTTGGCCAGCGTTTCTATTCCTGCGCGTTAAGCGTAGTTACCGAGGATACGAGTCTTACCGCCAACAAGATTCGAGAGGAGTTGTCGATACATGAGGAAATTGTGCACTCCACGATTGAAGTTCATTATCTGACCGGCAAGCCCTGACAATCCAAGGGTTTGGAAGGAAGAATTGGCCGCCGACTTAACTTACAGGTCTTTCTTCCTCGGGCGGTGGCACCTTTCTGCACATCGCCAATAGCAGCAAATCGTAGGTAATCTTCAAGCCGCCGGCGACTACCAGCGGCCAGCCGAAGGCGGAGGCGCTCAACATATAGCCAGCTATCATAGGACTGATGGCTGACGCCAGACTTCGAGGTACCGCGGTAACACTGGCCGCGGCGGCGCGTTCTTCTGGTGGAACAACAGCCATGACATAGGAGCTCCGTGTCGGGACGTCCATCTGGGAGAGCGCACTTCTTGCCAGAAGCAAGGCTATCGCCCATCCGAGCGTCGGCATGAAGGGAACAAGCATCAGGAAAATGCTGGACGGCAAGTGGGTGAACACCATAGTGTTGACCAGTCCGATACGGTTGGCAATCCGGACCGCAACTAGGTAGGAGAAAGCAGACAGCACCCCGGTCCAAAAGAAAATCGTTCCCGTCACAATGGTGGACAGCTCGAACTTTTGATACAGCCACAGGGCAACGAGCGACTGAACCACAAAGCCGCCCCCGAACGAGTCAAGGCTGAATAACGCGGCCAAGGTAAAAACGATTTTTCTTGATTTACGCAGAGGCGCCGCAGTTACCTGCTCACCGGTGTCTGCATGCTTGGGAATATGGCGGTAGATAAGGGCGCACACTACGCCTATTAGGCCATACAGGACAAACAGCGCTTGCATGACCAAATGCCTGTCGACTTCAAGTTTGGTTACTGCATAGTCCGGAACAGCTGCGAAGAGCGCGCCGACCGCGGCGAGCAGCGACCCAATCAGGCTATAGCGCGCAAACACTGCTGTCCGCTGCTTGTCCGGCACGGCACGCGACAACAATGCATGTTCAAGCGGAAGGAAAACGCTGACGTCCCCGCTTGACGGATTGAGCGTTCCGACTGCTGCTACGACCAGTAAGGGCCAAAAACCACTGATGGTTGCAAAGCCGCCCCCCGTCGCAGCCATGAGAGCAGCAGCGGCTAATAACAGGGTGTGCGATTGGAATCGCCAAGCATGCAGCCCAACAACTAGCGTGAGGATGCCGGAACCAAGCAACGTCGCCGTTGCAATGACGCCAACTTCGAGCGGCCCCATTCCGAGTGAAATGAGGTAAATCGGCAGCAGCAGGCTGATGTATCCGTCAGCAAACGCTCGGAGGCCCCGTACCCAGAGGATTCGTGTCAGGAGCGGATTAGTCATTGCTTGGCAAGGCTGTCATACGCGAAGTCGTCGAACAAGGTGACGCTGTCAGCCTTGGTCCAAACTCCGACTCGCCCAGCATCCAGAATATGGCTGTCGCTGGTTTCTATGCACGACTTTCCATTCAGTGAGACTTGGATAGCAGTGGCTGCTTCCTCGAAATCAGCCCAAGCTGCTTCAGCATCGAGGGAAGCCTGGTTTGAAAAGAAATTGTTACGCAGGATGGCATCGCGTTCCTTGCGAAGACGCTTGAGGGTCTTTGTGATTTCTGCCGGTGTTTGAGGCGGAAGCGCTTTTCGAGCCTGAGTCAATCCAGGAACTATTTCGACGTGTTTGGAAGAGCAGTCGAACAGCGCTTGGTATGCTTGGTTGTCGCTCTCCGACCGCGGCACAACGTCAAGTACCCACGCCTGTCCACCTTCACGGTTTATCTGGGTCGCAAACTCAGCCAAAGCGTCTGCGTGTTCTTGACAGTCAACAAGAAGATAAGCGCCGTCTCGCAGTGCGATACAGCCGAGACCCTTAATACCTCGCCAAAGGCGCATTCGAATAGTCGCTCCTGAAGTTGGTAAAGACGCTATCAGCAGCAGCCATTTAGATTCGTCATCATGCATGTAGCAGATTCTACAAAACGTAGAATCATTTACAGAAAAAAATTTACTGTTAGATGAAGAAACACCTTGTTACCGTTTTTGCACCCTAGTTCTAGTTCAACGGAGTAGACGTGGCTAGGATGGGAAGAAAAACCTTCAAATGACGATGAAAAATCTTTCTATCTATTTACTTTCTGCAGCGATTCTTCTTCCTATATCTGCGCTGGCAGACTCGGACAAAGACGAAAGTTGGCACGGTAAGGGGCGTGGTCATGGCCATGACCGGCGTGAATACAAAGAAGAGTATTGGGAGGGCAACTGCAAGGTCGAGCGAAAATTCAAGAAGGATGGGGAATATAAAGAGAAACGCAAATGCAAAGAACCGCGTCATGGTTACTACGCACCTGCGCCGGTCTATGTTCCAGCACCTCCGCCCGTTGTAGTTGAACCAGGAATTACCATCCACGGTACGATGAGGGTGCCCTAATCGAAGTACCGTCACTTACAAGAAGAACCCGCATGCAATTCTGCCAATGCGGGTTTTTCTTTGTAAACATGTAAAAAGGAAGAACTGACTATTATGCGCGGGCTCGATAAAGAGATGTCGACCTGAGTGCCGCTTCAGATTGGAATCTTTGCAATGCTAAACCCGTAGACTTTTATGCATAGCGGAGTCTTTCACATCGATGGTTGCAGTACTCTTCTGCACCAGTACGTCATTTGCGAAGACATTATGCGGCCAGATTACTCCTATTATGTTGGCAGGTTGATGTATCTTAAAAGTGGTTTCAGTTTGCTGGCTTGATGCTCGTGCACTAAAGCAATGCCGAGAACCATAGTCTTTGGCATTGGCTGGCTGTCTCTAGTAAACGGCTTTACTTCCAGCTCACGTTACAATTGATGCGAGAATATCCATTCAAATGCACGGCACGAACGTGATATGCCTAGGTGCATTCCAAAATCAATGCATCAACCATGACGGCTGTTACACATTTCTTGCGGCGGCGCATCTTACCTATTCTGTCGCAGCGGCAGCACCTAGTTGTTGTCGTGATGCTGCCGCTCATCTCACTATTTCTGGCAGCCATCGCGTGGTCTAGTCTTCTGAATACTCTTGAAAGCAAGAAATTCCAGGCGATAAAAGATATCTATGCTCATGCAGAAGGGTTGGCTCAAAGCTACGCTGAACGCCTAGATAGAACAATTGATGGTTTCAACCGCATTCTTATTCACGTGCGGCATGACTGGGATTTATCGAAAGGTGCCACTAAGCTCGAGAAGGCTGACGAAGTAGGAATATTTCCTCGTGATGCCGTCGTAGTAGTTGCCATTTTTGGTGAGCAAGGAAGTGTCCTCACTAGCTCTCACCCGAGTAAGTCGCAGTTTACCGTCTCTGACAGACCATATTTTCAGTTTCATAAGTACATAACTGAGGACCAACTGCTGATAGGCCAGCCCATGCGCGGGCGCTTTTCCAATGAGGAAGTCATATTGCTGTCTAGGCGTCTTCATCCAACAAGCACTGATTTTAAAGGAGTCGTAGTTGCGGGTATTCGCCCAGAGTTTTTAACGGCAAACTATTCAGTAACCACCTTTGGTGAGCACGGTTACCTAGGAGTCCTTGGCGTAGACAAACAGATACGAGTCGCTCGGATAGGTAATAAGGTAACTGCAGTTCAATCAGCAGACCCGGTGACATCGTTTTATCCCGATGCAGATAGTGAACGAGGCGTTACGCAACTAGAAGGAAAAAGATGGTTCGCAGACGAGCGAAATCGTTTTGTAGCATGGCGGAAGGTAAAAGGAACGCAACTCATTGCAATCGTCGGCTTAGATGAAGCGGAAATGCTTGCTCATTTCGAATCCGAGCGGAGCAATGCGCTAGCCAACGCCTATTGGAACACGCTTGGGTTAGCTGTATTTACCCTGATGGCAATGGGATTTGCGCACGTCCTCCTGCGCAGGAAATCTGAGTTGGAATCAGCACGCATAGCGTATCGTGCTGCGACCGAAGAAGGCGTAGATGGTTTCTATATCAATCGGCCGTTACGTGACAAGGATGGCCGAATCTATGATTACCTTGTTGTCGACTGTAATAATCGCGGCGCAGAGATATTCAAGTTACAACGCCATGACCTTATCGGTAAAACCATCTCCGATTTCTACCAAGGAGCAGTGAAGGAGGCGGCATTTGCGCGTCTTCAGGAAGCGCTCGAAAAAGGAGTGCACGAAAGCGAAGTCAAAGTGTCCGAGCGTGACCGGCTAGATGCAGAATGGATAAACTACAAAGCGGTTCGCTCCGGCGACGACTTGGCGGTGACCATACGCGATATAAGCGAGAACAAGGCTCATCTCCAGGAACTCGAAAGGCGGGGTAACGAGGATGCCCTGACAGGACTGCCTAATCGTCATTGGATACAGAACCACTTGCCATCTGCAATTGCACGTGCAAAGGAATCTAATACTACGATTGCACTGCTTTTCGTCGATATTGATGGATTTAAAGCAGTTAATGATGCACTCGGACATACGGCCGGAGACGAACTACTCAAGATGATTGCTAGCCGGTTAAAAAGGACCGTCAGACCTCACGACCATGTCGTTCGGCTCGGGGGAGACGAGTATGTAGTCCTCGTTGAAGGGGCTGGCCGAGACGAGGATGTGAAACGCGTCGCCGAACGAGCTCTGAATGTTTTTAAAGAAGGCTTTCACTTGGCAAGCCAAAACCATACTATCGGTGCGTCCATCGGCATCAGCATCTATCCACGTGATGGTACCGATGCTGAAACACTGCTCAAGAATGCCGACATTGCAATGTATGCTGTAAAGAAGGAAGGAAAGAGCAACTACCAGTTTTACCAGCATCACTTCTACGAAGCTCTTAAGAATCGCTTGAATCGGGAAATCGAATTGCGTCGTGCTATTGAGCTTGATGAATTCGAAATGTACTACCAGGCTCGGGTCAATATCCAGGATAGGTCCGCTTCGAGCATGGAAGCCCTAGTACGCTGGAATCACCCTACAAAGGGGATTATCAGTCCAATTGAATTTATACCTTTGGCAGAAAGTACGGGGCTTATTCTTCCGCTCGGCACCCTCATTATTGAAAAGGTGTGCCAGCAGCTTTCGGTATGGGCACGCGCCGGGAAATCTATCGTGCCTGTATCTATCAATGTGTCGCCAAGGCAGTTCAATGAATCGAACATGCTCGATGTTTTCACCTCAGCACTTACGCGGTATAGCATCGAACCTGAATGGGTTCAAATTGAGATAACCGAATCGATGATGATGCAGGAAACAGGACATGACGTAAACGTCCTGACCTCGCTGCGCGATGTGGGTATCAAGCTTTGTCTGGATGATTTTGGAACAGGATATTCCTCGCTCTCTCAATTACAAGAACTTGATTTAGATGTATTGAAGATTGACAGAGCTTTTACCGCCACGATTGAAAATGAAGAAGGTAAGGTGCTTGTCACAGCCATGATTATGATGGCGCATGCATTAGGAATGCTAGTTGTTGCGGAAGGGGTCGAGTCGGAAAATCAAATGAAAATCCTCCATGAGCTCAACTGTGATGAAGCTCAAGGGTATTACATCTCAAGACCCTTGCCGGCTCACCAAGCCCAGTTATTGTTTTCTTAGACGGGCTAAGAAAGAGGGCTATGCCACCTTCTTGTCCGTGAAATAGATATTGGTCTCACCAACTGGCATCGGACGTGCCAAATAGACGTGGGCTGGGTCTGCATTTGAGACGTTCGCACAGTATGGGCAAACGACTTGACCCGGCACGCAAGAAAGTGCGGGATGCATCTCATAGGCCGATACACAAAATTGCTTGCGGCATTTCCGGCTTCGACACGTTAGTATTATTGTCATTTTTGCATGCCTGTCACTACTAGGCGACGTAGTCTCTTTCAACCAGCAATGATACAAATAGAAGAGGTAAAAATGTTGACTGTAGTCAACATTTTTACCTCTGCCTTTACACTTTCTGACAAGCATTTTTCAGACATAGAGATGTTTCTCTGCGTTCCTTCTATTGCGCCTACTCAGACATATCTCTGCAAACTTGTCATTCTTTACATTCTCTTACCGTTGAAACATCGATTTAGCTGACCGGTCTAACTCACACGGTTACCCTGCATTCAAGAGTACAAAAGTTCTGCGGAGGCTAAGCATGGGTAGTCGAATCGAGAAGCCTCATGCAGGTGACGTTGTATTGTGTGTAAACAAATCATGTAGAAAACGGTATCACGCTGTTGGGCTCATTCCGACGATTTCCAGAGCCGAGAGACTTGGGAGGATATCTTGCCCTTACTGCGGCCAGTCACACCCGGCCGCTAAAGAGTTTCTCTGGATTGGTCTCCGTCGAATGTAGCCTCGCTTCCTACTTTATGCATGAACCTTCATAGAAGCGGTTGGCTATGCGTAAGCAAGCTTTGTGTCTCGCTCTTCTGGTTGCCTTACCGGTCCTCCAGGAAAGCATATCGGCGCCGGCGTACTTGATGCCGATGTTTGGCGGTCAGGCGAGGCGTAGTTCTGCTAATGAGGAGAAAGCGCTTGTAGCCACCTACGAGAAACGTGGATTCACAAGACAAGAGGGAGCACGGGAGCTCCTTATTACGGGTTGGAATGCATTAGAAAAGAAAGACTATACCAATGCCATATCCCAGCTAAATCAGGCTTGGCTTCTCGACCCTGAGTACGCAGATGTTTATCACGGATTTGCGCTTATCGTCGAACGTCGCGATAAAGATGTAAAGACTGCTGAATCGCTCTATCGCCAAGCGCTCAACAAAGACGACGTCGCACCCGAAACATACGTCGATTATGGCCGGCTGCTTCTACTTCAAGGACGTGCCGACGAGAGTCGTGAGGTCTCATACAAAGCGCTGGACGTCTCACCCAGAGTACGGGACGCGCGGGTAAATATCGCACAAGCGCATTATCGACAGGGGAACTTTGTGAAGGCGTGTCGATGGGCTAAGAGCGCACAGCAGAATGGTGACAATCTACCTAAGGGCTTCCAAGACGAAGCCTGCACTCACGCAGATAGCGGTTGACGCGAAACGTCTCTCGGTTTCGTTGTGCGAAACAGTTGTCCTCAACTTTGACGAAAGTCCAAAATCACGTCGTCCAGCCTAGCTACATTGCTGTCTCACGTTTTATCTTCGGCATGCGATTTGCTGTATGTCGTGCGTCATTGCCCATGTGATTCGCAGGTAGATGACGGCTATCAAAAAAACGAGACAAGGACGGAGATGAGACAAAAGTTAATGCAATATACGAAGAAGGTGGCGGTACTTGGTGCTGGAGTTCTTTTGAGTACTGCAGTATGGGCTCAGACGAATTTTGCGATGACATATAACGGTGCTAGCCCTTCCGGCGGCGAGTGCTCAAGTACATATAACATCGTGGGCATGGAGCCGACAACGCCGGGAAAACACCCGGTCTTTGTATATATGGTGGGTACTTGGGAAAATTTTACCAATGCTTCGGCTCTTGAAGCTGTCAAGAGGATGGCAGCAAAAGGCTATGTCGCAGCCACCGTCGAGTACGGTAATTCGGCTTTTGGTAGCTGTGACGTCATCGGCTCAAAATCGAAGTGCATCTTCGACCCTAATAATGCCGCAAGTGCGATTACCCAAATCTGCTCTCGCAAGGGAGCAGATTGCCGTAAGGGGCTAGTGGTCGGTGGTTTCAGTCAAGGTTCTATTATGGCTGTCCTGGCGAAGAACTATGACGCACGGGTGCAAGCGGCATACGGGCTTGGCACCGGTGTGCAATATGCTTCCACAGATTTACGACAGTGTATGACCAACGGAAATCACGTGCTGCCCAATGACCGTCTACGCATCGTCAACGGCGAAGCCGATGAATTTATGGGTGGAAATCAACTGACTGTCCGCAGCCAAATGCAGGAAGTGACCGGGCTTAATTGTGGTCTCACGGCAAACGGCTGCGTCAATCCAAACGGTAGTGGCTGGCATATGGTCCAGCAACTCCGGATGACCAGTGGCTTGGCAGACCACTGCTACATGCGTTCGGCTGGCTGCGGCAGTAGCGAAGACACCCTTCAGCCGGCATGGCAATCCGGAGGTGAAGCTTGGCAGCTCGAAGAAAACCTGCAATGGCTGACTAACTTCACCGCAAAATAATTTTGTTCGTACCAGTAAGCGTGAAACCAATTGGACTACCAACGTCATCGGCGTTGGTAGTTCTACTTTGCTGCAAAAGCAATGTCTTTTATGTCCATGGAATGCATCTAGGCTTCAAAATTGAAGGTTGGACGCTTCCAAAAGTTCTTTTAGCTTTTCCAATGTGACTGGTTTCACCCAATGCAGGTCAAAGCCAGCGTCAAAGGCAAGCTCTTTGTCTTTCTCTTGCCCCCATCCTGTAACAGCAATGAGTAACGACCGCGATGTGCTTCCTTGTTGCTGTGCCCGAATGCGACGCGCAGCTTCGTAGCCATCGATACCAGGTAAACCAATATCCATGAGGATGATGTCCTGATTGCCGGCACCAGCCGCTGAGACAGCCGTGAGCCCATCATGTGCAATATCGACCTCGTGTCCGAGTATGCGCAGGATTTCTCCGGTCGTCAGAGCTGCATCCACATTGTCGTCAACGACGAGGATACGCTTCTTCTCTGTTGCTTGGACCGCCGAAGTTGATAGGATTCCGCCAAGTTCACTGGCAGAGGCTGGCAAGGGCATATCCAAAGGTAGCCTGACTATAAATGTGCTTCCTTTTCCTGAGCCATCGCTAAATGCCTCGACCTTACCGCCATGAAGCGACACGATGCCTTCAACCAAGGCCAGCCCAATACCCAGCCCGCCCTCGCTGTACTGAAGTGGATGATTGACCTGGGTGAACAGGTTGAACACGTTCTTGAGCATGTCAGATGGGATGCCAACACCGGTATCTCGTATCGATACAACGTAATCTGAGTCGACATGTTCAAGGATGACGGATATCTGGCCGCCAGTCGGGGTGTATTTTGTTGCATTCGACAATAGGTTTGAGAAAACTTGTGTCAAGCGAACATGGTCTGCATGAATCGGTGTGGCTTCACCAGGCAACGTTAACGAAAGGCGGTGTCCCCCTTTCTCCATCTGCGTACTGCATGTCTCAATGGCATTGTTCAAAATGCCAGCAAGGCTTGATGCTTCCTTCTTGAGTTCGATTTTTCCGTTAGAGATGCGGGCAACATCCATTAGGTCATCTACCAAGTGCGTGAGATGGCCTGCTTGCCTCTCCATCATCTTGATGTACTTTGTGACCTTTTCCTTGTCATCAGGTGTAATCGTCAACAGGTTCAATGCGCTCACGATTGCGGCAAGAGGATTACGCAGTTCGTGGGAGAGGGTCGCGAGAAACACGTCCTTTGCCTGGTCAGATTCTTTGACTGCACGATAGAGATTAGCGTTTTCTATCGCAATTGCGGCTCTGCGGCCGAGCTCCTCAGCCAATATCAAATCCGCTTGCTCGTAACGTCGGCCAGATTCAGCAGCGAAAAATGTGATGACGCCCATAGTCTTACCACGTGCAGTCAGCGGCACGGACAAGAATGAGCGGATGCCCACTTCCCGCATGATGGTCAGGCGCTCTGGCTCCTTGATGTATTGGGCCAGTAGCTCGTCCGTCAGCTCATGAACCATCTGTGGCCGACCGGTACGAACCACGCTCCAGATGCCTTGTGATAACTTCGGGTCAGGAGGGAAGCGGTGATGGATTTCCAAGGCAAGCCTGACCTTGGATGGGTCCACGTGTGCCACTGCAACCCGGCGCAGGGTGTCTTCGCCTTCCAGAATGTCAATGGCGCACCAGTCAGCAAAGAACGGCACAGCAAGATATGCCAGGCGGTCAAGCGTGCTCTGCGGGTCAATCAGCTGTGCAAGTTCGTTGCTGGCGTGAGCGAGGAATTTCGAGTCTTGTTCAGAACGCTTCTGTCGCGTGATATCGACGCTGACACCGACCATATAGGCAGGCTTATCTGATTCATCGAAGAACATCTCGCCACGCGCTTCAATCCAGTGAGCGCTTCCATCGGGCCAGACAACACGGTACTCGGCATGATGGTTCTTGCCTTCCGAGACGGCACGCTCCATGACATCAACTAGCTTTCGCCTGTCGTCCGGATGGACATGTTCGACATAGTGTTCAACGGGGAACACCATGTTTTCATCAGCTGGAGCAATCCCGTGTACTGCTGCGGCGCCGTGCAGCCACACAATCGTGTTTGTCTGAATATTCCATTCCCAGGCGCCCATTTCACCGGCCGCCATGGCAAGTTGCAGTCGGGCTCTGCTGGCAAGACGCAATTGCTCGGCCTGTTTTTTCTCGATTGTGATGTCGCGTCCGTTCGCATACACAATGCCTTCTTCCGGTGCTGCACGCCAGGCAAACCAGCGATAGGAGCCGTCCTTATGCTTTAGTCGAACCTCGAAACGCTCAACAGGGGTCCGGGATGCCGTTGTGATGGCGTCACTGGTCGCCGGTATATCGTCGACATGCACGAAGGGGGCAAAGTGTTGGCCGACCAGTTCATTCAGCTCGTAGCCGAGTGTCGAGGTCCACGCAGGATTGACAGTACGCACGATGCCATCTGCTCCAATCGAGAGCATCAAGTCGAGGGAATTACGCCAGACGCGGTCACGTTCTTGTGTTCGAGTCGTGACTTTGTCTTCGAGCTGCTCGTTCTGGTCAACGATGTCGATAATGGCAAGCTTCTGTTCGGTCTGGTCGCGGAGGACTTTTACGAACCCGATAAGCTGGCCAGTATTGCCCTTCAGAGGCATCATTTCACCGGACGCCCAGAAGCGTTCTCCCGATTTGCGGACGTGCCAGCGTTCGTCCATGCCGCGTCCGAATAAGCGAGCTTGCTGCATCTCTTTCTGGGGCTGGTGTACTGCCGCATCCTCCGGCGTGAAGAATCGAGACACGTGCTGTCCGACCATCTCTTCCGCCGTCCATCCCAGAATCCGACAGGCGCCTTCGTTCCAGCGCAAAACGTGACCAGCAGAGTCCATTGCAATTACCGCAAAGTCGGTAATGCTTTCAAGAATGAGATTGTCTAGGGACGTAGCTGAGCTAACCTGAAACTCGGCAGGAATCGTTACTGACATTCGCGTTACTTTGAAGGCAAAAAATGGATAGAGACGCTCACGGCGCTGGGGTGGGGTCTCGAATCCTTTCGAGCGTTACTGACATTTCCCCGTACGGTTATGTGGTACAGAGAAGAACTCTTTTCAAGAAATTTCTGAATATGGCCGTCTCAATGGGGCGTTCAAGAAATATTTCGTAGAATCAATAAGTTGGGAAATTTCCAGAGGCGTAATTCTACATTGATTGCCGTAAAAATGAGTAGGCAGGCCACCACTTGCAACGCTTCAGTTGGCATATAACGACATCGTTTCAGTTCTGGTGCGTGTGCCAATACGAAGATGAACTTCTAGTAACCTATACGCTTTATGTCATCCGTGATTTCTTGGAAACAAGGCCGCATTCTTGCGCTCCCTTTTCTTCGTCCTCTTTGGAATGACCTCAGCAAAACGATTGCGTGTTCTCGTTGTCGACGAGAACCAGATTGTCGCCGATACAGTTGCGGAGATGGCAACCGCAAAAGGACACTATGCCGTTCCGGCTTCAATAACGTCGGACATAGATGAAGTTTTACAGACGACCGCCTGCGACGTTGTCATATTTGACGTCGAGTTGCTACCTCCGGGTGGCAGCGTTGACTGCCTGACGTCGCTTCGTCACCGCTATCCGGCAGTGAAGATTGTGGGGACCAGTAGTACTCAAAGAAGGGCCACGCGGAACCTGAGATTGGATTCATTTTTAGGCAAGCCATTCGCCCTCAATCAACTTGACGCAGTCCTTTCGGACATCACTTCCTGACGAATTCGCACTTCCTGACGAATTCGACGGATACCTACCTACGTCGCGACCAATGGTAATGGGCGCCTAGGTCGAGCATGACTGTTTGCATAATCAGGCAGGCATAAGCCGCCCTGGACCGCGTGACCCAGGAAGCAGAAACCGCTTGATTAACAAGTTTGCCATGTCGTTGGCTGTCACAGCCTTCGAAACAAGAAAGCCCTGGACTTCGTCACACTCCAGGGACCGTAGCATTCCCAACTGGTCGGAAGTCTCGACACCTTCTGCTACGACACACATGTTGAGGGCGTTAGCCATGGACATAATGGCGCCAAACAGAAGCCGTCCCTCATCGCCTTCCGATAGTGCTCTGGTGAACGCCTTATCGACTTTCAAGACATCGACGTCAAGTCTGTGCAATTGGGCCATGGAGGAGTAGCCGGTTCCAAAGTCGTCAATCATCAACTTGATGCCTAGTCCCCGTAGTGCTGCCAGCTCTTTCGTCACAACAGTGCTCCTGTCAATCACGGCCGACTCGGTAAGTTCCACCTCAAGGGTGTTTGCTGGAATGCCATACCTTTCGACGCAGGCTCGGATAAATGGGCTTAGGGTGCCGGATTTGAGCTGATGTGATGAGACGTTCACCGAAACGGGCACTACCGTCAGACCTTCAGCCTTCCATCTTGCAATTTGACGGCAGACCTTGTCGATGACAATTTCACCGATGCTGACAATGAGGCCAATGTCCTCCGCGACGTCGATAAACTCGGAGGGGTACACCAGTCCTCGGTCAGGGCGCTGCCAGCGTATCAGCGCTTCCATACTGGTAAGTCGTCCTGAAACGAGCCCGACGCGCGGTTGGTAATGCACTACGAATTCATCATTTTCAACGGCTTCACGCAGCGCTCGTTCCTTGCCGAGCCGGAGAATGAGCGAGTCAGACAAATGAGTATGGTAGAACGCATAGCGTCCTTTACCCGCGGCTTTGGCAGCATACATGGCGACGTCGGCATGCTTCAGGAGCAGCTCCGCATTATCTCCGTCTTGGGGGTAGACGCTAATTCCAATCGAGGCGTTGATTTCATTGCCCATGCTTGCCGTTAGCGTATAAGGCAGGCGTATCTTATCGATGATGACCTTTGCTACCTTGGCAACGTCTTCGACGACGTCAATGTGGTCAAGGATTACGACAAACTCATCACCTCCAAGCCGTGCGACATGGTCACTAACCCGTACTGAATCCCGAAGTCGCTCGGCCGCTTGCACTAGAAGCTCGTCACCGGCCTCATGGCCCAAGGTGTCGTTCACGTTCTTGAAGTTGTCCAGGTCGATGAACAGCACGGCGAGATGGGCAGTCCCATTCTCCGCGCGCTCAACCGCGGTTGGCAGATAGTTGTTTAGCCAGTTTCGGTTTGGTAGTTTGGTCAGTGTGTCGTTGTTCGCGAGTCGTGCGAGCTCTTGAGCCTTTTCCTTTTCCTCTGAAATGTCTCGGACGGTAAGGGCGAGACCAGCACGGGACCGTACAATGCGTCGGTAGACCCACCTTGCTCTAAACGGACTTTGCGACGGAATCCTAATTTCCTCCTCTGCAAAACCCTTTGTCAGACCTAGATGGCATAAGCGCAGGAGCTCTTCTCTGAACGATGTCGACTTCAGTGAAGAGACTGTCTTTCCAAGCAATCTCGCCCTAGTTGTGCCAACCAAATCTGCAGCTCGGTTGTTGCAATCGTCCAGTCTGAAATCAATGACTTTACCGTTGGTGTCGTGAAGAGGGCGCAACATGTAAAAGCCCTCGTTCGCGACATCGGTAGCGAGACGATAGGTTTCACGCGTCTCATCAATTTCTCTCTTCCGCGTTACATGATGTGCAGAAAAATTAGCGGCACCGAATCCAAAGACCAATAGAAAAATGGTTGTTAGCGCTGCGAAGTCACGGTATTTTCGGGTCTGGTCGTCGACATAAGCAGTGGCTTTGGCGAGCGAGAATCCAGCGAGAGCAACCAGAGGGTAGTTATCAATTTTTCTCCACGCGACGTATCGCGCATGTCCGTCCTTGAATCGCTCCACCGGCTCAAGAACTATTCCCTCACGTGTTTGGAAAATAGGGTCGGTACGGTAGAAAATTGGTGTAGATGCGTTGTCGCTGCCGCCTACCTTGCTTGCAATTAGAGGGCCAGTGGCTAGCCGAACTGAGACAAAGTCATTCTCGCCTTGTAGGGCGTTCTTTTGAAACGTGACTAGGTAATCAGGTTCGACCGACACGACTGTTATCCCATCAAAACTGCCGTCAGGATTATTCAACCGTCTGGAGAAGCGCACAATTGAACGGCCCAGCAATACACTAGGACTCGGCGGAGAAATCAGCAGCCCTAAGCAACAGTTAACCTGGTGCATTTTGTAGTAAGGAAGGTGTGCGATGTTTCCGCTGCGAGGGGCACCCAGAATGGTGCTAGTCACCAAATCGCCATCGGCATCAAAGATGTTTGCATAGAGAAGCTGGCTGGGAGGAAAAAGCCCATACTCTTGGTCCTTCTCCAAATTTACAGGAATATTTGGGTCTTCCCAATGATGCTTGAGCCGTAGCGTTACTTGACTAATTTGCTCGGTCATATGACCCAGCTGTTGGGCGTAGGAGTCAGCTGTCGAAGTGGCGCGTTCTTGTACCTGACTGACGGCTTCAACTTTGATTCTCTTAATCTCGCTCTCTGTGTATATCCAGAGCAAGCCGGCAAGACACAGTGCAAGTGCTGGCCACAAAAGAACGAGTGCCCATCCTTTTCCCCCAAGTGGCAATGATTGCTGTGATGTAAAAGTGGGATACTCCATGTGCTCACAGTGCTGTGTAGACTCATATGTACTGAGACTTTCTCTGATGTGAAGTTCGCATTGAGAGAAGTTGAGGAGCAAAAGCAAGGCCGCCACCCAAGAAGAAAACTGCCCTCCGCTGAAATGAAGACCGCCTAGAAAGGCCGTAACAAGCTAAGGGCTGCCATCCCTTCATTGAAGTATTGCCGTATTAGGTTTCCTAGCTCTGTACTGCAGATTTTTCATTCTTGGGTGTGTTTGGTACCTTAGCCGTAGCCAAAGTGATTGCTCCGGCTACGATGGCACAGTCGGCGAGGTTGAAGACAGGCCAATGCCACCCTGCCCAATGCAAGTCTATCCAGTCAATCACCGCTCCTCGGACCATCCGGTCGTAAAGATTGCCGGCAGCGCCGCCCACGATGAGAGCAAACGCAACGCGTAGTGTTCTTGTCAGCGAATCATTGAAAAGCATTCCGGTGCCAAGCCAAGCGATGACAGCAAAGGCAAGTGCGGAGAAGAAATAGCGCTGCCATCCTCCAGCATCACTCAGAAAACTGAATGCAGCGCCGGGGTTGAGCCAATGTCCGAGATTGAAGAAAGATGTTACCGCAACCGATTCGCGTAAGGCGAAGGAGCGAAAGATGGCTTCCTTGGTCGCAATATCGATAGCGAAGACAAAAATCGCCACAGCAACTGCTAGTTTCCTAGCAGTCTGATTTGATAAGGTCATGGCATTACCTTGATATTTGTATCCAATGTAAATCAAATTATGGCTTTACCGAGTCTGCTGTGACTGACTATTCAAAACAGAATTATCCATTTGCCTCTTTTTTGCACATTGGAAAATAATTTATATCTTTCAATGACTTGCATCTGCTTTCATAAGTTTTCCACAGATTTGGCCACAGAAACAGGGGAGAAACTGAAAGGGCCAAGTTGCTAGATTCGGTTTTTGTTCGCCGGTCGCATTAGCTGATTGCTGCAAACAATCTTGTATCGGCTTGTTGCATTTCATGAAATGCATATCGTGGGTGGTCTAGCATGTAAGTAGAACAAATGTGCGCGACAAAATTTCAATCGAAACGCGATAGCCAGGAGGAATTTATGGACAATACAACACCCGTACGTCCGACTCCGGATGGCGTTACTTTCTCAGTCAACATCGGCGCGCACGAAAGGGAATGCTTAATTTCACGTGAAGCCCTTGATACGCTTTCACAACTCAAGAACATTGACAGCTCGGACGCAGATACGTTGGAGCTCTTCAAAGCCTTTGAAACCTTCATTCGACCTGTGGCGCAGTCAATTTTTGGCGGAGCAGTTCACCAAACACCGCTCCTGCTAACCTCCGAAAATCTGAAGAGTGCTTACCGTAGTCCTATGGAATTCCAGTCTGCAATGTGTATGACGGAGTTGGTTTCCCAAACCGGGGCTAGAAAAAATTGCGCTCCTTGATACGTGTTTTCCCCAATAGAGCGCTGAAACAACTTATAGCAAAGTCATTGGGCAGTTCGAAAGAATCCATTTCCGTAGAGAGGTGGAGGAGACAGGAGAAAGCCCACACTTGCAAAGGTGTGGGCTTTTTACTTTTCAACTGTTTGGTCGTTGCATAAAAAAGCCCACGCACTGCAGCCGATGGGAGCGTGCATGGGCTAAATCCCCGTTGGGGGGAGGAGACACCTGAAGCCTTGCAAATTACGAGCCAGTCGCTCCCACCCTTTTCTCGTCTATGACTCCTCAATAGGGTGACGCCGTTCGCCTGACTGCTGCGGTTAGACATCCCTTGCCAGCTCAAGGCCAAGTCATATCTCTTGTTATCGCTGCCAGTGCAAAATTGCAAAAGCGTCTATGGAAAACGATACGCCAACCGGGTATATTGATTTCTCTATAGAAACTATGCGTTTGTAACCATCGCGCTATAAGGTCGACAACTACTTGTCATGCCATCCTATATTTCAAATGCGCAACCGCTAGTCCGACGTCTCGCTGACTCTGCCAAATTACTGGTTTGGATGACTGATACGTCCGACCACTGTGTTTTTCTGAATGCCAATCCAGAATTTACGATTGGTGAAAAAACAAGCCTTCACATCAATGAATGGTTTGCTTGCATCCATCCTGATGACCGCGCACGTTTACGCCCAAGCTTCATTAAGGTAAAAGAAGAGCGAACCGGCTACCAGTTTGAGTACCGTATTGTCCGGAGCGACGGTTCAATTCGGTGGATGATGGGTTCCGGTGTTCCAAGAACGTCCGATAACGGTGATTTTCTTGGCTACGTTGGCACCATTGTTGATGTCACAAGCCAGCATGAAACGCTAGAAAAACTGGCGAAGAGCGAGGCGGCTCATCGCCTCCTTACTGAGAATAGTTCGGACCTGATTAGCCATCATGAACCCAGTACCGGATTGTTCCGATATGCTTCTCCATCAATTTCACGTTTGTTAGGGTATGCTCCAGATGAACTTGCTACGTTAAGTGTCTATTCCCTCATTTCGCAAGATGATGAGCAGGCAATCCGGAAGGAAGTTCGGATGCAGATTGAATATTGCAGCCCGAGTAAGCTGGTTGAATTCCGTATTCGCGCAAAGAATGGACGATTCTACTGGTTAGGTACCAAGCTTAAGGTAATCAAGTCACCACTCAGCGGAGGCAATACAGGTGTTGTCGCAGTGTCGCGCGACATCACTGCCGAGCGGGAGGCTAGAGAGCAACTACGGCATAGCGAAGAGCGGTTTCGCAGCCTTATCAAGTTATCGTCCGATTGGTACTGGGAGACTGATGCGGAAGGACGCTTTACGTCAGTGTCTGCCGCTATTGAGCAGATATACGGTCTCTCAGCTAAAGCTTTGATTGGCCAGACTCGTTTCGACAGAGCTATTCATCAGGACGACCCGGGAATACGCGAATACGTTGAAAAAACAAATGCCCGAGAACCGTTCAGAGATATAACGTACACCGCCTACGGAGGCCAATGCTCTGAACCGTGTCACGTCCGGATATCTGGAGAACCAATATTCCAAGACGGCGAATTCAAAGGCTATCGCGGCACCGGACGGGATGTAACAGCAGAAGTTAAGACTAATCGACGCCTAAGTCAGCTTGCTGCAGCAAACACCGCACTGATTGAGAATTCCGTTGATTTGATGGTCCTGATAGCCGGTGATGGCACCATCCTTCGCATCAATCAAGCTGTGGAGAAAGTGCTGGGCTATACGCCCGAAGAAATTACAGGACGAAAGTACCAAGATTTTTTGGTTCCGGGCGAACTAGAACGCACGCAACTCATTGAAAAGCAGCTCCTAAAAGGCATACCGATTCTGAATTTCGAGAACCGATGGTTCCGTCAGGACGGGAGCATCATCCACTTTTCATGGGCTGGGCAGTGGTCGACCGCTCAGAGTGTACTCTACGTCACTGGCCGCGATGTCACGGAGATGGTGAACACAAGGCAGGAAGCGGCAAAATCGAGACAAGCGCTAATAACCATGCTCGATAGTATTGGTGACGCATTCTATGCGTTGAGTACTGATTGGCGGTTTAGCTATGTCAATGGAGCAGCCCCCATTTCAATCGGACATCGTGCTTTTCATAACGCCTAGGAATAGACCTAGGCATATGACTATGTCTTGGAGTAGAAATGGAAAGTATCGAGGTCGTAACCAGCGTCCAGCGCCGCA
>NZ_JACYXF010000034.1 GCF_015352985.1 Noviherbaspirillum malthae | reverse complement strand
GTGCGATGGCGCCGGAGATCGGGCCGACGTGGCCGATCTTGACGACTTGTTCCTGTGCCGAAGCGGCGCCTGCGAAAGCAAAGGCGATTGCACCGGCCAACGGAATCATTTTTGTAGTGAACTGCATGGTCTTGCCTCCTAAGTTTGAACGGGTGATGGTGCTGCAAAGGTCGTCAGGCCGATGAGCAGGCCCGCTGTGAACGGGCCTCCTGGCCGGAATAGTTATGTAAGCGCCACGTCGAACGCGCTGTTCGCGAAAGCGGGACGGGACGTTCGGCGGGGTGCCGGAAACATGCCGGCTGCGCTGATTTTCAGCCGGTCAAGTGAAAATTGGCGCAAATGTTTGAACACGCTTTGATTTATCGCAATCATCGCCTGCATCACCAGCAGGTCCACGTCATTGGGTGCGCGGTCCGCGCCTGCCTTGCCCGGCGCCTTGCGTGCCTGCGGCGTCTGCTGCTCGGCCAGCACGCAGCGGAACACGTCTTCCAGCGTGACCATGCTGGCATCGCAGGTCAGCATCCAGCGTTCGGATGCGCGCGGGTCGGCGGTCAGCAATCCGGCACGAACCAGGCCGGCGCACAGTTTGCCGAGTTCCCGTGCCGGACGGCCGGTTTCTTCTTCAAGCTGGGTGAGGCTGACGGAACGGGGAGCGCTCGATACGAGCTTGGCGAGGATCTCGGTGGTGGCGAAGAAACGGTCATGCAATGCGCCGTTGCCGAGAATGTAGTCTTCTACGGTGGTCATGGTGTCTCCTTTTTGAGGTCATCCCGTTACATGCGCTGCCGGTTCGTGGCCGGTTGCGCATGAAGCGGTTTGCTTCGTCGGCATGCGTTGATTGTCGTCCTGCTTTTTTAGTTAGCCTTTTGGTGAAAAGGCGCATGCAACTTGGATCGCAACTTTAGGGAGAAACTGGTCCAAATGCCATTTCGCTATTTGGCGCGACTTGATGCTGGTTGATGCTAATATAGCGTCATCTAGCAACACACCCATCTTGAAACGGGAAAATTCTTGGCCACAGGAAATATTTCTGCCGCTCCCGGCAAGCCTGCGCACCCAGCCCAGCGCGAATTCTGCGAAAACCTGCGCATGCTGTGCAGCTACTACAGATCGGTCGCCGATGTCTGCCGCAAGCTCAATCTCAACCGCGCCCAGTTCAACCGCTACCTCAACGGCACCAGCAAGCCGTCGAGCCATACGTTGGAGCGCATCTGCGACTTCTTCGGCGTGGAACCGGCCGAAATCTATCTTCCGCGGGAGCATTTTCATCAGATCGTGCAGGTCCGCCCGAAGCAGCGCACCGAGCGCACCGTCTTCAGCGACCATATCGCGCATCTGCAGCACCAGAGCGCCGGCAAGTTCGACAAGTATCTCGGCTACTACTACGAGTATTACCAGTCGATGAGCGCGCCGGGCAAGGTGCTGCGCGGACTGGTGCACATCTTCCTGCATGACGGCGCGATCTACCATGAGCGGCTGGAGCGCTTTCCGCAGCATGCCAATCTCGACCAGACCTACAAGTGCAAGTATGTCGGCGGCACCTTCTATCTGAACGACCGCATCTTCCTGATCGACTACGAGTCGCTGACCGGCAACGAAATTGCCCAGACCATCCTGTTCCCGACTTACAAGAACAAGGTGGCGCGCCTGTCCGGCCTGATGCTCGGGGTCGCCGCCAGCAGCCAGCGCTCGATCGCCTGCGCCCGGGTGGTATTCGAATTCCTTGGCAAGACCATCGATGTGCGCAAGGCCATGCGGCTGTGCGGCCTGTTCGATCCGCAGCAGGGGGAGATCGATCCGACCATCCTCAAGGCGATCGACAACTCGCCGCACAAGGACCAGAACCACTTCTACACGATTCCCCTATGAACGACATGCAGTCCCCGCTGCGCCGGCCGCGTCTGGTCGAGCGCGGCATCGAAGCCTACGACACCACATTCGCGGCGATGCGCGCCTTCACCGACGCCCGCCATGCCGATACGCCCGACGAGCTCTGGCTGGTCGAGCATCCGCCGGTCTATACCCTGGGCCTCGGCGCCGATCCGTCCCATGTGCTGGATGCCCACGGCATTCCCGTGGTCCAGACCGACCGCGGCGGTGAAGTCACCTTCCACGGTCCCGGCCAAGCCATTGTCTATCTGCTCATGGATTTGCGCCGCCGTCCCGGCGCCAGGCTGTTCGCCCGCGAATTCGTGCACAAAATCGAACAGTCGGTCATCGAAACCCTGCAGGCGTATAATCTTTCGGGCGAACGCAAGCCCGGCGCGCCCGGCATCTACATGTCCGACGGCCCCTGGAAAGGAGCCAAGATCGCGGCGCTCGGCCTGAAAGTGCGCGGAAACGGCTGCACCTATCATGGCGTCTCGCTGAACGTATCGATGGACCTTGCACCCTTTTCCTGGATCAATCCCTGCGGCTACGAAGGCCTGGCCACGGTGGACATGAAGACCGCGGGAACCGAAGCGCCGCTGGCCGAAGTCCGGACGCGGCTCGCCGGCAAGCTGACCGAATTATTGACCGCCTGACCTCTTACTCTGAACTTACCCTGTCGCCCCGGCGCCGACCGCGCCGCCTGGCACACCACAACCGACGAAGCGACCCGCACGATGACTACCGAAAAAGAAGCCCTTGCCGTCCCGGCCCCTGCTTACAACCCCAGCGAAAAGCAGAAAGGCGCAGGCAAGACGGCCCGCATCCCGATCAAGATCATTCCGGCCGAGAAGCTTGCCAAGCCGGACTGGATCCGGGTCAAGGCGGCATCGCCGACCACGCGCTTCTATGAAATCAAGGACATCCTGCGGGCCAACAAGCTGGTGACGGTGTGCGAGGAAGCCAGCTGCCCCAACATCGGCGAATGCTTCGGCAAGGGCACCGCCACCTTCATGATCATGGGCGACAAGTGCACCCGCCGCTGCCCGTTCTGCGATGTCGGCCACGGCCGTCCCGATCCGCTCGATCCGAATGAACCGGAAAACCTGGCCAAGACCATTGCCCAGCTCAAGCTCAGCTACGTGGTGATTACCTCGGTCGACCGCGACGACCTGCGCGACGGCGGCGCCGGCCATTTCGCCGATTGCATCCGCCGCGTGCGCGAGCTGTCGCCGATGACCCGCATCGAAGTGCTGACGCCCGATTTCCGCGGCCGCATGGACCGCGCGCTGGAAATCCTGAAGGCGGCCCCGCCGGATGTGATGAACCACAACCTCGAAACCGTGCCGCGCCTCTACAAGGAAGCCCGTCCCGGTTCGGATTATGCGTATTCCTTGAACTTGCTCAAGCGCTTCAAGGAACTGCACCCGGAAACGCCGACCAAGTCCGGCATCATGGTTGGCCTGGGCGAGACCGACGAGGAAATCCTGCAGGTCATGCGCGACCTGCGCGCGCACAATGTTGATATGCTCACCATCGGCCAGTACCTGATGCCGTCGGGCGACCATTTGCCGGTGCGCCGCTATGTGCATCCCGACACATTCAAGATGTTCGAGGAAGAAGCCTACAAGATGGGCTTCGTTCACGCTGCAGTGGGCGCCATGGTGCGCAGTTCCTATCACGCCGACCAGCAGGCGCATGGCGCCGGCGTGGTCTGATCCCTCCCTCCCCGCGTTCCTTCCTTCGCACGCCGGCATGCACTGCCGGCGTGCTCCCATGTAAAAACGTCGCCAAACCGCCACGCCCGCCTCGGCCTTCTGTACCGCTTTGAGCAGAATTAAGAAAAGCCCGAAGTGAATCGCCGAGAATGCCGGTAGCATGCAGCTACGGTCTGACGCAGCATAAACGCTTACAAATCCTCATGAACTTCTCTCTGATGCATTTGCCCTATCGGTAACTATGATCGACTGGAATGAAATTACACGATTCGGCGATGTCACCATCACATCGTTCGCCGCACTGGCGATCGCTGCGTGGCTGCTGGCTGAAAATGAAAACAAGCTCGCCCTGTGCTGGAGCCTGCTGTTCGCCATGGGCATGGCGGTTGTCATTGCCACCAAGATGGCCTTCATCGGCTGGGGCATCGGCATCCGCTCCATCGACTTCACCGGCTTCAGCGGCCACGCAATGCGTGCGACCGCGGTGCTGCCGGTGCTGTTCTATCTCATGCTGGAAAAGGCGCCCCGTCCCTTGCGCGCATTCGGTGCCATCTTCGGCCTGGTCTTCGGCGCCGTGGTTGGCATTTCACGCATCGCAGTGCATGCGCATTCCGCATCGGAAGTGATCGCAGGCTGCATGCTGGGCGCGGCCGTCAGCATCAGCTTCATCTGGGTGGCGGGCACGATGCTGCGCAAGCAGGTGTTCAATCCGGTACGCGTGGTGCTCAGCGCGCTGGCCCTGCTGACTGCACCCTATGTGCATCCCGCGCCGACCCAGCAATGGCTGACTTCGCTGACGCTTTATTTCAGCGGCTACGAAGAGCCTTTTCCGCGGAGGGAGTGGCAGCAACTGAAACCGCGGTTCGGCACCGCTTCGGCTGCGGCCGAGAAAGTCACGGAATAGAAAGACAAGGAAAACTGGCAGCACAAAAAAGAAAAGCGCCTTACGGCGCTTTTCTTTTTGAGAATGATCGGTGCCGAAACACCAGCGAATGAAAGGCATCAGGCGGCCAGCGCCTTTTCCAGCAGCTGATGCAGGGCGGCGAAATCGGGTTCGCCCACATACCGCTTGATGATATTGCCCTTCTTGTCGATCACATAGGTCGTCGGCGTCAGCTTGACGTCTTCGAATGACTTGGCCACGTCGCCCTTGCTGTCGAGCGCAACATGGAAAGGCAGGTTGCGCGTCTGTGCATAGTTGAGCACATAGTTCGGCGGATCGTAGCTCATGGCCACCGCCACGAAGTCCAGCCCCTTGTCCTTGTATTTCTCATAGGTCTGCACCATGTGCGGCATTTCCTTGACGCAGGTGGTGCAGCTGGTGGCCCAGAAATTCACCATGACGACCTTGCCGCGCAGACTCTGCATCGAGAGCTGCTGGCCGTTGATGGACTGGAAGGTCACATCCGGCGCAGACTTCTTGCCGGACAGGGAGAAATAACCGGTCAGGGCGAGGGCCGCGATCACCAACGCGGCCAGGATCTTGATCCAGGTGCGGTTGCGCGGCGGGGAAGAGGGTGCAGCTTGCATGGCAGTTACCATCGGTGCGTTTGAAAACAGGAAGATTATAGTCCTGTGCCCGTCCGGCCGTACGTCAACGGATCAAGGACGGATGTAAACGTAGCCTTCCTTGGCCTGCAGGCGTGCCAGTTCCACCACGCCCGCCGTCACGATCTTGGCTTCGGGCAACAGCTGCGATACCGGCACTTCATGCGCGGCCAGCGTATTGCCGCAGACGCGGAATTCCACGCCCTGCTCGGCCAGCGCCTTGACCTGGGCATCGAAAGGCCTGCCGCTGCGCTCCTTGGCGCCGGCCAGCAGGAAACGGATGCCGTCGCCGTTGGCAACGACTGCGATCTTCGTGTTGGGCTCGGCGCGCAAGTGATTGCGGATATTGCCCATGGCCCGCGTCGCCTGGTCGATGCCGTCGGCCAGGTGATAAACCACCTTGACGTCTTCGGCCGCGTGCGCGGGGATGGCGGTGAAGAGAAGCACCGGCGCCAGGCCGGCAAGCATTTTGAGCAGTTGACGTCGCATCATGATGGGAATTGGATCAGGGAGACTTCGCCTGGTTACTGAGTCAGGCAGATGATAAGCCGGTTTGCGAAAGCGCGCCGGCGGCAAGCCGAACATCAAACCTAGTGGTCGGTTTAACACTCCGTTAGTCGAATACAGACGAAAATCGCACTAGTTGCGGCGAACCGGCAACATCCCCATGGGAACGGCGGGGATGAAGGCGAAAATAACAGCCACTAGGATGCCGGGAATCAGCTTGCGCACGACGTTGTATTGCCGCGTGGTGTCGTTGTAGGCGTCACGCAGGAAACCGATCTGCGTATTCAAGGCTGCGATCTGGTCGACCAGGGCAGCCAGCGACGCATTCACGGCAAGATGTCCCTTGCTCCTGCACGCGGTAAACAGCCCGGCCAGCGCAAGATCGAGTTCGCCTTCGGCTGCGGCCAGGCGCTGCACGGCATCGCGGCTGAACGGAGATGCAGCAGGCAAAGCCAGCGCCTCCTGTGCCCGGTTGCGCGCCTCGATGACTGCTTCCAGCAGTTCGCGCTCTTCCTTCAGGTAGGCGCGCGCGGCCTCAACGACGACCGGCACCTCTTCATGCCGCTGCTTCAGGGGGATCTCCAGTTTGCCGAATGCCTGCCTGACCTGCCGCTGGAGCAGGAGCAGGCGCTTGTAGGCGCCCACAGCCCAAGACAGGATGAAGAGCGCCAGGAGTATGCCGACGATAATGCTTTCCATGTCAGTCCTGTGAAAGAAAAAAGCCGCAGAGCGGAATGATCTGCGGCTTGCTGCGGCGGGTGCCGGAAAAACGCATTGCCGTGTTCAGATCTTATTTGCTGCCTTGCGTATCGGAGGATCTGGTCAGCTGGCGGTAGTCATCATCGGAGATGTATTCGAAGACCTTGACCACCTTCTGCACGCCGCTGATGTTGCTAGCGACTTCGGCGGCCAGCTGGCCTTCGCGCTGCGTGACGCGGCCCATCAAATAGACGATGCCGCGTTCGGTCACCACCTTGATGGAATTGGCATACAGGTCGCGGGTATCGACGAAGGCTGCCTTGACCCGGCCTGTCAGCAGCGAGTCGTTGGAGCGCGACGTGAAGCTGGAGACGCCTGCGATTTCCAGGTCATTGACCACCGACTGCACGCCTTCGATGGCGGTGACTTCGCGTTCGACCGCGGATTTCATGGCTTCGTCGCGGACTTCGCCGGTGAGCAGTACCTTGCGGTTGAAGCTGGTGACATTGACATGCCCCGCACCGCCGACCAGGCTGGACACGCGGCCCTCGCCCTTGAGCACGATGGACTTGTCCTCGGTCTGCGCGCCGAAGGTGCGGCGATCGGTTGCCGCCAGCGTGCCGACGACGGCGCTGCCGACGGCCATTTCGATACAGCCCTGCAAGCTGATTGCCACGGTGCCGCACAATGCGAGCGTGGCGAGCGGACGTGTGAAGCGCGTCCAGTTATTCATCCGGTTCCTCCCCAAATAAAGCGACATCGATACCGTCGCACAAACAATGAATCGTCAACAAATGCACTTCCTGGATGCGCGCGGTGCGGTCGTGCGGCACGCAGATGTGCACGTCGGCGTCGGTCAGTAGCCTGCCGATCGCGCCGCCGCCCTTGCCGGTCAGGGCAACGACGCGCATGTCGCGCTCCAGCGCCGCTTCCACCGCCGCCAGCACATTGGCGGAATTGCCGGAAGTCGACAATGCCAGAAGAATATCGCCGGCCTGGCCAAACGCCTGTACCTGCTTGGTGAAAATGTCATTGAAGCTGTAGTCGTTGCCGACCGCCGTCATGATCGAGGTGTCGGTCGTCAGCGCCAGCGCCGGCAACGGTAGGCGCTCCCGTTCGAAGCGGCCGACCAGTTCAGCGGCGAAGTGCTGGCAATCCGCTGCCGAGCCTCCATTCCCGCAGGCAAGTATCTTATTGCCGTTAGACAATGCGGAGAACATGAGTTCCACGGCTTCGGCAATCGGTTGCGAAAGCGCGGCGGCGGCGCGCTGCTTGAGTTCGGCACTTTCCTGGAAGTGCGCCTGGATGCGTTGGTTTGTCATGATGCAGGGGATTATAGTGCAGGCAGGAAGCAGAGTCCCGGCACAAAGGTGATGGAAATGCTCGCTTTATAGGGAGTGATATGAAACTGCAAAGACGGCTTGGGATCGGTATCAAGGCTGGATGGCATTGCGTATCCAGTTCAGCTGCTCGCCGTCGATGGCCACCACGTCGAAACGGCAGGGCGGCACTGTGCGCAGCGACTGAAGATACACCTGCGCCGCCACCGCCAGCCGCGCCTGTTTTTGCGTCCCAACGCTGGCGGCTGCGTCGCCGAAGCGGCTGGGTGCGCGTTTCCTGACTTCAACGAATACGATGGCCGACCCGTGCTTCATGATCAGGTCGATCTCCCCGCCCTTGCAGCGGAAATTGCGTTGCAGCAGCGACAGTCCCTGCTGCTCCAAATAAGCCAGCGCACGATCTTCACCGGCATCTCCTGCCAACTGCTTTGCGGTGCGGGAAGCGGTGTTCTTGAACAACGGCATCAGTGCTGCGCCTCCCGTTGTTGCATCTCCAGCGGCACAGCGATGCCGTTGCGGTACACGGCGCGTTCGGCAATGCGCTGCAGCCTGGCCTGCTGCTTGCCTGCTTGCACCATCAGCCGGCCGGTAACGCCGTCGAGTTCGAACTCGCCCTGCTGCGCCGCCACTTCCCGCGCGACACGGTAGGCGTCGATGCCGAGCGCATACAGGCGCTCCATGTCGGCGTTGGCGGGCCGCATACCGGCAGCGGCGGGCCGGAAATGAGCCGAGACTGTCGGACTTTCCGGGTCGAGCTGCCAGGGCATATCAACCAGTCGAACGCCGTCCATGTCCGTCATGCGCTCGGCGGCGTCGCGGCCGGGAGCAGGGACAGGATTGAGCTGCGATGTGCCGTAGAGCGGCACCTGCGGTCCGATGACGGCACGTACCTGCCGCGCCTGCTGCGCATCGAGGGCCGCGAAAATGACAGCCGGCATGTCGGCAAGATCCTTTTTCAGCTGCAGCAGCGTACGGCCGTTGAGAAAGCCGTCGGCCGCGGCAAGCTCGATCGTCTGCAAGCCGCGCTGCTTCTGTTGCCCCTGCGGCTTCTGTTGCTTCAGTTGCTTCAGTTGCTTCAGTTGCTTCAGTTGCTTCATTTGCTTCATTTGCTTCAGTTGCCTCTCCTGCTCCTGCCACTGCAGTTCGAAGGCCGCGGCAGCCCGCCGCTGCCACGGCGCACCTGCATGCAAGACCACCGCATTGCTGCCGCGATGGTCGCGGCCGGCCCAGTCGGCGATCTGGCGCGCTTCGTCTTCGATGGCCAGTCCGAGAACCAGCAGCTGCGGCGGCATGGGAAACGATGCATCTGGCGGAAGTTCGGGTGCGGCAAGTGCAATGGTCGGCTTGTCGATACGGCCTGCCTGCGCGACAGCGGCGACAGCGCTGCGCGACAAGGGACCGATGACGAGATCGGCCTGCTCGGCCGCGATGCGGTAGCGTTCCGCGACATCCTGCGCAGCATCGCCGCTGTCGACGACATGCATGTCGACGCCGTCAGGCTCCTGCTCATGCGCGGCCTGCATGCCGGCGCGCACGGCATCGGCCGCCTGGCGGAACACGTCGGACGAGATCGGAAGAAACAGAGCAATCTGCAGCGCTTTGGGCTGCGGCATGGGTGGCGGATTGCGGGGAATCGACAGATCGGTCTGCGCGAGTCGGAGCGGAGGCGTCCGCTCGTGAGCCGGCGGGGCGGGTTGCGCGGCGTTGCCGGCAGGCGCGGCGGTTGTATTTGCCGACAGGGGCAGGCAAAATCCACCCAGCATCCATGCCAGCACGCCCATTCCCGCCCAACGGCTCAACATCCTTCCCCCATGACGTCTACCCTGCCCAATTCGCCGCCTTTCCCGTCCATCATGCAGGAGGTGTCGCAGCAAGTTTATCCTTTGTCTACATTATATGTGGTGGCCACTCCCATCGGAAATACGGGCGACATCACGTTGCGCGCCCTCAATGTGCTTTCAATCGCGGACGCGGTGGCCTGTGAAGACACGCGCAACACCGCCCAGCTTCTGCACCGCTACGGCCTGTCCAAGGAACTGATCGCCGCCCACGAACACAATGAGCGCGAGGCGGCTGCCAAGCTGGTGTCCCGCCTGCAGTCCGGGCAGCGCATTGCGCTGGTGTCGGATGCGGGCACGCCTGCCGTGTCCGATCCTGGCGCGCGCATCGTCGATGCGGTGCGCGCGGCAGGCTTGCGGGTCATGCCCCTGCCCGGCGCGTCGGCGGCGGTGAGCGCGCTGTCGGCGGGCGGCCTGCTGCATGACCGCTTTTACTTCGTCGGTTTCCTCCCGGTGAAGGCCAGGCAGCGGGAACAGGTGCTGGAAGACTTGCTGGCCGTGCCGGCGACGTTGGTGTTCTACGAGGCGCCGCACCGGATCGCGGAAACGACCGCCGCTCTTGCGAAGGTGTTCGGACCGCATCGGCAGATCGTGTTTGCGCGCGAATTGACGAAGCTGTTCGAGGAAATTCACCGCTGCCCCCTGCAGGAGGCCGAAGCCTGGATTGCGGCCGACTCGAACCGGGAAAAAGGCGAGTACGTGTTGCTGGTGGAAGGCGCTACCGCCGCGGCTTCGGCAGACGATGCCGAAGCCGACCGGATTCTTTCCATCCTGATCGCAGAACTCCCGGTGAAGCAGGCTGCCGCACTGGCGGCGCAGATCAGCGGAAAGAAGAAAAATGCGCTCTACGAGCGCGCGCTGCAATTGAAGCAGGAGACGTAAAGCCGCCGAAGCGGCCGCTGGGCCGATGCATCAGCGCTGCACGATCATGGCCTTGATGCCGGCGCTCTCCTGCACCCGAACCGCCGCCGCCGCGGCTTCCATCCTGCTGGCGAAGGGGCCGCTGTAGAGGCGATGGACATTGCCGCTGTTGATGACTTCCATCGGCATGCCGGCCGCAGGTCCCTGTGTCAGCCGCGTGCGCGCCGATTCGGCATTGGATGCCTGTGAATACGCGCCAATCTGCAGGTAATAACCGGATGCGCCGTTTGTACCCCCCTGCGTCGCGGCATTGGCTGCAGCTGCCGGCGCACCCGCCGCAGTTGCCGCAACCGGGACGATACCGGACGCCGGTGCTGCAGCCGCTGCCGGCACGTCCGGCAAGGCAAAAGTGGAAATACTGTTCGACACCGACACGGGACGCGCTTCCGGCGCCATTGCTGCTGCCGGCGCAGCGGCGGCATAGCTGACGGCTTGCGTGACCGGGGCACTGCTCGCCTGCGGAACCGGATTGTTCCTTTCGGCCGCCATGCGCAGGATCTCTTCCGGCAGCAGGCGCTCCACTTCAAGCTCGCTGCTGCCGCTGCCCAGATACCCGAGCTTCAAGGCCGCCGTATAGGAAAGATCGATGATGCGGCTCGAATGAAACGGTCCCCGGTCATTCACCCTGACGATCACCTGCTTGCCGTTCGACAGATTGGTGACCCGCACATAAGAGGGAATCGGCAGCGTGGGATGCGCCGCCGTCATCTTGTACATGTCGTAAGGTTCGCCGGACGAGGTCTTCTGGCCGTGAAACTTCTTGCCGTACCAGCTGCCGACGCCGCGCTGCTTGAACGGTTTTTCATCGGAGATCGGCACATAGGTCTTGCCGAAGACGACATAGGGACGCAGGTTGCGCGCGTAATAGGGTTCGATCTTGGGCTCGGCGTCGGGCGTGTCGAGCAGGCCGTCCGGCGGCGAATCGCCGGGGCCGTCATCCTGGTAATAGCCGCCCCGGCCGGAGCCGGCGCGCGGCAGGTTCGGCAGCGGCGTGCTGTTGCGCGCGGTGGCTTGGGGCTTGCCGGGCGCGTCGGCTGCCGGCGGTGTGTTGATGGGGGTGCTGCTGCATCCGATGAGCAGCAGCGGCGGCACGCAGCCGGCAATGAATTGGGCAAGACGTCGGTAACGAGGATGCGGCGTTCGCGGGTCCATCGCTTTCTCCCTGAAGCATTTTATTGAAGGGGGGCGACGACCGAAGCCAGCGGATGGAGCGCTGAGGTATGCAGCTGCGCTCGGACTGGCATTGCGGAGGCGGAGGTCTGTCGCCGAAGCGGTGACATGTCGGCATGTCACTGCAAATCGGCAACAGTTTGCCTCGGCAATGCATTTGCTGCAAGGGCGGAATATTTTTGTTGCTTTTGAAAGGAAAACCGGCCGTCAGGCGGCCGGTTTGTCTTGCTCGGTATACGGGGCGCAGTTGTCAGCTTTGCACCAGCTTGCGGTGTCGCTGGATGCTCATCAGGATGCCGACGCCGAGACCCAGCGTCATGAACGCCGTGCCGCCGTAGCTCATGAACGGCAAGGGCACGCCGACTACCGGCAGGATGCCGCTGACCATGCCCATGTTGACGAAGGCATAGGTGAAGAAAATCATCGTGATCGCACCGGCCATCAGGCGGCTGAACACCGTCGGCGCATTGGCGGCGATGAACAGCCCGCGCGCGATCAGCATCAGGTACAGCGTGAGCAGGATGCAGTTGCCGATCAGCCCGAACTCCTCGGAAAACACGGCGAACAGGAAGTCGCTGGTACGCTCGGGTATGAATTCGAGGTGGGCCTGCGTGCCGCTGCGCCAGCCTTTTCCGGCGATGCCGCCGGAGCCGATGGCGATCATCGATTGAATGATGTGGAAACCCTTGCCCAGCGGGTCCGTGGTGGGATCGATCAGGGTCATGACGCGCTGGCGCTGGTAGTCGTGCAGCACCGACCATACCACCGGCAGGCTGGCCAGCCCTGCAATCCCCAGCCCGAAGATGATCTTCCACGACAGGCCGGCGAGGAAGATCACGTAGAAGCCGGCGGCCATCACCAGCACCGCGGTTCCCAGGTCAGGCTGCTTCATGATCAGGGCCGCCGGAATGGCGAGCAGGATGGCGGCGAGCAGGAATTCCTGCCAGCGCAGCGCGCCCTCGCGCTTCTGGAAGAACCAGGCCAGCATCAGCGGCACGGCGATCTTCATGATTTCCGACGGCTGGATGACGACGCCGACATTGACCCAGCGGCGCGCGCCTTTCTTGACGATGCCGAACATGGCCACTGCGACCAGCAGCGCGACGCCGACCGTATAGAGCGGCAAGGCGAAACGCATCAGCAGCTGCGGCGGTATGCAGGCGGCGATCCACATCACCACGAATGCGATGATGGTATTGCGCAGATGGTCTTCGAAGCGGCCGGGCGCATCCATGCCGGCCGAGAACATGGTGAAGCAGCTGACCGACAGGATCAGGAAAAGCGTGAGCGCCAGCGGCACGTCGAAGACCGTGATGTAGCGCTTGATGATGGGCCAGACCGCCGGCCTTTCATTACTGAATTGCATGGTCGCCATTAGTGCACGTGCTCCTTGGCTGTCGCCGATACGGGAATGACCGCAGCCGGCGCATTGCGCTGGACCGACTGGTCGGGCCTGGCCTGCTGCCGGGCGGGCTGCGGCGCAGGTGCAGCCGGCGCCGCGGCATCGTTGAGGACCGGCGCCGTCTTGTCTTCCGGGCGCTTGCCGAGCAGGTGGTAGTCGAGCACGATGCGCGCGATCGGCGCCGCCGCCTGCGCGCCGAAGCCTGCGTTTTCCACGATCACGGCCAGCGCGATGCGCGGATTGTCGGCGGGCGCGAAGGTCATGTACCAGGAATGGTCGCGATGGTGCTCCGCCATTTTCTTCGCATCGTATTTCTCGTTCTTCTTGATGCCGATCGCCTGCGCCGTGCCGGTCTTGCCGGCCGAGACATACTGGGCGCCGGCGAACACGCGGGCCGAGGTTCCCTCGCGGGTCACGCCCACCAGCGCCTTCTTGACGAAGTCGATGTTCTCCTGCTTCAGCTTGATCCGTGCGCTCTCGCCGTTGACCACCGGCACCTTTTCCTTGGTCACGCTGTTTTCGATGCTCTTGACCAGGTGCGGCTTCATCACGACGCCGTCGTTGGCCAGCGTCGCCGTCGCGTGCGCAAGCTGCAGCGGCGTGAAGGCGTTGTAGCCCTGGCCGATCCCGATGGAAATGGTTTCGCCGGCATACCATTTTTGCTGCTCGGGGCGCTTGTAGGCCGCCCGCTTCCATGCTGTGGACGGCAGGGTGCCGGCGCGCTCGTTGTCGAGATCGATGCCGGTCAGGCGGCCGAAGCCGAAGGGTTTCATGAAGTCATGAATGGTATCGACGCCGAGATCGTTGGCGAGGTTGTAGTAGTAGGTATTGCATGACTGGACGATCGACTTGTACATGTCGACCGTGCCATGGCCGTCCACCTTGTCGTCGCGGAACTTGTGATTGCCGAACCAGAAATAGCCCGGATCGGAAATCGCGTTGGCCGGGGTGCGCTTGCCGGTCTCCAGCGCCGCCAGCGCCATGAAGGGCTTGTAGGTCGAGCCCGGCGGATAGGTGCCGATCAGCGGACGGTTCAGCAGCGGGCGGTCGATGGACGTGTTCAGTTCGTCCCAGCTGAGTTGGTCGATGCCGTCGACGAACAGGTTGGGATCGTAGGTCGGCTTGGAGACATAGGCCAGCACGTCACCGGTCGACGGCTCGATCGCCACCAGCGCGCCGCGGCGGTCGCCGAAGGCTTCCTCGACGATCTTCTGCAGTTCGATGTCGATGGAGAGAACCAGGTTACTGCCCGGCGTGGCCGGCGTGCGCGACAGCGTGCGCACGGCACGTCCGCCGGCGGAGACTTCCACCTCTTCATAGCCGGTGATGCCGTGCAGGACGTTTTCGTATTTCTTTTCGACGCCTTCCTTGCCGATGTAGTCGGTACCCATGTAGTTGGCGGCATCTTCCGAATCGGCGATTCTTTCCGCGTCGCGCCGGTTGATGCGGCCGATGTAGCCGATGACATGAGAGGCGGTTTCGCCGAGCGGATACTGGCGGAACAGGCGCGCCTGGATCTCGACGCCGGGGAAGCGATAGCGCTGGGCCGTGAAGCGGGCGACCTCTTCATCGGTCAGGCGGGTGCGGATCGGCACGCTTTCGAAGTTCTTCGCTTCTTCCTGCAATCTGCGGAAGCGGCGGCGGTCCTTGGGCTGGATGTCGACCAGCGCGGAGAGGTTGGTGATCACGGTGTCGAGCGGCTCGACCAGCTTGGATGGCGTGATCTCCAGCGTGTACGCGGAGAAGTTGCGCGCCAGGACGACGCCGTTGCGGTCGAGGATGAGGCCGCGGTTGGGCACAACCGGCACCACCGAGATGCGGTTGTCTTCGGCCTGCGCCTGGTAGTGGTTATGGCGCACCACCTGCAGCCAGACGAAGCGCGCGACCAGCAGGCTGAAACAGATCAGCACGAATACGCCGGCGGCCGAGAGCCGCAGGCGGAAAAGGTGCACTTCACGTTCAGTGTTTTTGAATTCGGTCATGTTCCATCTTGTACGGATGCCGTCGCGCCATCCGCATCATCACACTTGCCTCTTTCACATGCATTGCTGGCGGCAATGCTGCGGCGAGGAAGGCGCCCGCGGGAGCGCCGCTACATTCAATGCTTCAACATCCGGAACGGGCCGCCAGGTCCGTCAGGCAGTCCACGCCTCAGATCGGCCGCGTATCGTCGCGGTTGACGGCGCGACGCTGCGGCGCCAGCAGGATGGCCGATACCACGGGCCACAATGCGGCGGCGACCAGGCTTTCAAGGAAATACGTCCATCCCGGAAACTTTCCACTGACCAGCATGCGGATGACAAGTTGCACCGCCTGCATAAATAAAAGCAGCGGCAGCACATGGGCGGCTTGCGTTCCCATCTTGAACCACAGCACGCGCCGATGGATCATGATCGAAAAATAAGACAGCAGGGTATAGGACAGGGCGTTTTCGCCGAGCAGCGTGGCGTCGTGCACGTCCATCAGCAGACCCATCATGAAGGCGATGCCGATGCCGACCCTGCGCGGCTGATGGATGCTCCAGAACACCAGCACCAGCGCGACGAAATCCGGCACGCCGACCCAATGCCCCCAGGGCAGCATATTCAGCAGGAAGGCCAGGGCGATGCTGGAGGCGATGAACAGCGGGTTGGCCGGCAGCAGGATGTAATGCGGACTGTTCATGGCGTGGCCTTCTGCGCCGGAGCGTCGGTCTTGGGCTGCGCGCCGGGGGTCGGCGCCGTCGGGTTGGTGTTCGTATTTGTGTTCGCTGTGTTCGCGCCTGCGCCTGCTGGTGCGGGCACAGCTTTTGGTACCGCCGCCGCGGCTGCCGAAGCTGCGGCACCTGTCGGAGCATTGGCCGGGGCCGCCGCAGCGGGCCGGTTCGGCGGCGTTGCGGCAGGCGCCGCCTGGTTCGGCGCGGTTCTGCCGGCGGCCGGACCGGCGGCTTGCTGGACATTGCCGTTTGCCGGCTTGGCGGGCATTGCACCTTGCGGAGCCTGCGCTGCGGGCGCCGCAGTCTTCTGCTCGGGCGCTGTCTGCTTGGCTGCAGCCGACGCTGCGGCTGGTGCGGCAGGTGCAGGAGCGGCGGCAGGCACTGCGGTATTCTGGCCTGCTGCCGGCTTGGCCGCTTCTTTCGCGGTATCCGCCGGGGCCTGCTCCTTGCCGGCTTCAGCCGGGCGCTTGGCCGCCTTGCCCTTTTCCTTCGGATTCTCAGGCTCGGGGCGCGGCGCCAGATTCTGCTCGGTCAGCAGCACCAGCAGCTGGCGGTTGCGGTCGACGCCGGCAATCGGCAAACAGATGATGCGGGCGAATGCATCCGAGGACTTGCTCTCCACCTGCACCACCTTGGCGACCGCGAGCCCGGCCGGATAGATGCCGTCGATGCCGGAAGTGACCAGAACGTCGCCGTTCTTGATATCGGCATTGACGGGCATGAAACGCAGGTCGAGCGAACCGGAGTGGCCCTGGCCGTAGACGACGCTGCGCAGGCCGGTGCGCACCACCTGCACCGGAATGGCCTGCTCCTTGTCGGTCAGCAGCGTCACTTCCGACGTGAACGGAAAGACCCGCGTCACCTGTCCGACCACGCCGATATCGTCGATCACCGGCTGCCCCGGACGCACGCCGCTGCGGCTGCCGCGGTCGAGAATGACCTTGCGGGTGAAGGCGTCGCGCGCGTCGTAGAGAATCTCGCCCAGGACCGACTTGCCCGGCAGGCGCTCGCTGGCGTCAAGCAGCTTGCGCAGCTGCGCGTTCTCCGCCTGCAGCTGGTGCACCTGCTGCAGCGTCTGGGCATTGGCGACCTGTTCTTCCTTGAGGGCGTTGTTTTCGCGCTGCACCGCCGACAGGGTCGAGAAATAGTTGCCGGCCATGTAGATTGCATCGCGCGGCAGCAGCGCCACGACCTGCAGGGGATAGAGGCCGGTGCCGACCAGCTGGCGGATGGTGCCCATCGTGCGAAAGCGCGCATCGGCAATGAGCAAGACCAGTGCGATCAGGGAGAAGAACACCACTTTGACGCGCGCGGAGGCGCCTTGCTTGAAGAGTGGCGGTGGACTGTATTCCATCAGGGGCTAACTATGTTCCGGGGAAATGACAAGAAGCGTCTGTCCGCCGGCGTGTCCTGCGCAAGCGTTGCATGCGGACAGGACACGCAGGTAAAGCATTACTCGTAGGAGAAGATGGAGCCCAGCTTGTCCATGCGCTCGAGCGCCATGCCGGAGCCGCGCACGACGCAGGTCAGCGGGTCTTCGGCGACGATCACCGGCAGGCCGGTCTCTTCCATCAGCAGGCGGTCGAGGTCGCGCAGCAGCGCGCCGCCGCCGGTCAGCATCATGCCCTTCTCGGCGATGTCGGCGCCGAGTTCGGGCGGCGTCTGCTCGAGCGCGTTCTTGACGGCGGAGACGATGTTGTTGAGCGGATCGGTCAGCGCTTCGAGGATCTCGTTGCTGGAGATGGTGAAGGAGCGCGGAATGCCTTCGGACAGGTTGCGGCCCTTGACTTCCATTTCCTTGATCTCGGAGCCGGGGAAGGCGGAACCGATTTCCTTCTTGATCAGTTCGGCGGTCTGTTCGCCGATCAGCATGCCGTAGTTGCGGCGGATGTAGTTGACGATAGCTTCGTCGAACTTGTCGCCGCCGACGCGCACCGAACCCTTGTACACCATGCCGCCCAGCGAAATGATGCCGACTTCGGTGGTGCCGCCGCCGATGTCGACGACCATGGAACCGGTGGCGTCCGAGACCGGCAGGCCGGCGCCGATCGCGGCGGCCATCGGCTCCTCGATCAGGTAGACCTGGGATGCGCCCGCGCCGAGCGCGGATTCGCGGATCGCGCGGCGCTCGACCTGCGTGGAGCCGCAAGGAACGCAGATGATGATGCGCGGGGAAGGCTTGAACAGTTTGGAATCGTGGACCATGCGGATGAACTGCTTGAGCATCTGCTCGGTCACGGTGAAGTCGGCAATCACGCCGTCCTTCATGGGACGGATGGCTTCGATGTTGCCCGGGACCTTGCCCAGCATCTGCTTGGCTTCCTTGCCCACCGCCTGGATGGTCTTCTTGCCGTTGGGGCCGCCCTGCTGGCGGATCGCCACGACCGAGGGCTCGTCCAGCACGATGCCCATGTTGCGTACGTAGATCAGTGTATTGGCAGTGCCCAGATCGATCGCCAGGTCGTTAGAAAAATAACTGCGTAAAAATCCAAACATGTATTGTCCTGAAGCGCAACGATGGCGCGATGGTCATTGTGGTAAGAACCCCTTTCGGCATGAGGGCGAAGCCTGCCCGCCAGCGAGGTATCAACCCGTGATTCTACCTTATAATTTAACCGAAATTAGTTGCGGGAAACTTCAAAAAGCGGGCGTGATACACGCATTTGCCACGGCTTTTTGGCAAGGTTTTGCCACAACAAAAACACTCTTGTTTTCCTGAAAATACTCGCCGACAACGGCTTGTTCTCCACTGTCAATCATGTCACTCGATCTCAACGATGTTAAGCGCCTGGCCCGCCTCGCGCAGCTCGATCTGGAAGAAGCCCAGGCCGGCAAGACCCTCGACAAGCTCAACGGCATCTTCTCGCTCGTCGAGCAGATGCGGGCCGTCGACACCAGCGGCGTCGAACCGCTGAATCACCCGATCGCGGCCTACCAGAACGACGTTGCCCTGCGCCTGCGCGAGGACGAAGTCTCCGAACCGAACCGCCGCGAGGACTACCAGCAAGTTGCTCCGGCAACACAGGACGGCCTCTACCTCGTGCCGAAAGTCATCGAATAACTCTTGCCGGATCATCCGCCGGTTCGCAGCGAACCGGCCAGCCAACCATGCATACCAAGACTCTCAAAGAACTTTCCGCACTGCTGCAGGCAAAACAGATTTCCGCTACCGAACTGGCGAAGCTGTTCCTCGACCGCATCAAGCAGAGCGACCTCAACGCCTTCATCCATGTCGATGACACTCTGACACTGCAGCAGGCCGCCGAGGCTGATGCGCGCATTGCCAAAAACGACACGACGCCGCTGACCGGCATTCCGATCGCGCACAAGGACATTTTCGTCACGCGCGGCTGGCGTTCCACCGCCGGCTCGAAGATGCTCTCGAATTACGTAAGCCCCTTCGATGCAACTGTGGTCCAACAGTTCCATGCGGCAGGTATGGTCACGCTCGGCAAGCTCAACTGCGATGAATTCGCGATGGGCTCGTCGAATGAAAACAGCCACTTCGGCGCGGTGAAGAACCCGTGGGACAAGACCGCCATTCCGGGCGGCTCCTCCGGCGGTTCGGCGGCGGCGATCGCCGCGCGCCTGGCGCCTGCGGCCACCGCGACCGACACCGGCGGCTCGATCCGCCAGCCGGCATCGCTGTGCGGCGTCACCGGCATCAAGCCGACCTACGGCCGCGTGTCCCGCTTCGGCATGATCGCTTTTGCATCATCGCTCGACCAGGGCGGCCCGATGGCGCAGACCGCGGAAGACTGCGGCCTGCTGCTCAACGCGATGGCCGGCTTCGATCCGCGCGACTCCACCAGCCTGGAGCGTCCGCAGGAGGATTTCACCCGTGATCTGAACAACAAGCTGCAGGGCCTGCGCATCGGCATCCCGCGCGAGTATTTCGGCAAGGGCCTGGCGCCCGATGTCGAACAGGCGGTGCGCGCCGCGCTTGCCGAATATGAAAAGCTGGGCGCGACGCTGGTCGACATCTCGCTGCCGAAGACCGAGCTGTCGATTCCCGTGTACTACGTGATCGCGCCGGCGGAAGCCTCGTCCAACCTGAGCCGCTTCGACGGCGTGCGCTACGGCCATCGCGCCGCCGAATACAAGGACCTGGGCGACATGTACCGCAAGTCGCGCGCCGAAGGCTTCGGCGACGAGGTCAAGCGCCGCATCCTGGTCGGCGCCTACGTGCTGTCGCATGGCTACTACGATGCCTACTACCTGCAGGCGCAGAAGATCCGCCGCCTGATCGCGCAGGATTTCCAGGACGCGTTCCGGCAGTGCGACGTGATCATGGGACCGGTGTCGCCGACGGTGGCATGGGATCTCGGCGACAAGGCCGACGATCCTGTGGCGAATTATCTGGCCGACATCTTCACGCTGTCGACCAGTCTCGCCGGCCTGCCCGGCATGTCGATTCCCTGCGGCTTCGGCCAGGGCGACAAGAACGGCAGGCGCCCGGTCGGCCTGCAGATCATCGGCAATTATTTTCAGGAAGCGAAGCTGCTCAACGTCGCCCACCAGTACCAGCAGGCGACCGACTGGCATCGGCGCGCACCGGCGGGCGCATGATGAGTTCGCTGCGCGCCGCCACCCTGGCATCTCTGGCACTGCTGCTGTCGGGCATGTCTGCCGCCGTATCGGCGCAGCAGCTCGACACCCGCTTTTCCTGCAGCGACACGCGCAGCGAGATGAATGAAAAGCTCATTTACGCCGACAGCGGCGAGTTCAAGCTCAACGGCGATGCGATTCAGGCATTCCGCTGGGAGTCGTCGCTGTTTCGCAGCACCCACGGCTTCGACTGCAGCATCGACACGGAAGACGGCCTGCAGGCCGAAGTGCGCGATGAAACCCCGCGCGTGACTTGGCGCGTCAGCCTGAAGGACGCGGCGGAAGCGCGCTTTCAGCGCGGCTACGATTTCGGCCGCAGGCTTAACTGCACGATACGGCTGGAGCGCGAAGGCGATTCGCTCAGCATCAGGCCGACCTGTCCTGCGCTGTGCGGATCGCGGCCGAATTTCACCGAACTGTCGGTCAACCTGAAAACCGGGAAATGCCGGTATGACGAATAAACACGGATGACATGGATGCCCTGCCCTTGCCTCGCCGGCAAGCGCATGCAGCAAAGACAAGGCGCCAGTCACCAGCTATCAAGAGGACAACACCATGCAATGGGAAGTCGTAATCGGTCTTGAGACCCACACCCAGCTCTCGACCCAATCCAAGATCTTCAGCGGCGCATCGACGCGCTTCGGCGCCGAGCCCAACACTCAGGCCTCCCCGGTGGACCTGGCCCTGCCCGGCGTGCTGCCGGTGATGAACAAGGGCGCGGTGGAGCGTGCGATCCAGTTTGGCCTGGCCATCGGCGCCAAAGTTGCTCCGCAGTCGATCTTCGCGCGCAAGAATTACTTCTATCCCGACCTGCCCAAGGGTTACCAGATCAGCCAGTACGAGATCCCGGTGGTCCAGGGCGGCACGATTTCCTTCGTGCTGGAAAAGGACGGCAAGGCCGAGATGAAGACCGTGCAACTGACGCGCGCCCACCTGGAAGAGGATGCGGGCAAGTCGCTGCACGAGGACTATCACGGCATGTCCGGCATCGACCTCAACCGCGCCGGCACGCCGCTGCTCGAGATCGTCACCGAACCCGACATGCGCAGCGCCGCCGAGGCGGTGGCGTATGCCAAGGCACTGCATTCGCTGGTGATGTGGCTGGGCATCTGCGACGGCAACATGCAGGAAGGCTCGTTCCGCTGCGACGCCAACGTTTCGGTGCGTCCCGCCGGCCAGAAGGAATACGGCACCCGCTGCGAGATCAAGAACCTGAACTCCTTCCGCTTCCTGGAAGAGGCGATCAATTTCGAAGTGCGGCGCCAGATCGAGCTGATCGAGGACGGCGGCAAGGTGGTGCAGGAAACCCGCCTGTATGACCCGGACCGCAAGGAAACCCGCTCCATGCGCAGCAAGGAAGACGCGCAGGATTACCGCTACTTCCCCGATCCCGACCTGCCGCCGCTGGTGATCGCGCAGGACTGGATCGAGCGCGTACGAGCCACCATGCCGGAACTACCGGGCGCGATGCGCGAGCGCTTCGTCAACGACTACGGCCTGCCGGAATACGATGCGGCGGTGCTGACGCAGTCGAAGGCGATGGCCTCCTATTTCGAGGCGGTGGTGGCCAAGGCCGGCAAGGAGCAGGCCAAGCCGGCGGCGAACTGGCTGATGGGCGACGTGTCCTCGACCCTCAACCGCGAGGGTGTGGATATTGCCGATTCGCCGGTCAAGGCGGAACAGCTTGCCTTGCTGCTGCAGCGCATCGCCGATGGCACGATTTCCAACAAGATCGCCAAGGAAGTGTTTGGCGGGATGTGGGAGGCGAAGTCTTCCAATGCCGCGCTGGCTGACGAAATTATCGAGTCCAAGGGCTTGAAGCAGATTTCGGACAGCGGCGCGCTGGAGAAGATTGTCGATGAAGTCTTGGCCGCCAATGCGAAGTCGGTTGAAGAGTACCGTTCCGGCAAGGAGAAGGCATTCAATGCAATTATTGGTCAGGCGATGAAGGCTACCAAGGGAAAGGCGAATCCGGCGCAGTTGACAGAGTTGTTGAAGAAGAAGTTGGCGGGGTGAGGTTTGGAGAGAGGTTTCTGATCTCTCTTCGGTGATTCGGTGCGGCAGTCACTCCGTTGATGCTTGCCGGGTCTGGCCCCGGCAAGCATCAACGGAGAACCTACCGCACCGGGCCACCGAAGAGAAGGCCAAAGAAATCACAAAACCCCATACCGCTCACGATAAGCCGCAACCGCCTCCCTATACCGAGCCAACTCTCCACCCTCACCCGCCGCAGAAATATACTCCAGCAAGTCGTTCAGATTCCCAATCGACACCACCGGCATCCCGTAAGCCTTCGTCACCTCCTGCACCGCCGAACTCTCCGACAGCGCCCCATCCTTGCCCGAGCGCTCCATCCGGTCCAGCGCAATCAGCACCGCGCAAGGCGTCGCACCCGCCGCGCGGATCATGTCCACCGATTCCCGCACCGACGTCCCCGCCGAAATCACGTCGTCGATGATCACCACCCTGCCCTGCAGCTTGGCGCCGACGATCGTGCCGCCTTCGCCGTGGTCCTTGGCTTCCTTGCGGTTGTAGGCGAAAGGCACGTTGCGCCCCTTGGCAGCGAGCGCCACCGACGTGGCCGCCGCCAGCGTGATGCCCTTGTACGCAGGCCCGAACAGCATGTCGAACTCGACGCCGGAATCGATCAGCGTCTGCGCATAGAAATCGGCCAGCTTGCCGAGCGTGGCGCCTTCATTGAACAGTCCGGCGTTGAAGAAGTAAGGCGAGTTGCGGCCGGCCTTGGTGACGAAATCGCCGAAACGCAGGACGCCGGTCGAGACGGAAAAGGCAATGAATTCCTGGCGCAGTGTGCTCAAGATGAACCTCGAAAATGAAAGAAATGACAAGCCCGGCGGCTTACGAGCTAGGTTTGCACGGCCGGAAAAACGACATTTTAAGGCCTTATCATCCCGCCCCCGGATAAGTTATCCTAACCGCCTCATCGTCACGCAAAGAATCATGCTCAAGATCATTTCCGCCAATCTCAACGGCATCCGCTCCGCCAGCAAGAAGGGCTTTTTCGACTGGATGGACAGGCAGTCGGCCGACTTCGTCTGCGTCCAGGAACTGAAGGCGCAGGCCGCCGACATGACGCCCGATTTCCTCCGTCCGCACGGCTTCCATGGCCATTTCCATTACGCCGAGAAGAAAGGCTATTCCGGCGTCGGCGTGTATTCGCGCTATGAACCCGATGCGGTGACCATCGGCTTCGGCTGCGACGAGTTCGATGCCGAAGGCCGCTATGTGCAATGCGATTTCGGCAAGCTGAGCGTGATCTCGGTGTACTGCCCGTCCGGCTCGTCGAGCGAAGAACGCCAGCAGGCCAAGTTCCGATTCATGGAAGTCTTCCTGCCGCATCTGCAGAAGCTGCGCGCCTGCGGCCAGGAAGTGGTGATCTGCGGCGACTGGAACATCGCGCACAAGGAAATCGATCTGAAGAACTGGAAATCGAATCAGAAGAACAGCGGCTTCCTGCCGGAAGAACGCGCATGGATGAGCCGCGTGCTGGGCGAGACCGGCTGGGTGGACGTGTACCGCGCGCTGCACCCGGAAACCACCGGCGAAGCCTATACCTGGTGGAGCAATCGCGGCCAGGCCTGGGCCAACAATGTGGGATGGCGCATCGACTACCATGTGTCGACCCCGGGCGTCGCGGCCAAGGCCAGCGCCGCCAGCATCTACAAGGACGAGCGCTTTTCCGACCATGCGCCGCTGACCGTCGAGTACAACGGCGCTTCGGCATTCCTGACGGCCTGAGGCCGGTCGCCCCTGCGCCGGTCCACGGTATCAGCGGATCGGCGCAATCCCCTTCACATTGGTCTGATACGGGGGCAGCGCGGTCGGCTGCACGCCTTTGGCCTTCGCATACAGCGGCATGACCGACGGCAGGTGCTTCTCCATTTCGGCGATGCGGCTCTTGCCGGCCGGGTGGGTGGAAAACCATTGCGGCGTGCTGCTCTGGCTGACCATGCCCATCTTGCGCCAGAGCGCGACGCCGGCGCGCGGATCGTAGCCGGCGCGGGCGACGATATCGAGGCCGACGAGATCCGCTTCGGTTTCGTCGTCGCGGGAAAATTTCAGCATGGTCAGGTTGGCGATGCCGCCGGTGGCTGCGCCGGCCAGGTTGGGATCGATGCCGAGGAAGGCCGACAGGCCGAGACCGGCGATCTTCGCGCCGGCGCTGGCCAGCCCCGACTTGGCGGCGCGCTCGCGCCCGTGCTCGCGCAGCGCATGCGCGATTTCATGGCCCATCACGATGGCAACTTCGTCGTCGGTCAGCTTGAGATTGTCGAGGATGCCGGTGAAGAAGGCGATCTTCCCGCCCGGCATGCAGAAGGCATTGATTTCCTTCGAGCCGATCAGGTTGACTTCCCATTTCCACTGGGCCGAGCGCTCGTTCCAGCGGACCGCGTGGGGGATCAGATCCTTGGCGATCTTGCGCAGGCGCTGCACTTGCGGGTGATCGTCCGGCGCCAGCGCACGCTGCTGGCTGGCCTGCTGCTTGATGCTGGTGTACTGCTGCACCGCCGCCGCTTCCAGTTCTTCCTCCGGGACAAGATTGCGCAGGGGCGACATCTTGTCGACCTTGACACCGTCCGGACTGACTTCGTCCTTGGCGAAGACCGGCGGCGCGAAAGACAGCAGCGCCGCGAGAGCGAAACTCAGGGGTGCGGACAGGTTCATGGCGGAGACTCCTCGGTAGACTTCAGCACGGACTTGATCCATGGCAGCAAGGCATAGGCCGGGAAGGCGAGGACGAAGGTCAGCGCGAAGTAGGCAGCGTATCCCATTTCCTGCGCACCGATACCGCCGGCCCATCCTGCGATGGAACGGGAAAAGGCAAAGATGGAAGACAGGATCGCATATTCCGTCGTCGCGCGCGATTTGTCGACGATCGCCATCAGAAAGGCGAGGAAGGCCGCGGTGCCGAGGCCGCCGGTAAACGACTCGATCGCGCTGGCGCTGTACATCAGCGCCTGGTGGGCGACGGCGATGTCGGCGCCCTGGGCCGCGCGCGGAATGAAATAGGCAGCCGCCACGTAGCCGACGTTGGACAGGGCCTGCCACAGGCCGAGCACCCAGAGCGCCTTGAAGATGCCGGCGCGGTCGGTGTACCAGCCGCCGATGATGCCGCCGGCGATCGACAGGCCGAGGCCGAGATTGACCGAGACCAGGCCGATCTGGGTGTTGGTGAAGCCGCTGTCGACCCAGAAGGGCTTGATCATGAAACCGATCGAGGAATCGGCCAGCTTGAAGATCAGGATGAAGCCGATCAGCAGCAGCGCATGCGGCTTGTTGAGCAGGGAGACGATGGCGCCGAACATCGGCCCCTTGGCCGAGGCCGCCGCCAGCTGGTCCGACTGGCCGCGGATGCCCTTGGTAAACAGCAGCGCCGACAGCAGGATCAGCCCGACCGGCGCGCCGCCCTTGAACCACCATGCGCCCTTGTAGGACTTGAGCCATTCGGCATCCAGCGCGCCGAGCACCGGCCACAGCAGGCCGGCGATGAACAGCAGCAGCGCGACGATCAGGAGCGGCTGCTGCGCCAGCGCCGACAGTTCGCTGCCGAGGCTGGACGGCGCTTCGCGCGCCGGACGCGGCGGCTCCTTGGGCGCGAAGATGCTGAACGCGGCGATGATGAAGAACAGCACCGACGCCAGGCCGTAGGTCGAAGTCCAGCCGGCCACGTCCGAGAACCAGAGCAGGATGCCGGCCGCCAGCATGCCGACCCGGTAGAAGCCGATGCGGAAGCCGTTGGCCAGACCGAGCTCGCGCTTGTCGAGCTGCTCGATGGTATAGCCGTCGATGGCGATGTCATTGGTCGCCGACAGCGCGGTGAAGGTGCCGATGGCGAACCAGACCCAGGGACCGAAGCCGGCCTCCTTGGCGCAGATGATCATGACGATGCCCATGCCGACATCGGCGGCCGCCATCCAGTAACGGTGGCGGCGGGTGAAGTCGATCAGCGGCGCCCACAGGAACTTGAGCGTCCAGGACAGGCCAAGCAGGCTGAGCAGGCCGATCTTCGACAATTCGATGCCTTGTTGCCGGAAATACACGGGGAACAGGTCGAAGAACAACCCAAGCGGAAAGCCTTCCGAAAAATACATCAGGCTGATCCAGAACAGCTTGGAACGGAGAAGCTTGGGGGGTGCGGCGGCAGTGGCAGCCTGGCTTGCGGGAACGCTCATGCGGGAGATTTCTTACGTAAACGGAACACGGCAAGGCTACCACGCCAGTTCGGAAGAAACGTCACGGGCTTGCCGTCGTGCAACGCTATGCACTCGAGCACTTCGAGCCCCACTTGGTTGGCAAGTTCCTGAAAATCGTAAATAGTTGCGCAGCGGACATTCGGCGTGTCATACCACTCGTACGGCAGCGATTTCGACACCGGCATGCGGCCGCCGATCAGCGCCAGCCGGTGTGGCCAGTATGCAAAGTTGGGGAAGGAAACGATGGCTTCGCGGCCCACCCGGGCGATGTCGCGCAGCACGCCTTCCACGTTTTTCATCATCTGCAGCGCCGACAGGCACAGCACGGTATCGAATGCATTATCGACAAACATGGCCAGGCCGGTTTCCAGGTCCTGCTGGATCACGGCCACGCCGCGCTCGATGCACAGCGGGATCTTGGCGTCATCGATTTCCACGCCGTAGCCGATGCAGTGCTTGTCGGTCTGCAGGTATTGCAGCATCACGCCGTCGCCGCAGCCCAGATCCAGCACATGCGAGGCCGGGTTGACCCAGTGTGCGATAAAGGCAAGGTCGGCGCGCAATACGTTGAGTTCATGGAAATTCATGCCGGCCTCCCTTCAATGTCCTGCCATACCCTGTCGTAATAGGCGCGCACCGTATTCATGTAGCGCGGATCTTCCAGCAGGAAGGCGTCGTGGCCGTGCGGCGCGGCGATTTCCGCATACGAGACCTTGCGCTTGTTCTTGACCAGCGCCTGCACGATTTCGCGGCTGCGTTCCGGCGAGAAGCGCCAGTCGGTGGTGAAGGACACCACCAGGAACTGCGCCTGCGTCGGTTCCAATGCCCTGGCCAGGTCGTCGCCGTAATCCCTGGCCGGATCGAAGTAGTCGAGCGCCTTGGTGATCAGCAGATAGGTGTTGGCGTCGAAGTATTCGGAGAACTTGTCGCCCTGGTAGCGCAGGTAGGATTCGATCTCGAAGTCGATGCCGAAGCCGAACTGGTAGCCGCCGTTGCGCAGGTCGCGGCCGAATTTCTCGGCCATGCTGTCGTCGGACAGGTAGGTGATGTGGCCGACCATGCGCGCCACCCGCAGGCCGCGCTTGGGCACCACGCCGTGCGCGTAGAAGTCGCCGCCGTGGAAATCCGGATCGGTCAGGATGGCTTGGCGGGCGACGTCGTTGAAGGCGATGTTCTGCGCCGACAGCTTGGGCGTCGAGGCGATCACGATGCAGTGGCGCAGCCGTTCCGGATAAATCATGCTCCAGGAAAAGGCCTGCATGCCGCCGAGCGAGCCGCCCATGACCGCGGCGAATTGACGGATGCCGAGCGCATCGGCCAGGCGCGCCTGGGCATGCACCCAGTCTTCGACGGTGACTACCGGAAAATCGGCGCCGTAGGGCTTGCCGGTGGCGGGATTGGTGTGCATCGGGCCGGTCGAGCCGAAGCAGGAGCCGAGATTGTTGACGCCGATGACGAAGAAACGGTCGGTGTCGAGCGGCTTGCCGGGGCCGACCATGTTGTCCCACCAGCCGACGTTCTTGCTGCCGTCGGCGCCTTCGTACATGCCGGCGACATGATGGGAGGCATTGAGTGCGTGGCAGACCAGCACCGCATTCGAGCGGTCGGCATTGAGCTTGCCGTAGGTCTCGTAGACCAGCGTGTAGCCGGACAGCGAGGCGCCGCCGGACAGCGGCAGCGGCTCGGCGAAATGCATCGATTGCGGCGTAACGATTCCAACAGATGACATAGGGTTCCAGAAGAAAGCCGCGGACCGGGTCCGCGGCAAGTGAATTCCTGTGCCCCAGCGCACTGCTGCGCGCGCAAACACAAAAAAGCCCGAGAAGCGGACAGCTTATCGGGCTAATTGGGGCGCATAGTAGGGCACGCTTTAGCCGTATTTATTACGCGCCCGCAAGCTGATTATCAAATCGGCGCCTTGCATAAGAATAACTAAGTCGGCCTGAGGCGTCAAACCCGCGTAGCAAGCGGGAGACCGGGAAAGCGAACCGTCTGCCGAATCTTTGCCGGAAAGCCGGATTGGGCGTCGAGCATTCTGGATATAAGCCAAACTTTGGACATCGAAAGCAAATTGCAAGCTAAGGTCGTTTAAAGTAGAAAAAGGTGCACAAACCCGGGCACTCGGCTACCTACCACCGGGGTTACCAGTCTAAACAAGGAGATTCACATGAAAGCAGGAAAGCATTCCCTCAGCCGCTGGCTGCTCACTTCCGTCACCGCGCTCGGCTTCATCGCCAGCGCCCCCGCCCTTGCCGTCGACGCCGTCAAGATTCTGGTGCCCGCCAATCCGGGCGGCGGCTGGGACCAGACCGGCCGTGCCTTGCAGGCAGCGGTCCAGCAGGCCGGTGACGTCAAGAAAGTCCAGGTCGACAACAAGGGCGGCGCCGCAGGCACCATCGGCCTGGCGCAGTTCGTCAATTCCGCCAAGGGCGACGGCGGCGCGATGCTGATCGGCGGCAGCGTGATGGTGGGCGGCATCGCCCTCAACAAGTCGCCGGTCAACCTGTCGCAGGTGACCCCGATCGCACGCCTGACCGGCGAGTACGACGTGCTGGTGGTTCCCGCCAGCTCGCCGATCAAGTCGGTCAAGGACCTGATCGCCCAGTTCAAGGCCAATCCGGGCAGCGTGTCCTGGGGCGGCGGCTCCGCCGGCGGCACTGATCACATCATCGTGGCGATGATCGCGCAGGCGACCGGCGTCGACGTCGGCAAGATCAACTACATCCCGTTCGCCGGCGGCGGCGAAGCGCAGGCGGCCATCATGGGCGGCCACGTGACTGTCGGCCTGTCCGGCTACAACGAGTTCGCCGGCCAGATCGAAGCCAAGAAACTGCGCCCGATCGCCGTGACCTCCGGCAAGCGCCTGCCGGGCATCGAAGTGCCGACCCTGAAGGAAGAGGGCGTGGACGTCGAGCTGTCGAACTGGCGCGCGGTCTTCGCGGCTCCCGGCATCAACGACCAGCAGAAGAAGGACCTGATGATGGTCGTCGACAAGGCGGTGCGCAGCAAGTCCTGGCAGGACGCGCTGGCCAAGAACGGCTGGAGCGACGCCTACCTGCCCGGCGACGCCTTCAAGACCTATCTCGACAGCGAGATCACCAAGACCGAGAAGATCATCAGCAGCCTCGGTCTGGCGAAGAAGTAAGCGGATGGCGGGCTGGCACTCAATGTTACGGGCTGCCGGCTCGCCATTATCTAGGCTTCGTCGTTTTCGGCCTTCAATGAATTGCATTGTCTTCTAAAGCCAAGATCCATCTGCAATTCGTCAAGACCTCGAAATTCCCTCCCCTTCAAGGGGAGGGTTAGGGTGGGGATGGGTTTGAAACGGGTGCTGCTATAACCCATCCCCATCCCAACCTTCCCCTTGAAGGGGAAGGAGCGCCGGGGGACTTGCCAATTTGTTGGTGACGTTCTCCGCCTGTAAAAGCGATTCATTACATGCACGACAGTATTGCGTCCGTACTTACATCAGAGCGCATGCCGATAACCCTTGCCGTTGCGGCAACCTTGGTCTAAACCTCAGATACCCTCACTCCTAGGTGACAACATGACATCTCGTTCTCCTATCGTTTTCGGAGAGCTGCTGGTCTCGCTCGGCCTGATCGGCCTGGGGATCTTCACGCTGGTCGGAACGCAGGACATTTCCGCCGGCGGCGGATACTCCCAAATCGGGCCGCGCGCCTTTCCCAACCTGATCGGCGCCGGACTGCTGATTTTCGGCGGCATCCTGACCTGGCAGGCGGTTTCCGGCGGCTGGCGCAACGTGCCTGACGAGGAAGCCCATCACACGCCGGACTGGCTGGCCTTCGGCATCCTGTCGGCAGCGGTGCTGGTACACATGGCCGCCATTGCCTGGGCCGGCTTCATCCTCGCCTCGACCTTCCTGTTCATCCTGATCGCGCGCGGCTTCGGCAGCCGCAAGCTGGTGCGCGACATCGTGGTCGGACTGATCCTGTCGACCGCCGCCTATTTCATCTTCACCCTCGGCCTCGGCCTCAATCTGCCGGCCGGTCTCCTCGGCTTCCTGGGAGGCGCATAAGCATGGACATCCTGAACTCCCTGTTATCCGGTTTTGCAGTGGCAATGACCCTGCAGAACCTGCTGCTCGGCTTCATCGGCGTCACCCTCGGCACCCTGGTCGGCGTGCTGCCCGGCGTCGGCCCGGCCCTGACGGTGGCCCTGCTGCTGCCCGCCACCGGCAGCTTCGATCCGACCGGCGCGCTGATCATGTTCGCCGGCATCTACTACGGCGCGATGTACGGCGGCTCGACCACCTCCATCCTGCTCAACACCCCGGGCGAATCGGCCACCATCGTCACCGCGCTGGAAGGCAACATGATGGCCAAGCGCGGCCGCGCCGGCCCGGCGCTGTCGACCTCGGCGATCGGCTCCTTCGTCGCCGGCACCATCTCGGTGGTGCTGCTGACGGCGGTGGCGCCGCTGGTCGTGAACGTGGCGCTGAAGTTCGGCCCCACCGAATACTTCTCGGTGATGGTGCTGGCTTTCGTGACCGTGTCGACCCTGCTCGGCTCCTCCGTTGCGCGCGGCCTCGCCAGCCTGTTCTTCGGCCTGTGGATCGGCCTGATCGGCATCGACGGCCAGACCGGCCAGGCGCGCTTCACCATGGGCATTCCCGAGCTGCTCGACGGCATCGACGTCGTGGTGGCGGCGGTGGGTCTGTTCGCCGTCGGCGAAACGCTTTACCTGGCGACTTACCTGAACAAGGGCGAAGACAAGCTGGAGCAGATCAAGGGCTCGATCTGGATGTCGAAGTCGGACTGGGCACGCTCCTGGAAGCCCTGGATCCGCGGCACCTTCCTCGGCTTCCCGATCGGCGCGATGCCGGCCGGCGGCGCCGAGATCCCGACCTTCCTGTCCTATGCGATCGAGAAGAAGCTGAGCAAGCATCCCGAGGAATTCGGCAAGGGCGCGATCGAGGGCGTGGCCGGACCGGAAGCGGCCAACAACGCGGCCAGCACCGGCACGCTGGCGATGCTCCTGACCATCGGCCTGCCGACCTCGGCGACCGCAGCCATCGTGCTGGCGGCCTTCCAGCAGTACGGCCTGCAGCCGGGTCCGCTGCTGTTCGAAACCCAGCCGCTGCTGGTCTGGGGCCTGATCGCTTCGATGTATATCGGCAACGTCCTGCTGCTGGTGCTGAACCTGCCGCTGGTCGGCCTGTGGATCAAGCTGCTGTCGATCCCGCGCCCGCTGCTCTACGGCGGCATCCTGATCTTCGCCACGCTCGGCGCCTACGGCCTGCGCAATTCCTGGTTCGACCTGCTGCTGCTCTACATCATCGGCCTGATCGGCTTCCTGATGCGCCGTTACGACATCCCGGTCGCACCCACCATCGTCGGCATGATCCTCGGTCCGGTGGCGGAACAGCAGCTGCGCCGCGCGCTGTCGATCAGCCAGGGCGATGCCAGCATCTTCTTCACGCATCCGATCTCGGCCAGCGTGCTGGGACTGACTGCGGTGCTGCTGTTTGCACCGATGCTGTGGAAGCGGATGCAGGCGAAGAAGCAGGCCAGCCTGCCTGCAAGCGAGGCGCCGGCATCAACCTCGACGTGACGCTATCGTTCGAGGAATGCATCGGCTGAGCAGCAGCCGATGCAAAAGAAAACGAGAAACACGAAGAGGGCCTTTCGGCCCTCTTTTCATTTGCGGATTGGGAAACGGTAGCGCCCGCCCTGCGCGCCTGCGGCTGTCACGCTTCAGGCCTCAGGCTGCAAGCTTCAGATGCTGCGCAGCTGCTCCACGGCAGCCGCGATCGCCGCCGGTTCCATCGTTTTCAGGATCTTCTTCATGTGCGGCGCGATCTCGTTGAGATCGCTGTTGAGGATTTCCTGCTTCACCGCCAGCAATTGGGTGGGATGCATCGAGAACTCGCGCAGACCCATGCCCAGCAGCAGGCGCGTGAGCTTGGTGTCGCCGGCCATTTCGCCGCACACCGACACCGGCACGCCGGATTTGGATGCGGTGGCGATGGTGCTGGCCAGCAGGTAGATCACCGCCGGGTGCAGTGGATTGTAGAGATGCGCGACCTCGTGGTCGGCGCGGTCGATCGCCAGCGTGTACTGAATCAGGTCATTGGTGCCGATGGACAGGAAATCCATGCGCTTGACGAACAGCGGCAGCGTCAATGCCGCCGCCGGGATCTCGATCATCGCGCCGACCTGGATCAGCGGATCGAACTTCTTGCCCGCATCGCGCAGCTGCGCCTTGGCCTGCTCGACCATGGCCAGCGACTGGTCGATCTCGAAGGCATGCGCCAGCATCGGAATGAGCAGCTTGATCGGACCGTAGGCCGATGCGCGCAGGATCGCGCGCAGCTGCGCCAGGAACATCTGCGGCTCGGCCAGGCAGAAGCGGATGGCGCGCAGGCCGAGGGCAGGATTGAGCGCGGTGTGCTCGACCGTGTCGAGCGGCTTGTCGGCGCCGATGTCGAGCGTGCGGATGGTCACCGGACGGCCTTTCATTGCCGTTACGGCCTTGCGGTAGGACTCGAACTGCTCATCTTCGGACGGCAGCTTGTGCGCAGGGCCGGTGCGGCCCATGAACAGGAATTCGGAACGGAACAGGCCCACGCCCATCGCGCCGGCTTCAAGCGCGGGCGGGCAGTCTTCGGGCAGTTCGATGTTGGCCAAGAGGGTGATGGCGGTGCCGTCCCTGGTGACGGCCGGGGTTTTCCTGAGCTTGCTGAGCTTTTTGCGGTCGCGCAGCAGGCGCGCCTGGCGCTCGCGGTACTGCTCCAGCACATTCGGCGCCGGATCGACGATGACCACGCCGGCATCGCCGTCGATCACCACCCAGTCGTCCTGCTGGATCAGCGCCGAGGCGTTGTACATGCCGACCGCCGCCGGAATGTCGAGGCTGCGGGCGACGATCGCGGTGTGCGAATTCTGGCCGCCGAGATCGGTGACGAAGCCGCCGAAGGCGCGGTCCTTGAACTGCAGCATGTCGGCCGGCGAGATGTCGTGGGCGACAACGATCATGCGCCCGGCGGTTTCCTCACTGTCGGTCTGCGGCAAGGGCGATGCAGTACCGGTCAGCACCTTCAGCACGCGCTCGCCAACCTGCTGGATGTCGCTCTTGCGCTCGCGCAGGTAGGCATCCTCGATCTCGTCGAACTGCGCCGACAATTCGTCGATCTGCGTCACCAGCGCCCATTCGGCGTTGTAATGGCGGGAGCGGATGATGTCGAGCGGCACTTCGGCGATCATCGGGTCCGACAGGATCAGCGCATGCACGTCGATGAAGGCGCCGAGTTCGGCCGGGGAATCCTTGGGCAGCTCGTTCCAGATGGTCTGCAGCTCGCGGTGGACGGTGGCGATGGCCTTCTGCAGCCGCTGCACTTCCGCTTCGACCTGCTCTTCCGACACCAGGTAGTGCTTGACGTCGAGCGCCGCGGGCGCGAGAAGATGGGCGCGGCCGATCGCGATGCCGCGCGATACCGGAATGCCATGGAGCGTGAAGGAAGCCATCGGTGTACCTGTCCCTGATCGTGTGCCGGTCGAACCGGCTTATTCGCCTTCGCCGAACCGGTTGCGGATCAGCTCGGCCAAGGCATCGAACGCTTCCTTCTCGTCCGCGCCGTCGGTTTCGAGCGTCACCTTGGCGCCCTTGCCGGCCGCCAGCATCATCACTCCCATGATGGATTTGGCATTGACCCGCCGGGAATTGCGGCTGATCCAGATTTCGCTCTTGTATTTTGCCGCAAGCTGGGTGAGTTTTGCCGATGCGCGCGCATGCAGGCCCAGCTTGTTGACGATTTCGATTTCCTGTTGAATCATGTCTCGGGTGGTCTTCTTCTTTTGTCAGTGGTTCAGTTGGGAGAAAGGCGGACGCGGTTGTCGACCCGCACGGCGCCGCTCTGCCCTCCCGCGAGCGCCATTTCGACAACAACGTCAATCGTATCATTGCGGTAGGTCAGCGCCCGCAGCAGCATCGGCAGGCTGATGCCGGCGATCACTTCCACATGGCCGGGGCTGCACAGTTTCAGCGTGCAGTTGGACGGCGTGCCGCCCATGACGTCGGTGATCACCAGCACGCCCGAGCCGTCGTCGAGCCGGATGATGGCTTCCTGGGCGACGCGGTTGACTTCGGCCGTGTCCTGGTCGGCGCGCACGTCGATGGCTTCCATGCGTTCGGGCCGGGCGCGGAACACATGGGTCGCCGCATCGATGAAGGCATTGCCCAGCGGCGCATGGGTTAAAAGGAGAATCCCGATCATGGTTGCTCTTGCAGGCCCGTATTGATGTTGGCTTGCGGCCTGGTCCCTTGTTGCGGTCTTTGCCGGTGGCTGCCGAGGTTTTCGGCACCTGTGGTTGTCATTGCTTTTCCAGTGTGTCGATGAACATGCCGGGAACGTTGAACCCGGTCTGCTGCGTGATTTCCTGGAAACAGGTCGGGCTGGTGACGTTGATTTCGGTCAGCTTGTCGCCGATGACATCCAACCCTACCAGCAGCAGGCCGCGCCCGAACAGGATCGGTGCGAGCGTCTCGCCGATTTCCCGGTCCCGCTCGGAGATCGGCTGGGCCACGCCGAGGCCGCCGGCGGCGAGGTTGCCGCGCACTTCCCCGCCCTGGGGAATGCGCGCCAGGCAATACGGCACAACCTGCCCGCCGATCAGCAGCACCCGCTTGTCGCCCTTGACGATGTCGGGAATGTAGCGCTGCGCCATGATGGAATGCACGCCGTTGAAGGTCAGCGTCTCGATGATGGAACCGAGGTTCATGCCGTCTTCCCTGACCCGGAAGATGCCGGTGCCGCCCATGCCGTCGAGCGGCTTGAGGATCACATCCTTGTGCTCTGCATGGAAGGCCTTCAACCGCTTCGCATCGCTGGTCACCAGCGTGGGCGAGGTGAACTGCGGGAACTGCGCGATCGACAGCTTCTCGTTGTGGCTGCGGATCGCCTCCGGCCGGTTGAACACACGCGCGCCCTGCTTCTCCGCGATTTCGAGCAGATAGGTCAGGTAGATGTATTCCATGTTGAACGGCGGGTCCTTGCGCACCAGCACCGCGTCGAACATGTCCAGCGACACGGAAGCCGCCGGATCGGCGCGGTACCACTCGTCGGGATCGCCGGTCATGGTGATGCGCGCCACGTTGGCCGTCACGCGGTCGCCCTCGAAGGCCATGTCCTTCTGCTGGAAGGCATAGACTTCATGGCCGCGGCGCGCGGCCTCGGCCATCATCGAGAACGTCGTGTCCTTGTAGATCTTGAATTGGTCGAGCGGGTCGGCGAGGAAAGCGAATTTCATCAGTAGACTTCCGGGTTGGGGTCGGTCTTCTCGAGCTCGATGGAAGCCGCCAGCAGGGCCATGCGCGCCACCACGCCGTACATGTAGAAGCGGTTCGGCGGCGCGGTGCCCGGCTTGGCCTGCAGGTCGGGCAGCGCATGCTGCTGGGCGAAGGCCAGCGGCACGAAATGCGCGCCCGGCGAATTGAGGTTTTCGTCCACGCCGCGCTCGGAATGCACGCGGTAGAAGCCGCCCACCACGTAGCGGTCGATCATGTAGACCACCGGCTCGGCCACCGCCTCGTTGATGTGCTCGAAGGTATGCACGCCTTCCTGGATGATAACGTCGGACACTTCCAGGCCTTCCTTCACCACCGACATCTTGTTGCGCTGCTTGCGGTTGAGGTCGCGCACTTCGCTCGCGTCCCGAACCGTCATGATGCCCATGCCGTAGGTGCCGGCGTCGGCCTTGACGATCACGAACGGCGTTTCCTTGATGCCGTATTCCTTGTACTTCTTGCGGATCTTGGTGAGCAGCATGTCGACGTTGGTCGCCAGGCATTCCTCGCCGGTGCGCTCTTGGAAATTGATTTCGCCGCAGCGGGCGAAATAGGGATTGAGCATCCAGCCGTCGACGTCGATCAGCTTGGCGAACTTCTTCACCACTTCATCGTAGGCGGCGAAGTGATTGGTCTTGCGGCGCACCGCCCAGCCGGCATGCAGCGGCGGCAGCAGCGTCTGCTCGTGCAGGCCTTCGAGCACCGAGGGAATGCCGGACGACAGGTCGTTGTTGAGCAGCACGGTGCAGGGATCGAAATTCTTCAGGCCGAGGCGGCGGCCGTTGGACGAACGCTCCAGCGGCTCCAGCGTCAGCGTGCTGCCGTCGGGCAGGTCGATGTTGGTCGGCTCCTTCACGTCTTCCGAGAGCGAGCCGAGGCGCACGTTGAGGCCGGTCTGGCGGAAGATCTGGATCAGGCGGGCGACGTTCTGCAGGTAGAAGGTGTTGCGGGTATGGCGCTCGGGGATCAGCAGAAGGTTCTTGGCGTCCGGACAATATTTCTCGATCGCGGCCATGGCGGCCTGCACGGCCAGCGGCAGCATTTCCGGAGAGAGGTTGTTGAAGCCGCCGGGAAACAGGTTGGTGTCGACCGGGGCCAGCTTGAAGCCGGCGTTGCGCAGGTCCACCGAGCAATAGAACGGCGGCGTATGTTCCTGCCACTCGAGGCGGAACCAGCGTTCGATGGCCGGAGTCGCAGCCAGGATTTTCTTTTCGAGATCGAGTAGCGGACCGTTAAGGGCCGTGACTAGGTGCGGAACCATATAAACCTTCCAAGTATGAGGTGCTCTGTTTCACCGGCTGGCCGATGGCCTTGACGCCAGGCCCTTCTCCCATTTGTCCGCGGCGCGTCTGCCGCGAACGTCGGCAGAGGGCGGCAAAAAGCGGCTGGACGCGGCATGCCGGTGTTTCAAGCGTAATCCGAGACGTATGTCAGGCTGCCGCGCGCACACCCCATATCGGGGCGGCACGGCGCTTTTCAACTCGCCGTCGCGGTTTTGCCGTTTCGGAACGATATTGATTCTAATGGTAATCCCCGAAGCGCGTGGTCGGCTTGGCGCCGAATGGGCAATAACATCACGGTTTGTGGGGGTTAATGTCCGTGATCGCCCGGCAGCGCCTTCCTTGTTGCATGACTGCCAAGCATGAGCGGGGGTGCCGGCCGCGGCGCAGGTTGGATTTATCCGACCGGAAATAAAAAAGCGCCTCCGGAGAGGCGTTTTCAATGCTCGCATGCGAGCCGGGGAAACAAGCGATTGTTGCCGGTATGCTTACATGTGGTAAGCGGATTCGCCGTGGCTGGAGATGTCCAGACCTTCGCGCTCTTCCTCTTCCGGCACGCGCAGACCGACGATCAGGTCGACCAGCTTGAAGGCCACGAAGGCGACGATGCCGGACCAGATTGCGGTGACCAGCACGCCTTCGAGCTGGATCCAGACCTGGCCTGCGATCGAGTAGTCTTCTGCAACCTTGTTGGCGACATAGTCATAGATGCCCGTGCCGCCGAGCGACGGCGATGCGAACACGCCGGTCAGCAGCGCGCCGAGGATACCGCCGACGCCGTGCACGCCGAACACGTCGAGCGAGTCGTCAGCGCCGAGCATGCGCTTGAGGCCGTTGACGCCCCACAGGCAGATGATGCCGCCCAGCAGGCCGATCACCAGTGCGCCCATCGGACCGACGAAACCAGCGGCCGGCGTGACGGCCACCAGGCCGGCGACGGCACCGGAAGCAGCGCCGAGCATCGACGGCTTGCCCTTGCCCATCCATTCGCCGAAGGACCAGGACAGGGTTGCGGCGGACGTGGCGAGGATGGTGTTGACCATGGCCAGGGCTGCAGCGGAAGTGGACTCGTAGGCCGAACCCGCGTTGAAGCCGAACCAGCCCACCCACAGCAGCGATGCGCCGATCATGGTCATGGTCAGGGAGTGCGGGGCCATCGATTCCTTGCCGTAGCCGACGCGCTTGCCGATCACGTAGGCACCCACCAGGCCGGCGACTGCGGCATTGATGTGAACCACGGTGCCGCCCGCGAAGTCGAGCGCGCCCTTCTGGAACAGCCAGCCTGCGGTTGCGGTCGCGGCTTCTGCGGCGGCGGCATCCGTGTAGGCATCCGGACCGGCCCAGAACCAGACCATGTGCGCGATCGGCAGGTAGGAGAAGGTGAACCACAGCACGATGAACAGCAGCACGGCGGAGAACTTGATGCGCTCGGCGAATGCGCCGACGATCAGGCCGCAGGTGATGGCTGCGAAGGTCGCCTGGAAGGCCACGAACACGTACTCGGGAATGACCACGCCCTTGCTGAAGGTCGCCGCCACCGATTCCAGGTTGATCCCTTTCAGGAACAGCCTGTCGAAGGAGCCGATGAAGCTTCCGCCGGTGGTGAAGGCGAGCGAGTAGCCGTAGATCGCCCACAGGACCGTGATCAGCGAGAAGATCATGAACACCTGCATCAGGATCGACAGCATGTTCTTCGAACGGACCAGGCCGCCGTAGAACAGGGCCAGGCCCGGGATGGTCATCAGGATGACGAGGACGGTGGCCGTCATCATCCAGGCGGTATCGCCCTTGTTGGGGACGGGCGCCGGCGCGGCTGCGGCCGGGGCTGCGGGTGCTGCCGCAGCAGGCGTTGCCGCGGCGGCGGGAGCTGCGGCCGCCGGTGCTGCGGCTTCGGCAGCCGGCGCCGCGGCCTGCGCCACGACGGTTGCGGTTGCCTCGGGTTTGGCGGGTTCATCCGCGGCCAGCGCGGGCTGGGCGAAGCCTACCGCGAACAGCAGCGTGCTGGTCGCGAGGAAGCTGGCGAGTAATTTCTTCATTGAAATCTCCTTGGATCCTTAGAGGGCGTCTTTGCCGGTTTCGCCCGTGCGGATACGGACGACTTGCTGCAAGTCGTAGACGAAGATCTTGCCGTCGCCGATCTTGCCGGTGCGGGCGGCGCTTTCGATGGCTTCGATGGCGCGGTCGACGATCGCATCGTCGACGGCCGCTTCGATCTTGGTCTTGGGCAGGAAATCGACCACGTATTCCGCGCCGCGATACAGCTCGGTGTGGCCTTTCTGGCGACCGAAACCCTTGACCTCGGTCACGGTGATGCCTTGCACGCCGATGGCGGAGAGCGACTCGCGCACCTCGTCCAGCTTGAAAGGCTTGATGATCGCAGTGATCAGTTTCATGATGAGCCTCCAGGAGATTTAGAAAGTCTTGGAGAGCGAGAGAACGACGGTGCTCTTGCTCACATCCTTCGAACGCGTGCCGCTGGCGTTCGAATAGGTGTACGAACCGGAATCGGCATTCGAACCGACATACGCCAGGCCGACGGTGGCGAAACCGAAGTCGCGCGAGACGCCGACCTTGTAGTCGGTGTAATCGAAGGCGCCGTAGTTCTTGAATTTCTGGCGGCCGACGTGCAGGCCCAGCGTGGTCTTCTCGGCGATCTCGAAGTTGGCGTTCAGGTCGAGGTAGTAGGAACCGTCGGCATTGGTGAAGCCGAAGTAATCGTCGCTGATGCCGTGGCTGTACTTGGCGGAGAACCACTTGTAGGTCGCGCCCACGTAGAACTCCAGTGCATCGGGCTTGACGCCGGCGATGGAGGCGCCCGGGTAGTAGTACTTGAGCAGGCCGACGTCGGCGGTCAGGTCGGGCATGACTTCAAACTTGTAGCCGCCGTAGAAGTCCATCTCGAGGCTGGCGCCGTCGGGGAACTGGTTGCCGCTGACGTTGGAGTTCCAGTTGCCGACATAGAAGCCGCTGCTGTGCGCATAATCGAAGCCGCCCTGGATCGCAGGCCGGCGATAAGTCTGGGAAATGCCGCGGAAACGATAGTCGCTTGCCAGGGTCAGGTTGCCGGTGAAGCTGTGCTCCGGGGTGGCGGCTGCTTGCTGTGCCGAAGCGGATGTTGCGCAGGCGGCGAATACGGCGGCAGCAAGAATCATTTTTTTCATTGCGAATCCCTTTTGTTGTGAGTTGGACAGACACTGGTATTGCATTTTTCCAACTACTTAGCAGGACTCATGCCATCGTTTTCATGCCACAATTGCGTTATCTTTTTTTACATTTCTCCCCTGCTTGGCCAAGGAATGCACCGCATTTGGAGCCTCGCACCATTTGAGATGCACCACGCTGAAGCGCTCCATTCCATGCGCACCACGCGGGTGCGATTTTTTAAGACAAGGATTGATGATGGACAAGAACAACTTCTTTAATGACCTGCAAAGCAAGATCAGCCAGGTCATCGAAAACTCGCCGATGAAGGATGTCGAGAAGAACGTAAAGGCCATGATGAGCCAGGGCTTTTCGAAGCTCGACCTGGTCACGCGCGAGGAATTCGACATCCAGGCACAGGTGCTGGCGCGCACCCGGGCCAAGCTGGAAGCGCTCGAAGCGCGCGTCGCCGAACTGGAAGTCCTGCTGAAGACGCCGAAATAAGCCGATGACGCTTGCCGTTCTGAAAAGCCGGGCGCTGGCAGGCATGCACGCGCCCGAAGTCACGGTGGAAGTGCATCTTGCCAACGGGCTGCCGAGCTTCACCATCGTCGGGCTTCCGGAAACGGAAGTGAAGGAATCGAAGGACCGGGTGCGGGCGGCGCTGCAGAATGCCCGTTTCGAATTTCCCGCACGCCGCATCACGGTCAACCTCGCCCCCGCCGACCTGCCCAAGGAATCCGGCCGCTTCGACCTGCCGATCGCACTCGGCATTCTCGCCGCTTCCGAACAGATGCCGGCCGACGAACTCGGCAACTATGAATTCGCCGGCGAGCTGTCGTTGTCTGGCGAACTGCGCCCCATCCGCGGCGCGCTGGCGATGACCTTTGCGATGCACCGCGCCGAACATGCCTCGGGAAAGCGGCGCGCATTCATCCTGCCGCGCGCCAATGCCGACGAAGCGGCGCTGGTGAGCGACGCCGTGATTTATCCGGCCGACTCGCTGCTGCAGGTCTGCGCCCATTTCGCCGCCAGGGACAGCGAAGCCAAGCTCGGCCGCCATCGTGCGCAGGCGAACGAGGCGCGTCCGGTCTATCCTGACTTTTCCGATGTGAAAGGCCAGGCGCAGGCCAAGCGGGCACTGGAGGTCGCGGCCGCAGGCGGGCACAGCGCATTGATGGTGGGTCCGCCCGGCACCGGCAAGTCGATGCTCGCGCAGCGCTTCGCCGGCATCCTGCCGCCGATGACCGATGACGAGGCGCTGGAGTCGGCCGCGGTACAGTCACTGACCAGCGGCTTTTCCATCTCGCGCTGGAAGGCCCGCCCGTTCCGCGCGCCGCATCACACCGCGTCCGGGGTTGCCTTGGTGGGCGGCGGAGGCACCCCGCGTCCGGGCGAGATTTCGCTCGCGCATCGCGGCGTGCTCTTCCTCGACGAGCTGCCCGAGTTCGACCGCAAGGTGCTGGAAGTGCTGCGCGAACCGCTGGAGTCGGGCCATATCACGATTTCGCGCGCGGCGCGGCAATCCGATTTCCCGGCGCGCTTCCAGCTGATCGCGGCGATGAACCCCTGCCCCTGCGGCTATCTCGGCCACGCCGCCAACCGCTGCCGCTGCACGCCCGACATGGTGGCGCGCTACCAGGACAAGATCTCCGGACCGCTGCTCGACCGCATCGATTTGCAGATCCAGGTCGGCGCGCTTCCGCACGAGGAATTGCTGAAGAAAGCCGAAGGCGAAAGCTCGCAGACCATCGCCGCCCGTGTGAACCAGGCGTGTGAACGCCAGCTGAAGCGGCAAGGCAAATACAACCAGGCGCTGACCACATCAGAGATCGATGAGCTGTGCCGGCCCGATGCCGGCGGCGAACAATTGCTGCGCACCGCGATGACGCGGCTGAACTGGTCGGCGCGGGCGTACCACCGGGTGCTGAAAGTGGCGCGCACGATTGCCGACCTGGCGGGAGCGGATGCGATTGCGCAGCCGCATGTGGCCGAGGCGATCCAGTATCGACGTGCGCTGCGCGAGCAGTAAATCTAAACAACCCGTTAAGCCGCCTCGCGCAGCAAGCCGCCCACAATCTGCCCGAGGCTGCGCACGGCATTCTCCACCTCCGGCGTATGCCGCGCGCCGCAGCTCAGGCGCACGAAGGCATCGAAGCGGCCGGAGTTGGAAAACATCGAACCCGGCGCGATCAGTATGCCCTGCCTCAGTGCCGCGTCGAACAGCAAAGATGAAGGCAGGCCGCCGGGCAGTTCCAGCCACATCGTGATGCCTCCCTGCGGCACCGTGAGCCGCGTCCCGGCCGGGAAGCTGGCGGCGATGGTTTCGGCGATGCGTTCTCGTTGCGGCCGCAATGCGGCGCGCAGTTTCCGCAAGTGCCTGTCGTAGTCGGGCGAAGACAGAAACTCCGCTGCCGCGATCTGCGACCATTCCTCGTTGTCGCGCGTCTGCGCATACTTGAGCATTGCCACCCGCGCCTGCCACTTGCCCGCCACCATCCATCCCAGCCGCATGCCGGGTGCAAGTATCTTGTGCAGCGAGGCGCAGTGAATCACGTTGCCGCTGCGGTCCCATGCCTTGAGCGCCTGCAGCGGCGCATCGCCGTCGGCAAGCGAGGTATAGGTGTCGTCCTCGATGAGCGGAATGCCGTGCCGCTCGCACAGCAGCACCAGCCGCTCCTTGTCGGCATCCGACATGATGCTGCCGAGCGGATTCTGCAGGTGCGGCACCACCACCACCGCCCTGATGTTGCCATACGCCTGTATCGCCATGTCGAGCGCATCGACCGAGATGCCGCGCGTGGCGCTGGTCGGAATTTCGAGTGCTCGCAGCCCGAGGCTTTCCAGTATCTGCAGCAGGCCGTAGAAGGTCGGGGATTCGACGGCCACCGTGTCGCCGGGCTGGGTGACGGCGCGCAGCGCCAGATTGAGTGCCTCGATGCAGCCGTGGGTGATGGTGATTTCATCTGCCGACAGCACCATGCCGCCGGCCATCGCACGCTTGGCGAGCACGGCGCGGAAATAGGCGTTGCCCCCGGGAGGCGATGCCCGCACCAGCATTTCGGGATGGCGGCGCACCGCGCGGATCGCCGCATTCTTCAGCTGCTCGGCCGGATAGTATTCCGGCGCGGCGCGCGCACCGGAAAAATTGACGGCGACGGGATGGCTGCGGCCGCGCGCGATGAATTCGGAGACGCGCGCATGCATGCCGACATACTGCGCCGGGTCCGGCGGCTTCAGGATGCTGGGTTCCTCCAGCGGCAGGATGGCGGCGCGCTGCGGCTGGCGCACGAAGTAGCCGGAGCGCGGCCGCGCTTCTATCCAGCCCTCGCTTTCCAGCACGCGGCAGGTCTGCAGCGCCGTCGACAGGCTGACCTGATGCAGGCGCATCATCGCGCGCACCGAAGGCATGCGCTCGCCGCGCGGCAGCGTACCGGCCTTGATGGCGCCGAGATAATGGTCTGCCAGCCGGCGATAGAGAGGTGGGACGTCCATACCGCATGATGATCCGCCAGGCGCTGCCTGAACAGATATAGATGTCGACAAATCGTACGATAACAGATGCGCAAGCGCTTCCCTGTTACGATGCACCGCGGCGTTTCCTGTGCCTGTTGCGGCCAAGCCTCGGCGCCTACGATGGAGGCAGTTCAACAGCCAGGAAAGGACAGCCATCATGGAACGCGCCGCCGAACGATATTGCCTGCAACGCGGGCAAACCCTGCACCTGCACGCCGGCCAGGCCGCCGCCATCGTCATTGCCGGCGGCAGGCTTTCATTGACGCAAGCGCCGCAATGGCTGGGAGAGCAGCTGCTGTCGTCTTCGATCGCATTGACGGAAGGACAGGCGCATGCGATCGACGATGGCGGCTGGATCAGCCTGACCGCGCTGGCGCCGGCCGAGATCATCGCCCTGCCGCGCAGACGCCGCATGCCGGCATGGCTGGCGTTGCCGCGGCACATGGCGGCCGCGCTCGGACTATGGCGCCGCCTTTCCGGACGCCGCGCATGAACTCCGGCATGGGGACGGACAAAGATTTATCATCGCGTGATATCGTGCTGCATCCGCATTGCAGGCCTGCAATGCGGATGCAGCAAGGACTCCGCCATGTTCCAGCATCCCTCCGAATTCGTTACCTTCAAGGCAAGCCCGCATCTTCCGGGCGTGGAGCTGTATTCCGCACGCCTGATCGACCATGCGTTTGCGCCGCACGTGCACGACGGCTATTCGATCGGCGCCATCGAAGCCGGGGTCGAGCGTTTCCGCTATCAGGGCACGGAGCATCTGGCGCCGGCCGGGACGCTGGTGATGCTCAATCCAGATGAGATGCACACCGGCGAAGCCGAGATCGAGGCCGGCTGGACTTACCAGATGCTCTACATCGAGCCGGACGCGCTGCATGCGCTGGCCGGCAGCGAAGCCTTTTTCCCTGACGCCGCGGTGCACGACCCGGCGCTGGCGGATGCGTTTCATCGGGTCTTCCGGCAGATGTGGACCGCAACCGACGACCTCGCCTTCGTATCGGGCTTCACGCCGCTGGTCGATGCCATCGTCGCCCGCTACGGTCGCAACGCGTGCAATGTGCGCAACGAGCAGCAGGTGTCGGCACGCGAGCGGCAGCGCATGGCGTCGATGCGGCGCGTGCTCGACTGCATCGAGGACAGGCTGGATGAAACGCTGAGCGTCGAGACGCTGGCGGCGGAAGCGGGCCTGTCGGTATTCCACTTCGTGCGCAGCTTCACGGCGGCCTTTCATGTCACGCCGCATCAGTATGTGCAGGCGCGCCGGGCCGCGCGCGCCAAGCAGCTGCTGGCGCGCCGCGTATCGCCGTCGGAAGCCGCGGCGGCGGCCGGGCTGACCGACCAGAGCCATCTCAACCGCTGGTTCAAGCGCACCTACGGCGTCACGCCGGCGCAGTATCAACAGCAAATCGGTACAAGACCGCAGGCGGCGGCGCGACGATAATCGACGGCTCCTGTCATCCTGCTGTCACTCGTATCATGTTCATCGGTTTGCTGTGCGCGCTCGGCGCCGGGCTGTTGTGGGGCCTGGTCTTCGTCGCTCCCCTGATGCTGGGCGATTATCCCGGCCTGATCCTTTCCTTCGGACGCTATCTCGGCTTCGGCCTGATCGCGCTGGTGCCGGCCTGGTTCGACCGCGCGCGCATCCTGTCCCTGACCAGGGCCGACTGGACCGCGGCGCTCAAGCTGTCCCTGGTCGGCAACATCCTGTATTACGCGGCGCTGGCCACTGCGATCCAGCTGGCCGATGCGCCGCTGCCGGCGATGCTGATCGGCACCCTGCCGGTGATCATCTCGATCTTCTCCAACTGGTCGCCCGGCCATCCTTCGGAAGCGGTGGCATGGCGCCGCCTCGCGCCTTCGCTGGTGATCATCTTCGCCGGCCTCATGCTGGTCAATGCCAGCGAACTCGCGCATCTCGACGGCTCCCGGTCGACGGCGGACTATGCGCTGGGCTGCCTGATCGCGCTGATCGCGCTGGCCTCGTGGACCTGGTATCCGATCATGAATGCGCGTCACATGAAACGGCATCCGCACATCCGTTCCTCGACCTGGTCGACCGCGCAGGGCCTGGCCACATTGCCGCTGGCGCTGGCGGGCTTCATCGGCTACGGCATCTTCAATGCGGTGCAGGGCCAGGGCTACGACTTCCCCCTCGGCCCGCGTCCGCTGCCCTTCATCGGCCTCATGCTCACGCTCGGCTTCTGCGCTTCCTGGCTCGGCACCATGTTGTGGAACAAGGCCAGCCAGCGCCTGCCGACCTCGCTAGCCGGACAGCTGATCGTGTTCGAGACGCTGTCGGCCTTGCTGTATGCCTTCATCTGGCGCGGTGCGGCGCCGGGCGCGGCGGTGCTGACGGGCATTGCCCTGCTTTGCATCGGCGTGATGCTGGGCGTGCGGACTTTCCAGCAGGCACGCGGCGGTGCCGCCGCGGAAGCGGTCGCGGGATAGATTTTGTCGGGCGGCAAGGTGCAGGGCCGGCATGGCCGACCTGTTACCATGTCGCTCATGGCATTCATTTCATTTTTTCCTCTGTCACTGGCGCGCAAGGCGCTTCTTCTTGCAAGCCTGGCCTTGCTGCAGGCTTGCAATCCCACCTACAACTGGCGCGAGACGCGCGGACCGGATGCGCCCTACGTGGTGCTGATGCCGGCCAAGCCCTCCTCGCATTCGCGCCCGATCGATCTCGACGGCATCAAGGTCACCATGACCATGACCGCCGCGGAGGTCGACGGCGTCACCTTCGCCGTCGGCACCGCGGAATTGCCTGATGCAGCGCAGGCGGCGACCGCACTGGCCGCGATGAAAACCGCGATGGTGCGCAACCTTGGCGGCTCGATCAAGCAGGAACGGCAGCTTGCCGCGCCTGCCGTCCCGGTCATGTCGGAAATCGAAGTCGCCGGCCAGGGCCGCCTGATGGTGGCGCGCTTCGCCGCGCGCGACCGCAGGGTGTACCAGGCCGTCGTGGTCGGCAAGGAAAAGGACGTTTCCCGCGAGGCCATCGATACCTTTCTTACGTCGTTCAAGCCGGGCTGATCGTGATTCCTTTCGCGCCATGCGCCGGAGTCATGAAAAAGCGCAAAATGAACCGCGCAATCTGAAGGCAGTCTGATTTGGCAGATAGCAAAAGAAAAAACTCATGCTATGTTTTAATCGTAAGAACGTACGAACAATGGAGGTTCCATGCTGGTGACATTCAAATCAAAGGCCGCCGCCGAAGTGCTGATGTATGAAGAGCATGCAAAGCGCATACTTGATTTGTTCCACAAGGACGTCAAGCGTGGCGTCATTACCGCCGAGGAAGCGCCGCAGGCCGTCGCCAAGCTCGAGGCGGAAATTGCGGAAAGCCGGCTGCATCCGATGACGGAGGAGGTGCAGCGCGATGTTGCCGCTCATCACAACGAGAAGGGCGACGACAACGAGCATGAACCCGTCGAATTTGTCACCTTCGCAACACGGGCTTATCCCTTGCTGGCCATGCTGCGCGCGGCCAAGCAGGAGAAGCAGGATGTCATGTGGGGTGTATAGGGGCTGATATGTATCCAGGAACAAGACAAGATGCCGCCATCCGGCTTGCGATGGCGTGCGTCGTTTGATGGCAGACTGCCGGCGCCTGCATGACAACACGTAACGCCACGTTACGCGCTGTCGCACGACCGCCTGCTGCCGCATGAAGATTCATGCGATCGCATGCGGCCTTGCGAAAACGGCAAGCCGTTCCGGTTGGAGCCGGCGTTTGCCTTCCGACGTCCAGCCTCCGGTGAGCATGCCTTCTATCGGCCCCGGTCCCGAAGGCGTCATGAACATCCCCTGAGCTAAGCCTTTCCGGCGCCCGCCGCCATTGCGGCTACAATTCTTCCTTCGGCATCGCAAACGTCTTATTCCTTCGACATCAGGCAAGGCGCACCCCCATCATGGATCTGTTCGGCATTTACAATTTCGGCCTGTTTATCATGGCCGTGCTGCTTCTCAATGCAACACCCGGCCCTGACACCGCCTATATCGTCGGGCGCAGCATTGCACAGGGACGCACCGCCGGGCTCCTGTCGGCGCTCGGCATTTCCGCGGGCTGCTGCGTCCATGCGCTGGCTTCGGCGATCGGACTGAGCGCCATCATCGCGGCGTCGGCCACCGCCTTCACCGCGGTCAAGCTGGCGGGCGGCGCTTATCTCGTCTATCTCGGCCTGCGCATGATGCTGAGCAGATCCGGCGCCGAAACCGCCGGCGAAACGATGCCCGAGAACACCCGTTCGCTGAGCACCATCTTCTGGCAAGCCATGCTCACCAATGTGCTCAACCCCAAGGTAGTCCTGTTTTTCCTGGCATTCATTCCGCAGTTCGTGCGGGCCGATGCAAGCCAGAAGACCTGGGGATTCCTGCTGCTGGGGATCGTGTTCACGCTGATCAGCACGGTATGGAACAGCGGAACCGCTTTCCTCGCCGGAACGCTGGCACGCCGCGCTGGCCGCAGCCCGCGAATGCGGCTCTGGCTGGAACGCACCGTCGGCGCCGCCTTCGTCGGACTCGGCGTCAAGCTGGCCTTGACGCGCCAGTAAAGCCGCTTACTCGAACCACGCGCAGCGCGCAAACTGCTGCGCCATCGCCTTTCTTATTGTTTTTGCCATTGCCTGTACATTCGTGCCGAAATCCTCTCTGAAAAACGATTCCCTTGCCTATAGCCTGCTCGGCGCCGCGCGCGCGGTCGCCAAGGTGAAGGCCGGTAACGCCCTGCCGCAGGCCCTCGCCGCGATCTTCGGCCAGCTCAATCCGCCGCTGCAGGCCCGGGGCGCAATGCAGGACATCGCTTACCGCACGATGCGCCGCCTCGGCCAGGCCGAGGCCCTCCTCTCGATCCTGGCCAGCAAGCCGCCGTCGCCGGCCGAACTCCACGGCCTGCTCTGCTGCGCGCTGGCCTTGATGCTCAATGACGATGCCGATGCGCCGTATGAAGACTTTACCGTGGTCGACCAGGCCGTGACCGCCGCCGACTCCGACCCCGCCATCGCTCATGCGAAAGGCATGGTGAATGCGGTGCTGCGCCGTTTCCTGCGCGAGCGCGCCGGCCTGCTGCAGCAGATCGGCAACCAGCCGGCGGCACGATGGAATTATCCGAACTGGTGGATCGAGACGGTCCGGCAAGCCTATCCTTCGCAATGGGAAGCCATACTCGCCGCCGGCAACAGCGCGCCGCCGCTGACCCTGCGCGTCAACCGCCGCAAGACCGGGCGGGACGACTACCTGCGAATGCTCGCCGAACAAGGCATCGCCGCGAGTGCGCTCGGCCCTTGGGCGGTGAAGCTTGAACGCCCCGTGCCCGTGGCGCAGATCCCGGGTTTTGCCGAGGGCATGGTGTCGGTGCAGGACGCGGCGGCCCAGCTGGCCGCGCCGCTGCTGGATGTGCAGGACGGCATGCGCGTGCTGGATGCCTGCGCCGCGCCGGGCGGCAAGACCGGCCATCTGCTGGAACAGGCCGACATCGATCTGCTCGCGCTCGACAGCGACGCCCTGCGCCTCAAGCGCATCGACGAGAATCTGCAGCGCCTGCAGCTCAGGGCAGCGCTGCAGCAAGGCGATGCCGCGGGCCGGCAGTGGTGGAACGGCCAGCCGTTTGACCGCATCCTGGCCGACGTGCCCTGCACCGCGTCCGGCATCGTGCGCCGGCACCCGGACATTCGCTGGCTGCGGCGCAAGGGCGATGCCCTGCAGCTGGCCACGCTGTCGGCGCGCATCCTCGACAATCTCTGGAGCATGCTGCGCCCGGACGGCAAGCTGCTGTTCGTGACGTGCTCGCTGTGGCCGCAGGAGTCGGAAATGCAGGCGGCCGCCTTTGCCAAGAGAAACGGAGCGCAGCGGCTCGACGCGCCGGGACAGCTGCTGCCTGTTGCGCAGGAAGGGCAGGATCACGACGGCTTGTTCTATGCGCTATTCCAAAAGAGTGGCCTCTGATAGACTCTTTGACAAGAAATGGTCTTTCCCGGAAGGATGCATGAATACAAACAATTGCGGCTTCGGCGGCTTTGGCAGCTTTGACGGCATTGGCGCGGAAACCGGCGCCGCTAGGGAACAGGCAGGCAGGATGCTCCGGGAAACATGGCGGACGCCCGGCGTTGCTACAATGCCAGACCTGCGCTGATGGCGACAGGCATGCGTTTTCCCTTCCATTTCTGACTGCGGCGCAATTCGAGTGACTCATCGCTTCTTCCGACTCCTGGCCGGCTGGTGCATTGCCCTACTGCTGCTGTCGCCGCTTGCATTTCCTTCCGTGCACGCGGCGGAGGGCGTCGACATCACCCGCGCCAGCCTCGAAAGCACCGAAGACGGCTATCGCCTGTCGCTGGCGTTTTCCTTCGAGCTGACGCGCGGGCTCGAAGATGCGGTCACGCGCGGCATTCCCCTGTATTTCACGACCGACGTTCAGCTGACGCGCCCGCGCTGGTACTGGTTTGATGAAAAAACCATCAATGCCTCGCAGACCATCCGCATCTCCTACAATGTACTGACGCACCAGTACCATGCCTCGATCAGCGGGCTCCTGCAGCAAAGCTTCAGCACGCTCGACGATGCGCTGTCGCTGGTGCGGCGTCCCAGCCGCTGGATCATCGCGGAGAAAGGCGCGCTCAAGCCGGGCGAGGTCTACCATGTCGCGGTCCGCATGGGCTTGGACGTGGCCCGCCTGCCCAAGCCGTTCCAGGTGCATGCGCTCAACAGCTCCGACTGGCGCTTCTCCTCGGACTGGCATCAGTTCACTTTCAAGGCTGAATAAGCGTGCAGCGTTTTCTTCGATATTTCTTGGTAGTTGGCGGCGCGATCGTCAGCATCCTGCTGTTCCTGCTCGCATCCGCGTCGGAAAACTCGGCATTCTTCGATCGCCACTATCCGGAGTTGCTCGTACTCAACGGCGTCATCGCGGTTTCCCTTCTGGTGCTGGTTGCGCTGCTGCTGATGCGCCTCTACAAGGGATACAAGCGGCGCGAGTTCGGCTCGCGCCTGATGGCCCGGCTGGTGCTGCTGTTTGCCGTCATCGGCATCCTGCCCGGCGCGGTGATCTATACGGTGTCGGTGCAGTTCGTGTCGCGCTCCATCGAATCCTGGTTCGACGTGCGGGTGGAATCGGCGCTGGAAGCCGGACTCACCCTGGGCCGCACCGCCCTCGATGCCTCGCTTACCGACCTGCATGCCAAGGCGCGCAGCATGGCGCTGGAACTGTCCGAAATGTCGGAAGCCACCCAGGTGACCCAATTGTCGCGTCTGCGTGACCAAACGCAAACCCAGGAAGCAACCATCGTTACCTCCAGCGGTCAAATCGTCGCGACTGTCGGCGGACGCATCGGCGCATTGATCCCGGACCTGCCCACTGCCGCGATGCTGCGCCAGGCGCGCATCACGCGGGGTTACACCGCCATCGAGGGCGGCCCCGACCTGCACGATCCCACGGCCAAGGAAAACCAGAGCGGCAATGCACAGCAACCGGACGCAAACTCGAATTCAGCCGGCGCGGCCGGCGACCTGCGCCTGCGCGTGGTCGTCGCCCTGCCTTCCTCCAGCGAAGGAATGAGTCTGCAGTCCGAGTCGCGCTATCTGCAGCTGCTGCAGCCGGCCCCCACGCACCTGGCGACCAACGCCGAGGCCCTGCGCGCCGCCTACAGCGAATACCAGGAACGCTCGCTGGCCCGCACCGGCCTGCGCAAGATCTATATCGTCACGCTGACGCTTACCCTGCTGCTGGCGATCTTCGGCGCCATCGCGGCGGCATTCCTGATCGCCGGCGACCTGGCCCAGCCGCTGCTGGTGCTGGCCGAAGGCACCAAGGCGGTCGCCGAGGGCAATCTCTCGCCGCGTCCCATCGTGGCCACATCCGATGAGCTCGGCACGCTGACCCAGTCCTTCAATACCATGACGCGCCAGCTGTCCGAAGCGCGCGCCTCGGTCGAACGCAACCGCGCGGCGCTGGAAAACGCGAAAGCCTACCTGGAATCGGTGCTGGCCAACATGTCGGCGGGCGTGATGGTGCTCGACGGGCAGTTCAGGCTGGTGACCTGCAATGAATCGGTGGAACGCATCCTGCACCAGGATTTCAATACGCATATCGGCAAGCCGCTGTCGGCAATCGAAGGACTGGAGCCGATGGCCAATGCGATCACCAAGTCGTTCTCGGAGCGGCGCGCGCAGCTGGCGGGGGCCGCCGAGCATGCGGGCGAGCTGCACTGGCAGAAGCAGATCGAGGTGCCGCGCCGCGCCGGGGTGTCGGAGGCCGATAGCGACATCACGCTGCTGACGCGCGGCTCCTACCTGCCGATCACCGGCGGCAAGGGCTACATCGTCGTCTTCGACGACATCTCGGAAGTGATCTCCGCGCAGCGCTCCATCGCCTGGGGCGAGGTTGCGCGGCGCCTGGCGCATGAAATCAAGAATCCGCTGACGCCGATCCAGCTGTCGGCCGAGCGCCTGCAGATGAAGCTCGAGGCCAAGCTGGGCGAAACCGATGCCGCGATGCTGACGAGAAGCACCACCACCATCGTCAACCAGGTCGCGGCGATGAAGCGCATGGTCGACGATTTCCGCGACTATGCAAAGACGCCGCCGGCCGTGCTGTCGCCGCTCAACCTCAATGAGCTGGTCGAGGAAATCCTGCATCTCTACATGAACGGCGACGAGCGCGATGTCATTCATGCCTCGCTGGCGACGGAGTTGCCGGGCGTCATGGGTGACGAAACCCAGCTGCGGCAGGTGATTCACAACCTGCTCCAGAACGCCCAGGACGCCATCGCGGACCGCGGGCCGGCGGAAGAAGCGCCGCGCATCGAAGTCGTCACGGAAACGGTCCATTACGAGGATTCCGACGGCGGCCGGCAAACCGCGGTGCGCATCTCGGTCACCGACAATGGTCCAGGCTTCTCCGCGAAGATCATGTCACGCGCCTTCGAACCTTACGTCACCTCAAAGGCGCGCGGTACGGGACTCGGTTTGGCGATGGTAAAGAAGATTGTCGATGAACACGGCGGAAAAATCGACATCAAAAACCGAACAGGCGGAAATGGTGCCAAAGTGTCAATTTTGCTGTTAAAGTTAGCCCCCAGTTCAGACAGCCTCATTGAAAACTTGCCGGCAGGTACGGCAGCATGAGTCGCCATGCGGGCAACAATATTCAGCGACAATGTGTAAGCAGATAAGGTAAGCATATGGCAAATATTCTGGTGGTCGATGACGAAATGGGCATCCGGGAATTGCTCTCGGAAATCCTGGGCGATGAAGGTCATGTCGTGATTACGGCGGAGAATGCGCAGCAGGCGCGCGAAGCGCGGGCGCAGGCAACGCCGGATCTGGTCCTCCTCGATATCTGGATGCCCGACACCGACGGCGTCACCCTGCTCAAGGAGTGGCAACGCGACGGCATGCTGACCATGCCGGTGATCATGATGTCCGGGCATGCCACGATCGATACCGCCGTCGAGGCAACGCGCATCGGCGCACTCAACTTCCTTGAAAAGCCGATCGCCTTGCAAAAATTACTGAAAGCGGTACAACAAGGCCTGACGCGGACTCCGGAAGCCGTCCGGCCCGTCCCCCCGGTCTATCAGCCCCGTCCGGTGCTGGCGCCGGTGGAGGAAGTCGCGGTGGCAGCGCCCTACGCGCAAGCCATGACGGCCGGAGTCGTGACTGCCGCACCGCTGGCACAGCCGGCGCCGCCGGTGGAAACGCCGCTGTTCGGCGTGTCCTTCGACATGCCGCTGCGTGAAGCCCGCGACGCCTTCGAACGCGCCTACTTCGAACATCATCTGGTTCGCGAAGGCGGCAGCATGACGCGCGTTGCAGAAAAGACAGGGCTGGAACGCACCCACCTTTACCGCAAACTCAAGCAGCTGGGCGTCGAACCCAGCAAGGCGGCTCGCAAGGGGCAATGACGGGTGATCGCCGCTACCCTCGTCACCGGATCCACCTCTTCCCGGCGTGAAGCCGCCATCGCCGAAGCACTGGACAACGCGTCCAGCGTCGCCGTCATTCTCGAAGGACTCCCGGACGGCATGCAGCCTCTGGAAGACCTTCATGCCCGGTCCGACCTTCATGTCGCCCGCATCGCGCCCGGCTGCCTCTGCTGCACGGGCAACCTCACCATGCGCGTGACGCTCAACCGCATGCTACGCCGCAAGCCGGAACGGCTGTATATCGGCCTGTCGACATCCGAGCATCTCGCGCAGATCCGCGCATTCCTGCAACAGCCTCCCTACGCCTCGCTTATTAAGTTGACGCCTGACATCGCCGCATGAAAAACTTACCTGCACCGGCACCGCGAAATTTACCGATTCCGCGGCCGGCGCAAACTTCATGGGCCGATGACTTGAAAAGAAATGGGGTGGCCCCATTTTTGCATTGAAGGGAACTGGGTGACCAGAATAATTCCCCTAACAAGGAGCGCAACATGAACTTAATCTACAACAGCGAGCAGTATAGCGTCGTGGAGTTTGGTGCTGACGACGGTCGTGATGCCTTGCGCTTTGGCGGATACGAAATCATGGATAAATCCGGCAAACGTGAGATCTTCATCGGCGGTACGCTGGCAAGATCATTCCGCGAAGAAGTGGAAAACCTGATTGCAACTGAACCGAGCGTTGAAGAAATCGACGACTTCCTCGGTAAATATGATGAGCTGATGCGCCAGCCGGTGACTCTGCATTAAACCGGACAAGGGCATGCCATGAGATGCCTGCATTCTCTGGCGTGCCGGTGGCCTGGCCATCCGCCGCCCAGCCTTTCCTGACCCTGTGCCTGAATGCTGCCATATGGCATGATGGCGGCATTTCAAACGACACCCCTCCAATCGAGAAACTACAACTCGCCTCGCCGCCGACCGTGCGGTGCGGTCTTCTTTTGCTCGATTGGCGGGATGTCACTTCGGGACGGGAATGGATCAGCTCAGCGAATTGAGGGCATTTTGCCGCGTGGTGGAAGCCGGCAGTTTTACGGCTGCGGCAGCAGCGGTCAACATGTCGCACACGGCCTTTTCCAGGCAGGTAAGGCAGCTTGAGGACCGGCTGGGCGTGCAACTGCTCAACCGCACCACGCGCAAGCTCGCGCTGACCGAAGCAGGACACGGCTACTACGAGCGGGCGCGGCGCATCCTGGACGACCTGCAGGATGCCGATCTTGCCATTGCGCAGCATCACGCCACTCCCGCGGGACGCCTGCGCATCAATGCACCCATGGCCTTCGGCACGATCGATCTTGCGGTATGGCTGCCGCGCTTCATGGAGCGCTATCCGCAACTGCACGTCGAACTGGTGTGCAACGACCGCCATGTCGATCTCATCGAGGACGGCTTCGACGTCGGCATCCGGCTGGCCCGCGACATGCCCGATTCCACGCTGGTTGCAAGGAAGCTGGCCAGCATGACCACCATGCTGGTCGCTTCTCCGGAATATCTGCAGCGCCATGGGATGCCGGCGGCACCTGCCGATCTGGCGCGGTATAACTGCCTGACCTATACCATCGTTCCCCGCCCGCAGGAATGGACGTTCACCCTGCCCGACGGCGACCTGCAGACCGTCACCGTGCGCGGCAGCCTGCAGGCCAACACCGGCGTGGCGCTGCGGCTCGCGGCGCTGGGCGGAGTAGGCATTGCGACCACCGCATCCTTCATCGTGCAGAACGACCTTGCCCAGGGAAGCCTGGTGCAGGTGCTGCCCGGATATCCCATGCGTTCCCGCAGCCTGTATGCCGTCTACCCGCAAAGCCACCATGTGTCCGCGAAGGTAAAGGCATTCGTCGAATTCGCCGCCGATATCTACCGCCAGCCAGCCTGGAGTTAATTTCACTTTCCGATGTACGCCAATTCCAGCCCCATTACCAGCGCCCAGACCGCCAGGCACGAGCAATTGCTCACGCTCGTCGACAAGCACGCCCGCTCGCAATTTCTGAAGCCGATACTTGACTACAACCGCGAGGCTTTCGAGCTCAGCATGTCCACCTGGAAGCAGGCCGGCGAAGCGCCGCTCATCCTTGATGCCGGATGCGGCGTCGGCCTGTCCACGCTGCACCTGGCTGCACGCTATCCCGATTATTTCGTGATCGGCGTCGACCAATCAGCAGACCGCCTCGCGCGCATGACCGCATGGCAAGGCGAGATACCCTTCAACCTGATGTGGGTGCGCGCCGATCTCGTCGACTACTGGCGCTTGATGTACTTGGAAGGCATACGGCCGGCACGCCACTACATTCTTTATCCCAATCCATGGCCGAAGATCGGACATGTGGCCCGGCGCTGGCATGGCCATGCGGTATTCCCGACCATCGCGGCGCTCGGCGGCGAACTGGAGTGCCGAAGCAACTGGCAGATCTATATCGATGAACTCTCTGTTGCACTCAACCGCCTGACCGGCCTTCCGGTGGCCTGCGAAACCTTCGAACCGCAGAGCCCGATCACCCCGTTCGAACAGAAATACCTGCTGTCGGGACATCGTCTCTGGCGTTGCCGCGCTTCGCTCCCGGGCAGGATATGACATCGCAAAATTCGCTTTGAAAAGGGGCGATCACACCCGTTTAAGTTTATTTTGACAGAAAACAAACGGCTATCCGGTTCTGTGGAAATCCCCTATTTATGGCATTGTTCGGCCACATAAAAGACGCTAAGCTCGACCGATAAAAGCTTTGAATAGACCCTTTGCCAACGACAGTCGTCGAGGCCTTCCCTGAAATTGTTTGCTGTGTGGTCGCATACAGGCGTGCATGACACGCAAAACATTTCTGCGCTGGTCAGACGCCTCGACAAGCATCAACAAGAAGGTATTGTGAAATGCTTTACGCGTCCAATTCTGCACCCATGGCCCAACCGGTCCTCGTACTGCGACTGACCAGCCGCAACGGGCAGCCGTGCTATTACTCGGAAACACTCAGGAAACAAGGGCTCAATCTGGTCGAGTGCTTCGACTTCGGCGCCGCGCAGGATGCGATGAAGGCCGGATGCCGCGTCGGCCTGCTCATTCTCAACCAGCAAACCGACCTGCACTCTCTCGACAAGTGCGAACCCTTCATCAGCAACAACCGCATCACCTGGGTCGCCCTGGTTGCCCAGGACCTGATTTCGCAGCCGCGCATGCGCAGTTTCATCGGCGAACATCTATTCAACTTCATCACGCTGCCGGCCCAGCTCGACCACATCGTGCTGACGCTGCGTCATGCGTGGGGCATGGCTTATCTGCGCGATGTCAGCCAGGAAGCGCTCCCGCCGCCGCAGCTTCTTGCCGACGGTGATTTCGCGATGGTCGGCAAGACGCCGCAGATGCTGCAGCTGTTCGGCCAGTTGCAAAAGGTGGCGCGCACCGATGCTTCCGTGCTGGTCACCGGTCCTTCCGGCACCGGCAAGGAGCTGGCCGCATTGTCGATACACCGGCAGTCGGCACGCAAGAACGCGCCCTTCGTCGCCGTCAATTGCGGCGCGATTGCGCCGCAGCTGTTCCAGTCAGAACTGTTCGGCTACGAGAAGGGCGCCTTTACCGGGGCCGGCCAGCGCAAGATCGGGCGGATCGAAGCCGCGCAGGGAGGCACGCTGTTCCTCGACGAGATCGGCGACATGCCGTTCGACATGCAGGTCAATCTGCTGCGCTTCCTGCAGGAAAAGACCATCGAGCGAGTCGGCGGGACCGAAAGCCTGGAAATCGATGTTCGCGTCATCGCTGCAACCCATGTCGACTTGAGCGAAGCGGTGCGCCAGGGCCGTTTCCGCGAAGATCTTTATTACCGCATCAACGTGGTCTGCATCTCGATGCCGCAGCTCGCCGATCGCGGACAGGACATCGAAGACATCGCGAAGTACTACTTCAAGAAATTCGCCGTCATGCACAACCGCAGCCTGCGCGGTTTTTCCAAGGCGGCGATGAATGCCATGCTCAGCCATGCATGGCCGGGCAATGTGCGGGAACTGGTCAATCGCGTTCAGCGCGCCACCGTCATGGCCGAAGGGCGCTTCATCCAGCCGGAAGACCTCGGCTTTGAACGCAGCTCGGAGCAGACGCCCCTCATGTCTCTGGAAGATGCGCGTGCCGCTGCGGAGCGCACCATGATACGCCGTGCGCTATCGCAGTCCCGCAACCAGATCTCGCGTGCAGCGACACTGCTCGGCGTGTCGCGGGTCACCCTTTACCGGCTGATCGAGAAGTACAACATCCGTCCGGAAGTCATCGCTGCGGGCAGGCCGCCTTTTGTCGGCGGACCGAAGCCCGACCTCGAGCTCCATAAATAATCCGGCAGCACCACGGTTGCCGCAGGCCGGTAAGGTCTCGCGGCACGCAAGGCAATCAGCGCATTGAATTGAATGGCGGCCTGATGACAGGGCGCCTAGATGATGGCTGGATCACGCGATGCGGCCATCGATATGGAATGCAGGGGTTAAGCCTGCGAAGTGCATGCACCTGCGGCAGTCAAGTGGAAGTCAATCGGAAGCTTCGACCGCAGAGCATAAGGAACCTGCCCAATCCGGCTTCCGATAATCAAGTCAAGGCATTACATGGCGCGGCTCGCAGCCGATGAATGGCTGCCTGCGCCGCCATGTGCTTCTGCGGCCAGTCCGCGCAGCACTTCAGCCAGCCGTCCCGCTGCCGCAGTCGAAGCCCATGGCCGCCCATGTATCAGATATAGCATGGTCCTGTAGGCGCGTTTATCACCCAACGGCAAGCGTACCAGCGTACCTTCATCCAGCCAGCGGCGGATGCGGTGTTCCGGCAGCCATGCATATCCTAGCTTTTCCGTGACCGCCTGAACGACGGTGTCGAGACTGCTCATTGCCCAGCGCCGCGTCGGCTTGGAGGCGCTGGCGCCTCGGTCGCGTTCGAAGGCATGGCCGATGCCGACATGGACATGCTGGGCGAGATCGGCGGCCGTGACGTCGCGCCCGAGGCGAAGGAGAGGATGATCCGGATGAGCGACCGGCAGATGTTCGACCTCGACCAGCGGCTCGCCCAGGAAGCCCAGCGGCACGCGTTCGCTGATGGCGAGATCCACGTTCAGATCGCGCAGCACGTCTTCTGCCTGCAGGGTATCGACCTCGCTGAGCTTGACATGGCTTGCCGCTCTTCCGATCTTGGAGAAATCGCTGAGCGCGCGCATCAGCAGATGCGGCGGAAAGTTGTGGTCCACCACCAGGCGCACTTCGCCGCCATAACCCTGGCCCAGGTTCTTGGCGAAGTTTTCCAGTTCGATGGCTTCCTTGAGCACGTGGCGGGAGCGGTCCAGCAGCGCCCTTCCCTCCGGCGTCAGGTTGGCCTTGCGGCCTTCGATCCGCAACAGGGACGTGCCAAGCTGCTCCTGCAGCTTGGAGACGGTATAGCTGATAGTGGACTGGCTCAGATGCAGGGACTTCGCGGCTTCGGCGAATCCGCCGCAATCAATGACCGCGTGGAAGATGCGCCACTGCTTCAAGCTGACGTAGATATTGTGAATGTCATGTGGCCGTGAACGAAAGGTTGCCCGCGGCGCATCCGGCCGGGCCGGCTGACTCAGGGGCTGTGTTCTCAATTGCGTCATCTAGTGTGGTGTCCCGCAAATAACTTTACAAAGTCGCTCAACTTTTTGCAGTATTGAGTCGGCGGTTGCAGTCCAGACGAACGGTCGCGAGTGGGCGTTGTACTGCTCAACAAAGCTGTCGATCTTG
>NZ_JACYXF010000033.1 GCF_015352985.1 Noviherbaspirillum malthae | reverse complement strand
GGCGGGGTGAGCGTGGGGCAGGTGATGAAGACGATCTGGCCGTTCTACGGCGCGCTGATTGCCGCCATGCTGCTGATCACCTACGTGCCTTCGTTCTCGCTCTGGCTGCCCTCGGTCATGCTGGGCAAGTAATACACAAAGCAGTTCATGCCGCCGGAAACCTCCGGCGGCGTTCGAAGCTACAATGGCGGAGCGCCGGTCAAGGCTCCGCCATGCACCACAGAAGCCTTGCCAGGCAAGCGCATTGCCTAGAAAAAATCAGATGCCGGCACGCACCGAAGCATCCGCAACACTCCCGCACGCCGTCGTCCTACTTGATCCACCGAGGCTTCCATGAAAACCAATTCCTTCAAGGCACGTTTACAGGCACGACAACAGCAGATCGGCATATGGAGCATGCTTGCCAGCAGCAACGTGCTGGAAGTACTGACGCAATCCAGCTACGACTGGGTGCTGATCGACAGCGAGCATGCGCCCAACGACGTGCCGATGGTGCTCGAACAGCTGCGCACCGTCGCGCAGAGCGACATGCCGGCGCTGGTGCGCCCGGCCGTCAATGACACCATCATCATCAAGCGCATGCTCGACATCGGCGCGCAGACGCTGGTGATTCCCATGGTGGATTCCACCGACGATGCCCGCCGCGCGGTGGCCGCAATGCGTTATCCGCCGCTGGGCATCCGCGGCGTGTCGGCCGGCACGCGTGCCAACCGCTATGGACGCGACACCGATTACTTTGCACAGGTCAACAGCGAAACCTGCCTCGTGGTGCAGATCGAATCTGCAGCCGGCCTCGCCAACATCGAAGCGATCGCCGCAGTCGACGGCGTCGATGCGCTGTTCGTCGGTCCGTCGGACCTCGCCGCGGCACTGGGCTATCTCGGCGACAACAAGCATCCCGACGTGCAGAAGCAGATTCATTCCGCGCGCGAACGCTGCCACGCGGCCGGCAAGCCGATCGGCATCCTGATGCCGGATGCGGCCTTGGCGGCGGAATATGTGCGCAGCGGTTTCGACTTCGTCGCCATCACGACCGATATCACATTGCTCCGCAGCGGTGCCGAAGCAGCGCTGCGGAATCTCGCCGAATCGACCCGGCAAGACGCCTGAGCGGCGGCCTGCCGCAATCGGCAGGCCGGCCGGCGTCGCTCACTCATCATCAAGGAGAACTACATGGCAAACCTCGGTTTCATCGGACTGGGCATCATGGGCGCGCCCATGGCACTGAACCTGCAGAAGGGCGGACACCAGCTGTTCGTTCATACCCGCACCAAGCCGGCACAGGATCCCCTCAATGGCCAGGCAACCTATTGCAATTCAGCGGCGGAAGTGGCGAAGAACGCCGACATCATCTTCCTGATGGTGCCGGATACGCCGGACGTCGAAAAGGTGCTGTTCTCGGATAACGGCGTCGCAGCGGGCCTGACGGCCGGCAAGGCCGTGGTCGACATGAGCTCCATCTCGCCGATCGAGACGAAAGAGTTCGCCAAGCGCATCAATGCGCTCGACTGCGAATATCTCGATGCCCCGGTCTCCGGCGGCGAGGTCGGCGCCAAGGGCGCCACGCTGACCATCATGGTCGGCGGCACGGTCGAAGGATTCGAGCGCGTCAAGCCTTGCTTCGAGCTGATGGGCAAGAACATTACGCACGTCGGCGAAAACGGCGCCGGCCAGACCACCAAGGTGGCCAACCAGATCATCGTCGCACTGACCATCGAAGCGGTCAGCGAAGCGCTGCTGTTTGCCTCGAAGGCGGGTGCCGATCCGGCACGCGTGCGCCAGGCGCTGATGGGCGGTTTCGCCTCGTCGCGCATTCTCGAAGTGCATGGCGAGCGCATGGTCAAGCGCACCTTCGATCCGGGCTTCCGCATCGAATTACACCAGAAGGATCTCAACCTTGCGCTGCAAGGCGCGCGTGCGCTCGGCGTCACGCTGCCCAATACCGCGACGGCACAGGAATTGTTCAATACCTGCGTGGCCAACGGCTTCGCCAAGAGCGATCATTCCGCGCTGTGCCGCGCGCTGGAACTGATGTCCAACCATCCTATCGCCTGATCAGGCAGGCCCTTTTCGCCATGACCAGCCAGCATCACCGTACCGCGCCGCGCGCGGATCTGCTCGATCTGTTTGACAAGGCGGTGGCCGCCGTCAGTGCCGCGGGATGCGTGCCTTCGCATCTGCCTGCGCCGCCTGCCGGCCGTACCGTCGTGATCGGTGCGGGGAAGGGCGCCGCGGCGATGGCGCAGGCGGTGGAGGCGAACTGGCAGGGCGAATTGTCCGGGCTGGTCGTGACCCGTTACGGGCATGGCGCGCCGACACGCCGCATCGAAGTCGTGGAGGCCGCGCATCCCGTGCCCGACACTGCCGGCGCGGCGGCGGCCCAGCGCATCCTGGCGCTGGCGCGATCGCTGGAGAAGGACGATCTGCTGCTTTGCCTGATCTCGGGCGGCGGTTCCTCGCTGCTCGCCGCTCCTGCGGAGGGACTAGCCTTCAGCGACAAGCAGGCGATCAACCGGGCGCTGCTGCGTTCCGGCGCCAGCATTTCGGAAATGAACTGCGTGCGCAAGCATCTGTCGGCCATCAAGGGCGGAAGGCTTGCTGCCGCGTGCAAGGGCCGGGTCCATACGCTGCTCATCTCCGACATTCCCGGGGACGACCCCAGCCATGTGGCGAGCGGACCGACGATTCCCGACGCTACCACCTGCGATGACGCATTGCGCATCATCGACAAATACGGCATCGAAGTTCCTGCCGACATCAAGGCTCGCCTTGCATCGGGCGAACTGGAAACACCGAAGCCCGGCGATCCGCGTTTTTCCGGCCACGCACATGAGGTCGTGGCCACGGCAATGACGGCACTGGAAGCCGCCGCGAACCGCGCGCGCGAACTCGGGATCGAACCGCGTATCCTGTCCGACCACATCGAAGGTGAAGCGCGCGAGGTGGCTGCCGAGCATGCGGACATCGTGCGCGAGATGCGGCAGCAGGTGAAAGCCGACGGCAAGCCGCGCGTGCTGCTGTCCGGAGGCGAGACGACCGTGACGGTGCGCGGCAAGGGACGCGGCGGCCGCAATGCCGAGTTCCTGCTCGCACTGGCCGTGGCGCTGGACGGCATGCCCGGTGTGCATGCGATTGCCTGCGATACCGACGGCATCGATGGCTCCGAAGACAATGCCGGCGCGGTGATCGATCCCGATACCCTGGCGCGCGCCGCGACTGCGGATATCGATGCAAATGCCATGCTGGACGATAACAACGGTTATGGTTTCTTCAGCGCGCTGGGCGATTTGATTGTTACTGGTCCGACGCTGACCAATGTGAATGATTTCCGGGCGGTTCTGATTTTCTAATTTGAAAAAACCGTTGCTCCGTTCATTCCCATTCAATGGCGGCCGCTGACGAAGGAAGCGCGCGTTTCGTAACGCATGCGTTGCGCCTGCGAAGTCGGAGTCACTTGCAATCGGCGACGTGGATGGCAAAACAGTAGAGAATGCTCCTCCCCTTTCAAGGGCGGCCGGCGAGGTGGGAGGTTAGGTGGGGGATGGGTTTTAACTACCTATGTTGCAACCCATCCCCACCCCCAACCCTCCCCTTGAAGGGGAGGGAGCACGGTGAGGTAGACGTAGCAGGGATTTCGCAGCGCATGCGTTGCACCTGCAAAGTTGGAGTCGCCTGCAATAGGCGACGTGAACAGCAAAGCAACAAAGAACACTCCTTCCCCTTCAAGGGGAAGGTTGGGATGGGCATGGGTTCAATCCATCGACCTGCAAATGATCGCCCGTAGCCACTCAGGCACAACGCCTATCTGCAGAATCGTGGCCGCTATTCTTATCAAAAACAGAGCAGTCTTAAGCAAGAATGCCTAAGTCGCCCGAGGCTCCTCCGCAATTGCATTGCGCAGGCGCTCCAAGCTGCTGGTCAGGTGCGCCAGCATCGCCTCATGCGCGCGCTCGGCGCTGCCTTCCGCAATCGCCTCGTAAATCGCCTTGTGCTGTTCATTCACGATATGCATGTACTGCTGGCGCGGCAACGGCTGGAATTGATGGGTGCGGACCTGGGTGCGCGGAATCGCGCGCGCGCCGAGGAAACTGAAGGTGTCGGCGTAGTAGCGGTTGCCGCTGGCGGCGGCGATGCTGTTGTGGAATGCGAAGTCGGCGCCGGAGGTGTCGTCGCCGCGCGTGCGCTGCTCCACCAGTTCGTCGAGCGCGGTCTTGATGCTGCGCAGTTCCTCCTCGCTGCGGCGCTGCGCGGCGAGGTAGGCGGCTTCCGGCTCCAGGCAGATGCGGAACTCCAGCAACTGCAGCACTTCGCGGATTGTCTGCACTTCCTTCGGGTCGGTCGCCACGCGCACGCGGCGGCTGGGCTCGAGGACAAAGGTGCCGATGCCGTGGCGGGTTTCCACCAGGCCGTCGGCCTTCAGGCTGGACACCGCTTCGCGCACCACGGTGCGGCTGACGCGGTATTGCTCGATCAGCTCGATCTCTGTTGGGAAGCGGTCGCCCGCCTTCAATTCGCCGTTCTGAATGCGCTCGCTGAGCAGTTCGACCAATTGCCGGCTGAGGCTGCCGACATTGCCCCGGTTCGGGTTGTTGGACACTGAGGTGTGGATATCCATGGAATTCAGATCATTCAGATCAATACGGTGAAAAGCGGACTTGGTTTCATTCTACACCGCCGGTTTGCAGTCGAGACCGGCAGTCTGCCTGCCAGCCCGGCATCGCGCCGGCGCCATTCCGGCCCTATTTGTCGCTGCCCAGGATGCGGATCATCGAGTTGTTGATATGCGCCCGCATCGCAGCCGATGCGGCGGCGGCATCCTGCCTGACGATCGCGTCGATGATCGTCCGGTGCTCCTTGTCCGCCGAGGCCATTCTTTGCGGTCCCTGTTCGCGCGACAGATTGCGAGACAGCGACATGCTGAACAGTGTCTGGCTGCGTATCGCCTCCAGAACCGATTGGAAGAATGGATTCTTCGCCGCCATGGCGATCGCCATGTGCAGGGCGAAGTCTTCTTCCACGGCGATGTCTCCGCGCGCAATCACCGCCTGCAAACGCTGGTAGGCGGACTGGATGCGTTCGAGATCGGTATCTTCGCGCATCCGCGCTGCATGGTACGCCGCGCCGGCCTCGATGCCGCGCCGGAATTCGTAGCAGCGCTGGAAGTCGGCGACGCTGGCGATTTCGCTGAAGCTGAGCGCCGGCGCCTGCTGCGGCCGTCCGACGTAGCTGCCTGAACCCTGGCGCGAGACGATGATGCCGCCGGCCCGCAGGCGCGCCAGCGCCTCGCGTATGGTCGGGCGCGATACGCGGTACTGCTCGCTCAGCGCCTCTTCTCCGGGAAGACGATCGCCTTCTTTCAGCTCGCCTTCGAGGATGGACTTCAGAATCGCGTTATAAAGCACATCGGCAAGCTTCTCGCGCTTCTTGGTCGGGTATGGAGCATTAAGAACAAGTTTGGACGCCACGGCGAAATCACGATTCCTGTTTGGCTAACAGATGCGCTGGCCGCTACGGCGGGCATTTCAATGTGCTTGCAATAAGCAGACACCCGAGCATGCAATGCAGACAGAGATCTGATGGCGGTTGTAAGTACAGACATCTTACAACATTGTGGCGATGAAGTCATTCTCGGCCGAGTTGTAAAAACCTTTGCCTTCAATAAACACCTTGATCGCGAGCGCCATGAGCGCGTTTGCAATTGGCAATGACGTAAAGCTAACGTATCTGTAACTGCAGGTAAGAGTGTGAACGAGATATGTTTCAAGCTGACAGCTGTTCCGTGATGAAACTATTCTTTGCCATCGCCTTTACCTGGAAGCATCATGACCACCGCAGCCAATTTCCAACCCTGTCCCTTGTTTCATTTTCCTGGTTCGAAGCGCAGCACCATCGCCGCCTCCATCGCTCTGCTTTTCGCGGGCATGGCCGGCACCGCGTTCGCTGCCACCTTGGCGGTCGGCCCGGGAAAGCCGTATGCAGCCCCGTGCAAAGCCTTTGCCGCCGCCCAGGCAGGCGACATCATCGAGATCGATGGATCGGTGGCCTATACCGGGGATGTCTGCGGCATCTATGCGCATAACCTGACCATTCGCGGCGTGAATGGACGCCCGAAGATCGACGCGGGCGGCAAGAATGCGATGGGCAAGGGAACATGGGTCGTCGTCGGCAATGGCATCACGATTGAAAATGTCGAGATGTTCGGCGCCAAGGTCCCGGATCGCAACGGCGCTGCGCTTCGGCTCGAGGGTACCGGGTTCACCCTGCGCGGCAGCTACCTGCACGACAATGAAAACGGCATACTCTCGGGCGTCAACACGGCATCCGACATCCTGATCGAGAACACCGAGTTCGCGCACAACGGCTACGGCGATGGCTACTCGCACAACCTCTACATCGGCCAGGCAAGAAGCCTGGTGTTCCGCCACAACTATTCGCACGATGCCAACGTCGGCCACAACCTCAAGTCGCGCGCGCACACCAATACGATTCTGTACAACCGCTTCTCAAGCACGGTGCCCGGCCAGGCAGGCAGCGCGGCTAGCGGACAGCCAAGCTATGAAATCGATCTGCCCAATGCAGGCACGGCGTATGTCATCGGCAATGTGATCGAACAGCCTTCGATGAACCAGAATCCGGGCATGCTGGCCTTCGGCGAGGAGGGGGTGACGAATCCCGCCCAGGATCTTTATGTGGTGAACAACACATTCCTCAATAACGACAGCACGCGCGGCACGTTCATTCTGGTCGGATCATCGGTAACGACGCCGATCCTCATGCAGAACAATATATTCTCGGGTGTCGGAGAAGCCACGACTCAGGTATCGGCCATCGATAAAACCAACTACCGATCGCTCAGCCCGGCGTTCGTGAATCGCGCCGCTTATGACCTGCACCCGGCGGCCGGGTCGCCTGTCATCAACGCAGGATCTCCGGCCGGCAATTCGCGGACAGGCGTGTCGCTGACCGCAGTGTCGCAGTACAAGCATGTCGCGTCTGGCGAGCAAAGGCCGGTTGAGGGGCAGATCGATATCGGCGCGTATGAAGCGATGGCACCGACGCCAACACCAACACCAACACCAGCACCAGCACCAGCACCAGCACCAGCACCAGCACCAGCACCGAGTGCCGACACAACGGCACCAAAGGTTTACTTTGCGAGCCCGAAAAACGGGGCAGTGGTTTCCGGCACCGTCCGGGTGTCGGTACGCGCAAGCGACAACCGGGCCGTATCGAAAGTCGTATTGATGATCAATGGGAACCGGGTGGCGACGGCCGCAGGCGGCGCGCTGGACTATAGCTGGAGCACGCGCCGGCTGAGCGGAACGTACAACCTGACCGCCATTGCCTATGACACCTCGAACATCGAAGCGCGCAGCACGATCCAGGTCAAAGTTCAGCGGTAGAGGAATAGCTCAATCAAGCGCATACAGTGCCGGCGGCCGCTCACCGGCCAGCGCCTGCAGCAGATTGGTCGTTGCCAGTTCGGCCATCCTGTAGCGGGTCTCGTGCGTCGCCGATCCGATATGCGGCAGGGCGGTGACGCGCGGGTGCAGGCGTAGCGGTGAATCGAGCGGCAAGGGTTCGACGGAGAACACGTCGAGCCCCGCCGCCCGCAGATGTCCCTGGTTCAATGCCTCGAGCAGCGCATCCTCCTGCACGATGGGGCCGCGTGCGCTGTTGATCAGGATCGCTCCCGGCTTCATTGACTGCAGCTCGCGCCTGCCGATCAGGCCGCGCGTCTGTGCAGTGAGCGGCAGCGTCAGCACGACGATGTCGGAAACCGCAAGCAAGGCCTCCTGCGTGACGCGCGTGGCCTTGCCGGAAAGCTCCGGCATGTCCGACTCGCGCCGTCCGCAGTACAGCACCCGCATGTTGAAACCGAGCGCGGCACGCCGCGCCACCGCCTGTCCGATGCGCCCGAAGCCGATGATGCCGAGCGTCTTGCCATGCACATCCCAGCCGAACAGGTCTTCTCCGATGTTGCGGTCCCAGCGGCCTTCCCGCACATGCAGCGCCAGTTCCACCAGCCGCCGCGATGTCGCCATGACCAGCGCAAAGATGGTGTCGGCCGTGGTCTCGGTCAGCACGCCGGGCGTATGGCAGAGCAGGATGCCGCGCTCGCGCAGCGCGGGCAGCGCATAGTTGTCGACTCCGACCGAAATGCTGGAAATCACTTCGAGACGGGCGGCGCGCGCCAGCAGCTCGGGACCGATTGCATAGCTGGAACCGATCAGCCCATGTGTGACAGGCAGCGTCGCCTCGAACAGGGCGAGTTGATCCGGCTTGCGCGGATTGGCTACCGTGACGTCATGAACAGCCTGAAGGCGCGCCAGCTGGTCCGGCGGCATTTCGCGAAATACCAGAACCTTCTTGCGCGGCGCCGTGTTCATCTACATGCCCGCTTCGGTCAGCTGCGCCCTCGTCGGCAAGCCTTCGGTGTCGCCGAGTACCTGCACCGCGCGTGCGCCTATCCATGTAGCCCGGCGTACCGCCTGTGTAAGCGGCAATCCTTCCAGCAGCGCGCTGACGATGCCGACGGCGAAGCCGTCGCCGGCGCCGACGGTATCGATCACCTCCTCGACCGGGAAGCCCGGCGCATAGCCGCTTGATCTTTCATTCCCAAATTCGCCGTCGTAGTAGGCGCCGTCCGCGCCGAGCTTGACGACCACGAGTTCTGCGCCGCGTTCCCGGTAGAAGCGGGCAATGCCTTCGGGCGTCTGCTCGCCGGTAAGAAAGCGGCCTTCTTCCAGGCCGGGCAATACCCATTGGGCATGCGCCGCCATGCGGTTGATGCTGTCCCGCATCAGCTCCGGGGTGGCCCACAAGGTGGGGCGCAGGTTGGGATCGAAGGAGACGGTGCGTCCCGCCTCGCGCATCAATGTCATGGCGGCGAGGGCCGCCTCGCGGCAGGAATCGGATATGGCGGCGAACACGCCGGTCGCGTGCAGGTGGCGCGCCGACTGCAGCCAGGGCACATCGATATCGGCGACCGTCATCCGGCTGGCGGCGGAACCCTTGCGGTGGTATTCCACCGGCGGATCGCTGCCGTCGGTGACGCGGCCCTTGAACTGGAATCCGGTACGCTGCTCCTGATCGCAGACCACATGCGAGCAGTCGATGCCTTCGTTCTGCATCGCCTTGAGCAGATAGCGGCCCATGGAGTCGGTGCCCAGGCGGCTGGACCAGCCCACCTTGAAGCCGAGCCGCGCCAGTCCGATAGCGACATTCGTTTCGGCGCCTGCGGTGCGCTTGTGCAGTGTTTCGGCGTCCTCGATCGGCCCCGGGCGGTCCGTCACCAGCAGCAGCATCGCTTCGCCGAAAGTCACCACATCGAGAGCTTGTTTCATTGCATTGTCTCCTCGGCGTCCGCCGCCGCGATGGCGCGCAGGCTGCTGATTTCGGATTGCGTCACGGCGAGCAGGTCATCGCCGATCAGCGGATATTCGATGGCGCACGGCAGGCCGTTCGGCAGTGCGCCCAGTATCGACCGCCATGCGGCGCTCGACCGCGTCATCGGCACCGCGGCCCAGCGCTGCGCCTGATGCTGCACGCCCTTGCAGTGAATGTAGGCAACGCGCGAGCCAAAGACCGATGCTGCCTGCTGCGGGCATTCACCCGCCCAGTGCCAGTTGCCCATGTCGAAGGTCATCGGCAGCGCAAGCCCGGCCGCATCCGCCGCTCTGAAAAATTTCCGGAGCGCGCCGAGGGTGCCTGCAGTATCGGTCTGGTCGTTTTCGATAACTAGTTCGATGGCGGATTTGTTCAACTGGGTCTTCAACACAGGAAGAGAAGCGATCGATGCCGGGCTGAACTTCCCGATCGACATCTTCAGCCGCGCAGCACCGAGACGGCTTGCAATGCTCAAGCCCCGGTTGATTGCCGCCGTATCGAGTTCGCCGTCCTCTCCGAACATGCCCTCAGGGCTGGAGTACACGACGCGCAGCTTCATCCCGCGCAAGCCGCCGGCAAGGTCATCGACCTCGCCGGATTCGCCGCCGAGGTCCCGCAGCAATTCTCCGCGCACCTCCACGCCGTCGGCGCCGGCTTCATGCGCAAGCCGGGCGAACCAGAGCTGGCCGTGACGCCCGACTTCGGCGGCGCCGAAGGAGGACAGGGAAATGAAAACGGCGGAAAACTGATTCATTGTCGGATAGCGTAATTCTAGTGGGAAGCCAGGATCTGGCCGAGGAAGCTGCGGGTCTTTTCATGCTGCGGCTGGCTGAAGAACTGCGCGGGCGCCGCCTGTTCGAGTATGCGGCCGTCGGCCATGAAGATCACGCGGTCGGCGACGCTGCGCGCAAAGCCCATCTCATGCGTCACGCACAGCATGGTCATGCCGTCTTCGGCCAGGCCGACCATGGTGTCGAGCACTTCCTTGACCATTTCCGGGTCAAGGGCGGAGGTCGGTTCGTCGAACAGCATCACCTTGGGTTTCATGCACAGCGCGCGGGCGATGGCCACGCGCTGCTGCTGGCCGCCCGAGAGCTGGCTGGGATGCTTGTTAGCCTGGTCGGGGATGCGCACCCGCGTCAGGAAATGCATTGCGATGTCCTGCGCTTCCTGCTTCGTCATGCGTCCCGACTGCACCGGTGCCAGCGTGCAGTTTTCCAGCACCGTCAGGTGCGGAAACAGATTGAACTGCTGGAAGACCATGCCCACTTCGCGCCGCACCGCTTCGACGTTGCGTCCGCCCGCGGTGAGATCGATGCCGTCGACCATGATGCGGCCCTGCTGCACGGTTTCGAGCCGGTTGATGCAGCGGATCAGGGTTGACTTGCCGGAGCCGGACGGTCCGCAGATCACGATGCGTTCGCCGGCCTTCACCTGCAGGTTCACATCGGTCAGCACCTGGAAGCTGCCGAACCACTTGTTGATGCCTTCGAGGCTGACGATCGTCTGTTCCGATGCAGCATGGCTGGCGGCTGCGGCGCTTGCGCTTGCGGTCATGGCAGCCCCGCTCAGCTTCCGGACATGGCCGGCATGTCGGTCTCCAGCCATTTGCGGTACAGCTTGTTGAGCTCGCCGTTGGCCTTGTTGCGGGCGACGAAATCATCCACCGCTTTCTGCAGCTCGGCCTGACCGGGACGCATGGCAATGCCCATCACCTGCTGGCGCAGCACGAACTTGTTTTCGAAGCTGTTGGCGGGTACGCGCTTTTCGATCTGGGCCGCCACCGTGGTGGAGCAGCCGATCGCATCCACCTGTCCGGACATCAGCGCCTGCATGGCAGAAGCGTCGTCATCAAAGCGGCGGATCTCTGTGCCTTCCGGTGCGACTGCGGTCAGCGCGATATCCTGGGTGCTGGCGCGGGCCACGCCCACGCGCACACCCTTCAGGTCGGGCGCCGCCTTGACGTTGGCCTTCTTGCTGCCGTAGACCACGATGGTGGCCGCCGCATAGGGCTGCGAGAACTGCACCTGCTTCGAGCGCTCCGGCGTCACCGCCAGCGACGCCACCAGCACGTCGACCTTGTTGGTCAGCAGGAAGGGAATGCGGTTGGGGCCGGTCACCGGCACCAGCTTGAGATTGACGCCCATGTCCTTGGCCAGCAGGCGCGCCACATCGGCGTCGTAGCCGTCGGGCTGGTTGCTGCTGTTGAGGATGCCGTAGGGCGGGAAATCGACCAGCATGCCGACCGTGAGCTCGCCCTTTTTCTTGATGTCGGCCACTGTCTGCGCGGATACCGGCGAAGCGTTGATGCCCAGCGCGGCGATGCCAAGCGCAAGCATGGATGAAGTTACAAGGCGGCGTTTGGATAAGAAGGTCATGGCAAGTCTCCTGTGGTCGTCTGTCATCGATCTGGCGATGTGTTGTTCAAGATGTAGGGTGTCGAAAAGCGACGTGAATGCCTTCAGCGTGCCAGCGCGGCACTGCGCCGCCTTTCCATGTGCCCGGCCAGCAGCGACAGCGGCCAGCAGAGCAGGAAATAAATGACCGCCACCGCGCTGAACACGATCAGCGGCTGGAAGGTCGCATTGTTGATGATCTGCCCGGCGCGCGTGATTTCAGTGAAGCCGATGATCGCCGCCAGCGAGGTGCCCTTGATGATCTGCACCATGTAGCCCACCGTGGGCGGCAGCGCGATCTTGAAGGCCTGCGGCAGGATCACCTTCATCATGCGCGATTTGTAGGACAGGTTCAGCGCTTCCGCCGCCTCCCACTGGCCGCGCGGAATTGCCTCGATGCAGCCGCGCCAGATTTCGCCGAGGAAGGCGCTGGTATTGAGAATCAGGGCAACGCCGGCCGCCACCCAGGGATTGATGTCGAATCCGAGCACCGGTGCGCCGAAGAACACCAGGAACAGCTGCAGCAGCAGCGGCGTGCCCTGGAAAACGAGGATGAAGACCCGCGATGCGTTGCGCAGCAAGGGCAGGTCGGAGGTGCGGCTCAGCGCAATGGCGAGGCCGCCGAGCGCGCCGCCGATGAAGGCGATCAGGGACAGCGCCACCGTCCATTGGGCGGCTTCGAGAATGAACCACAAATCGCCGATGCCGAAGGTTCTCATGATCTGCGCTCCGGATAGCTCAGCCAGCGGCCGGAAATGAGCTTGAACAGCGCCGAAAAGGCCAGCGACAGCAGCAGGTAGATGACCGCCACCACGATATAGATTTCGAAACTGCGGAACGTCTGCGACTGCAGGTTGGCCGCGACCGAGGTGAGGTCATCGGCGGAGATCGCCGACACCACGCTGGAACTCAGCATCAGCAGGATGAACTGGCTGGTCAGCGCGGGGAAGATCGCGCGCAGCGCCGGCTTGAGAATGATGAAGCGGAAGATCTGCAGCCGGTTCAGGCTGAGCGCCAAGCCTGCCTCGATCTGGCCCTTGGGGATGGATTCGATGCCGGCGCGGATGATTTCAGTCGCGTAGGCGCCGAGATTGACCACCATCGCCGTCAGTGCGGCGGTATGCGCCGACCAGCGAAGGCCGAGCGCGGGCAATGCGAAGAAGAAAAAGAACAGCTGCACCAGGAAGGGCGTGTTGCGGATGATTTCGATATAGGCATTGACCAGCCAGCGCACCGGCGCCGGGCCCTCGGTCTTGCCCCAGGCACAGACGATGGCCACCACCAGGCCGATTGCCATGGCCAGGAAGGAAAGCTGGATGGTTACCCAGACGCCCTTCAGCAGCAGCGGCCAGGCGGCCAGCACGTCTCCGAATTGGAATGTGTAATTCACGATGCTCCCGACATGATGCGGTGGCTCATAAAAGACCTTCGCTGAGGCCTCGAAACCGATTCTACTGAAACCGGTTTCAAAGCGCAAGAAACCGGTTTCAGAAAAATGGATATTTCACTCCGGCATGGTCGAGCCGCGCGCCACCAGCTTGCCGGTCAGCAGGATCTGCCGCGGCGGCAGGTCGAAGCCGCCGATGCGTTCGATCAGGCAGCGCGCCGCCATGCGGCCCAGCTCATCGGTCGGCTGCGCGATGGTGGTGATGCCCGGGCCGACGAGAGGCGCCCACTCGGCATCGTCGAATCCGATCAGGCCGATATCCTTGCCTAGCGTCCAGCCGAGGCGCGCCGCGGCAGCCGCCACACGCAGCGTCATCACTGCATTGCCGGTGATGATCGCCGGGCGGCGGGAAGCGCGCTTGCCCAGCTTGCGCAGCGCCTGTTCCAGCGACTCGATGTCGTCTTCGCCGATTTCCTGGCTGGCGCCCCCGACCTTGGCGGAGCGGCCGGCGATGCAATGGCGGAAGGCGGTCTCGCGTTCGATGCGGGAGCTGACGTTGGACAGCGGCTGGGTCACGAAGAGCAGTTCGCGGTAGCCGGCGTCGATCAGGTGGTCGACTGCCGTACCCATGGCGCTGGCATTGTCCAGCGAAACGAAGTCTTCCTGCATGTCGGCATGGCGGCGGTCGACCAGCACCGCCGGCTTGCCGTAGTGATCGGACTGGCGCGCCTTGCCAGGCAGGTAACCGGAGGTATTGAGGATGAAGCCTTCGACCTGGTAGGAGGTGAGGGCGGCAATGGCTTCCTGCTCGCGCGCCCGGTCATTGCCGATGTTGAACAGGATCACCAGGTAACCCGCCTCGCGGCAAGCCGTCTCCACGCCGCGCAGCACGGCCACCGAATACGGATTGGCCACGTCGGCGACCACCAGTCCGATCAGGCCCGACTTGCCGCGCTTGAGCGACTGCGCCATCGGGCTCGGCGTATAGCGCAGGCTGGCGATGGCGGCTTCGACGCGCCTGGCGATGTCGGCGGACAGCAGCTTGTCTCCGTGATTGAGAAAGCGGGAAACCGTTGCCTTGGAGACGCCGGCTTTCCGGGCAACGTCGGCGATGGTGGTCTTGGCTGCCGCCGCTCGCTTCGGCGCGCCCTGCAGGGTCTTGGATGGCATAAGGAGTCGAAATGCGGCCTTTTTTTGAAACCGGTTTCAAGATCCTAGCATCAAGCGCCTTTCTGCGCCATGCCGGCGTAATGCGCCTGCGCCGCCGACCTCAGGAAGCCCAGCAGCTCCGCCGCGGTCGGCGAGAGCAGATGGCCGCGGCGGGTGATGATGCCGAATGAATCCATGGTGCAGGACAGCTGCAGCGGCAGGATGCGCAGGTCGCTGCCGGCGCAGTGCCGCGCCGCTTCGGCCGGCAGGATGGCCAGCATGTCGGTACGCTGGACGAGGGCGGCGAGCGTCTGCAATTCCACTGTTTCCACCAGCCGCGTGGGCGGGGCGACATCCTGTTCACGGAAGAGCATGTCGAAGCGGTGGCGCAGCCTTCCGCCCGGCGGCGGCACTACCCAGGCTGCTTGGGCCAGCGTCTGCCAGGACAGCTTGCGCCGTCGCTGCCAGGGGTGATCCCGCCGCGCGACAAAGCAGATCGGCTCCTGGTCGACCAGGGTTTCATAATCGTAGTTGACCTTGTCGCCGTCGACCACGAAGCGCCCGACCATGATGTCGATCTCCCCCTGGGCCAGGCGCGGAAACAGCACATCGCTGGATTCGACCACCACCGACACGCGCGCCATCCTGTCTTCGCGGTAGAACGCCTCGATGGCCTTGGGCACGATGCTGATGGCCGGCGCCATGATGGAACCGATGGCCACCCGCCCCGAACGGCCCGACTTCCAGTCGGCGATCTCGTCCCAGGCGGTGTTGAGGCCGCGCAGCACCATGCGCGCGTGCCGCACCATGGTTTCGCCGTACCAGGTGGCCTGCATGCCGCGCGGCAGCCGCTCGAACAGCTGCACGCCGAGCACTTCCTCGATCTCGCGCAGCAGCTTGGAGGAGGCGGGCTGCGTCATGCCCAGCACTTCGGCCGCCTTGTTGATGCTCTTGTGGTCGTGGATGGCAACAATCAGCCATAACTGCCTGGTCTTGAGGCGGTTGCGCACGAACCAGTGAGGTGTCTCCATCGCTTGTCTTCCTTGTTTGCAGGTATATCGAAAATGGCATAGGTATGGCGTGATTTTTCATTGGAATTATATGGTTGGCAAGCCTAAGATTCGATGGATAATCGAATCAACAAGAAAATAGGAGACAACGTGACAGATACGAGCGCACGCCGCTGCCTGCCCGACGACCTGGAGCAGGCCCTTCTCGTCGGACGCGTCTGGGATGCAAAGGTGGGCGGCCCGAGCGTGGTCGCCGTGCGCGGCGGCATGATGCACGACATCACCCCAGCCGTTCAGACGGTGTCCGACCTGCTGGAGGCCGATGACCCGGTCGCACTGGCGCGCACCGCGCCCGGCATCGAACTCGGACCGGTACAGGAGTTCATGCAGCGCAGCATCGAAGCCGGCGCTTCACCTCACCCGCAGCAGCATTTGCTCGCGCCCTGCGACCTGCAAGCCGTCAAGGCCTGCGGCGTCACGTTCGCGGTCAGCCTGCTGGAGCGGGTCATAGAGGAGCAGGCGCGAGGCAAGGCTGAAGATGCACCCAGGATCCGCGAAACCGTCACGGCACTGGTCGGCACCGATCTCTCGAAAGTGCGCCCCGGCTCCGACGCCGCAAACCGCCTCAAGACCCTGCTGATGGAACGCGGCGCATGGTCGCAGTACATGGAAGTCGGCCTCGGCCCGGATGCCGAGGTTTTCACCAAGGCGCAGCCCATGTCGTCCGTCGGTTTCGGCGCAGCGGTCGGCCTTGCCCACGACTCGCGCTGGAACAATCCCGAGCCGGAAGTCGTGCTCGCGGTCAACAGCCGGGGCAGGGTAGTCGGCGCAGCGCTCGGCAACGACGTCAACCTGCGCGACATTGAAGGCCGCAGTGCCCTGCTGCTAGGCAAGGCCAAGGACAACAATGCTTCCTGTGCAATCGGCCCCTTCATTCGCCTGTTCGACGACCGCTTCGATATCGACGCCGTGCGCCAGGCCGAGCTGTCGCTGCGCATCGAAGGCGCCGACGACGGCTTCGTGCTCGAAGGCAGCAGCCGCATGAGCGAGATCAGCCGCGATCCGCTGGAACTGGTCGCACAGACCTGGGGCCGGCATCACCAGTATCCCGACGGCTTCATGCTGTTCCTCGGCACCATGTTCTCGCCGATCCAGGACCGGGATGCCGCCGGCGCAGGCTTTACCCATCACCTGGGCGACATCGTCACGATCTCCACCCCGCGTCTCGGCGCCCTGGTCAATACCGTGCAGCTTTCCACCGAGATCGCGCCCTGGAGCTTCGGGGTACGCGATCTGTACCGCTACCTTGCTGGCCGCGGGCGTTGAACATGCACTCAAGCCTCTATTCACCACGAATCACAGCTTCAAGCCGGGAGCCGATATGAATGAAAGATGGAACTGGATGCGCCGGGCGGTCGAGGCGCTGCTCGCCCTGATGCTGTTCGTGATGTGCGTTCTGACGTTCGGCAACGTCGTGCTGCGCTACGGCTTCAACTCGGGCATTTCGTCGTCAGACGAGATCGCCCGCCTGCTGCTGGTGTGGCTGACCTTCCTCGGCGCGGTACTGGCCATGTTCGAGGGCGCGCACCTGGGCGTCGACACGATCGTGCGCCGCGCGCCCTTGCACATGAAGAAACTGCTTTTCCTGGTCAGCAATGCGCTGATGCTGATCTGCTGCGTGATACTGGCCAGCGGTAGCTGGAGCCAGGTCGTCATCAACCGTACCATCCTTGCGCCGGTGACCGGTTATCCGATCGCGTGGATGTATGCGGCCGGCCTGATGGCTGCAGTCGGCCTGGGTCTGGCGGTGCTGCGCAACCTCTGGCGGCTCGCCACCGGCAAGCTGTCGGCGGACGAACTGCTGCAGGTCACCGACAGCGAGGAAGAAATTCACGCCCCGCCGGATGAAACCCTTCCCCGCGGCGCGCAGGGGAGAACTACATGACGCTGCTCGTCTTTCTAGGCTCGCTGATGGGCGCGATGGGGCTGGGCATGCCGATCGCATTTGCGCTGATCGTCTGCTCGCTGGCGCTGATGCTGCAGATCGGCAATTTCGATGCGCAGATCGTGGCGCAGAACACGGTCAACGGCGCCGACTCCTTCATCCTGATGGCCGTGCCTTTCTTCATGCTGGCCGGCGAGTTCATGAATGCCGGCGGACTGTCGCGCCGCATCGTCAATCTCGCTTCCGCGCTGGTCGGGCATCTGCGCGGCGGGCTCGGCTATGTTGCCGTGTTCGCGGCCATTATCATGGCCAGCCTGTCGGGCTCGGCGGTTGCCGATACGGCCGCATTATCGGCGTTGCTGATTCCCATGATGCGCGAAGCGAAGTATCCGATCGGCCGGTCAGCCGGCCTGATCGCATCGGGCGGCATCATTGCGCCGGTGATTCCGCCGTCGATGGGCTTCATCGTCTTCGGCGTTGCGGCCCAGGTATCGATCACCAAGCTTTTCCTCGGCGGCATCGTGCCCGGCGTGCTGATGGGCGTGGGGTTGATCATTGCGTGGTGGGCGGTCTGCCGCAAGGATCTGCCCGAGACCCGTCCGCGCGCCAGCGGCGCGGAAATGCTCAAGGCGCTGCGCGATGGCGTCTGGGCGCTGGTCCTGCCCTTCATCATCATCGGCGGCCTGAAGTTCGGTATTTTCACGCCGACCGAGGCCGCGGTGGTGGTGGCGTTTTATGCATGGTTCATCGGCGCCTTCATCTACCGCGAGCTGACGTTCCCACTGGTCTACCGCAGCTTCGTCAACGCCGCCAAGATGACGGCCGTCATCATGTTCCTGGTCGCGGCCGCGATGGTGTCGGCCTGGCTGATCGCGGTGGCCGACATTCCCGCGCAGGTGCAGGCGCTGGCCGCGCCCTTCATCGACTCGCCGAGGCTGCTGATGCTGGTGCTGATGATCGTGGTGGTGCTGGTCGGCACGGCGCTTGACTTCGTGCCGACGGTACTGATCCTGACACCGGTGCTGATGCCGATCGTGAAGTCGGCCGGCATCGACCCGGTCTACTTCGGCGTGCTGTTCATCATGAACAATGCCATCGGCCTGCTCACGCCGCCTGTGGGCACCGTGCTCAATGTCGTCTGCGGGGTGGCGAGGATTTCGATGGAGTCGGTGATCAAGGGCGTGTGGCCTTTCCTGCTGTCGCAGTTGCTGCTGCTGGGAGTGCTGATCGCCGTGCCGGAGATTGTTACCTTGCCGCTGAAGTGGTTGACGATGCGGTAAAAGCATAAAGGATGCTCCTCCCTTCAAGGGGGACGTAGCAGGGGTTTCGCAAGGCATGCCTTGCGCCTGCGGAGTCGGAGCGGCTTGCAAGCCGCGAAGTGGAGGTTGGGGTGGGGATGGGTTGCAGTTACCTGCGATTGAACCCATCCCCACCCCAACCCTCCCCTTGAAAGGGAGGGAGCGAGGGTTCGGCGACGCATGCGTTGCGCTCGCGAATTCCTAACCACCTTCAATCAGCAACACCAAACAAATCAAACCCAGGAGACAACATGAAACTCATGCAACGCCTATCCATCCTGACCGCTGCCCTGCTGCTGGCCGGCGCCGCCAATGCACAGCAGGCAAAGGAACGCGTCATCCGCGTCGGCATCGGCCTCAACGACGAGCATCCTCAGGCAACCGCAGTACGCAAGTTCGGCGACCTGCTCAAGCAGCAGTCGGGCGGCAAGATCACCGTGCGGCTCTATCCTTCCGGGCAGCTCGGCAACGATGTCACCATGACTTCCGCGCTGCAGGGCGGCACGCTCGACATGACCATCCCCGATACCTCCACCCTGGTCAGCCATGTCAAGGACTTCGGGGTTATCAACCTGCCGTTCAGCATCTCCACCGAAAGAGAAGCGGACGAACTGCTCGACGGACCCTTCGGCGAAAAGATCCTTGCCAAGCTGCCGGAGAAGGGCCTGATCGGACTCGGCTTCTGGGAAAACGGTTTCCGCCACGTGACCAATTCCCGCAAGCCCATACGCAAGGTCGATGACTTCGCCGGCCTCAAGCTGCGGGTGATCCCGAATCCGCTGTTCGTGGAAACTTTCAAGGCGATGGGCGTCAACGGCATTCCCATGCCCTTCCCGGAAGTCTTCAGCGCGATGGAAACCCGTACCGTTGACGGCCAGGAAAATCCCGTCGCGACCATCCTCGCATCCAAGTTCTATGAAGTGCAGCAGCACCTGGTGCTGTCCAAGCACATTTATTCCAGCTGGGTTCTGCTGATGAGCAAGAAAACCTGGGACGGCCTGTCGCCCGACGAACAGAAGATGGTCACGTCGGCGGCCAAGGAAGCCAAGCTGTTCGAGCGCAAGACCATCCGCGAGTTCTCCACGAATGCGGTGAACGAACTGAAGAAGAACGGCATGACCGTGACCGAACTTTCGGCAGCGGAAGTCGATGCGCTGCGCACCAAGGTGCAGCCGGTCACCGCGCGCTTCTCGAATGAATTCGGCAGCGCGGCGGCCAGCGAGATGCAGGCCGAGCTGACCAAGATTCGCGCCAAGGTCAAGTAAAGCCAGCCAGCGCGGGACCGGTACCGGTCCCGCATACCCGATTCCAGCGTCGGCCCCGGTTCTTCCAGACCGGGCGGCCGCGACCGGTATCGCCCCTCTCATCCAGACAGGACAATCCAAATGAGCAAAGATGACGCAAAGCACGGCACACAGCCGGGCGGGCGGCTGCGCAGCCGCCGCTGGTTCGACGACCCTGCCGACCCCGGCATGACCGCGCTCTACATCGAGCGCTACATGAACTACGGCATCACCCGCGAGGAACTGCAGTCGGGCAAGCCCATCATCGGCATTGCCCAGACCGGTTCCGACCTGTCGCCATGCAACCGCCATCACCTGCAGCTCGCATCGCGGGTGCGCGACGGCATCCGCGATGCGGGCGGCATTCCGCTCGAGTTTCCCATGCATCCCATCCAGGAAACCGGCAAGCGGCCGACCGCCGCGCTCGACCGCAATCTCGCCTATCTCGGCCTGGTCGAGGTGCTGCATGGTTATCCGATCGATGGCGTGGTGCTGACCACCGGCTGCGACAAGACCACGCCCGCCTGCCTGATGGGCGCGGCGACCGTGAATATACCCTCCATCGTGCTGTCGGGCGGACCGATGCTCGACGGCTGGTGGAAGGGCAAGCTGGCCGGTTCTGGCACGGTGATCTGGGAAGCGCGCAAGCGGCTGGCGGCGGAAGAGATCGACTATCCGCAGTTCATGGACATGGTGGCCTCGTCGGCGCCTTCCGCCGGTCACTGCAACACCATGGGCACCGCGCTGTCGATGAATTCGCTGGCGGAAGCCCTTGGCATGTCCCTGCCCGGCTGCGCGGCGATTCCCGCGCCGCACCGCGAGCGCGGCTGGATGGCTTATGAGACCGGCCGCCGCATCGTCGGCATGGTGCATGAAAACCTGCGGCCGTCGGACATCATGACGAAGCAGGCCTTCGAAAATGCCGTGGTCGCGGCGGCGGCGCTGGGCGCCTCGTCCAACTGCCCGATCCACATGGTGGCGATCGCGCGCCACATGGGCGTCGAACACTCGCTGGAAGACTGGCAGCGGCTCGGCGCGGAAGTGCCGCTGCTCGTCGACTGCCAGCCGGCAGGGCGCTTCCTCGGCGAGGCCTTCCACCGCGCCGGCGGCGTGCCTGCGGTGATGAAGGAACTGCTCGATGCGGGTCTCCTCCATGGAGATGCGGTCACCGTCACCGGACGCACGCTCGCCGAGGATCTTGCGAGCGTCAAGGAAGAACCCGACCGCAATGTGGTACGCCGCTTCGACGATCCGCTCAAGCATGCTGCGGGATTCGTGGTGCTGTCGGGGAACCTGTTCGACAGTGCCGTCATGAAGATCAGCGTGATCGACGAGGAATTCAGGAAACGCTTCCTGTCCGATCCCGAGCATCCCGACTGCTTCGACGTGAAAGCCGTCGTGTTTGAAGGACCCGAGGATTATCACGCGCGGCTCGACGATCCGGCGCTGGAGATCGATGAACGCTCCATCCTCGTCATCCGCAACTGCGGCCCGGTCGGCTATCCCGGCGGCGCGGAGGTCGTCAACATGCAGCCGCCGGCGGCGCTGATCAAGGAGGGCGTCGGAACCCTGCCGACCATGGGAGACGGACGGCAGAGCGGCACCTCGGCAAGCCCGTCGATTCTCAATGTGTCGCCGGAGGCGGCAGTCGGTGGCGGCCTGGCCTTACTGAAAACCGGGGACATGCTGCGCATCGACCTGAAGCAGCGCAGCGTCAATCTGCTGGTGTCGGATGTCGAACTGGAGGAGCGCCGCAGGAACTGGGTGCCGCCCAAGCTCGACAACAAGACGCCCTGGGAAGAGATCTACCGCAGCATGGTGGGGCAGAACGGCACCGGCGCCTGCCTGGAGCCTGCGGTGCGCTACATCAATATCATCGAAACGCGCGGCGAGTCACGGCACAATCACTGAGCCGGCTTGCCCCAAGACGAGTGACGGTGCGGCCGGTCAATCTTTCAGGGCCGCATCGTCATGAACCATCGCTTGTCCGTCGTGGTCAGATTTTCATTGCATAATTGGAACTGGACCAACACAAGGACGACAATGAAAGTCATTGATCTGGAGAATGTGCAGCTCGATCACTGGGTCGCAAAGGCCGAGGGCATCGAAGTGAAATACACGCATGCCGGCGAGTACTGGCGCGTCATGGACGAACCGACGGAAATCCAGTGGATTCCGCACAAGGACTGGACCCAGGGAGGTCCGATCATCGAACGCGAAGGCATCGGATTTTATCGCGCTCCCAGCCCGGACCAGCCCGACTATGGCGATGAGCCCTGGATTGCTTCCGATGCGCGCGATACCTACACGTATCGCGGGAGCACGCCGCTGATAGCGGCCATGCGCGTGTATGTCGCAAGCAAGTATGGAGAGAATCTGCCCGATCTGTGAATTGTCCGGGAACCTTTGGCGGCAGATGTATCAAAATGTACGCGGGGCCCTTCTCTAACCCGTTAATCATCAGGGCAGTGACGGTTTGCCGCCCTATTCTCGATATGGAGAGTACCCGGGCCTCGTCTTCGCTTTTTCCTTCCTGAATACTTCCATTTCGCGACTTCCTGGATTGCAATCATGCAAACCTGTGCGACTGCTGCCGCCATTCAATTGACCGCGCCGTCCACTAGCGAGCGGGTACCGCGACGTTGGCGCCATGCCCAGCTCAGCAAGGGCCAGAACAGAATAAGGAAGGTCAGCGCCGCCAGTCCGCCGGCAATCGGCCGGGAGAAGAAGGGCGCGATGCTGTAATCCGACTTGATCATCGAGGTCACGAAATTCTCTTCCAGCATCTGTCCCAGCACCACGCCGAGAATGGCCGGGGCAGTGGGAAATCCGTTCTCTTCCAGAAGAAAAGCCAGCAGGCCGAAGCACAGGATCAGCACGACGCCGAACACGGAGTTGTTGATCGCAAACGAACCCACGATGCAGAACAGCAGAATGGTCGGCATCAGGATGCTGCGCGAAATCTGCAGCACCTTGCGCGCAGCCTTGATCATGGCCCAGCCGAAGGGCAGCATGATCAGGTTGGCCAGCACGAACACGAGAAAGACCGCATAGATGTCCTGGGGGTTGTTGACGAAGATGGTCGGGCCGGGATTCATGCCTTTCATGTAAAGCACGCCGATGGCAATGGCCGTGATCGAATCGCCCGGAATGCCGAACACCACCGCGGGAATCCAGGCACCCGCGAGCGAGCTGTTGTTGGCCGCGCCGGATTCGATGATGCCTTCCACATGGCCGGTGCCGAATTTCTCAGGTTCCTTGGAAAAGCGCTTGCTCATCGCATACGACATCCACGATGCCATGTCCGCGCCCGAACCGGGCTGGATGCCGATCACCGTGCCGAAGGCGCTGCCGCGCAGGATGCCCCACTTGTAGCGCTTGGTCAGGTCCCACATCCCCTTGAAGACATTGCCTACCTGAGCCACCTTGGTCTTCATTTCCGGCGCGGTATCGACCGCATAGCGCAGGATTTCCGAGACCGCGAACATGCCGACCATCATCGGGATCAGGCTGATGCCGCTGGCCAGTTCATTGTTGCCGAAGGTGAAGCGCGGCAGGCCGGCGGGATTTTCCATGCCGACGCAGGCGATCAGCAGGCCGAGCATCAGCGACATCACCGCCTTGAGAATGCTGTCCGAGCCGATGAACACCGCGCCGGCCAGGCCGAGCACCACCATCCAGAAATATTCGAAGGAGCTGAACTTCAGCGCCACCTCGGCCAGCATGGGCGCGGACGTCATCATGACGATGGTGCCGAACAGGCCGCCGATCACCGAAAACACCAGGCCTGCGCCGAGCGCAATGCCGGCCTGGCCCTTGAGCGTCATCGCATAGGCTTCATCGGTGTAGGCGGCGGACGCCGGCGTGCCGGGGATGCGCAGCAGCGCGCCCGGAATGTCGCCGGAGAAGATGGCCATCGCCGAGGCGGTGACGATGGCAGCGATCGCCGGCACCGGCGGCATGAAGAAGGTGACCGGCACCAGCAGCGCGGTGGCCATGGTCGCCGTCAGGCCGGGAATGCAGCCGACCACAAGGCCGTACAGCGCCGAGGCGGTGATCACCATCAGCACATAAGGGTCGAAGACCAGTTTGAGTGCGAGCAGATAAGCGTCCATTACCAGGCTACTCCCTGAAGCAGGCCCCAGGGCAGGGGCACCTTGAGCATCTTGTAGAAGATCGAGTGAATGAGCAGGGTGGCGGCGACGGCTGTGAGCAGCGCCGTCATCCACTTCACGCTGAAGGCGCGCAGCAGTCCTGTCATCAGCAGCATGCCGGTGATGACGAAACCGAGCGTCTGCGCGGCTGCCAGGTAGAACAGCAGGGCGCCGACCACGGCAACGAAGCGCAGGATATGCGGCGGCGAGCGCAGCCATGCGCCGCCTTCGAACCAGCGCTGCCCGGAACGCAGGCCGCGCGCGATCAGTAGCAGGGAGCATACGCCCAGGATGGAAGCGATCAGGGTGGGGAAGGCGCCGGGTCCGATTTGCTGCCCGGGAATGGCGGGGAAGGCGCGCGAGGCGATGACGACTGCGATCGCCAGGATGAGAAACAATGCGCCGAAAACGGCATCGTTGAGTTTCATTGGGTTGCCTTTCAAGGGCGGATGATTAAGGCGTCGGAGCGATAGCAAGTCAGATGCTAAGACCATCTTTGCATCAATCAGTACCAACATTTCGCCAAAGCTTTGAAGTTCCCTCCCCTTCAAGGGGAGGGTTAGGGTGGGGATGGGTTCACACGCATAAGGCTAAAACCCATCCTCCTCCCAGCCTCCCCCTTGAAAGGGGAGGGGGTTTCCTTTACTAGGCAATCAGCTCTAGCCACCAGTTGCGGTACATGCGTTGCACAGTCCTGCAAAATCTTCATTAAAGGAGAGAGAGTGCAAAGTGCCGACAAACCGAGGTAAAGACTCTCCTCAATTTAAAACATCACTTCGCAATCCCCACTGCCTTCATCGTCGCCCCCAGATCTTCATCCGACTTCGCCATGAACTTGCCGAACTCCTGCTGCTGCGCCCAGACCACGCCGAAACCGCGCTGGACCATGAAGTCCTTGTATTCCTTGCTGTCGTAGACTTTCTTCAATGCGGCGGCAAGCGAGTTCTCGACATCCTTCGGCAAGCCCTTGGGCGCAACGATGCCGCGCCAGGCGCCGAGCTTGGTGGTGCTGCCGGTGACCGACTTGAGTGTCGGCACGTTCGGGAACAGGGCGGAGGGCTGCTCATCCATCACCGCGAGAGAACGCACCTTGCCGGCCTCGATCAGTGCGCGCGCCTCGGGCAGCGAGCACGGCACCACTTCGACGCCGCCGGCCACCAGATCCTGCAATCCCGGCGCCGCGCCGTTGCTCGGCACCCAGGGCACGGATGCCGGATCGACCTTCAGGTCCTTGAGCATGCTGGCGATCGCGAGATGCCAGATGCCGCCCTGGCCGGTGCCCGATGCCTTGTATTTCCCGGGGCTGGCCTTGATCGCATTGACCAGGTCATTGACCGACTTGTACGGCGAATCTGCGCGCACCTGAACGCCGGCCGGATCGAAATTGACCAGGCCGATCGGCGTGTAATCGCTGTACTTAAGCTGGGTGAGTCCCATCCAGTGCATCATGCCGATCTCGACGGTCGCCATGCCGATGGTGTAGCCGTCGGGCGTGGACGACGCGATTGCCTGGTGTCCCACGACGCCGTTGCCGCCGGCGCGGTTGACGACATTGACCGGCTGCTTGAGTTCCTTCTCCAGCAGGCTGCCGATGATGCGCGCGGTGGCATCAGTGCCGCCGCCCGCGTTCCACGGTACGATGAGCGTGATGGGTCGCTCGGGATAGGCGGCATGCGCCAGTCCGGTGAGGGTTGCGAAAGCGGCGGCGAAGGTGGCTGTGAATAGTCCTTTGAACACGGTTCTGCGATCCATTGTCTGCTCCTTGTTATAGAAATATGGTCGTGCCGTTGTTGCGTTGTTGCGTTGTTGCCTTTATTGCTTTTTTGCTCTTGCTGCTGTTCCGATGCATCCTATGCCGGCAGCCGGCCGAAACGGTGTTACGGCATCAGCTGTCCGCCGTTCACTTCGACGATCTGTCCCGTCACATAACCGCTCAGCCGGTTCGATGCGAGGTAGAGGAAGGTGCCGGTGCATTCGTCGGGCGTGCCGGCGCGGCGCATCGGGATGCCGGCGTTGAAGGCTTCCATCTGCTCCGCGGAGGTATGCCTTTCATGGAAGGGCGTGGCGATGACGCCGGGTGACACCGCGTTGACGCGGATGTTGTCGCCCACGAATTCCTTGGCCATGCCGCGCGTGACGGTGCTGACGAAACCCTTGGACGCGGCATACAGCAGCGCGCCGCCTCCGCCGCCATGACGCGCAGCGATCGAGGTGACGTTGATGATGTTGCCGCCGCCCTGCCTGCGCATGTGGGGCACCGCCTCCTTGCACGCCATCAGCACCGAACGCATGTTCAGGTGTGCGACCTGGTCGAAGAATTCATCCGTCATCTCCGTGATGGGGCGGCGGCTCACCAGGTCGCCGGCATTGTTGATCAGCACGTCGATGCGGCCGAAACGGGAGACGGTCTGCTCGACCAGCGACTTGATGGCTGCGCTGACAGTCACATCAGCCTGCAGCGCGATCACTTCGCCGCCGGCAGCTTCGATATCCCGCACCACCTGCCGGGCCGGGCCTTCGCTGCGGTTGTAATGGACCGCCACCTTGCATTGGTTGGCTCCGAAGGCGCGTGCCACCGCTGCGCCTATCCCGGTGCTGCTGCCGGTAATGAGTACGACCTTGCCTTTCAAGTCTTCGATCATGCTTGTCCCTGCTTGTGCATCAATGGTTGAAAACACGGTCACATCGTCGGCCCGAGTATCCACGGCGCGAATTCATCCTCGCCGAAGCCATGCTCCTCGCTCTTGCTGCGCCGCCCGGATGCCGTTTCAATAATCAATCGGAAAATCTGTTCGCCCGATTCCTGCACGGTCAAACCGCCGTCGAGAATGTCGCCGCAGTTGATATCCATGTCCTCGCGCATGCGGTGATACATCGGCGAATTGGTGGCCAGCTTCAGCGATGGCGAAGGCTTGCAGCCGTACACCGAGCCGCGTCCCGTGGTGAAGCAGATCATGTTGGCGCCGCCGGCTACCTGGCCGGTCGCCGATACCGGGTCGTAACCGGGCGTGTCCATGAACACCAGGCCCTTGGTCGTGACGGGCTGCGCGTACTCGAAGACATCGGCAAGGTTGCTGGTACCGGCCTTGGCCACCGCGCCGAGCGATTTTTCCAGGATGGTGGTGAGGCCGCCCGCCTTGTTGCCGGGCGAGGGATTGTTGTTCATCTCGCCGCCGAGGCGTGATGTGTAGGCTTCCCACCACTTGATGCGCGCCACCAGTTTCTCGCCCACTTCGCGGGATACCGCGCGGCGCGTCAGCAGGTGCTCGGCTCCGTAGATTTCCGGCGTTTCGCTGAGGATGGCCGTGCCGCCGTGCTGCACCAGCAGGTCCATTGCCGCACCCAGCGCGGGATTGGCGGTGATGCCGGAATAGCCGTCCGAGCCGCCGCACTGCAGGCCGATGGTCAAATGGCTGAGCGGCACCGGTTCGCGCTTCACCCGGTTCGCCGCTGGCAGCAGTTCCCTGACCAGGGCGATGCCGCGTTCGATGGTGGCGCGGGTGCCGCCCGACTCCTGGATCGTCATCGTGCGCAGGCGAGCGGACTCGGCAAGATTTTCCGCGCCGAGCAGCGAGCTGACCTGGTTGGATTCGCAGCCGAGCCCGATGAACAGCACCGCCGCGAAATTGGGATGGCGGATGTAGCCCGCCGTCACGCGCCGCAGCAGATCGATGGCTTCTCCGTTCGAAGCCATGCCGCAGCCGGACTTGTGGGTGATCGCCACCACGCCGTCGATGTTGGGATAAGCGGCCAGCGCATCGCCGCGGAAGGCATCGGCAATCTGCCGGCATACCGTGGCCGAGCAGTTCACGCTGCTGATGACGCCGATATAGTTGCGCGTCGCCACGCTGCCGTCTTCGCGCACGATGCCATCGAAGGTCAGCGGGACTTCCGCCTTGTGTTCCGGCTTGCGGTCGGCGCAGAACGCGTAGTCGCGTTCGAAGTTCCCCATCGACAGATTGTGCAGGTGAATGTGTCCGCCGCGCGGAATGGCGCGCGTGGCGAAGCCGATGATCTGGTTGTAGCGCCGCACCGGTTCGCCGACTGCAATGTCGCGCGCCGCAATCTTGTGTCCGGCAGGCACGGTATCGGCCATCGTCAGCCGTTCTTCCGGCACTTCCGTTCCGGCGCGCAGCTCCTGCATCGCGATCAGCACGTCGTCGTTGGCATTCAGGCGCAGCACGCGGGCGGCATTGCTTCGCTTGCCGATCGCATCGACCGGTATCAGGGTTTCATGTGCCACGGGGTCTCCTGTTCCTATGTTTTGAATGCGTCTTGCGCAAACCTGCGGCTCGCGGAAAGTCTATGTCAGTTTATTGGATAGGTAAAGTGGTAATACCAATATCCTATCAATGGTCTCTTAAAGGATTTTGCTTCTGCCACACGACAGCATTGATGCATCTCAATTCCCGGCGAAATCCGCAAGGGTTTGTGGACAGGCTGCCGCCGCCTCAATACAATTGGACAATTGGTCAGACCAGTGGCGATGATAACAAAATTTAACCGCAAGGAGACGAAAATGCAGGATCGCAATCACTACGATTTTTCGGGGCGGCATGCAGTCATTACCGGAGGCGCGGCCGGCATCGGTCTCGCTATCGCGCACCGTCTGGCCGAGGGCGGCGCCACTGTCAGCCTGTGGGACAGGGATGCGGCGGCACTGGAGGAGGCCGCCGCGCAGTTTGAACGGCAGCGGGTGCAGATGGCGGTAGTCGACGTTGCCGACGAACAGTCTGTTGCACAGGCGCGCGATGTCACGCTGGATCGCTTCGGCAAGATCGATGTGCTGGTCACCAGTGCGGGCATCACAGGCCCCAACATGAGCGTGGCCGACTACCCTCCCGAAGAATGGGACCGGGTGATGAACATCAACCTGCGCGGCCCTTTCCTCTGCTGCCGGGCGCTGGTGCCCGGCATGCGGGAGAGAAATTACGGACGCATCGTCAATATTGCCTCCATCGCAGGCAAGGAGGGCAATCCGAATGCGTCGGCCTACAGCGCGTCCAAGGCGGGCGTGATCGCGCTCACCAAGTCGCTGGGCAAGGAACTGGCGCAGACGGGCATTCGCGTCAACTGCATCACGCCGGCAGCGGTGCGCACCGGCATGTTCGCGCAGATGACCCAGCAGCACATCGATTACATGCTGTCCAAGATTCCGATGAACCGCTTCGGTACCGTGGACGAAGTCGCGGCGCTGGTCACCTGGCTGGCTTCCGCCGAGTGCTCTTTTTCAACGGCGGCAGTGTTCGATGTCTCCGGCGGAAGGGGAACCTACTGATGAGGGACGGCACGACTCCCGGCGCGCGCTACGCAGCCGAAGACCTGAGCATTTTCGCGATCCGCCTGCTGCAGGCCGCCGGCATGGACGCGGTCATGGCCGACACCGTGGCCCATGTGCTGGTGGAAGGCGACCTGCTCGGACACGACACCCACGGGCTGGCGCTGCTGGCGCCTTACGTGCGCGAACTGGAGCAGGGAAGCATGGCGCGCGCAGGGGAAGCCATCGTCGTCTCGGACCGCGGCGCCGCGCTCGCCTGGGACGGCAGCCGGCTGCCCGGCCCTTGGCTGGTGATGAACGGAATCCATGCCCTGATGCCGCGTGCACGCGAGTACGGCAGCGCCACGCTCGTCATCCGGCGCAGTCACCATATCGCCTGCCTTGCGAGCTATCTGCTGCGGGCAACGGAGGAGGGCTTCATGATCCTGCTTTCCTGCTCCGATCCTGCGGTGGCCAGCGTGGCGCCGCACGGCGGCAAGCGGGCGGTCTTCACGCCCAATCCGATTGCAGCCGGCATTCCCACCTCGGGCACTCCTTTCCTGATCGACATCTCCGCTTCGATCAAGACCAACGGCATGACGGCCCGGCTGCACAAGGCCGGCATGATGTATGAAGAGGAATGCCTGCTGGACGGCGAGGGCCGGCCCAGCCGTGATCCGGCCGTGCTGGCGGCCGACCCGCCCGGCACCATTCTCCCGCTTGGCGGGATTGCCGGCGGACACAAGGGGTTCGGCCTGGCCCTGCTGATCGAAGCGCTCACCGGGGGCCTGTCCGGTCATGGCCGTGCCGATCCGCCGGAAGGCTGGGGCGCGAATATCTTCCTGTCGCTGTACGATCCGGACGCCTTCGGCGGCCGCGATGCCTTCCTGCGCCAGATGGACTGGGTGGCAGAAGCCTGCCGCACCAATCCGCCGCGTCCGGGCTTTGCGCAGGTCCGCATGCCCGGCGACCGCGGCCTCGCCCTGCGGGAAGAACAGGCAAAGAAGGGAATCGCATTGCATCCGGCAATAGCCCCGGTGCTGGCGGAATGCGGGCAGCGCTACGGGCTGGCATTTCCAGCGCCACATTGAGACAGCAGGCCGGCGGCGCGTGACGGTCGCGCCGCATGATTATTTCGACATTGGCCTAAAGGTCATACAGCCTGCGGACGCGGCCTGCTGCATAATTGAAACCAACGCGTAACTTCCGTATCAGAACACCGTCATGCCCATTCAAGCCATCGAGCCCAAGCGGCTCTATCGACAGATCAGCGAACAGCTGCGCACTCTCATCCAGCGAGGCGAATTCCCGGTCGGCTCGCGCCTGCCCGCCGAGCGCGACCTGTCCGAAAAGCTCGGCGTGAGCCGGCCGTCGCTGCGCGAGGCGCTGATCGCGCTGGAAGTCGAAGGCTATATCGAGGTGCGCATGGGTTCGGGCATTTATGTCTGCGAACCGCCCTCGAATCAGACCGGACATGATCTCGATGGCGAGGAGGGCCCGCTGGAACTGATCCAGGCGCGCGCCCTGCTGGAAGGCGAGGTGGCGGCGCTCGCGGCAAAGGCCGGACGCAAGGCGCAATTCGATGCGGTCGAGGAAGCCATCGACGCGATGGAAGCCGATGCCGATGCCGGCGTCAAGCCGCTGGAGACGGACCGGCTGTTCCATATCCGCGTCGCCGAGGCGACCGGCAACAGCGTCCTGGTGGGTACCGTGCGGCGGCTCAACGACCTGCGCCTCGGCCCGCTTTACGACCAGCTGCACAGCCATTTCGAAACCGAGGATACCTGGCGCCAGGCGATCGAGGAACACCGCGAGGTGCTGGCCGCGCTGCGCGCCAAGGACCCGACGAAGGCAAAAGCCGCGATGCGCAAGCACATGGATATTGCCTACAAGCGCATGACGGCCACGCTGACGCCGACGCCCAAGCCGAAGACGGCGGTAAAGACGGTGCGCAGTGCTGCGCGCAAGACGGCGTTGCCTGCCAAGGGTATCAAGAAAGTCGGATAAGGCTGTATTGCGCCTTTCTCGCGCGGGAGGGGCTTAAACAGTTTTTGCAAACCATCGGTTTGCGCTGCTGAAGCCAACTTGGCTTGCAAGCCAGGTCGTAGGGAGCGGAGCGAAGGCAGGGGATGATGGGGCTTGCAGATACTTCTAAGGTCTTGGCAATCCCCCTCACCCCGCCCCTCTCCCGCCTGCGGGAGAGGGGTGTCACTCTCCGTATCCAAAACTTTGCCAGTGCTGCCCGGCCCCCTTCTCCCGCAGGCGGGGCGCAGGCAGGGTTTCGCAAACCGCAGTTTGCGCTGCCGAAGCCGACTTGGCTTGCAAGCCAAGTCGTGGGGCGCGGAGCGAGTGTTGGGGATGAGGGGAGTAGCAAGGGCTTCCAAGGTTTTGGCAATCCCCCCAGCCCTCTCCGATAGAAAACTTCAAAGCCCTTGTTCGCCAAGGGAAGGATCAACTTCAATCTGCCTGCACCGCAGGCATTGCCACACTGAACCGTCCGCCCGCTTCCAGAAGCTGTTCCCAAGTCGTTCCATCAATAGGAATCCCACTTTCCCCACGTTCACGCCGCCTCGCCAGCTCCGGCTCTCCCGGCACCTGTATCTCTCCGGCTCCCTCCTGCAGCGGCGAAGCTTTTACCCATTCCAGAAATGCCTCCGCCTCGGCTTCCGCGTCCGGCGCATCCAGCGCCGCCGGGTCCAGGATGACCGACAGCATGCAATTGACAATGGCATTGGTCCGAACGATGGACTCCGCATGCGTCGTGAAGCCGCCGCTCAGCGCCCCGGCGAATACTTCGCACATCGCCGCCAGCCCGTATCCCTTGAATTCGCCCAGCGTCAGCAGCGATCCGCGCGGCGCCTCGTGCATCACCTTCGGATCGGTGGTCGGCTTGCCTTCATGATCGATCACGCATCCTTCCGGCAGCTGCACGCCCTTGTTGTAGGCCACCCGGGTCTTGCCGAAGGCGACGCGGCTGGTGGCGAAGTCGAGCACCAGGGGCGGTTTGCCGCGGCGGGGATAGGCGGCGCAGAAGGGATTGGTGCCGAAACGGGCATCGATGCCGCCGAACGGCGCCACCAGGGGGTCGCCAGCGACATTGACGAAATGAAAGGACACCAGCCCGGCCGCGGCGCATTGCTCGGCCCAGTGTCCGATGCGGCCGATGTGATGCGCATTGCGCAGGCCGACGGCGCACAGCCCTAGCTTTCTCGCGCGGGCAATACCCATGTCCATGGCCTCCTTGGCCACGACCTGGCCGAAGCCCAGCCCGCCTTCCACCGTGAGCACCGCCCCGGCGTCGCGCGCAAGTATCGCGTGGCGGTTCAGCTTCAGTTCACCGTCCGACAGCGAACGCAGATAGCGCGGAATCATGCCTACGCCATGCGAATCGTGGCCGGAAAGATTGGCCTGGACCAGGTGGTCGGCAACCAGCATCGCTTCTTCTTTATCGCTGCCGGCGCCGCGCCAGATTGCGCTGACGAACTCATGCAAAGCCTCGGACGAAATTCTGATGCCTGAAGAAAACTGCGCAGTGTCGTTCATGTGTCTCCTGTCGTTTGTCTGAATGAAGCCAGTTGCTTGAGCAGCACGCGACGGCGTGTTTTATCTGCTTGACAAGCAGGTCTGGAAGTGAAATTATCCGGTCTATTGGTAAGGCCAATTTACCAAAGTTTGGTAAAAAAAGCAGCCCGGCGAAATTCCCGAACGACGGAACCGATCCATGCCGATACAACTCATCGAACCGCAGCGCTTGTATCGCCAGATCGCGGACCAGCTGCGTGAGCTGATCCGCTGCGAGGAATTCGAGCCCGGCAGCAGGCTGCCGCCGGAGCGGGATCTGGCAGTGCAGCTCGGCGTATCGCGTCCCTCGGTGCGGGAAGCGCTGATTGCGCTGGAGGTTGAAGGCTGCGTGGAAGTTCGCAAGGGTGCCGGCATTTATGTCTGCGAACGCAAAGCCGAGCGCGGAGTGCCGGCCGACTTGCTGACCGACATGCATGGACCGCTGGAACTGATCCGCGCCCGTGCCGTGGTCGAAGGAGAGATCGCGGCAATGGCGGCACATGCGGTCAAGCCGAAGCAACTTGCGCTGCTGGACGATGCGCTGGAAATGATGCGCCGCGAAGCCGATGCAGGCGGCGTGCCGATGGCAGGCGACCGGCTGTTTCACCTGCGGCTGGCCGAGATCGCCGGCAACAGCGCATTGACCAGCGTGGTAGCGCTCCTGTTCGACCAGCGCAACAACCCGATCTCGGCCAAGCTGGGGCAGCATCTGGAAAATGCCGCGAGCTGGAATGCCGCGATCGAGGAACACAGGAAGGTAATCGTTGCGGTTGCCGGAAGAGACCCGGCGGCTGCGCGTGCGGCGATGCAGAAGCACATGGACCGCTCGCACCGGCGCCTGACCAAGCGCCTTGATTAAGTTGATTGGCGCTGATAACCGACGAGGAATAATGCCATGCCGTTGTCATGCAAGATCCATGCAGCCAGGGACCTGCGCTTCGAGCAGCAGGCCGATGCCGAACTCGGACCGCATCAGGTCGAAGTGCAGCTCGGCGCGGCGGGCATCTGCGGATCGGACTTGCATTATTACTTCCACGGCCGCGCCGGCGCTTTCCAGATCCGGGAGCCGCTGACTCCCGGGCATGAAGCGTCGGGTGCGGTATTGCGCACGGGCAGTGCGGTGAAGGGACTGAGTCCCGGCACGAAGGTCGCCATCAATCCGTCGCAGGCTTGCGGCAGCTGCGGATATTGCCGCAAGGGCAGGGAGAATCTCTGCACGCAGATGCGCTTTCTCGGCAGCGCCAGCATCTTCCCGCATGTGCAGGGCATGTTCCGCGACCGTTTCGTGGTGAATGAGCGCCAGCTCACAGCGGTCGGCACCGATATTACCTTTGGAGAACTGGCTTTCGCCGAACCGCTGGCGGTCGCGCTGCACTCGGTGAACCGCTGCGGCCCGCTGCTCGGCAAGACGGTGCTGGTGACCGGAGCCGGCACCATCGGCTGCCTCATCGTCATGGCCGCACGCGTGGCGGGCGCTGCCAGAATCATTGCTTGTGATGTAGCCGAACATCCGCTGCAGGCCGCTTCCGCATCGGGGGCGGACATGCTTGTGCGCAGCGATGCATCAGGCAATCCCGGATTGTCGGACAGCGCCGATATCTGCCTGGAAGCGGCGGGCAACGTCAAGGCACTCGCCGCGTGCATCGATGCCTGCCGCCGCGGCGGCCGCATCGTGCAGGTCGGCACGCTGCCGGCGGACGGCGTGCATTTCCCGGCCAATGCCGTCATGGCGCGCGAACTCGAGTATGTCGGCGCCTTCCGTTTCGGCATCGAGTTCGATTGGGCCGTCGATTACCTGGTGTCGCGGCGCATCGATGCGCGGCCGCTGCTCACCGCGCAGCTACCGCTCAAGGATGCCGCGGCTGCATTCGATCTGGCGGCGGACAAGAGCAGGAGCACCAAGGTGCAGCTGGTCGGGGAGGCGGCGATGGCATAGAACCATAGACGCGTGCACTCATGAACGGCTGCACATACGAACATCGACGTATCGACCTACCGAGATCCCGCAGGCTCGAAGCCTGCCGAAACATCAATAACAAGAACCGAATCATCCAATCAAGGAGACCGCCATGAAATACTGGAAGCAAACCCTGTTCGTCGTTGCCGCGTCCGCACTGGCCATCAGCGCAAGCGCACAGACCAAGCTCAAATGGGCGCATGTGTATGAAACCTCCGAGCCCTTCCACAAATGGTCGGTCTGGGCCGCAGGCGAAATCGGCAAGCGCACCAACGGCAAGTACCAGATCGATGTCTATCCGGCCTCGCAGCTGGGCAAGGAAAACGACATCAACCAGGGACTGGCGCTCGGAACGGTAGACATCATCATTTCCGGCTCCAGCTTCGCCAGCAAGTCGTATCCGCCAATCGGCGTCACCTATTACCCTTATGTGTTCCGCGATGCCGATCATCTGATCAAGTACACCAAGAGCGACGTCTACCGCGACCTCACCAAGGGCTATGAAGACAAGACCGGCAACCGCATCGTCGCCACCACGTACTACGGCGCGCGCCAGACTACGTCCAACAAGCCGATTGCGAAATGCAGCGACATGAAAGGGCTCAAGATCCGCGTGCCCGACGTGCCGGCGTATCTTGCAATGCCGCGCGCCTGCGGCGCCAATACCTCGCCGATCGCGTTCGCGGAGGTGTACCTCGCGCTGCAGAACGGCACCGTCGAAGCCCAGGAAAATCCGCTGACCACGATCGAGGCGAAGAAGTTCTACGAAGTGCAGAAGAACATCGTCCTGACCGCGCACATCGTCGATCACCTCAATACCGTGGTTTCCGGCAAGCTGTGGAAGCAGCTGTCCGATGACGAGAAGAAGCTCTTTACCGAAGTGACGCAGGAAGCGGCGCAGAAAGCCAGTGCCGACGTCGTGGCGCGCGAGAAGGAACTGGTCGATGTGTTCAAGCAGAAGGGTCTGTCGGTGACGGAAGTCAATCGAAACGAGTTCCGGGATACCGTGCTCAAGACGGTGAAGTTCGAAGACTTCGGCTATCGCAAGTCGGACTGGGAACGCATCCAGGCCATCAAGTAAGCACAGGTGCGGCGGCGCCGAACGCCGCCGCTCTCCATCCACATCCGACAAGGTGTTTCATGGAACAAGCTGTCAAGCATCCCGCCGTCAGCGCGGAAGAGCTCGCCCACAGTTTCGACGAGGCCGACCAGGTTGAAGTCAGCCTGTCCGGCTTTTCGACGGAAGACTGGATCACGCTCGGCATTTTCTGGATCATGGTCGCGCTGGTCTTCCTGCAATTCTTTTCCCGCTATGCGCTCAACGACTCCTATGCCTGGACCGAGGAACTCGCAACCTACTGCCTGATCGGCGTGGTGTTCATCGGCGCCTCCATGTGTACGCGCAAGGACAGGCACATCCAGGTCGATATCCTCTACCGCTTCATGCCCGCGGCGTTGTGCCGCCTGATGTCCACCGTGGTCGACCTGCTGCGTGTCGGCTTCATCGGCTATGTCACGCTGCTGGTCTGGAAGTACACCGAAATCGTCGGCGACGAGCCGATGACCACGCTGATCAACTGGCCGAAGAACATCGTCTACTGGGTGGCACTGGCCGGCTTTGCGATCATGACCATCCGCGCGGCGCAGATCGCATGGAAGAACTGGCGGCAGGGCTATTCCATCCTGGAAAAGCCGGAAGCCTACGACGGCACGGAGGACTGACATGGGCATACTTATCGGATCCTTCCTGGTGCTCATGCTGATCGGCATGCCGGTTGCGCTGGCCATGGTGATTGCCTCGATGCTGTACATCATCGCTACCGGCTCGGTGCCCGACGTGGTGGTGGCGCAGCGCATGATCGCCGGCGTGGAAAGCTTTCCTCTGCTGGCCGTGCCGTTCTTCATCCTGGCCGGCAACCTGATGAATATCGCGGGCATCACCGGCCGCATCTACAACTTCGCGGTGGCGCTGGTGGGCTGGATGCGCGGCGGGCTGGGACAGGTCAATATCATCGGCTCTGTAATCTTCTCGGGCATGTCCGGTACCGCTATCGCGGACGCCGCCGGCCTTGGCACGATCGAGATCAAGGCGATGAAGGACCATGGCTATTCGCCGGAATTCTCGGTCGGCGTGACCGCCGCATCGGCTACGCTCGGGCCCATCATTCCTCCGTCCCTGCCGTTCGTGATCTACGGCATGATGGCCAACGTTTCCATCGGCGCGCTCTTCCTTGCCGGCGTCCTTCCGGGCGTGTTCATGACGCTGCTGATGATGTTCACGGTAGCCTACATCGCCCGCAGGAACAACTGGGGCGGCGATACCGCGTTCTCATGGAAGAGCCTCGGCAGCGCGGGCACCGAAGTCCTGGTCGTGCTGGCGTTCCCGCTGGCGGTCTGGCTGCTGTGGAAGGCCGGCATGTCGGTCAACATGGCGGTCGGCATTTCGCTGGCCCTGCTGCTGGCGCTCGACTGGTATTTCGATTTTTCCGCAGTGATGGCGCTGATGGCGCCGGTGATCCTGATCGGCGGCATGACGCTGGGCTGGTTCACCCCGACCGAAGCGGCGATGGCCGCGGTGGCCTGGGCGCTCTTCCTCGGCCTGGTGCGCTACCGCTCGATGACGCTCAGGGCGCTCGCCAAGGCCACCTTCGACACGATAGAAACCACGGCCAGCGTGCTGTTCATCGTGACCGCGGCATCGATCTTCGCCTGGCTGCTGACTACCAGCCAGGCGGCGCAGATGCTGGCCGACTGGATCTTCAGCGTGACGCAGAGCAAGTGGGTATTCCTCGCGCTTGCCAATGTGCTCATCCTGATCGTGGGCTGCTTCATCGATACCACGGCCGCGATCACGATCCTGGTGCCCATCCTGCTGCCCATCGTCCTCAAGCTCGGCATCGATCCCATCCACTTCGGCCTCATCATGACGCTCAACCTGATGATAGGCCTGCTCCATCCGCCGCTGGGGATGGTGCTGTTCGTGCTGGCGCGGGTGGCGAAGCTGTCGGTCGAACGTACCACCATGGCGATCCTGCCCTGGCTGGTGCCGCTGTTCATTGCCTTGATTGCGATTACCTATATTCCGCAAATCACCCTGTGGCTGCCAAACATGGTGAACGGCGTCAAGTAGATTTGTTGCAAAGGAAGATGCCGGCACCGGCATCTTCCGCTATGACAAGGCCACCGGGTTCGATACATGCAAGGGCGGCTTGCGGCCGAACAGATCCGGCCGGTGGCGCTCCAGGTCGGCCGCCACCTGAAGAAGCTGGTATTCGCCGAACCAGCGGCCGTACAGCTGCACGCCTGCCGGAATGCCGTTCCGGTCAAGGCCGGCAGGGAGGCTGATGGCCGGAATGCCGGCATCGCTTGCCGGTATCGCATAGCGGCCGGCGTCCAGCAGCTCCTCGACATAAGTTCCAAAGTCGCGGTCGTTCATCAGCGAGAACGGTCCGTTGGCCTTCGGTGCCGGGATTGCAAAGACGGGCGCCAGCAGCAGGTCGTAGCGCTCGAAGAAAGTCCCCAGGGCCAGCGCATGTGCATTGTTGGCGGCCTGGTGGCGCAGCACCGCGTTCTTGTCGTAGCGCTGCGAGGTCTGCCAGAACTTGCGGGCCATCGGCGTCAGCTGTTCCAGCAGGTGGGGCGGCAGTTCGCCGCCATGATCGAGCGTCCACATCGCCGGGCGCATGCCCAGCCAGAACGTCTTGAACGAAGGCCAGAAGTTCTCCCACTGGGTGAGCTCGCCGTCGTCGATTTCTTCCACTTCGTGCCCCAAGGCCTGGAGCGTCTGCGCGAACGCGCGTGTCAGTTCCGCGATGGAAGGATCGGGAGCCGTCGCGCGCCCCCAGCGTCCGGTGGAAAAACCTATCTTCAGTTTGCCGGGGACTTCCTGGAGAGCCTCAATGAAAGGCTTCGCAGGAGAGGGAACGGCAATGAAATTTTTTCCCGGTGGGCGATGTGCCGCAGCCGCATCGAGAAAGGCGGCGGTATCGCGCACCGACCGTGAAAACACGCCTTCCCCCAGCGTTGCATTGCCGTATTCGCTGAAAGACCACGGTCCCGGCAGCCGGCCGCGCGTGACCTTGAGCCCGACGAGACCGGTGAGGGCGGCAGGAATACGCGTCGAACCCGCGCCGTCGGTCGAGTGGGCTAGCGGAACGGCGCCGCTTGCCACCAGCGCCGCGCTGCCGCCGGAGGAGCCCCCCGGCGTGAATTCCGTATTCCACGGATTGCGCGTGACCTTCAGTCCGCGGTAATTCGTGGTGGTGTCGTAGGTCATGCCCATTTCGGCAGTGGTTGAACGTCCCACCGCCACGAGGCCGCTCTGGTGCAGGTTATCGAAGAGGGGATCGGTGCGGCCGGCGCGCCGGCCTTTCCCTAGCACCGATCCCGACTCCCGCAGCCGCCCCTTGATTGCGGACCCGAGATCCTTGATGAAGAAAGGAACGCCGCCCAGCGGCCCGTTCAGGTCGGCGCCGTCGCGCGAAGGATTTTCGGCGATGTCGTTGAAGACTTCGACTACCGCGTCGAGCCTGGAATCGAGACGGCTCGCCGCGTGGATTGCCTGGCGCGCCGCCTCGCGCGGCGAAAGGTGTCCGGCGCGGATCAGCTTCGCGAGTGCTACGGCGTCGGTGTTGCCCCATTCATCCCAGCTTAATGCCAGGCCATGTTCTATTGTCATGTCTTGTTCTTTTCAGGTCGTCAATGCGTGGTGTGTGGCGCCGAGCTTGCCTCCGACTGCGCGATGCAGCCGGTCGGCATACGCCGCGATCGTCAGATCGTCGAACGGCTTGCCGATCAGGCAGGCGCCGAAAGGAAGGCCGTCTTGGCGCAGACCGGCCGGCACGCTGATGGCGCTCAACCGCAGGGGATTGGCGTGATAGGTGTAGTAGCCGAGGTTGCCGTTTCGCCGAACCGGGTCGGCCTCTACTTCGTCGCAGCGGTATATCGTTCCGGCGGTTGGAGTCAGCAGGAATGCGGCGCGGTCGAGTTCGCGCCAGGCCAGCTGCTTCAGCTCCTCCAGGCGATATTGCGCGGCAAAGGCATCGGCTGCGCTGTACCGGCTCGATGCCTCGATAGCCTGCCGGACCACGGGATGCACATGCGGCGACCCGCTTTCCACATGCGCGCCGTAGGTAACATGGCGTTCGGCGATGAACGGGCTGCCGAACACCAGCCGTCCGGCCTCGGCGAAAGGAGTGAAATCCAATTCAACCAGTGTTCCGCCCAGTTCTCGCAGCAGGTCGACGGTATGCCGGAATTGCGCTTCCGCATGGGTATCGCCGAAGAACGTCAGGTGCGCCCTGTCCGGTATGCCAAACGTAAAATCCGATGCGGCCGCCGCAGGTGAGGGAGCTTGCGCAGCCGAATAGATGTCGCGCGGATCATGGCCTTTGATTACATTGAACACGGCCAGCGCATCCGAGGTTGTCAGTGCAAACACGGGCGGCACGTCAAAACTGCGGTTGCAGTAAAGGAATCCATGGCTGCTCACCAGGCCCGGCGTCGGCTTGAAGCCGACGATGTTGTTGAAGGCGGCCGGCACCCTGCCGGAACCGCCGGTATCCGAGCCGATCGAGAATGCGACCTGGCCGGTGCTCACTGCCACCGCAGAGCCTGAACTTGATCCGCCGGGAATGTATTCGCCGTTGAACGGATTGCGGCAGTAGCCTGCTGGAGACCGGATGCCGACCAGGCCGGTGGCGAACTGATCCATGTTCTGCTTGCCGATCAGGATGGCGCCGGCGGCTTCCAGTTTCTCGACGACGGCGGCGGTGCGTTCGGCGATATAGGTGAAGCTCGTGCATCCTGCGCTGGTCGGGAGTCCGGCAACATCGATGTTGTCCTTCACGCCGTAGGGCAGGCCGAACAGCGGCAGGTCATGGGCTTGCTCAGCCAGGCGTTCGATGCGCCGCGCTGCCTGGAGAGCCTGTTCGAGAGGAACGAGGTGCGTCCAGACAAAGTCGCCGTGACGGGCCTGCAGCCGGCGGTAAACTTCCTTCACCAGCGCGGAGGGCGCGAGGCCTTCGCCATAGGCGCGCCGCAGCGAAGCGAAATCGAAACTGAGTTCGTCAAGGAATGACATCATTGTCCCTATGCCGACCAATGCAGCAAGCGTTTTGACATGGCTTGAAAGCCGCGATCCGACAGCATCGATACCAGCCCGAGTATGACCAGGCCGGCCATCATGTGGCCGATCTGCAGATTCTGCTGGCTGATTTCGAGACGGTATGCGATGCCCGCATAGGCGCCCGCGAGTTCCGCCGCCACGAGCGTATAGAAGGCGATGCTGACCGAAGCGCGCAAGCCGACGAATATGACCGGCAGCGCATCGGGAAACTGGACGGACCACAACAGTTGCCAGCGCGTCGCGCCCAGGCTTTGCGCGGCGCGGATCAGCGTTTCGCTGGCACGCTGCACGCCCATATGCGTGGAGAGCCAGACGGTGAAGAAGACGCCCCAGAACACCAGAAACCACTTGCCCAATTCCGTCAGACCGAACCAGACGATCACGATGGGAACGAATGCAATCGGCGGGATGGGGCGGAGCAGCTGGAACACCGGCGTCAGCAATCCGGCGAGGAGGGGCAACGCACCGGTAAGAACGCCCAGGGCGATCCCGGCCGCGGCGCCGGCGAGGTAGCCGATCGTCACGCGGCAAAGGCTCCATAACGTATCATGCACGCCGTCTCCGTTCGCCAGGTAATCCCAGCAGGCGGCGGCCACGATAGTCGGCGGCGGAAAGAGCAGGGGGTTGACGATTCCGCTGGTCGCTATCGCCTGCCAGATACCCAGAAAAACGGGAATCGACAGGACGCGGGCCAGCAATACGGGCGAAGCTGCTTTCATGATGCGGTCACAGTCCCGAAAGACGGACGCGGTCCGGGGCGATCTGCTTCAGCGGCGCGGAATGAATCACCTTCGTGAAATCGGGCAGCGTCGCATTCGGCGGTGCATTGCCCGTTTCGATACGCCACTGCGCATGGTTGTTCAGCGTCGACAGTACCCGTTCGTCGAGAACCAGTTCAAACACGTAATCGTTCCAGATCTCGGCCAGGTCTTCCTTCTTCATTCCGGTCGCGCCGGCAATGAGGGTGATTGCCTCTTCGCGGTTGGCCTTGAGCCAATGCTCGGCCTCGAGCGTGGCCTTGAGAAAGGACGTGATGGTCTTGGGGTGCGAGGCCGCATAGGATTCCTGCACGACGAGATTGAAGGTTTCCGCGTACACGCCCCTGGTATCGATCTCCTTCACATTCGTACCCAGTGCCTTCCTGCCGTTGGCGATATGGGGTTCCCAGGTGTTGTAGGCATCGATGCTTCCGGTGCCCAGTGCGGACACCATGTCCTGCGGCCGCAGGTTGACCAGCGTGACATCGTTCTTCGTCAGCCCGGCCTTCTTGAGCAGGGTCAGCGTATAGATCTCGCTGCCTGTTCCCGCCGTATATCCAAGGCGTTTGCCTTTCAGGTCCGCAGGCGAATTCACGCCCGATGCCTTGCTGACCAGGGTCTTGTCATCCGAGTATTCCATCCGTGCCAGGAGCGCGATCTTCTGGCGCGCCAGCGCGGCGGCGGTAATCGGTGCTTCGGCGGTGGTGGCGATATCGGCGCCGCCACCCAGCACGGTTTCGAGCGCTTGTCGTCCGGTGGTGAAATTGCTGACTTCCACGTTCAGTCCATGCTTGTCGAACAAGCCTTTCTGCTTGGCGATGATGACCAGGCCGGAAATGGGGGCGAGGTTCTGCGCGAGGCGTATCTTTTCCTGCGCGAGCGCCTGGCCGCTGGCAAGCAACGCCAGTACGAGTGCGCCGATCCCGGCGGCAAGGGTTTTTCTTGTAGTCATGAGGTTCTCCAGCGTTGGAATGGAAGGGAGCGAGCGTCAGGCCGCCGCACGGTAGGCATGATTCGTTTCGCTTTCAAAGGTGCGGATGCTTTCATCGCGGATCAGGCTGTGTACGCGTGCGCGGAAAGCGAGGAAATCGGGGGCCGTCACGGTATCGCCGGTGCGCGGGCGCGGAAGCGTCACGGGAACGATTTCCTTGATGCGTCCCGGGCGCGCGCTCATCACGTACACCCGGTCGGATAGAAAAATGGCTTCGTCGATGTCGTGCGTGATGAACAGCACCGATATGCCGAGCGATTCCCATAGATCCGTCAGCAGCTGCTGCATGATCGAGCGGGTTTGCGTGTCCAGTGCGCCGAACGGCTCGTCCATCAGGAGAATGCTGGGATTGGCGGCGAGCGCCCGAAGGATGCCGACGCGCTGCTTCATTCCTCCCGATAGCTGATAGAGATAATGCCGTTCGAACTGCGACAGGCCGGACAGCCTGAGCAGGCGCCGGGCTTCCTCGATCCGCGTCCTCCTTGGCACACCTTGAAGCTTGAGCCCGAACTCGACGTTGCCGAGCACAGTCTTCCATGGAAACAGGGAGTACTGCTGGAACACGACGCCGCGGTCGGACGCCGGCCCCTGTATGGGCTTTGAGTCGATGGTAATGCGCCCATGCGCAGGCTTGATGAAGCCGGCAATGGCATTGAGCAAGGTCGACTTTCCGCAGCCGGACGGTCCAACGATGCTGACGAACTCTCCAGGCGCGATACTGATCGACACATCGTCGACAGCGACAGTCGTCGCGCCGCGTCCGGCGTTAAATTCAATCCTGAGATTCTGTACGTCCAGATGACCTGCTTTCGCGGGCAGTGTGGAGGCCACGGGCATTGTTCCGCTCCAATTCTGCGATGGTGTTCATAACCTGTCATGAACAGTTGACAGCGCAGATGCTAACTTCCAGATGTCGCAAGTACAACGAAGCAAAACGAACTTCGATATTCAGGCCGCCCGCATATGAATATGCCTGTTCCGGCTTTGCCTGGAAGGATCCAGCCCGTTTCTGTCAGCGCCCCGTCAGCTTTTCGACAGGGGCTTGAAAGCCAGTCCCTATAGCATGGAGACCAGTCTCCTCTAGACTTCGCCCGAGAGGCGATTGGCCCGCTGCCGCATGGCGCGGGCTTTTTTCATGCTCGCGCCATTATTTGGCATTTGCATATGTCCCCGGAAAATTTCTACATGTTTAGCGGGCTTGTCTGCATGGCAACCTTTCGGGCAGGTTTGAACGAGCTTATCCCTTCAGCGCAACTCGGCGAACGTCTCGCGCGCGACCTCATCGGACATGGCGAATACCCGTTTCAGGAACAGCCCACGCGCCTTGCGGGATAGAAGGAAATGCCGCGGCATTGTTTAAGCACGCGGCGCGCTTTGATTGCTCAACGACTTCATATACTGCTCATCAGTCCCTACACGCATATAGCCCTCGCATTCATATAGTTGTTAACGCCACCCCTTTCAAGGTCTTACTTAACGAGGCCATTCTTGAGGACTCGCGCGGTGGCGACATGCCGGCGTGCGACAGCGGCTGAGACGTAGCCTTTCTTTGCCGATGGCTTCGGACCACGCGTATGCTTTCGCAGTGACTTGGGATTGGCATGTAGCGCTATTTGCAGCAATACCTCCGCCAGCTGGTCTGCGGTCGTGTTGTCGTAAGGCGCCCATGCTGTTGGTATCACAGCCATTACCATGCCGGCATAGTGCGTGCGGATTTCATCAGCAAAGCAGTAAGACGACAGTTCTATGTCATCCTCCTGCAGCTCATGCGCGACCCACACCGCCGATTGCAGTACCGCCAGCACGTTATACGCCATTACCGCCACGCCAAACGCAAACAGCGCGGCACGAGGATGGCCCAGCGACTGTACCTCGCTATTCCAGCGAAATCGATACACGCGGGCCACGCTGCGTGCGGTGAACTTCCATGCCGGCAAATTGGTCAGCAGCCGAATCACGGTGTCACCGTCCTCGGTGGGATGCTCCAGGTGCAGTTCGACTCGGCGCAGCCGCAATGGTTTGCCCTGTTCATCCTCGATCGATACCGCTTGCTCATGCACGATGCCAGTGTCGATCCTGCCGCGCAATTGCATCGGTTCGAGCTCCTGTGGACTGGGCGTGCGGCCATGTTCACGTACGATGAAACAACTGCCGCGTTCTTGCCAGCGACAGAAGATGGCCCGCGTGCTGAAGTTGCGGTCGGCAATCCACAGCTGGCCTGGCTGCGCCTGTTGCTGGATGGCCTGCATCATCGTGCGTTCATTGGCATGGCCATCTTCGCAGGGCAGCATGTCAACCACGAGATCCGTATCCGGGTCGTACACCACCAGCGACTGCCCTGGCAGCGCCGCGCCACGAAAGCCGCGCAGAGGCTTGAGACGCTTCTCGCTGGCCGGCAGATGATTGCCATCGACGATGCGCAGTTGGTAGCCGGGTACCATGGGCGCTTTACCGCCCAGCATGGGAGCCAGGACTTCACCCAAGCGAGTCGCACTGCCTTGCACCAGGGCACGGACCAAGCCAGGCGATGTGCCGTTGATCTTGTCGTACAGCGCTTGCAGGGAGACGGGTAGGTCCTTGCAGGCCTTGGCAGCGGCATGCAAGGAAGGACGCATGCCCACGGCTACCACGGACATGAGTTCGACCGTCGTAGAGAACAGCAGCTGACGGGTGTACTGTAAGCCGCGCTCCTGTTCAAAGAGCTCATCGATCCAATCCGGCTCCAGCGCTCGTTGCATGGCCAGCCTCGCCATGACGGTTACCGGGCTTTGCTCAACACAACGTTGCACCACCGCATCCATAACCATTGCACGCACCTCCGTGCCGCTTGGATGCCTTATCTCCTGTCTGGTGCCTCAATCACCCTATAAGGATCACCTTGAAAGGGGTGGTTGTTAACGCGCTTGCTATTTGATCGACATTGCGAGGCATTATTATTTCCGGCAAGCGACGTAACCGACAGGCGCGGCGGCCTTATATTGTATTTTTACAGCATTCTCGGTAACGAATTGCGCCTTGCAAAAGATTCGCAGTGCTGATCCGTGATCGACTCTATATGCATGGCAACCGCACGCATTTCGTGTGACAAAGATGTCAGGATGGCTGAAAGCGATGCAATCAAAATCGTTTCGGCTGCCGGGCTCAGGGCTATGTTGGCTTGGGGAGAAGCTGTGTGCCGCATGCTGGACAGTATCGGAAGTGATATGCCTCGAGCGCGGATATCATCTTTTCCGATATCGCGTACGTGCGGCGACAGGACGCGTCGCCGCGGGCCAGCTCGGCGCAATACACACTGACGGTATCGTCAACTTCCGATTGGCGAAACAAGCGGGACATGAGCCATTCCGTATCAGTCTTAACGCCACGGCCCAGATCGTAACGGTGAAGCTACCCGACGATGTGATCGCATCGCGAGGACGGCAGCGCGGCAATTGAGGTCATCATCCATCGCCCTGGCTGCGCATGTCATCAAGGTCATTCAGGATCTTGTCGATTGCTTCGAGCGCCTGACGCAGCGGTTCCGGTTCTTCGGTGCCGGCATCGAGCAAGGCATGGATCCGTTCTGCATTGGCGCGCAGGATATCTGGCGCCTCTGCAATCGCGAAACGTAAACGCGACCAATCCCCGCTGTCCATGCGAACCTCCAGTCTCGACGCGTAACACTGTATATATAGCAGTGGTTTTATGCGTTGATTCCTGCCGGTGGTTTAATCCGTATCAAGGGAGCAGGCAACTGGCATGATGGAGTAACGCAGGCGGATCCGAATCAGCAGAGATCTGCCGGACTATCGCATTGCGCGATGCCTCGCTCCGCGAGCGGGCACGAGCACCCCGTAATTACGGGGTGCTCGGAAGGTTATATTTGAAATCGTCGAAGACGGTCACGCTATCGGCTTTGGTCCAGACCCCGACTTTACCCGCCCCGGAGATGTGGTTGTCCGTGGTATCGATATACGTCTTCCCATTCAGTGAAACTTGAATGCCCTGACTTTTGTAGCTGACCCGTAGGGTGTGCCAGGTATCAGGCGTGACCGGCGCATCGACGTATTGAATCGTCTTGCGAACCCCATTGACGGTGTAATACAGCGACACGTTGCGCTCAAGCGCGTTGGCGCGCGCCACATAATAATTTCTTCCATCCTTCCATCCTTCCATCGCCAGACCAGACCGCCTGCCTGATCATCCTTTCCGGCAACGGGTTTGAACCTGACTTCCACGGCGCCGTTTTCGGCGACCGAGTCGCTGCGTACGCACCAGAGGAACGGCGCTACGCCGCCTTGCTTCAACACATTCGGTGGTGAAGGAGCGGAGTGATCTTCTGTCACCACCCAGAGAGGATTGCCGGCGCCTGTCGTTCCGCAGTGCCAGCCGGCAGGCGGTTGGCCGGCAATGTCAGAGTCAAAGTTGATGGTGTCGGAAAACGCCATTGGCGCCATGGTGAAGATGCACGCGCCGAAGAGTAGAGCCTTCATTTCAACCTCACATGCAAATCTCGCCAGCCTCATCTTGTTCCAGGCGGCCAATTGTGTGTCTCGGCCTGGCATTGCTTACACCAGACATCCAGTGCGTCGTACATGACCATGCCGTGCTTGAGCATTTCATGCTCATCAGTAAACGTGGCGGACAGGCCGAGCGATCTACTGAACGGGCTGCCGATTGCGTGGGCAGTTTCAGTTTTGGCGTGTCGGCGCCGCGGACAATTGCCGCTGGCTGCCGGAGCGCCTGCACTTTGAAGTCGTCTTTCTGGAGGAAGGCGTCGAAGCTCAGCCTTTCAGCAGTGGGTAAAGAATCAGACCAAGTACCGCAGCACCAGCAATGATGACCGGCTCCTGCAGTTTCTTGAATTTCCAGAGTAGCGCGATCGTTGCCAACGCGATGAGCGCCGTCGGCATGTCAATGATCGAGCGTTTTGCAATCACAATGACGGAACCGGCAATCGCGCCGATGGCTGCTGCCGTGATGCCGTCGACAAAGGCGACCACGCCGGGCAGTTTTCCGTACTTCTTGAAGTACGGCGCCGGAATCACGGTAAACAGGTAGCATGGAATGAACGTGGCGAGCGCCGCGACTGTGGCGCCTGGCAGTCCGGCAATCAGATAACCGATGAAGCCAACGGTGATCACCACGGGTCCAGGGGTAATCATGGCGACCGCAACCGCGTCGACGAATTGCTTTTCCGTGAGCCATTGATGTTCGGTTACTGTGCCGCCGTAGAGGAACGGCACGATGGCCAGTCCAGAACCGAATACAAATGCACCGGCCTTGGCAAAGAACAGTCCGATCTGGGTCAGGAGCGACACGTCCATTGATCCGAACAGGCTTCCAGCAACAGGCGCTTGCGTCAGCGCGGCGGCATTCAGGCTACCCTTGCCAAGCCATTTCGGCGGCGCGCGCAGCAGCCAGACCAATACGCCCGCGGCGATGAACAACCAGGCGATTTCCGATTCGGTAATGACGGTTACGACGGCAAGCAGCAGGTAAATTGCCCACAGCAGCTTGTCCTTGCCGACGCTCTTTTCGGTGAGCTTTTTAGCGCTCAAGGTAATGATGCCGATCACGGCCGCGCCGACACCGTAGAACACAGCCTGCATCCAGGATATGCCGCCAAAGCGGACGTATGCCCAACCCAGGGCGACGACAATCAGGAATGAGGGAACGACGAACGCGATGCCGGCCAGCGTCGCGCCGAGAATGCGGTAATGGACATAGCCCAGATAGATGCCCAGCTGTGCCGCAAGAGGCCCTGGTGCCAGCTGGGAAAGGGCCAGCCCCTCCTTGTAGTCGGCTTCGGTGATCCACTTCCGGTCCTCGACCAGATCGCGATGCATATAGCCTACCAAAGCCACGGGGCCGCCGAACCCGATTGTCCCCAGGCGCAGCATGTACAACACCATCTGCCAGAGGGTATAGATTGGTCTATCTTCAGATCGGCTCATTTCGTCTTGTCTTTGTTGTAGTGGGTATAGAGGGAATCGAGGACGCCACCGATTTCAGCCAGCAGTGCATCATCGTTATCCAAACGGGCGCGCGCACCGGTCAAAATGGCTTCGAAGCCAGCGGCCTCCGGCGGAATGACGCCGCCAACATCGAGTGCGTGGACGAGCGCCGCGAGTTTTTCCATGCTAGGCGTCATTTCGATGTTGAAACTGACAAGCAGCACTTCGAACGTGACCTTGTCGTTCACATGCGTGAATGCCGCATCGTCGAAATCGAAACCGAGAGCCTCCTTCGGGCACTGCGCAGGGCTGTCCAGCCAAAGGAACTTGGCATCGGAATCGATGAACCTGCGGATCAGCCACGCGCTTGCGACGCGGTCGACCCAGAGATTGCGGCGCGTCGCCCAGGTACGCCCCTGGTAATCGGCGCGAGACAGGCGGGGAATCGGCCGTTCCTGCGCATGAGGCTCACCGGGCGACAGCGAGGCATTCACCGCCTCTTCAAAGTCTCCCCATGCTGCTTCTGCGTCAAGCGAAGCCCGATTTGGAAAAAAATCGATCCGTACGAGCGCGTCCCGTTCCTTGCGCAGGCGCTTGAGCGCTTTCGCGATCTCAGCGGGTGTTTGAGACGTCAGCGCTTTTCGCGCCTCGGTCAGGTTGACGTTCATTTGCGCGTACTCGGAAGACCGGTCGAAAAGCGCCTGAAACGCTTCATTGTCGGCAGCTGAACGCGGCGCAACATCCACCACCCACGCCTGCCCGCCTTCATTGTTGGTTTGGGCAGCCAAGTCCGCGAGAGCCTCAGCGTGGCTCTCGCGATAAAGAAGAAGGTAAGCGCCGTCACGCAACGCGACGCATCCAAGCGCCTTGATGGCGCGCCATAGACGCATTCGTGCCGTTGCACTGGACGTTGGGAGCGATGCAATTAGCAGCAGCCACCGATGATTTTCATAGTTCATGTCACGTATTCTACAATTTGTAACGAGCATTACAAGAACAATTTCCTTGATCAGCGAGTCCAAGGAAATAGGCATCGGATTGTTCCTTGATGCATGGAAAACGACCGGGGCATGTCTTGGCGGAGCGCCGTTAGACGCTAGCCATGCGCGTCGTCGGCTGCGATTCCGGGAGTGCAACGAATGGAGAGTGCGCTATGCACGGCGGTGTCTTTTATGCCTTGATGGCGGCGGTTCTTTTTGGCGCCAGTACGCCATTTGCAAAGACCCTCGTCGGACAGCTCGCACCTGTTACCTTGGCCGGATTGCTGTATCTAGGCAGCGGCATTGGTCTGCTGACCTGGTTTTTCCTTTGAAAAGTCGTTACGCAGAGCAGGCCGCAATCCGATATCGCGCTCCTGACCATGCCGGACTTACCATGGTTGGCCGGCGCCATCATCGCGGGCGGCATCGCCGGGCCATTGCTGTTGATGCTGGGCCTGACGCTGACGTCGGCGTCTTCCGCTTCGCTTCTGCTCAACATGGAGGGAGTTCTCACCGCGTTGCTGGCCTGGTTTGTCTTCAAGGAAAATTTCGACAAGCGAATCTTCGCCGGCATGGTGCTCATCGTGGTCGCTGGCATCAAAGGCTTGGTCGCCGGCTCCGTGAACCTGGGACTGGCTTTCATTCTTGGCTACGAACTGCCGGAAACCCGAACCGCGCTGATCGCGGGTGTCGTGGGATTGTCCGGGTATGGCCTGAGCCTGGTGATGTTCGTGCTCGCGCTTCGCCACCTCGGCACGGCCAGAACGGGCGCTTACTTTTCCGCCGCGCCTTTTGTCGGAGCGGCGCTTTCCCTCATCATGCTGGGCGAATCGCCGGGGCTGGTGTTTTGGGTCGCGGCCGCCTTGATGGGCGCGGGAATCTGGCTGCATCTGACGGAATCACACGAGCACGAGCATACCCATGAGTCGATGGATCATACGCACGCGCATCGGCATGATGAACATCATCAACACGAGCATGATTTTGAATGGGACGGGACCGAACCCCACGTTCACGCGCACTCGCATGGGGTACTTCGGCATTCGCACAAGCATTACCCGGATATCCACCATCGCCACCAGCACTGAATAACAGGGCGCCGATGACCGATGGCCGATGGCCGAAATGCTCATGGTCAGGTGGATACATGTAAATACGCAACTCCGGATGTGCATGGATCGCTTGGGTTCCTTGTTATAATCCGCTCACTTGTTTGCCTTTCACTCCACCGTGCGCCGCATTGTCTGCATTTTCCTGCTGATGTTGTTGCCCTTGCATAGCTTTGCCGTGCAGGGTGGCTGGCTGTCGGCGGGACAGGCTTACGACCTCGCGCACGAGTCCGAGCATCTGCAAGGCACGAGTCACCACCATGGCGACGACGGCACAGTGCATTACGACGATTCCGGCGAGTCGACGAAGCACTTTTCCGAGCACTCCGCATCGCAACCCGCATTCGGTCTGCCTGCGCTCTGCCTGCCACCGCTGTCATTCGAGTCCGTCACGGCGACGCCGACGCGACTGGCGCAATACATTCCGGACCCGATACCAGAGCGGCCGCAACGACCGCCTTCCGCCCTCGGCTGACATGCCGAGGGTATTTCTGCACACTCCTTGACCATTCCTGCGTCTTTCTGCGCGGCATAACGCCCGTGGGGTGCGGCTGCCTTCGGCCAGTTTTCCTGGACACCGAATGGAGAAGGCATGCGTGCTCGTTACTGGATTTACCGTAGTTGTGTGTATTCCGTCATGGCGCTGGCCGCGCCCATGGCATTGGCTCAAGCTGCATTTCCCGGCTTGAAAGCTGCCGTTGATGCGGCATGGCAGCGTTCGCCCCAAGCCCGCACCCTGGAGGCAAGGCGTGATGAAACGCTGGCTGGCCGGGAAGCGGCGCAATCGTGGGTTGCCGGCTCGCCGACGGTAGGACTGGCACAGCGCAGCGACCGCTGGACCGACCAGAACGGCGTTCGGGAAACCGAGGTTTCTGTCGCCGCGCCGGTTTGGCTGCCGGGTCAAAAGGCGGCGCGGGAATCCCTCGCGCAAAGCAACTCGGACGATCTGGAGGCGCAGATCGCCGCGACCCGGCTGGCACTGGCTGGCGAGGTGCGTGAACGCCTCTGGGCCGTTGCTGCTGCCCACGAATCGCTCTCCGAAGCCGAGGACCACCAACGCCACCTGGAAGCGATCGCCGAGGAAGTGTTGCGCCGAGTGAAGGCGGGAGACCTGGCGCGTACCGACGGCATGCTCGCCCAGCAAGAAGTGTTGGCCAGCCGCGGCGCGGTCGCCGCTGCAGAGGCAAAGCTGCAGGAAGCGTTGGGACGCTACCGCGTGTTGACCGGTCAGCCGTCAATCCCGGCGCTGGACGTCGAGCCGATTGCCGGCAACATCGCCGAGCCCCATCCACGTCTTGCGGCGGTACGCACCACGTTGCAGCGATCCCAAGCATCTTTTCAGGTGGTCAACCGCACGCGCAGCGACCCACCCATCGTGGGCATATCAATGCGGCGCGAGCAAGATAACCTTGCCGGCCCGGCCAGCCGCAGCATTGGCATTGCCGTGCAGATTCCATTCGGGACCGCCGCCCGCAATCGCCCCTTGGAAGCTGCCGCCCGCACTCAGATCGAGACTGCGACTGCAGAAGCGGCGCAGGCCGAGGTCCTGTTGAATGAAGATATTGACCTCGCCCGCGCGCAGCTGGACGCAGCCTGGCGATCCCTGGAAGCCGCCTCATCGCGTGCTTCGCTCACCCGGCAACATACCGAACTCATCGAAAAGGCGTTCAAGGCAGGCGAGCGCGGCCTGGCTGACTTGCTGCGCTCGCAGGCGTTGTCCCATGAAGCCGGGGTCGCGGAACGCCAGCAAAAGGTTGCGCTGGGCCTTGCGCACGCACGTCTGAATCAAGCTTTAGGAATCCTCCCATGAAACTCATCTCTGGTCTCTTCCTGTATTTCGCGCTGGGCTCGGCTGCCGTTGCCGCGCCGGGCGCACACGGCCCCAACGGCGAGCACCTCGATGCTCCGGGTGGTCACGCACACACCGATGCAGGGCCGCGCATCGAAACCTTTACCGAGACGTTCGAGCTGGTCGGGCATCTGCAGGGCGATGAACTGTCCATCCTGATTGACCGCTATGCGACTAATGAGCCCGTACTGGACGGCACACTGGAAGTCGAACTGAACGGACTGAAGGCGCCGGCCAGGTTCCACGCCGACCATGGCGACTATGCGGTTGATGACGCCAAGTTCCTCCAAGCACTGGCCAAGCCCGGCAAGCATTCACTGGTATTTACCCTTGCCGCTGGCGAGGAAACCGATCTTCTCGAAGGAACGATGGAGGTCAAGGCTGAGGAGGCCGGCCATGGACGCTCGCACGAGGGCGAGCATGGCGATTCCCATGGTCACGCTTATTCGCTGAAGACCTGGCTCATCGGCGGAATTCTCCTTTGCATTCTGATGGTTGCGATGCTCATTCCCATGCTGCGCCGTAAATCCCAATCAGGAAAATAACCATGCGTACGAAACTCACTCACCTTCTGCTTGTTTTGCTGTCCGCCGGCGTACTGTCCTCGGCATCGATTGCAGCGCCGGGGGCACACGGCCCGAATGGCGAACACCTGGATGCTCCCGGAGGCGCGTCGGCTTCCGGACTGGCACGACTGCCTGACGGCAGCGTCAACGTACCCAAACAGGCGCAACGGCGGATGTCCATCCGAACCCTGATGGCGGAGGAAGCCGAGCATCCACTGACCGTGGAGCTCAATGGCCGGGTCGGCATCGACCCGAACGCCGGCGGCCGCGTCCAGGCTCCCTTTGCCGGTCGTATCGAGCCGGGCCCGAAGGGGCTTCCGGTCGCGGGACAACGCGTGGAGAAAGGACAGGTTCTGTTGCACCTGCGTCCCACGGCGGGCGCCATCGAGCGAGGCAATCAGCAGGCGCAGCTGGTGGAGATACAGTCAAGCCGGCGCCTGGCGGAACAACGGGTGAAGCGACTTGAATCCCTTGAGGGAACGGTCCCGCAAAAGGAGATCGAAGCCGCGCGCGCCGAGCTGGCCAGCCTTACCGGCCGTGAACGCGCGGTCTCGCGCAGCGTCGCAGGCAACGAAGCAATTACCTCGCCGGCTTCCGGCATCGTTGCCACGGCAAATGTGCTGAACGGCCAGATTGTCGAGACGCGTGACGTGTTATTCGAGATTGTCGATCCGAACCGCATGATCGTGGAAGCAGTGACCACCGATGTTTCCCTCGCCGGGCGCATCATGAACGCCTCGCTTGCCGGATCCGAGGGGGTCGAACTGACCTATCTGGGCAGCGCGCGCAGCCTGCGCGACGGCGCACTGCCTGTCACGTTCCGCGCCAATGCCAAGAACGTCCCGCTGGCGGTTGGCCAGCCGGTGACCGTGGTCGCCAAGCTGACCGACAAGGTCAAGGGCATTGCGCTGCCTGCCGAGGCGGTGGTGCGCAACCAGAACAACGAATCGATCGTATGGATCAAGTCCGGCAGCGAGCGTTTCATTGCCCAGCCGGTCGAGTTCAAGCCGCTCGACGCCAAAACGGTTGTGGTGGTCAAGGGCCTCAGTCCTGAAAACCGGGTGGTGGTATCCGGCACAGCATTGATCAACCAAATCAGGTAGGAACGAGTGCATGTTTAATTGGATAGTTCGTTTCAGCCTGGCCAACAGGATCTTTATCCTGGCAGCCGCTGCGCTGCTCGTGGTCTACGGCACCCTGATGGTGACCCGCACCCCGGTGGACGTATTCCCGGACTTGAACAAGCCGCTGGTCACCGTGCTGACGGAGGCCGGCGGCATGGCACCGGAAGAAGTCGAGCAACTGGTGTCGTTTCCCATCGAGACATCGTTGAACGGGATGCCGGGCGTGACGCGGGTGCGCTCGGTGTCCGGTGTCGGCTTGTCGATCGTCTATGCCGAATTCGACTGGGGTACCGACATCTACCGCAATCGTCAGCTGGTTTCAGAGCGCCTGACTCTGGTCAAGGAACAGCTTCCGGGCAATATCACACCCATCATGGGGCCGGTATCGTCGATCATGGGCGAAATCATGCTGATTGCGCTGCCCATTGATGTCTCGAAGGCCAATCCGATGCAGGCGCGCGAGTACGCCGACTTCGTGCTCCGGCCGCGCCTGTTGTCCATTCCCGGCGTCTCCCAGGTCATTCCGATCGGCGGAGAAGTCCGGCAGTTGCGCGTTGAGCCCGATACCGCCCGCATGGCCCAGTTCAATGTGACGCTCGACCAGGTCGAGGCCTCCGTCAAGGGATTTGCCGCCAATACCAGCGGCGGATTCATCGACCTCAACAGCCGCGAATATCTGATCCGCAACCTCGGACGCACGAACCGGCTGGATGACGTCAAAGGGCTGGCAGTGGCCTACCGCGGCGGCGCTCCGGTGCTGCTTGAACAGGTGGCTTCGGTACGGTATGCGCCTGCGTTCAAACGCGGCGACGCCGGCATGAACGGCAAGCCGGCGGTGATTGTCAGCGTCCAGAAGCAGCCGGCCGCCGACACCGTCAAGCTGACGCGGGAAATCGAAAATGCGCTGGGCGAGCTGAAGCAGGGCCTGCCTGCGGGTTTGTCGGCTCCCGAGGTATTGTTCCGCCAGGCTGACTTCATCGAAGCGTCGATCAACAATGTGGTCGAAGCATTGCGGGACGGCGCAATCCTGGTCGCCATCATCCTGTTTGCGTTCCTGCTCAACTTCCGCACAACGGCGATATCGTTGATTGCCATTCCGCTTTCGCTGGCCGTGACGGCGCTGGCATTCCATCTGCTGGGGCAGTCCATCAACGTGATGACATTGGGCGGCCTTGCCATTGCCATCGGCGAGCTGGTGGATGACGCGGTGGTCGACGTGGAAAACATCCTGAGACGATTGAAGCAAAGACGCAGCGACGACAATGCACCTTCGGTACTGGAAATCATCTGGCAGGCGTCGGTAGAGGTGCGCTCCGGCATCGTCTACGCGACGATCATTGTCGTACTGGTGTTCGTGCCGCTGTTTGCCCTTCCCGGCATCGAGGGGCGCCTGTTTGCACCGCTCGGGATTGCCTACATTGTCTCGATCCTGGCGTCGATGCTGGTTTCGATGACGGTCACGCCGGTCTTGTCGTACTTCATGCTGCCCAACATGAAGCAGCTTGCGCATGGCGACAGTCCGCTTGTGCGTCGCCTCAAGGCCTGGGATACCCGTGCGCTGGAATGGTCTTTCCCGCGCGCGAAAGGGATCCTTGCCGTTGCCGGGATCGCGGTCATCGTGGCGGCGGCGAGCGTGCCGTTCTTCCCGCGAGCGTTCTTGCCGCCGTTCAACGAAGGTTCGCTGGTGATGGGCATGACATTCACGCCCGGAACGTCGCTTGCAGAAGCCAACCGCATGGGGTCATTGGCGGAAACGCTGATACGGGAAGTACCGGAAGTGACCAAGGTTGGACGCCGGACGGGACGTGCCGAGCTGGATGAGCATGCGGAAGGTGTTCATTCGGCTGAAATCGACGTCGACCTGAAGCGTTCGGATCGGGATCGCGAGGCAATCATGGCAGACATTCGCTCCCGCCTTGCCGTGATCCCTGGTTCCATCGCAATCGGCCAGCCGATCTCCCATCGTCTTGACCATTTGCTGTCCGGTGTCCGTGCGCAGATTGCCCTGAAAATCTATGGCGACGACATTGACACCTTGCGTGGCCTGGCTGAAGGGCTTCGTGGGCGCCTGGCAAATGTGCCGGGACTGGTCGACTTGTCAGTGGAGCGGCAGGTACTGATCCCGCAGATCAAGGTGCGGGTGGACTACCGGAAAGCCGCACAGTACGGGCTGACGCCGGGCCAGATCCTGACATCGCTGCAGACGCTGTCCGAGGGAGCACGGGCGACCCAGGTCGTTGACGGTCCGCGCCGCTTTGACTTGATGGTGCGGCTGCCTGACCAAAGCCGCTCGCCGCAGGATCTGTCGAGGACAATGCTGGACAGCCCGGCTGGCCGCATCCCGTTATCGGCAGTCGCGGCGGTGGAAGAAGGCGACGGGCCCAACCAGATCGGTCGCGAGAACGGCCGCAGGCGCATTGTGGTGTATGGCAATACGGATGGTTCCGACATGTCGCGCATCATTGCCGATGTGCGCAAGGCGATCGCGGCAACACCGCTTCCCGCCAGTTACTTCATCAGCATCGAGGGCCAGTTCCAGGCGCAGGAACAAGCAACCAGGTTGATCGTCGGCTTGTCCCTGATCTCGCTGGCGATGATTTTCCTGGTGCTGTACTCCCGCTACAAATCCGGCATCCTTGCCCTGGTCATCATGGGGAATATCCCGTTTGCCCTGATCGGAAGCGTGATTGCGATGTGGATTGCCGGGGTGTCGCTGTCGGTTGCCTCGATGGTCGGCTTCATTACGCTGGCGGGCATCGCCACGCGCAACGGCATCCTGAAGGTCAGTCACTACATCAACCTTTGCAAATTCGAAGGCGAGGCGTTCAGTCAGGCGATGATTATCCGCGGCTCGCTGGAAAGGCTCACGCCGGTGCTGATGACGGCACTGGTCGCGGCTTTTGCGCTGGCGCCGCTGCTGCTGGCAGCCGATGCACCCGGCAAGGAAATCCTGCATCCGGTTGCGGTGGTCATCTTCGGCGGTCTGGTCAGCTCAACGATTCTCGACTCGCTGCTGACACCGTTGATCTTCTGGCTGGTAGGCCGCAAGCCGCTGGAAGCGATCATCGCCGGCGAGGCGAAGGAAGCGTATTGACAATGGGCATTTGCGGCGGCGCCCATACCGAGCCGCTGCACCTATGGAGAAAGCGATGAAGAAACTACTGGCCCTCGCGGCAATGACAATGGCACTCTCGGGCAACGTGTTCGCGCATGGTGACAAGCCCAAGCATGGCGGGGTCGTCAGCACCGCAAACGACATGAGCTTCGAGCTGGTCAACAAGGATGGCAAGGCGATCGTCTATGTGAATGACCATGGCAAGCCGGTCGACACGGCGGGCGCAAGCGGCAAGCTGACCGTCCTGAACGGAACCGAGAAGACGGAAGTGGCGCTTGAGCCCGCAGGCAGCAATACCCTGACTACCAAGGACGATGCAAAACTGGCGAAGGGAAGCAAAGCGATTGCGGCGATTACCTTCGCCGACAAGAAAGCGGTGAACGCGCGCTTCTCGGTCAAGTAACCGCCGGTGCGGTTATGATGCGAGATACTGCGCCAAGCGAGTGAAAAAGCGCAGCACCGGCCTCGATGGCCGCAGCCTGGAGTGGCTATAAAGAGAATCTCGCATGCGACGGCCGCCTTCGGGTGGCCGTTGTTTTTTCACCTGCGGTTTTTGCATATGACGCCATCACGTCATCGCTCTGCCGCTGGGCCGGTTTTGCGCCGGATTTCCGTCTCCGAAGGGATTTTCGGAATGCAAGCTCTCTTTCTTAAGGTCCGCCAAACAGGCCCGATTTCGAGAACGAAAAGCCTTTCAGATTCTCGTTATTTACATATAAAGCAAGTCACTCCCTGATGGGAGGCGTAGCTGATCCTTTGGTTAAGGCTTTGGTCAACTGCTGCATGATGCCGCATGCTCGCGACCTATCCAGATCTAGGTCCGAGCAATTTCAAGAGCTTCTCACCGCCTTCCAAGCACGGCAATTTTCCAGAATGGCAGGGGGAGGGATCGCTCGTCTGCCGACCGCATCCGGAGGATTATTTGCCACAGTCCACAGCCCACAGCCCGCGCGGTTACTGATACTCAACGCTGTCTTTTCGAAGCGTCCGGTTTAATTTCCGCTCTTTCGGTCTCGGTGGACGCCATCCCGAGCGTCTGGGGAGAACTGGTCAATTTAACCGTGGCCACCTTGTTTTCAATCGCCTCGGAGATATGCCGGCGAAGCAAACTTGCTGCCGAGATCGTATCTCCTTGTTCAATGGCGTCGAGGATTTGCAGGTGATCGTCGGTGACATGCACTTGTCGCGGCTGGGCTTGCTTCTCTTGGCGATACTCAGCCAGCCGGCGCATCTGGTACAGATTTCTCAATATCTGTAACGCAAGCTGGTTATGTGACCATGACAGGATCGTTTCATGGAAACGCGCATTGGACTCGAACCGGTCCGAGGCAGAGATGACGTTGTGGCCGCCTTTGAGAATGGCTTCCTGCTCCTTGCGCAAGGCACGCAGTTGCACAATGTTCGGCCTGAACCGGGGACTGAGGATTCCAGCCGGCTCGAGTGCAAGACGGAGCCGATACATGTCGTCATAGGCGTCCTGGTTGTCAATGATCGGCAGGAAGCGCACCCCGTACCCCGCCTCCTTGACTGCCCATCCTTCTCGCTGTGCAATCGTGACGACTCTCCGTATTCCCGAGCGCGTGGCACCGAGCTTGCGCATCAGGTCGGACTCGGTCATCGATCCGGCGATGTCGCCGTTCAGGCGCGCTTCTGCAAGCTGGAGGTAGAGAGGATCTTCCGGCTGGCGAAGCCGGTCGAGTACCGCTTCGGGGATGGAGCCTGCGTCCACGGCCAAGGTGTACCCCTTGCTTTTCTCATAGGTCGCGACTCCTTCGTTTACGAGGTAGTCCAGCACCACACGCACCGGTGTGCGGGAAGTGCCGGTGACTTCGGCGAGCACCGTCTCGAGCAGCCTGTCGCCAGCCAGCAGTTGGCGTTCGCAGACATAGCGCACGATTTCCTTGAGGGTCTTGTTCTGTCCGACCGTAAGCATTCCCGATGACATTGACATCCTTTCTTTGTGGTGCGAGCGAATTATGCACCTTTCAGTTACCCGCAGTCTCTAGCGAAAACGCATATCCAGGTTCAAGAGCAGTTGCCGCGCGGGACGATCACGCAATTCGATACCGGCCGAACGACGTAATCGAACGCGCATTACGTATTTAAGAGTACATAAATACATAAAATCCTCTTTTTTGAGCACAACCGCCACTCTCCGCCGTAAAGGATGCACTGGAAAGATGCATGAGGAAATGCGCTTCTATTGCCTTGCCTGCACTTTCTTTCTGTTTGAGTTTTTTAGTGCGAATATACACTTGGCGCAATCCTTTCTTTGGGAGCGTGCATTGGCCTGCCAACCTAAATTGCCGGCAGTACTCGGCGCAAGCGTACTTGACACGCTGGACACTCCAGCCTTGGTAGTCGACCTTGACTTATTTGACAGCAACATCGAGCGAATCACTACGGCCTGCAGGGAGGCGAACGTTGGATGGCGGCCGCACTGCAAGCCGCACAAAAGCGGTGAGTTGGCGCGGCTCCTGATCGAGCGGGGCGCGCTCGGCGTCACGTGCGCAAAACTGTCCGAGGCAGTCGTGATGGCCGATGCCGGCATTCAGGACATTCTCATCGCTAACCAGATTACGGCGCCCGCCAAAATCGAGCGGCTCGTGGCGCTGCGCAGTCGGGTGGACGTGGCCGTATGTGTGGACAACGTTGATAACGCCAGGGTACTGAGCGACGCGGCGCTCCGTGCTGGTTGTCGACTGAGGGTACTGATTGAGGTGGACACCGGCACCCGTCGAGCCGGCGTGCTTCCCGGAGAACCGGTCGTTGAACTTGCCAGATCGCTGGTCGAGCTGCCGGGCCTTGATTTCGCAGGCGTAATGACATGGGAAGGGCATACCACGCAGATCGTCCCGCCGGAAGCCAAGGAGGCGGCGATCCGAGATGCGCTCGGCTTGCTGACCGAATCTGCCGACAGGTGCAGGAGTGCCGGCATGCCCGTTCGAATCGTTAGCTGCAGCGGCACAGGGACTTATCAAACGGCATGCCGTCTTCCCGGCGTAACGGAGATTGAGGCAGGAGGCGGCATCTTCGGCGATGTCCGGTACAGCACCAGGTATCACGTTGACCTGGATTACGCCCTCGTCATCCTGGCGACGGTAACGAGCCGACCTACCTCTCGGCGCATCGTGGTAGACGCCGGAAAAAAGGCGCTCAGTACGGACGCCGGCACGCCTTTGCCAATCCTTTTGTCGCAGGTGGAGTCGGTCAGCTTCTCCGCGGAGCACGGAAAGATTGAATTGAGCACGCCTTCGGATACGCCGCGCGTAGGCGAGAGGATTGCCCTGGTGCCCGGTTACGCCGACACCACGATCCACCTGCATCGGTGCATTTACGGCGTACGCGGCAACCGCATTGAAGCCGTTTGGCCCCTGCGAGAAGACTCGCGGCTGCTTTAGGCGGAATCGAGCCTGACCATGTTGCACCCGGAACGATCGTTATTTCCAACGATGGAACATTAGGAGCTTTGACCATGACTCACTTCTCTCGTCGCGACTTTCTCGCTGCTTCTGCCGCGATCACCGCCAGCTACATGGCGAGCCCTGTATATGCCAACAATTATCCCGGTCGCCCGATCCGGATCATCAGTCCGTATTCACCCGGCGGCGGCGCCGATATGGTCGCCCGCATGGTGGCGCAAAAATTGACGGAAACCATGGGCTGGACCGTCATCGTTGAAAACAAGCCCGGGGCCAACTCGATGATCGGAGCGGGCGCCGTCGCCAAGAGTGACGCAGATGGTTATACGCTGCTCATCACGGACACGGCGCATGCCACGAATCCCGCGGTACAGCCGAAGATTGCATTCGACACAAGCAAGGACTTTGTGCCGATTACCCTCATCGGTTCGTCGCCGCAATTGCTGGTGGCGAATCCATCCTTTCCGGCCAACTCGCTCAAGGAGATGCTTGCGTTGCCGCGCGATCGCGTGAACGGTTCGGCCGTGGGCACCGGCGGCTCGGGATCGGTGGCCCATCTGCTGTCGGAAATGTTGAAGCTCAAGTCCGGGATTGATCTGGTGCATGTGCCTTACAAGGGCGGCGGCGCGGCGCTCACCGATGCGGTCGGCGGTCAGATTCCGCTGGTGATCAACTCCATGCCGGCCGCCATGCCGTTTATCGAGCAGAAGCGGCTGAAGGTGCTCGCTATTGCCAGCCCGGCACGCAGCCCCAAGCTGCCGCAGGTGCAGACGATCTCCGAAAGTGTTTCGGGAATCGTTGGAAGCGCCTGGTATGGTGTGCTTGCACCCGCAAAGACGCCGGCCAACGTCCTGCAGCAAGTGAATGCAGCGATCGCGAAAGTGCTCGTACTGCCCGATGTCAAGGCCAAGCTGGCGACATCGTACATCGACCCATTGCCAGCAGGACCGGAGGCATTCTCGAAGTTCCTGAATGAAGAGATCGCCCGCTGGCAGTCGGTTGCCAAGCAAGCCAACATCAAGCTCGACTAATACCAATCCCAAGGCATAACGTGACGGATGAAAACAATCGATTTTTTCGTCTGGCAAGACCGAGGTTGCAGATCAGGAGTTCGGGGCGGGGCTATGGATGACGAGCGCAAAGCGGGCACGCGGAAAAAGACGTGATCTCATGGCATGTTATGACTCGGGATTGGCACAAGTGCATGACGCTGCATCGCGAATTCGTTTCCGTTCGCGCAAATATCGCCTTCAGGTCTGAGCAAGATGCCATGCCATAACAGCCTCCGCTTAGCCGTGAGGGCCGGGCCGACTTCTTTGAGCCGGTTCTGAATGCAGTTCCTTTGATGGTGCAACTCGACAGGAAAACGCTCTAGCGGTACTTTGTTAAATCCGGAGATAGAGGTTAATGCCGCAGCCCGACGTAAGGAAGGCTAAGAGCGCGGCGAGCTCTGGTGGTGGGCGCGCGTCCGAACAGGCCTGCCAGCAGGACATGAGCC
>NZ_JACYXF010000032.1 GCF_015352985.1 Noviherbaspirillum malthae | reverse complement strand
TCAAAGTTGTACCGTTGCAAGCGCTGCAGTGCCTCTGGCGTCAACATGGTCGCCTCCAAGACAGGACTTCGTCTCCTTCAGACCTCCAGCGCCAGAGGCGGTTCGCTTAACCGTGGGATTGGTATAAGGCATGAAATTTCCAGCCAGCGCTCCCATGTTGCATTCTTATAACATGGACCGCTTATCCGACTTGGCGAATCGACACTAAAAAAATTTAAAGCTTTTACCGCCCGTGACATTTACTCATTGCCTTTGTAACGCACACACCCAGTTGGTGCTTCGCCAATCCTCTTATTTCTACGTGCCCGGCAAGTGATTCGCGGCTGGCCTCAGATCGATTCTTCGGTCGCATGCAAACCCCGAAGAATACTGTCGCCGCCTGCTTGGCCTGCGCATCTTCAACGGAAGCACTCCACCGCAAGATATTTACGGCAGGAAATTGATAACTCCTTTCAACGTCTCGCTTTTTTGTCCTATCTGCTCACATCGCAATAAATTTCTCGAAAAAATCATTCTGCAAGTGAACCTTTCTGGATCTCAACTGCCTACTAGCAACTTGCTCTTGAGCACGGATAAAAAACTAGATAGGAATTCACATGCTAAAAGTTGTTGCCAAACCCACGACCTCCGTATTCGCCAGCACCGCCGTTGCCATCCTCCTCTCTGCATGCGGCGGCGGCGGAACATCCGCAAACTATTCGGAACAATTGGCCTCAGCACAACAACAGCCTGCGGTAGCTTCGGATGCCCAGACAACCAAGACCGTAGCGGAAATGACCTTCGTCCCGGAGGCGGCACCGGAAGCCGCACCTGCAGACACATCCGCCGCACCGGCGCCCTACGGACAAGCGGCTGCCGACTTTACCCTGACCTTCTCCGACGAATTCGACAGCTTCAACAGCAACGTCTGGAATGATCATCTGTGGTACGAAACACCCAGCGACACCAAGAACTTCACCGTTGAAGACGGCAAGCTGAAGATCTGGCCGCAGCGCGACGCTGCGGGCAACTTCTTCAATCGTTCGCTGGCCACCGACGGCAAGTATTACCAGACCTACGGCTACTTCGAGATGGAAGCCAAGCTGCCCTACGGCAAAGGCACCTGGCCCGCATTCTGGCTGTTCACCCACGAAGCCGGCGCGCATCCGTATCGCCCGGAAATCGACATCCTGGAAGCCTATGCCGGCGGCGGCCGCAACAGCGGCTGGTCTGATGCCTCCATGCGTCCGACTGCTTACGCTTCTACAGTATGGCCCAACGGTATCGAAGGCGGTCCTGCCGCAGGCACCAAGACTTACGCCAACCTTGGCGACCTCTCCGCCGACTTCCACAAGTACGGCGTGAAGTGGGAACCGAACAAGATCACGTTCTACTTCGACGGCAAGGAAATGTATAGCGTCAACGAGAGCATGGACAAGCGCATGTACATGATCCTGGACCTCTGGTACGGCAGCGCCTCGGGCTCGCCGGACGACTCGACTCCGCAAGGCAAAGGCAATGCGTACGAAGTCAACTACGTCCGTGCCTGGCAGTTCAAGCAATAAGCCGGCAATGCATTGACCCTCAGGGAGACGGCGTCTTCCCGTCCGGCCGGATGTATCGGCCGGACTTTGGAGAGCCGGCCGTCTCTCCCGAGTCGGTGCCTGGCGCCGAAATCAAGCCGGCACAGGATGCAACGGCAAAATGCCTCCGTAAAGTTTCATCTTTCCCTCGTCGAATCTCACGATCGAGCCCCCCGCGTCTTACCGCATCTGCCCTGCTCCTCCGGTTGCCACATCGGCGGGAGACCCGCCTCAGCACCTCTCTCCGCCTGCCGCAATACTGAATCCAGTCCAAATAGTGCGTAATCGTGTCCTATTGGCCCGTGCCGGTGAACGCATACACTAGACGGGCAAGGGCAACACTGCCCGATGGATTTCCCGATATGGGCGAATCCGCTATGCATATAAATTCAAATGAGGAGATAGCAGATGTCCAATTCCGACCGCAGATCCGTACTAAAGACCGGCCTGGCTATGGGGGCAGGCGCGCTTGTCGGCTGCGCCACGCCCGGCATCGCCAATAATCAGGTCAAGACCCCTTTCCATGTTCCGGCAACGTACATTCCTATTGTCGGCAGCGATCAGATGTTTCCCGTGCGCCGCATCTATTGCATCGGGCGCAACTACGCTGCCCATGCGCGCGAAATGGGGTCGGATCCGACGCGTGAACCGCCATTCTTCTTCCAGAAGCCGACCGACGCCATACAGTACGTCGCGCCGGGAACGACAGCTAACCATCCTTATCCGTCATTGACGAAGAACTACCACTACGAAATCGAACTGGTGGCGGCCTTGAACAAGGGCGGCAGGAACATTCCTTTGGAAAAAGCGCTGGAGCTGGTCTACGGCTATGCCACCGGCCTCGACATGACGCGCCGCGATCTCCAGCGCGGCATGGGCGACCAGAAGAAGCCATGGGAAATCGGCAAGAGCTTCGACATGTCCGCTCCCATCGGCCCGATTCATCCGGCATCGCGCACCGGGCATTTCAAGGATGGCAGCATCTGGCTGCAGGTGAATGGTCAGGTCAAGCAGAATGCCAATCTCAACCAGATGATCTGGAGCGTCGCCGAGCAGATCTCCAAGCTGTCCGAAGCGTTCGAACTCATGCCTGGCGATCTCATCTACTCGGGCACGCCGGAAAACGTCGGACCGGTGGTCAAGGGCGATTTGATGGAAGGCCATATCGACGGATTGCCCAATCTTTCCGTCAAGGTCGTTTGATCCCTCGGGTTAAATCCCGTCAACGGCGGAGGTCGATGCAGCTGTCAGACTGCGGCCTGCATCGCCTCCGCTGCTGGATTTGCCGTCCTGCCTTTGTTGCTTTTCCTGCCCGTTCCGTCCGCGCAGAGACGTTACAATAGCTTCGTTGGGGCAAGCTTGTGTTTGCCTTGAAAAACAAATTCAACGGAGCAGTCGTGGCGGAGCGAGGCGTAAGAATTTACCGGATGGACGAGCGATCCGACTATCCGGACTTCGATATTCGGGACCGGAGCGTTCGTTCGCCGCTGTCGCATCTGCACCGGCATGAATATTTTCAGATCCAGGTCGCGCTTGAGGGCGAAACCGTACAGAACATTTCGGGTACGATCCGGCCATTCAGCCGCGGAACCTTGAGTTTCGTCCTGCCGCATCGCATGCACATGATTCCTCATCCGGAAGCATCGCGATATATCGTCATCAACATCTCGCAGAATTTCCTGGGCATCGACGCCGACATCGACCCGCTTGATCTCGAAGATATAGATCCTGCAGCCCTGCCGCTGATTGCGCCCTTCCTTTATCAGGAATACCTGGACTACACCTTTGACGAATCCGATTTCATCAGGATCGAGCAACTTGTCTTCCAGATGATCGAGGAAAACAAGATGCGCCAGTTCGGCTCGACGGAGCTGATACGCGGCTTGCTGTACCAACTGGTCGCCCTGACATGCAAGCATTTCGAAACCGATCTTCTCAGGCTGCGCGATGCGCCTGCAAAGAAGTCATTGCGGAAAACCGCGATACAGCGCGTGCTCGCCTTCATCCGCGAGCATCTTTGCGATGAAATCACCTTGCAGCAGGCTGCGGCGGAGGCATTCCTTTCTCCCAACTATCTTGCGCATATCCTCAAGAAGGAAACCGGCCGCACCTTCACCGAACTTGTCACCGAACGCAGGCTCTTGCTGGCTAAGGAACTGCTGAGCACCACCAATGACAAGGTCAGTACGGTTGCACATGCCTCCGGCTTCGCCGACGAAGCCTATTTCGCACGCAGATTCAAGCAGGCGACCGGCATGTCGCCGCGCACGTTTCGCAGTCTCGCAAGGTCCCTGCAGGCGGCGTAGATTGCGGCGGCCGCCTTTGCCGAAGCCGAAAGAAAACGCTCGCAGCGGCTTGAAAGACCGCTGCGAGTTGATTCAATCTTGCCGGCCGTGAGCAGGTCTAATCGAGCGAGACGCCGGTTTGCTTGACGATCTTGGACCAGCGCGCCAATTCCGATTTCACGTAGCTGCCGTACTCCTCCGGCGACGAGCCAAGCGCAATGGCACCCTGGGCCGCCAGCTTCTTTTGAACCTCCGGGTTCTGCAGCGCTTTCATCAGTTCGCTGTTGAGCCGCTTGATGATGGGTTCCGGCGTCTTTGCCGGCACCATGAGTCCCTGCCAGGCGCTGACTTCGAATCCGGGCATGCCCGATTCCGCAACTGTCGGCGCATCGGGGAAAATGGGAATGCGCTTCGGCGTCGTCACCGCCAGCAGGCGCATGCGCTTGTCGCGCACAAAGCTTGCCACCGAGTTGATCGTGTCCGTCATGAACTGGATCTGGCCGCCGACAAGATCGGCGTCCGCAGGCGCACTTCCCTTGTAGGGAACATGTACGGCATCGATGCCGTTGGCCTGCAGGAACTGGAAGGCGCCAAGATGCGTGATATTTCCGCTGCCCGCGGAACCATAGGAAAGCTTGCCGGGATTGGCCTTCGCATAGTCGACGAATTCCTTCATGCTGTTGACGGGCAGTGAAGGATTCACCACCAGGGCAAGAGGTACTGTTGCCGTCAAGGCCACCGGCGCGAGATCGCGCTGCACATCATAGGACAGGCTCTTGTACAGCGCCGGACTCAAGACGATGGACGAGGTGTTGTACAACACGGTGTAGCCGTCAGCCGGCGCCTTGGCTACCAGCGCGGAACCGATATTGCCGTTCGCACCACCCCGGTTGTCGACGATGAACTGCTGCCCCATCTGCTCACCCATCTTCTGGGCAAGAACACGGGCAACGAGATCGGTTGGGCCGCCCGGAGGAAATGGCACGACCAGGGTGATCGGCTTGCTCGGATAGGCGGACTGTGCATGGGCTGCAGGTGCGCCGAACGCGGCGATACCGAGGCCCATCATGACACAGGCATGAATAAGGCCTGAACGAAGACGGCTCGTGGTGAATAATTTCATTTTTTCTCTCCTTGATTTGGAATGCTTCGCCGGCTAAGGCGAGTGTTACATCGATGATCCGAACGAGGCGCTTATCCCGCGCTTGTCTGTGTCCGCATCTGTCTGCCTGCGAGTGACTGGTTATGGATCACCCGCAGCGCCAATCTCTCATGACGCGTGGTCGCGCCCTGCCAGCATTCGCCTTGCGGTGTAGGTCATCACCAGTTCATCCCGCTGGTTATGGACCTTGATGGTGGAGTCTACGATAGCCCTGCCGCCCTTCGACGTAGGACGGATATTGTCGACTTCGACAATCGCATGAATGCGATCGCCGACCAGAACGGGAGCGTGGATCTTCTGTGTCAGCTCCAGCATGGCGAGGCCTGTTCCCTGAATCATGGTTTGCAGCAGCAAGCCCTCGATCAGTGTGTAGGTCAGCGCCGCTGGAACCGGCCGGCCTGCAATGCCGCCCGGCAGCGGTTCGCTGTCGATGAACATGACTTCCAGCATGCCTGTGACGCCGATGAAGCCGACAAGGTCCGCTTCCGTGACGGTGCGGCGGAAGGTCTTGAAACGCTGGCCCGGTTCCAGGTCCTGCCAGTAATAGCCTTGCCCGAGTTGCTGCATGGGTTTTGTATCGTTCATGTTGTCCTTTCAGTCGTCTGCACCATTCGGCTTGGCAATCCCAAGCTCCGCCATGATCTGCTCGGTATGTTCGCCGAGGCGCGGAGCCATGCGCACCGGGGGGCGCTGCTGGTCGAACCTCACGGGAACTCCGGGAAACTTCAGTGTCCCCATCTGCGGATCCGTCAATGTCTCGAAAAATCCGGTCTGCTGCAGATGTTCGTCCTGCGGCAGCTCGTCGAGACGGCGCATCGGCGATGCGGGTATCTCAAGCCGGCTGAAGGTCTCCAGCCAAACCTCGGTACTCCGGCCGGAAATGACCTCCGCCGCGATCTCGTACAAGGTCGCGATATGCGTCGTGCGCGCCGCGATATTGGTGAAACGCTCGTCCACGGCAAGTTCGGGCCGGCCGGACTCGATGAAGAACCGCTTCCAATGCGCGTCGGTGTAGGGCATCGCGCAGATATAGCCATCGGTCGTGCGATAGGGACGCCGCCACTGGTTCAATACGCGCGGATAGCCTGCGTCGGCAAGCGGCGGTTCAAAATGCTGGCCGTAGAAATGCTCGACCAGATTGAACGCCACCATGGATTCCAGCATGGGCACTTCGACATAGGAGCCGATGCCTGTGCGCTCGCGCTTGAACAGCGCGGCAAGAATCGCGTGCGCGGCGACCAGACCGCATGTCTTGTCGCCCGCGATGGTCGGAAAATACTGCGGCTTGCCGGTCTGCTTTTCCATCAGTGCAGCGCAGCCGGAAAGCCCTTGGATGATGTCGTCGTAGGCAGGCATGCCGCTGTATGGCCCGCCATCGGCGAAACCGAGCAGGCCGACATAGACAAGCTTGGGGTTGCGCTTGCGCAGGGCGTCCGGGTCGAGGCCGATCGCCGCAAGTTTCTGCGGACGGATGCTGTGCATCAGCACATCTGCCGTATCGACGAGCTTGAGCAGCGCTTCCCGGGCGTCGGCCGTCTTCAGATCGAGCACGATGCTGCGTTTGCCGCGATTGACGCCCAGGAAAATTGCGCTCATGCCGGGCTCGGTTGCCGGGCCGGTCTTTCGGGTGGAATCTCCTTCCGGCGTCTCGATCTTGATGACGTCCGCACCGTAGTCGGCGAGGATCTGGCTGGCGTAGGGACCGAACACGACTGTGCTCAGATCGAGTACGCGAATGCCGTCTAAAGGAAGCATCAGTTCTCCTTGATTGGGCTGATAGAGTGGTCAGGCAGCCATCTATGCCGTCACTACGACTTTGCCGATGGCGTTTCCGGCTTCGACCAGTGCATGAGCACGCCGCAGGCTAGCCGCATTGAAGCCATTGAAACAATGTTTTACGGTACTGCGCACCTGTCCTGCATCGATCAGACTCGCGACGCGGTTCAATATCCGGTGCTGCTCCAGCATGTCGGGCGTTGCGTGCAAAGAACGCGTGAACATGCCTTCCCAGCTGAACGAAGCGCTCTTCCCGCGCAGGTCATTCATGGGCAGCGGCGACCGGCTTTCGACCAGGGCGCAAATATGCCCATGGGGCTTGATGAGCTTGGCCATCACCGGAAAATACCGGTCCGTATCCGACAGGCAGAGAATGAAGTCGACCGCGGGCCTGCCGTTCGCAGCCAGCTGCGCAACGAGATCCGCACGGTGGTCGACGACAATGTCTGCGCCCAGCTCCCTGCACCACGCCTGCGATTCCGGGCGCGATGCAGTTGCAATGACGTGAAGCTGCCCGACGGCCTTGGCCAGTTGTATCGCCATGGATCCCACCCCGCCGGCTGCGCCGATCACAAGCAGGTTTTTTCCCGCATCGTTTCCGGTCGCCGATACATGCATGCGCTCGAACAAGGCTTCCCATGCAGCCAGCGAAGCCACGGGCAGCGCTGCGGCTTCGGCGAATCCTGCCGATGCCGGCATTGCGCCTGTCAGGCGTTCGTCCACGAGATGCAGTTCCGCATTGCAGCCTGGACGCGTGATGCTCCCCGCATAAAAGACGCGGTCGCCCGGGGCGAACAGGCTGACGCGCGGCCCTGCGGCGACCACGGTGCCGGCCGCATCCCATCCAAGTACACGCGGCTGTCCGCCGGCATGCGGCCGCGCGCTTCGCATTTTTATATCGATGGGATTGACCGACACGGCTTCGATGCGAACCAGGAGATCCTGTCCGTCGGCAGCCGGTGCTGCAAGCTCGAGATCGACCAGTGCATCGGCGCCATGGCCGGCAGCGTCCGCAGAGATTCCGATTGCCTTCATATCCGGCTTACTGCTGCTCGACCTTGGCCTTGACGACGATCTTTTTCCACAGCTCGATCTCCGCCGCCTGGAAACGGCGCATTTCCTCCGCACCGCCGCTCATTGCTTCCGCGCCCTGCCGCTCATAGAATTCCCGCGTTTCGGGCATCCGTGCAATCTGGGTCAGAAGCGCGGAAAGTTTTTCAGTCTCGGCTTTTGGTGTCTTCGCCGATACCATCGCGCCTACCCAGACATAGGCCTGGTAGCCGGGCAAGCCTTCTTCGGCCGCAGTCGGCACATCTGGCAGCGCTGGTGCGCGCCGCTCGGACGCCACTGCAAGCGCGCGTACCTTGCCGCCCTTGACCAGGCCATGCGTGGCCGTAATGTCAGAGAAGGTCAGATCGACCGTACCGGAAGCGACGCCGGCGAGAGCTTCCGACGCGCCCTTGTAAGGCACGTGCATGGTGCTGACACCGGCGACATCGTTGAACAGTTCGGCCATCAGCTGATAGCCGGCGGAGCCTGATGCATAGTTCAGCTTCCCCGGCTGCGACTTGGCCGCCTTGACGAGGTCGGACACCGACTTGTAGGGGGAATTCGGCGGCACGGCGAGGACCGCCGGCGCGCGCATCATCATGGTCAGCGGTGCGAAATCGGTCTGAGGATTGTATGGCAGCTTTTTGAACAGGGCGACGTTCACGGCCAGCGTCGAGTTGCTGCCGACGAAGACGGTGTAGCCGTCGGCCGGCGCGGATAATGCGTTCTGGACGCCGATGAAGCCGTTCCCGCCGGGACGGTTTTCCACGACGACCGGCTGCCCCGTCAGTTCGGACAGTTTCTTGCCGAAGTAGCGCGCCGAGGTATCCGTGCCGCTGCCCGGAGGGAAAGGCACGATGAATTTGATCACGCGGGAAGGAAAGTCCTGCGCGATCGCCTGCAAGGCGGGCATCAGAACGGTGGCGCAACCGATTGCAGCTGACAGCACCATGCTGCGATAAGGCTTGTTCAACATCTCATGTCTCCTCCGGGCATTGATGCCCTGTCAATTTATCAACGATGCTTACATGCTGGCGGAACGGATGAAATCTACGATCCGGTCCTGGCCCGACTCCAATACGCGCTGCCCCACGATCCGGTTCCAGTAAGCTTCGGAGCCGTGCGCGGTCCGCCATTCATGCAGGCGGCGCGTCAGCAGCTGCAGGTCGTATTCCTCGGTGACGCCGATGGCCCCGTGTACTGCATGGGAAATCGATGCAACCAGTACGGCAGCCTCGCTGGTGCGGGACTTTGCGATGGCGCTTGCAAGCGCCGCGGGCATGCGGGTGTCGCCTTGAAACGCCGCCTCGGCGGAGATCAAGGCTGCAGCGACGTGCTCGGCCATCACGCTGATCTGATGCTGTATCGCCTGGAACTTGCCGATCGACTTGCCGAACTGGGACCGGTCATTCGCATACTGCAGCGTCATGTCGAAGACGCGCCGCATGGCTCCCGCAAGCAGCGCGGCATGCAGTGCCGCACCCCATTCTTCGAGGCTGCCTGCAGCCGCGGTTGTTCGAGGGGTCTCCGGCGTCGCCTGCCATGCCATGGTCGCTACCAGGCTGCCGTGCACGCCGGTCGATGTGCGCAGTGCGTCTTTTGCCGGCAGCACCAGGATCTGGTCCCCATCCTGGGCGACCACGTGATCGGCGATGACGCCGAAAGGCACGAACGGACATGTCAGGCGGCCGTCTTCGGTGCGGCGCAATGCCGGTGCGAGCGTAAGCATCCCCGCCGGGATATCGGCACGTCCGGCAAGGAGCGCACGCGCCGCAATGCTTTGCGCCAGCGGCACGGGCATTGCGTAAGCGCCCAGCGTGGTCAGGACGGGAAACAGTTCATCCAGCGGCAGCATCGCGCCGCCCTGGTCTTCGGGCGTGAGCAACTCGAGAAAGCCCGCATCCGCCACGGCATTCCACAACGCGGCAGGAGAGCCGCCGGCCTCGATGGCGCGTACGGCTGCGGGCGTGCATTTGTCCTTCAGGATTTCTTCTATGGCTTCTGCAAACATCACGGTTTCCTTTAACGCAGGCCGAGTCCGCGGGCGATCATGCCGCGCAGGATTTCGCGGGTGCCGCCCCGCAGGGAATAGGTTGGCGCCACCTGGCTGACATAGGCCAGCGTCCGGTACAGATCGGGATCAGCAAGCTCATTCGGGTCGGCCGAAATCGCGGCTTCGATCACGGCAGGAATGGCCTGTTCGAATTCCGTGCCGATATCCTTGACCAGCGCGGCTTCGACTATCGGGCTCGCCCCCTTCACCAGCTGACTGGTAACAGTCACCGACATGTTGCGCAGCGTCGCCAGGTGAGTGGCGAAACGGCCGATGGCGGCGGCATGTTCCGTTGCCTTGCCGCTTTTCCGCAGGCAGGCGATCCAGTGATCGAGCAGCACGATGCTCGAGTACAGGCGTTCAGGACCGCTGCGCTCGAAGGCGAGTTCGGCGGTGACCTGCTCCCATCCGCTGCCTTCCTGGCCGATCAGTGCGTCGCCGGCCAGCTCGACGTCATCGAAGAACACCTCGGAAAAATGCGCATCGCCTGCCAGATCGCGTATTGGGCGCACTGTCACGCCGGGCAGCGAAAGGTCGACGATGAACTGCGACAGTCCGCGCTGGCGATCTTCAGGATTACCCGAGGTTCTTACCAGCGCAATCATGTACTGGCAGTGCGGCGCGTTGGTCGTCCAGATCTTGCGGCCGCTGAGCCGCCAGCCTCGTTCCGTCCGGGTTGCGCGCGTGCCGACACTGGCAAGGTCGGAACCGGAGTTCGGTTCGCTCATCCCGATGCAGAAGAAGGCTTCGGCCGCGCAGATCTTCGGCAGGTAGAAGCGGCGTTGCGCTTCGGTGCCGTATTTCAGGATCAGCGGCCCGCTCTGCCTGTCCGCAATCCAGTGTGCTGAAACCGGAGCGCCGGCGATCAGCAATTCCTCCACCAGCACGAAGCGCGAGAATGCATCCAGGTTGGCGCCGCCGTATTCCCCCGGCAATGTCATGCCGACCCAGCCGCGCTTGGCCAGCTTGCGGCTGAACTCGGCGGAGAATCCCATCCAGGAACGCGCCCTGATATCCGGCGGCGACGCCGGCATGCTGGATTGCAGGAATTCCTTGACCTCGGCGCGGAAGGCTTCCGCCTCGGCGGGAAGGCGGGCAAGACGGAAATGGTTGAGCAGCGCGGTCATTGACGCACGTCCTTGTGTTGGGCGGCAAATTGCATGGAATCTCCTTGTTCGCGGCGGCGTGTCATACGATGCCTCGTGCTTTCAGTGCAGCGATCTGATCCGCCGGCATGCCGAGGCGTCCGCTCAGCACTTCATCCGTGTGTTCCCCCAGCGTCGGGGCGGCGTGCCGGTAGCGGATCGGCGTATCGGAAAACCGGATCGGATTGGCCAGGCTCGGAATGTCTCCGCCGACGGAATGCGGCAGCGACAGTTTCATTTGGCGGTGCCGCACCTGCGGGTCTTCGAATACCTGCTGCATGTTGTTGATCGGCCCGCATGGAACATTGGCTGCTTCCATCCTTTGAACCCATTCCTTCATGGTGCAGGTCAGCATGGTCTCGGCGATCTGCGGAATCAGGGCGTCGCGGTTGACATTGCGCAGCCCGACTGTCAGGAAGCGCGGATCGCCGGCGAGATCGCGGCGTCCGATCACTTCGCAGAACGAGGCATATTGCGAATCGTTGCCGACGGCGACGATGACTTCGCCTTCCTTGCAGCGGAAGACCTGGTACGGGACCATGTTGGGATGCATGTTGCCCATCCGCTGCGGGATCTTGCCGGACATGAAGTGATTCATGGCCTGATAGCCATTGATCGCCACAATGCAGTCGAGCAGGGCCATGTCGATGTACTGCCCTTCTCCGCTCACGTGGCGATGCTCGAGGGCGGCGAGTATCGCCGTCGTCGCGTACATGCCGGTCAGCAGATCGGAGATGGCGACACCGCTCTTGATCGGTCCGCCGCCGGGTTCGCCGTCCGCATTCCCGGTAATGCTCATCAGGCCGCCCATTCCCTGAAACACGAAATCGTAGCCGGGCAGCGATGCATAAGGCCCATCCTGTCCGAATCCGGTGATGGAGCAGTAGACCAGCCGCGGGTTCAAGGAACGCAAATCTTCATAGGCAAGGCCATAGCGCGCGAGCGTTCCGACCTTGTAATTCTCGACGAGCACATCCGCATCGCGCGCCAGCTCGCGAACGATCTGCTGGCCTTCTTCCGAAGCCAGATCGATGGTGATCGATTTCTTTCCCCGGTTCGTGCTCAGGTAATAGGCGGCGTCGGTGGTGTCGCGGCCTTCCGCATCCTTAAGGAATGGCGGTCCCCACCCCCTGGTGTCGTCGCCGGCCCCCGGCCGCTCGACCTTGATCACATCCGCGCCCATGTCGGCAAGGTTCTGTGTTGCCCATGGACCGGCAAGAACGCGTGTCAGGTCGAGAACTTTCAAATGCCCCAAAGCCGTCTTCATTCATCTTTCCCGTGTAGTTGCAGTGCCGCTTGCTGTTTCGGCATGGGTCAAAGCATAGTTCGCAGCCGAATCAGACGTCCAATATTAATTTTTGCGTTTTCGATACTCATCGAGTATCAGCCCTTACCTTATATTGCGGTGCAATATAAGGTAAGCGCGGAATAACGATGTTTTCTCCATACGAAATTCGTATCGCATCATTGGTTTTCGATATTGGACATCACTTGCGGGAATGAATAGGCTTGATGCTTATTCACGCAAGGCGACACGACTGGAGGAGCACATGGCGGACTTTCTGCTTTATGAACAAGAGGGACATATCGTCACATTGACCATGAATGAACCGGAGCGGCGCAATCCCCTGACGGGAAACAGCGCGGTTCCCGAATTCATTGCGGCAATACAGCGCATCGAAAATGACCGCAGCGTGCGCGCCGTCATCCTGACCGGCGCTGGCAATGCCTTTTCCTCGGGCGGCAATATCAAGGACATGGAGCGTCAGGCAGGCGGCGATGTAACGGGCATGCAGATCCGGCAGGAATACCGCCAAGGCATCCAGAAGCTCCCGCTAGCCCTGTTCAATCTGGAAGTGCCGGTCATCGCCGCGGTTAACGGCGCAGCCATCGGCGCCGGCCTGGATCTGACTTGCATGTGCGACATACGGATTGCCTCGAGGCACGCGAAGTTCGCCGAGAGCTTCGTCAAGCTGGGTATCATCCCGGGCGACGGCGGCGCATGGCTGCTGCCCCGGATCATCGGTCTCTCGCGTGCAGCGGAAATGACCTTCACGGGCCAGATGCTCGACGCCGAGCAGGCGCTTGCCTGGAATCTGGTCTCGCGAGTGGTCGCGCCGGAAGAGCTGATGCCGACCGCGCGCGCATTGGCGGAACAGATCGCCGCCAATCCCCCGCATGCGGTACGCCTGGCCAAGCGCCTCCTGCGCGAGGGCATGCATTCGCGTCTGGATACGCTGCTCGAGATGTCGGCTGCCTACCAGGCGCTTTCGCATCAGACCGCCGACCACAGCGAAGCCGTATCGGCCTTTCTTGAAAAACGCGATCCGGCATTCAAGGGCTGATTGCAACATGCCCGGGGCAGCGATGCGGGGCAAAGCAGGTATACTGCGGGCCTACGAAAATGTTCCCACCATGGATCTGCGCCGCATCCGTCACTTTGTCGTCCTTGCCGAGACGCTGAACTTTCGCCGTGCGGCGGAACGTCTGCATATGGCGCAGCCGCCGCTGTCGGTATCGATCCAGAAGCTCGAAGCGGAACTGGGCACGAAGCTCTTCGTCCGCTTGCCCAATGGCGTGAGCCTGACCCCGAGCGGAGAAGCCGCACTGGCCGAAGCGAAGCGTCTGCTGTTCCATGGCGGCCAGTTCGCACAAATCGCCCAAAGCGCCTCCGACGGAACCGGCGGTACGCTGCAGGTAGGGTTTGTCGGCTCGACGACCTTCGGCATGCTGCAGAAACTCGTTCCCCTGTTCCGCGCCGAATATCCCGGCGTTGAATTGATCCTGCGCGAGGCAACGTCAGCACGAATCGTTCAGATGGTCGAGGAGGATTCACTGGACGTGGGGCTCGTACGCACTCCTTTGCTCAGGAGCTCAACGGCGGCGCTGGTGCCGCTGGAGCGCGACCAGTTCATCGCTGCCCTGCCTCGCGGCAACCGTCTTGTAACGAAGGGACTGCTGTCGCTCGCCGACCTGGCCGATGAATCGTTCATCATGTATGCCCGCAATGAAGCCGCAGGCTTGCACAGTGCGGCGATGCTCGCATGCCAGCATGCCGGTTTCCTCCCGCGCATCACGCAGGAAGCGGTACAGGTGCAGACCGTTCTCGCACTTGTGGAAAGCGGATTGGGGGTTGCGCTCGTACCCTCGGTGATGCAGCGGTTTGTCAATGACAAGATCGTCTACCGCGAGCTGACGGATTTCCCGGCCTCGGCGGAGATCGGCTTTGCCCTGGTTTATTCGCCTCTGCGCGAGAGCGCCGCCGCACGGAACTTCCGCACCCTTGCGAGCAGCGTGTTTCCAATGCCTGTGTAAACCTGCCGGCACAGTCGTCTCGCACTTGATTCATTCTTTTCACGTTCCGCAGGAGCGCCCCCTCCGTCACGACGAATCCTGGCTTCAAGACTGCTTGGTTCGTTTTTTCCTGATGCACTGCTCTGCAAATCGCAGTTTTCAATCCAGCTGGAATCCCTATACTTTTGCCTATCGTGAATTTACAAGCAGTACGGCCTGCAGGCTGAACTGGAGATCAACGAATGGCCCGCTTATCAATTTGCTTTGCGTCATGACAGGCTAATGGTGAATGGCCGGTACTCAGGACATCCTGTTCTCGAATCCAGCGCCGGATTCACAGTTTGAGCCGGCACAGTTTGCGCTTCAACTACCTTAAAGGACACTTATGAATGACTTTGCAGTCATCATCAGCATCATCGCCTTATGTTTTTTCTGGTGTGCATTCAGGGAGCGCTCAGAAGGAAATCGAACCGACAGCCTTGCCTTGGCGGGGCTGGGAACCCTTAGCGGCGTCAGCGGCCTCGGTCTGTTCATTGCCACTGCCTGACATGGTTTGGAGACGCACTGCGCTGTACGGGGCCGGTGCTGCGGCGCACCGCGTAACCCACACTGGCGTGCAGTCAAACCGGATGCAATCCGATCGCCCGGTTTTCAGGCGTGCTTCCGGACGTCTCGCCATGACACGCTGACGGCACATCGCCATACATGACTTCGAGCATGGATCTCAAACACTGAGCGAATAGCACTCGCAACATGTTTGGCATTCTGGCAAACCAGAACCGGCGCGTTCAGGTGCCGCGCTCGCCCTCTCTCACCATCACTAATCCAAAGTCAGCGGCTGTCATGCACTGCCGCCGATCTGTCGTATTCCTCCATACACTCGGCGGCGATCCAACCGGGCATTGTCAGCGCCAATCCGCCATTCTGGCGGCGGCGAGACTCGCCATCCTGAAAGCCGATGAGCCGCATCTGAAAATTCACCGACGAATCAAAGGCTTACAGCATCTCCGCAGCGCCTTTCAGGCGCTGGCACACCCCCTGCTATATCTCCTTCAAGCGCGATGCAGCGCCCATCACCCAACCAAGCCATCACCCTTCTAGGAGAATCACCATGAAAGCACTGACCATCAAAGACCTGTCCGTTTCCAAAGACCTCGGCGCCAAAGACATGAGCTCTGTGCGCGGCGGCCACGGTTTCCACCGGATGCCTGCCCTGTTCGCCAGCCCGCTGTTCAGCGTGGCCAAGAGCGAGATCAATTTCGATGCTGCCCAGTCGCTCGGACAAAGCCAGAACACCCAGGTCAACAACGGCAACAACGTCGCGTTCGCATCGGGCATCACGTCGAATGTCAACCCGACACAGACCGGCAAGAACACGATCAACTTCATGTCGTAAGCGTTGCCGGCTGCGATGATCAACGCCATTTACCCAATCACGTTTTTTGCCAGTCTATATGTAAGGTTCCTCATCATGAAAGCACTCATCGTCAAAGACCTGTCCGCCTCCAAAGACCTCGACGCCAAGGACATGGCAAGCGTATCCGGCGGCACCGGCATGTTCAGAATGCCTGCCTTGTTTGGCGGCCCGGTGGCCAGCTTCTCCAAGCGCGAGATCAACTTCGGCGCCGAGCAGGCACTGGGCCAGGAGCAGAACACGCTGGTCAACAACGGCAACAACGTCGCCTTTGCCTCGGGCATCAAGTCCGATGTCAATCCGACTCAGACCGGAAAAAACACGATCAATTTCATGTCTTGAGCCCGGTGTGGCGGAGGTCATTCCTCCGCCATTCCACTTGCGCCGAGAGTTAGCGCGGCTGCCTTGATGAGAATTGCCGAGCTCAGGAATCCTGCCGCAATGAAGGAGAATGGAAATGTGTACTTCAAAGATGAAAGACCTGGTCATACAGTTATTCATTGCTGCTGCCCTGCTATTCAGTTCCTATTGCGCGCTGGCGCAAAATTCCCTGAGCATCGTCACCAACAATTCCAGTCTCACCTACCACAGGACAGACAACGGGCTTCCCCTCGTGCTTCAATGGAATGTCGATGGACAGGACATATGGGTCTTCCCGGCCAGCAGGGATCTCACCTTCAAGTTCAGAAATACCCACTTCCATACCGGAGCCCATGTCCTGCCCTATCAGATGCATATACAAGGCATCCTCGCCGCTCCCACCCTTCCCGTGGATTCAACAAAAGGACAGGTATATGCAGGTGTCATCTATTCGGTCATCGGGTCCGGCACCGGCAGCGGCCAGTCGGTGATTTCGGAAAAGATAGACGTCTTCAACGGGACTTCCAGCGCCGTCACTCTCGATCTCATCGGCATGGGGTTCAAGGCTACCGAGGATGAGTATGCAGGCCCTGCGCTCACCGATCTGGCAGCATCAGGAAAACTCTCGGGCTCGACGGTGACCTTCGTCGACAATGGTTATGTTGCGGTACCACCTTTCGGCCCATTGACGCTGTACCAGTTTGCCTCCTTCAAGGGATTCAATCCCGAATCTTCGGTCCAGCGCGTTACCGTCGCTCCCGGCGAGCACGTCACCATGATCACCGAATTGAAGTACGGTTACTGAAGCCTTTGCTGATCGGAGGTTCGTCATGAGCATCAACCATATCCGGCAATCGATGGAAGGCGTCATCAAGTTCTACCGTGAGCATCCTGAGAAAGCGGTATCCACTGACAAGGCTGCAGTCGCCGTGATGCAGGAAGGATTGCTCTGCAGGGCGGAGGGCGCAAATGGTGCGGTACTGGTGAGCGACATGCCGGCCGGAGTAGGCGGCGGCGGGACGGCGCCGACGCCGGGATGGTTCATGCGTGCCGCTCTTGCCAACTGCGATGCGACCCTGATTGCCATGCGTGCGGCACAGCTCGGAATCATTCTGGAAGCCTTGGAGGTTACCGTGGACAGCGAGTCGGATGACCGCGGGCTGCTTGGCGTCGTGGACGACGTTCCTGCTGGTCCGCTTGCCATGCGCATCCGTGTTCGGATCAGCGCCCGTGGCGTCGCGCCGGAACGGCTCCATGAAATTGTTCAGTGGGCGGAAGCCCACTCGCCCGTTGGCGACGCCTTGCGCAGAGCGATACCTTGCAATACCGAGATTGAATTGGGCTAAGGCCGGTACGCTCATGCCCCACGACGCGGGCACATTTCAGCTTTCCGTCGTTACGGCAACGCGCTTGCGTGCGACTGCTTTCTGTATGTCCTCCAGCCGCTGCCCGCGGGTGTCAATGCCGCTTTTTAACAGCAGGACTGCCGATATCAGCATGGGGACGGCAATCAGCAATGCCGCCAGGCTCAAGTTGCCGAAGACGCCCAGTACGCCGAAGGCCGCACCCAGGATACCGCCCAGCTTGGAACTGGCGGCAATGATGCCGGAGCCTGTCGCACGCAGATGCACGGGATAGATCTCGGCGGCGTAAGGGATCAGCATTGCAATCACGCCGCTGGCACTGACCAGCAGCAGAGCCGTGGCGGCCACCATGGCGGGCACGGACTGCATGTGGAAGTGCCCCAGGATAAAGAACAGCAGCAGCGACGAGGCGGTCAGGGCGATGAACAGCACCAGCGCCTTGATACTGCTCCAGCGATGGTACAGCCATATCACGACGAGAGTGCCCGGCAAGGCGACAAAGGCCGACTTGGCCAGCAGGGCATTGGCCGCTCCCGCATCCATGCCCATGCCGCGCAAGTTGGTCGGCAACCACAACAGGAAGCCGAAGTTTGCCATTCCCCATGCGATACCGGAGACCACCAGGCCGATCGTCAATGGTGCATAGCCGCCGCGCATCATTTGCCTGACGCTTGCATCACTGCTTGTCTCTGCCGCTCCCGCTGACGAGGCCGATGCAGCGACGGCGGCCTGCTGGTCGACGATGCCGGCAAATTTTGCCAGCACGAACCTCGCTTCATTCCCGAGTCCGACGTTGGCAAGAAAGCGCGGCGACTCCGGAAGCATGCGGCTCAGGAAGATGATGATGGCTCCGGTCGGCAGGCCCAGCAGCCACAATGCACGCCAGCTGAATAACGGCTCCAGCACGCTGGCGGCGCCTGCCGCAACCAGATAGCCGGCCGAGGTACCCACGCCGCCCAGCGCAACCAGCAGCCAGCCGCGGTGCGCCGCGGGCACCATCTCAGCCATCAGCGTGAAGGTGATAGGCAAGAGTCCGCCGGCCGACGCGCCCATCAGGAAACACATCACCAGGTTCCATTCGAACTCCGGCATGGCACCGCAGATTGCGGTACCGATGAACATCAGAGCCGAAAGCAGGATCGCCGCGCGACGCCCGAATATATCCGCCATGCGTCCCCAGATGACGGAGCCGACCGTCGTTCCTGTCAGGGCGACCAATGCCAGCAGACCAGCCGTCTCCTTGTTGATCTGGTATTCCTTTGTGATCCCCGGCATGACGAAGCCAAGGGATGCCGGCTTCATGACGTCGATGGTCAGCGCGATCACCAGGACCAGCACCAGCTTCCAATGCTCGCGGTTCAGCGGAATACCGTCTGCGACGTGGAATTGAAGACCGGCCCCGCTCGCGCCACGCTGGCGGATCTGCTCTATGCGAGGCATCAGTCCGTAAGTCGCCAGAAGCAGACCCGCAGGAATCAGCGCCATTCCGATCAGCATCGACGTATCCATCGGCATGCCTACCATCTCGTAGCCCATGTGGGATGCGCAGGCAAACATCGGCATATGCGCAAGCACTCCCGCAATGATGGCAGTGCAACCCAACCAGAAGGCGATTGGATGATGAAATGTCAGGCCGGTAGATTTCATGGAAGGTTAAGTTCGAGATGGAATCCGAGGCGATGGAAATTTGCACTTCCATACTGACGCCATCCAGGATTCGCACTAAAGAAGTAATGCATTAAGGTTTTTCAAATTCTCAGAGCCTGTTTGATAACTGTCGTGAGCGGCTTGCGCCCGGTACGAGATACGCACGCCTACGAAAGGTACGTAGAGCACCGCAGTGCCGGGATCACGCCGCGCAGCAAGTTTTCAAGCAGGCTCTCAGCACAGTTTCGATCACGCCGGAGTATAAAGCACCCTAAACGCGTTTGATACCTTCGTTTCGCAGACATGCAGCGCGACACCGCACGACGGAATCGATGAGTCTCATGACGCTGCGCGCACGCACCAATTCGAACATCGGTGAATGATGATAATGTCAGCAAGCTTGCAGGATAGCTTGCTAAAGCGATATCACTATTGGAGGCATGTTCCCGGGAGCGCTTTTCCGGCCAGGAATTCTTCCCATATTTGTAGCCAGGGCAGCCATTCGTGCCCACCTTCCGTCATCACGACTCGACTTGCCGGCAATATGTCGGCAAATAAGCGATTGCTGACTGCAAATCTGTCGCTTACGCCAACGCCAAGATATACGCGAGGGGCGGCGTCAGGCTGTGTGGCGATTCTGGCGCCGTAATCCTTGATCCACGCCCATAAGCTGCGCTCGTAGTCTTCAGGCTGAATTTGGCCTGCCCGCCAAGCACGCACGCCATTGGCGTTTGCAATCTCACGGTGTATTTCTTCACTTCCCAGGAATGGAGCAATCAACATCATGTCGTCGACCATGCCGGGTTTATCCCGGTTGTACAAAAGCGCACCCAAGCCTCCCAGGGAAATCCCCGCAAGCCAAGTCTGTGCATATCGTTCCTGTTTTGCGGGCATGACGATATCTTCATGCAGCCTGTCGACGACCGTCCGCGCCAGGTAATAACCGAAATTCAAGTCGGGAATCACGATATCGGCATTGATGCCTTGTCTCTTTACGGCATCAACAAATCCGTGCTTTTCCAGGTCTTTGGGGGAATCAAGGCGGCCGGGCAATATCACAATCAAAATCTTTGACGTCTCGTTGCACGATCCGGCGAACTTGGAAACATCAAGCTTCGATTTCGGCAGAGGGAGGATGCTGCAGGATACCAACGCCGTCACTGCCAAGATGCTTGCTGCAAGGGCTATGCGTTTTCCTGTTCTCATTATTGACGTTTCCAATTCAGACACGGCTCGATCAAAAGCGAAAGTCTTAAGTTTTCCGTCATGGCGTCTCGCTGCATCAGTGAACGCCAACGGTCCAAGCATGTAAAACAGAAGCTGAAGCAATCACGCTTCAGTACAGGGCCGAATACGAACTTTAAATCTCAACAGAACCCCATTACCAGCGGTAGCGCCGGAATCTTTGCGAAAGCCGCAAACGGCACTCGCGAAAGTTGATATATTATAAATGGCAAGTTGATTAAAAACGGCAGCGGAACTCGCTGAGGCCGCTGGCAGCAAGGCCATTCGAAATCAAAAAATAGTGACCGCTTGAGGATGCTTGACGAAGCTGGCATGGCAGGACAGGTTATCACCGGTTCGTCGCCGAGAAGCAATTCCAGGACATGAAGCACGCCGCGGCTGTCAACAGGACCAGAGCCGCGAGTTCTGTTGTCTCCCATCCTGCGAATCACAATCGGCTTTCATCTTCTCGTTGATGTAATTGAAGGCAGGTAGTGGCCTTTTGAGGAAAATTAATGAAAAATTCATGCAATGCGTTTTTCGGAACCGGGCAGGTCGATGCCGGAACACCGGCATCGGTGCAGGTTCCCGGCTTCAGCCTTGGAGCATCCTTCGTGCTGCTCGCCGGACTGGCCTTCAGTGCGGCATGCGTAGCCCAGCCATTGCCATTGTGGGAGGCCGGTATCGGCGTCGCCGGAATCACCTTGCCCGATTATCGCGGATCCGATCAAAGGACCGATTACATACTTCCCGCCCCCTATTTCGTGTATCGCGGCGAGTTCCTGAAAGCCGACCGGAATGGCTTGCGCGCCGAACTGTTCGACAACGACAAGGTCGAGGTCAATTTCAGTGCGAACGCGACCCTGCCGGTGCGCAGCAAGGACAACGAAGCCCGCCGCGGCATGCCGGATCTGAAACCGACGGTCGAAGTCGGGGGCAATATCGGCATCGGTTTATGGAATTCGTCGAACGGGAAAATGAAACTGGATTTCCGTGCTCCGCTGCGAACCGCGATCACGATTGAATCCTCGCCAAAAAGCATAGGCTGGCTGTTTTCCCCGAACCTTAATCTCGATATCCGGGATCCGGCGGGATTCTCGGGATGGAATCTCGGGATGCTGGCGGGACCGCTGTTTCAGAGCCAAAAATACAATGCCTACTTCTATTCCGTGAACGATACGCAGGTGCTTCCCGACCGCAGGCGTTACGATGCCTCGGGCGGTTACTCCGGCGCCCAGTTCACGATGGCGCTGTCCAAGCGCTTTCCCCGTTACTGGGTCGGCAGCTTCCTGCGCTACGATTCGCTGGCGGGCGCCACCTTCGAGGACAGCCCTCTCGTACGCAAACGCAGTGCACTCTCGGCCGGCATTGCGATCAGCTGGGTGTTCGGCGAGTCGTCACGGATGGTTGACCGGCCTGACTGAACAAACCGGCCGAACTGGCCAAATGGTCCGAGGGCACTTGCAACACCTGTCGTGAACTTCTCTACTGGAGTCTTTCAGGATGTCTACAAAGCGAATAAATGATGCTAAAGTGTTGCAATTCATAAATACTACGCTCTATTCTGATGATTGTTCACGCAGACCCCTCGAGCCCCACACAGCAATGTGACGTTCTTGTCATCGGCGGCGGCCCGGCGGGTTCCACTGCCGCCGCTTTGCTCGCCGAGAAAGGTCATCGTGTCACGCTGATCGAAAAAGCGAGGCATCCGCGCTTTCATATCGGTGAATCCCTGCTGCCGGCAAACCTGCCCCTCCTTGAAAAACTCGGCGTGGCCGATGAAGTTCGCGCCATCGGCATGGAGAAATGGGCTGCCGAATTCGTCTCGCCCTGGCATGATCACAAGCAGGTCTTCAACTTCGGCGATGCCATCGACAAATCCATGCCCTATGCCTATCAGGTGGAGCGGGCAGGCTTCGATCACATCCTGATCCGCAATGCGCAGCGCAAGGGTGCGCATGTCATCGAAGGCTGCAAGGTCAATGACGTCGAATTCCTGCCCGATGATCAGGGTTGCATCGTGCATACGCGCGCAGACGACGGCAAGCTCCAGACATGGCACGCTCGCTTCCTGCTCGATGCGTCCGGCCGGGATACCTTTCTCGGCAACCGGTTCAAGGCAAAGGAACGCAACGAGAAGCACAACAGTACCGCGCTCTACGCCCATTTCGAGAACGTTCAGCGCAATGACGGCAAGGCCGAGGGAAACATCACGATCTACTGGTTCGAGCATGGCTGGTTCTGGTTCATCCCGCTGATGAACGGCCGGACCAGCATCGGCGCTGTAACCTGGCCTTACTATCTGAAAACGCGGAAAAAGCCCCTCGAAGACTTCCTGCTCGATACCATCGCGCTATGCCCGAAACTGGCGGAACGCCTGAAAGGTGCGCGTATCATCGCCAACGTGGAGGCAACCGGCAACTACTCCTACATCTGCAACCACACGCACGGATCGAATTACCTGCTGCTCGGCGATGCCTACACGTTCATCGATCCGGTGTTCTCTTCAGGCGTTATGCTGGCGATGAACAGCGCGTTCATTGGTTCCGAGACCGTCGATACCTGCCTGCGCCGGCCGGAGCAGGCAGCCGCGGCGCTCAAGCATTTTGACCGCACCATGCGGATCGGGCCGAAGCGGTTTTCGTGGTTCATCTACCGCGTCACCAACCCGACGATGCGCAACCTGTTCATGGGCCCGCGCAATCTGTTCCGGATGCAGGAAGCCTTGCTTTCGGTACTGGCCGGCGACGTATTCGGCAAGACGCCGATCGGCATGCCGCTGCTGGCATTCAAGAGCCTGTATTACGGCATTTCGCTATTGAATCTCAAACGCACGCTGACGGCCTGGCGCAATCGCAAGAACAATATCCGCCCTGTGGAAGCTGCCGAAGGGAGCGCCAATTGATTGCCGTCGCATCCGACTTCAGGTCCGCCTATCTGTCGCTGGAGGCATTCGGCAAGCAGTCGGCGCAATGGCGCGGCAGCATGCTTGGCACGGTCTGCTTTACCCCGCTCACGCACGATGCCCTGCCCGACGCGCTCGACGCACCGTTCGCGCCCGTGTCCATGCCAGCTCTTGATATCGACGGGACCGCTGAAACATCCTGCGAAGCATGGTTCACGGCAGGCCCCGTCGTCTATGGACGCAGGGACAGCTTGTACTTCGGTCATGACGCCGATTTGCTGTTCGGTTCCATCCAGCTCGATGAAGCCACGTTTGCGAGCCCTGAAGCTGCGGCAGATGGCAAGACGCCGCTGCAGCGGGCTGCGGAGAGCGCCTACACCGCCATTTTCGCGCTGATGGACGAACTGCGGTTTCCGCACGTATTGCGCTTCTGGAACTACATCTCGGATATCAACGCCGAATGCCACGGCCTGGAGCGTTACAGGCAGTTCAACATGGGACGCCAGGATGGTTTCATCCGGCGCGGACGCCAGACCGCAGGCAGCGTGGTACCTGCGGCTTCAGCGGTTGGCTGCGATGCAGGTCCGCTGACGGTCTACTTCCTTGCCGGTCGCGGCGCCAAACCGATTGCCATCGAAAATCCTCGCCAGGTCAGTGCTTATCACTATCCTGCGCAATATGGCCCGCGCGCCCCGACATTTTCGCGCGCCAGCGTGGCACGCATCGGCGACGCAGATATGCTGCTGATTTCCGGCACGGCCAGCATTGTCGGCCACCAGTCCGTTCATGTCGGAGACGTCCCCGGTCAGGTGCGCGAGACGGTGGAAAACCTGAAGGCTATCGTACACCAGGCCAATCTGGCCGCTCCGCAGGCGCAGTTCGTACTGGAAGACCTATGCTTCAAGGCATATGTGCGCAATGCAAGCGACGTGACTGTCATTGACCGCGAACTGCGTCAGCGGCTTGGCGCCTCGGCACGGATCCTGTACCTGCGCGCCGATATCTGCCGGCAGGACCTGCTGGTGGAAATCGAGGCCACGGGCGGCCATCCGCTGGATCTCCTGTAATCCGACGGCGTCCATACGCAAAGATAAATGGCGTCACATTTTGATACCGACTTAAAACTTCAACAGCGCCAAACGCAAGCAGATCATTTATGATGGTTTCGGTGTTTGCGTGGAACCGTCAGGCACAAACGGGCGGCAAGCGTCTTTGCTGCCTGGCCCTTGTCGCTTGCAGTTGTTCGGACTGAAAGCGCAATGAGATGCGGCCGGACGGACTGTTCGTTGAAGGGAACTTCAAGCCCCAAGTTGCCGGTAGACCTTTGCTGTGCATGTCGGCCCGATGACGGAGCTGCGAGACGGCGATGATGAAAACCATGAGAATCACGTGAAAAAACCATGAAATTCCTTCTGCGTGCCTTCATGGCAATTTACGATCGCATCGTATTCTATATGGGCGTATCGGGCTTCGGACTGGTCTGCCTGGTTTGGACGGCGTTCGCGGTCGTGCTGTATCCGGTGATACCCAGGGAGCCCGGACGCCGGATGGGCCGCTTTGTCATCATGGCAGTGTTTCGCGGTCTTCTCGGATTTCTGCAGCTTTCCGGCCGCTACAAATTCGACCTTGAGTCGCTGGACGCGCTGCGGCAGCAGGATGGCATCATCATTGCGCCCAACCATCCATCGCTCTGGGATGCCGTACTGGTGGTCTCCCGGCTGCCGAACGTGGCGTGCATCATGAAAACCGCCATCATCAACAACATTTTTCTCGGCGCCGGTGCGCGCCTAGCCCGTTATATTCGTAACGAATCATTGCGTAAAATGATCTCACGTGCGGTGGCGGAGCTCAAGCAAGGCAACAGCATCCTTCTCTTCCCCGAGGGCACCCGAACCGTGACCTATCCGCTCAACCCGCTCAAGGGCAGTATCGGAGTCATTGCCGGCCGCGCCAAGGCACCTGTACAAACAGTCTTCATCGAAACCGACTCGCCATTCCTGACCAAGGGCTGGCCGGTGTACAAGATGCCCCAATTGCCTATCGCCTATCGGATCCGCCTCGGGCGCCGGTTCGAGGCGCCGGCCGATACAGGGGCTTTCGTTGAAGAACTGGAACAATATTTTGCCGACGAGATCGTTGCAGGCAGAGGGCATGCGCTTCCCCCCGCAGTTCGCCCCGTCGATCCCGCCAACCATCCCGTTGACGTGTTACCTACTCCCCGACAGAATTAATGAACGCCTCTTCCACCCATCTTGTCCTGATCCCCAGCTACAATCCCGGCCCGAAAGTGTACGAAACCGTGCGGGCTGCACGGCGCCACTGGAATCCCGTATGGGTCGTCGTCGACGGCAGTACCGACGGCACCGCCGAGGGCTTGCAGCAGATGGCCGAGGACGACCAGGGTTTGCGAGTCGTCATACTGCCGCACAATGTCGGCAAGGGAGCCGCCGTGCTGCACGGCCTCGACGAGGCGGCCAGGCAGGGATTCACTCATGCGTTGACCATGGACTCCGATGGCCAGCATCCGGCCGACCTGATCCCCGTATTCATGGCGCAGTCCCAGTCCCATCCTGGCGCGATGGTGCTTGGCAAGCCGGTGTTCGACGCGAGTGCTCCTGCACTGCGCGTCAAGGGTAGGGAAGTTTCAAACTGGTGGGCGAACCTGGAAACCCTGTGGGCCGGCATAGGAGATTCGCTGTTTGGATTCCGCGTATACCCGATTGAACCCTTGCGGTCGGTGATGCGGGGCCAGCGCTGGATGCGCCGCTTCGACTTCGATCCGGAAGCGGTGGTACGACTGTGCTGGCGCGGTGTCAGGCCACTTAACGTTCCGGCGCCGGTACGCTATTTCACTCCTGACGAAGGCGGTGTTTCGCATTTCCGATATCTTCGCGACAATACGTTGCTGACATGGATGCATACGCGCCTGTTTATCGGCTTTGCGCTGCGTTTGCCCCTTCTCGCGCTTCGCAGGCTGCGTCCAGGGACGCGCCAGGAAAGCGTCGGGAAGCTGTCTGGCGACGGCCCCTTCTCGCCAAATACCTAGAACCAAGGCGATCAGATCAGGCCGCCGTTGATGGAGATTACCTGACCTGTGATGTACGCCGCGCGCGGCGACGCGAGAAAGCCCACCAGGTCAGCCACTTCCTCGGGTGTGCCCGCCCTTTTCATCGGTACCATGCGTTCGATCGCGCTCTTGTCGAAGCTGCCCTGAATCATTTCGCTGTCGATGATGCCGGGCGCAACGGCATTGACGGTGATTCCGCGGCTGGCCACTTCCAGCGCCAGCGATTTCGTGGCCGCGTTCAGCGCACCCTTTGCCGCCGAGTAGTTGACCTGTCCGCGGTTCCCGGTCAGCGAGGCAACGGATGACATATTGACGATGCGTCCCCACCGGCTGCGGATCATCGGCATCATCAGCGTATGCGTCACATGGAAAAAGCCGTTGAGCGAGACGTCGATGACCTGGTGCCACTGCTTTTCCTGCATGCCGGGAAAAACCGCATCGTCATGAATTCCCGCATTATTGACGAGAACCTGGATCGGCTGACTGTCAACCAGCGGTTGAAGCGCGGACTCCACCGCCTGCGCATTGGTCACATCGAACACCAGCACGCCGGCACTGCCGCCGGCCGAGCGGATGCTCTCGGCCACCGCTTCCGCGCCTTCGGGCCGGCTATTGGCATGGACGAAGACATGGTAGCCTTCCGTCGCGAGGGTGCGGCAGATAGCGGCGCCGAGCACCCCGCTGCCGCCAGTAACGAGCGCATGTTTCATCTTCAGTTTGTCCTGTTTGGTTTCTTCGCCGGCCGGTTCCTGTTGACTGCTAAAGGCGGCCCAGTCCACCTGCGTCGAGCACGACAGCCGCGCGCCCTTCAACTAGGGGACGGCCATTGGCGTGCACAAGGAATTCGTAAAGTACCGTATTGTCATCGCCGCTGAAACGCCTGACTTCGATTGCCAGGTCGCTGTCGACATCATCGAGCCGATCGACGTGCAGCGTGGTGGACCGTATGCTGGCAAGGTATCCGCCGCCTGAGCGCGCGCCCTGCCTTGCCGTCAATGCGCCATGGATGGCCATTGCCTGCGCAGCATATTCGATGCCGCACGCTGCTCCCAAGCGACCATGCGCACGCAGCGGATTATCGCCGCTGAGATGGCTGGTCGCGACACAGCACAGGCTGTCGCCATTCCAGCTGACAACGCCGTCGAGAAGGCACATGCTGCCCTGATGCGGGATACGGGCAGCTATCCAGTCGCGATCTAGGCGCACGGCGACAATTCCACGGCCAGGAGACTGCTATCCAGATAATCCAGCACAAGGCGCGCTTTCTCGCGGGCGGCCATTGCCTGCAGCATCGGAAGGCTGCGCGCCGCGGGAATTGCTTTGCGCAGTTGTTCGAGCGCGGCATCGGTCATCGGCGTGGCCGTTCCTGCGGCGAGCGATACATCGATTCTTGCCTGAGACCGTTCGGTTTGCTGCGGGGCCAGTACCAATGCCACACCAAATTCATTCGGAATCGGTCGAGTGGTGCGCAGCGGCTCAGGGTAAGGCGTATCGCAGGCGATCAGCAGCGTTGGGATGGAGTCTGCGGCTACGCACGCCAATGCCTCCAGGAGACCTGCGCCGAAACTGCCGTCATAGGCGCAGAGAACCGACGATGGCGCCATTGCACCGGTCGCGATGCCCCAATAGCCAGCAGCGGCATTATGGACGGAGTTGTGGAACCGGGTCGGCGAGATCTGCCTGTCATCCGATGCAAGCATCTGGCAGATTTCATGGCAATTGACGCCATCCCCGCCGGAAGCCGCAAAGACGGTGGATAGCGCGGCCACGTCGGCGCCGGCATGCGCCGCGGCCTGATAACCGACCGCCAGCGACAGTTTGACGATCGCGCCGCAGCGCCGGCGCTCTGCCGCCGGCAGAGCGGTCGGTGCCGGGATGACCGTGGCCTGATTCTCGTAGCCGAGTTCGCCGGTCAGCACGCGTATCGCATGCGGCCAGTCCGTCAGGCCGGGACCGATCAGGCCGATGCCTTCTATATATCCGGTTAGCTTGCTCATGTTAATTTGCCCGCGTGAAAACGAGGCTGCAGTTGGTGCCGCCGAAACCGAAGGAATTGCTGAGTACGGCATCCAGATGCCCGTCGCGGTTTTCGAGCAGATAATTGATTGCAAGCTCAGGGTCGCGCTGCAGCGTATTCACGCCGCCGGGCATGAACCCATGCCTGAGCGCCAACGCACAGATGATGGCTTCAATGCCGCCGGCGGCACCGAGGGTATGGCCGGTGGCGCCTTTGGTCGAACTGCACGGGGTAGTCGCACCGAATACGGACGCAACCGCCCTGCCCTCGGCCGCATCATTGGTCTGCGTGGCCGTGCCGTGGAGATTGATATACGAAATCTGTTCCGGCCGCAGCCCTGCGCTGTCCAGCGCCTGCTGCATTGCCAGTTTCGCCCCCAGGCCTTCCGGGTGCGGAGACGACATGTGGTACGCATCGCTCGACTCGCCTATGCCGGCAAGAAGCACTTCGTTCGCATCGAGATTTTCCGGAACACGCTCCAGCAGTGCCAGAGCAGCGCCCTCGCCGATCGAGATGCCGTTGCGGTCGGCTGCAAACGGCCTGCAAGGCAGGTTCGAGGTGAGTCCGAGCGAATTGAAGCCGTAAAGGGTGGTCAGGCACAGCGAATCCACGCCGCCGACCACAGCTGCATCGATCAAGCCGGCGTCGATCATCCTGCGCGCCGACGCGAACACCTTGGCACTCGAGGAGCACGCAGAGGAGACGACGGCTGCGGGTCCCGCCAAGCCGAAAAAGCGGCGCGCAAAGTCGGCCGCGGAATAGGTGCTATGCGAGTTGCGATACTGGAATGATGCAGGCAGCGCGCCGGTTGCCGGATCGCGCTGGCGGTATGCCAGTTCCGTCTCCAGTATGCCGGAGGTGCTGGTGCCAAGAAAAAGGCCGATACGGTCTGGTCCATACTTGCCGGCTGCGGCCGCCACGGCGGCCGCAAAGTCGTCCTGCGCCGCAGCGAACTGCAGCAGGCGGTTGTTCCGGCAGGCGTACTCGCTCAGGTCTGCGCGCATGACTACTTCGTCGACACCCGGCACGACACCGATATGGGTATCAAGATCGACCGTATCGAAATCGCAATGCGCCAGGCCGCTCCTGCGGCTTCGTAACGCTTCCAGTGTCTGCGCCAGCCCCAGGCCGATGCAGCTGGTCGCCGTGTAATGCGAAAGATGAAGCGGTTTCAATTCGGCATACTCGCAACAAAAATTAAGCGCACGATTCTAGCAAATTAACTCCTTGAATTCGTTGGCGGTTCGCCAAGCTCCGCCACCAGCAGTATATTGGCGAACGGTGTGCCTTTATTCATCGGCAAGGTCTTCACCGCAAATCCAAGCGATTCAAGCGTTTCTTTCCATTGTGACAAGGGGCGGCAATACATGCGGCTGTTGCGATGTCCGCGGATAAACGTCACGATATGGTCGACCCATACGCTACAGAGAAACGGCAGTCCTGCGCTTGCATCGCCGACCCGCAGGATCAGCTTGCCGCGCGGCGCCAGCGCGTCGCGTACACGGCGCAATACGTCGTTTTGGGCCTCGATGCTCACGTAATGGAGCACGTCAAGGATCACGACCGTATCCGCCTTGCCGAATTCGGTACGGCACATGTCTCCCACCGTGAATCGAGCAGCACTGCCCAGCGCCCGCTGAGCCCGCTCCACGTCCTTCGGCATCAGTTCGATGCCGTGAATCGACGCCGGATTCGGCGCTTCAGGCCAATGTGACGGCCAGGTCCCCTTGGCATGTGCCTGCTTTGCGCTTGCCAGCCATGCGGCGAGCAAGCCTTGGCCGCAGCCGATATCGAGCACGTGCTGTTGCCCTGCCAGCAGCCCGTGCTCCAGCAGACCGACGAACACCGGATCGCCGCCGAGCTTGCCGCGTGCAAAATGCCAGGCGAATTTGCCGGCGGAACGGTATGGCGCCGAGGCGCTGTCGATCAGGCTGTTGACGAAATGAGTGCTCATCCTTTGAAGGCTTCAGATAAGGTAACGAAACGAAGACCGGCCTTCTCGGCGCCGTCGAAAAGTATCGGCAACACATCGAGAATGACCGGCACGCCGGCGCTGGTCAGTGCACAATTCCCGTCATGCACCAATAAAATCGATCCCGGCCGCAGGCCCTTCAGCAGGCGCGCGGCAACGGTGCCAGCATCTCCCGTGCGGGTATCAAATCCGCGGCGCGTCCAGGCCGCAAGCCGCAGGCCGCATTTTGCCAGCACCGGATCGAGGAAGGGATTGCGCAATCCCGCCGGCGCACGAAAAAAACGCGGCAGGCTGCCGGTAATCGAAGCCAGCGTTGTTTGTCCCGCTTCAATCTCGCGCTTCAGCCCACGAGCGCCCATTAGTGAAAAATAGTGACGATGATGCTGGCTGTGGTTTTCGACCGCATGGCCGCGCCGGACGATTTCACGGCACAATGCCGGATATCGCGCCGCATGTTCGCCGATGCAAAAGAAGGTCGCCTTCACGCCATGGCGGTCCAGCAGATCCAGCACTTTCGGCGTCACGTCCGGATTGGGACCGTCATCAATGGTCAAGGCAATTTCGTTGCGCCGTGCCGCTTCGGCCGGCAAGACAGTCCAGTTAGGTCCGAGCCAGGTGCTTCGCGGCCACAAACCGCTGAGCGTCAGCACCAGGTGATTGGCGATGATTGCCGCAAGCGCAATGCCCCAAAAGCGAGGAGCAAGCACAACACCGATCAGTGCCGCAACGTGCAGCATGATGCTCAGACGGATAAGGTTCGGCATGCGCCACGGGAGCGGTTGGTGTTGATTCATGCGCGCTCCGTATTCGGGTCCAGGGCCGGTGCCCACCGGTTGAGAAACGTTTCCCACAGCCGCTGCCATGCAGGCAGATCATGGCCGCCGGGGATGGTTGCCAGGCAGTTTGCGTCGACGGCTTCCGCCATCAGAGCAAGACCCGGAGTGAAACGATCCTGCAAACCATAGCCGAGATACAGGCGAGGACCGGTGTTGCGGTAATGTTTCAGCCAGCGCCACAGTCGAAAAGCACTATCGTCCATATCGGCGGATTGTTCCGGCGACCAATGAGCAAGCCCGCCTGCCTCCCGAATGGCCTTGATAATCATGCGACTGCCAGGATACGGCGCAAGCAGGCAAAGGCCGCGGATACGGCTTGAGGCTTCGGCAGCATAGGTGTCGGCATAGGCGGCTGCAATGGCGCCACCTATGGAAATTCCGGCTATCCAGATGTGTTGATAGGCGTGCAGTGCAATTTGTTGCTGGAGCATTTCATGCAGCTGGCGGACTATGGTTCCATTACCCGTTTCGCCAATGAATTGCGGTCCCAAATCGACCAGGGCCAGATCAATCGGCAAGCCGCGCGCGCGCACCGCCGCCGCAAAACCGGCCGAAAGCAGATCTTCCGGTTGTTGCATCGCGCCTGGCAGAAGCACCAGGAGGGCGGGCGCTGCCGATCTGTCCGAGTAGCGGTCATGAATAACGCGCATGGCTCACCCTTTCGGCTTCGCCGCTCGTGCTGCAAACGCCGCCGAAAACACCAGCGCCAGCACCGCCCCGGGACCAACCGTACTTCCGATGGCTTGCAGCACCGGCACGTCCGAAAAACCGAGCATGCCGAACCCGGCCACCGTGGTCATGTTGGCAAAAAACAGGGATGTCAGCGTCTGCGGTGAAAGACTCTCCTCTTTTGCATTCACGCTGGTGGTGAAGAAAAGCACATAATTGGAACCGACCGCGACGATCAGCAGCATTCCGACCAGATGCAGCAAAATCAGTTTCTGTCCAGTCAATACGAGCAGCGCCACCACCACGAGCACGACCATCGCCAGGGGCAATACGACTTGCGCAACTTTGACGACCGAACGCAGTGTCCACAGCAGCAGCAGCAATACCGCCGCCACGCCGCCCAGCGACAGCATGATTGCCTGGTGCAGGTAGCCGCCATAGAGGCGATCGGATTCCAGCTTCAGGTCGACGTATAGCGCATTCGGCACCTTCGCCTCGGCAATTGCCGCACGCACCGCGTCCGCATCGATCGCACCGACATCCGAGGGCGCGGTCAGCGGCAATATCGCAAGCCAGCGGTCGCCGCGCTGGAAAAGCAGAGAATCGACCGCCAGCGCAAACGAAGTGCCGTCGAGGTCGGCCCGCTCAAGTGGCGCGTGCGATTTTGCCTGCGCAAGATCTTCCAGAAAAGGCTGCAGAACCTCCAGCCTCACCGGCAATCCATCGATTGCAGCACGCAAGAGTGTCGCAGCCTGGGAGCCCGGCAGGCTTTCCTGGCGGGCACGCTGGGTCGCCACGCTGGGCAGATAGCGGCTTGGACTCTCGTATGCGGCAATGGTCTTCTTGTCGATCAGCGTATCCAGCCTTGAAGAGACGGCTTCGGATGCCTGCAGGGCGGCCTCCCGGTTCGCTGCCGTGACAACGACCATGCTGCGCACATCGGGCGCGCCCATATCGGCGCGCAGCTTGGCGTCGACTTCCTGATCAGCCTTGGATACCGGACTCAATGCCGACAGTTCGGAATTCCACATCGTATTGCGATGCTGGAATACGATGACGCAGGCAGCGATGACCAGCGCGATGATTGGCAGCCGCAACGCAGGAGCATGGCTTACCACCACGCCGAGCCGGCGTCCGATCGCAGAGACGTCCCTGACACGAAAACCCGCGGGAAGCAGATATGGCAGGACGAAGCGCGTCACCCCTGCGGCAGTGACAAGTCCGGCAATGGAATACAGCCCAAGCTGTGCAAGTCCCGGAAAGTCGGATAGCAGCAGCGACGCAAATCCCGCTATCGAGGTCAGCACGCCGAGACGGATCGTCGGCCAGAATTTCTTGACCCAATCTTCCTGGCCGGCAGTGCCCGGCTGCCGCGACTGCACGAACAGGTAGATGGAATAGTCGACCGCTTCACCGATGAGCGTGGTACCGAAACCAAGGGTGATGCCATGTACCACGCCGAATCCCAGACTGACGGCCACCACGCCGACCAATGCTCCCGACAAGACCGGCAGCAAGCCCAGCGCCAGTGCCGTCAGTGACCGGTACACCAGCAGAAGCAGGGTGACGATGATGACTGTGCTGAGTATTGAAAACCGGGTGACCTCGCTTTCGATGGTCTGGCGCGAAACTACAGAGAACACGCCGGGTCCGGTCATGGCAAGCTTGACCTCGGATGCCCGGGAGCCTTCCTGCCTGACGGCATCGTCGAAAGCCGCACGGAGCAGTCGCATTGCTTCTGCCTGACCGTCGGTGTCGGAACCGCTCGCACGAGTCTGCGCCAGCAGCAGTGCACGCATGCCGTCGCGTGAGGCCCAGGCTCCATCCTGGAGTACGGGCCGGCTGCTGCCGTTCATCTGTTCAAACAGCTGCACGATTTCCCCGGTAGGATCGCGCGGTACCATCTGCTTTATCATCATCCCCGCCGGGGAAGACAGCAAATCGATCGTGTCCCCGATGGCAGCCTGCATGCCCGCTACCGTGAAACGTTCCGGGGTGACCGCCGAACTGAGAAGATAGCGATTCCCGAACAGATAAGCCTGGTCCTTCTGCGCATGCACCGGCTCGCCGTTGTTGACCGTGACAAACGCGGGTTCGTTGCGCAGGCGCTGCGCCATTCGCTTCGACAATGCAGCACGAGTAGCGGCATCGCCTCCCTCGAGGCCGACGAGAATCAGGCGGGATACGATGCCGTCGGTGAGCTGGTCGAGCAGCACCTGCTGCTCTTTTGTCGGCGACTTGGGAAGGAACGCCGAAAGGTCGGCCGTGAAACTGGTGCGGAGCACGACCAGGCAGCACAGCAGGATGCCGACCAGCCAACCGCCGAGCGCGATGTTCCGGTTGCGGGATGCGGATGACTTCATCGCGTCGCAATGCGCTCGATTGTCATTTGCGACCGATCGCCGTCGGTCTGGATGATTTCGATGCTGCGCACATCGTCCTGACCGCCTTCGATTCGGATCATGTGCACATTCCGGCCGATCGATGCATCCGCTGGCGTCAGCTGCAGCTTCCAGCGCTCCTTGCTGCCTTCAAGCTTGAGCTTGAAGGTGCGCTCCAGGGCGCTGCGATTGCCGGCCAGGGTACCGCGAATGCTGTCGATGAAGGCTGCCAGTTCGGGGTATTCCTGCATCTGGATCACATGCTGCTGCTTGCCGCGTTCAATGGTAAGCGTATTACCCTCCACCATCATGCTTTCGGCTTTCGGCTTGAGCGTACGCTTTTCGAGACGGTCAGGCGCGGTATAACGCAGCTCGCCGGACGATTCCACCGGTCGGTCGAGCATGGACAGATATTTTTTTTCGACGAACCTGGCGCGCTCAGGCTTGGCGCCTGCGAGCAGCTGCATCAATTGATCGATGTTCCAGTCGGCAGCCATTGCCCCTGCGGGAATGAGTACCGCACAGGCCATGGCGACCATTGCTGCAAGCCGGCCGATCGCTTTTGCCGAAAACACGCGCGCTATTTTATTCATTGTTGATCTTCCCGCGTTTTAAGCGTATCAGGCGTAGCCGATGAATCGGAAGCCGGCTCCGGCCAGAAATTGAAGAAGTTGAACCAGTTGTAAGGCGCCAGCCTGCAATGCCGCTCCAGCAGTTCGGCATACCGTGCTACCGCCCTTCTCACTTCCTGCTGGCGCTGCCCGGAGGCGAGCTGGGAAAAATCGGCCAGCTTCTCGAAATGGATTTCGTACCGATTGCCGCCCATATACAAGCCGACCATGAACAGGACAGGCCTGCGCATGATAGCCGCCATCCTGAATGGGCCTGTCGGCAGTCTCGCTTCGGCGCCGAGCAGCTTGACCGGCACCGTGCTGTCGTCGGCAAGCGTACGGTCGGCAAGCATGCCTACCATTGCCCCGTCCTGCAAGGCTTCATTGATCTTCAACATCGAATCGACGTGGCCGAGGCTGATCACATCCTGCGTTGCCTGAGGATTGATTGCGCTGAGCATGTCGGAAATCTTGCGCGCGTTCTCCTCATACATGACCATCGCAACCTTCATGTTCGTCCGGCTGCGCCCGAGGGCACGGGCGACCTCGAAGCTGCCCATGTGGGCACCGACGAGAAACACGCCTTCGCCCCTGGCGATTACGCGATCGATCTCTTCCTTGCCATGCACGGTGATGTCGAACAGATCGAATCTCTGGTTCAACAGGTACACGCGGTCATGGATGGTGGAGGCAAACCAGAAGAAGTGCCGATAAATGTCGGTCCAGCGCACTGGCCGCCCGAGAACGCGGTGCAGGTACTGGCGGGAGCCCGCGCGGCTGGCAGGCGCCAGCAGCAGAAAATAGATGGCAATGAGATGCAGCACGACACGCCCGGCCGGCCGCCCGAGGCGAAGCGATATCCATGTCATCAAGCGCAACATGAACATGTTGCTGCGTTCAGGACGTTTTGCCCATTCGGCAGTGACGTTCTTGGATGCGTCCATATGATTACTGTACCGTTGCGCCTGCAGTCACCGTGCCGGTGGCGACTTTTTGATCGCCGCTCAGGATATCGAAACGAATGCTGCCGCTATCCGTTCGCTCAAGGCAGACTTCGAGCGGCTGAGCCGGCCTGACTGGAACGAGAAATTTCACGGAGCCGATGCGCCAGCCTCCAGGAACGTGTCCGAAGGTATTGCCGGCTGCATGCAGCGCCTCGTCGAGCAGCACCACGCCGGGCAGCACAGGCATGCCCGGGAAGTGGCCTTCGTATGCCGGATGGTTTGCGGGCACGGGCAGTTCGACGCGCGCCTTGTTCATGCAGCGCTCTCGGTATCTTGCTTTGCCCTTTCCTGCAGCAGCGCCTTGAGCGCCTCCCGCGGCAGCTTGCCGGTCGCGTTGCGTGGCAATGCATCGACGAAATGCAAGGGACGCGGCAGGAAGACCGGATCGATCCGCTCCCGCAACGCTCTAATGATGGATGCCGGCTCCACGCCGGGCGAGACCACAAATGCAGTCAGCCGCGTGACGCCGTCGGCTTCGGTTTCGTCAGGCATGAAGAAGGCGCCGTCAGCCACCCCCGGAATCGCCGTCAGTTGCAGATTCAGATAAGCCAGCGAATTCCGCTTGCCTGCAATGTTGACCAGATCGGCGGTGCGTCCGTGCAGCCGGAAACGGTCGTCGGAGACCATTTCGATGACGTCATTCATCGGCATCGCCTTTTCGACATGACCGCCCGATGCCCAGGTAACGCCGCCTTCCTGATGAAACCGTACGTCGGGGAAGAGACTCCACTGATCGGTCCTGGTCGACCTGCGCACGGCAATTTGCCCGGTCTCCGTGCTGCCGTAAATTTCCAGCAGCGGGGCGCCGAATGCAGCCTCGACATCTTCGGCGAGCGCAATCGACAACGGAGCCGTTGCGGAAACGACGAGATCGACTGAAGGGATGTCCAGCGCAGCGCCGAGGACGGAGCGCAGATGCACGGGCGTCGACACCAGCGTGCGCGGACGCGGCGCCTGAGCGACGGCATTGCAGATATCCGCCGGGTAGAACGAATTGCCCGCCACCATCGCATTGGCGCTTTGCATGACGATCAGCACGGTCGATTCGAAGCCATACATATGCTGCGACGGAACGGTGCCTATCACCGCATGAGACCGCTCGTCGTTCATGTCCCAGAGACGGGCTTCGGCTTGCACGTTGCGAACGAGCGCCCCCCATGTTTTTGCATGCGGGACCGGAGTGCCGGTCGAGCCGGACGTGAAGACATAGGCGACCAGCTGCGCCGCATCGATCTGCGGCACGACATACGGCAGGCCATCGGAACACGCCCGCCCGGCGGCATCGCTATCCGGAAAGCCAATTTGCGGCAGGTCGATCTCGCAGTCCCGGGCATCGGTCAAGCAAAATACATCGGGTGCGAAGCGGACCATCTGCCGGATCATTTCCGGCGTCTGCGTCGATGGCAGCAGGCTGACCTTGTTGCTTGAGAGTGCTGCAGCAAGGCCCACCATGAAGCGGTAACGGTCGGCACAGGCATTGAGCATGTGACGGCCCTGCGGCAGCCTGGTGCGCAAGTGCGCCACATCGGACAGAAAACGCGCCGAGGTGATTGACTGTCCATCGCGCCAGGCGATGACGCTGTCTGCGTGCGGATGGGTAATGAGCGGGAATGTCGGCATGATCGATGTGTTCTGCTTGTTCTGCTATTGGCTGCGGCCGGATGATGCCTTCACGGGGGCATTCCAGTAAGCCTTGATGCCGTCAGCAATGTTTGCGTGATTCATCTGCGGGTGAAGGCGGCGACGCACAACATACTCGGCGATGAACATCAGTCCGATCAGCGGCGCGGTAAGGAAGTTCGCAAATGCAGACCATACTTCAAGGGAAGCGGCATGAAACAGTACAGTGGAAACACCGGCCATGGCGCAGAAGAAGCACACCCATGCCTTCGTTACCTGCCTCGTATAGTCCTGCAGCGCAGGGGTCAGCGAACCGTGCACCAGGCGTGCAAAGTACGTCACCATCGGCTCACGGTCGGCACGCAGGGTACGGGCAAACGCCAGGCACAATACCAGTTCGGTACCTGCATGTTCAAGCCAGTAAATGATGCTGTAGAACTGTTGAATTTTCCCCCACGCCAGGCCGAGGCCCAGGCAACCGAGCGCGAACAATGCCAGCATCGTTTTGCGATACGTTGCCTGCCATGCCATTGTTACAAACATCAGTATCAATGGCGCAAGCGCAATCAGGGTTCCCAGTCCTGCGAGGCGGGCGGTATTGGTGTGATGGGCGAGCAGCGCATAAGCCAGCGGAAACGCAATGATAAGCGTCCAGCGCCCTACCCGCCCCAAGGCCGACCTCAAGATGCCTTGTGCGCGCTGATATAGTCGGTCAAGCTACGCAATGAACTGAAGATGCGGTGATTTTCGTCATTATCCGCACGCAGCTGCAAGCCGTAACGCTTGGACACGACAAGAGCGATTTCGAGCACGTCGATGGAATCGAGCCCGAGACCGTCACCGTACAGGGGATCATCAGGATTGATCTGTTCCGGCGCGACTTCCAAACCAAGTGCTTGCACAATCAGTTCGGCAACTTCACGCTGGAGTGATGGGGCGATGGTGGAGGCACTTTCAGTAGTCATGATATTTCTTTGCTTGCAAATACGCGGAATTTGGTCGATTCCGCATTGTTTTTTTTGCAAAACCGGCCAATATGTTCGGAATACCTAATGGTAACAGCGACGAATGCCTGTACTCAAGGAATTTGGCTATGCCATGTTGGATTCGGAATGCAGTTCCATTCCGAATACGCCGCTTCTTGCCAAGCCCGAAAGATCGTGCCGGCCGTCGCCAATGCAGCTCGCTCCAATTTGCATTTATTGTGTTTTTGTCGCCCGATACTCCGAGAAGATGCCCAGTTCGACGTAGCGGTCCACCTGCCCGAAGCCGGCATTTTCCAAGGTGGCAATGACGTTAGCCGGCTTGGCGCACGCCTCGATCGTATCCCAGTAATAACGCCAGAGCAGAGAGGTGTCCGTGCTTTTGGATGCCAGCTTCGCCAGGCCCGGAACAACGCCTTTGAGATAAGCCTTCAGCAGGAGCTTGGGCAAGGTCCTTTCCGGACAGGTAATCTCGAGAATGCAAAGACGCCCGCCCGGTTTCAGCACGCGATGAAATTCCGCGAAGGCGACTGACAAGTCGCTGATGTGCCGCAGCGCATAGCCCATGCTCAGGAAATCGAAGCTCTGATCGGGGAAAGGAATATGCTCGGCACTGCCGGTCACCAGTTGCACGCCGTCCGGCACCTGTGCGTTTTGCAGCATGCCGGAACTCGGGTCGACGCCGGTCACGTCAGCGGGATTGCCGACCAGGAGCGCAGCCTGTCGTGCCACCAGCCCGGTACCGACGCCGACATCGACCACTTTCATTCCCGGAACCAGCCCCGCACGGCTCAATGCCTGCCTGCGATACCACGATCCCGAGCCAAGGCCGAGGATGGACTCGATACGATCGTAGTCGACCGCCGTGCGGTTGAAGATATTCCCGACCCAGCTGCGTCGCTCTTCTTCGTTGCGGTAATAGTCGGTGAGAGGCGAATGCGGTGCTCGTACTGACGGATATTGTGTGGAATCGGGTCTCGGCATGATGTTTTCTGAAAGGTGCAGCACCTGAACATGTGGATTGTGCCCTTCGAATTTGCCGCCGGCGGCCTCCTTTGAGAACACAATCCACGCTTTCCGCAGAACTACGCGAATGTTGCCACAGTAACCCAAGCAAGGACTCTCATCAATATTCCTCTTGCAGGAAAACCATGTCCGCCCGATCAACTTCGCGATTGATCGCTACCCTCGTGCAGGCGGAAACGGCCTGCGCGAGGGTAGCGCGTAAAGCTCTTTTTGATGCGGCGACATCAGTCCTGCATTATCAGGTTCCTGGTCTGCGGATCGGCCGTCACTTCCTTGACCGTTCCGTTCGGATTGAAAACGACCTGGAATTCGGAAAAGCTTGAGAGCCAGTAGCGCCATACCTTGGCGTCCAGCTGCGGGTTCTCGCTGGTGACCGGGTAACCGACTGCCATGAGCACCTGCTCGCGGGTCATTCCCGGGATCAGGCGCGCGTTCGTGATGGCTGACCGCATCTTGGCGGGGTAGCTGGCCAGTTTGGCTTTCGGATCCTCGCTTACGATGTAGCGCTGAGCGAAGCTCTCCATGTTCATATCCCGGCTGTAGTCATTGCCGATCGCCTGCCTGGCGCCGTTGATGTCGACATGTACACGATAGCGTCCATACCCTGTCGCCTTTACCGGCGTACCCGCGGGGATGATGCGCTTGCCGTTCTCCGCATAATTGATGTCGCTGATCCAGCTGCCGTCGGTGCGCATGTTGCAGCACAAGTAACCTTCAGGCAGCGATTGCGCATTGACCAATACAGGAGCGAGCGCAAGGATTGCACAGCCGAACGTGCGGCGAATAGACATGAAGACCCCCCAAGTAGATTTTTTACTTTTGGTTACTGACAAAATCGCAATTATATTGATGGAGGCACCTTCGGTAAACCGCCGGCATTCGGCGTTGCATGAGCATCAAGGGCCCCACGTCGCCGACAAACGCTGACATGCAGGCTTGCCCGGTTTATTGTTGTGAGTCGCCGTGAGAAGGAGCGTCGCACCTGATTTTGCAACTGGCGTCGGATATGGCGCTATGATCGACCCTGAATTCCATTTTCGACATGTTCGATCCTAACGCTTCATCAGTAGCGTCCTCCGCAATGCAAAGCAGCACATGACCCAGTTTGACCAGTATATAAAAGCCGCCACGCGCGACAACACGAGAAAGGCTTATCAGGGGGCGATCCGCCACTTCGAAGTCGAATGGGGCGGCTTCCTGCCCGCCACCAGCGAAAGCATCGCCCGTTACCTGGTGGATCATGCCGAATCCCTGTCGGTCAACACGCTGCGCCAGAGACTGGCCGCCCTCGCCCAATGGCACATCGAGCAGGGCTTTCCCGATCCGACCAAGGCGCCGATCGTCAAAAAGGTATTCAAGGGCATTCAGGTGCTGCACCCGGCCCGGGAGAAACGGGCCAAACCGCTGCTGATCGAACAGTTGTCTCAGGTCGATCGCTGGATCGCATCTTCCATAGCGGCAGCGCGGGCCGACAATAACCGGGGTGCGGAGCTGCGGCACCTGCGAAACCGGTCCCTGCTGCTGCTCGGTTTCTGGCGCGGCTTTCGCGGCGACGAATTGACCCGGCTGCGCGCCGAACATGTCGAGGTGATGCCTGGCCAGGGCATGACCTGCTATTTCACCCTGACCAAGACCGACCGGCGGCTCCGCGGCACGACATTCAAGGCGCCGGCTCTGGCCCGGCTCTGTCCGGTGGAGGCCTATCTGGCGTGGGTGGATGCGGCAAAGATCGGCGAGGGCGCGGTTTTCCGCGCAATCGATCGCTGGGGTCATGTCGGCGGCGAAGGCCTCCACATCGACAGCCTGGTGCCGCTGCTGCGTTCGATTCTGAAGGAAGCCGGGGTCGAATCCCCGGAACTGTACAGCGGCCATTCATTGCGGCGGGGTTTTGCCACCTGGGCCAGCGCCAATGGCTGGGATGTCAAGACGTTAATGGAATACGTCGGTTGGAAGGACGTCCATTCCGCCATGCGATATGTCGACAGTGCCGATCCGTTTGCGCGACAGCGCATCAATCAAATGCTGGACCGGGAGGATCTGCCGCCGCGCATTGGCTGAGCCGGTGCCTCCGCTGCATCATGCATTGATAGATTTTCAATTTTGAATCTGCCGGCCAGGGATTTTCGGCTGATGTCTGTTGTGACGGCGTCGCGAAGCGGGCTTGAGGTTCTTTCTAGCTCGCCGGGAAACCAGTATGATGTTTCCCGGCAAAAATAGATAGAGACAAGGTCTACGAACCGTGCGCAGAGACAATAACGGACAGACGAATACAGCGTCAGGCCAATACCATGGCTCAGCAAGAGATCTGGCAGAGCATGCGACCACCGTGGTCTGGACTTCCGACTTGCAGGGTGTCTGTACCTGCATTCATTCGGACGTACCCGACAAATTTCCGGAGCAAGGCCAATTTGCGCAATCCGAATGGCTGGAAGTAATCTGCCCGGAAGACCGCATTCGTCTCAAGCCGGCCTTCCAGGAGGCCAGGGACAAGCGGACAGGCTATCAGTTTGAATACCGGGTCATCAAGAGCGATGGTTCCACTCGCTGGCTGCGAAGTTCGGCCGTTCCGCGCTTCAAGGAAAACGGCGAGTTTCTCGGATATGCCGGTGCAATTACCGAATCCACCGAATTGCGCGAGGCAGTACTTGAGTTGGCGAAAAGCGAACTCGCGCTTCGCCTGGTCATGGAACACAGTACCGACCTGATCAGCCACCACGCGCCCGACACCGGCGACTACCTCTATGTCTCCCCATCCTCCGAAGTCCTGCTGGGATTCCTGCCCGAGGAATTGCGCGGCGTCAGCGCGTATTCCCGCATCCACCGGGACGATGCGCCTCTTGTCCGGGCCGAGGTGGCAAGACAGGCAGCCGGCGAAACCGGCAGCAAGCTGGTTGAATTCCGCATCAGGCACAAGAACGGCCACTACGTTTGGCTGGGCGCGAAGATTCGGGTGCTGCGCGACCCGATTACTGAGGAAAAGCTCGGTGCAGTCGTCGTGGCGAGGGATATCGGAAGTGAACGTCGCGAACGCGAGTCCTTGATGCGCAGTGAAGAGCGGTTCCGCAGTCTGGCCAATCTGTCCTCCGACTGGTACTGGGAGACCGATGCCGAAGGCCGCTTCACCCATGTCTCCGACGGGCTGTACAGACTATTCGGAGCATCTCCCGATGAAGTCATCGGCCGCACGCGTGTCGAGCGTGCTGCAGACACCGATCAACCCGGATTGCGCGAGTATCTGAACGTATTCGCGCAGCGCAAGGTGTTCAGGGACATCCGGTATTGCGTCTATGTTCAAAGCAAAGGCACGGTACGGCATTCCGCGATTTCCGGAGAACCGATTTTCGAGGATGGGCAATTCAAGGGATACCGCGGCGTCGGCAGGGACATCACCGAACAGATCCTCGCTGAAAAAAGGCTGGAACGGCTCGCCACGCATGATTCGCTTACCGGCTTGGCGAACCGGTCTCATATGCAGGAACGTCTGGAGCAGCTGCTGGAAGACTCGAAGGCAAAGGCTCAGGTTGCCGTGCTGTTCATCGACCTCGACCGGTTCAAGGAAGTCAACGATACCCTCGGCCATGCGCCGGGCGATGTCCTGTTGACGGAAGTGGCCCGCCGGCTCCGCAAGAACCTTCGGCCGGACGACCTGGTCGCCCGCCTCGGCGGGGACGAGTTTGTTGTCGCGGCACCTTGCGTGCGCGGCGTCGAGTCGGCACAGAAACTGGTTGAAAAGCTCAGTTCGGCGCTCTCGGAACCGATGCTCATTGCAGGACATGAAGTTTTCGTCCGCGCCTCCGTCGGCATCAGCATGTACCCCGACGATGCCACGACCAAGGAGGCGCTGCTGCAGGCGGCGGACATTGCGATGTACCGCGCGAAGGAAGCCGGGCGCAACAGTTACCGCTTCTTCAACCAGGAAATGAGCGAACAGATGAAGGGGCGGATGACCATAGAGAACTCCTTGCACCGCGCCCTGGAGCGGAAGGAATTCGAACTTCACTATCAACCCAGGGTCAGCCTGGCGACGATGCAAGTCACCGGTTTCGAAGCGCTGATTCGCTGGAATCATCCGCAGCTTGGACGTATCCCTCCCCTGGATTTCATTCCGATCGCGGAGGAGCGGGGTTTCATTGAAGAGATCGGGCGATGGGTCCTGGAAGAAGCCTGCACCGAAGCGCAGCGAATCAATGAAGCCACCAGCAAACCCATTCGCATCTCGGTCAACCTGTCTGCGCGGCAACTGGCTCATGACCGGCTGATTGCCGACGTTCGCAGTGCCCTGGCAAAATCGGGACTGCAAGCCGATCAGCTGGAACTGGAGCTCACGGAGACGTCGCTCGTCAACGACATAGAGGCATCGGCAGAAATCTTCCAGGCACTCAAGGGGCTTGGCGTTTCCCTTGCCGTGGACGACTTCGGGACAGGCTATTCGGGCCTGGCTTACCTGGGCCAATTCCCGATCGATGTTCTGAAACTCGACCGTTCGTTTGTGAACCAGAAGAATCGCGACAAGAGCGGAAACAGGCGAGTCATTGAGGCGTTTATCGATATGGCGCACCGGCTGGGCCTCCCGGTCGTCGCCGAAGGCGTCGAAACGGCCGACACCTTGGCCTTCCTCAGGACGTGCGGATGCGACGAAGCGCAAGGATATTATTTCGCTGCGCCACTTCCGGCAGATGAAGTCGCTCCATTCCTGACACGCGTCTCCTGCAGCACCGGTACATTCACATAATCTTTTTGCGTATGAAGTCCTGCACTCCTTTTCGGGATAAGCGTGCTTTCAATCCTCGAGTTTTAACTGCAGAAAACATTCCGTTGAGCGACGAAACTGTGAACAAAAGACTGAAAGTTTCTAGCCGTAGTTTCAACCAGGCTACTTTGTCAAGAAATCTTGATGAACTCTGGGCACAATAGGTATCAAACTCATGGACAGCGGTAACATTGATGCGAAGCCCCACTCGCCTTAACTTCCTCAACCAAGTCGAGCTTGATCCGGAACATGAAGAGAAATCTGTTTTTTGCGTTCCTGCTTGCCATCTTCCTTCTCCAGGGAACCGTGGCCGCGCTCGGCATTGACGCGTCTCTCTTTCCACAGCAAAGCAACGGAGTAGTCCAGGTGTCAGCTGCTCAGGACGATAGCGAAAACGCCGTTGACGTTGAGATTGCCGACGGTGCGACGGTGTCATCAACAATCGAAGAGCTTTCCGACTATGCCATCCCCGGGCAGCCGAATCCAACCACGCTGACACGTTCGACACGCTCCGCAAACTCACCTCTATTCTTCCTGTCGATTGTTCCTCTGACAGCGAAGCCGCCACCACGGGCATGATCTTCCCGTCTGCATCCTGACGAGTACGACGAACGTCGTCTGCTCGTCGTGTTCCCATTGCGCATGTTGACATGACAGGTTCGAAGCGAGCCTGAATCGTACGTTCATGTCGGAAGAAATTGAGGATAAGTCATGTTTCATTCAATCTTGATACCAGTCGACGGGTCGCCAATGTCTCTGCGGCCGATCCAACCCGCAATCGATCTCGCGAAAATGTCACGCGCCGGGATGGTCGTGCTCTCCGTGGCGGAACCTCGCCTGTACCGGGCATCGGACTACGATGCGATTCAGAGCGGCCGGGATGTCGAGCACATGCATCTTGAAGCAGCCAGGCAGACTGTCGAAAAGGTGCGCGTCCTGGCTGAAGAAGCCGGGGTCAGATGCAAGAGCGTGGTCTCGATGTCGGCATTGCCCTGCGATGAAATCCTCAGCACCGTCGAAAAGGAAAACTGCGATCTCATTGTCATGGCCACCCGAGGAAACATGGGCATCATCGACACGATCTTCAGCGAAAGCACGACGCAGGAAGTGCTGCAGAAAGCATCGGTGCCGGTATTGGTTTTTCCCTGATTGTCGATCCTGCCGAGTCATCAACCAAGGGGGCTGGAGCCGGATCGTGCAGTATGGTTTGGCTGGACCCTCATGCTGCGCGCGTTGCGTACCTCATGCATGCAAGCTCTGCAGCCCGCCGGCCGTCCAGTCTTCCCCTTGTATAAACCTGGCCTCGTTCAGGTTCGGCGAATGCCATTGCTTTAGCTGAGCCTCGGTCATGCTTTTTCTGATTGAACTTAAGCCTGGCCTAAGACTGCCGTGAGAGCATGTGCTGGAGTTCTCAACGCCTTGCGTATTCATTGCGATTCCTTACTTCTTGCGAATTGGAGAAATGCCTCATGCTGCCCGTACCTGAATTCCATGCTTGCCTGGACCGCAAAATTAACGAAGAGAATGCTTCGAAGTCCGATGCAAGTACGCTTGGTGTCAAGCGAATGCAAATGACCAGGCAAGACCGAAGCGAACAGGAGCGCAATGACCGTTATGGCCGGTTCGGAAACCGGCAGGCACGGCTCGTCGCCATGCAGATGGACTTTGGTGAAGAGGGTTGAATACCCCTTCAAACTTGCACACGCTCCACGTCTGTTACAACAAGCCCCAGCCCCAATTGCCTGCTGCAGAGCCAGGCATGAAGGGCGCGTTCAGAACGCAGACATCACCGCAGCCCGGCCAGCGTTCATGCGCTTCGCCTATCGCATGTAGCCCCAGCCAAGCCATGATCGGGGATACATGCGGGGCGATCATCTGAATCCCGGCAACGCTGACGCGCACTTGATTGTTCGGCCCCCTGCTCGTCTTCTCTTTACGCGTGCCGTACGGTGATTCCCTGTCGCTGGAAGAACCTCTTCGTTCGTTGCTCGAAGACCAGAAGCTGGCCGGACTGATCATGTGGATTCCCGGCGGTCGTTGCTGCCTTTTCGCAGCCATCACCTGCGCAGCAGCTTGGTTTCATCTCGTGGAGATGCGAGCCCTCAGATCAACCCTGACGGTAGCCAACGAACGCGTACGAGGCGCTTGCATTGTCCTTGCGCTGCTAGCGAAAGCGATGGCCAAGCACCAGATAATGAAGATAGCGCCAGACTTCATTCCACAGGAACCTTGCCTGCTTGGGCAGCGACTGGAATCGGCTGGAAGCCGTGGGCCCGGGCAGCGCATCCAGGTCGAGATCTTTGGCCATCGCCACGGCGCGCCGCAGATGCAAGGGGTCGCTGATCACCAGCACCCGGTTTGCGCCAAGGGTCTCCAGAAGTGTCTTCGCATTGACTAGGTTCTGCCACGTCGTGCGCGATGTCGTTTCCATCAGGATGGCCTCGGGCGGAACGCCGTGCCTGATGGCGAATGCACGCCCGACTTCGCCTTCGGAGAGGTAGTTCGCCTTGGGAGTGCCGCCGGTGAAAACAAGATACTTGACCTGCTTGTTTCGATATCGGTTGATCGCTTCCCGAATTCTCTCCCGGTAAACGGGCGAAGGCTTATCGCCCCACACGGCCGCACCTAGCACCACCGCAGCATCCACGGGTGCGTCGAACGAACGGCCGCCATAGCTTGCGATGTGCCATGCCAGAACGAGCAATCCGAGAAACGCTGCAAGCATGAGGTTAACCGGCAGGATGAATGGCGCATATCGCATGGTCGTGGTTCAGTCTTGGCTCGCGATGTCGAACCGGATCAAAAACCTCAGGGAGCGGCTTGAATCTGGCAAGAGGAACGCGTGCGAACGTGAGGTTCGCCCAGTACCGCAGTGCCGGCGTCTCACCGCACATCAAGTCTTTAAGGAGGCTCTTGACGAAATGGAGTCTTGGGCTGCCTTCTATGCCGCCATCTTCGACGGTGAAAACATGCCTCCGGCATACGTGGTGAGAATGGCCTCCACTGCGGGATGCCTGATCTTCCTTTCGTTGAGGATCGCGTAAAACTGCTCCTTCACCGGCCCGAGAGAACCGACCGGAACTGCGCCGCACTCCGCTTGCACTTCATGCTCGAGAACCGACAGCGCAGGAAACAAGCCGAGACCATTTCGACCGAATGTATTGAGCAAGGCGTTGTCGTCGAACTCGCCCACGACCTCCGCATGCAGATCATGCGACTCCAGCCAGTAATCGATGCGGCTTCGGATCATGTTGTTGCGGGTAGGCAGCAGCAGCGGCGCGCTATTCAGACTCTTGGGGAAGCCCGGCTTGTAACGGGCGGCAAGCGTCGGCGCGCCGTACAGGGTGACTTCGCTCTCTCCCAGCAAGTGACTAAATAGTCTCACGCTGGAATTCGCGGATGCCGGACGATCTGAGAGTACGATGTCGAGCTTGTTCAATGCCAGATCGGCAAGAAGAATATCCAGGCCATACTCATAGCAGATCGGCTTCACACGCTGCGGCATCAATATCGCCGCTTCCAGAAAACGCGAGGAAATCGACTTCGGCACGGAATCGGCGATCCCTACCGTCAGGCGCATCATGCCTTCGGTTTCCGATTCGGCAAACGCACCCATCATCTGTTCGCTGAGCGGGAAAATCTGGTCGGCATATTTCAGGGCCATCCGTCCCGCCTCGGTGATGGCCAGCCGCCGGCCCTGCGGAACGAAGAGTGCCTTGCCGAGAGACTGCTCGAGCAGGCTCAGCTGGGCACTGATGGTTTGCGCAGCGACATCCAGGCGTTCGGCAGCGCGCGTGATGCTGCCTTCCTTCGCTACGACCCAGAAGTAGTAGAAATGCCGAAAGTTCAGTGCGAGTCCGGTTGCTTTCATGATCTATATGAGGGATGAGGCATGCACCTTCCTTCGCAAAGGCAAATTCATGATTTCGTGCCCGGATCGGCATGCGCTCGTTCTGGGCGATTTGAAGAACAGAGAAGAACGCGCCACCGCCGAAGGCCTCATATCAATGGTGTTCAGTGCAGGGGCCGTACGCCGACTGCAATCCGCCTGAACCAGGAAGATCGTGCGGCGCTGTGGGCTACGCATTGTTTCTCTCAATGCCATTGATCGCATCATAAAGGAAGGAGCTTACGTTAAGCTTAAGTCAAACTTGCATCTGTCTGAATCCGCCGCACCGTCGCATTGCATGCACGACGACAAATCGCCTCGCAGACTCCAGACTGCCTTGAACACCGACCCAGGCTTGCACCGAACTTTCATCTACCTTGCATCTTTCTGAATGCAGACTGACAGAAGGCTTGCAGGCAAGCTTTATAGCGCACAAGCCGGTACATTTCGCATACCATTGCGGCATCTGGCGTAGAGTCCTGCCGGGGCTGCCGATGGCAACACAGCCCGGGGAATTACATGCACGTAATGAGAGTACGGGACGGACAGTCAACATGCAGGTATTACTAGTCGAAGACGATCGGGTACTGGCCGATGCCATTTCCCGCATCCTTACCAACAACGGCATGACCGTGACGGTAGCGACCAACGGCAACGACGGCGACGCGCTGCTGCGTCACCATGATGTGACAGTCGCGGTGCTTGACATCGGCCTGCCGGGAGCGGACGGCTTTGAAATCGTCAGGCGCATGCGCGCGCGCAACAGCGAAGTGCCGGTGCTGTTCCTGACTGCGCGCGACGGAATCGAAGACCGGGTACGCGGACTGGAACTCGGCGGCGATGATTATCTCGTCAAGCCGTTTGCCATACCGGAACTGGTCGCCCGCATTCGCGCCCTCGCGCGAAGGGTGACAAGCAAGGGCAGCGAGCTCAGCTTCAAGGGCGTGTCGCTCGATCTTGCCACCATGCGCGCTCGCGTCAACGGCGAGATCATCGAATTGTCCGCTCGGGAATGGTCGATCCTGCAGTACCTGATACAGCAGTCGGGCCGCATCGCTTCCAAGGAGCAGATACTCAACGCCATCCTTCCGCGCGGCGGCGAACTTTCGTCGAATGCGATCGAAGTCTATGTATCGCGCATCCGGCTCAAGATCGAAGGCTCCGGCGTTGCGATCCGCACCATACGCGGCTTCGGCTACATCCTGGAAGAAGCGCCGTGAACAGAAGCATCCGCGCTGGCCTGCTGATGTGGCTCATCGGACCGCTGATGGTCATCAACTTCGTCGGTGCCGTCGCCATGTACAAGCTTGCCTGGGGACCGGCCGAGGATACGCTGGACCACAATCTCGCGGAAATTGCCTACGATCTGCGCGCCATGCTGAGAGACTCGTCGGAAGGCGTGGATGTCGACCTGCCGCTGGCGGTCGAACGCGTGCTGCGCACCCGGCAGGAAGAGAACATCTTCTTCGTTGTCCGAGACGGCACGCATGTCATCGCCGGAGACAGCGACTTTCCTTCGCTCTTGCTGCCCGGCTCGGAACGGCATCCCCACGCCTACAGCGGACGGTTGCGGCGCGAAGATGTGCGCATCGTCGCAATGGAGGTTCCCCTGGAGTCGCGCACCATCCAGATTGGCGTGGCCGAAACCAAGCATGAACGCCATGCGCTGCAATCCCGCCTCCTCTCGACCCAGCTTGCACTCGCCTGCGCCGTGCTGATTGCATCGGCACTGGCCATCTGGTTCGCGGTCAGGAAGGAACTGTTGCCCTTGCGGACGATGCAGGCCGAACTCGATGCCCGCAGGCCGCGCGAACTCGACCTCGTCAGCGAAAAGGTGCCGCGCGAGCTGGCTTCTCTGGCCAGGGCGATCAATGGACTGCTGCTGCGCGTCGAGGAGGATGGAAAGGCGCGCCACAGCTTCCTTGCCAACGTGGCGCATCAGCTGCGCACGCCGCTCGCCGGCCTGAAAGCCCAGCTATCGCTGCTGAGAGACAAGCAGGAGGGCAACAATGACACCGTACCCATCGTCGACCTGGTCCTGAACACGACCGAACGAATGATCAGGCAGACCAATCAGCTGCTCGCGCTGGCCCGGGCCGAACCGACGCTCAGGGCCGCGAAGCAGATGCACCCGCTTCAGCTGGATGCGCTGATCAGCGAAGCGGTGCGCGATTTCGTATGGGCGGCGGACCAGAAGCACATCGACATCGGCTTCGAACTCGAGCCATGCCGGGTAATGGGAGATGCTTTCCTGCTGCGGGACATGATCGACAATATCGTCGACAATGCAGTGCGCTACACGCCATCGGGCGGAAGCGTGACGGTCCGCTGCGGGATGAGCGGCGACCGCGCGCAGCTGACCGTCGAAGACAGCGGCCCGGGGATACCAGTGACCGAGCGCGACAATATCTTCAGCCGCTTCTACCGGCTGGACACGGCCACGCCGGGCAGCGGGCTCGGGCTTGCGATCGTGCGTGATATTGCGACCACGCATAACGCGATGGTCCGCGTGACCGATGCACGCCACAGCACCGGAGCGCTGTTCCTGATTCAGTTTCCTCCAGTCGATATGTGGAACCCGATGCAGTCCCAGCTGCCGCTGACACCATCTGCGGGATAGCGACCTTCCCGACCTCCCGGTGGATCAGGCTACTTGATGCGTCCTCACGCACGACGCGCCGGCCGTACACGTGTTTGCCATCGGGTGCGAACAATTCAAGAACACGGGAAGGCTCAAACCATGCCATGCCAAACGAGATTGTGTCTTTTTCCGCCTGCCGGCATTGCGCTCGTCATCCATCGCCCCGCTATGGACTCCTGAGTTGCGAGCTCGGCCTTGCCGGTCGAAAAAACCATCGAGCTCATTCGGCATGTCATGACTTGGGATTGGTAATGGCTCCGTGTGCTGCCGAACAGCTTGCACGGGCGTTTCCGTACAAGAGCCAAAGCACGAGAACGTTACAAAAAACCGGCATCCCGGTAATGTTTTTCACAAATGAGAATTATTCTCATTTATAATGCAGCTCATCGATCTTGAGCCTGCGATCAGCCGCAACAGCCGTCGCGCCATTGTTCACCATGGAGCCCGTCTATGTGCAATTCCTCGACCACGCCTTTATCTCACCTCGCTGCCGCTATCACCCCTGAAAAATCGGTCGGTTCCGCCCGGCGCCGGCTGTGGGATTTGAGTTCGCATTGTCATTGCCCCGTGATTGGCGTGTGCTTGTCGCCGGGAGCGCTGCGCAAGGTGCTGACCAAGTTTCTCGACAGCCGCAGCACACTAAACGATTATGAAGCGCATACCGGAGCGGTCTCGGCCTGCATATCCCGCAACCCGGTCTCGAATGCCCTGCAGCGCGAACTCGATCAGCGCCATGCCTTGATCATCCGGCAATTCCGTAATCTGAAATCCGCGGAGGAACTGGAACATCATTGGAACGAATCGCTGCACTCAGGCGATATCGCCGGGGCATTCTGGGCTGGGCTGACCCACGGCCATTGCAACCCTGCACTGGAAGAACAGATGTGCCGCGACATCCACATGCTGCAGCACCAGGCCGGCGCCGAGATGCGTGACACGCGCAATCGCTTTGCCTTGCTGAGGAAGGAAAACGCTGCGCTGAGCGAAGAACTGCAGCGCGCCCAGGACAAGGCCAGACGCATGCAGACCGAAAAGGCCGAGAAGCTGGAATGGCTGGAAACGGCGCTGATGCGCACGCGGGCCGACTGCATCGCCAAGGACACGGTCATTGCCAGCCTGCAGGCCGAACTGGAGGAACTGCGGCAATCCGTACCCGACCTGCCGAGTCGCCTGCAGCTGCGCGAGCAAAATGCCCGCCTGCAGGACCGGATAGCATTGCTGGAACGCCAGAACGGGCTCTTCAGGGCCGCCGGCGCAAGCATTCCGGCCGCAACCGCGCCATTGAGGCCGCTTTCTCAATCAGAGGGTAGAGCTTCAGCGCCAACGGGCGCCATGCCCGTGCCGCACCCCGTTCCTGCCGATACCGCGCGGGTGTCCTTCGAGCACAAGATGGTGCTGTGCGTCGGAGGCCGGGACGGCAACATTGCCGCCTACCGCCGGCTGATCGAGCATGTAGGCGGCCAATTCGCGCATCACGACGGCGGACGGCAAGACAATCTCAAGCAGCTCGACAACAGCCTTGCGGCGGCCGACCTTGTCATCTGCCAGACAGGCTGCATCAGCCACAATGCCTACTGGCGGGTGAAGGAGCACTGCAAGCGCACGGGCACCCGCTGCATGTTTGTCGAAAATCCCAGCCTCTCCAGCCTGTCGAAGGGTATTGAAGCCTTGTCCGCACTGCCGGAACCCGGCATGCAGGAAAATTAGTCAGTCCTCTGTTGAGCTAGCCCTTTAGTTTTGCATAGCAAAACAGCGTTCCAAAATCATTGACGCAGTCACCTTGTTCCGCTAGCGTTTAGCATCGGCTGTCCTTGCGATGCAAACACCAACAACAAGACGAACAAGGAGACAACATCATGCGCTGGAAGAACCGTCCGCCGGGTTCCAACTGGGGCGATTTCGGCCCTGACGATCAGCTCGGCCGCGTCAATTTCATCGGCCGCGAGCAGGTGCTCAAAGGCGCAGCCGAGGTCCGCGAGGGCCGCAGCTTCTGCCTGTCATTGCCGCTCGATCTGCCGGGCGGAAATGCGCTCAATCCGCGCCGCCATCCGCCGCGCCTGGAGCCGACCTATCGCGATGACGGCAAGCCGGTGCTCAACTTTCCGATGGTGCGCGTCGACCAGGACAGCGTCGACGTCATTTCCGACGACCAGGTCCGCATTACCTTGCAGTACTCGACGCAGTGGGATTCGCTGGCTCATGTCGGCGCCTGTTTCGACGCCGACGGCGACGGCAGCGAAGAGATCGTCTACTACAACGGCTTTCGCGCCGGGCAGGACATCAAGGGGCCGCTGGAGTACGGCCCGCAAGGCGAGGAAAGTCTCTGCGGCTGCGACGGCCCGCATGTGTCGCATGCGGAAGCGCTCGGCATCGAAAACATGGCGGCGCACGGCATGCAGGGGCGCGGCGTGCTGGTCGATCTTGCGCGGCACTTCGGCGACGAGCGCAAGCTGATCGGCTACGACGAATTGCAGGCCGTCATGCAGGCCGATGACGTCAGGGTCGAGGCCGGCGACATGCTGGTGCTGCGCACCGGCTTTGCCGAAGCGGTGGTGCGCATGGGCGGCAACCCCGATCCCAAGGTTCTGCACCATAGCTGCAGCGTGCTCAACGGGCGCGATACCCGGCTCCTGGAATGGATCAGCGAGTCGGGCATCGCCGCGCTGTGCGCCGACAATTATGCGGTGGAAGCCTATCCTGCGCCCGACCTGCAAGGTCGAAAATCCATCCTGCCCCTGCATCATCACTGCCTGTTCAAGCTGGGTATTCCCCTCGGCGAACTCTGGTATCTGCGCGACCTCGCGGACTTCCTGCATGCGCACAAGCGCAGCCGCTTCATGCTGACCGCTCCGCCCCTGCGGCTGCCGGGCGCGGTCGGATCGCCGGTGACACCGATCGCCACCGTTTGAGCAACCAGCACCGAAGCATCAATTCTTCAGCCTTCCATTTCATTGCAGTACAACAACAAGAACAGACAAGGAGACACGTATGCATAAGACAATGATCGCCTCAATTGCCGCCCTGCTGTTCCCGATGGCGGCACATGCTCAGCAGAACGCCATTTCCGACGACGCCGTGCGTATCGGCTTGCTGCTCGACATGACCAGCCTGTATGCCGACATCACCGGCACCGGGAGCGTGGCTGCGGCGCAGATGGCCATCGACGATTTCGGCGGCAAGGTGCTCGGCAAGCCGGTGCAGCTGGTCTATGCGGACCATCAGAACAAGGCCGACATCGCGGCCAACAAGGCGCGCGAATGGTTCGACCGCGACAAGGTGGACGCCATCCTCGACGTCGCAGCCTCGGGCCCTGCACTGGCGGTGGCGCCGATCGCGAAGGAGAAGAACCGCATCGCCGTCTTCAGCGGCCCAGGCTCGGTGCGCCTGACCAATGACGCCTGCACGCCGGTCACGGTGCATTACGCCTATGACACTTATGCGCTGGCCAACTCCACCGCCCGGGCCGTGGTCGCCAACGGCGGCGATTCCTGGTTCTTCCTGACCGCCGATTACACCTTCGGCTCCACGCTGGAAAAGGATGCGACCGATGTCATCAATGCCAGCGGCGGCAAGGTGCTGGGCGCGGTACGGCATCCGCTCAATGCTTCCGATTTCTCGTCCTTCCTGCTGCGCGCGCAATCATCCGGCGCCAAGGTGGTCGGATTGGCCAATGCCGGCGGCGATACCATCAATGCCGTCAAGGGCGCGCATGAATTCCAGCTGACCGCCGGCGGCAAGCAGAAGCTGGCCGGGTTGCTGGTCTACATCAATGACGTGCACACGCTCGGGCTGGACGCCGCGCAGGGCATGCTGCTGACCACCGCGTTCTACTGGGACCGCGACGATGAAACCCGCAAATGGGCGCGCCGCTTCTTCGAGAAAACCAAGAAGATGCCCAACATGAGCCAGGCCGGACTGTATTCCTCGGTCATGCATTACCTCAAGGCAGTCCAGGCGGCGCGCACCGATGAAACCGGTGCCGTCATGGCGCGCATGAAAGAGACGCCGATCAACGATTTCTTCGCGAAGAACGGCCGCATCCGCGAAGACGGCCGCATGGTGCATGACATGTATCTGTTCGAGGTGAAGAAAAAATCCGAATCGAAATATCCCTGGGATTACTACAAGCAAGTGGCGGTGGTTCCCGCGGACAAGGCTTTCCAGCCGCTGTCCGCATCGACCTGCCCGCTTGTGAAGAAATGAGCATCAAAACGGCGAGGCAAAGAATCCCCTGCCATAAGCCTTGTCTAAATCATCATTACCATTTCAAACTCCGAAACGAAAGCTGAAGCAAGCATGAACATCGAAATCAAACGCCGCCGACTTTGCCGCCTCATGGGCTCCGCCCTTGCCGCCGCCAGTGTGGCTGGCGCGCTGTCCTTCGCCGGCGTGTCCGCCGCGTATGCCCAGAACTATCCGACCAAGCCGATCACCATCGTCGTTCCGTTTGCGCCCGGCGGCGCTACCGATATCCTGGCGCGCGCCGTCGGCGCAGAGCTGACCAAGTCGCTCGGCCAGCAGGTCATCATCGACAACCGTCCGGGCGCGGGCGGCAATGTCGGCACGCAGATCGTGTCGCGCGCCGCGCCCGACGGCTATACGCTGCTCATGGGCACCGTGGGCACGCACGGCATCAACCAGTCGCTGTATCCGAAGCTGCCCTACGATCCGATCAAGGATTTCGCGCCGGTCACGCTGGTGGCGTCGGTGCCTAACGTACTGGTGGTGAATACCGCATTTGCCGAAAAGAACAAGATCACCGACGTGAAGAGTTTCGTCGATCATGCCAAGGCCAATCCCGGCAGGCTGAACATGGCATCGGCCGGCAACGGCACCTCCATCCATCTCGCGGGAGAACTGTTCAAGACCATGACCAAGACCTTCATGGTGCATATCCCGTACCGCGGCTCGTCGCCGGCCATGACCGACCTGATCGGCGGCCAGGCAGACCTGATGTTCGACAATCTGCCTTCGGCAATGGGTCATATCAAATCGGGCAAGTTGATTCCCCTCGGCGTGACCAGCAGCAAGCCGTCCACCGCGCTTCCGCAGGTGCCGACGATCGCCTCGACCGGCGGTGCTCTGACCGGATACGAAGCCAGTTCCTGGTTCGGCATCCTCGCCCCGGCGGGCACGCCGAAGGAAATCGTGACGCGTCTGCAGCAGGAGATCAGCAAGTCGCTGGCATCGCCGGCGGTCAAGGAAAAGCTGATTGCGCAGGGCGCGGAGCCGGTAGGCAATACGCCGGAGCAGTTCCTGGCGCACATTCAGGCCGAAACCAAGAAGTGGGCGAAAGTTGTCAAGGACTCCGGAGCGAAGGTCGACTGATTCGCGTCCATGACGCGCAAAGCCCGGCGGCCTGCATGGGGCCGCCGGGCTTTTTTGTTTTTAAAAAGCGCGCATGTCAGGGTACTGTCAGGCAATCCTCAGTGCCCGGTCAGGATCGGGGCGCATTCTCAAGTCTCCACACAACATGATACGGAGACCAGCATGTCCGCCACACCCTCAACCGTCGCTTCCGGCAACAAGAAATGGGCCGATATGGCCATGAACGACCGGATCATCTTTGTCGCCAAGATTTGCATCATGGTTTGCAGCGGCGGCTTCATCTTCGCCAACATTCTTGCAGACGACATTCCGGCACAGGAAAGCGCCGGCAAGTCCGAGTAACTGCCGAAAACGAACACCCGCTGCGCTTCAATCCATGCGCAGCGGGCGCCCTCTTCCCGTCATTCAGCGGTGATGTTCGCCGCCTTCACGAACTTGCCCCAGCTCTGCAGTTCCCTGGCAGTGAATTCGCCAAGCTGCTGCGGATTCATGTAGACCGCATACGCACCCTGCTCTTCAGCCTTGCGCTTGAATTCCTCGGTCTTCATGATCTTTGCAATCTCGCCAGTGAGTTTGTCGATTACCGGCTTCGGCGTGCCGGCCGGCGCATAGACGGCGAACCAGGACGATGCATCGAGCTTCTCGAAGCCTTTGATCTTCGACGTGGTCGGAACATCGGGCAGGCTGGGCAGCGACACATTGCCCGTTACCGCGAGTGCGCGCATCTTGCCTGCCTTGATGTGGGCCAGGAGCGGCGGCGCGGTGGTGAAGGTCATGTCGACATTGCCGCCGAGCAGATCGGTGACAGCCGGACCGGTGCCCTTGTACGGCACGTGGGTCATTTCCACGCCTCCAAGCTGGCGAATCATTTCTCCCGTCACATGCTGCAGCGAACCGTTGCCGGAAGAAGCGTAATTGAGCTTGCCGGAATGGGCCTTCGCGTAGCTGACGAGATCGGCGAACGACTTGACCGGCAGATCGGGCCGCACCACGATCACCTGCGGCGCAACGATCAGGTTGGCCACCGGGGCAAAGTCCTTGATCGGGTCGAACTGCGACTTGATCAGATGCGGTGTGATGACCTGGAAGCCGGAATACTGCACCAGCAGCGTGTAGCCATCCGGCGCGGCACGCTTGACGGCCGAAGCTGCGATGGCGCCTGAACCGCCTGGTCGGTTCTCTACCACCACCGGCTTGCCCAGCGCCTTGGCGAGCGGCTCGGCGATCATGCGCGCAGCGAGGTCGGTGGTGCCGCCGGGCGCGGCGGAGGCGATCAGGGTGACGGTTTGCGATGGATAGGCCCCTTGCGCGTAGGCGCCGCTCGCAGCTGCGCACAGCAGCGCGGCGAGGAAGGTGCGGGACATCAAAGTGGCAGTAGGTTTCATGGTATCTCCTTGGTTATTCTAAGACTGATATTAATTGCACTCTTGAGTATGCAAAGTCGAAGGATTCCCTCCCCTTCAAGGGGAGGGAGTGTCCGTGTGTGTCATCAACATGAGGCGGATGACATTGCATTGCCGATCTATCTAATAAAAACGACTCAGGTCTCCGTGAGCGGCTTGGCATGCAAATCACCAACCTTGCCCGCACGAATGATCTGCCCCGGCACCTCATGCCCGACCACCGCAGGCAAATCCCGGGCAATGCCCAGCAACAGGTCAAGATCAATGCCGGTATCAACTCCGCAGCATTCCAGCATATGCACCATGTCCTCGGTGCAGATGTTCCCGGTGGCGCCGGGAGCGAACGGACAGCCGCCGATGCCGCCGAGCGAGGCATCGAAGCTGTCTGCCCCTGCTTCCAGACCGGCGATGACATTGGCCAGCCCCATGCCGCGCGTGTTATGGAAGTGCAGCGTCAGGGGCACTTGCGGATAGCGCCGGAAGAATTCCCGGCACAGTTCTCCAACCTGCCGCGGCGATGCCATGCCGGTGGTATCGGCCAGCGTAATGCTGTGCATTCCCATTTCCAGGTAGCGCGCCACCACGTCCATCACCTTCTGCACCGGCTGATCGCCTTCGAACGGGCAGCCGAAAGCCGTGGCCGCGCAGCCGTTGACATGCGTTGCCGTGCCTTCCGCCAGCGCCATCACGCGCCGGAACTGCGCAAGCGACATGTCCTGCGTCATGCGCATGTTGGCGACGTTGTGGGTTTCGCCGACCGACATCACGAGGTTGATTTCATCGACCCGGCACTCGAGCGCGCGCTCGGCGCCGCGTTCATTCGGCACCAGCGCCGCATAGACCACGCCGGGATCGCGCCGGATGCCCTGCATGACTTCCTGCGCATCGCGCAGGTTGGGGATCGCCTTCGGCGATACGAAGGACGTGACTTCGATCTTCGCCAGTCCGGTCTGCGACAGGCGGTCGATGAGGCGTATCTTTGCCTCGGTGGGAATGAACTCCGGTTCGCTCTGGAAACCGTCGCGAACGGAAACCTCATTGATCATCACGCGGCGAGGCGCGTCAGAAAACAGCATGGTCGTTCCTTGTATGGTTTATCTTCTGAAGACCGGAATCAGGTCGCAACTAAACGATGCCTCGCGCGCGCAGGTCCTGAATCCTTTCGCCGGTAAAACCAAGACCGGCCAGCAGCGCATCGGTATGTTCACCGAGCGCAGGCCCCAGCCATTTCGTCTCGCCGGGCGTTTCGCTCAGCTTGGGCACGATGCCCGGCATCTCGATCGGCTTGCCGTCCGGCAGCGTGCAGGACTCGATCATGCCGCGCTCCCGGTAATGCGGGTCGGCATGAATGTCGGCGGCGGTATAGATCCGCCCGCTCGGGACAGCAGCGGCTTCAAGCACTTCGAGCACTTCCTCGAGGCCGTGCTTGAGCGTCCAGTCGGTGATCGCATGGTCGATCAGCGTGTTGTGTTCGACCCGCCCGTCATTGCGCGCAAGGCGCGGGTCCTCGGCCAGGTCCTTGCGTCCTATTGCCTGCATCAGGCGCCTGAAGATGCTGTCGCTGTTGCCGGCGATGATCACGTAGCGGCCGTCCTTGCACGGATAGGTATTGGAAGGCGATATGCCGGGCAGGCTGGCCCCCGAGCGCTCGCGGATGTAGCCCATGCCGGAAAACTCCGGAATCAGGCTTTCCATCACGCCGAACACCGCTTCATACAGCGCGATATCGACGAACTGCCCCTTGCCGCCGTTCACCTTCAGGTGATGCATGGCCAGCAGCGCGCCGATCACGCCGTACAGCGAGGCAAGCGTATCGCCGATGCTGACCCCGACTCGCACCGGAGGCCGGTCCGGATAGCCGGCGAGATAGCGCAGGCCGCCCATGGATTCGGCGATCGCGGCAAAACCGGGGCGGTCGCGGTACGGGCCCGTCTGTCCGTAGCCCGACACCCGCACCATGATCAAGGCGGGATTGACTTCCTTCAGCTGCTCCCAGCCCAGCCCCCAGGATTCGAGCGTGCCGGGCCGGAAATTCTCGATCACGATATCGGCATCCTTCACCAGGTCGCGAACGATCTGCTGGCCTTCAGGCGACTTCAGATTGACGGTGATGGATTTCTTGTTGCGGCTCTGGGAGTACCACCAGAGCGAGGTACCGTTGTGCAGCTTGCGCCAGCTGCGCAGCGGATCGCCGTCGCCCGGCGTCTCCACCTTGATCACTTCCGCGCCGAACTGCGCGAGCAGTCCGCCGGCATAGGGGCCCGCGATCAGCGTGCCCAGCTCGATCACCCGGATGCCTTGCAGCGGGGGTGATTTGTCATTCGTCGTCATGGATGCATGTCTCCAGCTTGCGTGCCTGTCGATTTGCCGCAGCGCCGGACACTTCGGTTCCGGCATCGGCGCGCAGGAGGGATGATGCATCGCGGGAGGATCGCCGTAAATTACCGTTTCGCGAACCTGCCATCGCAAAATGCGATGGCAAAACCACTACTGCTGTTCCGGGCGTTTCAAGTGATTGACCAGCAGTTTGGCAGCTACCGGCAGCGCATCGAAGGAACGCACGCCGATCTTGAGCTGGCGCCTTGCCCAGGGTTCGTCCAGAGACACGACGCGGATGCCGACGCCCTTCGAGAAGCGCCTGGCCACCTCGCGCGGCAGGATCCCGATGCCGAGCCCCGCTTCCACCATGACGCACAAGGCGTCGAAACTCGTGACCTGCATGGCCATGCGAATGCTTTTCTCCTGCTCGGCCGCCATGCGGATCAGCTGGAAATTGATGGCGCTGCCGGTATGCAGGCCGACATAAGGAAAGTCGAGGGTCTCCCGAAAGCTGACCGAACGGCGCTTGGCCAGTGCATGCTTCTCCGGCGTAATGACGACGAGTTCGTCGACATGATAGGGAAAGGTTTCCAGCTCCTGCCCATGGGGCACGACGGTATAAATGCCAATGTCGGCCGCATTCTCCGCCACCGCCTTGATGATGTTGGTGCTGATGTTTTCCTGCAGGTGAACCTGGACCTGCTCATGCTCGGACAGGAAGCTGCGGATCTCGAACGGCAGAAACTGGATAATGGCGGAGATGTTGGCCATGACGCGCACATGCCCGCGCACGCCGCTGGCATACTCGCGCATCTGCACGTAAATCTCGTCGATTTCATGCAGGACGCCGCGCGCAAGGTTGGCCAGCGCGATGCCGGCAGCGGTCGCTTCCACGCCCTTGTTGGTGCGCGCCAGCAGCTGCGTCTTGAGGGCGTCCTCGAGGTCGCTGATGCGGCGGCTCACGGCAGACGCGGCGATATGCTCGCGGGAGGCGGCAGCGGCAATCGAGCCTTGCTCGACGATATGCACAAAGAGCCGCAGGGAGATGGGATCGAGTTTGGACATGGCAGAAGTATCCGGAAGGAAGTAACATGCATTGCGCGCAGGCATTGTAGCCTGCGGTCTGTTCCGGTGTATGCCCCGGCTTTGCTCAAGCTTGCATGCATTGGACGCAACCAGTACGAATTTTTTCTGTCTGCAACAGTAAACAAAGCACAAGTGCAGAATGCGGAGAGTCTGCGTAGAGTTTAAGAAGGAGCGACATGAACGAAAGGATGGCAAGGAATGTGGTGTTGATGTCGGCGATCGAGAACGCGGATCAGGAGCGCCGCATTCTTTCCGACGAAGACCGGATGTATGCCAGCCGCAGCGCCAACGAGCTTGCCCAATGGGAGCTGGCCGACAAGGCGCCCGAGCGCCGCGGCGCCGATGCGCACGCCGAGCTGTTCCTGGCCAAGCGGGCCGAGCAGGTGCTGAAAAAGGTCGCCGACCGCCATCCGGCTTTCGCCCGATTCAACGCCCTTCCCGGCGGCTGGAGGCTGCTCGGCATCGGACTTCCGCTGGCTGCGCTGGTCATCGGCTTCGCTGCCGATCGCATCGCCGACCCGCATCGCGTCGATCTTCTTTCGCCGCCGCTGCTGTTTATCCTGGGATGGAACCTGCTGGTCTATCTCGGCCTTCTGCTCTGGCCGCTGGCGGGCAGGCGGCAGACGGCTTCGCGCGGATGGCTCTCCCGTTACTCCACCGGACGGCTGGCCGCGCCGCGCAAGCTGCCGCAGCCGCTCGCCACGGCGCTCGGCCGCTTCGGAGACGAATGGATCAGGCTGAGCATGCCGCTGAATGCGGCCCGATTCAAGCGCATCATGCACCTGGCTGCAGCCTGCCTTGCCGCGGGAGCGATCCTGTCGCTGTATGCGCGCGGCCTGACCTCCGAATACCGGGCAGGATGGGAAAGCACCTTCCTCGACGCATCGCAGGTGCATGCGATCCTGAGTTATCTCTTTGCCCCGGCGACGATGCTGCTCGGCATCCAGGGATTCACGCTGGCCGATGTCAGCGCCCTGCAGACGCCGCAGTATGCATCCGCGGCCGGCGGCGCGCGCTGGGTTCATCTATACGCGGCGACGCTGCTGCTGTTCGTCGTCCTGCCTCGGCTCCTGCTTGCGCTCATTGCCGGATGGAAGGCCGGCAGCCTGGCGAAGCGTTTTCCCATCGATCTCGGCCAACCCTATTTCCGCAGGCTGACCGCACATCTCGGCCGCAGCGAAGCATCGATTCTTCGCATCTTCCCCTACAGCTTCACCGTCGATGAAACCCGTGACCGCAACCTTGCCGCCATTGCGCAGATGCTCATCGGCGAACAGAGCCGCGTGATGCTCAGACCGTCCACCCCCTACGGCGAACTGCCGCAGGATATCGCCGCCGACAAGGACATTGCGCTGACCGCAGCGCTGTTCAACATGAACGCCACCCCCGAAAAGGAAAACCACGGCGCGTTCCTCGCGGAACTTGCACGTTCGAGGCCGCATGCCTCCGCGCCCTTCTTCGCGCTCATCGACGAATCGGCCTACATGGAAAGAATCGGCGGCCAGGCAGGCGGCGAACAGCGCCTCAGGGAGCGCGCCGCGCTGTGGATGCAGTTCTGCGAAATGCACAAGGTGCAAGCCATTGTCGTCAATCTCCTCAACCCTCAGTCGCGCGCGGACGATATCGAGCGCGGCCTCGCCACCCTCGCACGCGCACAATGAACGACGCTTCTCCTCGCATTCAGCTCGCACTCATCTCCCACACCAATGCGGGCAAGACAACGCTGGCCAGAACGCTGGTCGGTCTCGATATCGGCGAGGTGCGCGATGCGCCGCATGTCACCGCGATCTCCGAGGCGCACACGCTGCTCGCCGCACCGACTGGAGAAGAACTCCGTCTGTGGGATACGCCGGGCTTCGGCGATTCGGTGCGGCTGCTCAAGCGGCTGAGCATGGCCGACAATCCGATCGGCTGGTTCCTGCGCGAGATCATCGACCGTTACCGCGACCGCCCTTTCTGGCTGAGCCAGCAGGCGATGCGCACCGCCCGCGACGAAGCCGATATCGTGCTCTACCTCGTGAACTCTTCCGAGAATCCGCGCGATACCGGTTATCTCGTGCCGGAAATGAAGATTTTGCAATGGCTGGGCAAGCCGGTGATCGTCCTGTTGAACCAGATGGGCCGTCCGCGCCCGTTCTCCGAGGAGGAAAGCGAGCAGAAGCGCTGGAAGGACTATCTCGCAGAGTATCCCGTGGTGCGCAAGGTGCTGGCCCTGGATGCCTTCGCACGCTGCTGGGTGCACGAGCGGGTGTTTTATGAAGGGCTCGGCGAGTTGCTTCCCGCCGAACGCAAGGATGCCTATGAACATCTGCTTCAGGCATGGGAACAGGAAAACGAAAACCGCCTGCATGCGGCGATGAAGGTGCTCGCCGATCAACTGGCCTCGGCTGCGCGTGACAGCGAAGCGGTCGAGATGTCGGGCAATGCCACCTTCGGGTCCCTGCTCAAGATGATAGGCATGGGCAAGCAGCGGGAGAACCTGCGCGTGAACAAGGCGATGAATGCGCTGATGAAACGCCTGAACGACAGCACCCATGACGCCACCATCGAACTGCTGAAGCTGCACCGTCTCGATGCAGGCGCGGCATCGACCATCAATGAGCGGGTCAGCAAGAACGTGGTCGTGCGCGCGCCGGTGGATACGCGGCAGGCGGGACTGCTCGGCGCATTGATCTCGGGCGCCACCACGGGCGTGTCGGCAGACCTGATGGCCGGCGGCCTGACCTTCGGCGCGGGCGCGCTGGTCGGCGCACTGGTGGGTGCCCTGACTTTCACCGGCGCGGCATGGACCTTCAACGCCACGACCGACCGCAACGAACCCAAGGTGCAGTTCTCCGATGAATTCATGCGCACGCTGGTGTCCGGTGCGCTGCTGCGCTATCTGGCGGTGTCGCATTTCGGCCGGGGCCGCGGCAATTTCACCGAAGACGAGGCGCCCGCATTCTGGGCCAGCGAGGTGGAAGCGGCCGTTACGGAAAACGAGAATGCACTTGCCAATACGTGGCGCGCGGCCCGCTCTCAGGATACGGCGGCGCAGGCCGGCGGCACGCTCGTCTCCCTGCTGGAGGCGATGATGCTGCGTATTCTCGACAAGCTGTATCCTCACCAGATCGCGCCGCGCCTCATGCAAAACCGCACCGCGCACGCCTGAACGCGGCAAGGCATAATTTCCCCGGGAGCCAGTTTGAAAACTGTAGCAATCAGCTTGAGTCGGGTACGAGGAGCGCACGCGTACGTGAGGTACGCCGAGCACCGCAGTACCGGAATCACGCCGCGCAGCAAGTTTTCAGGTGGACTCTAACAACAACCAGGACAAGGAGACGACATGCTGCATCCGCAAGCCAAGGCATTGCTTGATTTGATCGAACAGCGCGGCGTACCGCCGACGCATAAGCTCAGCGTCGCAGACGCCCGCAGGTTTTATCTCGAACGGCGGTTCTTCACCCAGCCCGAGCCGGCGGAGGTCGGTGAAGTGCGCGACCTTCACGCTGAAGGACCGAACGGCGCCATACCGCTGCGCATGTACAAGCCTCTGAAAGCCGGCACTGCCCCCTTGCCGGTCCTGGTGTATTTCCATGGCGGCGGCTGGGTCATCGGCGACCGCGATACGCATGATTCGCTCTGCCGTCAACTGGCCAATGCATCGCGCTGCGCGGTAGTCTCGGTGGACTACCGGCTCGGCCCCGAGCATCGCTTTCCGGGTGCGGTCGATGACTGTATCGCCGCGACCTACTGGGTCCGCCGGCAGGCGCAGGCGCTCGGGCTCGACGCCTCGCGGCTTGCCGTCGGCGGCGACAGTGCGGGCGGCAATCTCGCGGCCGTGGTGGCCATCGCCGCGCGCGACGGCCACCACGGCGAACTGCCTATCGCCTTCCAGCTGCTCATTTACCCGGCGACCGACATGCGCCGCACGGCGCCGTCGCATACCACGAACGGGCAAGGCTATCTGCTGACGCGGGACACCATCAATTACTTTCACGACCACTACATCGACGATGCCGCCCATGATCTCGACTGGCGTGCCTCGCCGCTGCTGCATCCGGACCTGAGCAGGCTGCCGCCAGCCTTCGTGCTGACTGCGGGCTACGATCCGCTGCGCGATGAAGGCTTGATGTATTCCCAGCGGCTCAGCGAAGCCGGCAGCCGTGCGACGCACATCTGCTTCGAGCGGCAGATCCACGGCTTCATCACGATGGGGCGGGTGATCGACGAAGCCAATGCCGCCGTGGAGTTATGCGCGTCGCAGCTGGGCCTGCATCTCAAGGCCGAATAGAACGCCTTGGCGGCGGCCCGCCGGACGATTTACTCGCCCGGGCTGTTCGATTTATTGGTAGTGGTGCCGGTATGTCCACCGGTGGCTGCCGGCCCGCCCGTTTCGCCGCCGGAGCTGCCGCTTCCCGAAGTGGCGGGCTTTGCCTTGTCCATGCTGGTCTTCGCATGTGAATCATGGCCCTTTGATTGCTGCGAGGATTTTTTTTGCATGGACTCTGACTGCTTGTTCTTCGAGTCCGTTGAGGAAGATGATGCCGAAGCATTGTCGGCTGCGATGGCGCTGCCTGCTGCCGTGGCAGCAAAGACAAGCACGCTTGCAATAAGAGTCGAGAAGGATTTCATGATGAGATTTGCCGTAATTGAACATTGAATACAGCTTAGTACTACAGCTGTAAGTAAGCCGAATGTTTGTTGACGTTTGCAGTCCAACTGCCAAGGTAAGGTTGGAGGGCGGATCATGGACGAAGTTGCGAAGCAGTATGTTGAATTGAGCGAAAGCTGGCTCGAA
>NZ_JACYXF010000031.1 GCF_015352985.1 Noviherbaspirillum malthae | reverse complement strand
CCTTCCAACAAAGGCCGAACTTGGTCAAACTGTTCACGACTGATATCGCTTGGATAATACTTCCTGCTCATTCCGGATCAACCTCATCACAAACCCGGCTTGGACAAAAAAATATCGATCACGTTCTCAGTCAGACAAACCTCAATGACCGTATCATTATCATGCAGCCATTGATTGCCAATGCGGTCGGTTCGGGCATCGCTGTTCGTACAGAGTTAGCAGAGGATCTGTGGGACACCTTATGTGACCCAAATCGGCTTGATACCCTACTCTTGAATTTGGCAATTAACGCACGCGATGCGATGAGGGACACTGGGGTGCTTAGCCTGGAAACGGAAAACGTGGAAATCCTGCCTGAACAATCTGACGAACGCGCTGTCATTTCTGCGGGCCAGTATGCTTTATTACGCGTCATTGATACAGGTACTGGGATGTCGCGTGAAACACTCAATCGGGTGTTCGATCCGTTCTTTACGACTAAACCGGCAGGACAAGGTACCGGGCTTGGCTTACCGATGGTGTATTCGTTTGTCAAGGACTCAGGAGGCGATATTCGAATCGATTCAACACAGGGAATCGGAACTACGGTTACCATCCTCTTACCTCGATGTACGGCACTATCTAGAGAAATGTCTGCATAAGAGTTGGTAGCCTACATCGAATCGGTACTGTTAGCAGATTCTTATCAGAGCCTGAGCGACAGTTTCGAAAGCAGCAATCTTTTGATCTGTCGCTTCCGAATTCAACAAGATGGTTTTCGCATGTTCAACTGCCTCTTCGAAGTCCTTCAACACTTGGGGATTCTCATAGGTGACATGCTTCAGAAGCGCGCCAATGGCAGCCACCATCGCCATTTGGGTCCCGGCTACGATGTCTGCATCAATGATTTTCTTATCGCTCATGTAAATCTCTTGGATCCGTTGATTGTGTTATTCGTTTCTACCAAACCCGAAACGCAGTATTGGCATAGCAAATGACGGTGTCAAGTAAATCATCGGCTTTCCAAAGACATAGAAGTCGATAATGCTATTTCATTGAAGCTGAGCTTGAAGGAGAGAACATTCTTTACACGAACAGATCTAATTTTCTAATGTGCAATTCGATGACACTGGAGGAAACAGAAGTCTAGTGGCAGTTAACCAACTAACTTGCTGGCATTAACATTCAGGCACAGATTATGTAACCTCGGCAATTTCCTGGCGAGATTGATTTCATACATCTTTCTTCAGTCTAATACATCGGCAAAAAAGCTATAGAACATCAGGTCGGTATGGCCGCCGTAGCCATGCAAGACCATGAAGTCCCGTTTGCTGCACATCAGGTCACTATGACCTCACTTGACATTGTCTTTTCCACATTGGTTCAGTTGAGACCTGGTGCTGCGTTCCGCATCGTGGATACGGGTTGCGCATCGCCGCAAAAGTACTATTCTCTACGTCTGCGAATTCTCGGACAGTGGAGGGCCAATAATGTCGATCCATTTGGAAAAGTGTGCGGTCAAGCAGTGTGGCTATGTCTTCCTTGTGGAGTCTTCCAGCATACCTGCGGGCGATAACACCGTGAGGGGTCTTGTTGTGTGCCCACACTGTGGTGAGCGAGTTGAAGCGGATCCTGCAATAACATATATCACTCGAAGCCTACCAGGCGACATACGCGACTGGCCGAAAGAGGGGGCATGGGCATAACGTTACGGATTTTCCATGCCTAGGACGTATGGTGAAGTCGCCGTATGATGCAGCACTTATTTCGCCATCTGCCAAGACCAACTAACGCTTTGGAGAGGGTTGGAAGGCGGGACGGGAATAGTAAGATGAGCGTCGTAGGATCGGGCAATCTTTGCCGTTGCATTGCCTAATTTGAGTTTCATCGCAGCAGCCAACGAAGACCGCCGCGCACTTGGCAGCGAAGGGCGGATTTTTCTCGTTCTAATTCGATAAAAGATCCGATCGGTTATAGCATGAAGATTAAATTACTTCGAAAAGTAAAAGCTGATTAAGCACGTCCTTCTCACAAGATAGGTCAAGCAACCGGCCCTTCAACAGCTCCCGCCAGAGGTACGAGTGATTCGACAAGAACTGCGGGTAGGCATGGCAACGGAACCTTGAACTGTCCAGCGCTTAAAGCATTTTATTCGCCCCTGATTACAACGAAACCTATAAATTTGGGCCCTCGCTCAAACCCTCCACCTGCATGTCGATCACACTTGCATTCGCCACGATAACAAGGCATTTTCCCGGTCGGTTAATGTCTTCGTCATATTCCCGGTTCAGGGCGCATCTAAACAATGGCCCGCTATGGGAGGGAGAGGTGGCCCCGTTTGATTGGACAGCAAATTGCTGCTGCTAAGTGGAGCTTCGCGGAAGTAGCGTTGCCATCTATGCCGCTTGTGGCATTGGCTGGTTGCTGAAGTAGAACGCATCTGGCGTCTGGCCGTCAAGCGCACTGTGCGGGCGCCGGCTATTGTAAAACTCCAGGTAGCGGCCAATCCCGCTTCTTGCCGCGCTCACTGTCTCGTACGCGTGCAAGTAGACTTCTTCGTACTTGATCGATTTCCACAGCCGTTCGACGAACACATTATCTCTCCAGCATCCTTTGCCATCCATGCTGATGGCAATGCCATTGCCCTTGAGCAGATCAGTAAAATCGGTACTGGTAAACTGACTTCCCTGATCGGTATTGAAGATCTCCGGTGCTCCATGACGGTCAATGGCTTGCTGTACCGCTTCGAGGCAGAAGTCAGTGGTCAGCGTATTGGACAGTTGCCATGACAGTACCCGCCGGCTGGCCCAGTCCATGACTGCAAACAGGTACACGAAGCCGCGCTTCATCGGAATGTAGGTAATGTCGGCGCACCAGACGTGGCCCGGCCGCTCAATCGTCATATCGCGCAGCAGGTAGGGGTACACCTGATGGGCGGCATGGCGAGTACTGGTCCTGTGTAATGACCCACTGAAAACCTGCTCAGGTGATAATCACGAAAGGGAATCACATGAGCATGACGATGGAAGAAGAATTCAAACGGTGGACCGCCAAGCGCAAGGCTGCGTTGGTTACCGAAATCATTCAGGGTAAAACCAGCGTGGCTGAAGCCAGCCGAGCGTTCGACATCCCGCCTTCAGAAATCGAAGAATGGGTTGACGAAGGACGCAAAGGCCTGGAAAACGCACTGCGCGCCAAGCCGCTGGACGTCAAGGAACAGTATGAGCGGCAGATCAAGGAACTGCAGGAGGCCTACGGCGAGGCAATGCTTGAATTGCGTGCTCGAAAAAAGCTGCAGTCCCTGCTGGGCGAGGACGAGAAGTGATCGAGACGATCCGCCAGGGACTCAAGGAAGACGGCTTTACCGTCTCGATCAGCAAGATCTGCCAGTGGTTCGGCGTGCCGCGCAGAACGGTGTATTACAAGCCAGTTAGGTCGGCACCGAAGGTCCAGGACCGTTTCGCCGGCCCGATCAAGGCCATGATCGACGAGAATCCGTCTTTCGGTTATCGCACGGTGGCGCACCTGCTGGACTTCAACAAGAACACCGTGCAGCGCATCTTCCAGCTCAAGGGCTGGCAAGTCAAAAAGCGACCCATCGGCTTCCGGCCGCGGGTGCAAGCGTTACCCTCGGTGGCTAAGGCACCGAACGAGCGTTGGGCGACGGATTTGTGTCGGGTCTGGGCTGGTCGAGATGGCTGGGCAGTGCTGGCCCTGGTGATCGATTGCCATACCAGGGAGCTGCTTGGCTGGCACCTGTCCCGCTCTGGCAAGGCCAAGACCGCCGAATCGGCGCTGGAACAAGCATTGATCGCCCGCTACGGGACCTTGGGGCGTGTGCCAGTGCCTTTTCTGCTTCGCTCCGATAACGGCCTCGTCTTCACCAGCCGCAGCTACACAGCGCTGGTCAGAAGCTATGGCTTGAAGCAGGAATTCATTACACCGCATTGCCCGGAGCAGAACGGCATGGTGGAACGGGTGATTCGTACACTGAAAGAGCAATGTGTACACCGCCATCGGTTCGAGACGCTGCAGCATGCGAGCCGGGTCATTGCAGACTGGATTGGCTTCTATAACACGCGGCGTCCGCATCAAGCGCTGGGCATGAAAACGCCTGCTGAGGCATTCGCTTTAGCAGCATGATCTGAGCAGATTCGGCTGGGTCGATACACCTGGGCTTTCTGTACAGCGCCTCAATGCCCATCTTCTTCATCAGCGTCGCCACATGCTTGCGGCCAATGGCGGTGCCTTCTCGCCGCAGCATGTCACGCAGCATTCGGCTTCCGGCAAACGGGTGTTCGAGGTGCAGTTCGTCGATGCGGCGCATGATCGCCAAGTCGACCCCACTGGCTGGTTGCGCTCGGTAGTACGCCGTCGAGCGTGCCAGTGATAGCACCTGGCACTGCCGGGACACTGGCAATTGATGAGTGCGGTCGATCATTTTTTTGCGCTCAGCAGTCCCGCTTTGGTGAGCGCGCTTTCTAAAAAATCGTTCTCCAGTGTCAACCGACCGATCTTGGCATGGAGCGTCGTGAGGCCTGGTTCATTGGCCGACCTGGCCGCTACGCCACCATCGAATACGTCTGCGGCCCGCTCGAGCAACTGCCGTTTCCATTCTGTCACTTGATTTGGATGCACATCGAATTGCTGAGCGATCTCAGCTAGCGTCTTATCACCCTTGATTGCTGCCAGCGCCACCTTGGCTTTGAATCCGCTTGCGTGGTTGCGCCTTGTTCTCTTGCTCATGCTTTGCTCCTCGGTACGGTCTTTCGACCGGTTTCATCAAGCAAAGCTCCACTTATCTAACTGCACAGATTTCCGGGGCCACCTCTACTAGCGGTATCTCAGACAAGCCGCCGTATCAAGTATGTACAGGGTCTTTGAGTGACTATAGCTTGAAATGCCTACCGGTCGGCATATACACCGGTCTTGTATCTTTACCAGTTGTGATTGACGGAGCACTTCAAAGTATCGAGATTCCGGTCACGATGAAGCGGTAGATATAAGTACGTCGGACAAGTCAAATCCGCAAGGAACGATGTCTGTACATGTGGAAAGCAGCAGTGCCCTGCTAGCGAAAGTTAGCAGGGCATTTTCATCTTTGAAGGGGCTCAGTCTCATAGAATTTCTTGTTTGCCTGCTCCGATTCGAGCGACGTCCGTGCTGCAACTTACTCGCTGATCGGCATAACTAAGCTCAATGACGTCGACCATAAGGCATGTCTGCGCAATGTTCTCGTCCGCATTACCGACTACCTGAGCAGCCGCGTCGAAGAACCGCTGCCTATGGACGTCGACCGCAATCCATCTCGGGTCCCCACAATCTTATAGCTCAAACGCTGCCACCAGACGTGGCTAATGAGCGAAGCTTCTTGATAGACATCATGGCAACGTTGTTAAGAGAACACGAAGGGTTTGGGCGGTGAATGTAGGTTTGGTGACGAAAATAACGTCATCAGTAAAGGGGGAAATGAGACACCGTACTAAAAAATGCGCGGAAGTACACTTGCCCCGTTTAGCCAGTTGACAGTTACCGTGATGCGTCGGGACGAACAATAGGCTCGAACACAAGTTCTGGCAGGATCACCTCCCACTGCTCGCACCGCAGCGACGCATGGAACGGCGGATCGCTATCCTTGCGCCGTCTTACGATGACGCTGTTCACCTTGCCAGACAAGAACCGCATGCCATCGGGAATCCGAAACGATCGCGCGAGGCGGCCGACGACGCGGCGCTTGTCGTCCATAATCTCCCATTGCTCGGCGTTCTGCTCGATCGTGACCGGGCTGTCGGCGGATAGCGACGCAATCGCGGCATGGAGAGGATCCTGTTCATGGCGCCGACCAGCATAACCGAGATCGACATGTTTCAATGGCAGACGCAAGTAGCGCCTGCGCAAAGCTTGTTGCGGCAGCAACGGCCGCGGTGGCCGGCGAATCATGACAGCTGGATTCGTAAGCAGCTCCTCGCAGAACCCTTGGCGACCATCGAGCCTGGCTAGAATTAGTGTACTGCGCGCGCGGGTCATGGCAACGTAATAGAGCCGTCGCGGTGCATCGCCATCCTCTGATGGGCCTGAGCGTCGCCAATTGCCGTCCAATACTGCGACATGGTCGAACTCTAGGCCCTTGGCACGGTGCGCCGTCAACAACAGCAATCCGTTTTGCCGGCGCCTGACCTCTTGCCCCCATTCCGCCAGCCACTCGATAAAATGATCCACCAATACTTCGCCATGCGTTGTCTCAGCTGCATAGTGCTCGGCGGCTTCCAAGAGTAGGGTCCACCAGGGATTGGTCGACTGCCCCATCAACCATGACTGGATCTCGTCGATGGTGACGATGGTTCCCGGGCGGCCACGCAGCCATGCGACCAAGGCGCGCGTTTCCCGCAGCTGCCAGCAGTGTGCTGTGTCCTCATCTGCCATCTGCACCGGTATGCCGTGCTGTTCGCAGTAGGCACGCACTGGGTCAAGGGTCTTCCACTCGCGCGCGATGATGGCCATGCGGGACCAATCCCGCTCTGGCGAGAGCTCGAAGAGGCGACGCATCTCGGCCATGACGGCCTCTGCTTGGGACAAATCGTCTTTACCCGCCTCGACGATCAACACCTGTCCACGCCCGACCGGATCCAGCTTCGTCCAAGCCCCTCCAGCGTCTTCACTGCCGCGCCTGTGGTTGACGGTGATTGGGTGGTCAGCTTTCATCCGGTTCAGGGCAGGTGCGATGACCTGGTTCGATGCCGCGATGATATTGCCGGTCGATCGGTAGTTCTCGACCAGAAATACCGGTTTAGCAGCGTAGTCCTCCTCGAAGCGGCGAATGAACTCCACGCTGGCGCCGTCGAAGGCGTAAATGTTTTGATCGTCGTCCCCGACGGCAAACAGCGAGAGACGGCCGTCCTCCTCGGAACGGGCGCGCCCCGCTAATGCCGCAATGAGTTCATATTGGTCCGGTCCGATGTCTTGGTATTCATCGACCAGGATCCATCGGAATGAAGCGAGTAGACGATCGCGCAAAGCATCGGCCTCGTCGATGGCCGCGCCTTCGCCCTTGAGCAACGCCACCGCCTCGCGCATGACCGATTTGAAGGCTTGTTCGTCTTTTGCCGCATGCTTGCGGAAGCTGGTCCCGGTGAGGCGCATGGCGAATGCGTGGCAAGTCATGACCACGACGCCTTTCGCATCATCACCAATTAGACTTGCCAAGCGGCGACGGATCTCGACGGCGGCGTGGCGGTTATACGCGAGGGCCAGAATGCCGCGGGGATGTTCGCGTCTGACCCGCACCAGATAGGCAATCCTGTGCACCAAGATCCGTGTCTTGCCCGAGCCGGGACCAGCCAGCACCAGCACATTGGTTTGCTCACGGTCATCGGCGACGATGCGCTGCTGTATCGAGTGGTTGAGGCTGTCGACGATCGCTGCGTAGGAGGCGGGCAAGGTCTGCTGCTCCAGTTCCTTTTGCTTCAGTGGCAGCCAGCGGCGCAGAAACTCCTCCTTATCCAACTTGAAGTAGTCGTTGGCGAGGCGTAGCGCGTCGTTCATTTGTTGCAGACCGCGCTGCGCATATTCCGCCATGACGTGAATTTGCACGACCTGATCGTCGTAGTGCATCTTCAGAGGCGCAAAGTCGGCTTTGATAAAACCGCGTCGCTCGCTACCCAGCCGGATGGTCATCGCCGGCCTAAAAACAGCCAAGCCTTTGTTGAGCCGGATGATGTCCTGTTCGTGTAGCCAGAGTAGGGCACGGTCTAGTAGCTTGGCGGAATCCTTGACCTGGCTGACCAGAACGACATCGGTCTTGAGTGCGGCATGCAGGGCACCGAGAGTGGTTTCGGCCAGCAAATCTGTGCCGCGCGCGCCGGAGGGCAAGACCGAGATCAAGTGCTGCAGGACCAGGGCGGCCGCCTGGTGCCGCAAGTCCGCGGTCCTCGCCAGGTGTGTCCAATCGCGCTGCAACGTGACTTGGATGTTTTCAGCGTCGAGCCGACGCAGACGCAGGCTCCCTAGGCCACCATCTTCGCTACGACCATCGCTCGCGATGCTGTTGACCAGCCGGGAAATCTTGTCGGGGAGGGCACCGGTGTGGCCTTGGTCTTTAAGCGCCTGAGTGGTATGCCGTAGCTGAAGCAACGACGTTTCCCCCTTTTGCAGGTCTGGAGCGACTTCCCGCATCAGATCGATGAGGCCGTTTTCCAGGGCGATCGCTTCCTCCAGCCGCTTCTGGGAGGAGCGATTGACTCCACTGTGCACGAAGGCGGTCAGTCCGGTGTCGTTGCTGGCAATACCCAGCCGCTCGAGGTCATAGAGCGCGGTGCGCAGCTTGTCAGCGGAGAGGCCAGCTACACCCATCAACTCGTCGGTGGAAATGCCCTCGTCGGCCTCAGCCGACAGCATGGCGTAGATAATGGCCAACAGTTGGCGACGATAATCGTCGAACAGTACTTGCTTCTTCAGCTTGTCTCTTGCCTCGTCCATCGTCGCTATCCGCAGCGACGATGGGAAGACTTGAACGTGGTTTTCTTCACGGGTCAGAAGCGCAGCTTCCTCCAGCCAGGAAATGGCGGTCCTGACCCGGGTGTCGTCCGTGGCCGAATCGCGTTCGAAGTCACCCTCCGCATCTTCGGCAAGGATCTCACCCGCGGTCGCGATTACCTCTCCGGTTGCCTGCTTCTTGCGCTCCAGCGCACGCAGAGACTTAAGGACAGCCTGAATTTCCTTCTGAGTCAGCCGCGAGCGCGCCGACATGCTGAACTGGCGCTCCACGTCCTCAGCTGTGTAGAGCGCGATACAGCGTGCGGGTGCCCGGTCGCGGCCGGCGCGCCCAGCTTCCTGCAGGTAGTTTTCCAGAGAGCCCGGCATGTCGGCGTGGATCACTAGGCGCACGTCCGGCTTGTCAATGCCCATGCCGAAAGCATTGGTGGCAGTAATGACCCGCAATTCCCCCTCCACGAAGCGTCGTTGAACGTCTTTCTTGGTCTCGGGCGGCAGGCCGGCATGGAAAAAGTCGGCTGCCAAGCCTTTCTCTTGCAGGTATTTGGCGATTTCCTCGGTCTGCTTACGGGTGGCGCAGTAGATGATCGCGCCGCCGGGCATGTCTTCGGGCAGTTCGCTCTGCAATATCTGATGCAGGTGGGGAAATTTGTCCGCCGGTGTGGTCGGCACCACTGCAAAATCAAGGTTGTCACGGCTCGCGCCACCGTCGAACACGGTCAATTCGATACCAACCTTGGTGCGAAAGTGCTCAAGCATGTCTGCGACCACGTCTGGCTTAGCCGTGGCAGTCAGGCAGAGTACTGGGGCGGCGACGTCCACCTTTGCCGATTCCCGAATGAAGCGGCCGACGTAACGGTAGTCGGGACGGAAGTCATGACCCCACTTCGAAATGCAGTGCGCTTCGTCCAATACCCACATGCCAATCTCGCGTTGCGCCAGCACTTTACGTACGGCCTTGCTGCGTAGCTGTTCAGGCGCGACGATAAGAATCCCGACGTCGCCTAGCCGCACCCGGTCGAGCACGTCGGCGCGCTCCGGGAGGGATAGCAAGCCGTTGATGGCGGCGCACACACCAATTCCCCGCGCTTCCAGGCCAGCTACCTGATCGGCCATAAGGGCAACAAGCGGCGAAATGACGACCGTCAGCGCACCGGTCTTGTCAAAGCGTGATAAGGCCGGAATCTGGTAGCAGAGCGATTTTCCAGTGCCTGTTGGCAAAATACCAAGAACATGGTGTCTCCCCATGGCTGCTTCGACGATCACTTCCTGCAGAGGCCGACCGGAAGCATCGGCGGGTTGCAGCCGGAACTCGGGGAACCCAAACCAACGCTTCAACTCCTTGCGTGGGTCGTGCCGCTCGCGACACCATGTACAGTCGGGAGCGCTGCAAGCGGTATCACGCAACCGGCGTACGATGTGGCCAGCTTCTGGATACTGATGGCGGACCCATGGCGGCATCACCGAGTTGCCGCCAGCGACGGAAAGCCAGGCCAAGGCGTAGGCCAGCGGCCAGCCGTGGGTTTTTGCCTTCGCAAGAATCTCACGTGCGCTCGTCTCGCAAGCCTGGCCCTGGATGCGACGGCCTATGGCGATGTGCGCTTCTTCATCGGTCGGACGGGCAGCACGCCGGACGGTCAGAAAGAAGGCGTTCAGGCCCGACACGGTGTTGTCCGAAGTGGTAAGCCAATGCCATGCAGTGACCAAGTCAGGGTCTTCCTGCGCCAACTCCTTGAATGCCAGGAGCTGATCGCGAAAGACCTCGATAGTAAGCCGGGCATCAAGTTCAGGATTGTTCAACTGCCCGCGTTGCAGCTTCCCGTCCTGATAGTGCTTGACCAGGCGATGGTAGGGATTGCGTGGAAACGCCAGCGGGTTCAGGCAAAGCGTATCGATCGTCGGCAGGCTGAGCAAGCGAAGATCTGGCTTGACGGCGGCGAGGTGCGGCCGATCAAAGGCGATGATGTTATGGCCGAGCAGGAAAGAGGCGCCATCGGCGACTTCATCGAGCTTGGTCAGCGCCGCCAGCAAATCACCCTTTTGATAGACGTAAGATGCGTCGGTGTCACCCCGGACTCCGGCAAAACGGTGAATCTTCGCGTCTTTGATGCCAACCTCGAGATCGACGGAGACGCAGCGCGGGCTCAACGAGGGACGCGGTAATGACGAAAGCGATGCGACTGCCGGTACCGCGTTCGACTCGGCGTCTAAATGGTCTCCGTCGGCGCGGGATGGTTCATTAGCATGTAAGGCTGGCGTCGTCACAATGAGAGCCCTGAAAGATATGTTGCCCGAAACGAGGCCCTCATTATGGCCTTTCTGTACACCTAGCTTCCCATTCTACTTGTTGACTTGCCAATATGAAAGAACTGGAGATCTGATAAAAGCCTAATTCTTGGATTGATGGGAGTCCTATCGCGCGGTTGACCAGCTGCCAACGCCGCTATAGCTCGAGGCAAATTTTTGGATCGCAGACGTCGATGGCGGAAAACGAAATCCGTATTGACCTCAAGCCGCTGCAGCCTGATGAAAGCCACACGTCGAGAGAGCCTGCTTGTTTGGCGATTCATTTCGGCCGTCACGGGCACCACTTGGCCCGAAACAAGCGGTTCTATTAACCTTTTTCTCGTGATCTGTCACAGCGCGCGGATGTCATCCGTCTTAGACGGGATAGGGCAAATGCTTGTCCGTCGAAGACCCATTTTGAAAGGATTGAACATCATGAATCGCGTGAATTGGTTCGCTGTCTCTCCCGAGGGCGCAAAGGCAATTGGCGTCCTGCATCACTATGTCGTTAACGACACGAACTTGTCTAGTACTCTCATCCACCTTGTCTTCCTACGTGTATCGCAGATCAACGGGTGCGCACACTGCATCGACATTCACACGCGCGATCTAATCAAAGAGGGGGTGTCGGTCGACAAGGCTGTGCTGGTTCCAGTCTGGCACGAAGCCGAGCATCTATTCACCGAGCAAGAGCGTGCCGCGCTGGCATGGTCAGAGGAAGTCACTCGCGTGAGCGAAACGCACGCTTCCAATGAAGCCTACGCAGCCGCGCTGGCCGTGTTTGGCGAGAAGAACTTAGTGGACCTGACCTTGACCATTGCGGCCATGAACGCGATCAACCGGCTCGGCGTCAGCTTCCGCTTAAAGCCTCGCGCAAAGAGCTGAAGGCTCGTTTAGACATGATCCTGGTGCCTGCTATGGATAGATTTTGCCAGCGATAGTTTTGTCTCTAAATTTCCGCTACGGGGCGGTTAGCCGCCGTTTCAGAAGTCAGACATGAGAAGAATGTTGCATATCCGAAATGTCCTTACATTATGCGTATTCTGCTAGGGTTACGCAACGATATGCAACGTGATGCGCTCCACGACACTCGGGGCAGCCCGCACTCAGGGGCAATGTGATAGTCGATATTGACGGAAGGCTGGTCAAGATCCAAATACTTAGTGAGTCTATAACAGTCCCTTCTGATCAGAATGAAGATATCTCCTGTACAAACAGCTGGAGAACGATCAGCAATGGGTGATGGCAGTCCCGCGCGATTTGCGTTGTTGCATCCAACCCGACAATAAACGACATGTGTTGGAAGATGTCTTCGCATTGCACGCTGGGGTGTCACCCTGCGCTTCTTTCGAAGTGTGGCGGTCATTACTAACTCTCTGATTTTTAACGAGGTATGAACGGCATGAAGGCGTTGGTACGGCATTTGCCATGCTTGTATTGGCCAGTAGGCTTTTCATGGTGCTGGCCTGATCCCAATCTACCAATGTAGGAGAAGGCAAATGAACGACAACACTGTGTGTATGCGAGAAATAGCATTTCTCGCCACGATTCTGGTGCTTGGCCCTAGTTTGGCACGAGCCGATGCATTTACCGTCATTGATCAAAATGCGAGTCTCAAAGTCACCATAAATGAACCTGGAACTCCTTTGGGAATCCCCAATGATCCGGTACAGTTCACTCAGACGCTTGAGTGGATCGTAGACGGGCGTCGGATACTGGTCTATCCGTCGGCGCCATCAAGCTGGCTTGATATAGGCCATTTTCATCCTGGTAGCCATGTCGGTGTCCATCAGCTACATGCTCAAGGTCCCATGCAGGGCTATGCCAGCAGTCCAAGTCAAGGTACGGTGGTCGGGGGCATCGTCTATACCGTTGAGGGAAAACAGCCAGGTGGCTGCCTATCCCGCATTTGGGAAAAGATAGATATCGTCAATAAAACGGCAGACGCTATAACGCTACCATTGTCTGGTATGGGGTGGAAGCCTCAGGGTGGTGCCCATCAATCCGGACTTGAAATGCCGGATTGGACGGGACGGGATATCAGAGGAACGACGACGGTTTACCTGCAAGGTAGCGCTACAACTGGCCCGTCGATCATAAGCCCGCCCTACGCGCCAGTGGCAGTCTTGCCGGTGGTCGTCTTTTCAGGATACAACCCGCTAAGTCAGAGTATCAGCGTGCAGGCCGGTGCCACGTTGACAATCATTACAGAACTCCGGGACTGTACAGACGTGGCTCCCACCGTGTCGGTGCCGCCTTAAGATAAATAGACTATTGGACAGCGGGCCCCATTGTAAAGACCGACACTGCATGGCTGAGGTGCATGGCTTGTTCATGCAAGGTACCTGATGCGGCGGCAGCCTGCTCAACCAGCACTGCGTTTTGCTGAGTCACTTTATCCATGTGGCCAACCGCATCATTGACCTGCTGTACCCCCAACGCCTGTTCATTGCTTGCCGCCGCAATCTCATCGACTACCTGCGACATGCGGGCGACCGCATCGACAACCTGAGCCATGGTATCTCTGGCACCTGTTACGAGGTTGCTACCCGCGTTCACTTTTTCAACTGAGTCGTCAATCAGGTGCTTGATTTCTTTTGCGGCGGCGGCCGAGCGCTGTGCTAATCCACGCACCTCGGCCGCAACTACTGCAAAGCCACGACCGGACTCTCCTGCACGAGCTGCCTCAACCGCTGCGTTCAATGCCAAGATGTTGGTTTGAAAGGCAATGGCATCAATGGTGCTAGTAATTTCAGCGACACGTTTGGCTGAATCGGATATGGCATTCATAGTTGCGCCCACATCGGCAACGGCAGCATCGCTACGTCGAACGACAGCATGGGTTTCTTCCGACAACAGCCTTGCTTGCTGTGCATTGCTGGCGTTTTGACTTACTGTCGCAGCAAATTGCTCCATGCTCGATGCCGTTTCTTCTAGGCTTGCCGCCTGTGTTTCGGTACGCGCGGAAAGATTCACGTTGCCTGCGGCGATTTCTCTAGTAGCCTGGTTGATTGTAGTAACGTTTTCTCGGATGTCGCCAATTGCAGCAAGCAAATTGACCTGCATTTGGCCCAGTGCGCGCAATAATCTCCTGCCTTCGCCATCGCATTGTGGCAGGGTTCGTTGTGTCAGGTCGCCGCCGGCGAGCGATTTCGCTAGATCAATAGCGTCCCCCATTGGTCGCACAACGCCACGATCTATATAGGCGTACAGGGCAATGTTGAGCATGCCACCGACCACCGCCGCATACAACATCCATTCAGGAATGGCGGCGGTAGTGAGCAGCAGATGTAATAGTGCAAACGCAGCGACGACGACCTGTGGCAGCGATGTTAATGCAATGCGTACTCGCATGGAGAGGCGGCCACGCCGTAGCAATGCCGATAAAGCAGACTTACGAACCAGGCGCCCTTGAGCCAAGGTCATCGTACTATGGCTACCTTTGTTGATTTCAGCGTATGCAGCTATTGCGGCATGTATCTGCTGGCGCGTTGGCTTGGTTCGCACCGACATGTACCCGACGATTCGTCCGCCTTCGGTAATTGGCGTGACGTGGGCAATTACCCAGTAGTATCCGCCATCCTTACGTCTATTCTTGACCGGCGCGCTCCATATTTCCCCGGCTTTGAGTGTTTGCCACAAATCGCCAAAGGCGCCCTCCGGCATGTCTGGATGGCGAACAATATTATGCGGCGCACCCATCAATTCGTCTTCGTCGAAACCGCTGACTTCTAGAAAATAGGGGTTGATATAGGTGATGCGGCCCTTTAGATCGGTTTTGGAGACAATAGGACGATCATCCTGTAGCACGTATTCGCTATCATTGACGGGCAGGTTCTTTCGCATTGTCTCTTCCTATATGGCATTAGGTCGGCTCGAAACAATGCCTCCCTCATTTTCGGTTGTCTTGCTGCAATACAGCGCATGGAAGGCATTACATAGAACTTGCCCCAAGGAAACTTTGATCTGAGTCAAAATTTAGAGGCCGCAGTCTGAGCGTTGCGAGAACACTACGTTTTGTTACGTATAGGTATGTTTTGCTTCAGTTAAGAAAGCAACGGTTGGATAGCTCCCACGAGATAGAACTCGTCATAGAGCAAACATTAAACATTATGGCAATTTTTTTACGAAAACTCTGAGATTTTTGGTTTGAAATGTGAGTCTGGCTTGGAAACGCCCTTATGAGCAAAGGGGGAAATGAAAAACCGCATTAAAATGCGCGCAAAGTACGCTTACCCCCAATTGGCCGAACAACTGGCTACATCAACGGCACATGCGGAGGGTTTCTCACAGCAGGTTAGGGAATTGGAATTGTTGCTGGCCACTACTAAAGCCAAGATGGAAGCGCAGCAAACTATGAATGAGGAGTTGCGCAGCTATCTCAAGCAGCAGAACCGTACTGAGAAAGACGAAGGCAAGTAATCACCCAGAATTGACATAGGCCTGTTATTCCTACGGGGCGATAGGCCTTGCAATATTGTCAGCCTCAAGAGGCTGTCCCAGTTTTAGCTGGTGAGTCTCTTTGGTCATGGCTACAAAGACTCGGGCGGGTCAACGCTAGGTTCGCCTACCGTCGCAAACAGCATCAAAAACGAGGGCACCCCGAGAAGTACACCTATCCCAAAGTGCGGCTCTTCAAGTGCTGGACCAACAACTGGGTGGTGGCCGAATCAGCCGACTGGCCACGGGTAATGATGACGAAGCGGCGTTCGGCCCATGGTTCGGCCAGTGGAATGAAGGTCAATGAGGACGCCTTGGCGTGGCCCATGGCGGCTTCGCGAGGCAGAATTGCCGGCCCGAGCCCCGCCGCTACAAAGCGCACTGCGGCGTCGATGCCCGACACTTGGATGCGATGCACCAGCGAACGCGAGCGGATAGCTGCCTCCCGGCGCAGCAGTGTGTCCACCATGCCACCGGGCGCCACACCAACCGCGATCTGGTCCATCACATCGTCGAAGCGTACCTGTACGCTGCCGGCCAGCGGATGATCGCTGCGCACGGCCAAGCACATATGATCGCGCCGATAGGGCTCCACCTGCAGGTCGCCGACGTCGCTGGCATCCCACAGTACGCCGATATCGGCCGCACCTTCCCGAACAGCACGAACCACTTCCGGGCTGACGCGCTCGTCCGTCGACACGCGTACGCCGGGATGAAGCTCCAGGAAGGAGCCAATGTCTTCCGCGATATCTTCAGCTAGCACAGCGGTGGTGGCCACCACCCGCACATGGCCCTGCACGCCACTGGCGTATTCGCTGAGTTCGGCGTTGAGGCGATCCATGGAACGCAGGATTTCCCGTGCTTGGCGCAGCAGCGTTTCTCCAGCGGAGGAAGGCTTGATACCGCGGCGGCCACGCACCAGCAGCGGGGTGCCGATCTCAGCCTCGATGGCGGCGATGCGGCGGCTCACCGCCGACGCCACCAGCGACTCCCGCTCAGCTGCACGAGCGATGTTGCCTTCATCGCAGACAGCGACGAAGAGCCGCAGAGACACGAAATCGATATGTTTAGCCATGCCGAAAAAGCACGTTGTGCGTGATAAATCATCGAACATAACATATTTTGTGAGGGCTACAATGAATTTCCAGTCAAGCCGGCCACCGTCAGCCGCCGGTTCACAATACTGAGGAGAAACCCATGAGTCAGCGCACCCTCTATGACAAGCTGTGGGATGAGCATGTCGTCCGCACCGAAGAAGACGGCACCGCCGTGCTTTACATCGACCGCCACCTGGTCCACGAAGTCACCAGCCCGCAGGCGTTCGAAGGCCTGCGCCTGGCCGGCCGCAAGCTGTGGCGTGTAAGCAGCGTGGTGGCGACCGCCGACCACAATACGCCCACGACTGGCTGGGAGCGCGGCTACGACGGCATCGATGATCCGATCAGCCGGCAGCAACTGGTGACGCTGGACAGCAACATCAAGGCCTTCGGCGCGGCCGCCTATTTCCCCTTCCGTGACGCCAGCCAAGGCATCGTACATGTAATCGGCCCTGAAAACGGTGCCACGCTGCCGGGGATGACGGTAGTCTGCGGCGACTCGCACACTTCCACGCATGGCGCCTTCGGCGCGCTGGCACACGGCATCGGCACCAGTGAAGTCGAGCACGTGATGGCCACGCAGACCCTGCTGGCCAAAAAGGCAAAGAACATGCTGGTGAAAGTCGAAGGTGAACTGCGCCCGGGTGTGACCGCCAAGGACATCGTACTGGCTATCATCGGCAAGATCGGCACGGCTGGCGGCACAGGCTACACCATTGAATTCGCTGGCAGTGCGATCCAGTCGCTGAGCATGGAAGGACGGATGACCGTATGCAACATGGCCATCGAGGCCGGCGCACGGGCAGGGTTGGTAGCAGTGGACGATAAGACCATCGAGTATGTAAAAGGGCGACCGTTTACGCCCACCGGCGCCCAATGGGATGCGGCTGTCAAACACTGGCGCACCTTGCAGTCTGACCCGGGCGCGCATTTCGATGCCGTGGTAGAGCTGGTGGCCGCCGCCATCGCACCACAGGTTACCTGGGGTACCAGCCCGGAGATGGTGGTTTCGGTGCACGGAACCACTCCGGATCCGGAACAGGAACAGGACCCCACCAAACGCGATGCCATCGAAAGGGCCCTCAAGTATATGGGATTGCAGCCCAACCAGCCGATTACCGATATTGCGATCGATAAGGTCTTCGTCGGCTCCTGTACCAACAGCCGCATCGAAGACTTGCGTGAAGCCGCGGCCGTGGTCAGGCGTCTGGGCCGCCGCGTTGCGCCCAATGTAAAGGTCGCTATGATCGTGCCCGGTTCGGGCAAGGTGAAGGCGCAGGCTGAAGAAGAAGGCTTGCATGACGTCTTCACGCAAGCCGGGTTCGAATGGCGCGAGCCGGGCTGCAGCATGTGCTTGGCCATGAATGCCGACAAGTTGTCCTCAGGCGAGCGCTGCGCTAGCACCAGCAACCGCAATTTCGAAGGACGGCAGGGCGCGGGCGGCCGCACTCACCTGGTCAGCCCGGCGATGGCTACAGCGGCCGCGTTGCATGGCCATTTCGTCGATATTCAGGCCATCGCCTGAACCCGACTGATCCATTGAAAGGCAAACCATGAAATCCTTCACCGTTCATCGCGGCTTGGTCGCGCCGCTGGATCGCGCCAACGTCGATACCGACGCGATCATTCCGAAACAATTTCTCAAATCCATTCTGCGCACCGGCTTCGGGCCGAACCTGTTTGACGAATGGCGCTATTTGGACAAGGGCGAGCCCGGTCACGATCCGGCTTCGCGCCAGCCCAATCCGGACTTCGTGCTGAATCAGCCAAAGTATGCCAACGCCAGCATCCTGATCGCACGCAAGAACTTCGGCTGCGGCTCCAGTCGCGAACACGCGCCCTGGGCGCTGGACCAGTATGGTTTCCGTGTCGTGATCGCGCCGAGCTTCGCCGATATCTTCTTCAACAACTGTTTCAAGAACGGGCTGCTGCCCATCGTGCTGGACGAGGCTGACATCGATGCGATCTTTCGCGAAATCGAAGTAGCGCCGGGTTATGCGCTGACCATCGATCTGCCACGTCAGGTCGTCGTCAAGCCGGACGGGCAGGAACTGTCGTTCGATGTGCAGGCGTTCAGGAAATATTGTCTGGTCAATGGCTTCGACGACATTGAGCTGACCCTGCGCAACGCCGATGAAATTCGGACCTTCGAGTCGGTCCGCCTCGCACGGATGCCTTGGTTGACGCATATGATGGACGGCTAATTGCGATAGGCGAGGACACGCAGCCGAGCTCGAACAGTACCGGCCAAGGACAGATGTCGCGTGGCTCACAGGTGGCAGTTTTTCCAGGCGAATGCTAGAGGCGGACGGCGGTTGCTTGTCCTGCGTGCCACATGAAGTGCGGCGGTAATGCCGCCATCTTTAGCATAAAAAGTACTGAGAAATCTCTCAGAATTATTGCTCGCGATAAGAGCGCTTATCGCATGTAATTGCAGGCAGAGACATGCTATTCTCGCGTTTCGACGTTACAAACCGCAAAAATGAGCGACAAAAGCGTGAAGCAGCCATTATCAGAACTCTTCGAAAGTTCGCTAGAAATCTAGGCGATGAAGTCACTTTGCGTAATGCAAGTACAGCTCTTTCTACAGATTTGGCCAAGCAGCATCAGAAAATCCTGGCCGCCGCAACCTCCGACAATACTCGCCGCGCCTACCGTTCCAGCATCAATCACTTACTGGCCTGGGGCGGAAGACTGCCTTGTGAGGAGCCGATGCTCATCGCTTAGTTGATGGCCTACGCAGAATCGCTTAACCCGCGAACCCTATCACTGCGGCTCACAGCGCTCTCCCAGTGGCACATCCACCAAGGGTTCTCCAACCCAGCGGGTACGTCCACCGTAAAAAAAACCATGTCCGGTATTTTGCGGATGCACGGCAAGCCAAAGAAAAAAGCCAAGGCCTTGCCGATTGAGGATCTTGAGCTGATCACCGCGGCCTTGGCGGGTCAGCCAACGCTGGGTGCAGCACGGGATAACGCGCTGCTGCAAATCGGCTACTTCGGCGGCTACCGTCGAAGTGAGCTTGTGCAGCTCACAGTAGAAAATCTGGCTTGGGACCACGAAGGTCTAGTCATTGGGGTTAGCGTACTTCGCGTGCAAATTAGTGCGGTCCATTTAAATATTGTTATTGAAAATAAGAACTTACATAAGCATCGTCACTAGGACAATATCAAAGCAGTACGCCATTGAAACAAAAGGGAAAATTCGAAGGAAACCGTACATGGACGCCCCCGATTTGCCAAGCTCTCGATCCATGATGACGCGAAGGTAAAGATTGCACCCGTACATTCGGACTTTGTCTGTAGCGCTTTGCCACTGTCCCTGATGGGATATGCTGGCTGGCTCCTCAATCGCACTATCGCACTTTTCGTGCAGCGGTTTCTAGGGTTTTGCCAACCACGGTCTTACCTGGTTTGCCATCACTTCATGATTGCCTGTGCAATCGCTGGAATCAACTGCCGGTTGTTGCTACCACCTACGAGCCTTTGCTGAGCCGAGCTGATTATGCGCCAGCATAATCAACTCGGTACTGCCTGTCGTGTACCAACAGCGCCCAAACTGTTCGCGCATTCTTGTTTGCCAATGCGACCGCTGCCACGTTCTTATGTCGCCGAGCCAGAAGATTCTTCAGCCATCCATACGCGTTGACCCGGCGTTCGGCATGCCGAATCACAGCCCTGGCCCCGTGAATAAGCAAGGTATGTAGATAGCTATCGCCGCGCTTGCTAATGCCTAACAGATTCGATTTGCCACCCGTCGAGTGCTGCCGTGGAACTAACCCAAGCCAGGCTGCCAGTTGTCTGCCATTGGCGAAGTTCTTTGCATCACCTATGGACGCAATCAACGCACTGGCTGTAATCGGCCCGATGCCCGGAATTTGCTCTAGCCTACGGCTGAGAGCATTGGAACGATGCCACATTTGGATCTGCACTTCCAGTTCGCCAACCTGTCGATCCAGTTCCTGGAGATGATCGAGCATGCGCTGCACCAGTTGCCGAAACACAGCTGGCAATTGATCACCAGTCTGCTCAAGCAGTGCCGGTACACGCCCAGAAAGGTGAGCTATGCCCACCGGAATGATCAACCCGAATTCACTCAATAGCCCTCGAATCTGATTGCCCTGTGCGGTACGCGCTTTGACCATTCCTTGCCGCACCCGATGCAGCGCCAGCACCGCCTGCTGCTCGACATTCTTTATCGGTACAAACCGCATGCTCGGCCGGGTGACCGCTTCGCAGATCGCTTGGGCATCGGCCGCGTCGTTCTTGTTAGTCTTGACATAGGGCTTGACGAACTGTGGCGCCATCAGCTTTACCGTATGGCCCAGCGCCTGCAGCTTACGCGCCCAGTAATGCGCGCTACCACACGCCTCCATGCCGAGCAGACACGACGGCAGGTTGACGAAGAACGCCGCCATTTGCTCGCGCTTGAGCTGCTTTCGGAGAACCGTTTTACCTTGTGCATCCACGCCATGCAGTTGAAACACGTTCTTTGCCAGATCAATGCCAATTGTCGTAATCTTCATGGTGACGCTCCCCTCGGTTTAAGTGGCTGGTTGACACTTCCACTTTGGCACATTCGATGCCGTTTCGGGTGGGGGCGTCCATCCCATTGCACTAAAATGCGCGTAGAGTACGCTTACTCCGAATTGAAGACGCAGCTCTTCGGACATCGGAACCTCCCATAACAGCAGGCCTCCAATGTCGCGTTACCGCTGGACCGCTTTAAGTTTTAACGCCGACTTGGTCCACTACTCTTGCAAAACGGAAAGACGAGCCTGCTATGATTAGCTCAACAACAATAAAGGATCACTATGCCTCTCACAGACGCCCAACATGACCAAACCGACGCCGCAATCGGTCGTCTCTACGATTTCATCCGCTCCGGCGCAGTCAGTCGGCAAGACGTAGTTTCCACCATGGCGCACCTGATCGCGGCAGTTGGTCAAGGCAATTTCACCGAGCTCAACACGTGGCTCAATATCAAGGACGCAAAAGGCTATCAAGACGCCCTCTTACGTGTGCCAACACCGTTCGAGGTTAAGAAGACCATTACGCACAAGGGTAAGACCGTGCACATCGTCCAGATGGATGCTGGCAGCGAGCTGACACTTTATCCAATCGACCAGAATCACCGGCGCGTCGGAGGTTATGCATACAGCGTGACGAAACAGATGATTGATGAAGGCCTTTTGATTGAAGGCAAGACTCCGGTTGATTACATGATCAGTCGGGTACAGTACGATATCGAGAATGAGGCCTATGATAGCTACTTGAGGGCGGTGACTGGTACCCAAGGCGGCCAGCAATAGCAGGCTGGACGCTTATAAGAACAAACAAAAGGAGATTGCGCTAAGCCATACTCGTCAGTTTACTTCTGCAAGAAGATCAACAAGAAAAAAACATAAATTGAACAAAAAAGAATTTATTTTTGAAAAAGGGGTTCTAAAGCTATATGTTCCTATAGAATCTGTAGTTCCAGAAAGCGGTGGGTTTGTACTTGATGCAAAGGGTGAATAATGGATAGAGAACAAAATTGCCAAACGGTAACGGTAGGTAACGTTTTGCGAACCTTTGAAAGGCGGCGTGAACTGACTCCGCAGGAAGAGTTAGATCGCATGCGCCAATTAACCGATCAAATGCGCCAAAATCCTGACGATGCACGTCAGTTTCTCCGCAGTGCGGGTATTCTTGATGAGAATAACAATTTAGCACTCGATTTGCGAAATTGAAAAATGACTGGTTCAGAGTGGGCTCTTTACGAGTACCAGCCTAGCTTCATCTTGGGATTTCATGGCTGTGATGAGGAAACAGGAGAAGCCATCCTTCGACAAACTGGACTCCATCTAAATCAGTCAGAGAAAGAGCATGACTGGCTCGGGCATGGGATTTATTTTTGGGAAGGCAACCCACGACGTGCTTTTGAATGGGCCGAGCAACGGAAGGCTGATGGGAAAATCAAAAAGTCATTCGTATTAGGGGCTATTCTTGACCTGCGCCACTGCCTTGATCTTTTCGATTCTAATTCTCTTGCACAACTCACGCAGGCACACGCTTCTCTTAAAGCGCTAATGGCAAGTTCTGGTGAAGAAATGCCACGTAATGTTGGAGCTACACCGGATAAAGCCGGACGCAAATTGGATTGTGCGGTGGTGAATGCTCTACACGGGCTGCGCAGTAAATCTGGCCTGCCAGAGTACGATTCGATTCGAGGTCCTTTTCTTGAAGGAAGCCCGGTCTATGAAGGCGCTGGCTTTCGTGCTCAAAACCACATTCAGATATGTGTGCGTACAACGGCTTGTATAAAAGGATACTTCAGGCCTATCCTCAATAAATTATGATCATATAGTTTGCGGCCGGAAAGAGGACGATTGGCAAAAAAGGCGAGCCGATATTCCTGCACATTTTTAGCAACCCGAGCAGACTAGCAACATCAGCTCTCTTTGACCAATCATCGATATCCAGTCTTGCACGTTATACGATAAGCAGTTTCCTCATCTGCCGTAACGTATACTAATCCAGTCAATGGGCACCCCGTAAAGACGGCAAATAGCCAACTGTTGGGCGCTGTTGTGCCGCTCCGGGAGTCACACGTAGATTCCTCAAATCGTCTAATGTGCCAACGACCGTCCGAGCAGGCGCCTGCATTGATGCAATTCGAATTGCCTGCGTTACTGCTACTGATGCAGCAACCATGCTGACGAATGGCACGACGATCGGTTGTTGTGCCAATATGAGAGTACCACACCCGCCGTCTTTACTCGCAGCGCGGTGAGCCTGGTAAGCAGGTAACTGCAGAGTGCGTTCAAATTCCTGGCGGCCCCGATCTTCGACACCATCGAAATGAGTCTCTGGATTAAATGTATCATCGAAGACATTGATGCGAAATTGCCGAAAGTCGCGTGTCCCCATACCGAGGCCAGCATCAATGACGTATTCGAAACCTGTATTCCCGAGAATCCGACGTGGTGCAATCTTATCAAGCCCAGCCAAGGCGATAGCCGGCTCGTGTACAGTACGATGCAAATTTGGATCAAGGAGACGATCGATCCGAAAAACGGAAAATCCGACAGTCTCGGCCCACTCTTCTGCTGCTTTCGTTTTAAGCATGCCGTATCGGCCCTTTTCCACAAGCACCGAGGTTCCCCAGTTTTCTTTACCAATACGGTCAAAATCCTGCAGATATAACTTCATTGCAGCCCGGTCCTGATAAGCGAGTGAAGACAGGCACCATAGGTAAGCTTGCCCAAGATTGCCCAAGCCGATAAGCCATAAGGCATCTGGCAAAACATACGATGAAGGTCCAGTATCAGTTGTACTATTGAAGCCCGGTTCCCAAAGATTGATATGCTGTTGCCGCCTCCCAGCCGTGGCATCACCTATCTCTGCTGAAAACGCCTGGCCAATCGATAATGCCGCAGCAGTGATGCCAGCAAGGGCGATATCCGACCGCCCAATCGGCGTTGTGGCATACCCAGGGATAGTGCGTGCATGCCAGCCATCCCAGACAGCCTGAATACATGGAAGATCTGAACTTATTTCCGAAGCGCCGCCGACAGCTACTGTACGGCATGTGGGAATAAGTTCAAATTTCGCTCCGATGGTAAGACCAACCTGTCTAATGGTTCTTCCTAGTGGAAAGTTAGACACGATTAGGTCCGTATCGACAGCGCCGGACACTCGAACTTCTCCGAAGCAGCGAGTGGCAAGAATGATAGCCGTGAGAGCAGCATGCTGTCCTGCACGGGTAGTCGCGGCGTGAGCGGATACGTGCACTGAGATCACCGCAGTTTCCAAGCAGCGCTCGGCTTCATGGAGCTCAAGATTCTTTGTGCGCATTAACAAATTTCGCAACCTTGATCGCTCCGAATTCAGTTCATGATTCATGCTGTGACCTCAAAAAAACGGTTGCCCAGATGGCTATGGCTTGTCCAACTACATGCCCCGTGATATTCGTACATGCCGATGTGGCCAGGTAGACAGGTGTCACGCGCAAAATTTGGCAGAATTAATGCGAGGTGACCAACCTCTGCAATGATGGGATTGTTCTTATCGCTTTCGCTTTGGTGGCTGCTACCAGGGTGGACATGCACGTCTGCGACGACCTCTAGCTGCCTTTCGCGACATATTTCCCAAACCTTCCCAAGATATCGACCGTTAAACTCAACAATGCCACGTCGAAAGCACTGTGGATCGATGTCATCATAAAATAGGAAATCATGGATGACGCGCACTTCGCCGTTACGGCGACCGAGGAGAAACGCCCCGCTTTCCTGACGGCCTCGGGTACGGCGACGAAGTTCAGTGACGCCGGAGCGCCATACCACAGCGCTACATTGCAGACGAAGTGGAGGCGGCGTCTGGCGAAACAGGCTTTGCAGGATACGGATTAAGAAGTTCATGAAGGTCCTCAAGAATAAACGTCAAACTACGGCGTGCATGCCATGCCAGATGTGGGTGATCAGTCATCCAGTTATTGTGGCTGATTCCATGACGGTCCCAGGGACGATACACGCCATATCCCCATTCTTTGAACGCCTCGGCAGTCCTTGGCGGTCCCTTTGGGCGGCGATCCGGTGGGAGCGTCGTATTCGCATCCATATCCCAGCAGCGAACATCAGGTGGGGTGACAGGGAATTGGTCAACGAGAAAGCGAAAGGAAAATGCAGTGTGAGCCCCATCCGAAGTCACACCCGACACCTCAATGAAAAGGTACGGAAACTCCATTTTCAATAAACGCCAACGCCTTCTCTTTACTCCCAATCGGAAAGAGGGGGCCGCAAGTTCAGCTTCTACTGCGGCCTGAGCGATAGTCAGCGGATCCACGCCAACGCCCCGTTCGCGATCACACCACGTATGAGATCAAATACAACGGCATGGTCAGGACCATGTACATACCGGCCGACATGAGCGGCACGTGGGATTTCCTCTGCTGGATTCTTTGTTAATGCCAGTTCCATCTCTGGAGCTGTTGCCGCGTCTATGTTGAACCCATCTGCACTGACTGCCCAATCAAGAATGACCTGAATCCGGGCTGCCGGCGAAAAGTTCTTTACCTTTTGATACTGCTGGTAATTAACTGTCACGGTCATCCGTTCAGCTTGATTTACATGATGCGTGATTTCATCATCATTCTTACCTTTGAGTGACTTATCAAGCGGCAATGGCGTTTCTGCATCCTCCTCAAAAACGCGTAGTGACTCCGGCGGGATGCCCATGATTTTTGCAGCTTCTTGGACAATATCGTGGACCGTCCCATCGTCGGGAACAGTGATGCTTTGGATATCGTTGAATTGTTGTCCATCTAGAAATATTTCGCGTTTCATAATTACTCCTCCCCGGCGGGGCAACAGTGTTTGTGTCCTGCCGGAACCATTCCTGCAGTAAATCAATAATAACACCACAAAAAATAAACAGCAAATAAACATGAAAAATGCTTGTGTTGTTGATTTGTGATTGAAGATTCAAACGAGGTGCCTTATAATCAAACACCTACAAGGAGCAAGATTCATGAAGAAAACAATGACGTTGGTTCTTTCAGACTCTGAAATGGACGCGTTGGAGTCTCTATCTGAAAAACGGTCAATCAGTAAGGCAGGATTGATTCGCCAGGCGCTCAAGCTCTATCAAACAGTTGAAACGCGGCAGGACAATGGCGATAAGATTTTTATCGAAAACGCGGCGCGGAGCGAGAAATCGGAACTGTTGATACTGTGACAGTTGTTGATAAAACGTTCGTCCTGTAGTTGATATGCTCAATCTGTAATGTCTTTCAAGGCACGCTAGCGTACTTGACGTTCGTTTTGGTCAAAACAACACCTAGTTCAATAGAGCTGGATTGTTCTCGTAGACCTTGCTACGATGCGTTTTCAATAATTTCCATAAGTAAATAATGACACCATCGGAAGCCGAAATAGCTCAAGCGAAGGCTATCGAAGCGCTCGTCCATAGCTGTCCTGATCGCGACATTATTGTGATCAGTCGGACGATTACGCGTGACTTGCACTTTGATTTGACAATGGCAATCAAAGAAGAGAAGCGGTACGACAAGTGTACGGTCATCTTGACGACGATGGGCGGCGATCCAGGAGCAGGTTTTCGAATCGCACGATGCTTACGGCATCACTACAAAAATATTCGGCTAGTTATTCCAAGCTTTTGTAAGAGCGCTGGTACCTTAGTAGCAATTGGTGCAGACGAGCTTGTCATTGGCGATCTCGGTGAACTCGGACCTCTTGATATCCAAGTTAGTAAGGCATCCGAGCTGGCTGAGCGCAGTTCTGGGCTTGACATCATACAAGCGCTAGAGGTAGTTCAAGGCCAAGTCCGCATGGCTTTCCACAATACCTTGCTGGAAATCAGAAAAGGCAGCCGTCTATCCACTAAATTGGCAGGGGAAATGGCTGCATCTGTAGCAATCGGCGTCGCCGCTCCACTGTATAGTCAGATTGATCCAAACAGACTTGGTGAAATGCAGCGCGCAATGAGTATTGCGCACGAATATGGGTTGCGACTGAATGCAAGTAGCAAGATCCTGAAGGAAGGAATGCTTGACGCGCTTGTAGCAAATTATCCTTCGCATAGCTTTGTGATTGATCGCAAGGAAGCGTCGGAATTATTCAATAACGTAGAGAGTCCAACCTCTGCGGAAAACGATTTTTGCCATGCATTTTGGCAAGAGGTCCTGGGAAAGGAAACCGATCAGGGACCTTTTTTCGTCCGGAAGCCGGATGACTCACAAGGAGGCACACATGACGGAATTAGTGAAGGAATTGACTCAGCGGAAAACCCCAACAGTCAAACAAGATCAGACAATGCAACAAATTCACCATCGACAGATGACCAAAGCGAGAGAGTTCGCACGCATGGTGTATCAACGCCAGACAGCAACGGCGGTGAAACCCAAATTGCCTGAGCCTGTATAGCACACTTGCCTCATCGGCGTCTTCAACCCGGCTACTGCCGGGTTTTTATTTTTTGTAGCGCATTTTATATTCCAATTTGGCCGATCAAGTTCGAGCGCGGGGTACAGACAAGCATCGGCGCGCATCGCCGAAACGGACCCCGGCCGGCACGCGGACTCGGAGCGGGCGGTCCAAGTATTCCAACCGGGGAGGTAAAGAGGAGGCGAAGCGGGTTGTCTCGGTGATGGAGGGAGACGGCGTACAACGCGCTGATGGTCGCCGGAGCTGCCGCGGGAGACTCAAGTTCGGTCAGCAGAGCATCGGCATCCAGCGACACTGCCGCCAGCGCCGGATGCTGCGGGTGCTGGGCCGCAAGACCCTGGAAAACGAGATTCTCAAAGAGGCAGTCGCCGTTGCCCATGAAAAAAACTGATCTCGCGGTTGCCGTCCTTGCCCGACGAGGATTCCCAGTGAAGGCCGTCGCCGAAACGCTCGATGTCAGCCGATCGAATCTGATATTGCGCCAGAACGGCAGCGGCAAGCCTCGCCGTGCCTACGCGAAGGCTGAAGACGCCGTTCTTCTGCCGGCGATCTGAGCCATCGTCGACCAGCGGCCAACGTATGGCTACCGGCGTGTGGGCGCCTTGATCAACCAGGAACGTCGCAGTCAGGGACTGCCGGAGCTCAACCACAAGCGCTTGTACCGGCTGATGAGCCAGAACGGCCTACTGCTGGCCAGGCCACCGCAGAAGCGTTCGGACGTCCGCACAACGGCAAAGTCATCACGTTGAAATCAAACCTGCGTTGGGCATCGAATGGCTTCGAGATCCCATGCTGGAATCGCGCCGTTGTGCGCGTGACGTTTGTGATCGACACTTGTGATCGTGAGACCATTGCTTGGGGCGCCACCACCGTTGGCTTCGATGGTGAAACGGTACGCGACCTGATGCTACTGTGTGTGGAGCGCCGCTTCGGCGCACACCGTGCACCGCACGCTGTGGAGTGGCTGACTGACAATGGCAGCTGCTATACCGCCAGGGAGACTGTCGCGTTCGGCCAGTCACTGGGATTGGTGCCATGCTTTACGCCGGTGCGCAGTCCGGAATCAAACGGAATGGCGGAATCGTTCGTCAAGACGTTCAAACGCGATTATGTCTACGTGCATGACCGCCCGGACGCTGCTACTGTCCTGGCACAACTGGATCGCTGGTTCGACGAATACAATGAGTCGCATCCGCACAAGGGCTTGAAGATGAAGTCGCCACGCTAGTTCATCCGTGCCCAACTAGCCGCACGGTGTCCGATTCAATAGGGGCAACTCCAAGCAGGAAGAATCAAGCTTCATAAGCCGTTGCACCAATGGATAATTTTGGGAAACCGCAGCGATTGACGCAAAAACGACATTGACCGTATCAGAAATGCTGGTCTCTACCTGGCATTCGGAATGCCATGTCCCTAGGAGCCAGTTTCTCGTGTCACCCCGCAACGAGGATATCCACTTATGCAATTTCTGGCAGTCTCCATCTACGTTTTGCGTTTGGTGCCAACGGCGGAATTCCTGCCATCTAATCGTACTTTTGCACAAGATGGCGCAGGCTGGCCACCATCGTCGGTCTGTCGCGGAGCGTGACTCGGCTTTTTTTGTGCAACCATCGGCATAAGTGCCGGTAAAGATCCCATTACCATATGGCATGTTTTGTGCTGGAGAAACAGCTCGGGCTGCAACACAGCCGCCACCATATGGGACAAACATGAAACCATACTTAGCTTTGGTAGAGCGTCTACTCCTGCTTCTTCCATTCGTGTCCTTTGCATTGCCGGCCCATGGGCAGGCCGCGGTGCCAGCCGCTGAGCCACTGCTCCGTCCCACATTGGTGGCAGCGTCTTCCATCAGCGCCGGTGATACGGCCTGGATGCTCCTGGCCTGCTGCTTGGTGCTACTCATGACGATACCGGGGCTGGCCCTTTTCTATTCCGGCATGGTACGCAAGAAGAATGCGCTGGGGACGATGGCGCACAGCTTTGCCGCAGTCTGCGTGGTTAGTGTGCTATGGGTGCTGATCGGCTATAGCATCGCATTCACGCCAGGTTCGCCCTGGTTCGGTGGGACGGGGCGTGCCATGCTGGACAGGATGGATTTCATCAAGGACAGCGGCAAGCTGACAGTGCATCACTTGGCACCGACTATCCCAGAGAGCGTGTTCGTGATGTTCCAGTTGTGCTTTGCCATTATCACGCCGGCACTGATCGCTGGCGCCTTCGCGGAGCGCATGAAGTTCTCTGCTCTGCTGCTGTTTATTGCGCTCTGGTCTCTGGTGGTCTATGCACCCGTGGCGCACTGGGTATGGGAACCGGGTGGCTGGCTTGCGAGCAAGGGCGTACTTGACTTTGCCGGCGGTACGGTGGTGCACATCAATGCGGGCATTTCTGGACTGGTGGCGGCCATAATCGTGGGACCGAGGGCTGGTTTTGGGCGCGAGCCGATGCCGCCACATAATCTGGTGTTGACCGTGGTCGGCGCATCGCTGCTGTGGGTGGGCTGGTTCGGATTCAATGCCGGCTCGGCAGTGGCGGCGGATGGACGCGCTGGGATGGCGATGCTGGTCACCCAATTGGCTGGCGCCGCCGGTGCACTGGCGTGGATGATGGGGGAGTGGATCCGCCGCGGCAAGCCTTCTGTGCTCGGCCTGGTTTCGGGAGCGGTTGCGGGGCTGGTGGCAGTAACGCCGGCTTCCGGTTTCGTTGCCACCGGCGGTGGCTTGGCCATCGGCGCAGCGGCCGGCCTCGCCTGCTACTGGGCAGCGACCTCGCTCAAGGCCATGCTTGGCTACGACGACTCGCTCGATGTTTTCGGGGTGCACGCGATAGCGGGCATCATAGGCGCGCTGCTGACTGGCGTGTTCGCGGTTAAGGAGATCGGCGGCGTCAGCGGCAGTCTGGCAATGCAGGCTTTTGGGGTGCTAGTCACCACCGTTTACGCGGCAACGGCAACTGCCTTAATCCTCGGCATTGTCAATCTGATGGTCGGCCTGCGCCTCACGCCTGAACAGGAGCAGGAAGGTTTGGATCTGCAACAGCACGGGGAGCAAGTCGCATGAGCGCCCTGGAGCAAGTCGCGCTGACAGCACTCGAAAACCAAGCCTTCGCGCTGATGAGCCGGCTGCACGTGATTTTGCGGCGGCAGAAGGGCCGCATCACTGACATCGAGTACATGCGCATCGACCCAGGCTACTGCAAGCACGTGTTGGAGATGGCCTTGCGGCTGGACGGCGACGATTTACATCAAATCTGCGCCAGGCTGGAGGAGTTGTATTTCGGGCCGAACGGACTGTTCGTACGCACGCTGCAGCGCGCTCCGCTGCCGGCAACTGGCACGCCGACGCCCGCCCCTCAGAAAAAGGACGTCGACCTCGCCTACATTGGGCGCCTCAGGTAGAGATGGTGAGGTAGCTAAAAAAGTGAACTGCCTCAACGGTTAGGTAGTTGAATCTCATTGTTAAGCCGCATGTGACCCTGCGCCGGATTTGGGGCTACGCTCGCATATAAAGGTCAGCAGTTGCGGTAAAACGGATTAGCTGCCCTCCCGGAAGCCCTGACCCGATTACCGAGGCCAGGGACAATGATCTCGCACCCATTCTGGCAAATCTTGCAGCTGCAAGCCATCTCGATTTGAACTGGTATGATCTGCAGTAGTGCCGCACGTTCCCGCGGCACTATGGCGTTTTGGAGGCAGACAATCGATCCTCCTTATTATTTCACAACGGGAAGCAGAGTACGCTCAAGCTTTTCGAAGGCGATGTCGATTGCGCAGGCCACGCAAAGCAAGACTATTGTGATGTCTGCCACAAGGTCGAGAACACTCACCAAAGCGATGTCTCTTAATCTATTCATCGGGTCTTCCTTTGTCTATTCCCCAGCCATTCGCATAACGGACAGCGGTGTCCGAGCCGCATGCCGACAAGCGTTGATTAACCCATCAGCGGCGCTGCGATAGGTATAGTCGAGAACTGCTTCTCCCGACGCATCAGAGAAGCGCCTGTAAAGCTTCGGATCGCTGAGCAAGGCAGTCGCATTAGCGGCCCAGACATCGGCGTCAAGCGAACAAACGAATCCGTTTTGACGGTCACGAACCAGTTCTCCAGCCACACCTGCATTTGGTGAAACGATCACAGGCAAACTGGCAGCACATGCTTCATTGGCAACCACCCCCCACGGATCCCACAGTGTCGGGAAGAGAAAGATGCGTGCCGATTGGTAAAGAAAGGGCAGTTCTGACTGTGCTGCGAAGCCATGAAAGCTCGCATCAATCCACTGCGTGCGGGCGGCTGCATATGCCTTGACGGCGTTATCCATACTTCCCGAGCCGGCAAATAGGATGCTCACCCTTCGAAGGAGCAACTTGCTTGCTCCCACAGCAACATCGATGGCAAACAAGGGATTCTTTACATCTTCCAGCCTGCCGGAAAACATAAAGTCGAAGCGCTTATCTTCAAAAGTGGAGTTGCTCGCCGAATTACGGAATTTGCTGTTGTCAATACATAAGCAGGATTTGAACACGTCATCTGCATCAACGCCGTACTGACGGAACAACCGATAGCCGCCTTCACTAGCAGCGACATAGGCGTGTGAGCGTGCGTACACGATGCGTCGGACCGTACGGTGGACGATACTTAAACTCTTTTCCGATTGATCTGTGCCATCCGTCATCGCCACATGAGCACGTCGCATCATTGCTGCATAGGCAAAGGCGTATAGATGCGTAGGATTGAATCCGTCAGTGACCACCACATCTGGCGAATAGCGTCGCAACACACTGATTACATCAGGATTGTTATGGATGTATCGACCATGGCGCGTAACAATTCGTTCTTTTAGAAAAGTATGTGGGAACTCGAATGGCGGTAAATCCCACAGTCGATTTGGCTCTCGACGACAACAGAAAATCACCAGTAGTTCGACACCAGGTTCCTGTGCGATAAGCTTGAAGACCGGGATGCGATAGGGCGGCGGTTCATTTGATATCAGGGCAATTCTCACTCAAGACTCCCCTATAGATTGGCGATCGGATAAGCATGATCCGCTTGCTAAGTGCTTCAACAAGGGGCATGCTGCGTTGATATTTCTAACCCGTGCATAAACGATGCCAAACAAAAGGCGTGCAAACCACTCTGAACAGGCTAGAAAAATCTAGAGGTAAATCAAACGACGCACCAGTAGATGGCGCTTGAACAAATTGAAGGCGTCGAAGAAGTGCGCAACATTCTGCTTCATGCTACGGATTATCCTCGTCCGTATGAACCGTCAAGTAAGCCTGTATTAGGGTGGGCACGAAGCGGTAGGTGACTTAGATTGCACGAGCTCTTATCCGGAAGCGCATATTGAACTTTCCTAGAGCGTGTTATGAACTAAGGAAGTAGCGCTCAGTCAATGCTTGGCATGAATGCACGCAAACCCTACCCGACCGATGTACAGGACGAAGAATGGTACTTCGTGGCCCCGTATCTCACACTGCTGCCAATGGACGCTGCGCAGCGGGAACATTCGATGCGAGAGGTATTCAATGCGCTACGCTGGCTGGTGAGGAGTGGCTCACCCTGGCGACTGTTGCCCCATGACTTTCCCCCGTGGTACACGGTCTACCAACAAACCCAGCGTTGGATCAAGGCGGGCTGTTTCGAAACCATCGCCCAAGACCTGAGGTCACTTCTGCGCCTGGCATCAGGACGCGAACCCGCGCCCACGGCAACGATTCTTGATAGCAGAACGCTGCAGTCCACTCCTGAAAGTGGCGCGCGCGCCGGCTACGATGGTGCCAAGCGCCGTAAAGGCTCGAAAGTCCATATTGCCGTCGATACGCTAGGACACTTATTGGCGTTGTATGTGACGCCTGCCAACGAGCAGGATCGCGACCAGGTGGCCAAGTTGGCGCAGAGCGTACAGGAAGTCACCGGGCTCAATGTCGATATTGCCTATGTCGATCAAGGCTATACCGGAGAAGCCGCTCAGGAGCAGGCGCAGGACTTCTGCATGCAACTCGTTGTGGTCAAGCATACCGAGGCAAAGAAGGGCTTTGTCCTCTTGCCTCGGCGCTGGGTCGTTGAACGCAGCTTTGCCTGGGCAGCGCGATTCAGACGCTTGGCCAAAGATTATGAGCGCGTAGCAGAAACACTCGCCGGCCTACACTTCGTTGCTTTTGTCTGCCTCATGCTTACCAAGACACTCAATACATTCGACCTTAGTTCATAACACGCACTAGAATAGAAACCACGGCGTGGTCGAGAAGGCCGCGATACCAGTTTCCTATAGGAGTTAGTCAACTGTGTTCAGAAACAGCTAGTCGAATCCAGAAAAAAGTAGGGCAGAGGAATCTCTACAACTCTTCATTCATGCACAAGCCATCTTTTAGACCTGCGAAAGCTGTGCAACATCTACGACTTCAACCAGCGCACGATTTGTTGGGCCGCAATAACGTGGGTGATGAACAAACTATCGCTCTTAGCGCTTTCATCTGCATACCTAAATCTTGATTCGATGGCGAGGACATTAGGAAAACGACAGCCGCGCCGGCGGCCAGGAGCGCAGGCCGTCGTCCGGGGAACGCCGCGACAAAAACATGCCGGCCGCCGTCATCCTCAGCCGGTCCAGCGAAAACTGCCGCAGGTGCTGGAACACGCTCTGGTTGATGCCCATCGTCGCCTGCATCACCAGCATGCCGATTTCCGGATGCACCGCATCCTGCTGTCTTGCGTCGGCCTCGGCGGTGCCGGCGTTCTTCTGTCTTGCCGGACGCGCGCGCGACGCCTGCTCGGACATCGCGCAGCGGAAGGCGTCTTCCAGCGTCAGCCGGCTGGTTTCGCAGGCCAGCGTCCAGGCCCGGGGCTGTCCGGGGTGCGGATGCAGCAGCTGTTCGCGGCAAAGAAGCTTGCACAGCCTGAGCAGCTCCCTGGCGGGCCGGCCGGTGGCCTGCTCCAGCTGCGCGAGACCGACCGCGCGCGGCGCGCCGGCGACGAACTGGCCGAGCAGTTCGGTGATCAGGCACAGGCGCCCGTACAAGGCGCTGTCGCCCAGCAGATATTCATCGGCGGCATTCATGCTGCATTCTCCAGTGTTTCATTTTCAAGTGACATCGGGTTCAGATGCGCTGCATCCGACAGGTTCAGCACCGTCGGCAGCGCGGGATCCTTGAGGCAGGCGAACAGTTGCGCGACATCGAGCGCCTGCACCAGCAGGCGGCCTTCATTGGCCCGGATCACCTGCTTGACCAGCAAGCCCTCCGCCGCGGCGGCGAAGGGCGTGGGAATAATCTGCGACGGACGGAATTCCGGCACGCCGTGCAGTTCGTCGACCAGCAGGCCGATGTCCTGGCCGTCGTGCCTGACGACGATCACCTGGCTGCCGTCCTCGATCTGCGCCGGCGCGCCGCGCATCAGGTGCCGCAGGTCGAACACCCAGACGAAATGCCGGCTCTCGCCGTGGCGCTGCAGCGCCAGCACGCCGATGCGTTCCGCACGCCCGCCCATGGACACCGGCGACACTTCCGACGCCGGCAGCGCTTCCATCACCTGCGCCGCGGGCATCGCGAACAGCATGCCGTCGATGTAGAAGGTCGCGTATTCGATGGCGCCGGTCGCCGTCACGTCGCTCTCGATCACCGCATCCTCGCGCCTGACCGCGCCGCTGCGTTCGCGCACCTCGCCGAAGCTGTCGTAGACCAGCGCGATGACGTCTTCCCGGTAGCCGTCGGAAACCTTGAATTCGCGGTAGCCGTCGGAAACGGTGCAACCCATGATCGCGTAATGGCCGTCATGCACGAGGATGCGCGAGGCGCTGCTGCCGTTGGCCAGCGCCAGCAGCTTGCGGTCGACGCCGCTGTCCGCGTCATGATCGGCATCGAGCCGCATGCCGGCCGGGCGCGCGGGATCGGTGCTGGCGATCACGCTTCCCCGGCGGTCGATGAACAGGGCGGTCATGTTCTTCTTGTCCGCCAGCGCGCCGCGCAGCATGGCGTCGAATTCCGGCTGCGCATCGAACACGATGCCGATGCCGCCGACCACCAGGCTGACGTTGTGCGGATCACGGATGGCGGCATGGTAGATGTAGGTGGGCCGGCCGCCGTACAGCGGCGTGTTCTCGAACGGCGACACGTAGTAGTCCTGCTCGCTGCGCAGCGCCAGCACGTTCGACAGCGTCGCGCCGTCGACCGCCGTGCCGACCACCGACACGCCGTTTTCCATCTCGTGCGTGCTGGCGATGATGCGGCCGGCGCGGTCGTAGACGAAGATGCGGGTATAGACGGTATAGAGGCGGTTGATGTAGTCGAGGATCGCGGTCAGGCTGGCTATCGTTTCCAGGTCCCTTTCCTCGGCGGCCAGCGCGGTGCGCAGTTCCGGCGTCAGCGCCCACCAGCGGCAATCATCCGAACGTTCGTACAGATTGCGGTCGAGCAAGTCCACCAGCAGGTGGGACACGAATTCCGCATCACGCAGGCTCGATGCAAGCACGGTTTCATACAGGTCGCGGATCGATTGCGAAAACAGCTCATTGCTGCGCATGCCGGTTTCGCTGATCTGGTCGAGGATGGTCTTGAGCTTCTGCAGTTCGCCGCGCTGCCCGGCGGTCATGACCTGGCCGTTCCAGACGACGCGGCGGATGGTGTCGGCGGCAGTCATGATCTCGAACAGCGGCGGGCAGAACGAGCGCGCATGCGACAGCAGGCCTTCGGCCAGCGCCGGGTCGAGCGAGGAGAGTGCATTGAGGGCATTGGACGCGCCGCCGTGGAAGGCGACGTCGACCGGAATCATGACCTGGCCCTGCCAGCCCGGCGGGCCCATGTAACCCTGGTAGCCGGCGGCGGCCAGGGTGCGCACCAGGTATTCGCGTCCGCCGTGCACCAGCAGCCTGGGTTCGTCGGATCGGTTGACCGGCACGGCGGCGCCGACCGGGATCCAGAGTTCGTCGGCGCTGGCGATGACGCGGTTGTCGCCGTCGAGCAGCAGCATGTTGGCGCGTTCGTCGGCGTCGCGGTGCGAGCGGAAGATGCCGGCCATTTCCTCTTCGAAATGGAAGCACAGGCACAGCACGCCGACCGGCGCGCCGGTGTCGGGATGGAGCATGCGGCGCGAATAGACGAGCGCCTGCTTCTTCAGCGGGCGCAGGTCGGTGGCGCGGAAGGTTTCGACATAGCCGTCGGCGGCCAGCGTCTCCGCGATCAGGGGATCGGTGCTGCCTTCGATGGGCGAGGCTTCGTCGATCTGGACCAGCACGTTGCCGGCGGTATCGAGCAGCAGGATTTCATCGTAGACGGTGTATTTGCTGCGGTAGGCGCGCAGGCGGTAGCGGATGGCGTCGGTATTGTCGTGCATGCCGGCGACGAAGGCGCAGAGTTCGCGGTCGGTGGCGAGAAAGCCGACGTCGGCGGTGCGCTCGTAGAGGTTGCGAACGACGATATCGATCACATATTGAGCCTTGGTGGCGATTTCGGCGAGCACGTTGCCCACCTTCTCGCCGACCAGGCTGTGCACCAGTTCATGCTCGAGGCGGTTGAAGCCGGCGCGGGTCGCCGCCATGGTGGGAAGAATGGTCTTGGCTTCGACCGGGCAGTTCATCTTGGCCGACGCCTCGATCATGCGCCACATCAGGTTGAGCTCGCGCAGCGATTGCTCGCAGCGCACCACGTCGCGCATGTACGGCAGGAAGGTGTCAATGGATAGATTGGAGTTGGAAGTCATGACAGTTACCCTGAAATGTATTGGCTGAACATCGGCAGGCTTTCCAAATCTGGTTGCCAAGCCGATTGTGCAGGGATTATTTCAGTCGTTCAGGCACGGCGTTGCACCTGCTTACATCAGCCACCAAGGGTATTGGAGTGATGCGTTTTTGCCGGGTAGGCGTGTACTAAAGTGCTCTTTCCACTCATCGTTGAGAGGTTGGCTTTTGATTCCCCGGCGCGAATGATACCTGCTCTTGATAGGCTTGTGTTTCGCCACCATTTCTTGCATTCTATGCAATGCCTGCGCACGGCATGGTCAAGTGCGCTTGATCATGAAGCTTAGACATGAACCTATTCATTTCACATGGATGACCGCAATAGAAACCCTGGACATACCGTACGCCCGTTTTACTTATCCAGTTGAGTTGAACTAACGATTCCACACCTTCTGCCACTGCAGAAATCTGAAGATCTTCAGCCAGTAACAACAAGCTCTTTACAATAGAAGCATGACGCTGATTATCCGGTAAACCGTTGACGAACGAACGATCAATTTTGAACGAGCGTACCGGTAGCTGGCTGAGCCTGGCCATTGAGGAGTAGCCGACCCCGAAGTCGTCTAGACTAATATTGAACCCGGCGACACTTAACGCTTGCATCGTCACGAGTGTACTTTGTTCGTGTTCCATGATGGTACGTTCGGTCAGTTCCAGGCAAAGTTGGGACGGCGCTATGCCAAATGCCTTGGCAATCGACATCAGTTCTTCGCATACTCCTGTATCTGAGAAATTGGACGCCGCCATATTGACGTGAAGGCGAAATTCTGGCAGGCCAGCCTCAACAATCTGAGCAAGATCGGCACATGCACGACGGAACACCCAACGGTCAATAGCATTCACAATTCCTTCCTTTTCCGCCACCGGAATGAATCTGTCCGGCATTACGACTTCGCCTGTTGGCAGCCGCCAGCGCACTAAAGCTTCGGCAGCGGCAATATTCCCGGTTTCGAGATCAATAATAGGTTGGTATTGTAGAAAGAGCTCATTCTTGAGCAACGCTTGCCGGAGTAGTACGGCAAACTGCATCGGTTCATTCAACTTATTCTCTGCTAATTTGCCAGTGGTTTCCATGTGGAGCGCGTGGAATTTAAATCCGTTGCGCTGATGTCGCTTGCACTCATACATCGCTTCGTCAGCCTTGCGAAGCAGTTCCTCCGGACGGAGGCCATCAGTCGGATACCTGCTGATTCCGACGCTAGCAGATACGACGAGTTCAATACCAAGAAAGTGGAAGGGGTCATGCGCGGCTTTGAGCACTGATTCCGCCAAGCCACGTAACGTCTGCTCACTCACTGTCGCGGTAACAAGCAAACAAAATTCGTCACCGCCTAAACGAGCCGTTACATTTGAACCTGCCAGGCGACGCAGTCGCGCGCCGAATTCACGTAAAACTACATTGCCAGCATCATGGCCAAATGCGTCGTTGATAGGCTTGAAGCGGTCAAGATCGATATAGAGTACCGCCAGTTCACTCTGGGAATCAGCGGCCTTACGGCAGGCTTCATCGAATAGTTCCCTGAAGTAGGCGCGGTTGACAAGGCCGGTTAGGTCGTCGATTTGCGCCATGCGACGCATCGCTTCCTCCTGCTCAATGCGTCTAACAGTGAGTGCTACCAAGACGCCAACTGCATTGGCAACCGTCGGCAACTGTGCATCCTGCTGCCGTTTAACCACGCTGTAAAACTCAAGCACACCCAGTCTGTTCTGCCCTCCATCAGGGGCGGTATAGGAGACGGGCAAGGCGTATCCGCACATGAGCCCGCAGGCTTTTGCTCCTTGCCTACGCAAGAAGGCATAGTCGTCACCCATGTCTTCGATCCACGCTGAGGAGTTATTTCCCCAGATTCTGCCGACAAAACCTTGATGCGCCGGAATGGAAATTCGCGTACTCTCTATTGCGAATGTCGAGAGATCATTATTGAAGGAATGCCAATAATGGCGGCAGACCAGTCGATCTGAAAAGCCATGGTCGGGCGCCCAGTACGCTCCCCATTCCCACCCAAAGGTCCGGCAGACGAGTTCAATGATCTTTGTAATCGTATCGTCAAATCCATAAGAGCTGACCAAAAGCTCAGAAAATTTGAAACTGAATTGCTCACGTATTCCAAATTCCGACTTTGGCGCGAGATTCGGTATTAGGGATTCAACTGGGTATCTGTTGATCGACATGTGAGCGTGGACAGTAATATGGGATCGCATAGTGCGAACGTGCGACATCGTGGTGCATTTGGTCCAACTACAGCTTTTATGGAATAGCCATGCTGATACAGCAAAAATCTTGCCAGTAATCAAAGTCAGTCGGCGCGACAGTCAGCAGTTTGATCGGAAGGCTGTTTCACCAACGATCCAGCTGTATGCAAACTGGAATAATCATCAGCCAGATTTTGCATATTTACCTGCCGGCATCAACATGTCACTCTGCTTTGATGCACCGCAACATAGAGAAGGATGCGTCTGAAAGCATGGGGGCGCAGGTCAATCCGTTTTTGATGACTCACTGATTGACGGCTTGGGAGAAAATTTATGGAACAGCGTAGTGGACGTGACCGACGGGTTACTCAGTTATTGAACTGGCAGACGACACCTTATTCAAACCTTGCACTTCAAGACGACGAGGTACGACCTGCAAAACCAGACCGGCGAAGCGGAAAAGATCGGAGAGAAAAACGAAAGATCGCGTACACCCTGCGCTCCCTACGGCCAGACTAGAATTAGATGAGGGCTCAATAACCTCAAGGTTCTATCTTCATAAATAGGGATCGACGTTATTTCAGGCAATGGTCACAACAGGCGGAGGAACCGTCGGCTCGAAGTTGCGCCGACGCGTTGAATTATCCTCTGCGCTTGGCCCGGTAGCGCCTGGACAGCCGCCGCGCTCTGGTCCACAAATGGGGCATTGTGCGCGTTACTTGATTTATAGTTGTTCAGACTTAGTTATTCTGACCGATTGCCCAATTCGTCTTTCCACGCTCGGGCTTTTAAGTACTTCCTTTTATGCTTTCCACCCCTTCGTGCACTTGTTCAAATCCTGTTCCAGATATATTGTGATCGGCTCAAGGGACGGACAACACTTTATTCAAATCCAGAAGGAAAAATTGCCTACCGCCCCATGGGGCCATACCGACTAAACCGTCAAGATGGAACGGTGCGCCGCTTTCTGAAATGTCTTCTACTTGTGTGCTCGTCAGACTGGTGGTTGCTAACACGCGGTCAACGATCAGACAGATAGATCGGTCGCGGACGCGGACAATAATTACCGACGTTAGATCATCGTATAGTAATACGCCGGAGCGAAAATACTTGCGAAAGTCTACCATCGGCATGATGGCTCCATTCCTGGATGCCACGCCTTCGATCAACCTGCTATCCTCGACAAGGCGCGTGAGGCAACTGTAGTTGCACAGTTCTTGAACACTCCGGATATCAATGCCGAAATGGTCGTCGCCAATTTCAAAAATCAAGAGATCATACGAATTCTTACTTGTCTCATTCATGTCCACAGTCCAAGGTATATGAGTACTTGTGTCCATTTGTATCTCCTTGTATTAACTGTCCCGTACGGATGTATTGCAGTTCCCATGCAAAGCAGTGCAGTATCCTAGTTAATCCGCTTTCAGTCGTGAGAACTTGTGGATCGATAAGATCCTTCATTGCCGACGTTACTTAAGGCTCCGGTTTCGATAGAGCGGTTGGCCTCCAGCGCACAATTTCGCAAAGCTGGCTTCAACCCAGATAGGTCTGCCGTTATTGGCTCTAACCGCCTTTGCTAAGCGATAGTAAAACTTGAGGTGTCGTCGAAGACGGATTCGTTCTGCCAGCGTCCTCTGCATCAGTCGAAATTCGACGTGGCAATGATGCAGCTACGCCGTTCATGGCAGGTACAGCGGTCTGTCGTGTGTCGACTCTGAACATGCGCACTGTTTGCGAAACGCCTTCCGCTTGGTCCCGCATTTGCTCCGCTGCTGCGGCAGCTTGCTCGACCAATGCTGCATTTTGTTGGGTCATCCGATCCATTTGGCTTACCGCTTGATTGATCTGCTCAATGCCTGCAGTTTGTTCAGAGCTGGCGGATGCAATCTCGCTCATTATGTTGGTTACGCGTTGAATGCTCGTCATTACCTCTCGCATTGTCATTCCAGCTTCGTTTACCAACTTGGTACCTGCATCTACGTGGTTTACGGAATTCTCAATTAGCTCTTTGATCTCCTTGGCTGCAGCCGAAGAGCGTTGCGCCAGCGAACGAACTTCAGCGGCGACAACGGCGAAGCCACGTCCTTGCTCCCCAGCGCGTGCCGCTTCAACCGCTGCATTAAGTGCAAGAATGTTGGTCTGGAAGGCGATACCGTCGATCACAGAAATAATGTTGGCGATCTTCTTCGAAGAGTCACTGATGGAACCCATGGTCGAAACGACATGAGAGATAACTTGGCCGCCCATATCGGCCACTTTGGAAGCGGATTGAGCCAACACGTTTGCCTCCTGTGCGTTCTCGGCGTTTTGTTTGACCGTAGAGGTCAGTTCTTCCAGCGAGGATGCTGTCTCTTCCAAGGAACTAGCCTGTTGCTCGGTTCTTGCAGAGAGATCCTGATTTCCCTTTGCGATTTCTATCGATCCTGTTGCAATAGCGTCTGTGCCAAGACGAACTTGTCCTACGATACGAACAAGGCTGCTATTCATATCTTTCAACGCTTCCATCAAGCGCCCAGTTTCGTCATTCGATTTGACCTCAATACTTTGGGTTAAATCGCCGCTTGCGACAGCAGACGCAATCTTTATTGCGCCTTGCAATGGAAGTGTTATGGCGTGGACCAGCCACCAGCCGACAAAAAAGGCGATCACGAGTCCCAATGTAACGCCGGCAATGCAACCATTCCTTACCCAATAGTAGATTTCCTGAGATTTAGCATACTTGGCCTTCGCCTCGTCCAATTGCAAATTGATCAGAGCGTTCATTTTTTCACGCACCGGAAGGAAGAGGGCATTCATCGGGCCATGTACGGCAGCAACTCCCGATTGTGTGTCAAGCACCTTCAGTGCCTCCATAGCGGGCGACACTCCTTCGACGACATATTTGTTGCGAGCCTCGGTAAACTCCAATGCCAGCTTTTTTTCTTCTGACGTTAAGATGCCGGAGAGGTAGGTATTCCAAGTATTGTCAATGTGCTGGCGACGCTTCTCAACTTCAGCAAGCGCTTGCTCCAGAGTACTTTGTTCACCCGTGAGTGCCTTTGCGATGGCCAACTCATTTTGATTTATGAGTCGAATGATTTGATCAAGTCTGCCTAAGGAGACCAGGCGATGATCATAAATTTCTTGTATCGAGTTGTTGGCACTGCCAAGGCTAAGAATACCAATCATTCCGCCGACAATTAATTGCAGCGAAAGAAAGGCAATGACCCCAACCAATCGGAACTTGATCGTTACGTGTTTAAACATCTTACGACTCCTTACGAGGGCCGGACTATCTCAGTATTAGCGCACGGGTGTTCTTTATTTCCTTCTAGCAATATCCTTGCCAGCATGGAAACCGCCGAAAAAATTATAAAATGCACTTTCGTCGTGCGTTTCATATGAATTTCACCCCCTATTCTTTTCCATCCGGAATGGCTGAGTCGAGGTGGAGACGCGTTGCTACTGCAACGGGTCGTGGCAACGCGTCATGGCCGTGAATATTAGTAAGGACGGGTCACTGTTACTTCGGCGGATTGAAGCCGGTTTTAGAGAGCGCAGAGAAGGTAAGGCTTTGCCTAGACTTCACATCTCTATACGGAAACGTCTAATCCCTAGCAAATTGGAGGTTGAGCAGAACCCTAACCGCATTGCAATTTTTCTGCGAATGCAGACTTTTGAAACTATGGCAAGAATGTCGGACATTGAGCTTCGAGATGGATTTTTACGGCTACTGATGGCAACTTTTCGCAGTGTTGCTCTTTTAGGAGTAAGGCCGAAGCACATGAATTGGCGATGCCGGTAAGGTCAACAGGGGTGACGAGTCGTACTCCGCTGAAAGCGTAAAGCAAACAGCGGAGGGGATACCAAAGGAAGCGGTGTGGGATAGCTTATGGTCTTTAGTTCGCGCGAAGTGCTAGATCATAAGCATATTGCGGCCAGAACTGGCCGGCCGCAGGTCCACCATTACACGTTCCGTCCGATTCACCGGCCCGCTTGATCCAGAGATAGGCATCCACCAGGCCGCTGGAAAACCCGGTAGGTACTGGTCCAAGAGCTCGACCCAAAGGATTGCACCACTGATAATCCACTGTTGGACCGTTGCCATTGCGGCTAGTGTCGATGACAAAATGCTTTCCTCCAACCATACCGGAGATTTGCGTACCATACGACACATTCGCAGACGTGCTAATGAAGTTTGATACGTTGAGCGCGAAGCCATCCGCAGATGCGATCCCGGCATTGTTGAGATTTTGTGCCATCGTGGCGGCGGGAATCCATTGCGGATTACCAGCGTCGATATAGATGGCAGTATTCGGCGCCGCCTTGCGCAGCGTCGCAACAGCCCCCTTAAGCAATTGATAACGCTCTGTCTTCTGCGCCTCCGTTAGACAGCCCGACTGGTTGATCTGCGACAGTGCGTCCGGCTCAAGAATGACAGCTGCCCTGGTGCTGCCAATCGCCAGTGCAACTTGTTCGACCCAACCTGGGTAAGTTGATGCCGACGTGCCGCCTGCAGAATAGCTGCCGCAGTCACGTTGTGGAATGTTATAAATGGTGAAAATGGGCATGCTGCCATCGGCACGGGCACGGCTACTATAGTTATAAACGTCCGCATAGACGTTGCTGTTCCAATTCCCCAGCCAAAGGGATGTCGGACGCGTCGAAATGCGCTTGAGTATGTCGACTGAATAACCACCTCCACCATTGCTGACCAGTTGTGCTGCTTGCGAACTTGTATCTACGTATAGACGCTGGTTGGCGAACGGATAGCCAGATACGCTTGCTGGACTAGTGGCCACAGGTGCTGGGGTTGGAGCAGGCGTCGGGGCGGGTGAAGGACTCGGCGTTGGTGCCGATGAAGGCGCCGGCACGGGCGATGGTAGCGGAGAGATAATTGGCGCAGGGGCCGGCGAAGGGCTTGGTGCAGGTGCTGGGTTCGGTGTGCTGGTGGACGTTCCGTTACCGGACGTCGGTTGTCCAATCCAGACGTAACCGAATTGTGCAGTACCCGTCGCGCCGCTGTAGCGGCCAGGGTAGAGAAGCGCATCCCCCTGGTTATTCCCATACCAGGCGTTCAGCATCAGCCGCATCGGCTGCTGCATCGTTACATTGACGCGACGCAACGCAATCCATTCGCCCGCATCACCGTTGACATACCAGGTAATGGTGTCGGCTTTCCACTCAACGGTGTAATTGCGCTTTTTCGAGTAAGGATTGATGCCATGCTTGTTCAGATCAATCTCAAGCGGATTGGCTTTCCCCGCTACCCAGTAATTGGTTCTGATGCGCGAAGTACCACCAATGAACTCAAAATTGATTTGGTAATGCGAGCTGGTCCCGGACTGGCCGCTATAGAGGAAGAACGAAGTGACTGAGCCAGGTACATTGGCAGGCACCATATTTGCGGTGAACGAGCCGTACTGCCACGACTTCCATGTGCGAACTTCTCCGCATTTTCCGGAGGCTTGATCGAAATTGAGCGCCAAGCCGGTGCCGCTGTTCCAGACCTTGTCCGGACTCCATCGGCAGCCGAACGGTGCACCAAGAGCCCAGTTCGCGACCTCCCATTGCCCGTTATTGAAGACAGAGTAAGGCTGAAACCCGTCGTAAAAGAGCTGCACCATTTGCTCGGCGCCGGAACCGGAAGCCGAACTGCTGGAAGGAGTGCTGCCGCTGCTGACGGTCGTCGTCGCAGCGAGCTTGACCGAGGCTTCAGTCGCGGAAGTCTCTATGCCGTTGTTGTTCTTATCGGTGCTGCCACCGCATGCCGATAGCAATACCGCTGCAGCACAAACGCCGGTAAGCGTCGTGACTGAAAAAGCCCGTCGTGTTGTCGATACCAATTTGAATTTCCTAAACAAACAGCTTGGCAGCCAGTCCACCAAGCTCCTCTCGGACTAGTGCGTTCAGGAAATGTTCCGCTTATGCAATGTATCTAAATGTTATATAGTTAAACCGCCATATTTACTGTATTGAAGCGGGCCAAAGCACGTTGGGATAGTAACTCGCTATATCAAAGTATGCCGTTCAACGCAGCACGTACGCAGCGCATCCCTTCCGCCGTGTTCAACAAGTCGACAGGGCGCCGATTGCCAAGATGACTCTGCCGCGCATGCAGCCAATCTTGGGCCGCTTGTTCACTACATAGCAATTCGAGGGCGTGTTGGAATATGAGGTCATGGTATAGCGGTTTTATCTGTTCCGTTGTCGGCATCGTCGGCTCCTTCAAAAAAGGTGAATTCCGCTTTCTGAGCATTAACCGTACCTGTGCTGTAAAACTTCGCGGCCTTTGAGCCAGAGTTCGTCACGTTCTGCTAATGAAGCGACAACATCGGACCATCTTCTTCATAAAAGGATTTTTATTGATTTATGTAACTGCCGGTCGCACATAAATAGTTCGTCAATTGCCAAGAGAGTGCGCGGTGCTCTGCTTTCTAGCATGCGAGAGAGAAAGAACTAGGCCTTAATCATTGATTGTAAGTCACTAAAAAGAAATACGTAGTGGACTTGATGCCTTCTGATGCATCGCAACGTTCGCCATCATAGGGTCGGTAAGGTGACACCCAGACTAATGCATTACGGGGCCGAGGTCAGAGTAAGTCACCAGTCTTCGCACCGGTCGAGTAGTCCCACCCTGTAGCGTGCGCGTCATGCGGGCAACCCCGCCACCGCATTGTGATTTACCGTAACGCGATTATTTGTAGCCCAGTAAATTTCGACATCGGCACGCTTCATGCATTAACAAATACGTACGCACCACGGCGTATACCGCGTCGCTAGTCATCGCGAGTGACACGGGGCGTAATGAGTCGGAAATATAAAAACCTCCGGAGACAGCGGTCGAAGCTTTCGCTTAACCTATTGAAGGAGTACGGTATGACTCTAGTGCGTAAGGCAGTATTTCCAGTAGCAGGGTTCGGAACCCGGTTCCTTCCCATTACTAAGGCGTCTCCCAAAGAGATGCTTCCGATCGTAGACAAGCCGCTGATTCAGTATGCCGTCGAAGAAGCCGCCGCAGCAGGTATTACGGAAATGATCTTCGTAACGGGCCGCAATAAGCGCACAATTGAAGATCACTTCGATAAGGCTTATGAATTAGAGTCGGAGCTGGCATTCCAAGGCAAGTACAGTTTGCTCAAAGAAGTCCAAGGCCTTTTGCCCAAGAACCTGCATTACTCGTATGTGCGACAGTGCGACATGCTTGGACTTGGTCATGCAGTGCTGTGTGCCAAGCCGTTGATCGGTGACGAACCGTTCGCGGTTATCCTGGCCGATGACTTGATTGATGCAGAAGTGCCGGCTATCGGGCAATTAGTGGAACAGTATGAAAGAACGCGTTCCAGCGTTATCGCGGTCCAGCATATTCCACTCGCCCAAACCCGGCAATACGGTATTGTAGGTCCGGTATGGAAGGGAATGCGCTCGCATCTGATTAGCCAAATTGTCGAGAAACCAGCACCGGAATATGCGCCGTCAAGTCTTGGCGTTGTAGGACGATATGTACTGTCGCCAGCCATATTTGAATACCTCAATACAATCCCCAAAGGCACGGGAGGGGAGATCCAGCTTACCGACGGCATTGCAGCAATGCTGCGCCAGTATCCGGTCATTGCACACGAATTCAGCGGTATCCGTTACGACTGCGGCTGTAAAACCGGATATATGGAAGCAAGCGTGCAGTTCGGCTTGAAGCATCCGGCGATCGCAGAGCATTTTCACAGTTTCCTCGCAAATTTGCCGCTAAGCGACCAACGCCCTACGCTGGTACAAAAAGCCGTTTGACCTGTTTGAACTTCATGGCGGGATACTAATGGTCTAGGACACGACCGCCGCGCAAAGCAATCCTTAATAGGGCATGTCCTGCTTCTGCCTGGGATCGATGCATGCGTCCGCTCATAGACCGTCTGGTGGTACGGTCGCGGTAGTTGACGTCTGGTAGTCGACGTTCAAATGATGATGTATCCATCAAGGATGCAGGCCTGTCGTCGTGCCCGACGAGGACGATGCTCATTTGTATGACAAAAACGAATCGCATTAGTTCGTCAAACCAATGTCTTCAGCAAGCTTGTAGGAGCATATGAAATGAAAGCGATGCATCTGATGCGTACCCTGCTATGGATGAGCTTCATGGCTGTCTACTTTTTTCTGGCCTCGCTCCCGGCCTCATACCTCGCGCAAGGCATTATCTCGATGGTGCTGCTGGCGCTTGTCTTTGGTTGCTACAAGCTTTCTCCTTACGTCAAGCACCCCGGGCTTGCGGATGCCCTGCGCCTGACTATCGTGTTTACCAGTGGCTTTCTCGCACTGCGCTACATGTACTGGAGGGCGACTGACACGCTTCCATTTGAGTTCGGCATTGTGTCAATGGTCGCCGGTATATTGCTGTTCCTGGCTGAGCTGTATGGCTTTCTGAACATGATGCTTGGCTATGTGATCAATGTGAGGCCACGCCACCGGCGTACAGTTCCGTTGCCGGAGGATCCTGCCCTCGTACCTTCGGTCGATGTTTTTATTCCGACATATAACGAGGATGCCTCTTTGGTACGTACGACGGTCGTCGCGGCGACACAGATGCGCTATCCGCTTGGAAGAATGAATGTCTATATCCTCGATGACGGCGGCACTGACCAGAAGTTGCATGATAAGGATCCGGACAAGGCGGGCGCTGCGCGAAAACGTGCTGCGGAACTAAAAGAAATTGCATCAACGTTTGGCGCCGGGTATATCACGCGACAAAAGAATGAACACGCAAAAGCCGGAAACCTGAATAACGCACTCAAGCATACCCATGGAGAGCTGATCTTGATCCTTGATTGTGACCATGTGCCTACCGAAGACTTCCTGACCAGTACTACAGGCTTTTTTCTAAGAGATCCAAAACTCTTTTTGGTACAGACTCCGCACAATTTTGTCAGTCCCGACCCGGTGGAGCGCAACCTGAACACCTTCCAGTCATCGCCGGCAGAAAATGAACTGTTTTATGATGTAATGCAGCCCGGACTTGATTTTTGGGGTACGTCATTTTTTTGCGGTTCAGCTGCAATCCTGAGGCGTAGTGTACTTAACCAAGTCGGTGGTATCGCCGGCCAAACCATCACGGAAGATGCCGAGACCACACTCGATGCGCTTGCCCTTGGCTACACCACAATGTATTACCCGCGACCGATGGTATCGGGTCTGCAACCGGAGACGTATTCTGGTTTCATTGTCCAGCGAGTGCGATGGGCACAAGGGATGATGCAGATTTTTTTACTGAAAAATCCTCTGATGCTACCTGGCCTCACGTTAATGCAGCGGATTTTGTATCTGAATTTTGCGTTCTTTTCCGGCTTTTCGCTGTCGCGCTTTCTGTTGTTACTGGCTCCGCCCGCATATCTACTATTCTCGATCAACCTGTGCGATGCAACGGCCGAATCGCTGGTGGCTTATGCTGCACCAAGCCTGATCGGCGCGTTGATCTCAACCCAGTATTTTTATGGGCGGGTGCGCTGGCCATTTATTTCACAAATCTACGAAGTTATCCAGTCCGTCTACATCGCACCCAGTATTGCGGAAGTGTTACGTCGGCCACGCTCGCCTTCATTCAAAGTCACCCCGAAAGGGGAAATGCTGGACCGGGATTTTGTCTCCTCACTGTCCAAGCCGTTTTACTTTTTTCTGTTCCTCAACTTGATCACGTTGCTGGTAGGCGTCGAGCGCTTCATGGATGAACCCGGCAGCCGGGGAACAATTGCGTTCGTCGGGTTGTGGGCGGTGCTGGACTGTATCTTATTGCTGTGCGCTCTCGGCAGCATGTTTGAGCGCAAACAGGTGCGCGGTGAACCGCGGATCGTCAATGTTGAGCCGGTCAGGGTGGTGTCGTCTCATGGTAAAACGCTTGCCAGTACCTCGGCCAATGCATCTGCCTCCGGCATCAACCTGGTCTTGAGCTGCCTTGATCAGGACCCCACTTTCAGCGCTGGCGAGACGGTCACGCTTGATTTTGAGCGGCGTGGTGTACAGTTGCACGCTATATTGAAGTCAGTTGTGCGCTGCCAGGATGGAAAAACCAGATTGGGCTTTGCTTACCAGTTTTGTTCACCGGCCGATGAACGCATCGCCGTCCACATCGCGTTCGGCTCAAGCGAACTACTCATTCGAAATAACCAGCGCCGCCACCGCGGTCGCACAACACCGATGGCACTGCTCTTCCTTGTGAAGTATGCGCTGCAATACGGCTCCGCTCATTTAAGTTTCGTGGTTCGCTCAACATTGCATCAACTCTTCACAATCCGCCACTGACCTTATTAAACGTCCATGCAAGAGGAAAACATGTCGCTACATCTTCATTCCGTTCACCGCGTCCATCAAACCATCGGCTTTACTGCCGTGTCATTGCTGGCCCTGGGCAGTTCTGTAGCACTCGCCGCCCCAGCTGCGGTGAAAGAAGGCGGTGCTCAGGTCAAGGACGAACTTCAATTGCTGGTCAAGCGAGCGCCGGCCTCGACTGCAACGTATAACGTGCCACTCGGACAATTGGCTAATAGCAGTGGTCCACTGACACTCAAAGGCGGTGCACCCGAGGTGGCTGTTCGGCTGCCATTGCCACAACTGGTGGAGCCGATTAGTGTGACGCTTAACCTGACGGGCGCCGCATCTCGCTCGCTGACTGAAACATCTCAACTTGTGGTCAAGGTCAACGACTTGATCGTTGACCAGTTCGGCCTCAAAGGCGAGACAGGGGCGTTCCGTCGATCGGTGACGATTCCGGCATCGCTACTCAAGGAGGGAGACAATGATATCCGCCTAGTCGCAGCGCAGCGCTCGCATGCCGCCCAGAATCTTTGTGACGCAGACACGGCACCCGAACTATGGACCCAAGTTGATATGGAAAAATCATCGTTGCAAGTGATTGGGCGCGCCAGACCGGTTCCAGCGCGTCTGGATGCGATGGACGGCTTATTCGACAGGAGGGCGCTACGGCCGCGCACGACAGTACCGATCCTAACCGCTGACGATCCTACCGCTGAAGAATTGACGGCCATGGGAATTGTCGCGCAGGGAATTGGACGTCGATACGGGGATGTTCCGGTAACGCTGCGTCACGGGACGTTTCCCCCAACGCCTGAAACGCTGACTACCGAAATGGCAGGCGACACGCGAGGCGCCGTATTGGTCGGCACTTTTGACAGTCTGGCACACTACTTCGAGGGGATGAACTTGCCTGACCGGCCGGGCCCTGTCATAGCTGTGAAGTCGCTACCTGGTGACCCAAGTCGATTCTTGCTAATCATGGCTGCGGCTAATGAAGCAGATCTGAAAGCAGTGGCGAGCGCATTTTCGATGCCGGGATTACCGTGGCCGGATGAACCATGGATGGAAGTGCGTGATCTGGAGTTGCCGGATGTTGCCGAAGCCCAGCGCATGATCGAGATGCCCGCCGATCCACAGGGAGTATTCCCGCTGCGCGCCCTGCAATACCAGACAACCACCTTTACCGGAAAAAACGCAACGGAGACGTCATTACGCTTCTGGAATAGTAACTGGCAAGGGCGGATGCTGGTGCAGGTTCACCTGAGTTATGCCAGCGGCATGGCTGCACAGTCAGCGCTCAACGTCTCCGCCAACGGCGTGCTGCATGGTTCCATTCCCCTCAACAGCACGGCTGGGGGCAGCTACTTCAATTATGCAGTGACCGTGCCGGCCGGGTCGCTCAAATTGGGTTGGAATACTCTGCAGTTCCAGCCGGTGCTAGTCCCTGACGGACCTGCTACCGGTTGCAAGGTGGAGGCGCAGGAAAGCTTGGCAGTGACGCTTTATGACGATACAACGGTACAGAAGTATGAAGGGGCGCCATCGCAGCAATCCGATCTTGCATTATTGTCAGGTCTGGGGCGTCCTTATATCGACGGCAAGACCGGTATAAGTACCGCGGTTCATCTGGGCGACGTCGATGCCGAAACAGTGGGGGCCGGCTTGACGCTGCTGGCCAAACTCGCGCAGGTGCATCAGGGTCCGTTGCCACCCGCCTGGCTTGGCGTGGGCGACGGCCCGCAAGCACAACACCGGCTGTGGATTGCTGCCCAAGACAAGCTGCCGCCGTCAGTGCGCCGCGCCCACTCGGCGGATGGCACGCCAGTACAGGCTATGTCTATCCCGCTAGTAGAAACTACGCGCGTTTCACGTGCCGATGGTGCGGAATGGTATACCAGCCTGCGTGACAAGATGAGCTTTACAGGGGAGAACCGGCCGGTCTACATGCATGCGAGCGTGCAGGCATCGTCGTCACCCGGCGCGCGTAGCTTTGCATATACATCCCGCGCCAACGGTATTACGACCACTGTGTTTTCGGCCGATAACAGACGGCTGTTAGCGTCTGGAATCGAGAGCGTCACAGCGCCGCAGCAATGGAGTCAGTTACGCGGCACCTACGCCAGTTGGACGCCCGGCACGGCATCGGTTCGCACCATTGCAGCCGAAGAGGCGCCGTTCCAGGCGTATGGGATGCGTGGGGGGCTGGCAATCCTGATGTCGAAGTACCCGTGGATCGGGCTGGTAATGCTCGGATTGGCAATCAGCTTGCTGGTCCCTGTGACAGCGTTGGTGATTCGGTCGTACAGAAAACGAAATCATGGTCCTAATGAAACCTAAGGGGGAATGGCGTGAGAAAACATGTACTTGTAAGTCTTGCAGCAACGGTCGCATTGGCTTTTTCACTAGCAGCAAGCGCGCAGGAACTAACGGGCGTGGCTATTGGCGGCGTTCAGTATTCACCAGACAGTTCATATACCTATGCCGGCATGTTGAAGTCTTTTCCTGGCGGACGGCTCGGTGAAGGGTGGTACAGCAAGGTGATTGCCAGTTGGCTGACCTACCGGTATGACACCAACATCAGCGGTACCGACTACGAGATCCGCGCCCGTGCGCCCGGAATCGAAGGCGGGGTCGGTTATGGATGGAAACGTGACCGGTACACGCTCAGCCTGTCGGGGTCAATTGGCCTGCGGCATATCACCGTCAAGCCAATTGTCCCGGACAACGAGGAAACCGGTAATGTCTGGACTTTCAATCCGCAGCTGCAAGGAACATTTGCACTGACGCCAAAGATTGAAGCTGGCACGCTGGCCAGCTATGCATTTGGCCAGAAAAGTGCCTACGCACAGGCTAGGTTGGCTTGGAAACCTAGCGGCACCTGGTTTGTCGGGCTGCAGGAAATTTATTTGAAGGGGCGTAATTACCGGATTAATCAGCATGGCATCGTGGTAGGCCGGCCCCTGGCCAACGGCTATACGTTGGAAATTTCAGGCGGGCGCTCACGGCCACGTGACAGCGATAGTACCGGTTATATCGCGTTCGGTCTGTCGCGGGTGTTTTAGTCATTTCGTTATGGTTTGTGTCATGGAGTCCCTTATGTCCTTGCTACGTCAGTCCCTGTACGGGATTCTGCTTACCGGCTTGTTGCTGTCTCTGTCGGTCCATGCGGCGCCAGCCAGATGTATGCCTTGGCCAGCCTGGGAAAACTATCGGTCACGCTTCATTAGCGGGGATGGCAGGGTGATTGACCACGGGTCTCTCTCAAACATCACCACATCGGAAGGTCAAGCCTACAGCATGTTCTTCGCTATCGTTGCCAATGACCGAACGCGTTTTGACCTGCTGCTGAAGTGGACGATGAACAACCTGGCACGCGGTAGCTTGGCGAACAGCTTGCCCGCTTGGCAATGGGGTAAACGTAACGACGGCAGTTGGGGGGTGATGGATGACAACGCCGCTTCTGACGCCGATTTGTGGATGGCCTATGCCTTAGGGGAAGCCGGCCGCCTATGGAAAGACGAAGGCTATAGTGACCTCAGCCGGGCGCTGGCGCTGCGGATCATCAATGAGGAGACGGTAACGCTAGACCGGCTTGGCCGTATTCTGTTACCTGGGCCGCGCAGTTTCCAGTTGCCCGATGACGTCTACCGGTTGAACCCGAGCTATTACCCGATTCAGATCATGCGCCGCATCGCAGCACTCAATCCAGACACCGAGTGGGATCAGATTGTCACGGCGTCAATCAATGCGCTTTTGCGTAGCGGCGAGCGCGGGTATTCACCCGACTGGGTCTTATACAAAAACAAGGTTGGATTCATGCCTGACAATGAGAAGAAGGCGCTCGGCAGTTACGATGCTATTCGGGTCTACCTGTGGGCCGGGATGCTATCTGAGAACGATCCGGCACGTGCGGCGCTGATGAAGCGGTTCCATCCAATGATTGAGCATATCGTTCAAAATGGCATCCCGCCGCTGGAAATCAATACCCAAGACGGCGCTACCAAAGGTTATGGACCAGTCGGATTTTCATCTGCACTGCTGCCATTCCTCGCCGCGCATAATCAAAAAAGCCTGCTGGAGCAGCAGCGCCTGCGTGTTATTAATGCGCAGCCACTGGAACGCTGGGATAACTATTACGAGCAAGTCCTGACCCTGTTCGGCGTTGGATGGCTTGAGAAGCGATATCGATTTGACAAGGAAGGGAAGCTATTGCCGAATTGGACGTGCACACAAAACTGAACACCTCATATAGGTTAACGACAATTGCGCTTTTTCGGGCAAGCCCTATTCAACGTTACTCGTCTTGGCTCAGTGTATGTGAAAGGTACCCTGATGCTCAGCTTTTCCGATTCCGTCGCTTCACAAGCAAGGGCCAATTTCGGCATGGTTGACATTCAATCCGATATGTTTACGGCATTCTACGAAGCGTTGCGCGCGTTGCCATCGGTCGACGTTATGTTGCTTAACGATATGCCCCAGCCAAGTGGTGGACCGGGTCAGGGTCGTGACAGGCATCGCTCAATCATCATCACTAGCGGCGACATTTCGCTTGAACTCATACCGATTATTCGACGTGAAGTGTTTCCACGCGACGCGCGCGCGATCCTTTGGGAGTTGCAACAATGGATGGAGACTGTGGATCAAGGCCAGACAATCCAAGTGCCAATTGTGGTTGCACGGGGGATTTCTGCAGGTGCGCGCTCAATTCTGAGGGAAGCTGGAGCGAGCTACTATGACCTTACAGGCAGCTTTTATTTGCTGGCCAAAGGTCTTTACTTGTTTGTTGACAAACCCGCTCCGAAGAGACTAGTCAAGCTCAGCCAAGCACTCTTTACCGGACTGCGACGCCGGATCGTCCATAGGTTGTTAGAGCATCCTGAGACATGGTTCAGTGTGGCCGATCTGGCCTACCGCGCAGGTGCGTCTACCGCCACCACATCGCAGACGTTATTGTTGTTAGAGAAACATGAATGGGTTGAGGCTTCTGGACGGGGACCGACGAAGCGACGACGCCTACTTAACCCAGGTAGCTTGGCAGATGCCTGGGCCGAGTCACGCAGGCTTGAAAGGAACAAGACGGCACATCTATTTACCGTGCCGACAAACTTGCTAGAGCGGCCGTTCGCCGCCGTTCTAGCCGAGCACTGTGCCCACAAAGGTTGGGTCTATGCCTTTACCGATCTGGTAGCTGGCCAGTTGCATCTCGGGCGGGAACTCAATGCGCAGCGAATGACTTGCTATTTGGCCTTTAACGAAAACGTTGATAATCTCCTTACGGAGCTTGGTAGCATGCGCAGTGACAAAGGCAATCTAACTGTCGTTCCAATGCCAAATGACCCGTCATGGATTGAGTGTGTTACGGTCGAGGAAATACGTATTGTGGATCCCATCGAAGTCTATATTGATCTCATCGCCGATGGGGAAACCGCGGTTGCGTTAGAAATTAGAAAATCACTGTTGCCCTTCTAAGCTATTGCCACCGGGTTCAGATCGCCTCAGCTCTCTTCAGAGAACGGCTTTGCTTTCCACGAGAGCGATATCGAATATGCTGCTAACTGTACATAGCTGATTAAGGGTCGCGTTTATTCAATTTTCCGTTCTATGGTGATGAGGTCATCGATACCGAAGCAAGGTGCCGTTTCACCGAATAAGTAGTCATGCAAAAGTCCTCGTAATTCTTCCGTAAGCGCAAATGGGTCAATGCTAAGCAGGCGTGAAAGCATGACCTCGTCGCGGGTTGCCTCTGCTTCCTGTTGTGCCTGACAGACAAGCCATTGATCGTAAGGGGTAAGCTCGTAGTCATTTTGAAAGTCTGCGTAGGGCGGCATGGGAATCGTGCGGCCAGAACATGTCAATATGAAACCGTCCTTGCCGCTACGAACCTGATTTGAGATAAGTGATTTTGCAATAGAAAATATCTTCACATCGTTGACCCAAAGCTCTAGAACCGCGGTTATTGCAGTTTGGAATTTCGAGGCGAACCAGAATGATGCGCGTCTTTCCCCGATATAGGGCGACTCGCTCCATACTGGAGCGAACGTCTAGAATTCGGATTCCAACTCTTCGATCTGTTCAGGTTCAGCGAGCGCAGCCGCAATCCATTCTTGCATTGCAGGCAGTTCCAGAATCGCCTTGCTGTAAGTGCTTGCCGCTAGTGTGAGCTCGACATCGTAAGTGATGAAGCGAGACACCACCGGCGCATACATGGCATCTGCCAATCCCGGCTTACTACCGAACAGGAACGGTCCGCCATACGTCGTTAAGCAATCCGTCCAGATGGAGTTGATGCGTTCTATGTCTGCCTGGGCCCGCTCCCATATCTTGAAGTTTTTGAACCGACCTCGGATATTCATGGGCAGAGCAGAGCGAAGTGAAGTGAATCCTGAATGCATTTCACCGCAAATGGAGCGGCAGTGCGTGCGCGCAGCCAAATCTGCGGGGATAAGTCCAGCCTTCGGTCTGACTTCATTAAGGTATTCGCCGATCGCCAGCGTATCCCATACCTTCAGTCCCTTATGAGTAAGGCAAGGGACGAGAATTGATGGAGCGAGCAGTAAGATTTCAGCGCGTACGGACGCATCGTCCAGTGAAACCATGTGCTCTTCGAAGGACAAACCAGAAAACTTCATCATGAGCCAGCCACGTAGGGACCAGGATGAATAGTTCTTGCTGCTGATCGTGAGGACTGCCTGCTCCATTTGCGACCCCCGTATACTTGAACGCTGACCTAAGCTACGCAAGCAGCATGCCATCGTGGCGTAGTACTTGCTTCAATCGGAAGAATTGTTGTGTAACATAACAATCCGGAGCTGGCATGCAATACCATGTCTACCAGACACAAGCTGATGTCCATAAGCAAGTACAGTTCGTGCTTCAAATGGCGCATGCCGCGTTGGCCCACCCGTCATTAAACCTACAGCCTCTCGCCAAACGGATCGGTGCACTATCGGAACTTGTCTCCACCGCGCGTATTACTCATACGCGTCCTCACTTCGGTATCGACAGTATCAGCATCAGCGACGGCCATGGCAGGCGTGATGTAGTGGTGCGTGAAGTACCGGCGCTGGGTTTGCCTTTTGGCACATTGCTGCATTTTAGGAAGGAGGGGGTTGAGGACCAGCCTCGCGTCCTGATCGTAGCTCCCCTGTCAGGACATTTCAGCACACTGATGCGTGAGACCGTGCGAACCATGCTTCCAGACCACGACGTCTATGTCAGCGACTGGCATAACGCCTGCAACGTGCCACTTGCAGATGGGGGGTTTGGTATGGACGACTATGTCGATTATCTGATTCGCTATCTAACGTTGCTGGGGCCGGGTACCCACATCGTTGCGGTCTGCCAGCCATGTGTCGCAGCACTGTGCGCGACGGCCATTCTTGCCGAGGATGGCAATCCTGCTCAGCCGCGCACGTTGACGTTGATGGCAGGGCCAATCGATACGCGTATCAATCCGACTTCAGTCAATGTTCTTGCTACCAAGCGTCCTCTGCACTGGTTCGAGCATAACCTGATCAGTACTGTCCCTTGGCGTTATCCCGGCGCCATGCGCCGTGTCTATCCTGGTTTTTTGCAGCTGTCGGCATTCCTCAACATGAACCTGAACCGGCACATCGCGTCGTTCAAGGAATTGTACCGTTCCTTACTGGAGGATAATTCGGAGAAGGCAACGACGATAAGACGTTTCTACCAGGAATACTTCGCGGTCCTTGATCTATGCGCAGAATTCTATTTGGAGACAGTGCGACTGGTTTTTCAGGAGCACGCACTGCCACGAGGGCAGATGATGTGGAAGGGGAATCGCATCAAGCCAGAGGCAATCCACCGCACAGCACTATTGACGGTAGAGGGTGAGCGCGATGATATCTGTGGAATAGGGCAGACCATGGCTGCACATGATCTCTGCCCCAATATTCCGGGGCATCTGAAATTGCATCATATGCAGGTAGGAGCAGGACATTACGGTGTATTCAGCGGGCGCCGTTGGGAACAACAGATTTACCCCGCAGTGCGCAGTTTGATCTATTCAAGGCAGTAACGCATTATTCCATGTATGGCTACGCACGCATATTGGGTAATCCTCGTAGGGGAAGTTTCCAACGTTGCGGGTGGGGTCTCGTTCAGATCCTGGTTTTAGGGGAATAACAAAAGCGTGGCTACTGTCGAGTGTAAGTAAGTTCAAGAATGGTAAATGCAAATTTGTGATGGGGTGAATTACATCTGATACGACCATCAGCGAACGCAATCTCGAGCAGCTTCAATACTTCATGCGTTGACGCGAATAACCATAGTGCCCGAATCAGTTCGTCCACTGGCATATAGACATCTTCAGGATGGCTTCTTGCCTGATATGCTGCAACGATACGCTTCCAGATGTCGGTTTGGCGCTGATTGTCCATTCCTGAGTTGCAGTAGGCTTCACGGAAGTTTTCCATGCTGGTCACGTTGCGATTACCTGTAAGCGTACTTTGATAAGTGCTTGGCCCAACAACGATGTGTTCTCAAGTACAGATTCTGCGTGGTCGAGGAGGTCATTTTCACTGAGTCCCCAAATTGAAGAAATCAGGTGCAGATCTTCGTCGGACTGTTTCGACAGCCATTCGCATAGAGTAAGGTCCTGCAGAAATTTGACCTTCAATCCTTCCTCCAGGACGTTGAAACAGACATGGCGCCATGCTTTGTCATTGCCAGCACTTTCAATCTTGAGTGCGAGCGATTTTATCTTTTCGGCTTCCTTCGCCTTCAAGATCTTTTCTGCCGTGCGAATATCGCCTAGATACAGGGCCTTTTGATAGAAGAAATAGTGAGCAAGGCTCCGGTAACGAACCTCGTCGTGGGTGAGCGTTGAATTGCTTTTTTGGAAATAGCTCAGGTGCTGTAGCTGTGTACCCGGCACAATAGCCTCCTGAAGTTATGCTGCGGCGCACAATCAGGGTAGCGAACGAACGTTTGCTCGCGTTGACTTAGCTCAGGCCTATTAGTTTTTCTCTTTTGAAACAACAGTTCTCAACGACGAGAGACCGCTGCCGGCGTTGTAAATGGTACGAAGGCTCCGTCATGCAAGATGAACTGAACGCCTGTTTTCCGTAGAGTGGCCGGCGAGGGGAGGACCGGCAATGCTCTGAGGAGTAATACATGCATACTATAACGACGGTCGATCTGATGTTACGACATTCGGATCATGTCAAGCACGCACTACGCGTCAATTATGGCAAGAAAGTGGGGTGAAAAGATCTAGTGAGGGCGTTACTCGCCCAACAAAAAAGCTAGTAAGAGCCTCCGTTTCTCCAAAGAACTTTAAACATTATGCGACTTGCTGTCATCAGCAGCTCTGCCTGATTGAATGCGCATGTCGGAATAGGGCACCAAAGCAGTCATTCGCGAAATTACATCATAGGCGAAAGCTAGGCAGAAGCCGTCGTCCACATAAACCAGTTATTTTGATGCATTCCGACGTTTATTTGGAAGGATTTCAGTAAAGCCTCCGGTTTAGTGATTACTGTAAAGCTCGTTTGATAGGGCACAAGACCGCGCCCCCTTCAGGTTGGAAATCGAGTCACGCTTGTTAGTTTGAGACCTTGGGGCCACGAGGCAGGTGCTGCATATGCAGCGCGGCTCTGTCCTTGATAACGCTTGCCGCACTGAAGCAACGTGATTACCACGGCGTTGAAGGCGCGGACCGGCGGAAACTGGCGGCGATTTTGGCCAAGGAGAAACAAAGCCCAAGCTTCGGTCCTGCGGCGATTCGTACGTCAACCCCTGAACCTGGACGTTGAGCATGAAACCGGTCCATCTGGATCGGCCAACCTGAGGAGAAATCAACCATGAATACGCCATTCAAATACACAAGGCTTTCCAAAGACGATGCCGCGCTGCTGCTGGTAGACCATCAAGCTGGCCTGATCTCTTTAGTTCAGGATTTCTCGCCGGGCGAATTCAAAAACAACGTGCTGGCTGTTGCCTCCTGCGGCAAATACTTCAAATTGCCGACCATTCTCACGACCAGTTTTGAGGACGGTCCAAACGGCCCGCTTGTACCTGAACTGAAGGAGGCATTCCCGAAGGCGCCCTATATTGCTCGCCCCGGGAACATCAACGCCTGGGACAATGAGGACTTCGTCAAGGCCGTCAAGGCGACAGGAAAGAAGCAACTCATCATTGCCGGTGTCGTGACCGAGGTCTGCGTAGCTTTCCCTGCGCTTTCCGCTATTGAGGAGGGTTACGAGGTATTCGTGATCACCGATGCGTCGGGTACTTTCAATGAGGTCACGCGGCACAGCGCCTGGCTACGGATGCAGGCTGCCGGCGTGCAAATGATGACCTGGTTCGGCATGGCCTGCGAGCTGCACCGCGACTGGCGTAACGATATTGAAGGCCTCGGCACGCTCTTCTCCAACCATATTCCGAACTACCGGAACTTGATGACCAGCTATTTCACCATGGCAGGCAAGAAGTAGCGATATCGCATATTGGTGTTCCGACCGTCGGGCTTACCTTGGACAGGCTCGACTGTTGAGCTGGCGCGTTCATCAGTCCTTCTGGATGTGCTCGGCAAGATACTCGATAAGCAGCCGGACACCTGGAAGAAGCCCGCGGCGCGACGGGAAAACTGCGTGGATGATGCCGCCTTTCGGCGCCCATCCTGGCATGATGTCCACCAGCTTTCCTGTCTTGAGATCTTCATCGACGACCATGCATGGCAGCTGCACGATACCCACGCCGCGCAGAGCCGCCTGCCGCAATGCCGACACGTCGTCGGTGATGTATCTCGGTTGATGCCGCACCTGTGCTTCCGTGCCCTGCGGGCCGGCGAGGTCCCAGACGTGATCCCGCGGCGGTCCCCAGTCCAGGCTAGGCAAGCCGGCCAGGTCTGCAGGATGTTTCGGCAAGTCGCGTTCCCGTATCAGATCGGGGCAGGCCACCAGGCGCTGCGGGCTTGCCGACAGCACGCGCATGACCAGATCGCTATCTTCCAGAGGCGGAAATCGCACCCGCAGCGCCAGGTCAAATCCTTCACTCAGCACGTCGACACGGCGGTTGGTAGCTTCAAGATGGACCTGGACCTTGGGATACTCGGTCATGAAGCGCGCCACCAGGTCACTGATCCGATATTCGAGTAGGGCAGTCGGGCAGCTTATGCGTACGATCCCTTGTGGCTCGGAGCGTTTGCGTTCCATGACTTCGCGTGCCGCTTCTGCTTCCACAAGTACAGCCACGCAGTGCCGGTAAAACTCCCGCCCGGTCTCGGTGACCGAGAAATGGCGCGTCGAGCGCTGTATCAAGCGCACATCATATTGCTCTTCCAGCGCCGCAATGCGCCGGCTGAGTTTTGACTTGGGCATGTTCAGGGCACGACCGGCCTGCGTGAACCCTCCATGGTCAACGACCTGCACGAAGTAGAAGAGGTCGTTCAAGTCCTCCATGATTGTTCCTCCCGTAGAACACTGACGGCAAATTATAGGGTCTACCGCATTGATTGTTGCGGAAATATGATGGACTTCATTCACTGGAGTCAATCATGAAGCACATTCTTGGCATCTATAGCGCACCGTATCAGCACTGGGTCGGCGATGGTTTCCCGGTACGCAGCCTGTTTTCTTATCAAACCATTGGTCAGAATCTCAGCCCATTCTTGCTGCTTGACCATGCCGGCCCGGCCGACTTTTCTCCGTCGCAACGCTTGCGCGGGGTGGGGCAGCATCCGCATCGCGGCTTCGAAACCGTCACCATCGTTTATAAGGGTGAACTCGAGCACCGTGACTCAACGGGGGCGGGTGGGCTTATTGGACCTGGCGACGTTCAATGGATGACCGCCGGTGCCGGCATTCTGCATGAGGAATTTCATTCGGAATCGTTTTCGCGCAGCGATGGAACGCTGGAGATGGTGCAGTTGTGGGTCAACCTGCCGCGGCGCCACAAGATGGCTCCTCCTTCCTATCAAGCCATCCTGGACACGGACATCCCGGCCGTGTCGCTGCCGGACGATGCCGGTGTAGTCCGTCTGATCGCAGGCAACTTCGGCGAGCACCAGGGGCCGGCCAGAACATTCACTGAGGTGGATGTCTGGGACATCCGGCTTGCGGCCGGCAAGCAGGTGATGCTGCCGTTGAAGAGCGGCCGCACCGCGGCCATCGTCGTGTTGCATGGGGCCATTCAGATTGGCGATGCCAATATCGTCCACTCCCAGCAATGGGCTCATGCGGGGCTGAACGGAGAGGACCTGCTGATCGAAGCCAAAGCCGACTCCATCATCCTTGTCCTGAGCGGCGAGCCGATCAACGAGCCTATCGTCGGACATGGTCCATTCGTCATGAATAGCGAGGAAGAGATCCGCCAGGCCATGCAGGATCTGAAGAACGGCACCTTTGGCCAGATCCCGTCGGCTCGTTAATCGCAATTTCAAACATTCGGTGTTTCCCCCCGCGCTTCCGTCGGAAGCGCTTTATCCACCCACCTTAGGAGGTTGCCATGACTACATCTTACAAACGTCTCGACAAGAACAACGCTGCGGTATTGTTGGTCGATCACCAGGCCGGCCTGCTGTCCCTCGTGCGCGATATCGATCCCGACAAATTCAAGAACAACGTGCTTGCCTTGGGCGATCTGGCAAAGTACTTCAAGCTGCCGACGATTTTGACGACGAGCTTCGAGAATGGGCCGAACGGTCCGCTGGTACCGGAACTGAAAGAGATGTTTCCGGAGGCACCATTCATTCCCCGGCCCGGCCAGATCAATGCCTGGGACAACGAGGACTTCGTCAAGGCCGTTAAGGCGACGGGAAAGAAGCAGCTCATCATCGCCGGCGTCGTCACCGAAGTCTGTGTTGCCTTTCCAGCTTTGGCCGCGCTCGAGGAGGGCTTCGATGTATTCATCGTCACCGACGCCTCCGGAACATTCAATGAAATAACGCGTAACGCGGCATGGGAACGCATGTCGAATGCGGGTGCGCAGCTGATGAGCTGGTTTGGCGTGGCTTGTGAATTGCACCGTGACTGGCGCAATGATATCGAGGGTCTGGGCAATCTGTTTTCGAACCATATCCCGGACTATCGCAACCTGATCAGCAGCTACACCACGCTGACTTCATCCAAATAATCGTTGACAGGAGGGCCGGCAGCGCCCGGTCCTTCTCATGCGAGTGTGTAAGCGTCGCCGACTGTCATTGCGTGTTGGGGTAGCAGCAGAGGTAGCGGATTGGGTCAAAAAAGGATGTACCGGACGTTTTACTAACAAGTACGCATAGACGAGGAGGAAAAATGGACATCGCTATGCGCTTTGCATCGTTGTTTCCCTATGAGAGAGAAGCTTTGCTGGAAGCCCTGCGAAGGGATGTGCGTACGGAACAATGCAAGATAAAGACCGATCCTGAAGATGCGCATATTCATTTGGTGAATTTCCGTATTGGCATCCAGATACTGGAGGCCCTCAACCCAAAAAAGGGGAAGCGCCTGGAGGCGAGATGAATAGTCGGCGCGCATGCAGCTTGCTGCACCGTGCCTCAGACAACTAGTTTTTCATTGTGTAGGCCACCATACCATTCGAGTGTATTGACGCGGGCTTTTATGCCGCAGGCACTGCTGAAATATGTCTGATCTATGCTTTTGGAGGTAACCATGATTTCAGGAAATGAAAGAGCTGCTTCTTTGGTCGTGCGTCATGAGGTGCGGCCAAAGGAAAAAGAAAACTATGAGCTCTGGCTCAAGAGTATTGCAATGGAAGCGCAGCGTTTTGCAGGGCATATGGGCGTCAATATTATCCGCCCTCACGACTCATCTGGCAGCTATACGATCGTCCTGCGCTTCGACTCTGATGAACATCTGAATAGCTGGCTGGAATCCGATACACGCAGGCGGTTTATCGATGACATCAGGCCGACGCTGGTCAAAGAGGAAGAACTCGAAATGCATACGGGCCTGGAATACTGGTTTACGCCGCCTTCTGAGCGCAGGCTGCAGGCGCGGCCATTCAAGCAGTTCCTGATTACCCTGTCTGCCATTTTTCCACTTACCGTGGTGCTCCCTTGGATCTTAAAGCCGGTTTTCGACTATATCCCCTTGCTGGGTCGTCCCGTCATCAACAATTTCATTCTGGCGGTAGTGATCGTTTACCTGATGGTGTATGTGATCATGCCGCGGTATACGCGACTAGTTGCGAAATGGCTGTTTGAATAGACGGAAATAATGTGCCAACGTTAGGATAAAAATGACCGGTTCTACTTCACAATCGAGATGCTCATACCAAGCATTAATGATCAGTGCATAGCAGCATGTGCATGCTGACCATTTTTGAGGAACCGACAGGCGCGATGCAAATTTGGAGGAATATTGCCTAATTTGCAACAGCATATTGCTGTAAGCCCTAGCAAGCACTTTTTACGCGGGGAACGACGCAAGTCATCTGTTACGGCGTTAGAAGGAAAATAGCAATCTTTTTCCGTCAAGCGGAGTCTGAATCAGCACTAATGCACTTGTGAAGGATTTGCAATATGGCGACTCTTGCTGAATTGCCCGACGGTCTAGCGCTCGACTTTCGACTGCTGTTCAATGCAACACCCATTCCGTATCTGGTTCTGACGCGCGATTTCACTATTGTCGCCGCCAACGAAGCGCGACTTCGGGCCACTGGAACCGTGCGTGAGAGCATCCTCGGACGACCGCTATTCGAGGTATTCCCCGATAATCCCGCCGATCCAAACGCTACCGGCGTGAAGAATCTACGTATGTCCCTGGCTCGGGTACTTAGCAACAGGGCACCCGACGCAATGCCAATACAGAGATACGACATCCCTAAACATGGCTCTGTTGAGGGCGAATTTGAAGTACGGTACTGGAAACCGCTTAACACGCCCGTGTTTGATCAGTCGGGAGAAATAATCTATATCCTTCATTGCGTTGAAGATGTGACCGAACTGGTCGTCAAGCAGCAGGCGACTGAGGAAAGCGAAGCCCGATTCCGGCAGATTGCGGATGCCATGCCGCAGGTGGTTTGGTCGGCATTGCCTGACGGTTTCCATGACTACTGCAATCGGCAATTCTATGAGTTCGTCGGCGTGGCGCCAGATTCAATCCTCGGTCAGCAATGGGGCGAGCTCGTGCATCCTGACGATCGCGCGCGCGCCGGGCGGGCGTGGGAGCACAGCCTTGGGACAGGAGAGCCCTACGAAGCCGAGTACCGGGTGCTGCATCGTTCACGGCAGTATCGCTGGGTGTTGGCGCGCGCCTTGCCGATCCGGAACGAGGCGGGCGATATCGAACGCTGGATGGGTACCTCTACCGATATCCACAAGCAAAAGCTTGCCGAAGAAGCACGGGCGAAAACAGAGTCAAAATTTAGAAAGATTGTCGAGTCTGACCTGATCGGAATTTACCAGTACCTGCCGGACGGAACACTTACCGAGGTCAATGACGAATTTCTAAGGATGATCGGCTATTCCCGGCAGGAGTACGAGCAACAAGGCTTGTCCTGGCGCGAACGAACGCCGCCTGAATGGGATCATGCGGACAAGTGCGCGTTAGACAAACTTCGAGCCAAGGGGAAGACGGAGCCGTTCGAGAAGGAATACATCAGGAAAGACGGAACCCGGCTACCGGTGTATGTCGGTGCGACGAATCTCGACGGACCCGAAGACGGAGGCATCGCCTATGTACTCGACCTCACAGACCTGAAGCATACCCAACTTGCGCTCAGGGATAGCGAAGCCCAGTTTCGAGCACTCGCCGAAAACATCCCACAGCTTGCATGGATGGCCAATAGTGACGGATCAATCTTTTGGTACAACAACCGGTGGTACGCGTACACCGGTACGACGCTTGAAGAGATGCAGGGTTGGGGCTGGACACAAGTGCACCACCCGGATTATGTCAAAACGGTCAAGGCCAAGTATTACGCGCACATTGTTGAGCGTCAGGATGCGTAGGAAGATACCTTTCCGCTCCGCGGCGCAGACGGAAGCTACCGCTGGTTTCTGTCCAGGGCGGTACCAATTCGGGACCATGACGGGCGTATCGTTCGATGGTTTGGCACCAATACCGACGTCACCCTTCAACGCGAGTCCGAAGAGGCACTGCAGTTAGAAAACCGACGCAAGGACGATTTTCTGGCGATGCTCGCGCATGAATTGCGCAATCCTTTGGCGCCGATCAGCGCCGCCGCCGACCTCCTTCGTGTGGCTGGGTATAGTGAAGATCAGACAAAGCGCGCCGCCGACATTATTGCGCGCCAGGTCAAGCACATGACAGATCTGGTCAACGACCTGGTCGACGTGTCACGCGTAATACGTGGCCTCGTCTCGATAGAGAAAGAGGAAGTCAACATCAAGGACGCGGTTGCCGCCGCGGTCGAACAATCGAGACCCCTCATCGAATCGAGAAACCACACGTTGTCAATGCGGTTGGTGTCAAAAAATGCCGTGGTGCTCGGCGATCGTAAACGCCTCATTCAAGTTCTTACGAATCTCTTGAACAACTCCGCCAAATATACGCCGCAGGGCGGCGAGATTCAGATTTGCATGGAGATGAAGGGTTCTGAGGTTTGTGTTGCTGTTTCTGACAACGGGATTGGCATCGACTCCACCCTATTACCGCAGGTGTTTGATCTATTTACGCAGGCCTCACGAACGTCGGATCGCGTCCAGGGCGGCCTCGGCTTGGGCTTGGCTCTGGTCAAGAACATCGCGTCGCTCCACGGCGGATATGTAACGGCTAAAAGCGAAGGTCAAGGAAAGGGAAGTACGTTTGCGTTGGCACTGCCAATCTTTGAATCGGGCCGCGTCGAGACCGACCATCCTCCATCAGAGCCCTTGCTCAATTCAACAGAACAGTCACTGCGCATCCAGATCGTCGACGATAACCTTGATGCGGCAGAATCGCTCGCTGCCCTTCTAACGGCGGACGGCCATGTTGTGGATGTCCAGGAGTCTGCTTACGGTGCTCTGAAGACCTCCGAGACGTTTCATCCGGAGGTCTTTATTCTGGATATAGGCTTGCCTGACATGGACGGCTATGAACTGTCTCGTCGCCTTCATGATCTTGCTGAAACGAAGGATGCTATTTTCGTCGCGTTATCGGGATACGGGCAGGCACACGATAAGGTCCTTGCCAAGACTGCGGGCTTCGATCATTACTTTGTAAAGCCGGTGGAAATGCCGGCGTTGAGGCGGGTTCTAAAGTGTCCTAACGTGCAGCATTCCCGTTCGGCATGATTAACCGGCCGAAGTGAGGACTCCGGGAAGAGATGCGCGGAGTCAGGCTACAACGAGCTTGGAGCGGCGAAGGGCCGCTTCGGGGCGTTTGCTCCAGTTAGAAATTTGTCTCTGAGAGCGTGCTCAGTATCTTTTTAACAGGAGAGCGAGGAACGCGAGTACAATGAACTGTTCGCTGGTATGCAACTTTCGCTCACAGTTCTTCCAGAGACGGCGGCATTTTTCAAGCCATGCGAAGGAC
>NZ_JACYXF010000002.1 GCF_015352985.1 Noviherbaspirillum malthae | reverse complement strand
GTTCGACCGGAAACGGCGGTGGTGCTTTCTGCTTTTTAGGCTTCTTGGTGGTCATTGCGTCGGTCATGGAACATCCCTTTCGGTATTATTTCATGACCCCGCTTTACACAGAAATCCTGACAGGCTCTCGACGTACCATTCTTGGTCATTGACAAGCGTGCAATCTGACGAGTTAGGTCGATATCATCCCATGTAAGGCTAAGAAGTTCACCGCGACGCATCGCTGTTTCAAGGGCGAACTGGACCAGCGGCTTCAGCCAAGTGTTTTGCATACCTGAAAATGTCCCATCCAGATTTCGTGGCGTGATTGTCAACTCGTTCAGCAACAGTCTCTCTTCGTCCGGCTCAAGTCTCCTATCTCGTCCTTGATTTGAAGGTGGTCGTTTGATTGCTGTCACAGGGTTCTGGGGGAGGGCGATGTTCCACTCTCGCATTGCGACATTGATTACCGCCGAAATGATATTTAGCTCTCGGTTGACTGTTGAACCTGACACTTTTTTCAATCGACTATCGCGCCATCGTGCGATCACCGCTGAGGTGAGTGCCACCATACTGTACTGTCCGAGCGTTGATTTGATGAGGGTATCAATACGAATCGCCTCCGCCGTCATACCTCGCTTCTGAGGTGTTACTCCGTTCTTGTAGCGCAACAGAATATCAGCGAACAAAGTTCGTTCCGCTTCCGTACGGTCAATAAATAATCCACGTTCGACTTCGCTCTCAACTAATCGCGCCCATTTTTCAGCTTCCAGACGGGTCAGGAACGTTTTTTCAATTGCTGGCAATCCTTTGCGGCGTACACGTGCTTGCCATTTGTCGTTACGCTGTCTTATCGAGGCCATGTCCACTCCTTTGGGTCAGGAGTGGGTCCGAAATATAGAAATCTTGTACGTAGATGGTCGCGAACCCGCATGAGTCCTCGCCTCCCGGACAGTTAGCTCAGGGGTAGAGCACCGCCTTCACACGGCGGGGGTCACTGGTTCAATCCCAGTACTGTCCACCAGAATTCAAGACGACATCTCACCGGAAGTTCCTTGCGGAGATGACTCAAACAAAGGCCTGCATTTGCAGGCCTTTTGCTTTTCCGGCTTCAGGTGGAATTGCTTTCATCAACAGATGTCCGCAATGTTCACGAAGACACCGTTCACTCAGCCTGCATCTCCATCGCCTGGCAAAGCTTCTCGCTGAAGCCGCGCCATTCCAGAGGCTTCACGATATAGCTGCTGATGCCAAGCGCTTCCGCTGCCTGCATGTCTTTTTCTTCCGACGATGCGGAGAGCACGATCACCGGAATGGACATGAGATGAGGCGTCCGCCGTATTTTCTGCAGCACTTCCAGACCATTCACTTTGGGCAATTTCAGGTCGAGCAGAATCACCGCCGGATTCTTTCGGGGCCGGGAGGTGCGCGCGCCCGAGGCCAACAGGAAGTCGATCGCTTCTTCTCCGTCGCGGGCGATGGCCAGTTCATGCACGAACTCGCATCTTTCGATGGCGATCCGGACGAGTTCGATATCAAGCGGGTCGTCTTCGACGACAAGGATGAGATGAGACATGGAAAAATTTTAACGAAATATCCGCTGTTTCTCCTCAGGCATCATTTGAGGCGACTCAGCGGGTGCGCAGATTTTTTAGCACTCCCGCTCGGTCGCGTTTGGCGTGATTCGAATTTCCAGATTCCAATCGAACGACTCCAAACCCGGGAGCGGAAATGCGCCATCGAGACCGTTTGGATCATGCTTCACTCCAGCGGAGCCCGTGAACGGCAAGTCTGAAATCCTGACTAAGCATCAGGAGGCGATGAACCTATGAACAGTAATGAGCGCATGCCGTTCCAGAAGTTGAAATTTTTTCTACTCCATGTTTGGCGGCTCGCCATTCCGTTCTGGAAATTCAGGGATGCAGGGCGCGGCAGTGTCGAACAGCGAATCGCAAATTATCGATACAACCGGCAACAGCGCAATGTATTGCCGTTTTACATGTGGAAATGGGTAGGCATCGCAATCTGCATGATGCAGTTGATGCGGGTGCTGTCGGATGTGATGATTGGCATGCCGGCGCACAGCAGCAATTACCTGTACGCGGCCTTGTTCTGCATGAGCGCTGGCATCGGGTTTGCCTTTGCGTGCATCGTGCTGATGCTGCTGATGGCAAGTTACCTGTATCTCAGTTACGTGGAGAGGTAACTAGGCGGGGAGTGAAGGACGGGAAGACGTCCTTCATCTGGACGAATGAATGGACCGTTCTCAGAACAGCCACTGAACCGCCGCGTAGATCATGCCGATACTGACTACGGCCGACGATGCCATGCACAGTACGGCTTGCAGCTTGTTGTAGTTGAAGCTTTTTTCCGGCTGAATGACAACTGCGTCTTGATGTACGTGGTTCATGCTGTCTCCGTTGAGCTAAAGCAATCGATTGCTTTGGATCATTGTATAGATCAGCTTCTTTGAATCAATAGTCTGTTAGGCAACTTTTTAAAATATTTGATTGAGAATACGCAAATAGAGTTGACTTGCAAAAATAATTGCAAATGTGCTAATGGAAATTCGATGCTTTCTTTGCAAGAAAACGTGTTCGATGGATTTCTGTTGCATCTTTAACGATAGTCATTTCCTGCCTGTTTTGGGCGCCATACCGAATTTCCCAGCCCGGTTGCCGGAAGGTTTGGGTTTGCGATCAGGTGACACCGACATGGATGTGCCCGGCTTTCTGGCCGGGTTGAAATTTCTCGATACGGTCCTCGCAGCAGGTTTACCGCCTGAACCAACGGCCGGCGGGTTGTAACGAGGAACAAGATGTCGGTCGCTGTTGCCGATCAGGTCGGCGCGGCCCATCCGCTGCAGTGCCTCACGCAGCATCGGCCAGTTCTCCGGATCGTGATAGCGCAGGAAGGCCTTGTGCAGGCGGCGGATCTTGCCGGTGCGTACCGTCTCCACCGTTTCCGAATCTGCCGAAATCTTGTGCAGGGGGTTCTTGCGTCCGTGGTACATCGCCGTTGCCATGGCCATCGGCGTCGGCAGGAAAGTCTGTACCTGGTCGAGCTGGAAGTTGTTCTGCTTCAGCCAGAGCGCCAGCCTGAGCATGTCTTCGTCGGTCGTGCCGGGATGCGCGGCGATGAAGTAGGGGATCAGGTACTGTTCCTTGCCGGCTTCCTTCGAGAAGCGCTCGAACATTTCCTTGAACGCATAATATGAGCCCATGCCCGGCTTCATCATCTTGGAAAGCGGGCCATCCTCGGAATGCTCCGGGGCGATCTTCAGCAGGCCGCCGACATGGTGGGTCACCAGTTCCTTCACGTATTCCGGTGAACGAACGGCCAAGTCGTAGCGAAGTCCCGAGCTGACCAGGATCTTCTTGATGCCCGGGATCGCGCGCGCCTTGCGGTAGAGCTGAACCAGCTTGCTGTGATCGGTGTTGAGATTGACGCAGATGCTGGGATACACGCAGGACAGGCGCCGGCACGACTCCTCGATCTTCTTGTCCTTGCAGGCCAGACGGTACATGTTCGCCGTCGGTCCGCCCAGGTCCGAAATGGTGCCGGTAAAGCCCTTGGTCTTGTCGCGGATGAGTTCGATTTCACGCAGGATCGATGGCTCGGAGCGGCTCTGGATGATGCGGCCTTCATGCTCGGTGATCGAGCAGAAGGTGCAGCCGCCGAAGCAGCCGCGCATGATGTTGACCGAGAAGCGGATCATTTCCCATGCGGGGATGCGGGCCTTGCCATAGGAAGGATGCGGCGCGCGCGCATAGGTGAGGTCGTAGACGCCGTCCATCTCGTCCATGGCCAGCGGCAGCGGCGGCGGATTCAGCCAGACGTCGCGTTCGCCGTGAGCCTGCACCAGCGCACGCGCATTGCCTGGATTGGATTCGAGATGAAGGATGCGGGAGGTGTGCGCATAAAGCACGGGATCGTCCTTCACCGCCTCATAGGCAGGCAGCCGGACGACAGTCTTGTTGCGCTGTTCCTTGAGCGCCGCCTGCCGTTCTTCGCGGCTGAGGATCAGTACCGGCTTTTCCACTGGAGCAGACGGAGCAGCTGCATCAGTCGCGCAGCTTGACGGCTCCTTCGTCTTCATTTCATACGGATCGGCGTGCGGTTCGACGCGGCCGGGCGTGTCGTAGCGCGTCGAGTTCGCCTCGCTCCAGTCAGGAGCAGGCTTCCAGTCGCGCGACACCATGAATGCCGTGCCGCGCAGATCACGGATGGACTTGATCGGTTCGCCGGCGGCAAGGCGGTGCGTCAGTTCGACCAGCGCCCGCTCGGCATTGCCGTAGAGCAAGATATCCGCCTTGGAATCGGGAAGCACCGAGCGCCGCACCTTGTCCGACCAGTAATCGTAATGCGCAATCCGGCGCAGGCTGGCCTCAATGCTGCCAATGACGATATTGGCATCCGGAAAGGCTTCACGCGCGCGCTGCGCGTAGACGGTCACTGCGCGGTCGGGGCGCTTGTTCGGATCGCCGTTGGCGGTATAGGCGTCTTCCGAGCGGATCTTGCGGTCGGAGGTGTAGCGGTTGATCATCGAATCCATATTGCCGGCGGTGACGCCGAAATACAGATTGGGCTTGCCGAGTGCCCGGAACGCATCTGCCGACTGCCAGTCAGGCTGGCTGATGATGCCGACCCGGAATCCCTGTTTTTCCAGCAGCCGGCCGATCAGCGCCATGCCGAAACTGGGATGATCGATGTAGGCATCTCCCGTGACCAGGATGACGTCGCAGCTGTCCCAGCCGAGCATGTCCATCTCGGCGCGGGACATCGGCAGGAAGTGCGCCGGATTCGTGTAATCGGGCCGGAAACGGGGGTAGGAAAACAGGTTCTTCGGGGTATTCATGTTGGGGCGGATTGTACCGGAAATGCATGGACGCAGCGCTTCAGGCAAGCAGGCGAGGGCGGCGGGACGAACGGACTATGACCGGCATGCGGCGCACGAGTTGCAGCCACGAGCCGAGGCTGCATTCTATTTTCAGCGTATCGGCGGTGAGTTGGCAGGCCTTTCGGAATAGCCGTTGAAAAACTGGCCCATGATGCCGCCGCCGGACGGAATTCGATGGCCGTTCGCATACATGCATTGCTGATAGCTGATGTCATAGCGCTGCTGCAGCCGGCCGGCCGTGGTTTGCGCGGCATTGACTCCGGACAGTCCGCCCAGCGCGAAACCGCCGCCGGCGCCGGCTGCCGCGCCGCGCCCGCCATTGATTGCGGCACCGGCCGCCGCGCCGAGTGCCGTGCCCAGTGCGGTCGAGCCGATGCCGCTGGCACTGATCGCGTTTTCGCCGCCGGCGTTGTTCAGCTGCTCGGATGCGAACTGCCGGCAAAGCTCATTATCGGCGCGGAATTGCTGGAAGTCTTTTCCGCTTCCGGGAAGGACCATCACGCTGGGTGCATTGGGAGGAGGGGTGGTACAGGCGCTCGTCAGCAATGCCAGGCAGATCAATGCAGTCGAGGTCGCAAAGTCGGGTTTCATGATTCATCTCAGTTCCGGATACAGGCTGACGACTTCCCATCCGCCGGGGCAGTCCTGCGCATAGGGAAAGTAGGCCTGGCCGCTGCGGCAGTAGAAATGCCAGTTGTTCTGCTGCATTTCCCTTGCGTTCTGCTCCAGATAAGCCTTCGGAATGACCGGCACCGTCGTGACGGGAGGGTAAGTATAAATTCTAGGAGAAGGATAGCTGTAATGCCATGCGTTGGGTCCTGAAGTTACGGATTGAATTCCCGACGGCATGGAGGAGACAGTCTTCCAATGCGGATCATGAGCCCACGCAAGTTCGGTAAAAAGAAGACCGAGCATCATGACGACGAGGAAACGCGGACGCAGGTAGCTCATGATTGTCTCCAGCAATTGAACAGGACGTTACAGTGGTTTTGTCATGGTGACGAAGAGTGTCGAAATTTTGACAAATTGTCATCTATTGAGTTCTTTCAGGCCGACGCAAATTGCGTAGCGAAGAGCGATGGCCAGCGCTCCTTGCAAGCCCGGACTTGCTCCAATGCCATTGGAACTCGGACGGAGGGGGCTTATCCAACTAGGCCTTGTCTTAGACAATCTTCATTGAAAGGAGACGCACCATGATGCAGACCAACGAACTGCGGCAACGGTTGAGCCAAGTGGAAAGCACCATTCACGATGCCGCCCGGCGTTGCGAATCGACCAACGGTGTTCCGATGGCGGTAAAGGACAGCATGCAGCTGCTGGACCAGCGGATCATGCAGTCCAATGACATGATGCAGTCACAGGATGAAAGCCGCATCCGTCAATATATCGATGACCTGGAGCAGATCGGGGATCGGGCGAAGGACGCATGCGAGCATGCGCCGGAAGAAATGGACAGCGGCCTGCGGGATGTCGTGATGCAGGCGCATCGCGAGCTTTCCGATCTGAAGCATCAGCTGCATTGATGAGGGGGCTCGCTGGACTTCCGGCCCGCTTGGCGGTCCGGATGCCCGGCAGTGTGCCTTGCAATGCAGTAAGTCACTGCCTGACCGGTCCTGGAAGCAGGCTAGTCAGGCAGTGCCCATATTCAAAGTCACGTCGTCTTAATTGGCTGGAGGAGCATCCGGCAGCACGACGTTTACATCGAGCACTTCCAGGTTGCCCTGGCGATCGAGAGAAATCTTGATGTCGTCGGCGTTGACCTTCGCATACTTCGAGATCACCTGGATCAATTCCTTGTGCAGGGCCGGCAGGAAGTCAGGGCCGTCGCGGCCATTGCGCTCGCGCGCGATGATGACCTGCAGACGTTCCTTGGCAGCGCTCGCGGTCTTGGGCTTGCTGTTGAAGAGGAATGAGAGCAGCGCCATGTTCACCTACCTTTGAAAAGTCTCTGGAACAGGCCGGGTTTTTCGTATGCGGTGAATCGCAGCGGCACTTCATGTCCAAGGAAGCGTGCGACCACGTCCTGGTAAGCCTCGGAGACATCCGAGCCGGTTATGTGGATCGCCGGATTGCCCTGGTTGGAGGCGTGCAGCACCGATTCCGACTCGGGGATGATGCCGATCAGCGGAATGCGCAGGATTTCCTGCACGTCTGTGTAGGAGAGCATTTCGCCCGCCTCGACGCGCTTGGGCACGTAACGCGTGATCAGCAGATGCTCCTTGACCGGTTCGCCGCCCTTGAGCGCGCGGCGCGACTTGGCCTGGATGATGCCGAGGATGCGGTCCGAATCGCGCACCGACGAGACTTCGGGATTGGTCACCACGATGGCTTCGTCGGCGAAGGTCAGCGCCATCACGGCACCATGCTCGATGCCGGCGGGCGAGTCGCAGACGATGTACTCGAAATCCATCTTCGCCAGTTCGTTGAGGACGCGTTCGACGCCTGCTTCGGTCAGTGCTTCCTTGTCGCGCGTCTGGGACGCGGGCAGGACGAACAGGTTGTCGCAGTGCTTGTCCTTGATCAGCGCCTGGTTCAGCGTGGCTTCATTGTTGATCACGTTGATCAGGTCATACACGACGCGGCGTTCGCAGCCCATGATGAGATCCAGGTTGCGCAGGCCGACGTCGAAATCGATCACTGCGGTCTTGTGTCCGCGCAAGGCGAGCCCGGATGCAAAGCTGGCGCTGGAGGTGGTTTTTCCGACGCCTCCCTTGCCGGACGTTACAACAACGATTTTGGCCACAAAAAACTCCTTAATAGACAAATGACTAAGCGCGAATGGACAGAATGTCTATCCGGTCGCCTTCAAGACGGACCTGAGCCGGCTGTTTCGCCAGATCCTTGGATAAGCCGCCGTCGAACGTGCGATAAACACCTGCAATGGAAACCAGCTCGGCTTCCATGCTCAAGGTGAAAATCCGGGCACCGGCATTGCCGCTGGCACCGGCCAGCGCGCGTCCGCGCAGCGGCGCATAGACATGGATGCTGCCGTCGGCGATCAGCTCGGCGCCATTGTTGACGATGGCATTGACGATCAGGTCGCAGCCGCGGGCATAGATGCGCTGCCCGGCGCGGACCGGCACATCGACGATCATCGCCGGCATGGCGGTCGGCACTTCGACACGCTCCACGACGGGAGCCACCGTCGCGGCAGGAGCCGGGGGCGTCGGTTGCGCAACCGGTGCAGCGGGCGAGGCCGCTTCATGGATCGTGACCGCTTCAGCCTCCCGCGCTTCCTGGCGCGGCTGGGCGAGGGTATCGATGCTCAAGCCGTGAGCGACGATCTGCGGCTGCAGTTCCGAAGGTGCACCGCGAACGGCGACGAGATTGAGTTGGTAACTGCGAAAGAGCGAGGTCAGGGCAGGCCAGTCGAGAGCGCCGATGTCTTGTCCGCAGCCGCTGACGTCGACTACAACCAGGTCATGATCAAAATAATCCGGGGCGCCGCCTGTGGCCTGCTTCAACGCCGCGTCGATTGCGGCCAGCTCGGTCGTGCGCAGGATCGCCGACACGGCGACGACCGTTGAAATCTTGAGTTCGAAAGGCTTGCTGCCTTGGTTCTTTGACATAGGTGCGTATCGGTAATGGCGAAACCTGCATGAGCAAAATAGAACGTCCGGTCCGCCAAATGAATCGGGCCGCGTCGAAAGCGGCCCGAACATGAGGGGGAAAGCGAACTTCTCTGCAGCGCATTGAACAATTGCTCACCACTCGCTCTGTGCTTTGCGGCATATTATACCTGTTGCAGCCGCGCTATCCTCCTGATTTTCAATATGTTTCCATTGCTGTTCCTGCCATTGCGGCGCATGCCGCGGGCCGGGATTCGAACTACAGAGCGGTGCGCAGCGCGAAGAGTTCGGGGAAGAGAACGACTTCCAGCATTTTCTTCAGATAGCTGGCGCCTGCGGTTCCGCCGGTGCCCGTCTTGAAGCCGATGATGCGCTCGACGGTGGTCACGTGGCGGAAGCGCCAGTAGCGGAATGCGGTTTCCAAGTCGACCAGCTTTTCGGCCAGTTCATACAGCGCCCAATGCTTGGACGGATTGCGATACACCTCCAGCCAGGCGGCCTTGACCGACTCGTCGGCGGCTGTCGGCCTGGTCCAGTCGGCATTCAATCTGGCTTCGTCGATCGGCAGGCCGGCACGCGCCATGACCAGGATCGCTTCGTCGTAAATGGACGGCGCGCGCAGGGCGGCATCGAGCCGTGCATGGGCTTCCGGCGAGGTCGAGTGCACGTTAAGCATGGCCGGATTCTTGTTCCCGAGGATGAATTCGATCTCGCGGTACTGGAACGACTGGAAGCCGGAGGACTGGCCGAGGTAAGGACGGATCGCCGTGTATTCGGGCGGCGTCATGGTAGCCAGCACATCCCAGGCATGCACCAGCTGATCCATGATGCGCGCCACCCGCGCGAGCATCTTGAATGCCGGCGGCAAATCGCCCTGATGCATCTGGCGCCGCGCGCCCTGCAGTTCATGCAGCATCAGCTTCATCCACAGTTCGCTCGTCTGGTGCTGAACGATGAACAGCATCTCGTTGTGGTCCGGTGAGCGCGGATGCTGGGCGGAGAGAATCTGGTCAAGGCCGAGATAGTCGCCGTAGCTCATCGTGGTGCTGAAATCCATTCTGGCGCCGTGCCAGGATGCGGAATCCTTGTCTTTTTCCTTTTCCATTCCTGTCTCCATCAAGTGACCGCGTCGCGCTTGGCGTGCAGGTCGTATTGTTCGCGGTCGAGGATGTCGGCAAGCGTGTCGACCGCATCCCAGACATCGGCAAAGCTGGTGTAGAGGGGCGTGAAGCCGAAGCGCATGATATGCGGTTCGCGATAGTCGCCGATGACGCCGCGTTCGATCAGCGCCTGCATGACTGCATAGCCGTGCGGATGCGCGATACTGACCTGGCTGCCGCGCTGCGCATGGTCTCGTGGTGTGACCAGCTCCAGCGGGTGGCGGCTGCAGCGCGTCTCGACCAGTTCGATGAACAGGTCGGTGAGCGCCAGCGACTTCGTGCGGATCGCTCCCATTGAAGTCTGCATGAAGATCTCGAGGCCGCATTCGACCATTGCAAGCGAGACGATGGGCTGGGTGCCGCACAGTGCGCGCCGTATTCCTTCGATCGGCTCGAACGTGGACTGCATCGTGAACGGACTCGCATGTGACCACCATCCGGAGAGAGGCTGGCGGAATGCTTCCTGATGGCGTGCAGGCACCCAGATGAATGCCGGTGCGCCGGGGCCGCCGTTGAGGTATTTGTAGGTGCAGCCGACTGCAAAGTCGGCATCGGCCCCGTTCAGGTCAACAGGGACAGCGCCGGCCGAGTGCGCGAGGTCCCACAGCATCAGCGCGCCGCGCGCATGGGCCAATGCCGTGACTTCCCGCATGTCGTGCATGCGCCCGGTACGGTAATTGACATGGGTGAGCATGACGACAGCGGTTGTCTCGTCGATTGCCTGCGGCAGCTGCTCATGCGAATCGATCAGTTTGATTTCGTAGCCGCGGTCCAGCCACGAGGTAAGGCCCTGAGCGATATAGACATCGGTCGGGAAGTTGGCGCGCTCGGTAACGATGACTCTGCGTTTGTCCTGCGGACGCAATTCCTCCTGCCGATGCAGCGCCGCGGCGAGTGCCTTGAAGAGGTTAACGGAAGTGGAATCGGTCACCACCACCTCATCCGGCTTGGCGCCGATCAGCGGAGCAAGCTTCGCTCCCAGGCGCGCGGGCAGGTCGAACCATCCTGCCTTGTTCCAGCTGCGAATCAGGTCATTGCCCCATTCCGCTTCTACCACCTGCCTTGCGCGGTCGAGCGCGCTTTTCGGGCGCGCGCCCAGCGAATTGCCGTCGAGGTAGATGACGCCGGACGGCAAGGCAAACCGGTCGCGCAGGGCGCGCAGCGGGTCGCCGGCATCCATGGCGGTACAGTCGGAACGCAACATCATTCGAAATCTCCTTTCAAGCGCCTTAACACGGCGCGTACCGGGCTGGCATCCAGGCCGGCAAGTTTCAGGGGCAAGGCAATCAGTTCATAGTCGCCGGGCGCAACGTCATCCAGCACGATGCCTTCGAGTATGGCGATGCGGGCGGCGCGGACAGCGTGGTGGGCATCCATGGTTTTCGATTCCTGGGGGTCCAGCGAAGGCGTGTCTATGCCCACCAGCACCGCGGCATGGCGGGCGAGCAGTGCAATGGTCTCGGAAGCAACGCCGGCGAACCCGGAGTCCCAGCGGTCCTGCGGTGCCTTGGCGTAGGTGCGCAGCAGCACACGCGGTGGACAGTTCTCCAGAGCCCGCTCCACATGATGCGGCTCGACGCGCTTCACACCGATGCAGTCGATCACGCGGCAGGGGCCGAGATAGGGGTCCAGCGCCACCGCGTCGATGGCTTCGCCTGCCGGGTCGTAGTGGGACGGCGCATCGCAATGGGAGCCGGTATGGGTCGACATGGTGATCCGGCTGACATGGACCGGGCAGCCATGCTCGATCTTCCAGGTCGGCTCGGCGCTGTAGGCCGTATCGCCCGGCCAGACCGGTATCGCCGTGGAAAGCGTGGGACTGATGTCCCATAGCAAGGTGGAGGTGGGCATTTGCATGTTCTCGGTAGATGGTCTGTGCATTTTATGACGCTGCGAACCGATTTTTTCTTCAAAATCGACGAAGCTTTTGCTTCAAGATAGAATTAAATTTCACCAAAATAGAAATTTATGAAGAGATATTCGAATGACTCTGGACGCCATTGACATCAAGCTTCTCAATCTGCTGCAGACCGATGGGCGGATGAGCAATCTTGAGCTTGCCGAGAAGGTCTTTCTGTCGCCGTCCTCATGTTTGCGCAGGGTACGTCTGCTGGAGGAAGCAGGCATGATCAGCCGTTACAGTGCGATCCTGAATCCGGCTGCGCTGGGCTTGGAAGTCGATGCCTTTGTTCAGGTCACCATGCGCCGCGACGTCGAGCACTGGCATGAGAATTTTTCTGCATCACTGCAGGCATGGCCGGAAGTCGTCGGTTCCTTCATCATTACCGGCGAAGCCAATTACCTGCTCAGGGTGAGGGCGCGCAGCCTCAAGCATTTTTCGGCATTCGTGCTCGAAAAGCTGTACAGGACGAGCGGGGTGCTGGACATCCGGTCCAACATCGTGCTGCAGACCCTGAAGGACACGCAGACGATCGCTCCCGAACTTCTCGGCGATTAGAGTGCAAGCTGCCGAACCGAAGAGGGCGGCATGATCGGTGCGAAACCAAACACAGGACCGTCAATCCAACCTGTCTGCAAACTCTTCCGATGCAAGCCCGGCTTCGTCCGGTTTCCGATCGATCGGACCGGATCTGTCTCGTCCGGTTGACAGGTGCTGCGAGCGATGTGCGCATAACTGCACACATGCACACGGGAACGGCAAGCTGGAAGCATCGACAACACCTATACGAATGCAAGGAGACGCCATGGATACCAAGCGCGTAGCAGTTGTCACAGGTGGCATGGGCGGACTGGGAGAAGCGATCTGCAAGAAGCTTGACCGGTCCGGTTTTCAGGTGGTCGCTACCTACTCACCCTCCAATACCGACGCCAAGGCGTGGCTGAGCGAACGCAAGGGCGAAGGCTACGATTTTGCCGCGGCCTGCCTCGACGTTTCCGACATGTCTTCCTGCGAAGCCGGCGTCATGCAGATCTTGCGGGACGTTGGACGGATCGATGTTCTTGTCAACAATGCCGGTATTACACGCGATGCGACCCTGCGAAAACTGTCGCACGAGGATTGGCTCGCCGTTCGCAGGACCAATCTGGACAGCGTCTTCAACATGAGCAAGCTCGTGATGCATGGCATGCTGGAAAACCAGTGGGGCCGCATCATCAATATTGCGTCGGTCAATGCGCAGAAGGGTGCTTTCGGCCAGACCAATTATTCCGCAGCCAAGGCCGGCGTGCATGGATTCACCAAGGCGCTGGCGCTGGAAGTCGCCAACAAGGGCATTACGGTCAATACCGTTTCTCCGGGGTATCTGAGTACCAAGATGGTGATGCAGATTCCGAACGAGATCCTCCAGGAAAAAATTCTTCCGCAGATTCCTGTCGGACGCTTGGGCAAGCCGGAAGAAGTGGCCGGCCTTGTCGCTTACCTGTGTTCGGAAGAGGCCGGTTTCCTGACCGGAGCGAATATCGCGATCAACGGCGGACAGCACATGTACTGACGTATGCGGAAGCCGGCAGCCGAGCGCGAAAAGGCATCGACATGCGATTGACGTGGCTCAAGCACGGTGCATGGCCAAGTCCGTCGGCTGCGGAATCCACAGAGAATAGCGCTGACCGTAAAGGTTCTCCTTTTCTTGCTTATCTCAGGAACGACAAATGCAAAACATGGCAAATCCCTTCTTGGGCATGTATCAGACTCAAATCGAAGCTTCACGACGCTTTCTCGACACGATTTTTTCGAGCACCGAGAAGATTGACCAGGTTGTCAGAGGCGCAGCACAGCGCGCCGTCAATGAGCAACTCAATTTTGCCGAGGCATTTACCCAGGCCAAGGACCCTGCCTCGATCGGCGCGGCTTGGCAGTCCGGCATGGCGGCGCGCAACTCCGACCAGGCCGTCAATTACCAGCGCGAACTGGTCCGCATTGTCGTGGAAATGCAAAGCGAGCTTGGCAAGGGCGTGCAGGATTATGTCGAGCAAATGCGCAGTCAGACGACAAGCGGCTTCAAATCTCAGGCCGATACTTCCGTAACGCAGCCTGCTGGCGACACTGCTTTCAATCCGAATCCGGTGACGAGCCTGTTTTCGGTTTGGCAGAATGCGTTCAAGGAAGCCAGTTCTCTCGCTCAGCGTAACCTGTCGACATTCAACGATGCCGTCGGCTCGGCCGCGCAGCAGACTTCACGCTATGTCAATGGGACTGCCGGCGCTGCTCGCAATATTGCGGAAAGCGCTGAAAGCGGCATCGCATCGGCGGCCGACGCCGGTGTGAGCGCTGCCGCGCAGGCAGGTGAATCTGCGGCCGAGGCATTCGCATCGAATGCCGAGCGCAAACACGGGACAGCCCCGGGCGGCAAGAAAAAGTAAGCAGCAATTCGACCTGAAGGCCGGATTGTCCGGGCAGGGCAGTCTCCCGTGAGTGAACGAGTTCTGTATCTGCCGACAGGCAATCGTTTCTGATCCATCCGAAGCAAAAAAGCCCGTCGCAAGACGGGCTTTTTACTTTGCGGCCTGGATGCGGCGGGAAGATCAGGCGCTGGCCAACTGGGTACCCCAATCCGGATCGGACTGGTCGTTTTGCTGAGTGGCGGCTTTGGACTTCTTTGCAGCAACCTGCTTTGCCCTCGAACTCGAAGGGGGCAAACGGCGCAAGGTGCGCAATGCCTCGACATCCTTGATGCCAATGGAACGCTGGTCGACTGTGATCAGGCCGATCTCGTTGAATGCGGACAGTGTGCGGCTCACCGTTTCCAGGGTCAGGCCGAGATAACTGCCGATTTCATGGCGGGTCATGCGGAGATTGAACAGCTTGCTGGAATAGCCCATGTCGGCATAGCGCTCGGACAGATTGACGAGGAAACGCGCCACCCTGGCTTCGGCGCTGAGCGCACCGAGCATGCTGACCATTGCCTGCTCGCGCACCAGTTCGCGGCTCATGACGCTGTACATCGCGTGTTCGAACTCCACATGTGCGCGTCCAAGTGCTGTCAGCTTCTTGAACGGCAAGAGGATCAGGTCGCAATTGGACAGGGCGACGGCCTCGGAAGCATAACGCTTGGTATGGATGCCATCCACGCCGAACAGGTCGCCTTTCATCGGGAAACTCAGCACCTGCTCATTGCCGAACTCATCGATCAGCACGGTTTTCAGGAAGCCGGAATGAACGATATACAGTGTGTCGAACGGTTGGCCGATGGTGTGAATACGCTGGCCGGTCTTGAACTGTACATGCTGAAACAGCAGTTCCTCATCGGTATGAATGGCCGCAGAGGGAATGCGCAACACATCACACAGTTCCTTCAAGTTGGACCAAAGCTTGCCCTGGCGTTGCCAACCCGCTTCGACGGAAGACGAATGTAGTGCTGACGTTGTTGAGTCGGTGCGGACATCGGATGCTTGAGTTGACAACATAGCCATCTCCTAATTCAGTGATTCAGTGAATGCATGCAATACGGACAGGCATGCATAAGGTAGTCGCCGCCAATTTGTTCAATCCTTGCAATCAAGAGTTTTGATCTAGAACATCGGACCTGCGTCGATTGCTTGTTGCATTTCATATGAGGTAGCCAGTATCGCAACTGCAACAGGACTTTGGCTATCGGGAGGGGCTGAATTGAAATGTAGGAGAGATATGCCTCTTGTAGGATTATGCCTACAAATCAGCGTAACATTTTCTGAGCGGAAGCTTGACTCAAGCAAGAACCGATATGGCGATATTGATCATGCGCAGGCACATACTTGCTGTTTCACACAGCCAGGATGCAGGACGGGAACGCAAGTGTCATTGAAGACTTGGCTTGCAGAGTGGCAGGAAGGGTTATGGAAAGCTGCGTGAAGAGGCGATGTGAAAGGACCGCAAAAGCCTTCCGGAGTAAGTTTGGCCTAGTTTTTCAAGGGACCGAGAAGACGATGCTGAACGGCGTATTGGACCATCTCCGCCAACGAATTCATGTTCATCTTGGTGAGGATGCGTGTCTTGTGGGTACTGACGGTTTTTGCGCTCAAGTGAAGGAAGTCCGCGATCTCGGTAATCGACTTGCCGCTGACCAGCAGGGTAAACACCTCGAACTCACGGTTGGACAGTTGCTTGTGAGGCAAGTCCTCATTGGCAGGCATGACATCCATTGCCAGCTGCTCCGCCACCTCCAGGCTGATATAGGGACGTCCGGACGCGACTTTGCGGATTGCGCTCACCAGCTGGGTGCCGGCGCTTTCTTTCGTCAGATAGCCGCGTGCACCGGCGCGGATTGCGCGCACTGCATATTGCTCTTCTTCGTGCATCGTCAAGATCAGGATGGGAAGCTTCGGGACTTCGTCCTTGATTTGACGAATCAGCTCGACACCGCTACGGCCCGGCATGGATAGGTCCAGCATGAGCAGGTCGAATCCGCCTTTGCGTACATGTGCCAATGCTTCGAAACCGTCTACGGCTTCACCGACAACCTCAATGTCGTCAGCTCCATCGAGAATGCGTTTCAAGCCTTCACGCATAATAGTATGGTCGTCGGCGATTACGATACGAATCATAGGCTGCTTGTCGGTGGTATAGATGTCTGTTCTATGGGAAAAATAGGTTCAACAGGTATTGAAACTTGAATAATTACCCCATGTGGATCGGCATTACGTATGCTGATTGTACCTCCCAACACGAAGATTCGTTCCTGCATCGCAATCAGGCCGTAGCAACCCGGCTTATGTTCGTTTCCAGGCCTCATGCCGATACCATCATCCTGAATCATAACATCGAGTTGACAGTCTGTATGTGAAAAAGCAATTTTTGCTGTTCCTGCATGAGAATGCCTTTCAATATTCGACAGGCTTTCCTGAATCACGCGAAACAATGCGGATTCGATGGCGTCATCTAGCTTTTGCGGGCGACCCGAAGTTTCGATGATGCAATTAATACCGCTGCGCTTCTGAAAGCTGTCGACCATCCATTCCACCGCGGCGAGCAGGCCGAAATCATCCAGCAGAGGAGGGCGCAGAGCCGACGCCATGCTTTTTGTCATGGTGATCACGTTGTCCAGCAGCCCTTGCATCTGTGCAACCCGCGCCGGCAGACCGTCGTCCGTTGCAGGAAGGCTGTTCTCCAGCCAATCCAGATCGAGTTTGAGCACGCTTAGCCGTTGGCCGATGTCATCGTAGAGCTTTTTCGAAAAGCGGCGTTTTTCGACCTCCGTGGCCTGTTGGGTCGAGGCTGCCCACTTCCTCAGGTCGGCCGGTCTGACGGGACGCTGATTGAGTTCGCGAGACGGTTTCCCTGTGGCCGCGTCATGGAGAATCAGAGCAAGGTAAAGTTCGCCGTGCACGGCGACGCGGGCAATGCTGGTACTCATGACGAGCTGGTCGCCGTTGGCATGCATGCCCTTGAGTTCCACTTTGGTCCGGCGGGCAGTGAATCTCGCGGTGGAAAGGCGATCCAGCCGTCGCCGCTGTTCACCGCCGAGCCGGTGCGGCAGCAGGATGTCGAGGGATTTGTCCATCAGGCTGTCGGCACTGTATCCAAAAATGCGTTCCGCCTTTTGATTCACCAATACGATATGACGCTGGGCATCTACAACGATAACGCCGTCCATCGCCGATTCGATAATGGACAATAGCGATGGACCTACTTTGTTTGCGGGAAAGCGGGCGAGTGTGGTAATGAAATTCGGTAGTTGCCCGGTATCGGATTCCAAGTAAGTTGTCATCACAATTTCTCTATTGCCTGGTAGATGTTTGCCTAATTTCGAAGGCTGTCTGTATGCCACGCGAAATCCCTGACGACGGAAGCTGGGTGTAGCCTGTTCGACGCTTCAAAGGACCGATGCTTCTGCATAAGTTATGGCACGACAAATCGGAATATCTTTTCTGAACATGCAAGCCGATCATATCGAGCAGAAGAATCAAAGGGTTTGATGAAAACAATATCCTTGAACAGTGGTGCCTAGGATATGTCATGGTCGGACCGCGAAAAAATCGGATCGACTGATGAAAATCACATGAGATTGAGAATGCACAATTCCGCGATTGCTATATAGTAAGCGCCGCCTTCCAACGGTTCCGTGAGGTACTAAACGATTTGCGCTCGCTCAAGCACGCCCGACTGCGCGATCTCCGCCGGCACCATTTTCTCGACCAATACTATGAATATGGATATCCAGCTCGGAGAGATCAGCCACATCATTCAACTGGCTATTGCACCTGTGTTCCTTTTGACGGGGGTAGGGACGAAGCTAACCGTGCTGACGAATCGACTGGCGCGCATCATCGATCGATCAAGAATTCTCGAAGACCGAATCAACGCCACTACTGCAGCAGACCATACAGATGCTTATCTGGAACTCGAGTATCTTTACCGCCGGGCGCACCTGATCAATCGCGCCATTACCCTAAGCACTTCTTGCGGATTGCTCGTTTGTATTGTTGTCGCTTCGCTGTTTATCGGCGATGCGCTTAACCTTGGCCTGGCCGGATTTATCGGGTTTTGCTTCGTCCTGGGAATGTTTGCTCTTATCGGCAGTTTCGTTTATTTATTGCGTGAAATCTTCGTGGCAACCAAAACCATATCCATCCGAAATCCTCATATTGCAAGGCAGATTGCAGCGAAGAAGCGATCGGATACGACAAGCCGTCATTAAATCTGATGGTGCCGTTGAACCAGTGGCATACATTTGCCCCTGCTAGCCTTTCCGGGCGGGGGAGACCAGCTGCTTGAGTTCGGCAATCCAGGCAGAGCGTACATTGTAGCGCTGCGTATCCTGCAGGCATTCATCAATGGCCTCGCGCCATACTCGCGTGAGCCGGGCAAGCTTGGAGGAAGAGTCGCTCTGCAGCTCAATCCTCAACGCGCTAACCTTGATGGCTGCCAGTTGCGGAAGGACATTCAATGCATTCCATTCGTGAGAATGATCATGCTGGTATAGGTGATCGTTTATTGCCTCTTCGGGCAATGCGCAATGTCCAACGGCATCATGGAAAAGCGTGTCGGAGAGCAGTAATTCACCGAACATGTCTTCGGGCGCGGGCTGATACGGCCTGATTTGCGCAGCATCTGAATCACCTCGGGAGGTGGTAATGGCGCAGCCTTTGCCGAATCCCGCAAGTTCTACGCCGATGCCAGGGATTCTGCATACTTCCCTGATTTGAGCCGCCGAGACGACGCGCGGCAAGATGAGCCGCTTGAATGGAATAGCCTGCCTCAACCGCTTGATCGAATCTGCTTCGACTGCCGATTGCGGCATTGCATAATGAATGTCGAGACTCGGAAAGTGGGACGCCGTGTACAGCATCAGCGCCCGATCGGAAAGGGTGATCGCATCGATTCCCAAGTTCGATGCATCTCGAATCATTGCGGTCAGGTTTGACCAAGATGCAGCATTCCCATTTGATTGAGGCAAGGAAATTGCGATTTGTGCGTTGTGTTCGTGAGCATAACGGACGCCTTTTCTTAATGCGGCATCCCGAGCAAGTGCAGATTCCAAACGGGTGGACGTGTCTATAGATCGGTAAGCGATATGAATACTGTTCGCCCCATTATCAACAGCAGCTCTCAGGCCCGCCAAATTGTAGACTGGGCAGGCAAGCGTCAGGCATTGCGTTGCTGGTACGGGCGCTTTTCGGATTGAAAGCACTTGTGCAGAAGCCTTGACCATAATCTGCTCCTCTTGGGGCGTCATGTCGCAAGAGGCGCGGAGTCACCTTCGAGGCGCCTTCTGTGCGACGGGAGTAGTTCCCTGGACACCCAATCCCGTTCTGATTAGGTGTCATGCTCAAAGACGTCATGGATGCCTGACTGGCAAATAGTGCACTGCATTAACAAAAGAAAGCACCGATGAGCCATACCAAGAAGAGGCATCCAGACTTTCCTAATTGCAATGAACTCAATGTAGCAGGCGATTCTTTGCGGAAATTGATTTTGCGCAAAGAATATTGCGCGTAGGAATTATTGCAACACAGGCAAATCAGGAACTGGGAGGCATGAGGAGAATTAACGATTATGCGGAAAGCGAGCGGTCGCTTTTGATCCTGAAATTTCGGCGGGGAAGCTGATGTTTTAGTTTGAGCCGAAAAAGAAAAGGGCCACTTGACGTGGCCCTTGGAATTCTCTGGCTCCCCGACCTGGACTCGAACCAGGGACCTGCGGATTAACAGTCCGTCGCTCTACCGACTGAGCTATCAGGGAATAGATGGCTATTATAGGCCGAAATTTCTGCGGCTGTCAAAGCCTAGAGCGGGCATCCATGGCACCGGAGTCGTTAGGCTCCGAGCATTTCCACCCGCGGGTCATGCAAAATTATTACAGAACCTTTGCAATCGCATCGACAACAGCATCAATGTTTTTCGAATTGAGGGCAGCCACGCAGATGCGTCCGGTGTCTACCGCATAAATCGAATGCTCTTCACGCAAGCGTCCCACCTGTTCCTTGGTCAGGCCGGAATAGGAAAACATGCCGCGCTGCTTGATGACGAAATCGAAATCATGGCCGGGCGCCTTGCTTTTCAGCTTGTCGACCAGTGCCTGACGCATTTCACGGATACGCACGCGCATGCCGGCGAGTTCGTCTTCCCAGAGCTTGCGCAATTCGGAGCTCGACAGGGTGGATGCAACTACCTGGCCGCCATGGATGGGCGGATTGGAGTAGTTCGTCCGGACGACGCGCTTCAGCTGGGACAGAACGCGGCTGGCTTCTTCGGCGCTGACGGCGGCGATGCTCAGCGCACCGACGCGTTCCCCGTAGAGTGAGAACGACTTGGAGAAGGAGTTGGACACGAACAGCGGGCCGCCTGTTTCGGCGAAGCGGCGAACCACCTTGCCGTCTTCCTCAATGCCGTCGCCGAAGCCTTGGTATGCCATGTCGAGGAAAGGAATGAGGCCGCGCTGGGACACGACATTGATGACTTCCGTCCATTGCTCTTGTGTCAAGTCGGCGCCGGTCGGGTTGTGGCAGCATGCGTGCAGCAGCACGATGGAGCCGGAAGGCATTTCCTTGAGCGTATTGAGCATGCCGCTGAAGTTCACGCCGCGAGTGGCCGGATCATAGTAGGGATAGTTGTTGACGACGAAGCCGGCAGCCTCGAACAGCGCGCGGTGATTCTCCCAGCTCGGATCGCTGATCCAGACCTGGGAATCCGGCGAGAAGCGCTTGAGGAAATCGGCGCCGATTTTCAGCGCGCCAGTGCCGCCGAGCGCCTGCACGGTGACTGCACGTTTTTCTTGAACAACCGCGCTATCGGCCCCAAATACAAGTTCTTGCACCGCCTTGTCATAGGCGGCAAGACCGTCGATCGGCAGATAGCTGCGCGGCGTCGGTTTTTCCATCTGTTGCGCCTCTGCCTTGCGAACGCATTCGAGCAGGGGAACCTTGCCGTTGTCGTCGTAATAAACACCGACGCCAAGGTTCACCTTGTTCGGGTTCTTGTCAGCGTTGAAAGCTTCTGTAATGCCGAGAATCGGGTCGCGCGGCGCCATTACGATAGCGCTGAACAGGGAGGCGGGATGGGATTGGCTCATCGTGGTAACATGAAAAATTGGCTGCAGAAGAAAGATGATGCAGCCGGGTTGTGGTCAGTTCGGGCTTAGGCCTCGAAGCAGGGTGCAACTTATTATTCTACCAAAGGTCGAATTGAGATGGCAGATTTATCCCAGGTCCAAAGCCCGATCGACGAATCGAAAATCGTCACTTTCCCGGATTCGCCTTACAGGCTTTTTCAGCCATTTCCCCCGGCGGGCGATCAGCCAGGGGCCATCGACAAGCTGGTGGAGGGCATCGAGGACGGCCTGTCGTTTCAGACACTGCTGGGCGTGACCGGTTCTGGGAAAACCTACACGATGGCAAATACGATCGCGCGGCTTGGGCGGCCCGCCATCATCTTCGCACCCAACAAGACCCTCGCAGCGCAGCTGTACAGCGAATTCCGCGAATTCTTTCCGCAGAATGCGGTGGAATATTTCGTCAGCTATTACGATTACTATCAGCCGGAAGCCTACGTCCCGCAGCGAGACTTGTTCATCGAGAAGGATTCCTCGATCAACGAGCACATCGAGCAGATGCGATTGTCGTGCACGAAATCGCTGATGGAGCGCCGCGATGTCGTGATCGTGGCGACCGTGTCCGCAATCTACGGTATCGGTAATCCGAACGAATACCACAAGATGATTCTGACCTTGCGCGCCAAGGACAAGGTCAGCCAGCGCGATGTGATCGCACGCCTGATCCAGATGCAATATACCCGCAATGAAGTCGATTTCGGCCGCGGCACCTTCCGCGTGCGCGGCGATACGATCGATGTCTTCCCGGCCGAGCATGCCGAGCTGGCCCTGCGCATCGAAACCTTCGACGACGAGATCGACAGCCTGCAATTGTTCGATCCCCTTACCGGGCGCGTCAGGCAGAAGATTCCGCGCTTCACCATCTATCCCGGATCGCATTACGTGACGCCTCGCTCGACTGTCCTGCGCGCGATCGAAAGCATCAAGGAAGAACTCCGGGAGCGCCTCGAATTCTTCCGCAAGGAAAACAAGCTGATCGAAGAGCAGCGGCTTGAGCAGCGCACCCGCTTCGATCTGGAGATGATGCAGGAAATCGGTTTCACGAAGGGCATTGAAAATTATTCGCGTCACTTGAGCGGCGCCAAGCCCGGCGAGCCGCCGCCAACGCTGGTGGATTACCTGCCTCAGGATGCGCTCATGTTCCTCGACGAGTCTCACGTGCTGCTCGGCCAGCTGAACGGCATGTACAACGGTGACCGCGCCCGCAAGACAAATCTGGTCGACTATGGCTTCCGCCTGCCGTCCGCGCTCGACAACCGTCCGCTCAAGTTCCAGGAGTTTGAGGCGAAGATGCGCCAGACGGTCTTCGTGTCGGCGACCCCGGCAGAATATGAAGGCCAGCATTCCGGGCAGGTCGTCGAGCAGGTGGTACGGCCGACCGGTCTGGTCGATCCGCAGATTTCAGTGCGTCCTGCAAGTACCCAGGTCGACGACCTGATGTCCGAGATTTCGGATCGCATCAAGAAGAACGAACGTGTGCTGGTCACCACGCTGACCAAGCGGATGGCCGAACAGCTGACCGAATTCCTAGGGGATAACGGCGTCAAGGTTCGCTACCTGCACAGCGACATCGATACGGTCGAGCGGGTCGAGATCATCCGCGATCTGCGCCTGGGTACCTTCGATGTCCTGGTCGGCATCAATCTTCTGCGAGAAGGCCTAGATATTCCCGAAGTATCGCTGGTTGCCATTCTCGATGCGGACAAGGAAGGCTTCCTGCGTTCGGAGCGCAGCCTGATTCAGACCATCGGACGCGCAGCGCGGAACCTGAACGGCATGGCGATCCTGTACGGCGACAAGGTCACGGACTCCATGCGGCGAGCCATCGATGAAACGGAGCGCCGCCGGGCCAAGCAGATGGCCTTCAATACCGCGAACAACATCACGCCCGCCGGCGTTAAGAAGGAAATTCGCGACCTCATCGACGGCGTCTACAGCCCGCAGGAGGCACGCGGCGAGCTGCTGGTGGCGCAGGAGCAGGCCAAGTACGAATCCATGAGCGAGAAGCAGGTCAGCAAGGAAATCAAGCGGCTTGAAAAACTCATGGTGGAGCATGCCAAGAATCTGGAGTTTGAAAAGGCGGCTAGAATTCGGGATCAGCTGCATTTATTGAAAGAGCAGCTGTTTGGCGCGCCCGGCCTGGACAATGTCGTGCCGTTGATCAGCAAGTAAGGGCAAGCCTTGCATAGGCTTGTGGGGCAGCGGCATTTGCCGCTGCCTTTTCATTTTCGGAAACTGCCCGAGTTGCTGGCGCATGGTCGTACGCCGTTCCTTACGTTTAGCCTGGCCGTCATCGTTCATAACCCTGAAAATTCTTGCTTATGCCTTCATCCCTGCCAGCCTCCCTGAATAAGGCCCTGGAACTTGCGCATGCCTCGTGGCAGCCGATTCTGATTGACGGCTTGAAGGCCGTCGCCGCAGCAGATCCGGTCTATCTGCCTTCGCTCGTCGAAAGCAGCTATCTGCCGACGCAGGGACGCATATTCGCGGCATTCGCCAAGCCGCTCGATGAAGTCCGGTATGTGCTGGTGGGGGAGGGGCCTTATCCGCGAGAAGAAAGCGCAACCGGCGTATGTTTCATGGACGGTGCCGTGGAGGCGCTCTGGTCGGAAAAGGGCCTCTCGAAACAGGTCAACCGCGCCACGTCGCTAAGAAACTTCATGAAGATGCTGCTCGTGGCGGATGGATTGCTTGAGGCAGACAATACATCGGGCGAAGCCGTCGCGAAGATATCGGCGAAAGCGCGTGCCATCGGTTCCCCGTTCATCCAGACGCTCACCGAACTGCAGGGCAATCTGACACGTCATGGGTTTCTCCTTCTGAATGCGAGCCTTGTGTTCCGCCCTGATGTCCCTCCCGTGCGCGATGCGAGGGCTTGGCGGCCTTTTCTTGAAGTCGTCCTGAATGCCCTGGTTACGCATTTCAAGGAAAAGAATGCGCAGCCGCCGACGCTTGTGCTATGGGGGAAGATTGCGGAGCAGTTGGGCGCGCTGAAGGTCATGCCTCTCTTTCCAAGCGCAATTTCGGAGCACCCTTACAACCTGTCCTTCATCGATAACAAGACGATGCAGGAATTGTTCGCCCCCATGCATTTGCTGCAACAGCAAAAATAGCCGCTTCCATGCCAGTCTGCCGGCCATGAAGCCTGCATCGCGGGCATTTCCATGATTTTCCTCAGAGCCGAGCCGCGCCTAGCGCCAACGGTTGAAAAATTTTGTCCGAAATCATGGCGTTGCCTTCCTGATTTGCCAAGATGAGGTACATCACCGCGCTTGATCACCTCAGATATCAAGCGAAGCCGTGGATGGAGGCTGATAGATGGATACGACGCGCGTTCTCTTCGTTTGCATGGGCAATATCTGCCGTTCCCCGACTGCGGAAGGGGTATTGCGAAAAATGGCGTTCGAAGCCGGCTTGCATGAATATATCCTGATCGACTCTGCCGGCACCCATGGCTATCACCTCGGCGAGGCACCCGATCCGCGGGCCCAGACCGCTGCGCGCAGGCGCGGCTACGATCTGAGCCGGTTGCGGGCAAGGAAGATCGAAAGCAGCGATTTTTCCCGATTCGACCTGATTCTGGGTATGGATTTCAATAATCTGGAAATTTTGCAAAGGCAGTGCCCTCCCGAGCACCATCACAAGCTTGGACTGTTGATGTCCTATGCCGAAGACCACGCAGCCTCCATCGTCCACGACCCATATTATCGAAGCGCAAAAGACTTCGAACTGGTTCTCGACTACATCGAGGACGGCTGCCGCGGCCTGTTCAATGCCATCGCGCGTGGCGGGCTAAACAGCTCTTCAGGGCAGTTTGAGTCGAGCAGGCAGATTTCTGATCACCTTTAAAAGCTCAGGTGCATGTATTCATTGTCGAGTAGGGTGAATACATATCTAAATCATCGCACGATGCATGTAAAAATTTCAACATTAACACGGCACATTTTAGCTTTTACATAATGGGCTCTTCAGGAAACCCCTCGCGGAACGGACTGCAAGGTAGTTATCAATAAGGCAATAAGATGGTACAAAGATTGCTAGGACAAAAGTACGTTCAGCAATGACATAACATCATGAAAATCTTCTTTCCGACATTGGTTTCCATAACTTGTCTTGCCCTTAATTCCGTCACTGTTCAGGCCGCACCATCTGAACGGGAGGAGGAGTCCGGCTTGCAAGGGGCGTCAATTTCGGAGCGCGTACTGACGCCGGCGCTGCAGGACAAGTCTTCATACAAACTCGGACTGGATCGCGAGGCACCGGGGTTTTATTTCGACGCCAAAAAGCCCGGCGTTTCCGAGTTAATGAACGAACGCTCGCTGTGGAGCGATACTGCGCCGTTACGGCTTGCGACATGGCTGGACGGGATCAACGTCGGCGATCAGAGCTTCATGCTGGGATATCGCTGGAAACGGCTGAGCATCGAAGGCACGACGCTGCAGCCGGTACAGCGCGTCGGCGAGAACGCGGCGCAGCAGCAAGGCAGTGCCACGCGTTCGAATTGGCGGTCTACCCGACTGGCGTTCAACCCGTCGGAAAATTGGCAAATCAAGTTAAGCCGGGGCGCAGTCAGCAATCTGGACAATCTAGTGCCAGGAGAGCAGGTGCGCCGTACCGCGCTCGCAGCTACATACAACCTGCCATTCAACGGCGGAGATTGGGAAGCCACCTTCGCATGGGGGCGCAATGCGCGCAAGGATCGCGAAAGCCAATCAGGTTACCTGCTTGAGTCCACGGTGCGTTTGGCTGGCGTGCATTCGCTGTTCGGCCGCATCGAGCAGGTTGGAAGCGACAATCTCATGCGGGAAAACGAGTCGATGCAGCGCCAGCTGTTCAAGCTAAACCGCGTCACCTTCGGCTATTTTCAGGATCTGCGCGTCAGCGGCCCAGTCGGCATCGACGTGGGCGCCTTCGTCAGCCGCCACCTCGTACCCTCGGACATGGCCGCATCCTACGGCAGGGATCCGACGGCATACATGATGTTCCTGCGGCTGAAGCTTCAATAAACCCGGCGACTGCGTCACTGCACCAGCGCATCAATTGCGTGTTTTTCGGTATTGAGCGCCAGCGCGTGCATGCACGCGCTGGCTTGCTGTCTGCAAGGCAATGCAAATTGTGAAATAATTTCAGGCGTGTAAGTTTTTCCAAATCGTTTCCCTGCACTCCGCTTTTTCACTTCCGTCTGGTTGGTTCGTTGAAGCCGGACTGCCGCATTTCCCACTTTCCCATCCTCCTCAATACCTGACAAATTTACTCAACTTTGATATACTTGACTAAAATTTTCGGGAAATAGGTTTATTCGGTTCCGCAGGTTCGAAGTTTTGCACTGGAGTTGATGGATATGCGTCTGACTACTAAAGGCCGTTTTGCAGTCACTGCAATGATCGATCTCGCGCTGCGCGATGACAAGGGTCCGGTGACATTGTCTGCAATCAGCCAGCGGCAGGAGATTTCGCTGTCTTACCTCGAGCAGTTGTTCGGCAAACTGCGCCGTCATGAAATCGTCGAATCGGTGCGCGGTCCCGGCGGCGGTTACACGTTGGCGCGCAAGCCGGAAGACGTGACGGTGGCCGATATTATCATCGCTGTCGATGAGCCCATCGATGCAACGCAGTGTGGTGGCAAGGAGAATTGCCATAGCCCCGGTCATGAGCACGGTACCCGCTGCATGACGCATGACCTGTGGGCAACCCTCAATGCGAAGATGGTCGAATACCTGGATTCCGTGTCGCTGAAGGATCTGGTCGATCAGCAGCGACAGAAAAATGCCGAACACAACGTGGTACTGATGCCGCGCCCCCATATAGCCGCCTGATTGGAGTTAGCCAGAATGAATGCACCTTTGGAAAAAAGCCTGATCGATACCATCAAGGCACCGCATTTCCCGATTTACATGGATTATTCGGCCACAACGCCGATCGATCCCCGCGTTGCGGAAAAAATGATTCCCTATCTGCGCGAGCAATTCGGCAACCCGGCGTCGCGCAGCCATATGTACGGCTGGACAGCGGAAAAGGCGGTCGAGGAGGCGCGTGCCCACGTTGCAGCATTGGTCAATGCCGATCCGCGCGAGATCGTCTGGACTTCCGGTGCGACCGAAGGCAACAATCTCGCCCTCAAGGGCGCCGCCCATTTCTACAAGACCAAGGGCAAGCACATCATCACTGTCAAGACGGAACACAAGGCTGTTCTGGATACCGTGCGTGAACTGGAACGCCAGGGCTTCGAGGCGACCTATCTGCAACCGCAGGACAACGGTCTGATTACCCTGGAACAGCTGCAGGAAGCGATCCGTCCGGATACGATCCTCGTTTCCGTCATGCTGGTCAACAATGAAATCGGCGTAATCCAGCCCATTCCGGAAATCGGTGAACTCTGCCGCTCCAAGGGCATCATCTTCCATTGCGATGCCGCTCAGGCGACGGGCAAGGTCGAGATCGACCTCGAGAAATGGAAGGTCGACCTGATGACCTTTACGGCACACAAGACTTACGGACCAAAGGGCATCGGCGCCCTCTATGTTCGCCGCAAGCCGCGCGTGCGCATCGAGGCACAGATGCACGGCGGCGGCCATGAGCGCGGTCTGCGTTCCGGCACGCTGCCCACGCACCAGATCGTCGGCATGGGTGAGGCCTTCCGCATCGCCAAGGAAGAAATGCATGAGGAAATCGCCCGGATCAAAGCCTTGCGCGATCGCCTGGCGAAAGGACTGAGCGAAATCGAAGAGGTGTATATCAACGGCGACATGGATCACCGCGTGCCGCATAACCTCAACGTCAGCTTCAATTACGTCGAAGGCGAATCGCTGATCATGGCGATCAAGGACATCGCGGTGTCTTCCGGTTCGGCTTGTACTTCCGCCAGCCTGGAACCATCTTATGTACTGAGGGCGCTCGGCCGCAGCGATGAACTGGCGCACAGCTCGATCCGTTTCACGATCGGCCGCTTCACGACGGAAGAGGACATCGACTTCACGATCAATCTGATCAAAACCAAGGTGGCGAAACTGCGCGAGCTGTCGCCGCTGTGGGATATGTACAAGGATGGGATCGATCTCAGCACGATCCAATGGGCTGCGCACTGACCTTCAAAAGATACAAGGAGCAAGAAAATGTCTTACTCGGAAAAAGTTCTCGATCATTATGAAAACCCGCGCAATGTCGGCGCGTTCGAAAAGGGCGACGAGTCCGTCGGCACCGGCATGGTCGGCGCGCCTGCGTGCGGCGACGTCATGAAGCTTCAGATCAAGGTCGGCGCCGACGGCGTGATCGAAGATGCGAAATTCAAGACCTACGGCTGCGGCTCGGCCATCGCCTCGTCCTCCCTCGTGACGGAATGGGTCAAGGGGAAGACGCTGGATGAAGCCCTGTCGATCAAGAACACGCAGATCGCAGAAGAACTGGCGCTGCCGCCGGTGAAGATTCACTGCTCGATCCTGGCCGAGGACGCCATCAAGGCTGCGGTGCAGGACTACAAGGCCAAGCACGGCAGCGAAGCCAAGGAAGCAGCCTGATCTGAGGCTGCCGCCGCAACAACGGATGCAGGAAGGAAACTGAAGCGTTATGGCAATCACATTGACCGAAAAAGCTGCAAAGCATATCAATCGTTATATCGAACGCCGCGGCAAGGGCATTGGTTTGCGTTTCGGCGTACGCACGACCGGCTGTTCCGGTCTGGCGTACAAGCTGGAGTATGTCGATGAAAGCGTGCCGGAAGACAGCGTGTTCGAATCGCATGGCGTGAAGGTCTACGTTGATCCGAAGAGCTTGCCTTATATCGACGGTACCGAACTGGATTTCGCTCGCGAGGGTTTGAACGAAGGCTTCAAGTTCAACAATCCCAATGTGAAGGACGAGTGCGGTTGCGGTGAAAGCTTCCGCATCTGAGTGAACCGGATGACTTCTCCCGCCGAGGGAGAAGACGCCTGTCCAAGCCTGTTGAAGTACAAACAGGCTTTTCTTTTGGGTGGCCATGCAAAATCATTTCGAGCTTTTCCAGTTGCCGCAGCAGTTCGCGATCGACGGCGCGGCGCTTGATGCCGCGTATCGCGAGGTGCAGAACCGCGTGCATCCGGACAAGTACACCAATGCCAGCGGCTCAGAAAAGCGGGTAGCCATGCAATGGGCCACGCGCGCCAACGAGGCCTATCAGACGCTGAAGAATCCGTTCAAGCGCGCAGCCTACCTGTGCGAGCTGAATGGGGTGGATCTGCAGATCGAATCCAATACCGCGATGCCGCGGCAATTCCTGATGCAGCAGATGGAATGGCGCGAAGCGCTGGAAGAGGCGAAGGCGGAAAAGGATATCGACGCACTCGAACGGCTGGACCGGGAATTGCGCGCAGCGCGTAAGGAAGAGCTCGAGGATATCGGCCGCATACTGGACGAAAAAAATTTCACCGAGGCGGCGCAGCGCGTGCGGCAGTTGATGTTCCTGGAAAAGTTTGCGGAAGAAGTGCAGGCAGTTTTTGAACAACTTGAAGGCTGACGATCGACAGTGACCGCATTGCGGATGTGACCGTGCCGATACCGAAAAATTAATATGGCTTTACTTCAAATCTCCGAACCGGGCATGTCCACTGCGCCGCACCAGCACAGGTTGGCGGTAGGTATCGATCTTGGCACTACCAATTCATTGGTGGCCACGGTACGAAGCAGCATTCCCGAAGTGCTCAGCGATGAAGAAGGGCATCCGCTCCTGCCGTCGATCGTGCGTTATCTGCCCAATGGCCATGCGCATATCGGCTACAAGGCGCAGGCGGCGCAGACGACCGATCCGAAAAACACCGTCGTGTCCGTCAAGCGCTTCATGGGCCGCGGGCTCAAGGACATTGCCTACGCCGAGAACCTGCCGTACGACTTCGTCGATGCGCCGGGCATGGTGCAGCTCAAGACCATTGCGGGCGTCAAGAGCCCGGTGGAGGTGTCGGCGCAGATTCTCGCCACGTTGCGCCAGCGCGCTGAAGACGCCCTCGGCGACGAGCTTGTCGGCGCGGTGATCACGGTACCGGCCTATTTTGACGATGCCCAGCGCCAGGCAACCAAGGATGCGGCCAAGCTGGCCGGCCTGAACGTTCTGCGCCTGCTCAACGAGCCGACGGCCGCAGCCATTGCCTATGGACTCGACAATGAGTCGGAGGGCGTGTATGCCGTCTACGACCTCGGCGGCGGCACCTTCGACATTTCCATCCTGAAGCTGACCAAGGGCGTGTTCGAAGTGCTGGCCACCGGCGGCGATTCCGCGCTCGGCGGCGACGACTTCGACCATCGCATCCTCTGCTGGATGGTCGAGCACGGCAATCTTGCGCCCTTGTCCGACAAGGACATGCGCATCCTGATGGTCAAGGCGCGCGAAGCGAAGGAACTGCTGTCCACGCAGGCGGAAACGCATATCGACGCCATCCTCAACTCCGGCGAGGAAGTGCATCTCACGCTCTCCGCAGAAACCTTCTCGCAGATTACCCAGCACCTGATCGCAAAAACGATCACGCCTTGCCGCAAGGCCTTGCGTGATGCCGGCCTGACCGTTGACGATGTCGACGGCGTCGTACTGGTGGGCGGTGCGACCCGCATGCCCCATGTGCGCAGGGCGGTTGGAGAGTTTTTCCAGACCACGCCGCTGGCCAACATCGACCCCGACAAGGTGGTAGCGCTCGGCGCCGCCGTCCAGGCCAACCTGCTTGCCGGCAACCGTGCTCCTGGCGATGACTGGCTGCTACTCGACGTCATCCCGCTGTCGCTTGGCATTGAAACCATGGGCGGGCTGGTCGAAAAGGTTATCCCGCGCAACTCCACGATTCCCTGCGCGCGTGCGCAGGAGTTCACTACGTTCAAGGACGGCCAGACCGCGATGGCGATTCATGTGGTGCAGGGCGAGCGCGAACTGGTTGCCGACTGCAGATCGCTTGCGCGCTTCGAACTGCGCGGCATTCCGCCGATGGTGGCCGGTGCCGCACGTATTCGCGTCACCTACCAGGTGGATGCCGACGGATTGCTCTCGGTATCCGCCAGGGAGCAGCATGCGGGCGTGGAAGCGTCGATTACCGTGAAACCGTCCTATGGCCTCGGCGATGATGAAATCGCCCGGATGCTGCAGGACTCCTACAATGCGGCCGACGTCGACATGAAGTTGCGAGCATTGCGGGAAGAGCAGGTGGAAGCCGAACGCATTCTGCTCGCGACCCGGTCCGCGCTGGATGCGGATGCGAACCTGCTGTCCGAGCAGGAACAGTCGGATGTGGCCGCCCTGATGCAGAAGGTGCAGGAGAGCCTTCAGGGCGAAGACCATGCAGCGATCAAGGCCGCCGTCGAGGCGCTCGCCAAAGGTACGGAAGAGTTTGCTGCCCGTCGCATGGACCGCAGCGTGCGTGCCGCGCTGGCCGGCAAGAAGCTCGATCAGCTTGCCTGATACGGAATCGTTCTCACATTTTTGCAAGGAATCCCAAGTGCCTCAAATCGTTGTACTTCCTCATGCCACCCTCTGCCCGGAGGGCGCTGTCATTGAAGCGCCGGCAGGCCAGTCCATTTGCGATGCGCTGCTCGAACACGATATCGACATCGAGCATGCCTGCGAAAAATCCTGCGCCTGCACGACTTGCCATGTCGTGGTGCGCGAAGGTTTTCAGTCGCTGAACGAGCTGGAGGAAAAGGAAGAGGACCTGCTTGATCGCGCCTGGGGTCTTGAAGCGACTTCCCGCTTGTCCTGCCAGGCCGTTTTGGCGGACGAGAATGTAGTAGTCGAAATTCCGAAATACACGATCAACCACGCCAGCGAAAATCACTGAACGGAAATGCCGACATGAAGTGGACTGACACGACACGCATCGCCGAAGAGCTGTTCGACAAATTCCCTGATGTGGATCCGCTGACAGTAAGATTCACGGACCTGCATAAATGGGTGTGCGAACTGGACGGCTTCGATGACGATCCCCAGCGTTCGGGAGAGAAGATCCTGGAAGCGATCCAGATGGCCTGGATCGAGGAAGCGCAGTAATTCCGGAGCGGCGCGATCGTCGTGCCGTATCCGGCCTGGCAACGTCAAATCAGCAACAAACGAACATCAAACGGCGTTCAGCGGCAGCGACACGATCAGGGTCGTGCCGCGATCTGGCTTGCTGTCTATCGTGAGTTCGCCGCCGAGCGCATTGATTCGCTCTTCAATCCCCACAAGGCCGAAGGAATTGGCCTTTCGCCTGCAGTCCGGATAAATGCCGATGCCGTTGTCGGCAATCCGCATGACCAGCTGACCCGCCTCTTTATACAGCTCGATTTCCACCTGGCTTGCCTGCGCATGCCGTATCACGTTGTTCAATGACTCCTGCAGAATGCGGAACAGCGCCGTGGCGCGGCTGTCATCCAGATTGATATCGTCTTCCATCGCCAGCTCGCAGGCAATGCTGCTGCGCCGCTGGAAATCCTGAACCTGCCATTCGATGGCCGCCGTCAGGCCGAGATCGAGGACGGTAGGCCGGAGGTTGTTGATGGCTGCGCGTACGGCTTTCATTGTTGCATCGATATGGTTGAGCGCAATGCTCACGCGTTCATTCAGCTTGGGATGCGCGGTTCCCGTGCGCGTATGCAGCATCGCGACATCGATGCGCAAAGCGAGCAGGTTCTGGCCCAGATCGTCGTGGATCTCGCGTGCAATCCGCTTGCGTTCGTCCTCGCGTACGCGCTCCTGATAGGACACAAGGTGCCGCAGCATCTGCCGCGAGTGCTGCAGCTGTTCTTCCGTCTTCTTGCGTTCGGAAATATCGGTGCAGCTGCCGATGTAACCGAGAAAGCGCCCGGATGGAGAACAGCGCGGAACGCCGTGCGCCAGCATGCAATGATGCTGACCGTCGCGGCTTTTCAGCCGGTATTCAATGGTGAACGGACGCTGTTCGGCAAAGGCCGAAGACTGCTCCTGCATGCAGGACGGCAAATCTTCTGCATGGATGCCCTCGGTCCAGCCTTGTCCGAGTTCCTGCTCCAGCGTCCTGCCCGTGAAATCCAGCCACATCTTGTTGAACCAGACATATTGCTGGTCCGGTCCGGTAATCCAGATGAGGACCGGCGCGGAATCCGCCATCAGGCGGAATCGTTCTTCGCTTTCACTCAGGGCAAGTTCGGCCTGCTTGCGCTCGCTGATGTCGCAGAGCACGATGCGGCAGGATTTTCCATCAGCGTCCGCGTTGGCTTCCACATGCGCAAAGAAAGGACGTTTCTCAACGTCGAGGAAGGTCAGTTCGCAAGTCGTCTTTTCCCCGGTATGCGCAACCTGCCGCAAGAAATCATGGAAGACGGCATGCATGTCCAGCGAAACGAAGTCGACCAGGTTCCTGCCTCGAAGCGTATCGCGGGAAATGCCGAACAGACCGGCGCCCGTCAGGTTGACTTCCTGAATGAGGCCGCTCGGAGTCGTCAGAAAGTAGCCGACGGGAGCGAAATCGTACAAGTCCGCGACGAGGCTTCTGCGCGCATCCGTCCGCTTTTCATTGAGATAGGGCAGCTGCATGGAAGTATCGGCGATCCGGCTGATGGGCTTGGTATCGGGCATGTAACGATCCGTACGCATCTCTTCCGAGGATTTCGGTCGATCGGTTCGCCGGCGCATCAGCGCCCGTTGCATGGAATGTTTGTCGTTGCCGTGTTCCACAAGCATTTTTCTCCGCAAGTTGAAAAGCACATGGAAATGCAAAAAAGACAAGTATGCTGCCGAGTGGACTGAATGACAAGTACTAGGTCTGTATCTCGTATGTCTCCCGCACGACTCACAACAGGCCTTTTACGCGTTGCAAGGCGCATGAGCACATGCGGATTGACATGCCTGCATTCTCATCGGGAGATCGCGCACATGAGTACCTTTCCTAGATACGCGCTGTCAGATGTCCATTGACGACGCGCACCTTGTCGCCCGTCGACCATGCCGGCTGCCGATTGAATGGAAAGGAACGGACCACACCATCATTCATGCGGACCCTGACCTGATAGGTGGTAGTGGCCCGGGTGCGCTTTTCCACTTCATTACCGGCATAGCCGCCCCCGACCGCGCCTGCGACTGTCGCAATCTTGCGACCGCTGCCGCCGCCGATCTGGTTGCCCAGCACGCCGCCCAGCACCGCGCCGGCCACCATGCCGACTCCGCTGGGCTGGGCCGCTTGCTGGATCGCCTGTACGGATTCGACTCGTCCGCAACTCTTGCAGGCTGCAGGCGCCTGCGCGACCATGCCGAACTGGCGTGCGCCATGGTGCGGCGTTCCGGATTGATGAGAGGGCGATGGCTGCCTGTGCTCGACTTTGGCATCCGCATCAGCTTGGGAAATATTGCTGACCGCACGCGTGTCTGTCTGCTCGCGTTCGAGCAGGGCGGCCGGCGAAGTTGCAGCTGCCGCCGCGCCGATGGAACTGCTGACCGTGGCGCCAGGCGCGGACAAGCCGGAAGTTGGACTTGAGCTGTGGGAGTTGGGGATCATTCCCGTCATTGCCGCAACGCCGGTCAGGCTTACCAACATGACGGAAACGGCGGCACCTGCGACCAGCGGGTGAATGCGGCTTGTTGTCTTGTCGCTTTCCATGCTGTCCTCCTTTAAAGATTGCTGTCGTGTGCGTCTATGCTTCAAACGGTACCCGTGACAGCTCGAAATCATTATCGGAGTTGGGCCTTGGAAATCAAATGCATCTAATGTGTAAGCTGTAATGCTTTGTAAGCCGTTTGCGCTAGCTCAGAGGCCAAGGCGGGGCAGATAGCGGAAGAGGGCAAGATGACAGGCGTGTATGCGTCGTAGCGAAAAAAGAGCGGAAATGCAGCATCCGCTCTTTTCTGATGTGTATGTTGATTTGCCCGTTTGCAAAACTGCGAGAGCCGGAACGGATTCCGGCGCGGGCGAAAGCTCAATCTTCCTTGCGGAGATGAGGGAAGAGAATGACGTCGCGGATATTGGGAGAGTCGGTGATCAGCATCATCAGGCGGTCGATGCCGATGCCGCAGCCACCGGTGGGAGGCATGCCGTATTCCAATGCGCGGATATAGTCGGCATCGTAATACATGGCTTCTTCATCTCCCGCATCCTTGGCCGCCACCTGCGCCTGGAAGCGCGCAGCCTGGTCTTCCGGGTCATTCAGCTCCGAGAAGCCGTTGGCGATCTCGCGGCCGGTAATGAAGAGCTCGAAGCGCTCGGTGATGCCGGGTACGGTATCCGATGCACGGGCGAGCGGCGACACTTCAACCGGGTAATCGATGATGTAGGTTGGTTCCCACAGCTGCGATTCGGCAGTTTCCTCAAACAGGGCAAGCTGCAGGGCGCCCAGGCCGGACGTGGCAAGCGGCTCCACGCCGAACTTCTTCAGTTCGGCCTTGAGGAAGGTCGCATCCTGCAGCTGCGCATTCGTGTAATGCGGCGCAAATTTGTTGATCGCCTCGACGATGGTCATGCGATGGAAGGGTTTGCCAAGGTCGAGCTCCTTGCCCTGATAGGTCAGCTGCGCGGTGCCGTGCGCATCGATCGCAGCCTGGCGGATTACTGCCTCGGTGAAGTCCATCAGCCACTTGTAGTCTACATAGGCGGCGTAGAACTCCATCATGGTGAATTCCGGATTGTGCCGCGGCGACACGCCTTCGTTACGGAAGTTGCGGTTGACTTCGAACACGCGGTCGAAGCCGCCCACGACCAGACGCTTCAGGTAAAGCTCGGGCGCAATGCGCAGGAACATCTGCATGTCGAGCGCATTGTGATGGGTGATGAAAGGCTTGGCCGCAGCACCGCCCGGAATCGGATGCAGCATTGGCGTCTCGACTTCCATGAAGCCGTTATCCGACATGAAGCGGCGGATCGACGACATGGCAGCGGTACGGGCCTTGAAGGTGCGGCGCGTTTCTTCGCTGGTAATGAGGTCGACATAGCGCTGGCGGTATTTCGTTTCCTGATCCGACAGGCCGTGAAACTTGTCGGGCAGCGGCCGCAGCGACTTGGTCAGCAGGCGGAGCACGGTCACCTTGACCGACAGTTCGCCGGTCTTGGTCTTGAACAGCACGCCTTCGGCACCGAGCAGGTCGCCCATGTCGTAATGCTTGAATGCGGCGTGCGTCGCTTCGCCGGCATTGTCATTCGTGATGTAGAGCTGGATGCGGCCTTCGGCATGGCGGCCGGAACCGTCCTGGATCGTTGCGAACGAGGCCTTGCCCATGACGCGCTTGAGCATCATGCGTCCGGCCACACTCACCTTGACCGGATTGGCATCGAGCTGTTCGTTGGTCAGTTCGCCGTACTGCGCGTGCAGGTCGGCGGCCTTGTGCTCGGGGCGGAAATCGTTGGGAAATGCAACGCCTTGTTCCCGCAAGGCGGCCAGCTTGGCGCGGCGCTCGGCGATGATGAAGTTTTCATCCTGTGCCGGCGCGGCGGTTTCGATTTGATTTGTCATTTGAATTTTGCGTGTTTGGGCAAGTGGCTCTGTGCTCGGTTTGAAACGGCGTCTCACACACCCTGTTTCAGCGACGCGGCGATGAAATCGTCCAGGTCTCCGTCAAGCACGGCCTTGGTATTGCCGACTTCATGATTGGTGCGCAGATCCTTGATGCGCGACTGGTCCAGCACATAGGAGCGGATCTGATGGCCCCAGCCGATGTCGGTCTTGGCATCTTCCATCTTCTGCTGCTCGCTCATGCGCTTTCGCAGTTCGAGTTCGTACAGGCGCGACTTCAGCATGGCCCACGCTTCGGCGCGGTTGCGGTGCTGGCTGCGGTCGTTCTGGCACTGCACGACGATGCCCGAGGGCGCATGCGTCAGGCGCACCGCGGAGTCGGTCTTGTTGATGTGCTGGCCGCCAGCGCCTGACGCGCGGAAGGTGTCGATGCGCACGTCCGCCGGGTTGATGTCGATCTCGATCGATTCATCGACTTCCGGATAGACGAAGACGCTGGAGAAGGAAGTGTGGCGGCCGTTGGCCGAATCGAAGGGCGACTTGCGCACGAGGCGATGCACGCCGCTTTCGGTGCGCAGGAAGCCGTAGGCATATTCGCCTTCGACCTTGATGGTCGCAGTCTTGATGCCGGCCACTTCGCCTTCGGATTCTTCAAGGATTTCGGTCTTGAAACCCTTGCGCTCGCAGTAGCGCAGATACTGGCGCAGCAGCATCGATGCCCAATCCTGGGCTTCCGTGCCGCCGGCACCGGCCTGAATATCGATAAAGCAATTGTTGGGGTCCATCGGATTGGCAAACATCCGGCGGAATTCCATGCCTTCGACCATGGTCCGCAGTTCGGCTGCGTCCTGTTCGATGGCCAGCAGGGTATCTTCATCCTGCTCTTCCCGGGCCATGTCGAACAGATCGCGCGCATCGCCGAGATCCGCATCGATCTTGATCAGGGTGAGGACGATGGCCTCTAGGGATTTCTTTTCCTTGCCGAGATCCTGCGCGCGCTTGGGATCATTCCAGACGCTGGGATCTTCGAGTTCGGCGTTGACTTGTTCGAGTTTCTCCGACTTCACATCGAAGTCAAAGATACCTCCGAAGTTCTGCTGCGCGGGTAGACAGGTCCGCAAGCAGCGAGGAGAGGGAGTTGAGGCGTTCGGCTTCCATGGCAGTATCTCTTGCAATCAAACCTTACATTATACCCGAGGGGCAAGGCCTTCAAGACGAATGCGGCCGGAAATTTAAGAGGCGGCTCGTTTTGATCCTCTTGGCCCAGCCTGTGCGGTCGACGAATCAGGCCGGCTGGGCATGCTCCACCAGCAATTGCACCCTGGTTACGCCGTTGAATTCGTTCGCATCGAGACGATAGGCTACAAGCGCGCGCTCGGGCAGGTCATCGGTTCGCCCGAACCAGATCGCATCAAAACGCCTGCCGTCCTTTTCCAGTGTCAGTTTGAGATGTTTTTCCTTGAGGATACGCTGGCTGATGACGCGGAATTCGTCGCAAAAAACCGGCGGCGCGAATCCCTGGCCCCAGACCTGGCTGTCGATCAGTTCGATGAACTGCGGCGTGAAATACGCCTCTTCCAGCGGGCCGTCGGTTTCTACGATGCGCTCAAGCTGATGCTCGGTCAGCCATTCTCGTCCCACGGTTTCGAATGCCTCAGAAAAGGCGCCGAAGGCTTCGGCCGGAATGGTCAGGCCGGCGGCCATCGCATGCCCACCGAATTTCTGGATGAGGCTCGGCGCTTGCTTGGAGACAAGATCGAGCGCGTCGCGCAGGTGGAAACCGGCGATCGAGCGGCCGGAGCCCTTGATCAGGCCGTCGCCGCCCGGGGCGAAGGTGATGGTCGGCCGATAGAACTTGTCCTTCAGGCGAGAGGCGACGATGCCGATCACGCCCTGGTGCCAGGATTCGTCAAAGACGCTGATCGTCGTGCTGTTCGCCGGTTCGAAGGCGTCGAGCAGGCTGAGCGCAGTATCCTGCATGCCGGCTTCAATGTCGCGCCGCTCGCGGTTGATGGTGTCGAGCTGCTGGGCGATGGCCCAGGCGCGGCCTTCGTCGTCGGTGGTCAGGCATTCGATGCCGAGCGACATGTCGGCCAGGCGGCCGGCGGCATTCAGGCGCGGGCCGAGGGCGAAGCCTAGATCGAAAGGCGTGGCGCGCCGCGCTTCACGGCCGGCCGCGCGGAACAGGGCGGCAATGCCCGGCTGCATGCGGCCGGCGCGCATGCGCTTGAGGCCTTGGGCGACCAGGATGCGGTTGTTCGCATCCAGCTTGACCACATCGGCCACGGTGCCTAGCGCCACGAGGTCGAGCAAGCTGTCCAGCTTGGGTTGCGTCTGTGCATCGAACAGTCCGCGCCTGCGCATTTCGGCACGCAGCGCGAGCAGGACATAAAACATCACGCCGACGCCCGCCAGGTTCTTGCTCGGGAAGCCGCACGAAGGCTGGTTGGGATTCACGATCACGCGCGCATCCGGCAGCCTGTCGCCGGGCAGATGGTGGTCCGTGACGACGACATCGATTCCCCGGCGCTTGGCTTCCTCGACGCCTTCGATGCTGGCAATGCCATTGTCGACGGTGATGATGACGTCGGGAGAGGTTTCCCTGATAGCGAGTTCGACGATCTCCGGCGTCAGGCCGTAGCCGTATTCGAAACGGTTCGGCACGATGTAATCGATACGCGCTCCGAGGGCGCGCAAGCCGCGCAGCGCGACGGCGCATGCGGTGGCACCGTCGCAGTCATAGTCGGCAACCACAACCATTTTCTTGCCGCCGGCGATGGCGTCGGCAAGATAACCCGCTGCCGCGTCGATGTGCAGCAGGCCGGAGGGCGTGATCAGCGAAGCAAGTTCGCTCGACAGCTCGCGCGCGTCGGCGAGGCCGCGCGCCGCGTAGAGCCGCGCCAGCACGGGATGCACGCCTTGCTGGCGCAGCATTTCGGCTTGGCGGAAAGAGTAATTGCGGGCTGCGATGCGGGTCATGTGCTCAATAAGGCAAGATTGGGTTTGATCCAGAATTTTCGCAGCGACGACCGGGAGGCGGTAGAGCGGAAAAGGCGGGAGTCATTGGTGAAGATCAGGTTCAGTACATCCATTTTTCCGGATTTGAGGCCCTCGTGCAATGGCGCGAACCAGTCGCTTTCCAGCCGCTTGAAAACATCTATCCATGCCGCCCAGTCATTCGACAGTGCCGGTTCGACAAGGTCTTCCAGGGCGAGCAGGGCCGGTTCGCCCTCCGCCGCAGCCAGGTCGGCGACGGATGCCGCCTTCAAGCGTTTCGACGCCGACTCCGCAACGGCGGCCATCCAGGGGCTCAGGTTGAACGCCGCACGGTAAGGCGATGCGCCGCCGTGAGCCGCCGCCTCGGATCCGCCCCACAGCCATAGCGAATTGACAGGCTTGAGACCGCGATCTTCGCGCTCCTGGTTGAGCGAATGCTGGAACCAGTGCATCTGCACTTCGTTCTGCACCTTGCGCCATTCGCGTTCGCCGGAACCGCGCGGCATCCAGATGTCGATGTTGTGTCCGCCGGCGGCGTCGGGCGACGAGGTTTTCAAGTCGGCCCAGTCGTCGGAGCGCAGCAGCCAGGTGCTTGCGTTGCAGTAGCGCAAATCCCGGCCGCCTTCATCGAACAAAGGTTTTGCGATTTCAAACAGGTTGCGGGATTCCGTTTCCGTTAGCATTAGGTGGCGCGGGTCGGTGAGAACCAAATGGTCGCGCGCGATGTGGATATGCACCGGCTGCAGCACGAACCACACGCCTTCGTCCGCTGCGGCGCCCGTGGCGCGAAGCAGCTGGGCGCCGACCGGCGGACTGCCGCCGCGCTCGAGCTGTTGGAGCAGTCCGAAACGGCGGACGAGCCAGCTCTCGTGCGGAAGGGCGCGCGCAAACTCGTCGAAGCGTTCATGCCGGTTCGCGGCAGGTTCCGACTTGGCGCGGGAGAGAAGGGTCGCGAGGGCGGGGGCTTCGATCTCCCGAAACAGGTCGGGCGCGAGTTCGGCTGGCGGAAGGGAAAACGGAATCAGGATATCGAGATGACTCATTGCGTGATTGTATGGCAAACTGCGCTGTTTATCGGAAGTTGTCATTCCATCCACATCATGCCGGCACAACCGGGCCGTATCGCACGATGAGCAGCTTTTATTGATTCGGCCCGAAAAATGGTTCATTTTTCGGGCTGCTGATTTCACCCTCTCCCCCTGGGAGAGGGTTGGAGTGAGGGGATCCGGCTCAACCTGTTTTCGGGCCGGATCTATAACAGGGAGTGTTATTTGAGTATCGTCAAGAATCTGCCGTTCGAATGGCTGGTCGGCCTGCGCTATACGCGGGCCGGGCGCCGCAGCGGCCGCAACAGTTTCATCTCTTTCATTTCGCTGATTTCCATGGCGGGCATTGCGCTCGGTGTCGCGGCGCTCATCGTGGTCCTGTCGGTGATGAACGGCTTCCAGAAGGAAGTGCGGGACCGCATGCTGTCGGTGCTTTCGCATATCGAGGTCTACGACGCCACCGGCAGCCTGCCCGACTGGCAGGTCACGGCGAAGGAGGCGATGCAGGTTCCCGAGGTGAAGGGTGCCGCTCCTTATGTGGCGGCGCAGGCGATGATGACGCGCGACGATACGGTGCGCGGCGTCATCATTCGCGGCGTGCTTCCGCAGGAGGAGCCGAAAGTGTCGGATGTTGCCTCCCAGGTCAAGGAGGGCAGCTTCAACAATTTGCGTTCGGGCGAATTCAATATCGTGCTGGGGCGCGAGCTCGCACGCGGCCTGCATGTCAATGTCGGCGACAAGGTCACCATGATCGCGCCGCAGGGGCAGATCACGCCGGCGGGGGTGCTTCCGCGGCTCAAGCAGTTCACGGTGGGCGGCATCTTCGAAGCCGGTCATCATGAATACGATTCCGGGCTGGCTTTCATTCACATCGACGACGCAATGCGCATGTTCAAGCTGGAGGCGCCGTCCGGCCTTCGCCTGCGCGTCGAGGACATGCAGCGCGCGCCCGAGGTGGCGCTGACGCTGTCCAAGGTCCTCCACGGCAATCTGTACATCCTCGACTGGTCCAAGCAGAACCGGACCTGGTTTGCGGCGGTGCAGACCGAAAAGCGCATGATGTTCATCATCCTGACGCTGATCATTGCGGTTGCCGCCTTCAACCTGGTGTCCACGCTGGTCATGACCGTCACCGACAAGCAGGCGGATATCGCGATCCTGCGTACTCTCGGCGCCTCGCCCGCATCGATCCTGAAAATATTCATGATCCAGGGAGCGATGGTCGGCCTGCTGGGCACGGCCATCGGCGTTGGACTGGGCGTGCTGGTGGCGCTCAACATCGATGTCATCGTTCCCTTCATCGAACGCCTGCTCGGCGTGCAGTTCCTGTCCAAGGAAATCTATCTGATCACCGAGCTGCCTTCGGACTTGCGCTGGCCCGACGTCTGGACCATCGGCGGCGTCGCCGTGGTGCTGGCCTTCGTCGCCACCCTGTATCCGAGCTGGCGCGCAGCCAATGTGCGTCCGGCCGAAGCGCTGCGTTATGAATGAAGCGGAGGCAATGAAGATGGATCAAACAGTATTGACTTGCCGCGGCCTTTCCAAGACCTATACCCAGGGCAAGTATTCGGTGAGCGTGCTCCGGGACATCGACTTCAGCATATCGAAAGGCGAGCGGGTCGCCATCGTGGGCGCATCCGGCTCCGGCAAGTCGACGCTGCTGCATCTGCTGGGCGGACTGGATACGCCGAGCAGCGGCAGCGTGACGCTGCTCGGCAAGGACTTCGCCGGCATGAGCGAAAGCGCGCGCGGCGCGGTGCGCAATTCCTCGCTGGGCTTCGTTTATCAGTTTCATCATCTGCTGCCGGAATTTTCTGCGCTGGACAATGTCGGCATGCCGCTGATGATCCGGCGCACCGCCCGGGCGCAAGCGCACGAGGCGGCGGAAAAGATGCTGGCGCGCGTCGGACTGGCGGCGCGGGTGGCGCATGTGCCCGGAGAGCTGTCCGGCGGCGAGCGGCAGCGCGTGGCGCTGGCGCGCGCCCTGGTTACCCAGCCGGCCTGCGTGCTAGCCGACGAGCCGACCGGCAACCTCGACCGCGTGACCGCGCACAAGACCTTCGACCTCATGCTCGAATTGTCGCGCACGCTCGGCACCGCTTTCGTGATCGTCACCCATGACATCGAGCTTGCGCGCCATTGCGACCGCGTGCTGCACTTGTCCGAAGATGGCTTGCATCCCCATGTGGATTGACACGCATTGCCACCTCGACGCCGCCGAATTCGCCGGGGATGCGGCGGGTGTTGCGTCGAGGGCCGGACAGCAGGGCGTCTCGATGATCGTCATTCCGGCAATCGCCGTCGACAACTTCGCTACCGTGCGAAGGCTCGCGGCGGAAAACCCGAACTGCAGCTATGCGCTCGGCATCCATCCCATCTTCGTGCCGCAGGCGAAGGAAAGCGATCTCGTCGAACTGCGCAATACGGTCGAGGCGGCAATGAACGATTCCCGCCTGGTGGCGATAGGCGAGATCGGCCTGGACTTCTTTCTTCCGCAACTGACACAGAGTCCGCTGCGCGAGAAGCAGGAGCATTTCTATAGCGAGCAATTGAAAATCGCGCGCGACTTCGATCTGCCTGTGCTGCTGCATGTGCGGCGTTCACAGGACGTGGTGCTCAAGTACCTGCGGCGGATTGAAGTGCGAGGCGGCATCGCCCATGCCTTCAACGGCAGTTTCCAGCAGGCCGAAGAATTCATCCGGCGCGGCTTCAAGCTCGGTTTCGGCGGTGCCATGACCTTCACGCGCGCGCTGCAGATACGGCGGCTCGCCACCGATCTTCCGGAAGATGCGCTGGTGCTCGAAACCGACGCGCCCGATATTTCCCCCGCCTGGCTGCATCCGGCGCGCAACAGCCCGGAGCAGCTTCCCGCGATCGGCCGCGTTCTGGCGGAGCTGCGCGGCGTGGATGAGCAGCACATCGCCGGCGTGACCGCGCGCAATGCGCACGCTGTCCTGCCCAGATTGTCCGCAATCTCCTGAAGCTAGATGCGCAGCACGCTCATCGGCTTCGCGGCAGGCGCAGCGTTGCAGCAGCACCAGGCGTTTCTGCCGCAGAGGGCCTGGCTTTTCCTGGCAATCGCTATTGCGATACTTCTCCTCGTTTTCACTAGCGCGCGCATGCGTGTTTTGAGTGTTTCAAGGCTCGGCAATCCTTATGCGCGTTGCTCGCTGATGCTTGCGTGCGGTGCGGCTTTGGGTTTCGCCTGGGCCGGATTGTTTGCGCATCATTATCTTGAAGACGAACTTGGCAGGGATTGGGAGGGCAGGGATGTGACCGTGATCGGTACCATTGACAGCCTGCCCTATGCCTTTGCGCAGGGCGTGCGCTTCAACCTGTCGGTGGAGCAGGTGGTTCAGCCGGAAGCCGCGGCAGGCGCCGTGCCACGCCGCCTTGCACTCTCTTGGTACTGGACGCAGGACATGGAGAGAGGACGGCAGGCAGCCGCATTGCAGCCAGGGGAGCGCTGGCAGCTGACTGTCCGCCTTAGACGGCCTCACGGCAACGCCAATCCCTACGGCTTCGATTACGAAGCTTGGCTGCTTGAGCAGGACCTGCGTGCGACCGGCTATGTCAGGGCGGATGCGAAATCCTCCTTCAAGAACCATCGCCTGAACGATTTCGTGCCGGGTGTCGGCAATGCCGTCGAGCGCTGCAGAGCGTGGCTGCGCTCCCGCATCGAGACTGTGCTGGAAGGCAAGGAGTATGCAGGCGTGGTGGTTGCGCTGGTCATCGGAGATCAGCGCTCGGTCACGCAGGATGACTGGCAGGTATTCAATCGCACCGGCATCGGCCATCTGATCTCGATATCCGGTCTGCATATCACGATGATTTCCGGTCTGGTGGCGGCGCTGTTCGCGGCGCTCTGGCGGCGTTCCTTCTTCATCGGCACCAGTTTGCCCTTGCTCCTGCCGGCCCAGAAAGCGGCAGCGCTGGCGGGACTGTGCGCCGCCTTGCTTTATGTGGCGCTCGCCGGATTCGGCGTGCCCGCGCAGCGCACCCTGTACATGCTTGCGGTGGTTGCGCTGGCGCTGTGGTCTGGGCGCATCACCGATGTGTCGCACGTGCTCTGCCTGGCGCTGGGCGTCGTCTTGCTGCTCGATCCCTGGGCGGTACTCTGGCCGGGGTTCTGGCTGTCGTTCGGCGCCGTGGCCATCCTGCTGTTCGCTTCCACCGGGCGACTGGCCTCACATGGCGATGCAGCCAGTGCCGACTGTGGCAACAGCACCAGCCGGCGTTTGCTGAGCGGATTGAAGTCGGCGAGCCACTTGCAATATGTCGTGACCATAGGTCTGGTACCTCTCACATTGCTGCTCTTCGGCAGGATTTCCCTGGTGAGCCCGGCCGCCAACGCCGTCGCGATCCCCCTGATCAGTTTCATCGTCACGCCCTTGTCGCTGCTGGGCGCCATTCTGCCCGTCGCGCCGGGCGACTGGATGCTGATCGCCGCGCATGCATGCATTTCCTGGCTGGCTGAAGTATTGAAATGGCTTAGCGCGTCATCGTTTGCGGTATGGAGCACACCGTCGCCGCCGTGGTGGGCGTTTGCTCTCGCGCTCGCTGGTACGCTCTGGCTGCTGGCGCCGCGCGGATGGCCGATGTGCTGGATGGGAGCGATCTGCCTGTTGCCGGTACTTTTGACTGTGCCGTCACGGCCGCCGGACGGACAATTGTGGCTTACCGCATTCGATGTGGGGCAGGGCACGGCGGTGCTGATCGAAACGCCGCGCCACCGCATGCTGTACGACACCGGGCCCGCCTATTCGGCGGAATCCGATGGCGGCAACCGCGTCGTGCTTCCCTATCTGGCGGGCCGCGGCATCGGCAGCCTCGACTTGATGATCTCGCACAGCGACAACGACCACTCCGGCGGTGCGCTATCCATCCTCGATGAAATCGATGTGGCCAATGTCTCGTCTTCGCTGCCAGCCGATCATCCCATCGTGCAGAGGACAAGGCATCACCGGCGCTGCGAGCAAGGCGATGCCTGGACCTGGGACGGTATCCGCTTCGAATTGCTGCATCCCGAGACCGCCAGCTATGAATTCAGCAAGCTCAAGCCGAACGCCCGCAGCTGCACCCTCAGGATCAGCGTCGGCCGGCATGCGGTGCTGCTGCCCGGCGATATCGAGGCGGCGCAGGAACTGGCGCTGGTCAGGCATGACCCCGAGCGCCTCCGCGCTTCGGTCCTGCTGGCGCCGCATCACGGCAGCGGTACCTCCTCGACGCCGCAGTTCCTCGCCGCGGTCAATCCGGAGCTGGCCCTGTTCCAGGTGGGCTACCGCAACCGCTACCGCCATCCCAAGGCGGAAGTCTACGAGCGCTACGCGGACATGGGAGTACGGCGCCTGCGCAGCGATGAGTCCGGCGCGGTCAGGATCGTGTTCGGTGATGGCATTGAAGTGCAGGAGCACCGCCGCGAACGCGCACGCTATTGGCAGGACTTGCCGAGGCTGGATGAAGCCACCCGCACGGCCCCCGCGCAGGAAGGGGGAACGGATTGAGGCAATCGAATTACAATCGAAGTCTTTTTGACAATTCGGCGTTCGGGTATTTCCCGGCGGCGGATTCCTGATCTTGCGTTATAGACCTTCCCGATGAAACGACCTTACCTGCATTTCGCCCACGCAAACAGTTATCCGGCAGGTACCTATCGTGTCTTCTTCGAGCATCTGCAGCAGCACTACGAAGTGCAGGCGCTCGACATGCATGCCCATAATCCTGCCTACCCGGTCACCAACGGCTGGCCCAAACTGGTGGAGGAACTGATCGACGAACTCCAGTCCCGATACCGCGAGCCCGTTATCCTGGTCGGCCACTCCCTGGGCGGCATGCTCAGCCTGATGGCCGCCAAGGCGCGGCCCGACCTGGTGCGCTGCGTCGTGCTGCTCGATTCGCCCGTCGTCGCCGGATGGCGCGCCACGCTGCTGCGCGTGGCGAAGAAGATCGGCGCCGACAAGAAGTTTTCGCCTGCCAGATTTTCCGAACACCGCCGCAACCACTGGCCGGATGCGGAAGCCGCCTACCAGCATTACGCCGCCAAGCCAATGTTTGCCGCATGGCCTGAAGCGGTCCTGCGCGACTATATCGCCCATGGCATCGAGCCGCATGCCGACGGCGGCGTGACGCTCAGGTTCACCCGAGAGACCGAGACCGCGGTCTACCGCAGCCTGCCCCACCACCTCGGCCGTCTTGTCCGCCGCGGCTTTCCGGTGCCGGTCGGGTTCGTCGGAGGAAAAGAGTCGGTCGAGTGCCGGCAGGCCGGGCTGCTGGCGACGCGCCGGCTGGTGGGCCGGCATTTCCGCCAGATCCCGGGCGGACATCTGTTCCCCATGGAGTCGCCGGCGCTGGCAGCCGGCGCCCTGCACGACATGATCAAATCCCTACTTCATTCATCCTGAGAGAGCTATGCGCATCCACTACACCAGGCGGTTCATCGGATTGGCAGGACTTCTTGCGGCCGGCATCGCGCAGGCCGGCACCGTCTCGGATTTCTTCGATGAATTCCTCAAGGCCAGGGCGGAAGGGCGCACGTCGACCATCGTCGGTATCGACAACGACACCCTGCTGCTGAACCGCGACGACGGGTTCTACACGAGCGGCATGAGCCTGGGCCAGGCGTCGACCTTGCGCGGGACGGACGGCGCGGCCACTTATGGCTGGCGCATCGCGCAGGAACTCTATACCGCCTCCGACATCAAGCTCCCGCCGGCGCAGTTCGGTCCTCCCGACCATCCTTATGCCGGCTGGCTCTACGGCGGCATCTTCAAGGAAATCCATCGCAACGACGGCACTTCGCTGCGCTACGGCCTCGATCTCGGATGCCTGGGACCGTGCGCGGGCGGACGCTGGACGCAGACGAATTTCCACCGGGTGATCGACCAGCCGCTGCCGCAGGGCTGGTCAAAACAGGTCAGGAATGAAGCGGGCATCGTTTTGCATGGTGAAATTACGCCGGTCCGCTGGCGCGTAGGGAATGCCTTCGACCTGGCGCCCACGATACAGGGGCGCCTCGGCAATATCTTTACCGACCTCGGCATCGGCCTGACGGCACGGGCCGGCAACCTGAACCTGCTGCCGCAGCAGCCCGCGCTCTACGGCTTCCTGCGCACCGACGTGCGTGCGGTCGGCTACAACGCTACCCTGCAGGGAGGTCTTTTCTCGAAAGACAACCCGCACACCGTCGATCCCAAGCGCGTCGTCGGCGAGGTGGAAGCCGGGGTGGTCTGGACGGGGCAGAACTTCGGCGCCCGGCTTGGACTGGTTCGCCGGAGTAATGAAATCCGCGATCTGCCCGATTCCCAAGGGGCGCAAAACTTTTTGCGGCTGCAAATCTCGTATACGCCATGACGCCTGGTCCGGAAACACAAAATCCGGCAAAGAGAAGGATTGCAAAACCGGATTGGGGTATAATTTGAATTTCCCGCACGTGCCGTTCGGCACATCTCCAGCAATGACCAAGTTTGTATTCGTTACTGGCGGCGTTGTTTCATCCCTCGGTAAAGGGATTGCAGCCGCATCTCTCGCTGCGATCCTCGAATCGCGCGGCCTCAAAGTCACCCTGATCAAGCTCGATCCCTACATCAACGTCGATCCCGGAACGATGAGCCCGTTCCAGCATGGCGAAGTTTTCGTCACGGACGACGGTGCTGAAACCGATCTCGATCTCGGCCACTATGAGCGATTCATCACCGCGAAGATGAAAAAGCTCAACAATTTCACCACCGGCCAGATCTATGAATCCGTCATCCGCAAGGAGCGTCGCGGCGAGTATCTGGGCAAGACGGTGCAGGTGATTCCGCACATCACCAATGAAATCCAGGATTACATCCATCGCGGTTCGGAAGGCTTCGATGTGGCGCTCGTGGAAATCGGCGGCACTGTCGGCGATATCGAATCGCTGCCCTTCCTGGAAGCTGCCCGCCAGCTGAGCCTGCGCGCCGGCCGCAATGCGGCTGCCTTCGTGCATCTGACGCTGGTTCCCTACATCGCCTCCGCCGGTGAACTCAAGACCAAGCCGACCCAGCACAGCGTACAGAAGCTGCGCGAGATCGGAATTTCGCCCGATGCGCTGCTGTGCCGTGCCGACCGCCGCATTCCCGACGACGAGCGTTCCAAGATTTCCCTGTTCTCCAACGTGCAGGAAGATGCCGTCATTTCGGTGTGGGACGCAGACACCATCTACAAGATCCCGCAGATGTTGCACGACCAGGGCCTGGACCGCATCGTCTGCGAGAAGCTGGCCCTCGATCCCAAGCCGGCCGATCTCTCAGTCTGGAACAAGCTCGTCTTCGCGCTTGAGCATCCGAAGGCGGAAGTGACGATCGGCATGGTCGGCAAGTACGTGGACCTGACCGAGTCGTACAAGTCCCTGACCGAGGCGCTCCGCCACGCCGGCATCCATACCGAAAGCCGCGTCAACATCGAGTACATCGACTCGGAAGAAATCGAAGAGCGCGGCACCGCTGCACTGGAAAAGTACGATGCCATCCTGGTGCCCGGCGGCTTCGGCAAGCGCGGCGTGGAAGGAAAGATTGCAGCGGCCCGCTATGCGCGCGAGAACAAGGTGCCTTATCTCGGCATCTGCCTCGGCATGCAGGTGGCGCTGATCGAATTCGCCCGCAACAAGGCCGGTCTCGCCAACTCGAACTCGACGGAATTCGACCCGAATACCGAACATCCGGTGGTTGCACTGATCACCGAGTGGCAGAACCATGACGGCAAGGTCGAGAAGCGCGACGTTAATTCCGACCTGGGCGGCACCATGCGCCTCGGCGCGCAGACCTGCGCGGTCAAGCCCGAAACCATTGCGGCCGAAATCTACGGCAGCGAAGTGACCGAGCGTCACCGCCACCGCTACGAAGCCAATAACCATTATCTTGGCCGCGTGGAAGAGGCAGGCCTGGTGGTGTCGGCCCGTACGCCGACGGAAAATCTGTGCGAGATCATGGAATTGCCGCGCGCCGGCGAGAATGCCCATCCCTGGTATGTCGGCGTTCAGTATCACCCGGAGTTCAAGTCCACTCCGCGTGACGGCCATCCCCTGTTCATCTCCTACATCAAGGCGGCGCTGGCCCGCAAGCAGGCGGCTGCGGCGCAAAGGAAGGCAGCATGAAGCTTTGCGGATTCGAGGTCGGCCTGGACCGGCCCTTCTTTCTGATTGCCGGCCCCTGCGTGATCGAGTCGGAGCAGATGGCGCTGGATACTGCCGGCCGCCTGAAGGAATTGACGTCCGAACTGGGCATTCCTTTCATCTACAAGTCGTCCTTCGACAAGGCGAACCGGTCTTCGGGCACATCGTTCCGCGGACTCGGGATGGAGAAGGGACTGGAGATCCTGGCCAAGGTCAAGCGTGAGATCGGCGTGCCGGTGCTGACCGACATTCATGAAATCGACGAGATCAAACCGGTGGCCGCAGTGGTCGATGTCCTGCAGACGCCGGCTTTCCTCTGCCGCCAGACGGATTTCATCCGCGCCTGCGCCCAGTCGGGAAAGCCTGTCAATATCAAGAAGGGCCAGTTCCTCGCACCCGGCGACATGAAAAATGTCATCGACAAGGCGCGTGCCGCGGCCGCGGAAGCCGGTCTGGATCAAGACAGCTTCATGGCTTGCGAACGGGGCGTCTCCTTCGGCTACAACAATCTTGTTTCCGACATGCGCTCACTGGCGATCATGCGCGAAACCGGTTGCCCGGTCGTGTTCGATGCCACCCACTCGGTGCAGCTGCCGGGCGGGCAGGGCACGTCGTCCGGCGGCCAGCGCGAATTCGTTCCGGTGCTCGCACGCGCTGCGGTTGCCACCGGCATCGCCGGCCTGTTCATGGAAACCCATCCGAACCCGGCGGAAGCCAAATCCGATGGACCCAACGCGGTGCCGCTCGGCCGCATGAAGGATCTGCTGTCCACGCTGACGGAGCTCGACCGCGTGGTCAAGAAGGCCGGCTTCATCGAAACCGATTTTTCTTGATCGGAATTTGCGATATGCCCGGGCGCTTCGCGCCCAGCCATGAATAATGCTGCTATCCCGGCCAGATTGCCGGGACGCAGGTATCGCGGGATGGCTTGAAAAGCATCGCATGCAATGCAGGACCATCCCCAAAGCGCAGCCTGTGCATCCAGTCGAGCCGGGAGCCGACCCGGAAAAATTTCGAATTACAACATGCAGCAAGAAGGCGCGTAAGCCGCGCCCTGATGAATTTTCATTGATTTGGGAGAATTGAATGAGTGCCATCGTAGACATCATCGGCCGCGAAGTGATCGATTCGCGCGGCAACCCCACCGTCGAGTGCGACGTCCTGCTGGAATCCGGCGTCATGGGCCGCGCGGCCGTGCCGTCGGGCGCGTCGACCGGTTCGCGTGAAGCCATCGAGCTGCGCGACGGCGACAAGAGCCGCTACTTCGGCAAGGGCGTGCTCAAGGCCTGCGAAAACATCAATACCGAAATCTCCGAAGCCATCATGGGCCTCGACGCCAATGAGCAGGCTTTCCTCGACCGTACCCTGATCGACCTCGACGGCACCGAAAACAAGGCCCGCCTCGGCGCCAATGCCACGCTCGCCGTCTCCATGGCCGTGGCCAAGGCCGCTGCCGAAGAGTCCGGCCTGCCGCTGTACCGCTACTTCGGCGGTTCGGCTGCGATGCAGATGCCGGTACCGATGATGAACGTCATCAACGGCGGCGCGCACGCCGACAACAATCTCGACCTGCAGGAATTCATGATCATCCCGGTGGGCGCGCCTTCCTTCCGCGAAGCGATCCGCTATGGCGCCGAGGTGTTCCACACCCTCAAGAAGATCCTGCACGACAAGAACCTGACCACGGCGGTCGGCGACGAAGGCGGTTTCGCGCCGTCGGTCGACAACCATGAAGCCGCGATCAAGCTGATCCTGCAGGCCATCGAGCAGGCCGGCTACGAGCCGGGCACGCAGATCGCGCTGGGCCTGGACTGCGCCGCCTCCGAGTTCTACAAGGACGGCAAGTACCAGCTGCACGGCGAAGGCCTGTCGCTGTCGTCGGCCGACTTCACCAACCTGCTGGCGACCTGGTGCGACAAGTACCCGATCATCTCGATCGAAGACGGCATGGCCGAGAACGACTGGGAAGGCTGGGCGACGCTGACCAACGCGCTGGGCAAGAAGGTGCAGCTGGTGGGCGACGACCTGTTCGTCACCAACACCCGCATCCTGCGCGAAGGCATCCAGAAGAACATCGCCAACTCGATCCTGATCAAGATCAACCAGATCGGCACGCTGACCGAGACGTTTGCCGCCATCGAGATGGCCAAGCGCGCCGGCTATACGGCCGTGATCTCGCACCGCTCGGGCGAGACCGAAGACGCAACGATTGCCGACATTGCCGTCGGTACCAATGCGCTGCAGATCAAGACCGGCTCGATGTCGCGCTCGGACCGCATGGCCAAGTACAACCAGCTGCTGCGCATCGAGGAAGATCTCGGCGATATCGCCAGCTACCCTGGCCGTGGTGCTTTCTATAACCTGCGTTGATAATTCGACCATCAACGTAGCGGCCAAGCAGCATACGCTTGGCACCGGCGCAAAAAATTGGGGGCTCAGGCCCCCAATTTTTTAAGTACACCACTAGAATGTCGGCATGCGTCTAATAACCCTCAGTCTTGTCGCTCTGCTGTTCCTGATCCAGTTGCCTTTGTGGCTGGGGAAGGGTGGCTGGCTGCGCGTATGGGATCTCGACAAGCAGGTCGTCGCTGCGCAGAAAAAGAACGAAGAACTCAAGGCACGCAATGCCAAGCTCAGCTCCGAGGTGCAGGATCTGCGGGACGGCACGGGCGCGGTGGAAGAGCGCGCGCGCTATGAATTGGGCATGATTCGCGACGGAGAAATCTTCGTTCAGATTCTCGACCCGAACGCACAGCCTCCGGCTACGCCTGCCGATCCCAAGCTGCAGCGGCCTGATTGATTGCCTGTTGCGCTCGCGCCGGCAGGCGGACGCATTCGCAGCATCCGCAACTCGGCGATCCAGCCGGAATCTCCTTCTGACGATTCCCGGTTCATCAGGAAGGGATCCATGAGGGCATCCCTCTCAATATCTACCCCGATCTCCAGAGCCGTATAAACCGCTTAATGCCTCGCACTGCCCGCAGGCTGGATGGCGTCGCCGGTATGTTCAGTGGCAAACAGCTGCGCGCAGTCGACCTTATCGAACTCGTAATGCTGGCCGCAGAAATCGCAATTGATCGCCAGCTTGCCCAGGTCGGCGAGTGCGGAATCGATTTCTTCCTTGCCCAGCATTTTCAGCATGTTGCCCACTTTTTCGCGGTTGCAGCTGCAGTGGAAACTCGGATGCCGGGGTTCGAACACGCGGATCGTCTCTTCCCAGAACAGGCGCCGCATCAGCGTCGCGATGTCGGTCTCTAGCATTTCTTCCCGTTTCAGAGTCGATGCGAGGATCACGGTATGGTTCCAGGCTTCGGTGGCATCAACTTCCGTTCCGGTGCCGCCTTCGCCCGGCAGCTTCTGCAGCAGCAGGCCGCGGGCGACCTGCTGGTCTGCCGCCAGCCACAGCTTGGTGTCGAGCTGTTCCGAGCGCAGCATGTAGTTTTCAATGACGACCGCCACCGAATCGCCGTCCAGCGGCACGATGCCCTGGTAGGCTTGCTGGCCGGGCAGCTTGTCCTTGGGGTCGAGCGTAATGACGAAGCGGCCCTGGCCGTGCGCATTGACCAGCTCCCGCAGGCCGGCGTCATCCGGAATGCTGACGTTGTCGGCCAGCTTGGCGGTGGCGCGGATGCGCAGGTCGGAGTCGCACTCGACTACCAGGAGGGGCACCGGGCCATCGCCATGCATCTGCATGATAAGCATGCCGTTGAACTTCAGGTTCGCCGACAGCAGCGCGGCCGAAGCCATCAATTCTCCAAGCAGGTTGCTCACCGCGAGCGGATACGTTTTGCGCGCCAGCACCTGGCGCCAGGCATCGGAGATCTCGACAAGCTCGCCGCGTACCGAAGCATTCTCAAAAATAAATCGCTGCAATGTATCCATCATTAACCAATTCTCTTTAATTCTTTCTTGAAAAGCTGACCGCGCTTTACGTAGTTGCCGGTGTTTCTGTGCATGCGCGCGATGTCTTCCTCGGTCAGGGTGCGCGCCACCTTGGCAGGGGAGCCGATGATCAGGGAATTGTCCGGAAACTCTTTCCCTTCCGTAACGAGCGCGCCGGCACCGACCAGGCAATTCTTGCCAATCCTGGCGCCGTTTAGCACGACCGCCTGGATGCCGACCAGCGAACCTTCACCGATCGTGCAGCCATGCAGCATCGCCTGGTGCCCCACGGTCACGTTTTTCTCCACGGTAAGCAGATAGCCGGGGTCGGTATGGAGGATGCAGCCTTCCTGGACATTGCTGTTTTCTCCAATCGTGATCAGCTCGTTGTCGCCGCGTATCGTGACATCGAACCAGACGCTCGCGTTGGCTTCGATCTTCACTTTGCCGATTACGTTCGCGGTCTCGGCGACATAGGACGAGGAATCGATCTGCGGAGCGTGTTCGCCCAGTTGGTAGATGGCCATGGAATTTTTCGTAGAATGTGGGGTTTGGTCGAACCGACATTTTAACGCCGCTTGCATGAACCCATCATCCGCCCAGAATCTTGCCGTCCCGAAGGATTTGCGCCGCGCCGCGCTGCATTGGCTGCAGGAGACCGATGCGCATGTCAAGGCGCAGGGCGTCAGATCGCTTGCACTGGCCTGGACGGAAGGCGGCATGGCGCTCGATGCGGATAACCATCTCGACCCTGAAGGCGGCATACCGGGACGGCCGTCGAAACCGGAGCTTGTCGCGCCGCTGGCGGTAAAGCACCGCTCGATGCGCACCGTGGAAGGCAGGTCGGCGCTGATCCACGCGCTTGCCCATATCGAATTCAACGCCATCAACCTGGCGCTCGATGCCCTCTGGCGCTTTCCCGGCATGCCGGCGGACTACTATGCCGACTGGCTGCAGGTGGCATCGGAAGAGGCATTGCACTATTCGCTGCTGGCCGCGCATCTCGCCACGCTGGGTTATGCCTATGGCGATTTCTCCGCGCACAACAGCCTGTGGGACATGGCGGAGAAGACCAGTGGCGATGTGCTTGCCCGCATGGCGCTCGTGCCGAGAACGCTGGAAGCGCGCGGCCTCGATGCATCGCCGGCCGTGCGCGCAAAGCTGGCGCAGGCCGGGGATGACGCGGCCGCCGCCATTCTGGACATCATCCTGCGCGACGAGATCGGACATGTCGCCATCGGCAACAAATGGTATGCATGGCTTTGCTGCGGACGTGGCCTTGATCCGATCGCGGCATATGCAGACCTCGCATTGCAGTACAAGGCGCCGCCGCTGCGAGGGCCTTTCAATCTCGAAGCGCGCAGGGCAGCCGGATTTACCGATGCCGAACTCGCCGCGCTGAAGTTGCCGTTGGCGACCTGAGCCGGGCAACAGCACGTTCCGTTGACCGTCTCTATCCGCTTGTGTCGGCGCTGCGGTACGCCATGTCAAAAAAGGAAACTAACGCGTTGCCATGCAGTCTCTGGATATGGACGGTCGACAAGGGATGCGATGCAAGGAATTTCTGCAGCACATGACAATAAGAAAAACCATCTTCTTGCAGGCCGCATATATCTGATTTCCTTACTGCAAGGGAGTATGTCATGTTCGTTCGTTCCAGACTCACGTCCGTCGCGCTTGCCTCGATACTGGTTGCGGGCTTGTCCGCATGCCAGAAACAGGAGAATGCAGCAGATGGAAAAGGACCGGCCGAGCGCGCCGGCCAGCAGATCGACCAGGCTGCGAAACGCGCCGGCGAAGAGCTGAACAAGGTCGCCGAGAAGGCCGGCAAGGGCTTGCAGGAAGCCGGCGCCAAGCTGGAAGACAAGGCTCAGGAAGCACAGAAGAAAGAATAGCGTGTGGTTGGTCCGCACGCACGTTGCCTTTCCGGCGGCAAAGCCCGGCGCCTTGTCGCCGACACTCTTTTACGTGCAATCCTGCGGGCATGAATATCGATGGGCGGGCCGCAAAGGCGCTTTCACCACCCGCATTTCCCAGGCAATCGAGGGTGCGAACACTACGCACCCGTCCAGCCCCTGATTTCCCTTCTTGCCTGCGGAACGCGCCCACGGCGCTTTGCTGAAGGCCATGGGCCGATATGGCGGCAGCCTTACTCAAGCAGCGCTGCTGCGCTCCTGCTCCATCAGGCGCAGCACGCGGCGCTGCACCTTGCCGGTGGTGGTCATTGGCAGCTCGTTGATGAATTCGATTTCCTTCGGATATTCATACGGCGCCAGCTTGCCGCGCACATGTTCCTGCAGTTCGGCGATCAGGCGCGCGTCGTTCTCGGGCGTTCGAGACGTATCCGGCGTCAGCACGATGAAGGCCTTCACGACATTGCCCCTTTCCCTGTCCGGCTTGGGCACGACCGCCACATTGGCCACGGCGGGATGCTTGACCAGGCAATTCTCGATTTCCGAAGGGCCGATGCGGTAGCCGGCTGCCTTGAACATGTCGTCGGCGCGGCCCTGGTACCAGAGATAGCCGTCCTCGTCGACGGAGGCAAGATCGCCGGTGCGGCACCAGTCGCCGGTATATTTGTTGCGGGTCGCCTCCGGGTTCTTCCAGTAGCCGATGAAGAAGATCGGGTCGGGATCGCCATGGATATCGGTCCGGTTGAGCGCGACTTCCCCGGTCTTTCCGGCTTTCACCGGTTTCCCCTCGTCATCGATCACGGCAACCCGGTGGCCGGGGTAGGGGCGTCCCATGCTGCCCGGTTTGGCCGGCCAGCGCTGGGCGCTGTTGCCGACGATGTAGTTCATCTCGGTCTGGCCGAACATTTCATTCGGCGTGACGCCCAATGCGGACTGGCACCAGTTGAAAACCGCGTCTCCCACCGCTTCTCCGGCGCTCATGATGGCGCGCAGCTTCAGCGAATAGTGCCGGCGCGGCTCCGGGAACGCCTTCATCATCATCTTCAATGCCGTGGGAAAGAGGAAGGTGTTGGTGACGCCGTATTTCTGCAGAAGGTTAAAGGCGGTCTCCGCCGAAAACCTGCCGCGGTAGCCGACGATGGGCATGCCGAAGTAGAGGCTGGGCAGCAGGGCATCCATCAAGCCGCCGGTCCAGGCCCAGTCGGCGGGCGACCAGAAGACATCGCCCGGCTGGGGAAACCAGTTCTGCGAAGCGACGAAGCCGGTCAGGTTGCCGATGATGGCGGAATGCGGAATCAGCGCGCCCTTCGGTGCGCCGGTAGTGCCGCTGGTATAGATCAGCACCGCGGGATCGGTCGCTGCGGTTTTTTCGGGAGTAAGCCGATCGTCGGCGCCGGCCAGTTCCGTGCGCCAGTCGAGCACGCTGGAGTCGGGAAATTCGGCGCAATCGACCCCGATCACATGCTTGAGCGCTGGACAATTCCCGCGCGTTTCACGGAGGTTCTGCAAGCCCGCCTGATCCACAATCGCAACTGCGGCATCGCTGTGCTGCAGGCGGTATTCCAGCGCTTCCGGACCGAACAGGATGGAAAGCGGCATGGCGATTGCGCCGAGACGGTAGCAGGCCATGTGGGCCACCGCGGTTTCGGGGCGCTGGGGCAGCACGATGGCGACGCAGTCCCCCTTGCCGACGCCGAGTGCGCGCAGCCGGTTCGCCAGGCGGTTGGCATCGTCATGCAGCTGCCGGTAGGTCACCGTGGCGGTCTGCCCGGCGTCGTCCTCATAGTGGATCGCAATGCGCGTTTCGTCCTCCGCCCAGCGCGCGCAGCACAGCTCCGCAATGTTCAATTGCTCCGGTACGTGCCAGCGGAACTGCGTATAGAGCTCGTCGTAAAGATCAACCTGCGCTTTTTGTTGTGATTGAGCCATGAAGTCTCCGGTATAATTATCGAACGATCGTGCTTTTAATGCTGTCCTGACACATTATTATGCCTTCAACAGCCGTACTTTCCATTGATTCCACTGCAGCCGGTGCATCGCCATGAAAACTTCCCGTTCCGAATTCATCCCCGTCCGCGGTCTTCAATACCATGTCAGGCATTGGGGCGACGAGGGCGCGCCCAAGCTCTTCATGGTGCACGGCTGGATGGACGTGTCGGCATCCTTCCAGTTCGTCGTCGATTGCCTCAAGCGCGACTGGCATGTGATCGCACCCGACTGGCGCGGGTTCGGTCAGACCAGGGCGCCGGGTGCCGACTGCTACTGGTTCCCGGATTACATGGCCGATCTCGATGCCATTCTCGCGCATTACTCGCCGGACCAGCCGGTCGATCTGCTGGGCCACAGCATGGGCGGCAACGTCGTGATGCTGTATGCGGGCTCGCGGCCGGCCCGCATCCGCAGGCTGATCAATCTGGAAGGCTTCGGGCTCCCGTCTACCAAGCCGGAGCAGGCGCCGGGGCGCTATTCCAAATGGCTGGACGAACTGCGCGAGCCGCCGCGCATGCGCAGCTATCCGTCCAGAGCCGAGGTGGCGGCGCGCCTGCAGAAGACCAATGCCCGTCTGAGCGATGATCGTGCCGAATTCCTGTCGCGCCACTGGGCGGAGCAGAATGCGAGCGGCGAGTGGGAGATTCTCGGCGATCCGGCGCACAAGCTGGTCAGCCCCATCCTGTACCGGGTGGAAGAAGTCCTTGCATGCTGGCAGGCGATTTCCGCGCAGGTGCTCTGGGTCGAAGCCGACGACACGGAAGCATGGCGCTGGATGGGGCCGAAGGAAACCGCGCGTCTCGAAATCGACCGCCGCATCAAGTTCATTCCCCAAGTAACGACGGCGACCATCAGGGATGCCGGGCATATGCTGCATCATGACCAGCCCGAGGAACTTGCTGCGCTGATTGAAGGATTCTTGCAAGAGTGACAGCGGTTCGTGCCAGGATTCTGGCCGGATTCTTCTTGTCTTCTGCGTTATGTCGGCGCAGCGGCGGCCTGCTTCGGCGTACAATGATTCCAGTCCAGCGCATACTTAACGATTCCCATGCTTAACGTCGATCTCCATTGCCATTCCAACGTCTCCGACGGTGCCCTGAGGCCGGCCGAAGTTGCAGCGCGTGCGCGCGCAAACGGCGTCGATGTCTGGGCCCTGACCGATCATGACGAAATAGACGGCATCCCGGAGGCAAGGGAGGCGGCGCATGCGCTCGGCATGCATTACGTGACCGGCGTCGAGATTTCGGTCACCTGGGCGGCGCAGACGATTCACATCGTCGGCCTGCAGTTCGACGAGAACAACGAGGAGTTGAAGCAGGGTCTGATCCGCACCCGTTCCGGACGCGAGCATCGTGCCCGCGAGATGGCGGAGCAGCTTGCCCAGGTCGGCATTCCGAACGCTTTCGAAGGTGCGCTCAAGCACGTCGGCAATCCCGACCTGATTTCGCGTACGCATTTCGCACGCTATATCATCGAACTCGGCGTCTGCAAGGACGTGAGTGAAGTCTTCAGCAATTATCTGATCGAAGGCAAGCCGGGATACGTGCCGCATCGCTGGGCGACGCTCAAGGATGCCGTCAGCTGGATCCGCGGCGCGGGCGGCATCGCCGTCGTGGCCCACCCCGGCCGCTACGATCTGGGCGACCTCGCGCTCGACGCTTTCCTCGGCGAATTCAAGCGTTACGGCGGTGCAGGCGTGGAAGTCGTGACGGGCAGCCATACGCCCGACGAATTTGGCCAGTACGCCGTCGTGGCGAAGCAGTACGGCCTGCTGGCCTCGCGCGGTTCGGATTTCCACGCCCCGGGAGAGTCCCATACCGAACTCGGCGGACTGCCGCCGCTGCCGCCGTCGCTCACGCCGGTATGGCACGACTGGCGCCTGGGATAATCCAGGCACCTCCCGGACAATTCCCCGCAAAGCGCCTGACGCAGCATTCTTCCGCGCAGAACTTTCCCGCCTGCATGAGTCGGGAATGACTTTATGGCATCATGTCGCCTCTTGATTTTCGAGGGCAGGTACCTACATAGTTCCCGCGTCTTCGCGTCTATCTGGAGCAGTCTAATGAAAAGAATATTCCTGTTCATCGCAACCAATCTCGCCGTCATGCTGGTCATGTCGGTCGTGCTGTCGCTGCTCGGGGTGAACCGCTACCTCACCGGCAGCGGCCTGAATCTGGGCAGCCTGATGGCGTACTCGCTGGTCGTTGGCTTTACCGGCGCCATCATCTCGCTGCTGATGAGCAAGCCGATGGCGAAATGGTCGACCGGTGCGCATGTGATCGAGTCGCCGTCGTCGTCGACGGAACTGTGGCTGGTGGATACCGTCAAGCGCCTGTCGGACCGCGCCGGCATCGCCATGCCGGAAGTGGCCATCTACGAGGGCGAGCCCAATGCATTCGCAACCGGCGCCTTCAAGAATTCGGCTCTGGTCGCGGTATCGACCGGTTTGCTGGAAGGCATGACCAAGGATGAAGTCGAGGCGGTTCTCGGTCACGAGATCGCCCACGTTGCCAACGGCGACATGGTGACCCTGACTTTGATCCAGGGCGTCGTGAATACCTTCGTGGTGTTCCTGGCGCGGGTGGTCGGCTACTTGATCGACAAGGCCGTGTTCCGCAACAGCGACGACCGCGGTCCGGGCATCGGCTACATGGTCACGGTTTTCGTCTGCGAAATTCTGTTCGGCATTCTGGCTTCGATCATTGTCGCCTGGTTCTCGCGCTACCGCGAATTTCGTGCCGACGCCGGATCGGCAAAGCTGCTCGGCTCGCCGCAGCCCATGGTCAAGGCACTTGCCCGCCTCGGCGGACTCGAACCCGCAGACACCCTGCCGCAGAATTTCCGTTCCTTCGGCATCAATGGCGGCGGTTCCAGCTTTGCAGCGCTGTTCTCGAGCCATCCGCCCATCGAGCAGCGCATTGCCGCGTTACGCAGCGCGCAGTAACCACTTCAATTACGGTAACGGCGGTCCGATAGACCGCCGTTGTTTTTTATGAGCCAATTTTTTCAGATCCATCCCGAAAACCCCCAGCTCCGCCTGATCAAGCAGGCGGTGCAGATCATCCATGGCGGCGGCATCGTGGCGCTGCCTACCGACTCCTGTTATGCGCTGGTCTGCCAGCTCGACAACAAGGCGGCGGTGGACCGCCTGCGGCGCATTCGCGGCGTTGACGACAAACATCACCTGACGCTGCTGTGCCGCGACCTGAGCGAGATCGCGCAGTACGCCCGGGTCGACAACCGCCAGTATCGAATGCTCAAGTCGGCGACGCCGGGGCCGTTCACCGTCATCCTCGAAGCGACCAAGGAAGTGCCGCGACGCCTCAGCCATCCTTCGCGCAAGACCATCGGCCTGCGCGTGCCGGAAAATGCGATTGCTTGTGCAGTCCTGGAAGAGCTGGGGCAGCCCCTGCTGGGCACGACCCTGATCCTGCCCGACGACGAACACCCTCTCACAGATCCCGAAGAAGTGCGCGATCGTCTCGAGCGCCAGATCGAACTCGTCATCGATGGCGGCGCATGTAGCCTCGAACCCACTACCGTGATCGACCTGACGGAAGAAGAGCCGCAGCTGATCCGCCAGGGAAGGGGAGATCCGGCTGTTTTCGGTTTGTAAAATTTCATGCGTTGCGCGAACGGCCGACGGCGGCTTGCCGTCGGATGAACGAACGTGTCTCGCTCCAGGCAATGCAAGACAGACGAAGGCTGTTCTTTCCGGTCTTCATCGACCCCTCTGTTAAAATCCCTCCATGGAAGACCTTATTCAGACAATTGCCGTTTATGCATTGCCGGTGCTGTTTGCCATTACGCTGCATGAAGCCGCGCATGCCTACGCCGCCCGCTATCTCGGCGATTCGACCGCCTACATGCAGGGGCGCATGAGCCTGAATCCGATCAGGCACATCGATCCCTTCGGCACCATCATCATCCCCATCCTGCTCTATGTGGGAACCTCCGGCAATTTTCTGTTCGGCTATGCAAAGCCGGTGCCGGTGGACTACGGCAATCTGCGCAAACCCAAGCGCGACATGGCATGGGTCGCGCTCGCCGGTCCTGCCTCCAACTTCTTCATGGCTTTCCTGTGGCTCGTTTTCGCGATTATTCTCAGCGTGGCGGGGATCGGCGAAGAGTTTTTCATGCGCATGGCGCAGGCGGGCATTCTCACCAACCTGGTGATGTTTGCATTCAATCTGTTCCCCATACCGCCGCTGGACGGGGGCAGGGTGCTTACCAGCCTCTTGCCGAACAAGTATGCTTACAGGTTCGCGCAGATCGAGCCTTACGGCTTCTTCATCGTCATGGCGCTTGTTCTGTTCAAGGTCCTGTATTTCTGGATGGTGCCGGTAATGACTGCGGCCCATTCGCTGCTGCAACTGATCGCTACTCCTCTTAAATTCCTTCTTTAAGCTCAACACTATGTATCCCGACCGCGTTGTTTCCGGCATGCGTCCGACTGGGGCGATGCACCTTGGCCATTATCACGGTGCCCTAAAGAACTGGGTCAAGATGCAATCCGAGTTGCCTTGCCTGTTCTTTGTCGCCGACTGGCATGCGCTGACAACCCATTACGACGATCCGAGCATCATCGAAACCAGTACCTGGGACATGCTGATCGACTGGCTGGCGGCGGGAGTCGATCCGGCGCAGGCCACGTTGTTCATCCAGTCGAAAGTGCCGGAACACGCCGAGCTGCACCTGCTGCTGTCGATGGCGACGCCGCTCGGCTGGCTCGAGCGCGTGCCGACCTACAAGGACCAGCAGGAAAAACTGGCGGACCGCGACCTCGCGACCTATGGCTTCCTCGGCTATCCGCTGCTGCAGGCGGCCGATGTGCTGATTTACCGCGCGAGCCTGGTTCCGGTCGGCGAAGACCAGGTGCCGCACATTGAAATGATGCGCGAGCTGGCACGCCGCTTCAATCATCTCTATGGCAAGGAAAAGGGCTTCGAGGAAAAGGCGCAGGAAGCCATCAAGAAGCTCGGCAGCAAGCGCGCGCGCATCTACACCGAGCTGCGCACCGACTACCAGCAGCAGGGCAATGCGGATGCGCTGGAGCAGGCCAAGGCCATGCTGGATGAAGCCCAGAATCTGTCGATGATTGATCGCGAGCGTCTGTTCGGCTATCTTGAAGGCAGCCGCAAGCTCATCCTGGTCGAACCCCAGGCGCGTCTCACCGAGGATTCGCGGCTACCCGGCCTGGACGGCCAGAAAATGTCCAAGAGCTACGGCAACTCCATCACGCTGCGCGAGGACAAGGAATCCGTTACCAAGAAGATCCGCACCATGCCGACCGATCCCGCGCGCGTACGCCGCACCGATCCGGGCGAGCCGGAAAAGTGCCCGGTGTGGCAATTGCACAAGGTCTATTCCGACGAAGAAACCAAGGATTGGGTCGTCAAGGGTTGCCGTTCCGCAGGCATCGGCTGCATCGAGTGCAAGCAGCCCGTCGTCGACGGCGTGCTGAAGGAGCAGGAGCCCATGCGCGAGCGCGCGCAGAAGTATCTCGACGATCCGTCGCTGGTCCGCGCCATCGTCGCCGATGGCTGCGACAAGGCACGCAAGCTCGCGCAGGAAACCATGCGCGATGTGCGCGAAGCCATGGGTCTGGGCTACAACTCGCTCTGAGAGCGGCATTGAGCGGTCACCCGTACGCAAGCATGAAACCACATCTGCCGACGGCTCTCGCTTCCCCATGGGTGGAGCGGTTTGCGCCGCTGATTCCTCCGGGTGAAATACTCGATCTCGCCTGCGGAAGCGGCCGGCATGCGCGGCGGTTGGCAGGAGAAGGGCATCCGGTTCTGGCAGTGGACAGGGACCCCGAATCGCTGTCCGCTGCGGCGGGCCCCTTCATTACCACCCTGCAGATGGACCTGGAGGCGCATGCTCCGGACGAACCGCCGCATTGGACGTTCGATGAAAACCGCTTTGCCGGCATCGTGGTAACCAACTACCTGCACCGTCCGCTGCTCCCTTGTCTCTTCGCAAGTCTTGCACCTTCCGGAGTGCTGCTCTACGAGACCTTCTCTCAAGGAAATGGGCAGTTCGGCAAGCCTTCCAATCCCGCGTTCCTGCTGCAGCCGGGTGAATTGCTGCAGTTCGCAATGCGCTTTGCCGACCGCGGCGCGCGTGTCGTGGCGTACGAGGACGGTTATGCCGGCACGCCCAAGCCCGCGATGATTCAGCGGCTTTGCCTGATCAAGGGCAATGCCGCATCCGGACCCCAAGGACTACGGCTCTTTTGAGTTGCCGTCCCGCGAGATTGACCACAGGAGCGGGCTATCCGCTACAATCAGCTTTTTTCTATTCTTACCGAATAACATCATGATCCAGGGCAGCGTAGTCGCAATCGTCACCCCCATGCACGCAGACGGCAGTATTGATATGCCGGGCCTGCGGAAACTGATCGACTGGCATATCGCCGAAGGCACAGACGGCATCGTCATCGTGGGCACCACGGGTGAGTCTCCAACCGTATCGGTGGAAGAGCACTGCGAACTGATCAAGGTCGCTGTCGAACATGCGGCGAAGCGCATCCCCATCATCGCCGGCACCGGCGGCAATTCCACCACCGAAGCGATCGAACTGACCCAGTATGCGAAGTCCGTCGGCGCCGATGCATCGCTGCTGGTTGTCCCCTATTACAACCGTCCGACGCAGGAAGGCATGTACCGGCATTTCAGGAAGATCGCCGAGTCGGTCGACCTGCCGGCAATCCTCTACAACGTCCCCGGCCGCACGGTGGCGGATATGTCCAACGACACCATCCTGCGCCTCGCCCAAGTTCCGGGCATCATCGGCGTCAAGGACGCGACGGGCAACATCGGCCGCGGCTCCGACCTGATCCGCCTCGCACCCGAATCCTTCGCCGTCTATTCCGGCGACGATCCGACCGCGATGGCATTGATGTTCTGCGGCGGTAAGGGCAATATCTCGGTAACGGCCAACGTCGCGCCGAAGGCAATGCACGAACTCTGCGTCGCCGCAATGAGCGGACGCGTCAAGGAAGCAGTGGCCATCAATAACCGCATGCTTCCCCTGCACAACAAGCTCTTTGTCGAGCCCAATCCGGTTCCGGTCAAATGGGCGCTGGCACAGATGGGCATGATGCCCGACGGCATCCGTTTGCCTCTCGCTCCACTTGCTTCCGAATATCATGAAGTCGTGAAAGCTGCGCTGCGCGAGGCCGGTGTATTACAATAAGCGCCGCTTGTTGCCTCGCAGATAAACACATCACCTTTCCAGCATCGACATGACTATTCGCAAGCACTCTTACATGGCCCAACGCGGACTCCTCTATGCATTGGCACTGACCGGCATGGTGGGTTGCAGTTCGATCGGCAATCTCCTCGAACCCGACCGTGTGGAGTACAAGAGCGCGGGAAAGGCTCCTTCTCTCGAAATTCCGCCTGACCTGACCCAGCTCCAGCGCGAGAATCGTTATTCGATCCCGGAAGCAAACCGCGGCACGGCGACGGCGTCTGGCTATACGATGCAGCAGACCGCCCGTCCGACCACGACGACAACGGTAGCGCCGACGCCTTCGGCAGACATGCGCATCGAGCGGGCCGGAAGCCAGCGCTGGCTCGTCGTCAAGCAGTCGCCGGAAGTGCTGTGGCCGCAGATCAAGGACTTCTGGCAGGACTCCGGCTTCCTGCTGGTGCAGGAAACGCCGCAGGCCGGCATCATGGAAACCGACTGGGCGGAAAACCGCGCGAAGATTCCGCAGGACTTCATCCGCAATGCCTTGGGCAAGGCGCTGGATTCGCTGTATTCCACCGGCGAGCGTGACAAGTTCCGTACGCGTCTGGAACGCGCTCCGGACGGCTCCACCGAAATCTACATCAGCCACCGCGGCATGCAGGAAGTGCTGGTAGGGACGCAGAAGGAATCGACCACATGGACACCGCGTCCGGCCGATCCGGAACTGGAAGCCGAATTCCTGTCGCGTCTGATGTCGCGTATCGGTTCCGAAGAAGTAAAGGCCAAGGCAGTCGTTGCCAACGCCATTGCCCAACCGTCGCGCGCCAAGCTGGTCAAGGGAACGAACGGCGGCTATGTCGAGGTGGACGAGAGCTTCGACCGCGCCTGGCGCCGCGTCGGCCTGGCGCTGGACCGCGTCGGTTTCACCGTCGAAGACCGCGACCGTACCCAGGGCCTGTATTTCGTGCGCTATGTCGATCCCGATGCCGACCAGAAGCAGAATGACAAGAGCTTCTTCTCGAAACTGTTCACCTTCGGATCGAGCAGCGATAAAGCCAAGACGGCACCGCGCTACCGCGTGTCGGTCAAGGGTGCCGGCACCAGCAGCCAGGTGGCCGTGCTGAACAACGAAGGAAAGCCGGAAACTTCCCAGACCGCCGACCGCATCCTGTCGCTGCTGAATGAGCAACTGAAGTAATCAACCAAGTTTTGTCTTTTGAAGTTTGCAAGTCTAGGTAGTGGCAGTGAAGGCAATGCACTGCTGATCTCAACCACAGCCGGCATGACGAATACCACGGTCATGCTGGACTGTGGCTTCAATATCAAGGAAACCGAGCGAAGGCTGCTTCGCCTCGGCTTGTCGCCAAGTCATCTCTCCGGCATCGTGGTGACCCACGAGCATCAGGATCATGTCGGGGGCGCCCTCAAGTTTGCACGCCGTCATCGCCTTCCGGTCTGGATGTCCTACGGAACCTATCAGGCGGTTCGCAAGGATTGCGATGGTGTCGCCTTCCATTTTTGCCGGGACGGCGAGCCTCTTAATATCGGCCAGCTCGAACTGACACCCTACACGGTGCCCCATGACGCACGCGAGCCGGTGCAATACGTGATCAGGGACGACCGTTTCAAGCTGGGTGTGCTCACCGACGCAGGGCAGTCGACCCCACATCTCACGCGCAGCCTGAGCGGCTGCGACGCCTTGGTCCTGGAGTGCAATCATGATCGCGAGATGCTCGCGAATTCAGCTTATCCGCCATCGCTGCGAAGCAGGATAGGCGGCGCCTACGGCCATCTTTCCAACGATACGACTGCGGAGATTCTGGCATCTCTCGACCGGTCGCGGTTGAAGGTCGTCATCGGCGCGCATCTCAGCCAGCAGAACAATACTCCGGAACTGGCGCGGGCTGCCTTGAGCAGCGTCGTTCAGCATGAAGCTGCACGCGTATTGATTGCCTGCCAGGCCGAGGGATTCGACTGGATAACGATCGAGGGGTAGGTTTCAATGCGGTGATGGCAGCCATGCCATCATGGAGCGGAAATTAATTTCAGCGCATGAAATAAAAAAGCCGACCAGAGGTCGGCTTTTTTGCAAGCAATCAGAGATTACTTGGAAGCGGCAGCGCCAGCAGCTGCGGAGTCGCCGGAAGCGGCGGGAGCAGCGGCAGCCGGAGCAGCAGCGGAATCAGTAGCAGCAGGAGCGGCCGGAGCAGCAGCTGTGGAGTCAGTAGCAGCGGGAGCAGCCGGTGCAGCAGCAGGAGCTTCAGCAGCGGGAGCAGCCGGTGCAGCAGCAGGAGCTTCAGCAGCCGGTGCTGCGGGAGCAGCAGCTTCTTCTTTCTTACCGCAAGCAGCCAGAGCAACAGCCAGCAGGGAGGCGATCAGCAGAGTCTTTTTCATGAAAATTTCCCTTAAAAAATAAATTTATTATCAAACTATATTGCGATGAATAATTACCGGTAATTATCGCTCGGTAGGTGTTTTCCACCGTGCCGCACAATTGTTGCATTGCACCGTTTGAAAACTTCCTAACTCGCAATTATAGCGTTTTTTGCGCACCACAGCAGAGCCGAATTACCTTTTAGTAAGTCTGTTGTAAGCAAATGTAATGCTTGCGAAGAGGCATCATGCCGGCAGAAGCCAACCATCGATGTACCAGACATGGAGTGCTTCCCTCATGTCGTCGGAGGCGTTCTTTATGCTCTCTCCATCGAGCATGCGGGTATCAGCCAGCAGCGCAAGCAGTTTGCGGTCTGACGCTCCTGCAGCAAAGGATTCCCCGTTGATGAAGACATGTTTGCCCTTGTAAAGCATGCGTGTCTTGCGCGACAGTTTGATGCCCCGTTTTTCGGCGCTGGCGATGAAGCGCGTGAGGTTCGCCGGTCGTTCGACCGTGTCGAAAAACACGTTCGGTTTGGGCTCCGAGAGGTACTCGCCAAGAAAAACCGCAACGTCCTCCCTGGTAAACCGAACCTTGTCGAGTTCGGTTGCAATGCGGTCGAGCATGGCATTTCCGATTTCCGCCGGCTTGCGTGTCGGAGCAAGTTCAGGGTCGGCGTAGCGGCCTGGCAAATCGATGGTATCGGCCATGAACTGCAGGAAGGCTTCCCCCAGCTCCTGGTATGACGGGGCACGGAAACCGATGGAATACGTCATGCATTCGCCCTCGGCAACGCCGTCATGCGCATAATGCGGCGGCAGGTAGAGCATGTCGCCCGGTTCGAGGACATACTCCTCCTCTACCTGAAAATTCTTCAGGATCTTGAGCGGCATGCCTTCCTGCAGAGTCAGGTCTTTTTGCGAGCTGATGCTCCAGCGCCTGCGTCCGTGAGCCTGCAACAAAAAGACATCGTAGGAATCGAAGTGAGGACCGACGCCGCCGCCGTCGGTCGCATAGCTGATCATCAGATCATCGAGACGGGCATCGGGGATGAAACGGAATTTCTGCAGCAATGCATCGGCGGCATCGTCATGCAGATTGACGCCTTGCACCAGCATGGTCCATGCCTTCTGGCTGAACGAGGGAAGTGCTTTTGCGGGTCCGTTCTGCATCTGCCATTTGCCCTTGGCGCGCGTGATCAGACGCGATTCCACGTCGTCGTTGGCGGCGAGGGTGCAAAGGGCGTCGCGTGAGAGAAGGGGCTGGAAACCGGGAATCGCCTGGCGTATCAGAAGCGGCTTCTTGTGCCAGTAGTCACGCAGAAATGCTTGCGGTGTCAGTCCACCGAGAATGCTTTGGGTCTTCATGTCCGTATTATATAGGCATGGCAATTGCTAACCGGCGGTTATAATCCGCCCACCATTTCAATGAAAGGAAGCGTCATGAAGATTGCCAAGGATACGGTAGTGACCGTGCACTACACACTTTCAGATGCGCAAGGCAATCTGATTGAAGAAAGCCAGGAGCCGATGGTGTACCTGCATGGCGGCTACGAGAATACGCTTCCCAAGATCGAAGAAGCCCTGGACGGCAAGGACCCGGGTTATGAAACGACGATACAGGTCGAGCCGGAAGATGCCTTCGGCGATTACGATCCCAACCTGATCAAGATCGAGCCCCGCAACCGCTTGCCGGAACCGGTTGAAGTCGGCATGCAGTTCGAAGGCTCGCCGGACAGTGCAGGCGAGGGCGACGAGTCGCTGATCTTCACCGTGACCGATATCGCCGAAGACAAGGTGGTGTTGGACGGCAATCATCCTCTGGCGGGCATTGCGCTGCGCTTCGCCCTGCGCGTCGCGGAAGTGCGCGCCGCCAGTGCGGAAGAAGTGTCGCATGGCCATGTGCACGGACCTCACGGTCACGGCGAGGGACACGATAACGACGATTTCGAAGGCGACGAGGGAGACCACTTCCGCAGCCACCCCATCCATTGATGACGGCATCAGGGCGTTCTACTGCAGAGCGCCCGATCCTTCGGCGATTCCCCTCAGCCGTGAATCGCCGGCGCGCAACATCACCGCGTTTCCGACGACAGGGTGACGGGACTGCGCCGCGGCGCGGCATCCACGGTGAAGACTTCACTGCCGGATTGCCCGACCGTGAGCTTGATCCATCCCGACGTCACGCTCAATTCTCCAAGATTGCCCTGCCAGCGTATCGATCCCGGTCCCTGTGCCGACTGTCCGGCGGCCTGGCCATGAATCAGTAGAACCCTGCCTGCAAACTTCTCTGACAGGCTTTGAATGAGTTTTCTGGTCTCCATGTATCCGTCGCGCCTGACGGCTTTCGATACCGGCGGCGCAAGAGGATTGCCGTCGCTGAACAGCACGATGCCGTCGAGCCGGCGGCGCGTCGCATAACTGAATATCCGGTGAATCCAATCCCGATTCGCTACGAGCCGGTCTTCGAATTCGCTGTTGCGTCCGGCATCGATCACATAATGATTGTTGTTGCGGGGCAGATTCAAGGTGGCGAACATGATGTCGCCGACCTCCCAGCGGGCGTTTTCCGAGAAATCGCGGAACTTGGCGATGGTCGATTGCCTCACGAGAGGAATCTTCGTGGCGCCCGCCGAAAACTCATCCGCAAAGAACAGGTCGCGCAGGAAGTTCAGCTTGATGACTGCGGATGACTTGCCGCCGGCGTTGCGGCATTCGGCCCAATCGCTTGCGGTCAGCGATACGATGAGGCCGTTCTTCGATTCCTCGAGCAAGGCCTTTCTGCGCTTGTAGACCGCATCCGTGCACGGCTCGTTGCCGGCCTTGACACCGTTGGCGACCACGAATGCAAGACTGTCGGCATCGGTCATCTCGATGGCCTCGCGCAAGGCGGGATCGTCGCCCCGGCCTTTGAGAACGTTGGCGATCACGCCGAAGCTGAATTCCTGGTCGTCGGCCGCGCATACGCCGCTGCAAAGCAGCAGGCAAAGCGCAAGCCAGCAGGTCGCTTTCCTTGTCATTTGCCTTCGGCCAGACTTTTCAGGCGATACAGCGCGTCGAGCGCTTCGCGCGGCGTCATGGCGTCGGGGTCGGTGGCGGCAAGCGCCTCCAGGAGCGCCTCGGCCGCGGCTGATTGCTGCGGCTCATCGTCGGGTTCCTCCGGTGTCGTCATTGCATTCGCAAACAGGTCAAACTGCGGCGTGGGCTGGATGGAATGCGCTTCGAGCGCGGCCAGATGCTTTCGCGCAGCCTTGATGACCGCCTGCGGCACGCCGGCAAGCTGCGCCACCTGAAGACCGTAGCTTTGCGACGCCGGCCCCGCCTGCACCGCATGAAGGAAGACAATGCTGTCCTTGTGCTCTACCGCCGACAGGTGGACATTGGCCGCGGCAGGATAGCTCTCGGGCAGCTGGGTCAGCTCGAAGTAATGCGTGGCGAACAGGGTAAAGCTGCGCGTCGTCTCGATCAGGTGGCGCGCGATCGCCCATGCCAATGCAAGGCCGTCGAAGGTCGATGTGCCGCGTCCCACTTCGTCCATCAGCACCAGGGAGTGTTCGGTAGCATTGTTCAGTATCGCCGCCGACTCCGTCATCTCCACCATGAAGGTGGAGCGGCCGCCGGCGAGATCGTCGGCCGCGCCGATGCGGGTGAAGATGCGGTCGATGGGTCCGATTACTGCCTGAGTCGCCGGGACGAAACTGCCGACGTAAGCCAGCAGGGTGATCAGCGCCACCTGCCGCATGAACGTGGACTTGCCGCCCATGTTGGGGCCGGTGATCAGCAGCAGCTTGCGTTCATTGCCGAGTTCGCAGTCGTTGGCGATGAAGCGCTCGATCTGGTTTTCGACAACCGGATGCCGTCCCTGCTCGATGAAGATGCGCGGCTCGGCGACGAGCTGCGGTGCGCACCAGTTGTTGCGCATCGCGTGATCGGCGAGGGCGACCAGCGTGTCCAGCTGTGCCAGGGACTGCGCAATCGATTGCAGCGTGCCGATGAACGGCGTCAGGCCGTTGAGCACCTGTTCGTAGAGATATTTCTCGCGGCCGAGCGCGCGTTCCTGCGCGGACAGCGCCTTGTCTTCGAACGCCTTCAGTTCCGGCGTGATGTAGCGCTCCGCATTTTTCAAGGTCTGGCGGCGGCGGTAGTCGTCCGGCACCTTGTCGGTCTGTCCGTGCGTGACCTCGATGTAGAAGCCGTGCACCTTGTTGTATTCGACCCGCAGATTGGCAATGCCGGTGCGGGCGCGCTCGCGCGTTTCCAGGTCGACCAGGAACTGGCCTGCGTTTTCAGAGAGTGCGCGCAGCTCGTCGAGCTCTCCGTCGAAGCCGCGCGCGATCACGCCGCCGTCGCGCACCAGCGCAGCAGGTTCGAGGGCGATGGCGCGCTCTAGCAGATCGAGGCATTCCGCCGGCGTGGCCAGCGCTTCGTGGATTTGCTGCAGCAGCGGCGCGTCGGCATCGCGGTTGCACATGGCGACATAGGCGCGCAGCGACGGCAGCTGCTGCAAGCCGCTGCGCAGGCCGGCCAGGTCGCGCGGACGGGCTGAAAACAGCGCAACCCGCGTGGTGATGCGTTCGATGTCGGGCACGGCCGCCAGCGTGGCCGAGAGGCCGGAAGACGCATCGGCGCGCATCAGCGCATTGATGGCCGCATGCCTTGCACGCGCGATGTCCTGATTGCGCCGGGCATGATGCAGCCAGTGGCGCAGCATGCGTGATCCCATCGCGGTGCGGCAGTGGTCCAGCAGGGAAAAGAGGGTGGGAGAGGAGGACTCGTCCTGGCCGCGAAGAGTTTCCGTAAGTTCCAGGTTCCTGCGCGTTGCGGCATCGAGGCCGATGTACTCGTTCTCGGCTTCGACGGCGAGCATGCGTACATGCTGCAGACCCTTGCCCTGAGTCGATTGCGCATAGCGAAGCAGCGCACCTGCGGCGCCGACGGCAGCGCCGAGATTTTCCGCGCCGAAGCCGGTCAGCGTGGAGACGCCGAGTTGTTCCAGCAAGGCCGTCTTTCCGCTGGCTGCATCGAAGTGCCATTGCGGTACGGACGTGAATTTGCCGGTGCCGAATTGCAGCTGCATCAATTCCGACTGATCCGCAATCAGGATTTCTGCCGGGGCGATGCGTTCCAGCTCCTGCTTGAGCCTGGCGTCGAAGGCCCGCGTATCTCCTGAAAACTCCATCAGCTTCAATGCACCGCTGGCCATCGAGAGCCAGGCAAGCCCGATCGTGACGGTCTTGCGCTGGCTCTGCACGCACAAGGCAAGAAGGGGCCGTTCGGATTTTTCCGGCAGCAGATCGGAGTCGGTCAGCGTGCCTGGGGTGATGACGCGCACGACCTTGCGCTCCACTGGTCCCTTGCTGGTCGCCGGATCGCCGATCTGTTCGCAGATGGCAACCGATTCACCGAGCTTGATCAGTTTGGCGAGATACTGCTCCATCGAGTGGAAGGGTACGCCTGCCATCTTGACCGGATTGCCGTTGGAGGAGCCGCGCTGTGTGAGCGTGATGCCCAGCATGCGCGCGGATTTTTCCGCATCGTCGAAAAACAGCTCGTAGAAATCCCCCATGCGGTAGAACACGAGGGTGTCCGGATAGTCCGCCTTGATGCGCAGGTACTGCTGCATCATCGGAGTATGTTTTTCCAGCATTTGATCGATTCGGACGGGTGATCCGGCATCTGCGGCGGGAGCAGAAACAAAAGCCATTCCAGTCTTTCTTTTCAGGCAAACAATAGTCTGCCATTTTAATGCCGGGAGCGGGCCTGGATCAAAGGGACGTCAAAGAGAGGTTCGAGCGGAAGGCTGTTCGCTCGCCTTTCGTTCGCAGTTCAATATGGACGACGTTGTTTCCGATTGCCGGCCCTGTACCCCAGACAAGGCTGCAGGGCCGGCATGCATCAGCGTCCGCGACCGGCGCTGCGTTGCGGCGCCTGGGCTTTTGTTGCGGGCGGTTTTGCTGCAGGGCGCTTCGCCGTCGATGCCGCAGCCGGCAGCGGTCCGGCTTTGCCAGGATTCTTGTGGGGCGCTTTTGCGGCACCCGGCTGCGGCGCCGCGTGCTGGCGCTCCTGTTTTCCGGCAGGATTGCCCTGGCGTCTGCCGTTGCGTGCCGGAGGCATATTGCTGCGCAGCTGGATAGGCTGCGGACGCGCATTCGGATCCGGCTCGAACCCGGGGACGACTTCCTGGGGCAGCGAGCGCTTGATCAGCTTCTCGATGCCCTTGAGCATGTCATGTTCGTCCACGCACACCAGCGACACCGCCTCGCCGGTTGCACCGGCGCGGCCGGTACGGCCGATGCGATGCACGTAATCTTCCGGCACGTTGGGCAGGTCGTAATTGACCACATGCGGCAGTTGGTCGATGTCGATGCCGCGGGCTGCGATATCGGTCGCAACCAGCACCTGCAGGCTTCCATCCTTGAATTCGCTCAGGGCGCGCGTACGGGCCGACTGGCTCTTGTTGCCGTGGATCGCCATCGCAGTGATGCCGTCCTTGCCGAGCTGCTCGACGAGCTTGTTCGCGCCGTGCTTGGTGCGGGTGAAGACCAGGACCTGCGTCCAGTTCTGCGACTTGATCAGATGCGCCAGCAGCGGATGCTTTCGGTTGCGGTCCACGGGGTGGATCTTCTGGTCGATGACCTCGACGGTGGAGTTGCGACGCGCGACCTCGATCATTGCCGGCGAATTCAGCAGGCCGTCGGCCAGTGCCTTGATCTCGTCCGAGAAGGTTGCCGAGAACAGCAGGTTCTGGCGCTGCTTCGGCAGGATGGCCAGGATGCGGCGAATGTCGCGGATGAAGCCCATGTCGAGCATGCGGTCGGCCTCGTCGAGGACCAGGATTTCCACATGCGAAAGATTGATCGTGCCTTGCTGCAAGTGGTCCAGCAGGCGGCCGGGCGTGGCAACCAGGATGTCGACGCCGGAAGCGAGCAGCTTGATCTGCGGATTGATGTTGACCCCGCCGAAGATCACTGCCGACTTCAGCTTGAGGTATTTGCCGTAGGTGCGCACGCTGTCCTCCACCTGCGCGGCAAGCTCGCGCGTCGGGGTAAGGACGAGGGCACGGACGGGTCGCGCACCGCCGGCAGCCGGGGACTTCGCGGAGAGCCGCTGCAGCAGGGGCAGCGTAAAGCCGGCTGTCTTGCCGGTGCCGGTCTGTGCGCCGGCGAGAAGGTCGCCGCCGCACAGGACGGCGGGAATGGCCTGGGCCTGAATCGGCGTCGGAGCGCTGTAGCCCTGTTCGGTAACGGCGCGGACGATTTCATTGGCAAGGCCAAGTTCGGAAAAAGACATTGAATCTCACAAAAAGGTGCCTCGTCGGGATTGGGGCCCGACGACAGGCAATCGGTGGAAAGGCGTAGGTCCTGTGCGGACGGCATGGCGGAACCGGACCCGGTTCGCCGGCGCACGCACCTTGCGGTGCGCCGGCCGTCCAGCTTTGATTTCAGGAGGGAAAGACTATTTGGCGAACGGCGACAGCAGGTTCACCATTTGCGCAAAGATCTTGGGGCTGCCGGCGATGACATTCCCCTTGTACAGATAGTCGGAGTCTCCCGAGAAATTGCCGACGATGCCGCCGGCTTCGGTCACCAGCAGGGAGCCGGCCGCCATGTCCCAAGTCTGCAAACCCTTCTCGAAGAAGCCGTCAAGACGTCCTGCGGCGACATAGGCCAGATCCAGCGCAGCGGCGCCGGGGCGGCGCAGCCCTGCGGTTTTTTCAGTCATGACCTTGAACATCTGCAGATATTCGTCCAGACCTGCCATGTCGCGGAACGGGAAGCCGGTGCCGATCAGGGCATCCGCCATCCTGTCGCGGCGTCCGACGCGGATGCGCTTTTCATTCAGATAGGCGCCCGCACCCTTGGTGGCGGTAAACAGATCGTTGCGCGTCGGATCATAGATGACGGCCTGAGTGATCTGGCCGCGCTGCTGCAGGGCGATCGAGACGCAGTACTGCGGGAAGCCGTGAATGAAGTTGGTCGTGCCGTCGAGAGGGTCGATGATCCAGACGTTTTCATTCTCGTCATGCAGATTCGAGGATGCGCCGGATTCTTCGGCGAGAATGGCGTGGTCGGGATAGGCTGTTTTCAGAACCTCGATGATCGCCTGCTCGGCGGCCTGGTCCACTTCGGTCACAAAGTCGTTATGCCTTTTTTCAGTGACTTGAATGCGATCGAGATCGAACGTTGCGCGATTGATAATCGAGGCGGCACGACGGGCGGCCTTGACCGCCGTATTGAGCATGGGATGCATAGGGGTTCCGTTAAAATTGCGGTTCCCTCGCAACCGCGTCGGGAACCGCTTCAAATAGATTAATGAGCAATGCGGCATCTGAGAGATCGCTTTGTGCCGCGCAATCCCGCTATTTTAAATGAACCAGCCACAAACCAATACCTCTGTTTTCTCTCGGCTTCGCTTCGTGCTTGTCGAAACCAGCCACCCTGGCAACATCGGCGCCGTCGCACGTGCAATGAAAACCATGGGTTTTTCGGAGTTGGTGCTCCTGAATCCGCGATTTCCCGATGCCACCACTCAGGAAGAAGCATTGGCATTCGCCAGTGGCGCGCAAGATGTGCTGGAACGGGCGCGAGTCGTCGGCACCTTCGAGGAAGCCATCGCCGGCTGCAACTTTGCGGCTGCGCTGAGCGCCCGCCTGCGGGAATTTTCTCCGCCGGTAGCGACGCCGAGGTCGCTTGCTGCAAGCCTGGCCGCCGATCCGCAGCTCAACGCTGCCCTGGTTTTCGGCAGCGAGCGCTATGGCCTGCCTAACGAAATCATCGAACGATGCAATGTGCTGATCAATATCCCGGCGAATCCGGAATATTCTTCGTTGAATCTCGCACAAGCGGTCCAGCTCCTTGCCTATGAGGCTCGACTGGCCCAGACTGGTGATGGAGTTGGTGCTTCCGTGATCGGATTTCAAGGGGAAGCGGCGAGCGTAGCCCAGATAGATGGTATGTACACCCATCTCGAAGAGGCCTTGGTAGCAATCGACTTTCTCGATCCCGATAACCCGAAGAAACTCATGCCGAGATTGCGCCGCCTGTTTTCACGTACCCAACTGGAAACCGAGGAGGTCAATATCCTGCGGGGAATTGCCCGTCAGATTCTGGCCCAGAGAAAGACAAAGCGCTGAACATGTCGCGTTTGGCAACGTGTTCAGCGCTAGGCATTGACTGACGCCGGGCGTATCAGTGCCAGGAACGCAGAAGACCAACGGCCAAGCCTTCAAGGGCAAAGCTTTCATCGCCCGAGTCGACGCGTATCGGTTCGAAATCCGGATTTTCCGGCAGCAATTCGATGAGTGAACCGGTTTTCTTGTAACGCTTGACCGTCACTTCGTCGCCAAGGCGCGCAACGACGATCTGTCCGTTCTTCGCCGTGTCGGATTTCTTTACTGCAAGCAAGTCGCCGTCGAGGATGCCGATGTCACGCATGGACAGACCCCTGACCTTGAGCAGGTAATCGGGTTTTGCAGAGAACAGCGAAGGATCGACGCGATAGTTCGCTTCCACATGCTCGTTCGCAAGAATCGGCGAACCGGCTGCAACCCGGCCGATGAGGGGCAGGCTCAGCTGCATGATGGAAGGGTGGGGCAGGGACATCTGATGCCCGCCGAAGCGGACGCTGCCGTTATTACCATTGCCGCTCATGTCTAGCAGGCGAATGCCGCGGGACGTGCCCGGCGAAATTTCGATGGCGCCTTTGCGTGCTAGTGCCTGCAGATGTTCCTCCGCGGCATTGGCAGACCTGAAGCCGAGTTCGCTGGCGATTTCTGCGCGGGTGGGAGGGAAGCCGGTATTTTCGATTGCTTCCCTGATGAGGTTCAGGATCTGCTCCTGACGTGCTGTGAGTTTAAGCATGGTTATGGTCCAGGGAATGGACGCATCTCGCGAGAGAAGGGCGCTGTTGATATAGACAGGCTGTATTTTTATACAGCTTTTGTCCGTTTGCAAGCGGCTTTTGCGCATTACCGCGGATAAATCAGATAGGCATGAATAAGTGTCTGAAAGTATTGAGCTTTCGCAGGCGTCGAGTTATCATAGCGGACTTTACCTCTTCCCACACCCGTCTTGACGCCGGGGTGGGCGATTGTTTTAATCCGTCCAAAAGGAGATTACATGCGTCATTATGAAATCGTTTTTATCGTCCATCCGGATCAGAGCGAGCAAGTGCCCGCAATGATCGAGCGCTACAAAGGTATCGTGACTGCCCGCAACGGCAAGGTGCATCGCGTTGAAGACTGGGGCCGCCGTCAGATGGCTTACATGATCGAGAAGCTGGCCAAGGCGCACTATGTTTGCATGAACATCGAGTGCGACGGCGAAACTTTGGCCGAGATCGAAACCGGCTTCAAGTTCAATGATGCAGTCCTGCGTCATCTGACCGTCAAGATGAAGAAGGCCGAGACTTCCCCGTCGCCGATGATGAAGGCCGTGCAGAAGGAAGATGCTGCCAAGACCCAGCGTTCCGAGGCATCTGCTGCGTAATTGCATCAGCAGAGGAGTGTGAACCAGTTTCATCTGATTGCCTCGATTGCCGAACGCGATGTCATGCGTTATACCCCGGCAGGCATACCGATCGTCTCAGCCACGCTGAGGCATGTTTCGGAGCAGATTGAGGCCGGCATCCCGCGCCAGATTGAATTCGAGATGATCGCCGTCGCGGCCGGAGAGATTTCCGGCCGGTTCAATCAGGCTGAATTGGGCGTCATGTTCGCGTTCACCGGTTTCCTCGCTCGCAAGAACCGCAACAGCAAGAGCCTTGTTTTCCATGTGACGGATTTCGGGGCTTATTCACCAGATCACTAGATACAGTACAGGAGCCAACCATGGCATTCGGTAAAAAATTCGACAAGAGCAAACTCAAGCAAAAGCGCCAGCAGCAGAATCCGCTGTTCAAGCGCAAGAAATTCTGCCGCTTCACCGCCGCCGGCGTTGAACAGGTGGACTACAAGGACATCGACACCCTGAAGGACTTCGTTCAGGAAAACGGCAAGATCATGCCGGCACGTCTGACCGGCACAAAGGCGCACTACCAGCGCCAGGTCGACACCGCAATCAAGCGCGCACGTTATCTGGCCCTGCTGCCGTACACCGACCTGCACAACGCTTAATTGACGACTGAGAATAGGAGAAAGAAATGCAAGTTATTCTGTTGGAAAAAGTCGTTAATCTTGGCGACCTCGGTGAAGTGGTAAAGGTCAAGGACGGTTACGCACGTAACTTCCTGATCCCCCAGCGCAAGGCACGCCGTGCCACATCGACTGCAATCGCCGAGTTCGAAACAAAGCGTGCAGACCTCGAGAAAGCAGCCGCCGAGCGCCTGGCCGCTGCTCAGGCACAAGGCGAAAAACTGAACGGCACTACCGTTCAGATCTCCCAGAAAGCCGGCGTTGACGGCCGTCTGTTCGGTTCCGTGACAAACGCCGATATCGCAGCTGCTGTCACCAAGCAGGGCTTCCCGGTCGAGAAGGCACAGATCCGCATGCCGCAGGGCCCGCTGAAGGTCGTGGGCGAGCACCCGATCTCGGTCGCACTGCACACGGACGTTGTCGTTGAAGTCACTGTTGCAGTGGTCGGCGAGCAGCAAGTCTAAGCTGTCATCAAATTGTTGATGAACGAAAAAGCCAGCGCAAGCTGGCTTTTTTATTGCCCTTTATTTTTAGACGTCCTCGACGTCCTGCGGTCATATTGTGTTCCCGCATTGCCTTGCGTGGACGGGGATTCATATACATCAGCCGACACGGCAGACACCGCGCAGGCAGCGTTGCGGCCAAATTATCAAGAGTTGAATGCTCTTCGCATCGGTACCTCTGAAATACCAGGGCGCTCTCAAGTTGCCTGTATTGTCGATCCCGGGCGCTTTGCCAGCGGCACTGCGTTGTGTGGAGGGCGCCGAGCTCGCCGTGTCGCGTCACCACGCCTTCGCCCGCAGACAAATCGCCTCGACCTCGCCTGGCCGAATCAATCCGAAAGCACTCTGAACAGCAAGCCATGATTCGGCTCGGACACGCCCCGGCAAAGCGTGCCCGAGCCGATGCGTCATCAATGGGCCATCGGCGCCGAAGCCATTTTCTTTGGCTTGGTCAGCCACACGATGCCGGTGAGCGCAAAGAAGGCAACCGCGCAGTAAAGGAAGAACTCGTTTGTGGCGAGCATGTAGCTTTGCGCGTTGATCGTGCGCTCGACCACCGCATACGCCTGTTCGAGCGACATGCCGCCGGCCTGCAGGCTGCGCAGATAGTCGTTGCTCAAGGGCGAGTAGGCGGAGACGTTCTCCGTCAGGCGCGCATGGTGATTGGTTGACAGATGCTCCCACATGGTGACGCTGATCGCAGTGCCCATTGCCGCACCAAGCGTACGCAGGAAGTTGGACAGGCCGGATGCGGCCGCCATGAGATCCGGCGTGATGTTGGACAGCATCAGGGACTGTACCGGCAGGAAGAAGCATGCCATGCCGATGCCCTGCACCAGTCTTGGATTGACGATGTCCCAGAAACCGACATCGAGCGACATGTGCGTATTCCACAGAGACACGGCACCCATGACAATGAAGGCAAAGGTCGCCAGCACCCGCAGGTTGAGCCTGGTGATGTTGCGTCCGATGATCGGCGACAGGATCAGCGTGAAAATGCCGATCGGCGCCATCGCCGCGCCTGACTGGGCGGCGGTGTAGCCCATGACCATCTGCAGCCACAGCGGGAATACCACCACGGAACCGAAGTAAGTCATGAAGCCGACCGACAGCAGGACCACGCCGAAGCGGTAGTTCCGGTCCCGGAACAGGCTCAGGTCGACAATCGGATGGTTTGAGGTCAGAACCCACGCGATGAAGAAGGTCAGTGCCACGACGGCGATCACGCCAAGGGCCGTGATGAACGGAGAGGCAAACCAGTCGTAATCCTTGCCGATCTCAAGCATCAGCTGCAGGCTGCCGATGCCGACGACCATCAGCGCCAGTCCGGTGATGTCCAGCGGCGCCTTGACGGTGGCCGACTCGCGGTTGCGCATCAGGGTCCAGACGGTGATGCCGCCGAACAGGCCGATGGGAATGTTGATCAGGAAAATCCAGGACCAGTGATAGTTGTCGCTGATGTAGCCGCCGAGCAGGGGGCCTGCGATCGGCGCGAGAATGACCGTCATTGCCCAGAGACCCATTGCCGCTCCGCGCTTCTCCGGCGGGAAATTGCGCACCAGGAGCGTTTGCGACAGCGGCACCATCGGACCGGATACCAGCCCCTGCAGCAGCCGGCAGACCACCAGCATCGGCAGGTTGACCGAGAAGGCGGCAATCGCCGACATCAGGGTAAAGGCAAGGACCGAGATCACGAACAGCTTGATCTCGCCGACCCGCTTGGCGAGCCAGCCTGTCAGGGGGACGGCGATTGCGGCCGCGACCGAATAGGCGCTGATGATCCAGGTACCCTGGCTGGTCGATACGCCCAGGGCGCCGGCAATCGTGGGAATCGAGACGTTTGCAATCGTGATGTCGAGGATCTCCATGAAAGTCGACAGCGCGGCGGCAAACGTCAGCAGGGCGAGGGCCGGACCTTTCAGCGCCGGAGGCGCTGCGGCTGCGGCCGGCCCTGCTGCGGTGTTTTGCTCTTGCATGAATCTTCCTACTTCAGGTTGGCGGCAACGATCGTGTCGATGCGCTGCCTGGTCCTGGCATCGACGAAATCGGCGGCGCCGTAGGCTGTCAGCGCGACTGCGGGAGCGGTCGCTTCTCCGAGCGGCTTGCCGTCCTGATTGTGGAGGTCGACCTCGGCGCGCATCGACAGGCCGATGCGCAGCGGATGTTCGGCCAGCTGCTTCGGATCGAGCGAGATGCGAACCGGCACGCGCTGCACCACCTTGATCCAGTTGCCTGTCGCATTCTGCGCCGGCAGCAATGCAAATGCCGATCCGGTGCCTGCAGCCAGCCCCACGATCTTGCCTTCATATTTCACGTTGCTGCCGTAGACGTCCGAGGTCAGCGTGACCGGCTGCCCGATCCGCATTTCGCGCAGCTGCGACTCCTTGAAGTTGGCATCCACCCACAGCTGGTCGAGCGGGACGATCGCCATCAGCGGAGCACCCGGATCGATGCGCTGGCCGACCTGCACGTTACGCTTCGCAACTTCGCCCGATACCGGGGCATACAGCGTGGAGCGGGATTGCGCCAGCAGGACCTCCTGCAGACGCGCCGCCGCGCGCTGGACATTCGGATGCTTCTCGATGCTCGTGCCTTCGGTAAGCGCCTTGCCGGAAGCCAGCTGTTCCCTGGCTGCCTCAAGGGCCGCTTGGGCTGCGGTCACGGCGCTTTCGGCATGGCGGATTTCTTCGCCCGAAATTGCGCCGGTACCGGCAAGTGCCTTGCGCCGTGCGAGGTCATCCCTGGCGCGCGCAAGTTCCGCCTGCCGCACCGAGACGTTCGCGCCGGATTGCGCCTGGGAGGCATACAGCGTACGCACTTCGCGCACCGTCTGCGCTAGCTGGGCTTCGGCTTGCGCCACTGCGACGTCGGCATCGGCGGTATCGAGGGCGACCAGCGGCTGTCCCGCCTTTACAAGGTTGGTGTCGTCGGCAAATATCTTGGTCACCGTGCCGGCGAGCTGAGGGGTGACCTGCACCACATTGCCCTGGACATAGGCATTGTCCGTTTCTTCGCTGAAGCGGGAGAACACTGCCCAGTACGCGCCCCAGCCGATGGCGGCGACGGAAAACACGGCGCCGATGGACATGAGAATCTTCTTGCGCTTGGGCGAGCCGCTGCCTGCGGCTTGGGGATTCGGCTGAATCTGCGAAGCATTGCTTGTTTGAGTAGAGGTGCTCATCGCTGGTCCTGCAGTGTTGTTTGTCTGTGTCGTCATGATTCGATATCGGAATGTTCAGTGCCGTGCATTCGACGCGGTGGCCGGAACGCCGCGGTCTTCCTGAAAGCCGCCGCCGAGGGCGCGGGCAAGGGAAACGTGCAGGTCTTCACGCCTTGCGTTCAGGCTCGCGATGACGCGGCGCTGGGAAAGCAGCTGGTTTTCCACGGTAAGAACCGTCAGGTAGGGAGCCAACCCGCCGCGATAGCGAAGCGTGGCGAGCCGGTGCGCCTCCTCGGCGGCGTTGAGCGCTTCGCGGGCAGCCGCCTCTTCGCGGCCCAGGTCGCTGATGCGGACCAGCTGTTCGGCGACATCCTGCGCGGCGCTCAGCACCGACTGGTTGTACTGTGCGATCGCGGCATCGATGTCGCTGGCCTTGCCGGCGTAGTTCGCCCGCAGGCGGCCGGCATCGAAGATGGGCAGGCGGATCGCCGGACCGACGCTGTTGGTAAAGCTCCCGGCGTTCAGAAGATTGCCTATGCCGATCGCCTGTAAGCCGACCAAGGCATTCAGATTGACGTTCGGATAAAACTGCGCCTTGGCCGCATCGGCCTCCGCGTAGGCGGACGCAATGCGGGCGCGCTGGGCAGCAAGTTCGGGGCGGCGGCCGAGCAGATCGAGGGGCAGGGTGCCGGGAACGGCAAATTCGCCGGGAGACATCGCCGGCCGGGCGATGGACTGAGCTGCGGTCGGCATGTCGCCCGCAAGCGCCGCCAACTGCAGCTTCAAAACCTTGATGGCGGTGGCGGTCTGCTCCAGCTCGACCCGCAATGAGGCTTCATTGGTCTGCGCCTGCTGGACTTCCACCCGCGTGTCTAGACCGCTGGCTACCCGCTGGTCGATCAGCGTCCGGATCGTGCGGCGCTGCTGCAATGTAGCTTGCAGGATGTCCTGCATGTCGTACTGGGCCGACAATTGGGCATAGGTGCGCACCAGCGAGGAGGCCAGCGTCAGCCGCGCCGCGTCGCGCTCGAAGACAGCGCTCTTGAGCTGAGCATCGGCGGCGCGGATCAGCGCCGCATTGCGTCCCCACAGATCCAGGTCGAGACTGAAGTTGAGGCTGGCCTGCCCCTGGCTCACGTACTCTCCGCCCTTGCCGAGCGGAGGACGGGGCACGAGGTAATTCTCGGACTGGCGGCCATAGCTGAGGTCGGTGCCGGCACTGACCTGCGGCCCGGTGCCTGCATTGCTCAGGTCGGAAGCGGCGCGCGCACGCGCGATTCTTGCCTCGGCGGCGGCCATGTTGGGATTGGCCGACAGTGCTCTTTCCATCATTGCGTCAAGCTGGGCATCGTGATAAACGGTCCACCAGCGCTCCAGCGGCCATGCGCCTTCCTTTTGCTGCAGCTCGGCTGGCACCGCCAGGGAAACCCGCGCTGAAGGTTCATGGGCGGGAGCGATCGGCTGGAAGCCGACGCAGCCGGCAAGGAAGAGCAGCAGCAGGCTGGCCGCCGGAATCTGGAAGAGCCGCCTGAATGGAAGGGCGGGTTTCGAAGCGTTCATAAAGTCGTTATGGAGATTTTTATGGAGGAGAGAGATGCGCGCCGATCAGGTGTTCGAAATCATGCGTCGCAGGAAATCCTTGAACTGGTCGACTTCGGACGGGGTGAAGCCGCGCAGGTGGTGATTGAGCGCGTCCACTACGACCTGGATCATCTGGTCGGCGATCTGCTTCCCCTTGTCGCTGAGGGCCACTTCGACGATGCGGCGGTCGGTATTGCTGCGCGTGCGCCGGATGAATTCCTTTTCCTCGAGGCGGTCGAGCATGCGGGTCATTGCGCCGGCATCGGTCATCAGTTCGCGCGCGAGGTCGGCGGCGGTATTGGCCTGGCCGTGATGCAGTTTCAGAAAGATTGCCAGTTGGGCATGCGTCATGTCGAACTTGGCCAGTTCACGGTCCAGCGTCAGGGTCAGTTGACCACCCGCCCGCTTGAGCAGGTAGCCGATGCTTTCCTGGGGAGAGTAATTGTCTAAGGTGTAAATGGTCACGGTAGTTTGCCTTCGCTGAGATCGATTTGAATATAGTTGCCTAGGCAGTGATTGTCAAGGCAGAATTTGTTTGAGCAGAGGATTGTCGTTTTGCAACAGAATGCGCGTCGACACGTCGAAATTCCCGAGGCATCGACATTGCCCCAATGGACGAGAAGGTATAATGCGCGCCATGAATACCCGCACTGACCCCCAGCTGGATGCACTCCGCATTCCTCCTCATTCCATCGAAGCAGAACAGTCCGTCCTGGGCGGTTTATTGCTCGACAATGCTGCCTGGGACCGTATTGCGGACTTTGTCAGCGAAGACGATTTCTATCGCTATGACCATCGCGTCATCTTTCAGCACATCGTCAAGCTGATCAATGCGACCCGGCCGGCGGACGTCATCACCGTCTATGAAGCGCTGAGCAACAGCGGCAAGGCCGAGGAAGTCGGCGGCCTGACCTATCTGAATGCGCTGGCGCAGAACACGCCGTCGGCGGCCAATATCCGCCGCTATGCCGAAATCGTTCGCGACCGCGGCGTGCTGCGCAAGCTGATCACGGTATCGGACGAAATCTCCGGCCAGGCCTTCAATCCGCAGGGCAAGGAAGTCAAGCAGCTGCTCGACGAAGCCGAATCCAAGATCTTCGCCATCGCCGAAGAGGGCGCGCGAGGCGCCCAGGGCTTCCTGGAAATCCAGCCCCTGCTTACCCAGGTCGTCGAGCGTATCGATGAGCTGTATAACCGCGACAACCAGAACGACATCACCGGCGTGCCCACCGGATTCGTCGATCTCGACCGCATGACCTCCGGCCTGCAGCCGGGCGACCTGATCATCGTCGCCGGTCGTCCGTCCATGGGTAAGACCGCGTTTTCCATCAACATCGGCGAGAACGTCGCCATCGACAGCGGTTTGCCGGTGGCCGTGTTTTCCATGGAAATGGGCGGCGCCCAGCTGGCGATGCGTATGCTCGGCTCGGTGGGGCGCCTCGATCAGCATCGCCTGCGCACCGGCCGCCTGAACGACGAAGACTGGCCGCGCCTGACGCATGCGATCCAGAAAATGAACGAGGTGCAGATCTACATCGACGAAACGCCTGCGCTGAGCTCCATCGAATTGCGCGCCCGCTCGCGCCGGCTGGCCCGCCAGTGCGGCAGGCTCGGACTGATCATCATCGACTATATTCAGCTCATGTCGGCCAGTTCGCCGGGAGAAAACCGCGCCACCGAGATTTCCGAGATTTCCCGAAACCTAAAGGGATTGGCCAAGGAACTCAACTGTCCGGTCATCGCGCTGTCCCAGCTGAACCGCTCGCTCGAGCAGCGTCCGAACAAGCGCCCCGTGATGTCCGACCTGCGGGAATCCGGCGCCATCGAACAGGATGCCGACGTCATTCTGTTTATCTACCGTGACCAGGTCTACAACCCTGACTCGCCGGACAAGGGTACTGCGGAAATTATCGTTGGCAAGCAGCGTAACGGTCCCATCGGCACCGTGCGCCTGACATTCCTCGGGGAGTACACCAAGTTCGACAATTACACCGGCGGCAACGCGGTGTTCGACAACGAATAAGCTATTAACGATTCGCGGCGGGCCTCGCAGGAGGACCGTCAACACCAATTCAACGAACGATTTTTGAGAGTGCAAACATGTTTGGACGACTGATGCCCAATGAGGGCAAATTTTTTGATCTCTTCATCCAGCACGGCGAACTGTGCGTCAAGGGCGCGAAGGAAATGGTTGCGCTGATGACCAACTTCGATGACCTGGAAAACCGCGTGCACGCCATCGAGAGCGTTGAAAAACAGGCCGATAAGGTGACTCACCAGACATTGGATCTGCTGCACAAGACCTTCATCACGCCGCTCGACCGCGACGACATCCACAAGCTGATTACCCGCATGGACGATATTCTCGACCTGCTCGAGGATGCGGGCCAGACCATTTCGCTGTACGACATCAAGGCAATCACGCCGGAAGCCAAGCGGCTCGCCGAGCTCTGCCTGGCCTGTACGGAAAAGGTCAAGGCTGCCGTCGGCCTGCTGCACAACATGGACAATTCCACGCAGATTCTCGGTATCTGCGAAGAGATCGACCGTCTCGAATCCGATGCCGATCACGTAATGCGCGCGGCCATGTCCAAGCTGTTCCGCGACGAACCCGACGTGCGCAATCTCATCAAGCTCAAGGCGATCTACGAGATTCTGGAAACGGTGACCGACCGCTGCGAAGACGTGGCCAACATTATCGAAGGCATCATCGTCGAGAACGCCTGAGCGGCGTGCCGCCGCGTGCGACGGCGCCTGCGACGCCGCGCAAGTGCAGCGAACATGCAAGGAAAGGCATCGTCGCTGTGCACCCGTAAGGGATGCGCAGCGTCTGTTACCGAATAATAAAAGAACTCCATGAATACCCTTCAAATCAGTATCTACACACTTGCGTTCCTGATTGCGCTGGCATTGCTGTTCGATTTCATGAACGGCTTCCATGACGCCGCCAATGCGATTGCGACCGTGGTGTCGACCGGCGTGCTGAAACCCCAGCATGCGGTTGCAATGGCCGCCCTTTTCAATGTGGTCGCCATCTTTTTCTTTCAGCTCAAGGTGGCCACTACAGTCGGGAAGGGCACGATCGAGCCGTCGGTGGTTGATCACTATGTGGTCTTCGGCGCGCTGGTCGGTGCCATTTTCTGGAATGTGCTGACCTGGTACTACGGTATCCCGTCGTCGTCGTCCCATGCGCTGATCGGCGGTCTGGTCGGAGCGGCAGTGGCCAAGGCGGGCACCGGTTCCCTCATTTCGTCGGGCCTTATCAAGACCATTGCCTTCATCGTGCTGTCGCCGCTGCTTGGTTTTGTTTTCGGCTCCATCATGATGGTGCTGGTGTCCTGGCTCTTCGTGCGGTCGACCCCGCAGCGCGTGGACAAATGGTTCCGCCGCATGCAGCTGATCTCGGCCTCGATGTACAGCCTCGGCCACGGCGGCAATGACGCGCAGAAAACCATGGGCATCATCTGGATGCTGCTCATCGCCGCCGGCTACTCGACGACGCATGACACATTGCCGATGTGGGTCGTCCTCAGCTGCTACGGCGCGATCGGTTTGGGTACGCTGTTCGGCGGATGGCGCATCGTGAAGACCATGGGCCAGAAGATCACCAAGCTCAAGCCGGTCGGCGGTTTCTGCGCCGAGACCGGCGGCGCCATTACGCTCTTCCTCGCCACCGCGCTCGGCGTACCGGTGTCGACAACCCATACCATCACCGGCGCCATCGTCGGCGTGGGTTCGTCGCGCAAGATGTCCGCAGTGCGCTGGGGCGTCGCCGGCAATATCGTCTGGGCCTGGATCTTCACGATTCCCGCATCGGCCTTCGTCGCTGCGATCGCTTGGTGGATCGGTACCAAGATCCTGTAACGCACCCGTCAAGCAAACAAAAAAGCCTGCATTGATATGCAGGCTTTTTTATTGGACGAAAACTAACCGGCGTATCCGGCCTTACAGCACGTCGCTCGCATGATCGGCAAGGCGGGAGCGTTCGCCGCGCGCCAGAGTGACATGTCCGCTGTGCGACCATCCCTTGAAGCGGTCCACCACGTAGGTCAGGCCGCTCGATCCCTCGGTGAGATAGGGCGTGTCGATCTGCGCGATGTTGCCGAGGCAGATGATCTTGGTCCCTGGGCCGGCGCGCGTGACGAGCGTCTTCATCTGTTTGGGCGTCAGGTTCTGCGCTTCGTCGATGATCAGGAACTTGTTGACGAAGGTCCGGCCGCGCATGAAATTGAGCGACTTGATCTTGATGCGCGAGCGAATCAGGTCCTGCGTCGCGGCACGTCCCCATTCGCCGGCATCGTTGTCGGACTTGTTCAGCACTTCCAGGTTGTCGTCGAAGGCGCCCATCCACGGCGACATCTTCTCTTCTTCGGTACCCGGCAGGAAGCCGATATCCTCGCCGACCGGCACGGTGACGCGGGTGACGATGATCTCGTTGTAGAGCTTGGTTTCCAGGACCTGAGCCAGGCCCGCTGCCAGGGCGAGCAGTGTCTTGCCGGTGCCCGCCTGGCCGAGCAGGGTGACGAAATCGCACTCCGGATTCATCAGCAGGTTCAGCGCGAAATTCTGCTCGCGGTTGCGTGCGGTGACGCCCCAGACGCCGTTCTTGCCGTGGGTGTAATCGCGCAGCGTCTGCAGGACGGCGGTCTTGCCGTTGATCTGCCTGACCTGCCCGTAGAAGGAGGCTTCGCCGTTGTTCGGCTCCAGGAAGACGAACTGGTTGACCAGCAGCGAGGGCACGACCGGACCGGTGACCCGATAGAAGGTGTAGCCGGTGCCGTGCTTGTTTTCCTGCCAGGATTCCATGCCCTTGGCATGCTTGTTCCAGAAATCGTCCGGCAGCTGCACGATGCCGGAATAGAGCAGGTCGGTATCCTCGAGAACGTGATCGTTCAGGTATTCTTCCGCCGGCAAGCCCATCGCACGCGCCTTGATGCGCATGTTGATGTCCTTCGACACCAGTACGACGGAGCGGCCGGGATACTGCGCTTCGAGCGCGCGCACCACGCCCAGGATCTGGTTGTCCGCCTTGCCCTGCGGCAGACCCTCGGGCAGCTCGATGTTCTGCAAGGTCGTCTGGAAGAACAGGCGGCCCTTGGCATCCTTGTTGCCGAGCTTGGAGAGCGGGATGCCTGTTTCTATTTCATGTTCCGCCACTCCGGCCACCAGCGCATCCAATGAACGCGATACCTGGCGCGCATTGCGCGCGACCTCGGACATCCCCTTCTTGTGGTTGTCGAGTTCCTCCAGCGTCATCATGGGCAGGTAGACATCGTGCTCCTCGAAGCGGAACAGCGAAGTCGGATCGTGCATCAGCACGTTGGTATCCAGCACGAACAGCTTGGTCAGGCTCTGCTTGTCGGCCGTGCGGCCGGTGCCTGACTTGATCAGCGTTTCGACTGCCTTGGGCTTGGTGGTACGGGTCTTGGCTGCCGGTGCCTTCTCGGTAGTGCGGGCACGTGCCTGAGGTGGTATTTCTTCGGTAGCTTGGGGAAGGGATTCAACCAGCGTCATCACAGGTTTTACCGATTTGCCTTTCTCTGCCTTCGGATAGTCTTGCGGAGAGAGTAATGTTCCTGGTTTGGTCGGTAATTTGGGCAGTGGCATCAGGACCTCAGTCTAGAAAATGTTGAATTGACGGGTTGTCGGAGGTTAAACAACTGCTGCAGGCTTCTACTGCGGGTTGAGGTTGAGAAGGGAAGAAGACGGAAACCGCAAAGCAAAAAGGCCGTTTGAGGGGGAGGCTCGATGCCTCTTCCACAAACGGCCTTCTGAGAGAAAAAGCTTTTAGATTCAATGTGTTCTGTATATGTTCTCTACGCAAGCGCCTTCACAAACTCGAGGACTTCGTCCACGTGCCCGGGCACTTTTACTCCACGCCATTCTTTCACCAACTTCCCGCTGCCGTCAATGATAAATGTCGTACGTTCAACCCCGCGTACCTGTTTACCGTACATGTTTTTCATCTTCATGACATCGAACAAATTGCAGACCTTTTCGTCCGGGTCGGAGATGAGTTCGAAGGGCAGGTCGAGCTTGGCCTTGAAGCCTTCGTGCGAACGGATGCTGTCCCTGCTGATGCCGAAGATCTCGGCATTGGCAGCCTGGAACTGCGGGTAGAGATCGCGGAACTGCAGGCCTTCCGTCGTGCAGCCCGGCGTATTGTCCTTGGGATAGAAGTAAAGCACGACGGTCTTGCCCTTGTAATCGGACAAGCTGAAGGTCTTGTTGCTTGTCATCGGGGCTGAAAAATCGGGTACGGTCAAATTCAATGCAGATGGGCTTTCGGCCACGTTGGTCTCCTGATCCGGTATGTGGTCGCTGGTGGCGACGGTTGAGCGTCGGCGTTGCCGCCGGTAGCAGCAGCGCAACCCCGGATGTTAGCGAACTTTCATTCGCTTTGAAAAGGTTTGCAGTGCTGCCGGGACGCTCTTGATATGCAGTCGAATTCCTTTGTCTTTTGCGCAGGCCAACTGTTCCGCCTCGTTTTCCTGATTCGCTTGCCTGGGAATGTTCAAGCGACATGGGGGTGGATTGCAATATTTCAAGCTGTCATGCAAGAGACGCAGAAACGGCGTCCCGTTGCACTTGCGATGCCGGAACGGTCAGCGGGGAGGGCAGGTGCAAGCGTCTACTCGAAAATGAGCGCCAGTGCGACCTTGCGGCCTTCACCCATCAGGATGTTGTAGGTGCGGCAGGCGGCCGCGTTGTCCATGCACTCGACGCCGATCCGCTTGCCTGTCAGGGAAGCCACGAGGCGCGGGTGGATGAAGCGCTGGCGCTTCCCTGTGCCGAGGATGACCACGTCGGGATGGATAGCTTCGATCTGGGCGAAATTGTCCTGCGTCAAGGCGTCGAAGGAAGTCACCGGCCATTGCACGGGTGGCACTTCGGGTAGAACGATCAGGCTGTAATTGAAACTGACCGCATTGATCTCCACGGCGTTGTCTTCGTAGCGTGTGACGGTTTGATAATGCTGGGTCGGCGTAGTGTGAAGTTTCATGGTGCAATAGACAAGCGAATCGGCTTGAATTTCCGGCAACGAATGGAAAAAACTTCGGGCATTGTAGCCTTTCGCGGTTTGCGGAGCCGGGAACACATTGATAAAACGGGTTGCTTTGGGCAAAATGGACGTTTTTGGCGGTGCACCATTGCATCCCAAGTCTTGCATTAACTACAAGGGATTGCTCGAGTGCGACCGATTCAAAAATCCAGAAAGCTGGCAGACGTCTGTTACGACATCCGTGGTCCTGTCTTGGAAAAAGCCAAGCAGATGGAAGAAGAAGGCCACAAGATCATCAAGCTCAACATCGGCAACCTGGCCGTCTTCGGCTTCGATGCGCCCGATGAAATCGTGCATGACATGATCATCAACATGGGCAACGCCGCCGGCTATACCGATTCCAAAGGCATGTTCGCGCCGCGCAAGGCCATCATGCACTACACGCAGGAAAAGAAGATTTCCGGCGTGACGATCGAGGATATCTATATCGGCAACGGCGCCTCGGAGCTGATCGTCATGGGCATGAACGCGCTGCTCAACAGCGGTGACGAAGTGCTGGTGCCGGCCCCCGATTACCCGCTGTGGACGGCGGCGGTCAGCCTGTCGGGCGGCAAGCCCGTGCATTACGTCTGCGACGAACAGTCCGGCTGGCTGCCCGACATCGAGGACATCAAGAAGAAAATCACGCCGAATACCAAGGCGATCGTCGTCATCAACCCCAACAACCCGACCGGCGCGCTGTATCCGGTGGAGGTGCTGCAGCAGATCGTCGATGTCGCCCGCCAGCATCATCTGATCGTCTTCGCCGACGAAATCTACGACAAGACCCTGTACGACGGCGAGACCCATACCTCGATCGCGTCTCTTGCCGACGATGTGCTCTTCCTTACCCTGAACGGCCTGTCGAAGAATTATCGCTCCTGCGGCTACCGCGCCGGCTGGATGGTGGTCTCCGGCGACAAGAAACCGGCCAAGGACTATATCGAAGGCCTGAACATGCTGGCGTCGATGCGCCTGTGCGCCAATGCGCCGGGGCAGTATGCGATCCAGACGGCGCTCGGCGGCTACCAGAGCATCAATGACCTCGTCGGCCCCGGCGGGCGCCTGCTGAAGCAGCGCGACCTCGCCCACAAGCTGCTGACCGAGATTCCGGGCGTCACCTGCGTCAAGCCCAAGTCGGCGCTCTACATGTTTCCCAAGCTCGATCCGAAAATTTATCCGATCGACGACGACCAGAAGTTCGCCTACGAGCTGCTGGCGGAAGAAAAGGTGCTGATCGTGCAGGGGACCGGCTTCAACTGGATCAGTCCCGATCACTTCCGCGTCGTGTTCCTGCCGAATTCCGATGATCTGACGGAAGCTGTCGGCCGCATCTCCCGCTTCCTCGAAGGCTATCGCCGCCGCCACGGAACGGCTTGAGTATTCTGTTCGCCGGCCGATACCCAGCGCCACGGCCGGCGTCGAACGGGGCGGCATGCACCGTCATGCCGCCAACCGCGTAGTATCCAGGGAGCTGTCGCAAGCCGGCGCTCTGTCCCGCAATTCATCCAATATCAAACGCTATGAAACCCATCAAAGTTGGTCTGTTAGGCATCGGTACCGTAGGTTCCGGCACATTCAATGTCCTGAAGCGCAATCAGGAAGAAATTACGCGCCGCGCCGGCCGCAGCATTCAGATTACGATGGTGGCGGACCTCAACACCGAGCGTGCGAAGGAACTGACCAACGGCGAATGCGAAGTCGTCAATGACGCCAACCTGGTGGTCAATCATCCCGACATCGATATCGTGATCGAACTGATCGGTGGCTACGGCATCGCCCGCGACCTGGTCATGAAGGCCATTGCCAACGGCAAGCATGTGGTCACGGCCAACAAGGCGCTGCTGGCCACGCACGGCACCGAAATCTTCCGAGCCGCGCAGGAGAAGGGCGTGATGGTCGCGTTCGAAGCGGCGGTTGCCGGCGGCATTCCCATCATCAAGGCGCTGCGCGAAGGCCTGACCGCCAATCGCATCCAGTGGCTCGCCGGCATCATCAACGGCACCACCAATTTCATCCTGTCCGAAATGCGCGACAAGGGCCTGGACTTCGACATCGTGCTCAAGGAAGCGCAGCGTCTCGGTTACGCCGAGGCCGACCCGACTTTCGATATCGAAGGCGTGGATGCCGCCCACAAGGCGACGATCATGTCCGCGATCGCGTTCGGCATTCCGGTGCAGTTCGACAAGGCGCACGTGGAAGGCATCACCAAGCTGCAGGCGACCGATATTCGCTACGCCGAACAGCTCGGCTACCGCATCAAGCTGCTCGGCATTGCAAAGCGTACGCCGAAGGGCATCGAATTGCGCGTCCATCCGACGCTGATCCCCGCCAAGCGCCTGATCGCCAACGTCGAAGGCGCAATGAACGCGGTGCTGGTGCACGGCGATGCGGTCGGCGCAACGCTGTATTACGGCAAGGGCGCGGGCTCGGAGCCGACGGCATCGGCGGTGATCGCCGATCTGGTCGACATCACCCGCCTGGCAACCGCCGATCCGGAACACCGCGTGCCTCACCTCGCGTTCCAGCCGGATTCGATGAACGACACGCCCATCCTGCCGATGTCGGAAGTCACCACCAGCTACTACCTGCGCATGCAGGTCGATGACCAGACGGGCGTGCTGGCCGACATCACGCGCATTCTTGCCGACTCGACCATTTCCATCGATGCGATGCTGCAGAAGGAGCCCGAGGAGGGCGATACCCGCGCCGACATCATCATCCTGACCCACCAGACACAGGAAAAGAATGTGGAAGCGGCGATTGCCAAGATCGAAGCCTTGTCTACGGTCGTCGGCCAGGTCACGAAGATCCGCCTCGAACAGCTGAGCTGATTTCTTTTTACCTGCTAGGATGAAAAAAGCGCCCGCTTGCCGGGCGCTTTTTCTTTGGGAAATACGGAAACTTGCGATGTTCAGCGGTGTATCACCACGAGCATCGCCCTCGCTTCATTTTCCCCGCAGTTGCGGATGACATGCGGCCGGTCTGCCGCATAGCGTGCCGTGCCTCCTGTCTTCAGCATTCTGGCGGTGTCGTCCACCTCGACTTCCAGGCTGCCGCTGATCAGCGTCAGGTGCTCCATGGTGCCGGGGTCGTGCGGATTCGACTTGAGCATGCCGTTCGGCGCCAGTGTCAGTTCATACCATTCGAACTTCCCCGCCAAGTCCATCGGCCCGAGGATGCGCAACACATAACCCGAATGGTGGCCGGGTAACGTCGGCGTTTCATGCGGCTCCAGCACATGCACAGCCTCCGGTGTTTCCGAATTGGCTGACAGCAATTCGCCGATGCCGATTCCCAAGGCATTGGCCAGACGCCATGCGACCGCGATGGTCGGATTGGCTTTCTCGCGCTCGATCTGCGACAGCATCGATTTCGAAACGCCGGCGGCACGCGACAAGTCGTCCAGTGTCAAACCTTTTTTCAGCCGCAGTTTTTGCAGCATCGCACCGACTTCAGGTGGCGAACCAGGTGCAGCGATATTTTTCATTAGGCGTCTTGCAATGTTCAAGAGGGCTCGTTAATATTCAATATATTAAACAAGAGTTCTGTATATCGAATTATTTTCGATTTATTGAACACGATCGTAGCAGATGGCCGCCGGCTTGGATAGCCAAACCGGCATGCCAAATCGACAGCGGCAGGAGGAATGATGGCTTTGGATACGCGACGGGAAACATTCTACGAGCAGCTTGCCCAGGGATTGGACGGCTTGCGAGAGCAGGGGCTGTTCAAGCCGGAGCGCGTCATTGCTTCACGGCAGGGCGCCGAAGTGGTCTGCGACGACTGCCGCACGCTGATCAATCTGTGCGCCAACAACTATCTCGGCCTGTCGGGCGACGAGGCCATGGTGAGCGCCGCCGTCGATGCCACCGAAAAATACGGCTACGGACTGTCCTCGGTTCGCTTCATCTGCGGCACGCAGACGGTGCACAAGGAACTGGAACGCGCCTTGTCCGACTTTCTCGGCACGGAAGACACCATCCTGTACGCGGCGGCCTTCGATGCCAACGGCGGCGTGTTCGAACCGCTGTTCGACGAGCAGGATGCGATCATTTCCGATGCGCTCAACCATGCGTCCATCATCGACGGCATACGCCTGTGCAAGGCGGCCCGCTACCGTTACCAGCACAATGACATGGCCGACCTCGAGGCGCAATTGCAGGCGGCGGCCGACAAGCGCCACAAGATCATCGTCACCGACGGCGTCTTCTCCATGGACGGCACCATTGCCCAGCTCGACAAGATCTGCGACCTCGCCGACCGCTACGGCGCCCTGGTCATGATCGACGAATGCCATGCGTCCGGCTTCATGGGCAAGACCGGACGCGGCACGCATGAACATCACGGCGTGATGGGGCGCATCGACATCATCACCGGCACGCTGGGCAAGGCGCTCGGCGGCGCCATGGGCGGCTTCACTTCCGGCCGCAAGGCGGTGATCCAGACCCTGCGCCAGAAGTCGCGGCCCTACCTGTTTTCCAATTCGCTGGCGCCCGCCATTGCCGGGGCATCGCTCGACGTGCTGCGGCGCCTGTCCTCGTCGACCGAACTGCGCGACCGGCTGCATGCCAATACCGCCTATTTCCGCGCCGCCATCAGCGAAATCGGCTTCACCATCAAGCCGGGCACGCATCCGGTGGTGCCGGTGATGCTGTTCGATGCGCCGCTGGCACAGAAATTCGCGCAGCGGCTGTATGAGCTGGGTGTGCTGGTGACCGGCTTCTTCTACCCGGTCGTGCCGATGGGGCAGGCCAGGGTGCGCGTGCAACTGTCGGCGGCGCATACCCGCGAACAGCTCGACAAGGCCTTGGCCGCCTTCCGCCAGGCCGGGCAGGAACTTGGACTCTTGAAGAACTGAGAATCGAGGAGCAGGGCTATGGAAAGAATTCTGGTCATCGGCGCCAACGGACAGATCGGCAGCGAACTGGTGGAGGCGCTGGTACTGCAGCATGGCGCCGACAACGTGATCGCGGCGGACATCGCACCGCGCAGCCTGTTCGGCGCGGCGCGCTACGAGACGCTGGACGTGCTCGACGCGGCGCGCCTTGCGCAAGTCATCGAAGCCGGCCGGATTACCCAGGTGTACCAGCTGGCCGCGCTGTTGTCGGTGACCGGCGAGCAGGCGCCGCTCAAGGCCTGGACGCTCAACATGAACGGCCTGCTGAACATTCTTGAACTGGCGCGCGAGCGGACCGCCGCCGGCAAGCCGCTGAAAGTGTTCTGGCCGTCGTCGATCGCCGCCTTCGGCCCGCACACGCCGGCGGTCGACACGCCGCAGCTCGCGGTCATGGACCCGACCACGATCTATGGCATCAGCAAGCAGGCCGGCGAGCGCCTGTGCGAATACTACTTCAGCAAATTCGGCGTCGACGTGCGCAGCATCCGCTATCCGGGCATCATCAGCCACAAGTCGCCTCCCGGCGGCGGTACCACCGATTATGCAATCGCCATCTTTCATGCCGCCAAGCGAGGCGAATGCTATTCCTGCTATCTCGGCCCGGAAACCACGCTGCCGATGATCTACATGCCGGACGCCATCCGCGCCACCATCGAACTCATGGATGCCCCGGCGGAACAGATTCGCGTGCGCTCCGCCTACAACGTGGCCGGACTGAGCTTTTCGCCGCGCGAACTGGCCGAGGAAATCCGCCGCCAGCTGCCCGGATTCGAGATCCGTTATCAGCCCGACCACCGGCAAGCCATCGCCGATACCTGGCCGCACAGCCTCGACGATACCTATGCGCGGGCCGACTGGGGATGGAAGGCCCGCATTGGCTTGCAGCAACTCGTGGCTGACATGCTGCAGCATGTGCCGGCGCGGGCGCTGCATCACGCTGCGTAAATCGCCACGCTGTGAAAGCCGGGGCGACTGCGGAGGGGACGGCAGTTATAATGGCGGGCGAACGGCAATGCAGCGCAGCAAGCCACCCGATTACCAATCTTTCAATAGCTTATGCAATACGTCTCCACCCGCGGCCAATCGCCGGCCCAGTCCTTTTCCCAGATCCTCCTCGGCGGCCTCGCCCCTGACGGCGGCCTCTACCTGCCGGTCGAATATCCGCGGATCAGCGGCGCCGAACTCGACGCCTGGCGCAAGCTGTCCTATGCCGACCTGGCATTCGAGGTGCTGAAGAAGTTTGCCACCGACATTCCGGAAGCCGATCTCAAGGCGCTGGCCCACAAGACCTATACCGCCGACGTCTACCGCAACGTCCGCCAGGGCGAGGAGGCCTCGCAGATCACGCCGCTGCGCACGCTGGAAGACAAGGACGGCAGGAAGCTCGTCCTGCAGGCGCTGTCCAACGGCCCGACGCTGGCCTTCAAGGACATGGCGATGCAGTTGCTGGGCAACCTGTTCGAATATGCGCTGGCCAAGCAGAACGCCGAACTCAATATTTTCGGCGCGACATCGGGCGACACCGGCAGCGCGGCCGAATACGCGATGCGCGGCAAGAAGGGCATCCGCGTCTTCATGCTGTCGCCGCACAAGAAGATGAGCGCCTTCCAGACGGCGCAGATGTTCAGCCTGCAGGATCCGAACATCTTCAACATCGCCGTCGAAGGCGTGTTCGACGATTGCCAGGACATGGTCAAGGCCGTCTCCAACGACCTCGAATTCAAGACCCGCCAGAAGATCGGCACTGTCAATTCCATCAACTGGGCGCGCGTGGTGGCGCAGGTGGTGTATTACGTGCGCGGCTACCTGAGCGCGACCACCAGCAACGACCAGAAAGTCTCGTTCACCGTCCCGTCCGGCAACTTCGGCAATATCTGCGCCGGCCATATCGCGCGCATGATGGGCGTGCCGATCGACACCCTGGTTGCGGCCACGAATGAAAACGACGTGCTCGACGAATTCTTCCGCACCGGCGTCTACCGGGTGCGCAAGTCGTCCGAAACCTACCACACCACCAGCCCGAGCATGGACATCAGCAAGGCGTCCAATTTCGAGCGCTTCATTTACGACCTGCTGGGCCGCGATGCGGAGCGGGTAAGGGCATTGTTCAAGCGGGTCGATTCCCACGGCGGCTTCGACCTGTCGGGCAAGCCGGGCAGCGACGGCGACGAATTCGCCAAGGTCGGCGCTTACGGCTTCGTTTCCGGCAAGTCGGTGCATGCCGACCGCGTGGCGACCATCCGCGACGTGCAGCAGAAATACGGCGTGACCGTCGACACCCATACCGCCGATGGCATCAAGGTGGCGCGCGAGTATGTGAAGCCGGGCATACCGATGATCGTGCTGGAGACAGCCTTGCCGGCCAAGTTCAATGAGACAATCCGCGAGGCGCTGGGGCGCGACGCCGAGCGTCCGGCTGGTTTCGAGAACATCGAGGCGCTGCCGCAGCGTTATGAAGTAATGGGCCCGGATGTGGAAAAGATGAAGGCATTCATCGCCAAGCATACCGGCTTGTGATTCGTGATTCATGGCCTGCGGGGCACGCATCGCCGCAGGCCATCAACCTTGTCCGAACATGACTGAAAAGAAAGCCATGTTGAGCGCCGCCGAGGCGCTCGACATCCTGCTCTCCGCCGCACGGCCGATCACGGAGTCGGAAATCGTCTCCACGCTTGACGCCAACGGCCGCATCCTCGCGCAGGCGCAAAGCTCGACCATCAACGTGCCGCCGATGGACAACACCCAGATGGACGGCTACGCGGTACGTTCCGCCGAATGCGCGGGCGGAGCGGCAAGCTTCAAGGTCTCACAGCGCATTCCCGCCGGCGTCGTCGGCGAGCCGCTGAAGCCTCGCACGATTGCCCGCATCTTCACCGGCGCGATGATTCCCGAGGGCGCCGACGCGGTGGTCATGCAGGAGCAGTGCGAGGCCGATTCCGCGACCGGCGTGGTGACGGTGAAGCACGCGCCGCAGCCGGGAGAGTGGATACGCCTGACGGGCGAAGATATCCGTGCCGGCAGCGTGATTCTCGAAGCCGGTACCCGCCTGCGCGCGCAGGAACTGGGCCTGGCTGCCTCGGTCGGTCTGGCGGCGCTGCCGGTCTTGCGCAAGCCGCGCGTGGCGGTCTTCTTCACCGGCGACGAACTGGCTATGCCGGGCGAGCCGCTGAAGCCGGGCGCGATCTACAACTCCAACCGTTTCACGCTGCGCGGCCTGCTGGAAAACCTCGGCTGCGAATTCACCGATTTCGGCATCGTGCCCGACACGCTTGATGCCACCCGGGAGACGCTGCGCAAGGCGGCGGCCGGGCATGACCTGATCATCACCTCCGGCGGCGTGTCGGTCGGCGAGGAAGATCACATCAAGCCGGCGGTCGAGGCGGAAGGGCGCCTGAACATGTGGCAGATCGCCATCAAGCCGGGCAAGCCGCTCGCCTTCGGCGAGGTCAACCGTTCCGGCGGCACGGCCTTCTTCCTTGGCCTGCCGGGCAATCCGGTATCGAGCCTCATTACCTTCATGCTCTTCGTCAGGCCGTTCATCCTGCGCCTGCAGGGGGTAGCCAACGTCGCGCCCAGGGCCTATGCGATGCGCGCCGATTTCGCATGGCCCAAAGCCGACCGCCGCAATGAATTCCTGCGCGCGCGCATCAATGCCGACGGCGGCCTCGACCTGTTCCCGAACCAGAGCTCGGCGGTGCTGACCTCGACCGTCTGGGGCGACGGCGTCATCGACAACCCGCCCGGGCAGACGATTGCGCCGGGCAACACCGTGCGCTTCATTCCCTTCAACGAATTGCTTTATTAAGCTCCAGCCATGCAGATCCAGCTTCGTTTCTTTGCCAGCGTCAGGGAAGCCGTAGGCACCGGCCAGGAATCGGTATCGCTTCCCGGTGAAGTCCGTACCGTCGGCGATGTGCGTTCATTCCTGCGCAGCCGCGGCGGTGCCTGGGCCGAGGCGCTGGCCGAAGGGAGGGCGCTGCGCATGGCCTGCAACCAGCAGATGACCGATGCGGCGACGCCGATCAGCGAAGGCTGCGAAGTGGCATTCTTCCCGCCGGTCACTGGAGGCTGACCATGCCGATCCGCGTCCAGACCGAAGATTTCGACCTCAGCACGGAAGTCGCCAGGCTGCGTGCCGGTCAGCCGCAGGTGGGCGCGGTGGCAAGCTTCATCGGCACCGTGCGCGACATCAACGACGGCGCTGGCGTCAGCGAGATGGAACTGGAGCATTATCCGGGCATGACGGAAAAGGCACTGGAAGACATCGTCGCCCAGGCCAAAAGCCGGTGGAACATCATCGATGCGCTGGTGATCCACCGCGTCGGCCCGCTCAAGCCGCTGGACCAGATCGTATTGGTGGCGGTGACTTCCTCGCACCGCGGCGAGGCATTTGCCTCCTGCGAATTCATCATGGATTTCCTCAAGACCCAGGCGCCGTTCTGGAAGAAGGAACAGACACCGAGCGGCGCGCGCTGGGTCGATGCCCGCGTTACCGACGACAAGGCGCTTGCCAAGTGGGGCGTGGATTCGGATAACGCCGGTCCGGCTGCATGAGCTGGCTTGCCGTCGGCCTGGGCGCAGCGATCGGCGCATGGCTGCGCTGGGGGCTTGGGCTCTGGCTCAACGGCGCACTGGCCGCATTGCCGCTTGGGACGCTCGTCGCCAATCTGGGCGGCGGTTACCTGATCGGGCTGGCGGTCGGATTCTTTGCAGGCCATCCCGGCCTGGCGCCGGAATGGCGTCTGCTCGCGGTGACCGGCTTTCTCGGCGGGCTGACCACGTTTTCTACTTTCTCCGCCGAATCCATGGCCCTGCTGCAACGCGGTGATTACGCCTGGGCCTTCGGGCATTCCGCGCTGCACCTGATCGGGTCGATCGGCTGCTGCATCGCAGGCTTTGCTACCTACCGGACCCTGGCTAGTTGAGCCGGCGTGAGCCTGACGCGGGCGAACCGATCGCGCCCGGCATTTCCAGCGGGATATCCCATTCCGCCGTCTTTGCGGCGTCCCTGAGCAGGGAGCAGAAGCCGTGCAGCACCACCATCGTGAACGCCAGTTCGAAGCCGTCGCCGCTGGCCGGCGCAAGATTGATGCGAACCGGCTGATCGGGATTCTGTGCAAAGTTGACCGAGGTGATCAGCAGCGGCGCTTCACCCAGCGGAAAGTGGCTGATCTCGCTTTCATACTGCGTATTGAAATTGCCGGTATCGCGGATGTGCTCGACCGAAGCATGATGTTCCATGCCGACGATATCGGCGCTGGCATGGGCGGCCTGCGGCTTGTCCAGCCTGACCTGGGTTTCGAGAGACTGCAGGATGGCCGGCCACAAGGCCTTGAGCAGGCGCCGGGTGATCCAGGCGCGCAGCTCCTGCAGCATGCCGTCTTCCGCCTTGAAGGAGGCGCGGAACAACAGCCGGTCTTCCTCGGCCTGATAACTGACTTGAAGTTGATGCAGCTCCATGATGTCGGGAGCCCGGGACTGGCGAGCTCAAGCATCCTTTCTTGAAATGTGGTTACTCGTCCCTACTTTGTTGGCAGATTGATTTTTCACGGAGAACATTCCCATGCGTCTCGACAAACTGACAACAAAATTGCAAGAGGCACTGTCCGACGCCCAAAGCCAGGCGGTCGGCAATGATAACCAATACATTGAGCCGGTGCATATCCTCAACGCCTTGATCAACCAGGACGACGGCGGCGCGCGCTCGCTGCTGCAGCGCGCCGGCGTCAACGTCAACGGCCTGTCGTCCGGACTGAAAACCGCGCTGGAACGCCTGCCCAAGGTCTCCGGCAACGGCGGCGAAGTGCAGATCGGCCGCGAATCGGTGGCGCTGCTCAACCTTGCCGACAAGGAAGCCCAGAAGCGCGGCGACCAGTTCATCGCCAGCGAAATGGTGCTGCTCGCCCTGACTGAGGACAAGTCCGAGGCTGGCCGCATCGCGCGCGACAACGGCCTGACCCGCAAGTCGCTGGAAGCCGCGATCACCGCCGTGCGCGGCGGCGGCAATGTCAATTCGGCCGATGCCGAAGGACAGCGCGAAGCCCTGAAGAAATACACGCTCGACCTCACCGAGCGTGCCCGCGCCGGCAAGCTCGACCCGGTAATCGGCCGCGACGATGAAATCCGCCGCGCGATCCAGGTGCTGCAGCGCCGTTCCAAGAACAACCCGGTGCTGATCGGCGAACCCGGCGTCGGCAAGACCGCCATCGTCGAAGGACTGGCGCAGCGCATCGTCAACGGAGAAGTGCCGGACAGCCTGAAATCCAAGCGCGTGCTGTCGCTCGACATGGCCGCCTTGCTCGCCGGCGCGAAATACCGCGGCGAATTTGAGGAACGCCTGAAGGCCGTACTCAAGGAAATCGCCCAGGATGAAGGCCAGACCATCGTCTTCATCGACGAGATCCACACCATGGTAGGGGCCGGCAAGGCCGAGGGCGCGATCGACGCCGGCAACATGCTCAAGCCTGCGCTGGCGCGGGGCGAACTGCATTGCGTCGGCGCCACCACGCTCGACGAATACCGCAAGTACATCGAGAAGGATGCCGCACTCGAGCGCCGCTTCCAGAAGATCCTGGTCGACGAGCCGAGCGTGGAAGCGACCATCGCGATCCTGCGCGGCCTGCAGGAAAAGTATGAGGTGCACCATGGCGTCGATATCACCGACCCGGCGATCGTCGCCGCGGCCGAGCTGTCGCACCGCTACATCACCGACCGCTTCCTGCCGGACAAGGCGATCGACCTGATCGACGAAGCCGCTTCGAAGATCAAGATCGAAATCGATTCCAAGCCGGAGGTGATGGACAAGCTCGACCGCCGCCTGATCCAGCTGAAGATCGAGCGCGAAGCGGTGCGCAAGGAAACCGACGAAGCCTCGCAGAAGCGTCTCGGCCTGATCGAGGAAGAGATCTTCAAGCTCGAGCGCGAGTATGCGGACCTGGAAGAAGTCTGGAAGGCCGAAAAATCGGCGGTGCACGGCAGCCAGCAGATCAAGGAAGAGATCGAGAAGGTGCGCCTGCAGATGGAAGAAGCCAAGCGCAAGGGCGACTGGCAGAAGATGTCCGAGCTGCAGTATGGCCGCCTGCCGCAGCTCGAAGCCCAGCTCAAGCAGGCCGATACTGCGGGCGGCGAGCAGGCCAAGCCGGAACGCAAGCTGCTGCGCACCCAGGTCGGCGCCGAGGAAATCGCCGAGGTCGTCTCGCGCGCCACCGGCATTCCCGTTTCCAAGATGATGCAGGGCGAGCGCGACAAGCTGCTGCACATGGAGGAAGAACTGCACAAGCGCGTGGTCGGCCAGCATGAGGCCATCGTCGCGGTGTCGGACGCGATCCGCCGCTCGCGCGCCGGTCTGTCGGACCCGGACCGGCCATACGGCTCCTTCATGTTCCTCGGCCCGACAGGCGTGGGCAAGACCGAGCTGTGCAAGGCATTGGCGTCCTTCCTGTTCGATACCGAGGAGGCGCTCATCCGCATCGACATGAGCGAATTCATGGAGAAGCATTCGGTCGCCCGCCTGATCGGTGCGCCGCCGGGATATGTCGGCTATGAGGAGGGCGGTTACCTGACCGAAGCGGTTCGCCGCAAGCCTTACAGCGTGATCCTGCTCGACGAGATCGAGAAGGCCCATGCCGACGTGTTCAACGTGCTGCTGCAGGTGCTCGACGACGGCCGCATGACCGATGGCCAGGGCCGCACCGTGGACTTCAAGAACACGGTGATCGTGATGACGTCGAACCTCGGTTCCCACAAGATCCAGTCGATGGAAGACAGCGACCCGGCGCTGGTGAAGCTGGCGGTGATGGCCGAGGTAAAAACCCACTTCCGGCCGGAGTTCGTCAACCGCATCGACGAGCTGGTAGTGTTCCATGCACTCGACGAAAAGAACATCGGTTCGATCGCGCGCATCCAGCTGCAGGTGCTGGAGAAGCGTCTGGCCAAGCTGGACATCGGCCTCAAGGTGTCGGACGGCGCATTGCAGAAGATCGCCGAGGCAGGCTTCGACCCGGTGTACGGCGCCCGCCCGCTGAAGCGCGCGATCCAGCAGGAGCTGGAAAATCCGCTGTCCAAGCTGATCCTGGAAGGCAAGTTCGGTCCCAAGGATGTGGTCTCGGTCGGCGTGAAAGGCAGCGAGCTGGCGTTCGAGAAGGCCGGCGCCGAATAAGCGCGGACTTTGCAGCAACAAAAAACCCGGAGCCGGTGACGGCCTCCGGGTTTTTTATTGTCCATGGAAAACCGGGTTTGCCGGGTTCAGCCTCCCTGGCGCGCGAAGAACACGCTCGGAGGCTGGCCGAAGGTCTTTCTGAACATCGCCGAAAACGCCGACTGGCTGGCGTAGCCGAGTTCCGCCGCCACCTGGGACAGCGGCATGCCGCGCGCAATCAGCGGCGCCGCATGGGCAAGCCTGACCTGCTGGCGCCATTCCCGGAAACTGGTGCCGAGTTCGCGTTCGAACAGGCGCGCGAGCGTGCGTGCCGACGCGCCGACCTGTTCCGCCCATTCTTCCAGGGTCAGCGGCGATGCCGGGTCGGCAATCACGCTTTCGCAGAGCGCCTTGAGCCGCTTGTCCGACGGCAGCGCGACGCGGATCGGCAGCGTGGCCAGGCCGGCCAGTTCATTGAGCAGCAGTGCAGACAGCAGCGTCTCGCGCACGCTGCCTTCATCTGCATGGCCCAGCGCAACGACGAGTTCGCGCAGCAGGGGCGAGACTTCGAGCACTTCGCACTGGGTGCCGTGAAACGGCGCCGAATCCGCATGCACGTAGAGCGCGCGCAGGCGGGTCTTTTCCAGTGTGGTCACTTCATGGTTCAGCAGCGGAGGAATCCAGATCGCGCGATGTGGCGGGACGATCCAGGTACTGTTTTCCGCGGTCACGCGCAGCACGCCTTCGATCGCATAGGTCACCTGGCCCCAGACATGGTGATGCCCGGCGAGCACTTCGGCGACATCGAGGTCGCGCGCCATCATGCGAACCGGCCGCTCCGGGCTCGGCGCCCGTCCTGGAAGATTGACGCGGGTATGGGTAATCGGCTGTAGGGCCATCGTCTTGTCCGGAAGCTGGTGAGCGGATGGGCGCTTGATCGACTTTTTTACTTATGGCAGAAAGTCGATAAAACTTGTCCGCTTATCTTAAAGCAGACGATGCGCTTTTGCCTACACTTGGTTTCATTACATCCGACCCGGGGACAGGTATGCCGCAGCCAACCATGCAGTCCGATTTTCGCCGCGATGCGCAGGTCATTGGCCTGGAAGGCCTGGCCCACGCGATATCGCATTTCTTTCACCTGATCCTGGCGCCCCTGTTTCCCTGGATTAAGGAGGCGTTCGGCCTGTCGTATGCCGAACTCGGCCTGCTGATGACATTGTTCTTTGCGGTGTCCGGCATCGGCCAGGCCAGCTCCGGCTTCGTGGTCGACCGTATCGGCGCGCGCAGCGTGCTGTTCTTCGGCGTGGGCTGTCTTGGCCTGTCAGCCTTGGTGCTGGCGGCTTCTCCGAATTATGCCGTGCTGATGCTGGGCTCCATGCTGGCCGGCCTCGGCAACAGCGTCTTTCATCCAGCCTGTTTCACCCTGCTGAATCAGCGGGTATCGCCGGCTAGACTGGGGCATGCATTTTCCGTCCACGGCGTTACCGGCAATCTCGGCTGGGCGGCGGCGCCGGTGGTTCTCGTGCCTCTGGCCGGCCTGTTCGGCTGGCGTGTCGCGCTGCTTGCCGCTGCCGGCATTGCATTCGCGGTGCTTGCGCTGCTGCTCCTCAATCGGGAGAGTCTGGCGACAGAACAGGATGTGCGTTCCCTCGAAGGGAAGGGCGGGCAACAGGCCCATCCTGCGTCCGGCCGTGCACATGCCTTGGCCTTCATGCGACTGCCTGCAATATGGATGTGCTTCGCCTTTTTCCTGATCACCGCCCTGGCAATCGGCGGCGTGCAGAGCTTTTCCGCAACGAGCCTGCGCGAACTGTATGGCGTGTCGCTTGCCGCGGCGACAACCGCCTATACCGCCTACATGCTCGCTTCCGCAGCCGGCATGATCTGGGGCGGTTTCCTCGCAGCGAAAACGACGCGGCATGAACGTACGATCGCCATCGGCTTCGCCGCATCCGGATTCTTCGCATTCCTGATTGCCAGCGGGCTGGTTGCGCCGCTGGTGTCCGTGGCGCTGATGGCGGCGGTCGGTTTCGGTGCCGGTATTGCCGGACCGTCGCGGGATCTGCTGATTCGCGCCGCCGCACCGAAGAATGCGACCGGGCGCGTCTACGGTGTCGTGTATTCCGGAATCGATATCGGCCTGGCAGTGGCCCCTCTGCTGTTCGGCGCACTGATGGACGGATCGCATCCCGCCTGGGTGTTCATCGGTATCGGCGTTTTCCAGTGCATGGCTCTGCTGACCGCGATCGGTGTCGGAACCAATACCGCCAGCAAGACCGTCAAGGCCGGCGTTGCCGCATGATGCGGTCGGGCAAGCGCAATCGCCGCTGCGACCCGGACTGACAAGGCGCAGGCTCATCCGGCGTTGCCGCCGGCCGTCCTCGCATACAATCCTGCATGGATTCATTCATGACAGGAGAGACAATGACTTTTGCGACATGTGATTTATGCGACGCCAATGAAGACCGCATCGCCGCGGGCACACTGGCCGTTCTGCCGCCGATCTTTCAGAAGTTCGGCGCGCAGCTGGTGTTTGCCGGGCCGGCAACAACCCTGAAGGTGTTCGAGGACAACGTGCTGGTCCGCGCCACCCTGGAGACGCCGGGCAACGGCCACGTATTGGTAGTGGATGGCGGCGGCAGCCTGCGCTGCGCCCTGGTGGGCGGCAATCTCGGCGTGCTGGCCGAGAAGAACGGCTGGGCGGGCATCGTCGTCAACGGCTGCATCCGCGATTCCGAGGAAATCAATACCTGCAATATCGGGGTCCGGGCGCTCGCGACGCATCCGCAGCGCAGCGTGCGCAAGGGAGCCGGCGACCGCGATCTGCGCGTGACCATCGGCGGTGCGGCCATCCGTCCGGGTGACTGGATCTATGCTGATGCCGACGGCGTGCTGGTCTCCACTGAGAAGCTGGACTGAGCAGTATTCAATATGCGGGCCGACGAGCGTATCGGTCCGCTGTCTCCATCTCTCCCACATTCTTTCCTTTCATCACCTTCTGCTTTTCTCAAGTTTGCATTCCGGCATGCAGCAGCGATCAGGAACAGTCAATTCAAGGCTGGTTTTCATATAACAAAAACTGCATTCCGCATCGTGAAAATTGGGCGATGCGAGGCACCATCCTCATTTTTCATTTTAAGAAAATTTATTGCGTATCGCGAAAAATGAAATTCAAGTATATGAATTTAAAGGATAAAAAATTACTTATATGTCTTATATAAGACCTTGTTGCCCCGCAAAATAAAGCCTATTATTTCTCCATCGAGCTTCACTTCTTTTGACCGCTTCATCACAGGAGAATCACCATGGCAACACGCGAACAGCAAATTCAGGCACTGGAAAAAGACTGGGCCGAGAACCCGCGTTGGAAGGGCATCACCCGCAACTACACTGCGGAAGACGTCGTCCGCCTGCGCGGCTCCAAGCAGATCGAGTACACGCTGGCCAAGGAAGGTGCCGAAAAGCTGTGGGCGAAAGTCAACGGTGGCGCGAAGAAGGGCTATGTGAACGCCTTCGGCGCAATCTCTGCCGGTCAGGCCATGCAGCAGGCCAAGGCAGGCCTCGAAGCCGTGTATCTCTCCGGCTGGCAGGTCGCCGCGGACGGCAACACATCCGAAACCATGTATCCCGACCAGTCGCTGTACGCCTACGACTCGGTGCCGACCATGGTTCGCCGCATCAACAACACCTTCAAGCGCGCCGACGAGATCCAGTGGTCGCGCGGCATCAATCCGGGCGATGAAGGCTATGTCGATTTCTTCCTGCCGATCGTTGCCGATGCAGAAGCAGGCTTCGGCGGCGTGCTGAACGCTTTCGAACTGATGAAGAACATGATTTCCGCCGGCGCGGCAGGCGTGCACTTCGAAGACCAGCTGGCTGCCGTGAAGAAGTGCGGCCACATGGGCGGCAAGGTGCTGGTGCCGACGACGGAAGCCGTCGAGAAGCTGACAGCGGCCCGCTTCGCGGCTGACGTCATGGGCGTGCCGACCATCGTGCTGGCGCGTACCGATGCCGAGGCAGCCAACCTGATCACTTCCGACCACGATGCCAACGACAAGCCTTTCCTCACCGGCGAGCGCACCAGCGAAGGCTTCTACCGTGTCAAGAACGGCCTGGAGCAGGCCATCAGCCGCGGCGTCGCCTACGCCCCGGTGGCCGACCTGGTCTGGTGCGAAACCGGCACGCCCGACCTCGGCTTTGCCCGTGAATTCGCGCAGGCTGTCCACGCCAAGTGCCCCGGCAAGCTGCTGTCCTACAACTGCTCGCCGTCGTTCAACTGGAAGAAGAACCTCGACGACAAGACGATCGCCGACTTCCAGGAAAAACTGTCGGAACTGGGCTACAAGTATCAGTTCATCACGCTGGCCGGCATCCACATCAACTGGTTCAACACCTTCCAGTTCGCCCACGCCTATGCACGCGGCGAAGGCATGAAGCACTACGTGAACATGGTGCAGGAGCCGGAATTCGCGGCACGCGAGAAGGGCTACACCTTCGTGTCGCACCAGCAGGAAGTGGGCGCGGGCTACTTCGACGAAGTGACCACCGTGATCCAGGGCGGTACATCCTCCGTCAAGGCCCTGACCGGTTCGACCGAAGAAGAGCAGTTCCATTGATGAATGCGCGGGGCCGGGAACGGCCCCGCATGTTCAGGCATTACCGGATCGACTAATAGCGTTGTTTTTGCTGGCCGCGCATGGTTTCATGCCCGGCCAGTTTTTTATTGCCGATCGGTTTTGAGTCTACGCCGCCTTGCGGAACGTCAGGTTGATGCGGCAGGCGCCCGTCAGCGGATGGGCTCTTTCCTTGACCGGCAGCACGCCGTGATAGCGCAGGCGTGCCGGGCCTCCCCAGACCACCACGTCGCCGTGCATCAGCGGTATGCGCACGGCAGGGTCGGTCCGCTTCAGGCCGCCGAACAGGAAAACGGCGGGCATGCCGAGCGATACCGAAACGATGGGATGGTCGAAGCTGGCTTCGTCCTTGTCCTGGTGCAGGGAGAGTTTGGCGCCGGGTTCGTAGCGGTTGATCAGGCAGGCATCCGGATGAAAGCCCGCGAATCCGGCCTCGGCGGCTGCGCGGCGGGCAAATTCAAGAAACAGATCCGGCATCTTCGGCCACGGCCTGCCGCTCAGAGGATCGATGCCGTCGTAGCGGTAGCCGCGGCGGTCGCTCACCCAGCCCTGACTGCCTGCGCATGTCATTGCCACTGACATGCGCAGGCCGCCGGGAGTTTCCATGTGTCGAAACGCGGCATGTTGCGCAACTTGATCGACGGCTGCAAGAATCGCCTTGTCTTCCTGCAGCGCGAAGCGCTGCAGCAGCATTGCTCCTTCACACAAGAACTCGCTGGCGGCAGGAGCGCTGTCGAAATCGTCGAACAGTTCGAGGTTCATCTTGGCGGTGCAAACCTTTCACGGCGAGGCATCAGTGATGATGCCCGGCATGTGAATGCGAATGCGCATGGTCGTGGCCAGCGCGGACAACATTGTCTTGCGACTGATTGTCGCGGCGGGACCTGAGTTCCGCAAGTGCGCCGCGTACGACCGTGAAAGCCGCGCTCAGGGCCAGCACGCTCATCAGGATCGCTACCGACCAGTCAGGCCAGCCGCTGCCCGTGCCGAATACACCGGCGGCGGCCAGCATGACCGCGGCATTGCCGATCGCATCGTTGCGCGTGCACAGCCAGACCGAACGCATGTTCGCATCGCCGCTGCGATAAGCATAGAGCAGGGCGGCAACGCCGAGATTGGCCAGCAGGGCGAGGAATCCGATCGCACCCATCGTCGCCGGCTCGGGCGGAATTCCGTTGAATATGCTCCATGCCGTCTGCGCCAGCACGAAGCAGCCGAACGCGCCCATCGACAATCCCTTCACCAACGCCGCTCGGCTGCGCCATACCGCCGCCATGGACAGCACCAGCAGAGAGACGCCGTAATTGGCGGCATCGCCGAAAAAGTCCAGCGCATCCGCCAGCAGCGATGTCGAACCGGCATGCATGCCGCCGGCGAGTTCCACGCCGAACATGGCCGCATTGACCAGCAATGCGATCCACAGCGCGCGGCGGTAACGGGGATTGCGGGCGGGCGAAGGTTCGGGAAGGTGGGCGCAGCAGTGGGCGGACATGGCAGGGCTCCAGAAATACGGATTACGGTTTGCCTATTACAGACCCTGTAGCTACTATAGAGTCAAGCAATCTGTGGAGAGCCGCATGAAAATCGGTGAACTGGCTAAGAGAACCGGCTCGGAAGTCGAGACCATCCGGTATTACGAGAAGGAAGGCTTGCTGCCGATGCCGCCGCGCAGCGACGGCAACTACCGGCAATATCGCGAGGAGGATGCCGAAAGGCTGCTGTTCATCCGGCATTGCCGGTCGCTCGGCATGTCTCTCGAAGATATTCGGACCCTCCAGCATTTCCAGGGAAGTCCCGACGTGGCCTGCGATGAAATCGACGCGCTGCTTGACCGTCATCTTCAGCAAACCGAGCTGCAGATTCAGTCGCTGCTGCGGCTGCAGAAACAGTTGCAAGCCCTGCGCAATACCTGCCGTTCCCATATGAGCACGCAGCAATGCGGCATCCTGCAGAACCTGCAGAGCGCGGCGGCCGGTACCGATTGCATCTGCCACCATGCGCCCGAAGGGGCGGACTGAAAAAGTTTTCCTTCGCAGGGCGCCGTGCAGCGGCAGGTCCGCCTGCTGCTAAAATGTGCCCCCTCACAAATCTGACTACCGGAAACTGCCATGCTGAGCTATCGCCACGCCTTCCATGCGGGCAACCATGCCGACGTGCTCAAGCACATCGTCCTCATTCAACTGCTCGAATATCTAGGGCAGAAGGACACGGCCTACATGTATATCGACACGCATGCAGGCGCAGGCGCGTATGCACTCGATACCGGATTTGCAGCCAAAAGCGCGGAGCATGAAACCGGCATCAGCCAGCTGTGGGAGCGCAATGATCTGCCCGGGCCGGTGGCCGACTATGTGAAGCTGGTAAAGGACATGAATCCGAGCGGCAAGCTGCGCTATTACCCCGGTTCGCCTTACTGCGCCGACAAGGTCGCCCGCGAGCAGGACCGAATCCGCCTGTTCGAACTGCATCCGAGCGATCACAAGATCCTGGGCGAGAACTTCCGCAAGGTGGCCGCACATGCCGCAGAGCAGGGGCAGCGCAGCCAGGCGCGCGGCAAGCGCGTCATGATCCAGCAGGCAGACGGCTTCGCCGGCCTCAAGGCCTTGCTGCCGCCGCCGTCAAGGCGCGGCCTGGTGCTGATCGACCCGCCCTATGAGGTCAAGGACGATTACCGCCGCGTCAAGGATACGCTGGCCGATGCGCTCGCCCGCTTCGCCACCGGCACCTACGCGGTCTGGTATCCGGTGCTGCAGCGGCTGGAGTCACGCCAGCTTCCCGACCGGCTCAAGCGGCTGCCCTGCCAGAACTGGCTGAACGTGAGCCTGGCGATCAGCGCGCCGCTGCCCGACGGCGTCGGCCTGCACAACAGCGGCATGTTCATCCTCAACCCCCCATGGACGCTGGAGCCAATACTGCGCGAGATCATGCCTTACCTCGTCAAGGTGCTGGGCCGCGATGCCGGCGCCGGCTTCGTACTGGAAACCGGTACGCCGTCCGCTGTGCCGGGAAGCGCCAGGCGCGCAAGATCCGAGCGGGAGTGATGCCGGGCAAACGGAAGCAGGCCTGATGTTTGCATGCTGCCTGTGAAAAGCTGGAGCCCGCCGCAATGAGTGTGTGGGCCGCTTTCCTACGCAAAAAAATCAGCAAACATGGATTGCACGCATGGCAAAACTTACCGAGCACGCTTCTGCAATTTCCAGCATTTCCGTACAGGGGTTCCGCAACTTTTTTCTGGGACGCCAACCGATTCTTGATCGCAGCAAGAAGCTGCATGCCTATGAACTGCTGTTCCGCGATGCCGATACCGACACGGCCAATGTGGTGGACAACGTTTCGGCGACCGCATCGGTGATCCTGCATGCTTCCGAACTCGGCATGAGCAACGTCATCGGCAATTTTCCGGGCTTCATCAATGTCGATGCGGTCGTGCTGATGAGCGACTTCATTCATGTTCTCCCGCCCGGGAAGGTGGTGCTGGAGATTCTCGAGACGGTGGAAGCCAGCGACGAGGTCGTGGAACGCGTTGCCCATCTTGCCGGCGAGGGCTACCGCTTCGCGCTCGACGACGTGGCCGACGTGACCGGCAGCGTGCACCGTTTTCTGCCGTATGCCGACATCATCAAGCTCGACCTGCCTCAGCTGACGGACGAACAGCTGGCCGAACGCGTTCGCACATTCAAGGCCGCCGGCAAGAAGCTGCTTGCGGAAAAGGTCGAGACCGTCGAGCAGTTCGAGCGATGCATGGCGCTCGGCATCGATTATTTCCAAGGCCATTATTTCGCGCGGCCGACCGTGCTGACGGGCAAGAAACTGTCGCCCTCGCAGCTGGCGGTCATGGAATTGATGAGCCGGTTTGCCGAGCATGCCGACATCGGGCATGTCGAGGGCAGGTTCTCCGGAAACAGCCTTCCGAGCCGGGGCCTGCTCCGCATGGCGAACATTCTGCCTCTCGAAGCCGAAGGCCGCCGTGCGGATTCGGTCGAGGATGCAATGTCGGTTGCCGGACGCGAACAGCTGCGCCGCTGGCTCCAGATCCTGCTGTGCGCCGAGCCCAGCCAGGTGCCCGGCCACACGTCGCCGCTGCTGATGATGGCGACCACCAGAGGACGCCTGCTCGAACTGATCGCAGAACGCATCCGGCCGAATGACGATACGGCGGCGAGTACGGCCTACACTGTAGGTATCATGTCCCTGATGGATGCCTTGTTCGGCATGCCGATGGAAGACATCCTTGGTCAGCTTCCGGTGGCTCAGCCGGTACGGGAGGCCTTGCTCTTACGCGACGGGCTGTATGGCGACATGCTCAGGCTGGCCGAGTGCCTTGAACGCGTCAAGGAGAGCGGGCCGATCCCGGCGCAACTGCTGCGCAAGCTTGGCTTGAGCGCGGACGAACTGTATCGTCTCGAACTCAAGGCCTTCGAATGGAGCGACGAGTTCGCCTCCTCGGAGGAGTGGGTGTGCTGATTGCTGAGCGCTGATTTAAATTCGCGGTGCGAACAGGAAAATATGAACAAGGCATTTGTAAAGGAATCGGATGGCGACGATGACGACCTTGAAGCGTCATTGCCAGCCATACCGGCGGGAACGAAAAACTACATGACGCCCGAGGGGCATAGGCGCATGAAGGAAGAATTGCTGCGGCTGATCGACGTCGACCGGCCGGAAGTCGTGCGCATCGTGTCATGGGCGGCCTCGAATGGTGACCGCTCGGAAAACGGAGACTACATCTACGGCAAGCGCCGCCTGCGCGAGATCGACCGGCGCATTCGCTTCCTCACCAAGCGCCTCGATTTGGCTGAGGTAGTCGACCCCAGCGTACATCACGGCAGCGACCAGATATTCTTCGGCGCCACCGTGAGCTATGAAAACCAGGCCGGCGACGAGCATACCGTGACCATCGTTGGCATTGATGAACTCGATCCGCTCAACGGCCGGATCAGCTGGATCTCTCCGGTGGCACGCGCGCTTACCAAAGCACGCGAAGGCGATACGGTCACGCTGATGACGCCCGCAGGCGTTGACGAACTGACCATCCTGTCGGTAACCTATCCGGCACCTTAAACCCTCCTTCCGCTCGCCGGCCAAAAGCCGGCAAGCGCCCTCCAAGGCCCTGATCCTCGATGCCTGCCTGCGGTTTCCGGTATGAAAATTGCTCCGGAAAAATGCCCTGAACGACGAACATGACCATCCGATCACAATGCCTATTCTGTTTTCAAGCCTGAACCATGCAATGCGCGTGCCGCTCGCTGCGGAAATCCACTCGCGGCCTTTCCTGCGCCTGGATGCTCCCGAGAGCCTGACCCACCTGGCAGTCTATGCACGCGATCCCGCCGACCCGGGCATGCCGGCAGGCGGAACGCAGCATGGCTTGCTTGCGGCATTGTGCAAGCATTTCGGCGTCAGCGCGCCTACGCCGGACGCCAAGTACTTCTTCCATGATTTCGGCCGTTTCCGCCTCAAGTGGGAATGCCATACCGAGTTCGCGTCCTATACCTTCGCGGCAACGCATGTCGAATCACTGCCTCCAGACCTCGCCTTCGAGCATGTCCCGGTCAAGCATATTCCTCAGGAATGGCTGGCCAGCCTGCAGGGCACCATCATGGTCGCCGCGCATGTCGTGCTCGACAATACCCGCGGACCTTCCGATGCCTTTGCCGCCGGACTGCACCGGGTGTTCGAAGGCAGCATGCTGGTCGGCAGCCGCGTCCTGCAGGGCGGGGAGGTGTGGACCGACTTTCTGATCCAGTCCGATGGCTTCAGCCGTTTCGTGGTGCGCGACGTCGGCCTGCATGAGCAACAGTCGGGACGCCTGGTACAGCGGCTGCTCGAAATTGAAACATACCGGATGATGGCCTTGCTCGGCTTGCCCAATGCGCAGCAGACGACGCCCGAACTCAACATCATCGAAAGCGAACTCGCAACGCTGACCGCGGCGATGGTGGAAATCGACCGCTCGAATGGACATCAGCTGTCCACGGCGGACGACGAGCAGGCGCTGCTGACCACGATCACCGGCCTTGCGGCCCGAGTCGAAAAGCTCTCGCTGCACAACAACTACCGCTTTTCCGCATCGCAGGCCTACTTCAGCCTCGTGCATGCACGCATCGAGGAGCTGCGCGAGACAAGGATCGAAGGAAGCCCGACGATAGGCGAATTCATGGACCGGCGCCTGACGCCGGCGATGCATACCTGCCAGGCGATTGCGCGCCGCCAGGAAGCGCTGGCCGAGCGCATCGCCCATACCAATGATTTGCTGCGCACCCGCGTCGGCATCGTGCAGGAGCGCCAGAACAGGCAGATCCTTCAATCGATGAATGCCAGGGCGGCGCAGCAGCTGCGGCTGCAGCAGGCGGTGGAAGGGCTGTCGGTGGCCGCGATTTCCTATTACGTGGTCGGCCTGTTCAGTTATGCGGGGAAGGCGGCAAAGGCTGCCGGCATGCCGCTCAATGCGGATCTGGCGACCGGCATCCTGGTGCCGCTGGTTGCTGCCGGTGTCTGGCTGGGGCTGCGCCGCATGCACAAGTCCATGCATTCGGCCTGAAACGAATACGGGGCCATTCCGGCCCCGTATTCGGCAATCTCAGAATCGCTCAGCAAGCTGCAGTAAGGCTCAGGTGCGTTCGCGCACGATGCGCGCGACGCCGGGGATGCGGCGCACATTGCGCATCAGCCGCGCCAGATGGATGCGGTCCTCGACCTGGATCGTGAAGCGCAGCTGCTTCATCAGATGATCGCGGTCGTCGTCCATGCCGACATAGGTAATGTTGGCATCCGACTCGCCGATCTCGGCCGCCACGCGCGCCAGCACGCCTTTCTCGTTGTCGACCAGCACCTTGATGCGGCAGTCGAAGCGGCGGCTGAGTTCGTGGCCCCATACCAGTTCGATCCATCGGTCGGGTTCCTTTGACTGATGGCGCTTGGCGACCTCGCAGTCGGTGCTGTGCACCGTAATGCCCTGGTCACGCTTGAGCTGGCCGGTGATATCGTCTCCCGGAATGGGCAGGCAGCACTGCGCCAGCTGAACGGCAGTACCTTCATTGCCGTAGATCGTGACGGGATCGAGCTTGCCTGACTTGCTTTCGCTGGCCAGAGGCGGCAGCGGCGAGGCAGCGTCGTTTTCCAGCAGGCCGCGGATGTGGCGCGCCACCAGCGTGGCCATTCGCTTGCCGACGCCGATATCGGCATACAGCTCGTCCAGCGATTTCGCGCTCGACTCGTTGAGCAGCTTGTCGATCAGGGCTTCGGGCAGCAGCGGATCGATGTCGATTGCGCTCAGGGCCTGCGCCAGCAGGCGCTTGCCGAGCTCCGTGGATTCGGCCAGATTGATGGTCCGCAGGTGATGCCGGATCGCCGAGCGGGCCTTGCCTGTGCGAACGAAGGTCAGCCAGTTCGGGCTTGGACGCGAGGTCGGCGCAGTCACGATCTCGACGATGTCGCCGTTGCGCAGCTCGGCGCGCAATGCGGCATGCTCGTGGTTGACCCGTGCGGCAATCGCCTGGTCGCCGATATCGGTGTGGATGGTGTAGGCGAAGTCGAGTACGGTGGCGCCGCGGGGCAGGGCGATGATCTTCGATTTCGGCGTGAACACATAGACCGAATCGGGGAACAGGTCGACCTTCACATGTTCGAGGAATTCGGCCGAGTCGCCGGTCTGCTTCTGGATGTCGAGCAGCGACTGCAGCCAGGCATGCGTGCGCTGCTGCAGGTCGGTCAGGCTGGCCTCATCGTCCTTGTACAGCCAGTGCGCCGCAACGCCGGCTTCGGCGACGCGGTGCATTTCCGTGGTCCGGATCTGGAATTCGACCGGCGTGCCGTACGGACCGATCAGGGTGGTATGCAGCGACTGATAGCCGTTGAGCTTGGGAATGGCGATGTAATCCTTGAACTTGCCCGGCATCGGCTTGTACAGCGCATGCAGGGTGCCCAGCGCCACGTAACAGTTCGCGAAGCTGTCGACCACGATGCGGAAGCCGTAGACGTCGAGCACCTGCGAGAACGACAGATGCTTGTTGCGCATCTTGCGATAAATGCCGTACAGGGTTTTTTCCCGTCCGTAGACCTGGGCCTGGATGCCGGTGGCGGCGAGCGTGTTCTTGACCGAATCGAGGATCTTGGTGACCACTTCGCGCCGGTTGCCGCGGGCAGCCTTCACTGCTTTGGACAGGGTGCGGTATCGAACCGGGTAAAGGTGGGAAAACGCCAGGTCCTGCAGTTCGCGGTAGATGTTGTTGAGACCGAGGCGGTGGGCGATGGGCACATACACTTCCATCGTTTCGCGCGCGATCCGGCGTTTCTTTTCCGGAATCATGACGCCGAGCGTGCGCATGTTGTGCAGCCGGTCCGCCAGTTTGACGAGAATGACGCGCACGTCGCGCGCCATGGCCAGCAGCATCTTGCGGAAATTTTCTGCCTGCGCCTCGATCTGGCTCTGGAATTCGATCTTGTCGAGTTTGGAGAGGCCGTCGACGAGTGCGGCCACCGGCGCGCCGAAGCGCTCGATCAGTTCGTCCTTGCGCACGCCCTGATCTTCCATGACGTCGTGGAGCAAGGCCGCCATGATGGCCTGGGCATCCAGCTTCCAGTCGGCGCAGATTTCCGCCACCGCGATCGGGTGGGAAATGTACGGTTCGCCGGACTTGCGGATCTGGCCGAGGTGCATCTCGTCGGAGAAGCGGTAGGCTTCCTTGACTTTCTTCAGTTCGGATGCGGTCAGGTATTCGGCCACCTTGTTGATCAGGTGACTTACCGATGCGACGCCGGCAGTCGGAGCGCCAGAAACTTCGGGTTTCGAGGCAGGGTCGTGATGCCTTGCGGGCGTGCGCTCGGCGTTCGCCCGGCTATTGGGTGCGACTGATAAGCTTGAATCCGCAGGGGTCAGGTTCATACGTGAAGGATATCAGTCACATGCAATCGTTGCATCCCCAAATATCGGCAAAGCAGTGAAATTCGATGTCGCTTTGCCATGCTGCAATAGTCGGGGATGCAGAAGGGATGACTCTCAGCTCGGGACTTTCTTCAGCATTTCAATGCCGACCTTGCCGCCGGCGATTTCGCGCAGAGCAACGACGGTGGGCTTGTCCTTGGCTTCCACCTTCGGGGTGTGGCCTTGCAGCAACTGGCGTGCACGGTAGGTGGCAGCCAGCGTCAGCTGAAAACGGTTGGGGATCTGCTTCAGGCAGTCTTCGATGGTGATACGGGCCATGCTTGCTCCTAAAAACGCAATATCAGATTGGATTGGCGTGAATGCCCAGCTGGGCGAACAGGGAAATGTTGCGTGCGGCTTGTTGCGAGAAACGGCAACGCGCGGCTTTGACAATCGAGGTCAGCTCCGACAAAGCTGTTGCAAACTCTTGATTAATAATAACATATTCAAACTCGGGGGCATGAGCGATTTCCCCTCCGGCGGCCAGGATGCGCCGCGTGATGACATGGGGATCGTCCTGCCCGCGCTTCTTCAGTCTTTCCTCGAGCGCCGCGATGGACGGCGGCAAGATGAAGATGCCGACGGCATGGGGAAACTGTTTCTTGACCTGCTGCGCGCCCTGCCAGTCGATTTCAAGAAGCACATCGGTGCCGGCCCTGATCTGATCTTCGATCAGCAGGCGGGATGTGCCGTAGTAATTACCGTGGACTTCTGCCGATTCGAGAAATTCCCCCAGCTCGCGTCTTTTCAGGAAATCGTCGACAGACGTGAAGTAGTATTCGCGGCCATGCTGTTCTGCCGGGCGCGGCTGCCGCGTGGTGAAGGAGATGGACAGCTTGATGGCGGGTTCCTGGGCCAGCAGCGCGTTGACCAGTGTGGATTTGCCGGCGCCGGAAGGGGCGACCACCATGAAAATGCTGCCGGAAGAATGGGAGGGTTCACTCATTGTGTGCTCGGTGATGTGGTGCTGGGGAATGCCAAGGACAGCCTCGCTGCGAGCCGAAGAGCCGGATCGCGGCCGCATGCTTGGCTTTTATTCAAGATTCTGGACTTGTTCGCGCATTTGCTCAATAAGGAGCTTCATCGCCATCGAAGCGTCGGACAATTCCTTGAGCGCAGCCTTCGAGCCGACCGTATTCGCTTCGCGGTTCAGTTCTTGCATCATGAAATCGAGGCGCTTGCCGACCTGACCGCCTTTTTTCAGGATGTGCCGCGTCTCAGCCAGGTGCGCGGAAAGACGGGACAATTCTTCGGCGACGTCGATGCGGATGCCATAGAGGGTGACTTCCTGGCGAATGCGCTCCAGCGCTTCTTCGCGCGACACCGAAACGGGAGCGCCATTGTCCTGGGCCGCGAGCCCGAGGGCTTCCTTCATGCGCTCCGTCGCCTTGTTCTGGAACTGGGCAATGGCTTGGGGAATCAGCGGCGCAATCCTCGCCACGATGGCTTCCATGTCATCGATGCGCGAAATCAGCATGGTTTGCAGGGCGGCGCCTTCGCGCTTCCTGCTGTCGAGGAAGGCATCGAGCGCCTCGCCGACGGCAGCCTGCACATCGGCCTGCAATGTCTCTTGCGAGAGTTCGGGTTCCTCGATCATGCCCGGCCAGCGCAGCAGTTCGTTGACGGACAACAGCGATGCATCGGGGAAATGAGAGCGAACTTCCTGTTGCATTTTCGCCAAAGATGAAAGCACGGCGGCATTGAGTTGCTGCGAGTTGCCGTTGCTACCCTTGCGCCCGAAGCTGACCCGGCACTCGACCTTGCCTCGGGTCACGCGCCCCATGATGGCGTCGCGCAGTGCCGGTTCGACCGCGCGCAGGTCGTCGTTGATCCGGAATTGCAGATCGAGGAAACGCGAATTCACGCTCTTGAGTTCGACGGTCAGCGTACCTGCGCCGGTTTCACGTGTGGCGACCGCATAGCCGGTCATGCTCGAAATAGTCAAGGTTCGGGCCCTTATGCTTTACAAAAGAGAGATTAATCAAGACAATCCGTAGAATACTGCACTAGGACAACATGGCTTCGCAAAACAACGCTCCGTTGCCGGATGGACTTGAAATTGCTGGATACCGCATTGTAAAGAAGATTGCGTCCGGCGGGTTCAGTATCGTCTATCTCGCCTATGACGAGGACGGCAACGCGGTTGCCATCAAGGAGTATCTTCCCAGCTCGCTGGCGCTTCGCCAGGCGGGCGAACTGGTGCCGGCCATTTCCGCGGAAAACCTGCCGGTGTTCCGCGTCGGCCTCAAGTGCTTTTTCGAGGAAGGCCGCGCGCTGGCGCGTATTTCCCATCCCAACGTGGTCAGCGTGGTCAATTTTTTCCGCGCCAACGATACCGTCTACATGGTGATGGCCTACGAGTCCGGCCGCTCGCTGCAGGATCATATCCTGCGCCGCCGCGACAAGGGCGAGCGTCCTCTGGTGTCGGAGCGCTTCATCCGCAAAATGTTCAACCAGGTGATGAACGGTTTGCGCGAGGTGCATGCGAACAAGCTGCTGCATCTCGACCTGAAGCCGGCCAACATCTACCTGCGCATGGACGGCACGCCCATCCTGCTTGATTTCGGCGCCGCGCGGCAAACGCTCAAAAGCGACATTCCCAAGCTGTACCCGATGTACACGCCGGGTTTCGCGCCGCCGGAGCTCTATGTCAGGAACGGCAGCCTCGGTCCATGGACCGACATCTACAGCATCGGCGCCTCGATGTTCGCCTGCATGGTCGGGGCGCCGCCCCAGCCCGCGGACCAGCGCAAGGTCAACGACAAGATGGAAGACCATTTCCGCAAGCTGGAAAGCATCTATTCGCGCGAACTGATTCAGGTGATCCGCTGGAGCCTGCGCGTCGATCCGCTGGAGCGGCCGCAAAGCGTGTTCGCGCTGCAGAAAGCCTTGCGCGAGCCCATCCCCGAGAAGAAGGAGGCGGCCTTGCTGGAAAGATGGTCCGGCAAGCTGCGCAGCATGTTCAGCGGCCGGAACCGGAATACAATGAGCGGCAACACGACGATCCAGGACACCACCCGATAGGCGGCACCCATGCGATTCTCCGTATACCAGGAAAGCCATATCGGCGGCCGCCGCAACAACCAGGACCGGATGGGTTACAGCTTCACGCGGGATGCGCTCCTGCTGCTGCTGGCCGACGGCATGGGCGGCCACATCCAGGGGGAAATGGCTGCTACGATCGCCTTGCAGACCGTCGGTTCGCTGTTTCAGCAGCAGGCGAAGCCCTATGTCCGGAAGCCGGAAAAGTTTCTCGAAGACAGTTTCCTTGCCGCGCACCGTGAAATCCACCGTTATCGCGCCATCAACAATCTTCCCGAAACGCCGCGCACGACCATCGTCGGCTGCCTGATCCAGCATAACTGCGCCTACTGGGCGCACTGCGGCGATTCCCGCTTGTACTGGATGCGGCAAGGGCAGATCCTGGCGCGCACGCGCGATCATTCCCGCATTGAAACCCTGATCGCCCAAGGCAAGGTCCATCCTTCCGAGCGCGACACGCATCCCGAGCGCAACAAATTGTTCAACTGCATCGGCGCGCCCAACATGCCGATTGTCGAACTGTCACGCCGCGCCAGCCTGCAGCCGGGAGACGTGCTGCTGCTCTGTTCCGACGGACTGTGGTCGGTACTGCCCGATCATGTGCTGGCCCAGTCGCTGCAGCACAATACGATCGTGCGCGCCGTTCCTGACCTGCTGACGAGCGCCATCGGCATTGCGGGAAAAAGCAGCGATAATGTCACCGCGCTGGCCATGATGTGGGAAGGCTCCAGCGTGCTGCAGGAATCTTCGGATACCATTGCAACCCATACGCTTCCGGTCGGCAGCGTGACCACCACGATACAGGCGCCGCGCCATGCGGATCTGGACCCGGCCGATACCTTCACCGATTCCGATATCGAAAAGGCCATTGAGGAAATCCGCAGCGCCATCGAAAAGACGTCCCGCATCACTTCAAAAAACTAGGATTTCACCCATGCCGTTTGAAAAACGCCCCGACGGGCGATCGCCCGAGGCATTGCGCCCGGTGCGCCTGACACGTGACTACACCAAGCATGCCGAAGGGTCGGTGCTGATCGAGTTCGGCGATACCAAGGTCATCTGCACCGCCAGCATCGAGGAAAAGGTGCCGCCTTTTCTCAGGGGAAAGGGAACGGGCTGGATGACCGCGGAATACGGCATGCTGCCGCGCTCCACGCATTCCCGCATGGACCGTGAAGCCGCCAAGGGCAAGCAGTCCGGCCGCACCCAGGAAATCCAGCGCCTGATCGGGCGTTCCCTGCGCGCCGCCTTCGATCTCGATGCCTTCGGAGAACGCACGCTGCATCTCGATTGCGACGTGATCCAGGCAGACGGCGGCACGCGCACCGCATCCATTACCGGCGCCATGGTGGCCGCCTATGATGCATTCGACAAGCTGGTCAAGGCAGGCCACATTCCGTCAATTCCGCTCAAGCATTTCGTTGCGGCCGTGTCGGTCGGCGTCTATCGCGGCGTCCCGGTTCTCGACCTCGACTATCTTGAAGATTCGGACTGCGACACCGACATGAATGTGGTGATGACCGAACAGGGGCATTTCGTTGAAGTCCAGGGAACTGCCGAGGGCGATGCCTTCGACCGCGCTACGCTGAACCGCCTGCTCGATCTTGCGCAGGAGGGCATTGCCGAGCTGATCCGGCTGCAAAGGAGCGGCCTCGGGCTGTCCTGAACACAAACCTATCTTTCAATTTTCCACGCCGCACTGCGGTTGCAGCGAAGCCCGGACCGGTTTCGCTTGCGATCCCGGTGCGGCAAGATTTTTATGACAAGCAAACTAGTTCTCGCCTCCAACAACGCCGGCAAGCTCAAGGAGTTCGGCCAGCTGCTCGCGCCGCTTGGTTTCGAAGTCCATGCCCAGCGTGAATTCAATGTGCCGGAAGCGGAGGAGCCGCATCCGACTTTTGTGGAAAATGCACTTGCAAAGGCCCGCCATGCCGCTCGCCTGACAGGGCTGCCGGCGCTGGCCGACGATTCCGGCGTCTGCGTCAATGCGCTCGGCGGTGCGCCTGGCGTTTATTCGGCGCGCTATGCCGGCGAGCCCAAGTCGGATGAGCGCAACAACCGCAAGCTGATAGAGGATCTCGCCGTGCATGCCGACAAGTCCGCCTACTATTACTGCGTGCTGGTCTTCGTGCGCCATGCCGATGATCCGCAGCCGCTCATTGCCGAAGGACGCTGGGACGGGGAAATCGTCAGCGAGCCGCGCGGCGAGGGCGGTTTTGGATACGATCCCTATTTCCTTCTGCCTGCCTTCGGCAAGACCGTGGCCGAACTCGGCGCCGATGAAAAGAACCGCCTGTCGCATCGCGGCCAGGCACTGCGCGCGCTCGTCGAGAAACTGAAATGATCCCCATCAAGCCCGTTCGGCATGATCAAGCGCCGACGCCGGCCGCCGGATCGCCGGCCGCCGGATCGCCGGCCGCCGGATCGCCGGCCGCCGGATCGCCGGCCGCCGCGTCGCCGGTGGAAGTCGCCGGAGCCTTCCTCAGGCCCGGTGCACTGCAGCTTTCGGCATTGCCGCCGCTGTCGCTGTATGTCCACTTTCCCTGGTGCGTGCGGAAATGCCCGTATTGCGATTTCAATTCCCATGAAGTCCGCGGCAGCTTCCCCGAGGAAGAGTATCTCGCCGCATTGCGAAGCGATCTGGAAAGCGCTCTGCCGCTGATCTGGGGCCGAAAGATCTACACCATCTTCATCGGCGGCGGCACGCCCAGCCTCATGTCGGCGGCCGGACTGGACCGCCTGATGTCGGACATCCGTTCGCTTCTGCCACTAGACGGCGCGGCGGAAATCACGATGGAAGCCAATCCCGGCACCTTCGAGGCCGACAAGTTCCGCTCCTACCGCAGCAGCGGCATCAACAGGCTGTCGATCGGCATACAAAGCTTCAATGAACGTCATCTCCAGGCGCTGGGCCGTATTCATGACGGCGGAGAAGCGCGCAAGGCGGTCGAAATTGCGCATGCCAATTTCGACAACTTCAATCTCGACCTGATGTATGCGCTGCCGTCGCAGACGCTGGAGGAAGCCCGCAGCGACGTGGCTGCCGCGATCGGGTTCGCGCCGCCCCATCTGTCGCTCTACCATCTGACGCTGGAGCCTAACACCTATTTCGCCAAGCATCCTCCCGTCGTGCCGGACGACGATGCCAGCGCCGAAATGCAGGACATGATCGCAGGCCTGACGTCTGAAGCCGGCTACCAGCACTACGAGGTGAGCGCCTACGCGAAAGCGGGCCGCAAGGCCAAGCACAATCTGAACTACTGGGAATTCGGCGACTATCTCGGCATCGGCGCCGGCGCCCATTCCAAGATTTCATTCCCGCACCGGATCGTGCGGCAGATGCGGTACAAGCAGCCCAAGGCCTATCTTGAAAATACCAGGGCAGGGCGTCCGATCCAGGAAGAGTTCGAACTCGGCCGGGACGACTTGGGTTTCGAATTCATGCTCAACGCCCTGCGCCTGAACGACGGCTTCGAATCCAACCTGTTCGCCGAACGCACCGGCCTGACCATCAATGCGATCGACAAGGCGCTGAATGCAGCGGAAGCGAAGGGATTGCTGTATCGGGACCACCGGATCATCCGGCCGACCGAACTCGGCCGCCGTTTTCTCAACGACCTGCAGCAGATATTTCTTGATTGAGAGCATGACAAGCCGATACCGGAATTGCTGCAAGGGCCGGGACTTGGGTATAATCGAACCTGCTGCATGCGACGCATGAGTGCCGTGTTCGCCATGCGCACTCTGCAAGCAGCAGGAATCAGGAGGTTTGGGTGAGTGGTTTAAACCAGCAGTCTTGAAAACTGCCGACGGGGTGACCCGTCCGTGAGTTCGAATCTCACAGCCTCCGCCAGCATGTCGAGGAAAAGCCGATACGGATTGAACGTATCGGCTTTTTCATTTTCGGGCTCGTTTTCGGGCGGTGTAAAGAGCGAGTTGCATCGCTGCCGTCGTCTTCCACTGGTGCAAGACGTAAAATCCTGAAATCACGTATCCTTCCTGTCTTTCCGGCATCGCCGGGCCATCCTCACATCACTGTCTTTGCAATGAATCGACAACTGACCCCGGCGACTGCCATGCTGCTCCTGGTTCCCCCTTTGCTGTGGGCCGGAAATGCCATCGTCGGCAGGCTGGTGCATGAGATGGTTCCGCCGCTGATGCTCAATTTCCTGCGCTGGATGATCGCGCTCATCATCCTGCTGCCGCTCGGCCGCGCGATGTTCCGTCACACCGCCGAAGTGCGCGAGCATCGCCGGCAGCTTGCGGTGCTGGGCCTGCTCGGCATCGGCATGTACAACGCATTGCAATACCTCGCCCTGCAGACATCAACGCCGATCAACGTCACGCTGGTGGCGGCAAGCATGCCGGTGTGGATGCTTCTCATCGGCTGGCTCTTCTTCAGTGCCGGCGTCTCGCGCAAGCAGGTGATCGGCGCAGCGTTTTCCATGGGCGGCGTGCTGCTGGTGCTCAGCCGCGGCAGTCTGGATCAGCTGCTGGCGATGCGCCTTGTGGCCGGCGATATCTTCATGATCGTGGCCACGATTTCCTGGTCCTTCTACAGCTGGCTGCTGACGCGTACCACAGTCGGCAATGCCTTGCGCAGCGATTGGGCCGCCTTCCTGCTGGTGCAGGTTGCCTTCGGCGTGGTTTGGTCAGGTGCTTTCGCTGCAGGCGAGTGGATGGTGACCGCAAGATCTGTTGCATGGAGCTGGCCGCTGGCGGGCGCGCTGCTGTTTGTGGCAGTCGGACCGGCGATCCTCGCCTTTCGCTGCTGGGGACTTGGCGTACAGAGGGTCGGTCCGACGATAGCCGGCTTCTTCAGCAATCTGACACCGCTGTTTGCCGCGCTGATGTCATCCGCCTTTCTCGGGGAACTGCCGCATGCCTATCACATTGCGGCGTTTGCGATGATCGTCGGCGGCATCGTGCTGTCTTCACGCTAGCGCGTTTGCGTCTCGAACAAATCGATAAGCCTTGATGCGCAAACTTCGGCCTCATGCCGGGTGACAATCCTCAAGGCAAGTAAAAGCGGCATGAGTAAGATCCTCTCATCAGCATGTCAGAGAGGATTGCGATGAATATTGCCTGGAACCCGCCGGGACTCGGTTCGGCGATCGATCGTCTCATGGATTTCTGGGACGAGAATGTCGGCGTACCGATGCGGCGCATCCATTCGGTTCAGCCACCCCAGCCGGAAGCGCCGGAACTTGATGCGAGTGCGATCCGGGAGCACCACGAACGGCAGGGCGGAGACACACGGGGACACATCAGCGCGCTGGCGGCGCTGGCCGGCGGCTAAGCGGACGCAGCGCCGTCTTGTCACGTTTCGCCATGCACGGCGGGCAGCAATGCCTACCTCCCGATCGGATTGCCCGGTCGGCTCATCCCGCCGTACGGCACGCGATCACTGCTTCGGACGCTGGCCTTCCTTGAGATAGGAATACCGCGGCCGCTGCTCTTCCTGGGTCGGAGGACGATCGGCATACTCCTGTTCTTCCACCACATCCAGATACTGGCTGCCGTCTAGCGGCCGGCCGGCATAAGGACCCGGCGGCGACTTCATTTCCTGCTCAGGCTGATTTGCGGTTTGCTTTGCCGTGTCGGACGAAGGGGGTGTCTTTGCTTGCATGGCATGCTCCTGTGTCATCGTTGCAATTAGACGCAAGGGCGCACATGCAGTTCTGTCAATTGCCGGCTATCGCGGATGCATGTCGATCCGGTCAACCCGGCAAGGCAGTCCGGCAAAAAGAAAAAGTCCATGCCGCGATGAACGGGGCATGGACAGGAAGATGGTGCCGGCTGCCGGATTCGAACTGGCCACCTGATGATTACAAGTCAACTGCTCTACCAAATGAGCTAAGCCGGCGATGCATTGCTATGACGCATTTCTGTCGAGGAGGTTCACGGGCCGCCGTGATTTTCACGGCGGGCGCAATGTCAGGCAGCGGCCCGCTGATCGTTCAGGCGTCCCCGATAGAGGGCGGCAACGAGGTCGGACTGGGTCACGATGCCGACCAGCCGCCGCTCATGATCGACCACGGGAACATGATGCAGCCCCGTACCGGACAGCAGCGGCACCAGTTCGACCACATGGCTGGTGTTGCGGATGGTCCTGACGGTGCGAGTCATGATCTGGCCGACCGCTTCGGGCTTGTCCGAATACAGGCCGGGCGTGCGCCGGATGAAGCGCTTGAGCTTCTTGTCGAAACTTTCATGCAGATCGAGATCGGCATGCTTCATGAAGTCGTACACGGTGATGATGCCGATCACGCGGCGGGCGCGGTCCAGTACCGGCAGGGCCTTGATGTTGTGCTTGCGCAGCAGCGTCCAGGCTTCTTGCAGTTCCGTTCCGTATTCCGCCGTGACCACGTCATGCGACATGATGTCCGCACAGGTGATCTCGCCGAAGCGGCGGCGATAGGCATGCATCTCGGTCTGGAGGAACAGCGTTTCAAGATCATCCCGGCTGACATCGAGCACCTGGTTGTATTGCTTGAGCACATCGTCCAGGTCTTCGGGGGTGAATCCGAGACGGTCGGTCGGAAGCGCATCCTGGGTGCCGTGCTTGTTGTCGTGATCCTTGGCCGGCAGATGGGGGTAGGGCCGCCGGGTCGCGTTGTTGAACACCAGCGCAGCCATCAGCAGGAGCAGGGAATTGAGCCCGACCGGCACCAGCGCAAAGCCGAAGCCTGCGGAAGCGACCGCCGGCCCGCCCAGCACCGCACTCAGCGCGATGGCGCCGCCGGGGGGATGCAGGCAGCGCAGCAGGATCATGGCCGCAATGGCCAGGGCGACCGCCGCCGAAGCAGCGATCATCGGATCGCCGATCCAGCGCGCGCACAGAATGCCGACCAGGGCGGAGACGACGTTGCCGCCGAGGATGGACCAGGGTTGCGCCAATGGACTGGATGGCAGCGCAAACAGGAGAACTGCCGACGCGCCCATGGGGGCGATCAGAAAGGGCAGCGTGTTGCTGTTCCCAAGTGCATAACGGCTTACCAGTGCGGTGATGACGATGCCGATGAGCGCGCCGCTGCAGGCGCGCACGCGTTCGATGCCGTTGATTGCGATGGGAGCGGGAAGGAATCGGTTCAGGCGGGACAAGATGGTCGCAATGGTTGATGGTTGTCTCGGCGTGCCGGCAGCGCCGCATGCATGCGGATACCGGGTTCGTGTGGCCGCTGGATTTTGTAAAAACAGAGAAGTTTACACCGGTTGCCCCAAATCGGTGCAAAGCGAGGTGCGGTTGCGGCTTGATGGCAGCTTGTTGCGCATCTGAAAAAGCTTTGGCAAGTTGCTGCTGCAAGCATGCCCGGACGCTTCAAGGCTTCAGGAAACGCTGGACGCCTTCCTTCTGGATGACATCGCCCCAGGACTCGATGTGATAGATCTCTCCCACCTTGTGCAGGTTCACGCCGAATTCTTCCCGCAGGCGCATCACGTCATGATCGATGGCCTCCCGCTTGTGGCTGGTCAGGTCTGCAATAGCCGCTGTCGTCGGACGCTCGAGCAGGTCGATTGCGGAAAGAAGGACGAACAGTTTTCGGGCATCGTTGTCGGGATACTGAGGAACGCCAAACTGGTTTTTCGGAAAGCTCATGACACATCTCCGTCGTTGCGTTGTTCAAGCCTCATCCCTGATCATCGCTAGCCGCCGCTCCCCGCAAGGCGGAATGACTCGGTCTTCTCCCGAGCAGCTTCGCGGCTCATGACGCCCATGCTGACCAGCATGGCGACCGCGCCCTCGAGACGGCCCAGCGCCCGGTCGTCGCCCAGTCTGGCGCGCGCCGTTTCCGTACGGGCAGCAAGTTCCCGGAAGGCTTCGTTCAGCGCGCCGTGGGCGCGACTGGTCACGGCCACATGCCCCTGGTCGGCCACTTCCTTCGGACTCTTGGTGTAATACGCCAGCAAATCCTGAATGCGCTTGGCGCGCGAGCGCGACAAGCCCAGTTCGGAAATCAGGGTCTGCTCGAGTTCCGCGATCGCATCGCCGAGTTCTTCCGCTGTCTTGCCGAGATGTACCAGCCTGAAACGGTGCGGTGCGAGTTCGGTAATCAGCTTTTCGATGGCATTGACCATGCGCATTTCATCCAGTTCACGTTCGTTCCGGCTGCTTTGCGGCATACCGGCCGCAAGGCGCTCGGCGAGCCACTGGCTGAAGTCGGGCGGCATGGTTCCAGGACGGCTGCGCAGCCACTCGATGGACATGCGTCTGTATTCTTCGTCCAGCCGTTGCTGCAGGATGTCGTCGAGCGGGATTGTGATGGAGGGCATGGATACAAGGAATTAACGGAACTGCGAGGCCATAGTTGCGCTCGCATCAAACGGCAGCCGGCACAAAGCAAAACCGCAAAAAGTGCAAAAAACAGCATGCGCCTCTTGCGGCATGTGCAGGCTTTCGTATTGTAAGCCGCCGCTGACCTGCCGCACCAGTGCGGTTTTGACGGGCGCAGCCTGAAAAAAAGCCTATGGATTGCGTAAAAATTGCAGGTCGATGCCGGCATTTTGCCAAATTGAAGGAATGATAAGAGCGAAGCGAGCGATCTCACCGCAGGCACGTTTTTCGCTGCCGCCTTCATGGAAAGGAGTGTCGAAATGAAATACCGCCTGAAAAGACTGTCCGAACAGGTCATCGTGATCACCGGCGCCACCAGCGGCATCGGACTGACCACCGCCCGCAAGGCTGCCCAGCGCGGCGCGAGGCTGGTGCTGGTAGCGCGCAACGAAGATGCCCTGAAACAACTGAATTTCGAACTGACCAAGAAGGGCAGCGAGGTACTGCATGTCGTTGCGGATGTCGGCATCGAAGAAGACGTCAGGCGCGTCGCGCGCTCGGCGGTCGAACGTTTCGGCGGATTCGATACCTGGATCAACAATGCCGGCATCTCCATCTTCGGCCGCAACGAGGATATTTCCCTCGAAGACCAGCGCCGGCTGTTCCAGACCAATTTCTGGGGCGTGGTCTACGGTTCCCTGGCTGCGGTTGAACACATGAAGGAACAGGGCGGGGCCATCATCAACCTGGGCAGCGAGGTGTCGGACCGCGCCGTGCCGCTGCAAGGCATGTATTCCGCTTCCAAGCATGCGGTCAAGGGGTTCACCGATTCGCTCAGGCTGGAACTGGAAGCCGACAATCTGCCGATCTCGGTCACGCTGATCAAGCCCGCCGCCATCGACACCATGTTCGTCGAACACGCGAAGAATTACATGGAAGTGGAGCCCAAGCTGCCGGCGCCGATCTACGCGCCGGAAGTTGCCGCGGACGCAATTCTCCATGCGGCAGAAAATTCCAAGCGCGACATCTTCGTCGGCGGCGCGGCCAAGTTCGTGTCCGCCACCGCGCACTATGCGCCGGGACTCATGGACAGCGTGATGAAGCGCTTCATGTTCAAGCAGCAGCAGACCAGCATACCGGCCCGCGACCGCACCCAGAACAGTCTCTACAACCCCGGTTCCGACCTGCAGCAGCGCCAGGGCTATTCCGGCCATGTCTTCGAATCGAGCCTCTACACCAAGGCTTCCTATCATCCGAAAACGATAGCGACGGTATTGGCGGCCGGCCTGGTCATTGCGGCCTGGTGGCGCCTGCGCGAGACCGCACCTTCGCGTGAAGAACCGGATAGGGCTTATCTGCCCGAGGACGGGCAGCAGGAAATGCCAGGCGCCTCATACGCCTCGTACTAAAGCTGAACAAAGCTAAAGGAATAAGGAACGTCATGTCCAATCTGACCCATGAACAAACCGCCGAGCTGCGGAAGATGCTTGACGAGCGCTATGCCGCGCTCAATGACGAAGTGCACCGCGAAGTAAATGAAAAGGACGAGTTCATCGAAGTGGCTTCCGAGGTGCCCGATCCCGGCGATGCCTCGTTCGCCAATCTAGCGGTCGACCTCGGCAATGCCGCAGTCACCCGCGACCTTGCCGAACTGCGCGCCATCGAAGCGGCGCGCGGCCGCATGGAAAACGGCATGTACGGCGACTGCGTCGATTGCGAAAACGAAATTCCGTTCGAGCGCCTGAAGGTGCAGCCGACTGCGGAACGCTGTGCCCCTTGCCAGGAGCAATACGAGAAAACGCATGCCGACATGCAACGCGGCGCCACGCTCTAAGCCAGCTGGCGCAAAGCCGGCCGTCGCCGCAAGGCCGGTATTTTCGGTCCCGCGGCGTGCCGCAAGACGAGCACGCAACTCTTGTTCGCCGTAAAATCGTAGCGGATTGGAAAACGACAAGGGAAAACCATGGATGCCGCACTACGCGATACCCTGCTGAACATGCCGAAGGCCGAGCTGCACATGCACATCGAGGGCTCGCTCGAACCGGAACTCATCTTCGCGCTGGCCGAGCGCAACCGGGTCAGGCTCAATTACGCGTCGGTCGAGGAATTGCGCACGGCATATGCCTTCAAGGACCTGCAGTCATTTCTCGACATCTACTACGCGGGCGCCAGCGTGCTCCTGACCGAGCAGGACTTCTACGACATGACGCGCGCCTATCTGCAGCGCGCCCATGAGGACAATGTCCGCCACACTGAACTCTTCTTTGATCCGCAGACGCATACCGAACGCGGCGTGGACTTCGGGACGGTCGTCAACGGCATAGACCGCGCCCTGCAGGATGCCCGCAAGGAGTGGAGCCTGAGCGGCGCACTCATCATGTGCTTCCTGCGTCATCTTTCCGAGGAAGAGGCGTTTGCCACGCTGGAACAGGCGCTGCCTTATCGTGACAAGTTCATCGGCGTCGGGCTCGACTCTTCCGAGCGCGGCCATCCGCCGGAGAAATTCGCGCGCGTGTTCGAGCGCTGCAGGGAGCTCGGCCTGCATCTGGTCGCCCACGCCGGCGAGGAAGGTCCGCCGGAATACATCCGGACCGCGCTCGACCTGCTGAAGGTGGAGCGCATCGATCACGGCGTGCGCTGCCTGGAGGATGCCGAGCTGACCGCCCGCCTGGCGCGGGACAGGGTTCCGCTGACCGTCTGTCCATTGTCCAACGTCAAGCTGAGAGTCTTCGACAAGGCGGCCGACCATAATTTGGTCAGGTTGCTTGACGCCGGCCTGGTCGTCACTGTCAATTCGGATGATCCCGCCTATTTCGGCGGCTACGTCAACGACAACTTCATCCAGATGTTCGAGGCGCTGCCGCTTGGCAGGGAACATGCATACCAGATGGCTCACAACAGCTTTTCGGCGTCATTCCTCGGCGACGCGGAAAAGCGAAAATACCTGGACGAAGTTGACGCCTTTTTCGGCCGATGATGGGCGCCGGCGCCGACATGGGACCGATACGGCATCAATGCAGGAGTGAGAAGGGGCAAACGAGCACGGAGGCTCCATGACTGAAACGCTTTCCGCGGCGGCACTGGCTGGTGGCCTGTCCTGGGCCAGCGGCATACGTTTATACATGACGCTGTTCATTGCCGGGCTGTTCGGCCGTTCCGGCTGGATCGACCTTCCTCCGGCGCTCGAAGTGCTGCAGTCGCCATGGGTCATCGGCGCCACCGGCATTCTTCTCATCATTGAATTTCTGGCCGACAAGGTGCCCGGCATCGATTCCGCCTGGGATGCAGTCCAGACCTTCATCCGCGTGCCGGCCGGAGCGGTGCTCGGCGCGGCCGCGCTGGGCGAGATGGGGCCCGAATGGTCCGCAATTGCCGCGCTGCTCGGCGGCACCTTTGCAGCGGGCGCGCATATCACCAAGGCTGGAAGCCGTGCCCTGATCAATACCTCGCCGGAGCCGTTCAGCAACTGGGCGGCTTCATTTTCGGAAGACGTGGTAGTGATGGCCGGCCTTTGGGCCGCCTTCTTCCATCCGTGGCTGCTGGCTGTTTTCCTGATTGTCTTCTTCGTCGCCGCTCTCTGGCTGCTGCCCAAGCTGTGGCGCGGCTTGCGGTGGCTGTTCAGAAAGCTGAGTACCTGATGCTTCAGAATGCATTGAGAATGACCCGCCGCGACTGGCGGGCGGGGGAGTTGCGCTTCCTGCTGGTGGCGCTCATCGTGGCGGTCGCCTCGCTGTCCTCGGTAGGCTTCTTCACCGACCGCATGCGCACCGGCCTCAACCGGGACGCACATCAGCTTCTGGGCGGCGACCTGGTCGTCAATGCCGACCAGCCCATCAGCGAAGCGTGGCGGGAAGAGGCGCGGCGGCAAGGCCTGGCCATGGCCGATACGGTGACCTTTCCCAGCATGGCTTCGGCCGGGGAAGGGGACGACACCCTGTCACAGCTGGCATCGATCAAGGCGGTCGGCGCCGGTTATCCGCTGCGCGGCAGCCTCAAGCTTGCCGATACGGCGGGCGGCGATGACATTGCGGCCAAGGATATTCCTGCTTCGGGAACCGTCTGGGTCGACAAGAGCATCCTGGTATCGCTCGATATTCCCGTCGGCGGCACGCTGCGGCTCGGCGACAAGGCCTTCCGCGTGGACCGTGTCATTTCGGTGGAGCCGGACCGGGGCGCCGGCTTCCTGAGCTTTGCACCGAGGGTCATGCTGCCGCTGTCCGATCTGGCTGCGACCAACCTCATCCAGAACGGCTCGCGCGTGATCTACCGCCTGCTGCTTGCAGGCAAGCCGGCCGACGTCACCGCCTATCAGGGCTGGCTCAGGCAGCAGATGGATCGCAATAACGTGCGCGGCGTGCGCGTGGAGTCGCTGGAATCCGGCCGCCCGGAGATGCGCGCCACCCTGGACAGGGCAGAGCAGTTCCTGTCGCTGGTCGGGCTGCTGTCGGCCATGCTGGCGGCGATCGCGGTGGCCATGGCGGCGCGGCGCTTCATGCTCCGGCACATCGATGCGTGCGCCATGCTGCGCTTCCTGGGCCTGACGCAGAACCAGGTCACCATGATGTACCTGATCGAATTCGCCGTGATCGGACTGATCGGAAGCGTGATCGGTGCGGCGCTCGGCTATGCGGCCCATTTCCTGCTGCTCGAATGGCTGGGCAAGCTGGTGGCAACCGAACTCCCGCCGGCCAGCTGGCTGCCGGCGGTGCAGGGTGTCGCCACGGGAATGCTGCTGCTGATCGGTTTCGCCGTGCCGCCCATCCTCCAATTGCGCAACGTGCCGCACAACCGCGTGATCCGGCGCGAACAGGATGCGCCGCAACCCGTTACCGTCGCCACCTACGCGCTCGGCCTCTTGGCCTTCATCGCGCTGCTGCTGTGGGAAGCGGGCAATATCAAGCTGGGCCTGCTGACCGCCGCAGGATTTCTCGGCGGCCTGGCGCTGTTCGCTCTGGTCGGCTGGCTTGGCGTGCGTTCGCTGCGCTTCCTGCGCGGCGGCATCAATCATCCAAGCTGGCGTTTCGCGATCACGGCCTTGCAGCGGCGTACCGGTGCCACCGTGGTGCAGGTGGTTGCGCTCTCGCTGGGACTGATGGCGCTGCTGCTGCTGACCGTCATCCGCGGCGACCTAGTCGAAGCCTGGCGCAATTCGACGCCGCCGGACGCGCCGAACCGTTTCGTCATCAATATCCAGCCGGAGCAGAAGACCGACATCGAGAATCTGCTGCAGGCCAATGCGGAGGGCAGGCCGCTGCTGTTCCCCATGATCCGCGGCCGTCTCGTCCAGATCAACGACAAGGTCATCGCCAGCGACACCTATGTCGAAGACCGCGCCCGTCGTCTGGTGGACCGCGAATTCAATCTCTCGACCATGCATGCGATGCCGCCCCAGAACCGGATCTCCGCCGGGAAATGGTTCGACGACAGCGCACCGGAAGCCTCCGTGGAAGAGGGCCTGGCCAAGACCCTCGGACTCAAGCTCGGAGACAGGCTGCGCTTCGACATCGCCGGGCAGCAGGTCGAGGCCCGCGTGACCAGCCTGCGCAAGCTGGAGTGGGGCTCGATGCAGGTCAACTTCTTCGTGATTCTCAATCCGGCACTGATGAAAGACCTGCCGCATACCTGGATCACCGCCTTCCACCTGCCGCAGCAGAAGGCGGGACTGGACAACCGGCTTGCGCGAGACTATCCGAACCTGACCGTGGTGGATATCGGCAGCATCATCCGCCAGGTGCAGTCGGTGATCGACCAGGTGATCGTCGCCGTCGAATTCCTGTTCATGTTCACGCTGGCCTCCGGCGTGCTCGTGCTGTATGCCGCATTGGTCGGTTCCCAGGACGAGCGCATTCGCGAATCCGGATTGCTGCGTGCGCTGGGCGCGACGCGCTCGCAGCTGTCTCAGGCGCAGTGGATAGAATTCGCCCTCGTAGGCAGCCTGGCCGGCGCGCTTGCCGCCACCGGCGCGGCCGCGGTCGGCTGGACGCTGGCGCGGCAGGTCTTCAATTTCGAATGGAGCTTCAGCCCCATCGTGTGGCTCGCAGGTCTGTTCGCCGGCGCTGTCTGCGCATTCATTGGGGGATGGGCGGGCCTGCGCAACGTACTGAATCAGCCGCCGCTGCAAACCTTGCGGGGCAGCTGACCTCGCAAGCATATCGCTGTCAGTTCATGGAGCGGCCGTGCGGTGACATCAAGCATCGCACGGCTTTCCTTCTTCCTTTCCCTTCCATCTGCATTCTCCGCAGGCGGTCACAAGAGCCTGCTTCCTCCAAGCTTCGCAGTTTCCTGCCGCAAATTTCCTCACCTGCAAAGCGCCATTTCTTAATCAAGATTAAGCCGCGCCGCGGTACCGGGTGCTTTTGCGCAAGGTTTCCACGCTGACTCTCTCCTATCTTGTCATCAATGCTCTTTCCGGCGTGGCAAAGCATTTTTTAAGCGTCGGCAAGGGTATTTCGGATCCATGCAACGCCTAAAGAGACCGCAGTTTCATATCTCATTTCGCGTTGATGCTCGTCAAAACAAGGACCAAGAGGAAACGTAGAGTTGTATATCAGATAAGTTATTGATGGTTTGGGGCAACAAAAAAGATTATGCGGAGCAACAGATAACTTCGCCGCCGCGGTGCCGAAAGCCGCTCAGGAGCGTATCGCCGTACTAAAAAACCGGTAGGGCCTGCAGGGAAAACCGGAACAGGCTTTCTTCAATTCGCAATTGCCATCCCTCGTCGTGGCGGTTGGTACTAATCATGTGGAGTCATCATATGCAGTTCAATAAGAAGGCATCTCTGAAACGATGGAGTGCAGCGCTCCTGCTGCCATGGTTCGCGGCAGGCTGCGCATCGGTCGCGCCAGGCCTGCATTTCAATAAAAGGGATCATGCGTCCGGTTACAGTGCGTCCAGTTCCTCCAATGCCGGCACCAGCGCTGGCGCCGGCGACGAAATGACCGATGCCGTGCTCAAGCCGATCACTCCGCAGCTCGTCAAGGCCGAACGCGACATGCGCGAGAAGCAGGTCACACAGGACATCACCAAGCTCCTCGGCAAGCCGGAACCGTATGCCATCGATACCGGTGACGTTCTCTCGATCGTCGTCTGGGATCATCCCGAACTGTCGAATTCCGCAACGGTCGCCACCGGCGTTCAGGCCGGGCTCGGCGCCGATGCATCGACTTCGGCAACGACCGCTCCGCCCGCAGGCTTTATCGTCGACCATGACGGCATGATCCAGTTCCCGTATGCCGGTCCGCTCAAGGTCGCAGGCCTGACTCAGGATCAGGCCCGCAATCAGCTCACCTCCAAGCTCAGCAAGTATCTCAAGCAGCCAAAGGTGACGCTGCGCGTGCAGTCCTATCGCAGCAAGCGGGTCTACGTGGACGGCGAAGTGAAGAACCCCGGCCTGCAAGCCATCAATGACATTCCGATGACCCTGGTGGAAGCTCTCAACCGCGCCGGCGGCGTGCTGCCGACCGGCGACCAGAGCCAGGTGGTAGTCAATCGCAATGGCGTGAACTACCAGATCAATCTTCCGCAACTCGTTCAACGAGGCGTCAACCCCGGCAGCATCATGCTGGCCAACGGCGACGTGGTGCGCGTACGCTCGCGTGACGAAAGCAAGGTATTTGTCTCCGGCGAGGTGGTCAGCCCCAGGGCGCTGCCGATGTACAACGGCCGCCTGACGCTGAATGAAGCGCTTGGCGAATCGGGCGGCATCAACCCCCTGTCCGGCGACGGCAGCCAGATCTATGTCGTGCGCAAGAACGGCACCGACCAGGTCGTCTACCAGCTTGACGGACGTTCGCCCGGCGCAATGGCAATGGCAGAAGGCTTTGAACTCTCACCGAAGGACGTGGTGTACGTGGCGGCGACACCGCTTGCCAACTGGCATCGCGCCATCAGCCTGATCCTGCCGGGTGCACTGTCATCGGCAGTCGGTGCATCCCGTCCGGTGAAGTGATTTTCTTCTTCCGATGTAGTCGTGTCCGGGCAATCCGGGGCAGGCTCTGCCGCGGATTGCCGGAGAGGGAGAGGTGCATGACCGCAGTCGGAAGCGGGTGGAATCAAGCCAACACGGAGCCAATACAACAGCCTCGTTCATATACGTACAAACACTAAGCAGATAAACCTTATGATGACCCATAACATACCTCCTCAGCTGACCGGGCCCGCCCGCGTCGAAGATAATGAAGTGGAGCTGGCCGGCTACCTCGACGTCCTGTGGGAAAGCCGGTGGCTGATTGCGACGATCGCCATCGTCGCGACGCTGCTGGCGGGGGCGTATGCGTTCCTGACCAAGCCGGTCTACCAGTCCAACATGCTGATCCATGTGGAAGAGGAAGGCCAGAAGGCGCCCACCAACATCGTCGGCGACCTCAACGCCATGTTCGACGTGAAGACCTCCGCGCTTGCAGAGATGGAGCTGCTGCAGTCGCGTCTCGTCGTCTCCCGCGCGACGGACAACCTGCGCCTCTATATCAGCGCCAGCCCCAAGTACTTCCCGGGCATCGGCAGCTGGATCGCCAGCAAGAACAAGAACCTGTCGAATCCGGGCCTGTTCGGCTACGGCGGCTATGCATGGGGCGCGGAGAAGATCAACGTCTCCACATTCAACGTGCCTGACCAGCTGCTCAACCGCGAGTTCGTCGTGACGGCGGAAGGCGGCGGCAATTTCCGCCTGACGCAGAAGGATGCCGACATCGACCTCAAGGCCAAGGTTGGCGAGACTGCCATTTTCGAACTGCCCACCGGCACGATCGAAGTGCGCATCAACCAGCTCGACGGCAAGCCGGGCACGGAATTCCTGATGACACGCGCTTCCCGCCTGGCCACGATCGAAGGCATCCAGAACGCAATGAAGGTAGAAGAGCTGGGCGGCAAGCAGTCGGGCGTCATCGGCGTCAGCCTGCAGGGTCCGAACCCGGTCATGATCAACAGCGTGCTGTCCGAGATCGGCAAGGAGTATGTGAAGCAGAATGCCGCACGCAAGACAGAAGACGCCGAAAAATCCCTGGCCTACCTGAACAAGCAGCTGCCTGAAATCAAGACTCAGCTGGAGCAGGCCGAAGCCAAGTACAACGCCTTCCGCAATGCCAACGGCACGGTGGACCTGGGCGAGGAATCCAAGCTGAGCCTGCAGCAATCCTCCGCAGCAAAGCTGAAGAAGATGGAACTGCAGCAGAAGAAGATCGAACTGCTGGCCCGTTATACCGAAGATCACCCCACAGTGCAGGGCATCGACAGCCAGATCAGGGAGATCAATGGCCAGATCAATTCGGTCAATGACCATATCAAGCAGCTGCCGCAGATCGAGCAGAACCTGCTGCGCCTGCAGCGCGAAGTGAAGGTCAATACCGACCTCTATACCCAGCTGCTCAACACTGCACAGCAGCTGCGCCTGGTTACTGTCGGCAAGGTCAGCAACGTCCGCCTCGTGGATACACCGATGATGGCAGAGCGTCCGGTCAAGCCCAACCGTCCGGTAATCATCGCTCTCGGCCTGATGGCTGGTCTGTTCCTGGGTATCGTAGCTGCGTTCTTCCGCAAATCCCTGGCTGGCGGCATCGACTCTCCCGAGAAGCTCGAAGCGATTGCAGGCGTGCCGGTATTCGCCACCATCCCGCACAGCAAGAAGCAGAAGGAGCTGTATCAGCAGGTCAGCGCCAAGCATCAGAAGGTACCGCTGCTGGCCAATGTTTCATCGACCGACGTCGCCGTGGAAAGCCTGCGCAACTTCCGTACCGCTCTGCAGTTCTCGCTGCCGAAGTTCAAGAACAACATCGTTCTCATCAGCGGCGCGACTCCGGGCATGGGCAAGTCCTTCGTCTCGGCCAATCTGGCTGCCATCATGGCCGCCACCGGCAAGAAGGTACTGCTGATCGATGCCGACCTGCGCAACGGCCTGCTGCACCTGTACTTCGGCTTCGGCCGCCATGACGGCCTGTCGGATGCGATCGCCGGCGCACGCCGCCTGGATCAGGTGATTCATCACAACGTGATCGACAACATGGACTTCATCACGACCGGCACCTTGCCGCAGCATCCGTCCGAGCTGCTGCTGCGCCCGAACTTCGGCGCCTTCCTGCAAGAACTGTCGTCGCGTTATGACCTCGTGCTGATCGATGCACCGCCTATCCTGGCTGTCGCTGACACCATGATCATCGGTGCCCATGCTGGCGCCATCTACATCATGACCCGTGCCGGCGTCACGACACCTGGCGAGATCAACGAGTCGATGAAGCGCCTGGCGCAGGCCGGACTCGAAGCCAAGGGCGTGCTGTTCAACGACCTCAAGGTTCGCCCGGGCCGTTATGGCTACGGCTACTCCTACGGACGCAACGGCTACAACCAGCGCTCTGCAGGCAACACGCCGCTGATCGAAGCATCGTAATCGCACCATGCCGTGTGCAGGTGCCGGAAGGGGTGACATCGTTCGCCTCCTGCGGTAACCGGCTCACGGCATTTTTCTTTTCAGTCCCCATTCATTCCTATATTGGTCATATACAACGTGGTTAATCTTTCCCAAAGCATCTTCAAGGCATACGACATCCGCGGCATCGTCGGCAAGACACTCGATATCGGCGTTGCGCGTCAGATCGGACAGGCATTCGGCACGGCCGCGCGCATCAAGGGCGAGCAAACGGTGGTCATCGGCCGCGATGGCCGCCTCTCCGGACCCGAACTCTCTACGGCACTGGCCGCCGGCCTGCAGCGCGCAGGCGTCAATGTCATCGACCTCGGCGTGGTCGCCACGCCGATGCTGTACTTCGCAACCCATGTGCTCAGTGGAGAAAATGCGACCCAGTCCGGCATCATGGTCACCGGCAGTCACAACCCGCCCGACTACAACGGCTTCAAGATGGTGCTCGCCGGCGAAGCCATCTACGGCGATGCCATCCAGGGCCTGTACCAGACCATCGTCAAGGGTGACTTCGCCCAGGGCAGCGGCAGCTACCGCACCCACGACATCAGGCAGGCCTATCTCGAGCGCATCACCAGCGATGTGAAGCTCTCGCGCAAGATGAAGATCGCCGTCGACTGCGGCAACGGCGTGGCCGGCGCCTTCGCCCCCGAGCTCTACAAGGCCATGGGCTGCGAGGTCGTCGAACTGTTCTGCGAAGTCGACGGCAACTTCCCCAACCACCATCCCGATCCCGCCCATCCGGAAAACCTGCAGGACCTCATCCGCTGCCTGCAGGAGACCGATGCCGAGATCGGCCTGGCCTTCGACGGTGACGGCGACCGCCTCGGCGTGGTCACCAAGGACGGCCAGATCATCTATCCCGACCGCCAGCTGATGCTGTTCGCCGCCGACGTGCTGACCCGCCATCCGGGCAAGGAAATCCTCTACGACGTCAAGTGCACCCGGCATATCGGGCCCTGGGTGAAGCAGCACGGCGGCGTGCCGCTGATGTGGAAGACCGGGCATTCGCTGGTCAAGGCCAAGCTGCGCGAAACGGGCGCGCCGCTGGGCGGGGAGATGAGCGGGCATGTGTTCTTCAAGGACCGCTGGTACGGCTTCGATGACGGCCTGTATGCGGGCGCACGCATGCTGGAGCTGCTGTCGCGCCTGGACGATCCGTCGGCGGTGCTCAATGCCTTGCCGCAGTCGAGCAGCACGCCGGAGCTGCACCTGCACCTGGAAGAGGGCGAGAACGTGTCGCTGATTGCGAAGCTGCAGCAGGAGGCGAAGTTTGCCGATGCCGAGGAGATCGTGACGATCGACGGCTTGCGGGTGGAGTATGCGGACGGTTTCGGTCTGGCGCGCTCGTCGAACACGACGCCGGTGGTGGTGATGCGTTTCGAGGGCGAGTCGCAGGAAGCGCTGGCGCGCATCCAGAACGACTTCAAGCGCGCCATTCTTGCCGTCAAACCCGACGCTGCACTGTCGTTTTGACGCTGCCTCTACGGCATCGATGAAGATTTTCTAACTTACGTCAAAGTGAAGTAACGAAAGGCAATCTATCTTGAATACAGCACACCAACATTTGGTGACACAACAAGGGTACCTGGCCGTCAAGTCAAGTTGGCGGCGGACACGGTAAGGGAGCTGCGCGCCGGCATGGCTGGGAGTGTGGCGCAATTCAGGGAAATTATTTATTTGACGGAAGAAAAACAACAATGTTTATCGATACCCGACAAGTTGAACAAGGCGCCGTGACAGAAAGCACGGTTTGCATCATCGGCGGTGGCGTTGCCGGAATTACTCTGGCAATGGAGCTGGACAAGCAGGGGATAGACGTCGTTCTGCTGGAAAGCGGTGGCTTCAAGCCCGACGACGGCACGCGCGATCTGTACCGCGGCGAAGATGTCGGCGAATGGCGCTACAACTTCGCCGACGGCAGCCGCAGCCGCTTCCTCGGCGGCAGCAGCAACTGCTGGGGCGGCTGGTGCCGTCCCCTTGATCCCTGGGACTTCGAGAAACGCGACTGGGTCGATCACAGCGGCTGGCCGTTCGGGCTGAATGAAATGATGCCTTACTACGACCGTACGCACGCGCTGCTGAAGCTGGGTCCGAACAATTTCGACCCGGACTTCTGGGAGCGGTCCATCGGCCGTCCCGATGTGCGCCGCATGCCGCTGGTGTCGGGCAAGGTACGCGATACCATTTCGCAGTTCAGCCCGCCGGCGCGCTTCGGCAAGATGTATCGCGAGACGCTGCAGAATTCCAAGCGCATCCGCGTTTATCTCTATGCGAATGCCACCAACATCGATACCGACAGCAGTGCGCAGAACGTGTCGCGCATCCAGGTCGCCACGCTGACAGGCAAGCGCATGGAAGTCAAGGCGCGCTTCTACGTGCTGGCCACGGGCGGCATTGAAAATGCGCGCCTGCTGCTGGCATCGAACAAGGTGCAAGCAGCAGGACTCGGCAACGGCAACGATCTGGTGGGCCGCTTCTTCATGGACCATCCGCGCCTGTTGACCGGCAATATTCGCTTCACCAAGGAGTGGTCGCGCAACAAGCTCTCCGACGTCAAGTACCACTACATGAATGCCGCAGTGGCTGCGCATGGAACCCATGTCGCTCACCAGTTCGCATTGACGCCGGAAACGCTCAAGGAAGAAGGCATCCTCAATGCGCGCGTCTGGTTCAATTCCATTTTCCCGGGCGAGGGCAGCGAAGGCGCGCTGGCACTTTTCCGCATCAAGCAAGCCTTGCTGCAGAAGGACCAGCAGGACTGGAGCTTGACCAAGGATCTCCTCACCATGGTCGGTCATCCGCTCGACACGCTCGGTTACGGATACACCCGTCTGTTCCAGCCGCGCTGGTTGATTCAGGGTGTGAAGTTCCAGCTCATCGTCGAGCCAGAACCGGATCCGAACAGCCGCGTCATGCTCTCGCCGTCGCAGAAGGACCAGCTCGGCATGAATCGCGTGCGCGTCGACTGGAGGCTGACATCGAAAGTGCAGCGTACCTTCGACCGTACCCTGCAAATCCTTGCCGACGACATGCGCCGCAGCGGCGTGGCGCAGGTCGAGCTCGATCCTTCGATCGAAGGCAAGAAGTGGCCTTCGGATCTCGAGGGTACCTGGCATCACATGGGCACCACGCGCATGCATGATTCGCCCAAGCAGGGCGTGGTCGACCGCAATTGCAAGGTGCATGGCATGAGCAATCTGTTTGTCGCCGGCAGCTCGGTCTTCCCGACCTGCGGCGCCAACTTCCCGACCATCACGCTGGCCGCTCTCGCATTCAGGCTTTCCGAGCATCTGGTGCGCGAAGTGAAGCGTCCGACCGCCGACCTGGCGATGGAGGCCGCATAGCCACAGTGAATTTCTAAACCACACAGCCAGACGGAATCCGCGAATGGAAGGCATGTCCTCTACAGAGGACTGCCCTCCAGGGAGACTCTCATCCTTCCGGTTTGCATGGGCCTTGCCTTCGCCATCGTCTGACATGCCGATCAACTGTAACTATCGGAACTCCGATCATGTCGACACACAAAACCATCCTCGTTACCGGCGCCGCCGGCTACATCGGTTCGCACACCTGCGTGGAGCTGCTCGCGGCAGGGCATTCCGTCATCGCACTGGATAACCTGTGCAACAGCTCGCCGGAGTCGCTGCAACGAGTCGAGAAAATTACCGGCCATCTGATTCCATTCTATGAGGCCGACATCCGCGACCGCGTCGCCTTGAATGCCTTGCTGAAGACGCATCGCATCGATGCGGTCATTCATTTTGCGGGCTTGAAAGCAGTCGGTGAATCCGTGAGCCAGCCGTTGTCCTACTTCGAGAACAATGTCGGCGGCACGGTGACACTGCTTCAGGCGCTGGGTGAAGCAGGCGTAAAGAATTTCGTATTCAGCTCGTCCGCCACCGTCTACGGAGATCCGGAATCCGTGCCGATTCGCGAAGACGCCCGCCTGTCGACCACCAATCCTTACGGCCGTTCCAAGCTGATGGTCGAACAGGTACTCGAAGACCTGGGCAAGTCCGATCCTTCCTGGTCGATCGGCGTGCTGCGCTACTTCAACCCGGCAGGTGCGCATCCCAGCGGTCTGATCGGCGAGGATCCGCGCGGCATTCCCAACAATCTGATGCCCTACATCGCCCAGGTTGCGGTCGGCCGCCGCGAAAAGCTTTCCGTGTTCGGCAACGATTATCCGACGCCCGACGGCACCGGCGTGCGCGATTACATCCATGTGGTCGATCTCGCACAGGGTCATGTCGCCGCACTGAGAGAAATTTTCCGAAACGGCCGCAGCTTCACCGTCAACCTCGGCACGGGGCAGGGCTACAGCGTGCTGGAAATGGTGCGTGCCTTCGAACTCGCCAGCGGCCGCCGCGTGCCCTACGAGATCACTGCGCGCCGCCCCGGCGACATCGCCACCTGCTATGCCGATCCCATGAACGCATGGAATGTGCTCGACTGGCGCGCGCGCAAGGGACTGGAGGAAATGTGCGCCGACCATTGGCGCTGGCAGAGCCTGAATCCCAGCGGATTCCAGGTCGAGCCCAGCATCAAGGCAGCTTGATCATGTGTCCTGCGTCGATTCGCCAGCCTGGCGGCATCCGAGGAGAGACGTCATGGGCTTGAGGAGACTGGTCACGCGCGGCATTTTGGTCGCTGCACTTTCTACATTTGGCGTCGCCGCGTGCGGAGAAGAGCCCAGCTTCAGCAAGCAAACCCTGGCTGCAGCCGACAAGTTGGCGAAGGAAGGCAAGACTGCCAAGAAAAGCAGCGTACGCAGCCCCTTCGGTCAGAATGCCGACGACTACGTGCTGACCTTTGCCGACGAGTTCGACACCCTCAACCCCAGAATCTGGAACGACCATATCTGGTATGAGCGTTCTCATCCGATCAAGAATTACACGGTGGAGGACGGCAAGCTCAAGATCTGGCCGCAGCGCGACGCCTCCGGCAAGTTCTTCAACCGAACTCTCGACACCGACGGCAAATTCGAACAGCGCTACGGCTATTTCGAGATCGAGGCCAAGCTGACGAAGGGGAAGGGTACATGGCCGGCGTTCTGGCTGTTCGCTCATCCCGACAAGCGCCGGCCGGAGATCGATATCATGGAAGCGTATCCCGGCGGAGAAGCGCCCTGGGGATACACCGACGGGGACGGTGTTTCTCGTCCGACTGCTTACGGAGTCACCGTATGGCATGACGAAGGCGTCAAGGCAGGCGATCTTCAATATGATGTCGGCAAGGATCTGTCGGCCCGCTTTCATCGCTATGCGGTCAAGTGGGAGCCCGACCGCCAGACCTTCTATTTCGACGGCAAGCCCATTCATACTGTCGAGGCCAAGATGAACGACAGCATGTACATCATCCTGGACCTCTGGTTCGGAAGTTCCAGCGGCGATCCGGATGAAAGCACGCCGCAAGGCAAGTCGAATTCATTTGAGGTCAACTACGTGCGCGCGTGGCAAATGAAGCGTTTCATGAACCAGTAGCGCGTTGTACTTTATATGCCCTTATCGTCGGGGCACCTTGAATGCCGCATGCGGGATGGTGCGGCATTCGTTTTTTTGGCTGGCTTTATATTTTCGTCGCCGCGATTTTGTAACCAGCTTTCCATCCGGGTCGACAGGGTCCATCCCGCGACAGTACTGCGGCCAGCATTGTTGAATGCTGCATGAATAGCCTTTCCCTCTCAAGCGCCTGCTGACTGAATACGTCTGGCAATCTCCTCTGCATGACGCGACGGCGCATTGTTATAAAAGCATGAGGCGATCCCGCAGCCGTTCTTAAATTTCACATCTGGAGATCCTTATAGCTTCTTTAAAATCGCCGTCGAATCTGCCGAGCAAGCTTAATAAAATGCTTAGGTAATATTTCTACACGAAGAACAATTTGTTACATATCGTCTAAAAATTTTTCAAAGGTACCGGAACCATTTCTTCATAGAAATGCTCTGAAGAAACTCTTGTTGCCTACAAGCACGAGCGTTATCTATTTCAGACGGGGACTACCTTGACACATACATCATTCAACCGCTTCTCGGCATCCGCACTTTCGTGCGCCGCCGCCGTTCTCCTTGCTGCCTGCGGAGGCGGTTCCAACGACAGTACTGCTGAAGGCAGTTCCGCACAAAGCAGCACAATGCTGCCTGAAGTAACGGTCAGCACCACCAGCTGGACACGCTGCGCTGTCGAAAATGCCACCTGTAACTTCACAGGGTCCAAGACCGTGCGCTACGGCCTCGGCGACAAGTGGGCAACCCGCACCGTGACCGGTCCTGTTGCTTGCAGCAATTCCATTTTCGGTGATCCGTATCCTGGCGCGGACAAGGTCTGCGAAGTGGCGACGACAACGGCTGCGCCCGCACCGGCCCCAGCTCCGGCCCCAGCTCCGACCCCGGCCCCCGCGCCTGCACCGGCACCTGCTCCGGTCTCCACCACAACCTGGACCCGCTGCGCCACCGAGTGGGGCACCTGCAATTTCTCCGGCACGAAGTCCGTACGTTACGGCCTGAACGGACGCTGGGCTACGCGCACCGCTACCGGATCGATCGCTTGCAACAACAATGTGTTCGGTGATCCGTATCCTGGCGCAGACAAGGTCTGCGAAGTCGCGACGACAACCACAACTCCGGCACCCGCACCCGCACCCGCACCCGCACCCGCACCCGCACCCGCACCCGCACCCGCACCCGCACCCGCACCCGCACCCGCACCCGCACCCGCACCCGCACCGGCACCAACCCCGGCCCCCGCACCTGCGCCGGCACCAGCGCCCAGCAACACTGCAACCTGGACGCGCTGCGCTACCGAATGGGGTACCTGTAATTTCTCCGGCACCAAGTCCGTACGTTATGGTTTGAACGGAAATTGGGCTACACGCACCGCGACCGGAACGATCGCCTGCAATAACAATGTGTTCGGTGATCCGTATCCGGGTGCCGACAAGGTTTGCGAAGTTGCATCGACTACGACCACAGCACCAGCGCCGGCACCTGCACCTGCACCGGCTCCGACGCCTGCCCCGGCACCCGCGCCAGCACCTGCACCGTCGACTGGAGCCGTCATGCCTTACGGCCAATCGTCGACTGCCTATACGCTGACCTTCTCCGAAGAGTTCAACTCCTATAACACCAGCGTCTGGAACGACCACATCTGGTACGAGTCCTCCAACGCCACCAAGAACTACACCGTCGAGGACGGCAAGCTCAAGATCTGGCCGCAGCGCGATGCCTCGGGCAACTTCTTCAACCGCACCATCGACACCGACGGCAAGTATTACCAGACCTACGGCTACTTCGAGATGGAAGCCAAGCTGCCTTACGGTAAAGGCACCTGGCCAGCGTTCTGGCTGTTCAACCACGAAGCCGGCGCCCACCCGTATCGTCCGGAAATCGACATTCTGGAAGCCTATGCCGGCGGCGGTCCCAACAGCGGCTGGTCCGATTCTGCGCTGCGCCCGACCGCATTTGCATCGACCGTCTGGCCCAACGGTATCGAAGGCGGTCCTCACGCAGGTTCCAAGACGTTCCAGAACCTGGGCGATCTGTCAGCCGGCTTCCACAAGTATGCAGTGAAGTGGGAACCGAACAAGATCACGTTCTACTTTGACGGCAAGGAGATGTATAGCGTCAATGCGAGCATGAGCAACCGCATGTACATGATTCTGGACCTGTGGTACGGCAGCGCCTCGGGCACGCCGGACAACAGCACGCCGCAGGGCAAGTCGAACTCCTTCGAAGTCAACTATGTGCGTGCCTGGCAGTTCAAGTAATGCTGGTTGGTGATGATGGCAAACCATCCAGTTGAGGCTGTTTAATTACTGGATTAGTCGGCTGACAACTCGCCATTGATGAAAAGACCGGGTCATCGACCCGGTCTTTTTTATTTGGCAAGTCCATACGCTTGGAACGCATCCATATTTGCGTTTGGTTCATTCCAGGCAACAAGTAAAGAGGTCTGTTTCGCAATTAATTTTTTAAATTTCCAAGTTTTGTTTTCATCTATGCAGCAGAACGAAACATATTGCTAACGGAAAGAATAAAACATTGCTCATTTTTAAGAAAAAAATCCCGAAAAATTGATGATTGCCGGAACCATTTTCTTTGGGAAACGCTCTGACACGTACTTGCTGATGAGCATCATTGGCTACCATCAATTAAACGCAAAAGGAATGACAATGTTTAAATCTTCTCTGCATCGCCTGACAATTTCCACACTGTGTTGCGCTTGCACAACGGTTCTTTTGGCAGCATGCGGCGGCGGTGGCGGAGCCGATGCGCCTGCAACAGAGACAACAACTCTGTCTGCGAATGCACAAGTACAGTCCGGAGTGGCTACATCCGCGACAACTGAAACAACACAAGCGACTGTAGAAGCAGCAGCGCCTGCAGCAACACCTTCTGCTTCCATTCCCGAGGTTACTCAACCGGCAAAAGCTGAAGCGCCGACTCCTTATGGTCAAGACGCGAATCTTTATACGCTGAGTTTCTCCGACGAGTTCGACTCGTATAACAGCAACCTCTGGAATGATCACATCTGGTACGAGTCCTCCAACGCCACCAAGAACTACACCGTCGAAGACGGCAAGCTCAAGATCTGGCCGCAGCGCGATGCCTCGGGCAACTTCTTCAACCGCACCATCGACACCGACGGCAAGTATTACCAGACCTACGGCTACTTCGAGATGGAAGCCAAGCTGCCTTACGGTAAAGGCACCTGGCCAGCGTTCTGGCTGTTCAACCACGAAGCCGGCGCCCACCCGTATCGTCCGGAAATCGACATTCTGGAAGCCTATGCCGGCGGCGGTCCCAACAGCGGCTGGTCCGATTCTGCGCTGCGCCCGACCGCATTTGCATCGACCGTCTGGCCCAACGGTATCGAAGGCGGTCCTCACGCAGGTTCCAAGACGTTCCAGAATCTGGGCGATCTGTCAGCCGGCTTCCACAAGTACGGCGTGAAGTGGGAACCGAACAAGATCACGTTCTACTTTGACGGCAAGGAGATGTACAGCGTCAATGCGAGCATGAGCAACCGCATGTACATGATTCTGGACCTATGGTACGGCAGCGCCTCGGGCTCGCCGGACGACTCGACTCCGCAAGGCAAGGGAAATTCGTACGAAGTCAACTACGTGCGTGCCTGGCAGTTCAAGTAATCGAGAAAACACAAGTGGAATACCTGCGCTGCAGGCAGCGCATTCAAAAGTAGCATGTGACGCGGCTTGGTTGCTCGCGTTTTTAAGGCTGGCGATATCGGATCGCCGGCCTTTTTTTAATCTGGTGAAGCTTAATTTCAATTTTCATTTATCGCAGATCCGTTGCGGTACAGCCCTTCAACTGCCTCGTGCTGAAGATTGCTTGCGGCTATTCCTGCTGGCTCTCGCACACCAATCTCTCCAAGCCTGCACAATCGCTTGGCGCCACCTTGAACAAACACCTGACGGACATTTCTGCCCCTGCCTTCTTCGCTCGGACTTAAGGAAGCTTCTTTATTAAAGCTTCGAAGGTTTGTTAATCATGAAATCAAGGTTGGCCAAAAGGCTAGAAGCAAAAGTAACGTAAGCCAAGAACCCATAAATTGTTGTGTGTTAACTACAAAAAAGCTTCCTTTGGGCAAAAATAAATGCAGTTTCTTGACAATTTCCAGGAACCAATTCCGGTAAGCAATGCTCTGATGAAACGTTGCCGCTTGGAATAAGCGCACGCCTTCAAACGAACTGTGGGGACTTACCATGAAAAATACGAACTCTTACCGCCTCTCGATCTCTTCGCTCGCATCCGCATGTGCCGCTGTTCTGCTGGCAGCTTGCGGCGGCGGAGGCTCCGCTGAATCGACCACGGCAGCACAGACTACCGTCACCGCAGAACAGGCACAAATTGTCGCTGCAGCGGACACCTCTGCAAGCAGCACATCAAGCGTCACTGTACAGCCGGCTGAAACCGCAGCCGTCGACGCCGCAACAGGAACTCAGCCATCCGCCAATCCGGTCGATGCAGGCACCACGAACGAGACAGCACCGAGCCCGGTCAGCGAGAATTCCCCCGCAACATCCACGCCTGCTCCGGCACCCGCACCGGCGCCTGCTCCGACACCCGCACCGACGCCTGCCCCGGCACCCACGCCTGCTCCGGCGCCTGCAGCCGTCATGCCTTACGGCCAATCGTCGACTGCCTATACGCTGACCTTCTCCGAAGAGTTCAACTCCTATAACACCAGCGTCTGGAACGACCACATCTGGTACGAGTCCTCCAACGCCACCAAGAACTACACCGTCGAGGACGGCAAGCTCAAGATCTGGCCGCAGCGCGACGCTTCGGGCAACTTCTTCAACCGCACCATCGACACCGACGGCAAGTATTACCAGACCTACGGCTACTTCGAGATGGAAGCCAAGCTGCCTTATGGCAAAGGCACCTGGCCAGCGTTCTGGCTGTTCAACCACGAAGCCGGCGCCCACCCGTATCGTCCGGAAATCGACATTCTGGAAGCCTATGCCGGCGGCGGTCCCAACAGCGGCTGGTCCGATTCCGCTTTGCGTCCGACGGCATTTGCATCGACCGTCTGGCCCAACGGTATCGAAGGCGGTCCTCACGCAGGTTCCAAGACGTTCCAGAACCTGGGCGATCTGTCGGCCGGCTTCCACAAGTATGCAGTGAAGTGGGAACCGAACAAGATCACGTTCTACTTTGACGGCAAGGAGATGTATAGCGTCAATGCGAGCATGAGCAACCGCATGTACATGATTCTGGACCTGTGGTACGGCAGCGCCTCGGGCTCGGCGGACAACAGCACGCCGCAGGGCAAGTCGAACTCCTTCGAAGTCAACTACGTGCGTGCCTGGCAGTTCAAGTAATGCGCATGCAATGAGTGACTGGCGAGCGGCGATGCAAGATCGTGCTGTTCGCTTCCATCCCTTTCATGCGCTCGTTGCTCGACACAACTGAAAGCGGAGAAAGGGGATGTGCTCCCTGAGAGTACATCATTCGTGACCGTCATTCATTCTTTATCTCATTGGGCCGGCTGAATAGCCGGCCTTTTTTTGCCTGTGCCCTTGCCCATGCGCGCAAGATGTCGGCACAAATACGACAGCTGGGCCTGCCGCATGCTGCGAGTGTCGGAATGCTAGCGATTCACTCGATGCGGAACGTAAGCAAGATAGCGCTGATCCCGTCGAAACTGCCTTGCGCAACAGTCTATTACCGGTAATCACTGAAGAGGTTGAGTAAGCTTGGGCTTACTCAAATGAGAACCGCCATGAAGGGGAATACTACGCATCTCTGGCGTGTCGAACGAGTGAGGAAAGGCCCAATGTAACGGCTGCAGGCATTGCATTGGCGCCATTCATCGTATCGGTACAAAGAGGGATGCGAGAGAGAGTGATTCGCAACTTGAACATGGTCTGACTCTTGCTCCATACGGCACGCATGGAAGCCAGATCAACGGGACCAAAATAACTCATCTACAGGAGACAGGCGCATATGCATGAAAATTTTCGGTATGCGGTTGCATTCAACGGCGAGATAAGAGTGAGAAGAGATTCGTAGTTCCGCTCCGATGCCAGCCAATTTTTTCCGCGATCGGCAACAGGGAGCATGGCGGGGAAACGGCGGATGGCATCTAACCGCGGCGCGGCTTGCGATTCATCTTGTTCAATTAGGCTGTCAGGTAAAAAATAATGTTCAATGAACTCAGTGTTGCTTGCTATGAGAACGAGGTTCCGTCTTTCGTTGAATCGGCGATGGAACGCTTATATGGAAACATCTTTTCTTCGCTTCTGGAGTTCCGGGTGTATGGCTGGGTAGCCGGAACGACCAGTACCTACGTCGTAAATGAAAACGGCGAAATCAGAACCCTGCTGCTATTCAAGAAACAGCAGCGCAAGGTGCAGGTGCTCAATGAAGGCATCCGCCTGCCGGAAGAGGAAATGCGGCGCTTTTCCAATTTCATTTTCTCGAAATATGACGATGTGGATGCCATTTCATTCAAGGCAATCGAGACCGATCTGAAACGGCTTTCGTTTCCGCATCAGCGCTTCAATCATCTGGAAGACATCACGCTGCAGCTGCCGGAAAGTGCGGAAACCTACCTCGCCAGTCTCGGCAAGAACACACGCCGCAACATCAAGCGCTATACGGACAGGTTGAAGAAGACATTTCCGTCGTTTGAGTTCCAGGTGTATGAAGCGGGCGATATCAGGGAAGAAGACCTGCGCGCCATGATCGAATTCAACCGCCAGAGAATGGCGGGTAAGAATATCGAGTCTGTCATCGATGAGAGTGAAACGAAGCGCATCATTGCCCTGGCCAAGGCGTGCGGCCTGGTGGGGATCGCAAGGATAGACGGGCGCATCGCCGCCGGCGCGCTGAGCTTCCGCGCAGGGCAAAACTACTTTTTGAACGTGCTGGCGCATGATCCTCGCTACGATGATTACTGGGTCGGTTTCCTGTGCTGCTATCAAACCGTCTGCGAGTGCATCAGTCGCGCCGGAAAGGAATTCCATTTCCTGTGGGGGCGCTACGATTACAAGTTCACCCTCGGCGCCGTCCAGCGCGATCTGGACAATGTGACGATCTACCGCTCGCGGCTGAGGCAGATACTGCATCCGGGGATAGCTTGGACTCAAGCCAAGGATGGCTATCTGCGCCAGACCAAGGTCTGGGTCAAGTATGGCGAAACCAGGCTTGCGCAGCACGTGCGACAACTGATCAAGCGCGTACGGGAAATGAAGAGGGCTGCGGAAAGTTTCGTTCACGGCAGAACCGCGACCTGAATGTCTGTGCACGCGGTTTGCATTGAAGTTGCATGAAAACCGCAAATGCCGCCCGCGAATTCAGCGGGGGCCGGCTGCTTGTAAGGATAAACGCGGCCGGCATGATATTGCCGAACTGGTTGATGGTGAAGGACGCCAAACCGGTTCGTAATCGCATTTGTCACAGCCCTGCCCGAAGCCACGGTCGGCGTCAAAAATTGCCACGCCGCAGCTGGCAAAATTTCGCCTGGTTGCCACGTGCTGGCAATGTTTTGAACTACCTTCCTTTATGTATCGACTACATGCAATACAGTCCGACCGGCAAAAGATGCCGCGCGTCAAAATCACTTCGGGTTTTGCCTGATTTCATGATTTACGTCATTTGCCGCAATGGCACAAACACTACCATTAGCCCATGACAAAACTCGCACTTATCACCAACGAACCGCCTCCGTATCGGATTCCGGTTTTCAACCGTATCGCACGCATCCCGGGCATTACGCTACAAGTCATTTTCTGTGCCCGTCGAGAGCCGAACAGGCATTGGGACCTGCCAGCCTTCGAGTTCGACCATTGCTTCCTCAAGGAACGCATTACGACGGTCAAGGGGCGTTACATCCACAATAATCCGGATGTCGTTCTGGCCTTGAAGCGCTTCGGACCGGATGTCATCGTGTCCGACGGACTCAACCCGACTCAGCTCTATGGCTTCGCCTATGCCTTGTTCAAAGGCATACCTCATGTGCCGCTCACCGATGGTACCTACGAGTCCGAGCTGGGCTTGAGCAAGGTGCACAAGGCGATACGCCGCATCGTGTATCGGAAATCGAAGGCCTTCCTTTCCGCCAGCATGGGCGGCCAGCGTCTCTTCGAGAGCTATGGCGTGGCGCCGGAACAGTGCTTCAAGTCCTATCTTTGCATCGACAACGATGCATACCAGCGTACGCCTGAGTACGATGGGGAAAAATACGATCTGGTTTTCTGCGGACGCATGGTGCCCGAAAAAGGACCGGTTTTCGCTCTCGAAGTTGCGGAAGCCCTGGCACGCCGTATCGGTCGCCGGGCAAGCATCCTGTTCGTGGGATCCGGCAGCGAAGAAGCGCGCCTGAAGGCGGCGGCGCAAGGCAAGCAGGCTCTGGTGCATGCGCACTTCCACGGCTTCGCCAAGCAGGGCGAATTGCCCGGACTCTATCGTTCGGCGCGCCTGTTCCTGTTTCCGACGCACGCGGATGTATGGGGCGTGGTCGCGAATGAAGCCTGTGCTTCCGGTCTGCCGGTCATCGTGACGCCGTACGCCGGTGTCGCCGGAGAACTGGTACAGGACGGAGAGAACGGCTATGTGCTTGATCTTGACGTTGAAGTTTGGGCAGAGAAGGCGGCAAAACTGCTGGCGGACAAGGAACTGTGGGAAAGATTCTCGCGTCGTAGTCTTTCGCTTGTAAGAGAGTACAGCTTCGACAATGCGGCAATTGGCGTCGTGGATGCCTGCCGTCATGCATTATCGTCCGGAGCATCACCCAGAGAAAGCCGGGCTGTCAGTTCGTGAACAATAGAGACAGACTCACGGCAGCGGCGGTATCATGGTTCCGGCGAGTCTGCGGGGAGGAGCTTTCGGTACACTGCGCAAAGGCGGATGCCAGATGGATGCGAAAGTGGCCGTAAGCAAAAGTAAAAACGAGTGGAGTCAATGATGGGCCCTATGTTTACCTGTTCAATCGATGACGGCCATCCGTCCGATCTGAAGACAGCGGAACTGCTCAGCAAACATGGTTTGAGCGGCACATTTTTCGTGCCAATCCGTAATTGCGAAGGCGACGCGGTATTGCCGGACGAAGAGATCCGGGAATTGGGCCGGCGGTTCGAGATCGGTTCGCACACGATGGACCATCGCTATCTGAAAAAAGTCGATATCTGGCATGCCTATCACCAGATCATGGACGGCAAGAAATATCTGGAAGACGTGCTTGGACGTCCGGTCAACGGCTTCTGCTACCCGGGCGGCCGTTATAAGCGTCGTGACGTCGAGCTCGTGCATGCGTGCCGGTTCACCTATGCCCGCACCACGATGAACCTGTGCTTCGGCGCCGGCAACCGTCCGTTCGAAATGCCGACGACGCTCCAGTTTTATCCGCACGACCGTTCTGTCTACATCCGCAATTTCGCGGGTTCGGGCAACTGGCTCGATCGCACAGCCGGCCTGCAGCTGGCGCTCCAGCATGGCGACTGGATCAAGCGTCTCTATGCGATGTTCGATTACGCGGTACGCACCCGTGGCGTATTCCATCTGTGGGGGCATTCGAAACAGTTCGATGAGCTGAATGCCTGGAAGCAGCTCGATGAATTCTTCGGACATGTGGCGCGGCATGTAACGGCGCAAGACCGTCTCAGCAACGAAGAACTCGCGATACGTTCATTGTGGGTGCCCGACGCCCGCACGCCGGTCGCGGAGTCCGCGTAGGTCAAGTCAGGCGCGATACAGGACTGCGCTGCAGGGCAGGGCGCATCAATGTGAAACAATGCCGAACTCACCTCCACGCTTGCCTGCAGGACCATGCAAGTCCATGCAAGTCCATGCAAGCGTATGCAAGCGTGTCCTTGAACCCCGAATGAGAGCGCTTCCGGCTTGACTTGCCTGCAGGCCGGTCCGCGGACGAAGGCGTGGTGACGCGACACGGCGGGGGCGGCGCCCCCGGGCCATGGGAAGGAGGACTCGGCGGCCTCACACAGCGCAGTGCTGCCGGCAAAGCGCCCGGGATCGACAGTACAGTCAAGCCGAAAGCGCTCTAGCCAGCAAGCGCATCTCCACGCATTTCTCCTGCCTCCATTTGCGCCGCCTCTATCAGCCTCTGCCTGTCGATTCCCAACAAAGCAAGAGTACGGGACGCCACGCCGTGCTCAAAGGCCGCAATCACCTCGATCACATGCGCCCCGAGCAACGGCACGCCGGCGTCCGTCTTCTTCCGGTTCGCCAGCTGCTGCATGAATGCCTGCACCTGAGGCCTGCTCTGGTAGAGTCCTTTGCCGGGCGATATGCCGTCTGCTCCGTGCTGCATTGAGGGCGGCTGCGGCGCATCGATGCCGATGCCTTTGAGCGCCTTCTCGTATTGGTCGGCAATCGCCTGGCGGAAGGCATCCGGGTTCGCCCCGATGCGTTCGAATGCCTTGCGGGCCGTGCCGTCGGGCAGGTCCAGGGCGGCGAGAACGAAATGTTCCAGTCCCGGCGCCTGCTGGCCATCCGCATTTGCATGCTTTTCCGCGCCGAGACACAGGCTTTTGATCGTGCGCATATCGCTGATGCGCTGCATGAACATGCGAAGCATGTCGGCTCCTATTCAGGAATATCGTTTGAATGAAGCGTCCCCGCGAGGCGCTTGTGCGCGGCCTGCTTGGAAACGCCGAGGGCATCAGCCACTTGAGCCCATGACCAGCCTTGCCGGATGGCGTTGGCGACCGCGAGCCGTTCCAGCTTGTCTGCCATCCGTCGAAGCGCAACCACGGCTGCAAGCGCCTCTTCGGGGGCATCGGGAGAGGGAAGAGACGTAGGATCAATCATGCGTCAATATTAGTTGACGCTGGTGGCGTCGTCAACAAAGATTGACGATCTAATACCAATCCCATGGCAGAACATGCCATGAGACCGCGCCTTTTTTCCGCCTGCCCGCGTTGCGCTCGTCACCCATAGCCCCGCTATGGATTCCTCCCGCGCCTTGCCAGTCGAAAAAATCCATTGGTCTCATCTGTCACGTTCTGCCATGGGATTGGTATAAGCTGAATGGTGATTCGATGGCGATGGAGCGAAGATTGCACGCGGCGCAACCCGGCTGCTCGTGCAGGAAGGCGTGAAGACGCCGGCATGGTGCCGGCGCCGTGATTTCACTTCACCTTGGTCATCAGGCCTTGGGCGAGGTCAACCGGGCGCTTCATGCCGGGTGTCTCCGATGCCGGTCCGGCCAGCGGGTTGTCGACACGCGCGACATACTGCTCACCGAGCAGCTTGGAAGCCTTGGTATTGATATGGTTGGCATCTTTGTACAGTGCGACATTACCCATGTAGGTCACGCATTCCTGCGTGGTGCACATGATCTTCTTGGGATCGATGATGCGGACCGACGGATAGCGTGCCTGTACTTTTTCGACAATCTGATCGACAGGAGTCTGGGTTTCGACCACGAAGCGATAGGGGATGTTGCAGTTGCGCTCGGCCGGCAGCCAGCCGCGTGTCCTGTGCAGGATGCATTGCGACAGGTCGGGTTCGAAATAAGGATTGTCCTTGAAGATCACCGGTATCGCGCCTGCCTCGACCACCTTGCCGGTCATGTACATCATTTCCTTTTCCAGGTCGCGCCAGGGCTCCGAAGCCCAGAAGCCGGCCATGACGACGTACTTGACGCTCGGTGCAAGCGCCAGCAGATCAAGGTTGCGCTGCTGGCAGGTGTCAGGTCCTTTCTCGGGGTGCTTGTCGGTGACTTGCAAGGCGGTCGGGAAGCAAGTTCCCTGTACATGGTAGACCGCCTTCAATCCGGCTGACGTGGCCAGCGCATCGACGAAAGGTTTGAAATGGTGTGCATGCGAATCGCCCATCAGCAGCACTTCCGGCTTCGCCTGGCTCGTGTCGCCGAATGCGCAGTTGGCCATCAGGTAATCCATGGTGACCTTGCGATAGTCTTCCGCCCGGATCGAACAGGAGCGGGTCAGGTCGCGTTCGAAGGAGTAGCTGGAAATCAGTTCGCGCATGTCATCGGAAAAGCGGTAGGGCGCTCCTTCGGTCATGTAGGAAACCAGTCCAACCGACATGAAGGCGGCTGCCGGCAGCGCGTAGATCCGGGTGAATGCCTTCTTGAAGTTCAGGTTTCTGTTCTTGCGGACCGGGGTTTCGACGAACCGCCAGGTCAGCCAGGAAAGCAGGAATGCCAGAGTCACTGCGGCGATGCCTACGCCGAAGGTGATCTCGATGCGGCGATAGCGCAGGAAGGAGAAGATCGGCCAGTGCCACAGATAGAGGGAGTAGGAAATCAGCCCGATCGAAACCATCGGCCGGCTTGCCAGCAACGGCTTGAGCACGTTTTCCCGGGTGCCGGCGTAGATGACGAGCGCCGTGCCGATGCAGGGATACAGTGAATTGACGCCGGGGAAGGAGGTTCCTTTCTCAATCAGGAACATGGAGCCGAGCATCATGCCCATGCCGAGCATTACCAGAGAGTTGGAGGCGGCGGCGGAGCGCAGCGGGTATTTCTGTGAAATGAAGTAGGCCAGTGCACCGATGATGAGTTCATGCGCACGCGACGTCAGCAGGAAATAGGCCTTGATCTCGCTGGTCTTAATTTCCGATAGCACTGCGAAAGCTATGCCCGCCACCAGGAGGATGGGGATGATCTGCTTGCGGAAATAGCGGTACAGCAGGATCAGCAGGATCGGGAACAGGAAGTAGAACTGTTCTTCGACCGACAGCGACCAGGTATGCAGCAGCGGGAATTCCTCGGTCCGCTGGCCGAAGTAGCCCCAGCTCAGCATCGAGAAGAACACGTTCGACAGGAATGCCCAGGAGGCGGCGAGCGATGTCGTGTAGAAGATGTAGTCGTTCGGTATCAACAGGTAGGAGGAGATGACCAGCGTCACCAGCGCCACCACGATATACGCGGGAAAGATACGCTTGATGCGCCGCGTGTAGAAATCGGCAAAGGTGAACGTTTCGCTCTCGATGCCCTTGGCGATCAGTCCGGTGATGAGGAAACCCGAGATCACGAAGAAGATGTCAACACCGACGAATCCACCGGTCACGATCATCGAGCTCGCATGAAATGCGATCACCGCCAGCACCGCGATGGCGCGCAAACCATCGATATCCGGACGATAGGCTAGATGGGCAGTTGGATTCATCAATTTCTCCTGTTGCGTCGGCGGCTTGGTTTTGGGAAATCCAAAATATTATCAAGCAGACATATGATTGCATCGGCGCGTATTACCAATTTGATATGTCGTAAGACCAATGTCGGATGCAATGCAACTGTTGTATCGACATCCAGACTAAGTCGAACGGAAAGAGGCGGGTTATTTAGCGTTGGCGCATGTTGACCGCCCGCAAGCTCCCTAGGCGGTACCGATACGTGCCGGACGAATTCTCGTCCATTCACACATTCACTTATTCAAGCGTTGAGTCGAGATGACAAAGCCGCCCTTCAGGCGGCTTTGTCCCCGGTCAGTCGTCAATCCATGCGCGAGACCAGACGCCGTCGATGCGACCAGTCAGGCATCGCCCGCAGGAAGTTTCGCGGTGACGAATTGACGCAGGAAGCCGAACACAAACAGCGTATTGGTGACCATGTAGCGCTTGAACAGGCGCCGGGGTTCGGAAGCAAGCCGATACAGCCATTCCAGACCATTGCGCTGCCACCAGAGCGGAGCGCGCTTGATCACGCCGGCATGGTAATCGAAAGCGGCGCCGACACCGATCATCACCGCGTTGACGCGTCCGCGGTGGTCGGCCATCCATTTTTCCTGCTTCGGGCACCCCAGGCCGACGAATACCACGTTGGCGCCGGATTCGTTGATCATCTCGATGATCTGTTCATCCTCTTCGAGGGACAAGCTCCGGAAGGGCGGAGAGTAGGTGCCGCCGATACGCAGACGCGGGAACTGCCTGGCCAGGGTGACACGCAGCTTGGCCAGCGTGCTCTCGGTACTGCCATAGAAAAACACCACCTGGTCGAGCCGCTCGGCTTCCTCCAGGTATTTCATCATCAGGTCGGGGCCGTTGATGCGCTCCTGCATCGGGTGCCCGAGCCGGCGCAAGGCCCATGCGATGGGAGCGCCATCGGGCGTGGCCATGTCCGCGTTGTTCACGGCAATCTTGAATTCGACATCGCTGGTGGTCGTGACCACCGAATGGACGTTGCAGATGCAAACGTAACGGGATTGATGGTCCGCTCCCCAGCGCGTGATCTGCCCGACAGCCTCTTCCCAGGTAACGGCGTCGATGAAAGCTTCCAGTACTGCCTGGCCCTTACGCTGCATGGGCTTCTCTTGTGAGTGTGGAAATTGCATCTTCATATATGTCGATCAACAAGTCATAGTTGCGTTCAGGCGTGTACTTCGCCTCGTATTCTGCGCGCGCGGCACGGCCCATGCGCTTCATCTCTTCCGGATTGGCCGCGGCCCAAGCCATCTTGGCGGCCAGATCGGACGCGTCGCCCGGATTGAACAGCAATCCGGTTTCTCCGTCGCGCACGATATCGATCAGGGCGCCGAGACGGCTGGCAATCACGGGCAGTCCGCAAGAAAAGGCCTCGACGATGGTGCGCGGCGAATTCTCATAGCAGATGCTCGGCAGCACCAGGAACTGGGCGGTGCCCATGCGCTCCATGATGCGTTCCAGCGGCAGGAAGCCGAGCAGATGCTCGCCAAAGGCTTCCTTCGCCAGTGCCTCCAGTGGGCCGCTGCCAATGACGTCCACCGGCACACCTGGAGCCAGTTGCACGGCCCGTGCCAGCACGTCCAGCCCCTTCTCCGATGAAAGGCGGCCAACGTACATGCCACCGCTGCGCTGTTCCCATGTGGGATGCGCGGTGGAGCCGACAAAATTGGGCTTGATGCGGAAACGGCTGGCGGGAAGGCCGCCCTCGATGTATTTGTCGCGCGCAAAACTGTTGAGTGCGATATAGCGCGTGACCCGCTCGCGGTAAGTGCCGATGGCGCGATGGGTTGCCAGCATGCTGGTGATCACTGCCGACTGGACCGTGGAGTCGCGATAGCATTTTCGCGTCACGGCCCGCCATGGCAGCTTGCCGATGCAGTCTTCGCAGATCTTTCCGTCGCGCAGGAAGATCGCCTGGGGACAGAGCAGCCTGAAATTGTGCAAGGTCTGCACGACCGGTACATGGCGCCTGGCCGCCGCCCAGTAAAGCGACGGCGAGATCAGCGGAAAGGTGTTATGCACATGAATCACGTCCGGATGGAAGCGTTCGCACAAGCTTTCAATATCGCCTGCAGAGCGATGCGACCAGATGGCGGTCATTGCCGCCGCAGCGCGCGGCATGCTGTTGAGCGCGTCGTTGTGCTGGGCATAGACTTCCACTTCGTGTCCATGCTCGCGCAGCAGGGCAACTTCGGCATCGACGACGGCATCTTCGCCGCCGCGGTGCTGGTAGGCGTTATGGGCAATCAGGATCTTCATCGAAGACTCCAGCTTGATTCATTGCTGATTTCGTTGGCGGTGCGAACGATATGAATATGCATGGCGTCACCCGACCTTTCTTCCGCGCGCGTTGTAGGCGTCGTTGTCGTCGTGGCGTCTTCCGGCGGCATGCAGGCAGGCCTGGATGATGCCGTCGGCCGCATGATCGAAGGAATAGCCGGAAACCAGACCCAGGCTGCGCCTGGAAAAGCGCTGGTACAACGCGTCGTTGGACAGCAGCAGTTCCGCCCGGTCGATCCACTGTCCGAGGTCCAGCCCGCAGACGAAGCCGTTCTCTCCATCAAGCACGAGCTCGCCGGCGACTCCGGCTTCGGGAGCGACGATGACGGGCAGTCCGGCCGCGCAGGCCTCATTGGCGACCACGCCCCAGACGTCCCGCGCCGTCGGAAAGAGAAAGACTCTGGCTGCGGCATAGAGCGCCGGCAATTCATGCTGCTCTGCATGGCCGTTGATCGTGACGTCAACGCGCTGCGCCAGCTTGTCGGCCACGGCGTTCAGCTCGGCTTCCTGTTCCCCGCTGCCGACGAAGAGGATGCTGATTCGCCGGCCGAGGCGCGTAGCGAGTCCGTCGGCGACCTGGAGTGCGAACAGGGGATTCTTGTCGGCGACGATGCGGCCGCAAAACATCAGGTCGTATTGTTTCTGCTGAGCTCCGGCCTGGGCCGCATAGGCGTCATTGTCGATGCACAGGCAGGACAGGAAACTGGATTCGCGCGCGATGCCGTAATCGGCATACAGGCGCAGGCCTCCGAGGCTGGCGGCAATGAAGGCGCGGGAGCGGGCGTAGACGATACGGCGCACTGCTCGATGCCAGCGCGACAATGCGGCTTCCGAAATGTCGGTGCCATCCGTCATCGGCACATGCGGAACGTTACGGATGACGGAGTAGCCGAAGGCGTACAGAAAGGTCGGGTTGAATCCGGTCGTGACAATGACATCCGGTGCAATCCGGCTGAGCGCCGTCAGCACGTCCGGATTGTTATGGATATAGTTGGTGCCGCGCGTGACGAACCGCTCTTTCAGAAAGACATGATTGAAGCGCAGCGGCGGCAGTTGCCATTCCCGGTTAGGCTCGCGTTCGCTGCAGAAGACGGCATGCAGCTCGATGCCGGGCGCTTGGGCGATACGTTCATAAATGGGAATGCGAAAGGGCGGCGGGTGGTTTGTGACGAGCGCAATTCTGAGCACGGGGCTGTTGCCGTTCCTTCCGGAATGCGGCTTGAGCTCCTTGACTTCTGCTACGTGATTCTTGTTGTTCGTTCGTTCCATCAGCAAGTGTCATGGTGAATAAGGTGGCATGCCTGCCTTGTAGCGCCTGGCTGCCACGGCAGGCGAAAGCGCCTGCGAAATGCCGGACTGCATGGGCGGACCGGCTGAAATGCTTCATGTAGAAATCCTTTACGCTCCTTCGCGCTTGATCCTGCTTCGCCGGACGTCTCGTTCGGCACTGGCCATGCAGTTCAGTTCTGGCGTCCGGCTTGACAGCCATCTAGTGGTGTGCGGCCAGGTTCCGGCAATCCTGAACTTCATTCTGAATGGGGCCGCTGTTGCCGTTCGGTGTTAAATCAAAGGAAAGCTATTTCCGTACGACTCTTTTGTAACTTTCCTTAACCCGACGGGTACAGGGCGCCAACGTTGCATCGAAGCTTGCTGCACCTGCAGCATCTTGTGATGCATGACCATCATTTCGTGTCGTTCAAGGACGTACGAGTGCATGCGCAGACAGGGCACGGCGTGCCGTCCGCAGAAAAGAGGCAAGGCTGAAAGCGCCAGCGCGCTCAACCTGTCATGAACAAAGTCGAGCGCGCTGGCTGCGAGGCGGCGCTAGAAGAGGATCAAGGCTGTTGCCGCCGCCAATTGAGCAAGCCGTCGATTCGTCCTCGAACGACAGCCAGCCCGAGCGCGAGGTCTGAGCCGAAGGAGCCCGACATCAAAGGCTTGACGACTGGCGCGGCAAGGCCGCGGATGACGACCCATGAAGGAAGTTCATGTTTCGCCCACAAGGCGCCGGCACCGCGTGCACGCAGGCGGGCAGCATGGCGCGCCTGCGGGTTGGGGGCAGGAATCTTGACGGGATGGTGCACCTTGGCTTCGCTTTCGAAAGTCAGCAGTGCACCGGCACGCAGGGCGCGCAGGACCAGGTCGGTCTCTTCTCCCGCGCCGAAGAAAAGGCCGACGCCGAGCCGGCAATCGAAATTGCCGATCTGGTCAAAGAGCTTGCGGTGAAAGAACAGCTGGAAGGACGCGGTCGGCATGTCGCGGAAACGGCAGGACCGTTCCCAGGACAGGCTGGGCATCAGGTTGGGAGGCAAGCCTTCCTCGACCCATTGCACTGCCGCCCCCGAAAGCGGATCCTGGCAGGCGAAGCGATGCTTCAATTTTTCGAGAAGGTCGTTCTCGTACCAGCAATCGTCGTCGGGGAAACCGATCCAGTCGCCGACGGCCGCTTCAATCCCGACATTGCGTGCTGCGGAAAGATTGGCCGGATGATGCCTCATGTGCTTGATCTGCAGCCCCAGCATGCGTCCGCGCTGTATGTAGGGCACAAGCCTGTCGTCCTCGTTCTGATCGACGACAATCACTTCGAAGTCCTTGAATGTCTGCGCTGCAAACGAATCGAACAACGGCCGGAGTTCGGCTGTGCGTCCAACTGTGGCGACGATGAGTGATACGGCTGTCATGGCGATTACCCCCTTGCTCCGGCGCGGATGGCGCGTTGGCGTCTCACGAAATAGCGTGCGTAGTGTTCTAGTTTTTCAATCGGGTTTTTCCCGGCGTAGGCGTTTCGTACGCGCATGTCTTCCGCCATGGCGGCCAGGCGGGTCTGGGTCGAGCTCGACAGGCTGCCCTCGTGTTCGCGGAATGCCGCCAGCGCCTCGTCGATCTGCACCGGTTCCGCCATGCGAGCCAGACGAAGCCACAGGTCGTAGTCCATCGCGTATTTGAGCTTGGTGTCGAAGCAGCCGGCCTTGACCATGAGGTCGCGCCGCACAAATGTCGCGGGGTGGGGCACATAGTTCCCGCGCAGCAGGCTGGCATAGGAGAAGCGCGGCGAGACATAATTGTCCGGATAGAGCTTGCCATTGATCAGCGCCTCGGTTCTGCCGAAGAGCCAGCCTTTCCCGGTCGTCTCCAGGTGATGCGCCACGGTCGACAGAACGGTGGGCTTCAAGTAGTAATCGTCCGAATGCAGATGGGCGATCACGTCGCCGGTCGCCACGCGCACACCTTCATTCATCGCCCGGCTGACTCCGCCGCGCACGTTCTCCAGCAGGGTGTAAGGACGATTGAGCGAACGTATGATGTCGAGGGTCCCATCATCGGAACCGCCGTCGACAAAGATGTACTCGATGTGCGGGTAATCCTGTGAAAGCACCGAGTTAATAGAATCGCGCAGGAAGCTTGCGCTGTTCCAGGTGCAGGTAATGATGGAAAAAGTAAGTGGCATAAATCAAACCTTTCAGCTGTTGGTGCTTATTGGTGCTTGGTAGTACATATCGGCGCTATTGGTGTCCACCGGACACTTGATAAAGTTTTAGCAGGCTGGCTGCAGCTGCATCGGCGCCGCCCATCCCTGCCGGAGCGAAGCCGTATGATTTCTGCGGCCGGAAGTTCAGCAGGTCGTCAACGAGCGCGTCCATCGTGTCGTGGAGCCGCAACTGGGACTTGTCTGCGGCATAGATGGCCAGTTCCGGAGTTCCGCCCAGATCCAGGGCGAAAACCGGCTTGCCGAGAAAAAGCCCTTCCAGTACGGTGGTGGCGCAGGGTTCCTCCCAGATGGACGGAACGACGACAATGTCCGCCTCTGAAGCCAGCTTGAGCGTGAGATGGGGGGCGGTCCAGCCCAGAAAGCGGATGCGGCTGGATTCAAATTCCTTCTTGAGGCGTTGTTCATCCGGACCATCGCCGGCGATCGTGATGTGCACATGTTCAGGGAGACGTCCAGCGCTTGCCCGCAGAAAGGCTTCAATGCCCTTGGGCGGGTATATCTTTCCCGCGATGAAGACGTTCACCGTACCGTCCTGCGACGAGCCCTTGGCATTCATTCGGATCTGCTCAAGGTAAGCCCGATCTATGAAGTTGTGAATAGTGGTGCCCCACGGTCCCGGTCCAGCTGTCCGGCTGAAATTCTTGATGAGTCTTTCCGATACGAATACGGTTTTGTGACGCTTGAATCCATCCATGACCTCGCGACGGAACTGTACTACTGCCATCTTCGACACCGTGCGCTGCAGCGCGTTGGGATTGTCGCGCATGCACTGTGCGCATTCTTCAGGATCGATGGATTTGCAAATTTCACCCCGACGAAACCTCGTGTGGGCCAAACAGTCGCTGCCTTGGTCGTGGCGGGTCTGGACGAAATTGATACTCCGGGGCAGATAGTGTGCGACGTTCGGAAGGTGGCCGTGATAATGAACGACGTCATAGTCGCCGGCCCGCCGAAGAATGGTCTGCGCGAAGCGTTTCGCAATGACCGATCTTTTCATGGGCATGAAAACTCCCAGGCTGGTTTCTTTCCAGCCTGCATGTTGCCCGGATAATTCTCCGAAGAAGCGACCGCCGAACTCTCCCTCTTCTCCGCATATCTCAATCGGATTGTCGGCGTTGCCGAGCACGTCGACCTTATGCCCGGCGCGAACCAGTGCGCGTGCAAGAGTCAACACATGCTTGGCAAGTCCGCCCATGTTTTTGTAAGGAATGTCTTCGCTGACAAGCAGAATACGCATGCAGTTTCACCTCATGAACGGAATCGACGTGCCATGGACAGCATGGCTGCGCGTTCGTCGACACCGACGATAAAGAACAGGCCGGCTAGCGCCAGTGTGAAAAGTGCGGCCGACACGATGACTACAGTGCTCAGCAAGCCGGTCGGAACCAGCCATTTCATCGGCACCAGCACGCAAATGATGATGGCGCCGATCGCGAGACTGCGACCGAAGCCGCTGCTCAGGCTTTCCTTGAAACTGATGGGAACCGTGCGGCCGTGGACGAACAGGAGGAAGCCCAGGCCGAGCACCACAGACGAAATCAGATGTCCGCTGGCCGCACCGATGATGCCGCCGAACTGGGTGCCGAGATACACCATGGCAACCCCGCAAAGCCCGTTGGCGAGCGCAAAGCGGCCGGTCACGCGGGGATGTCCAAGCGCATCGTTCACCAGCGAAGGAACGTTGGTCAGGGAGTCGACCAGCAGCGCGAGCGTCATCAGCACCAGGACGGGATAACCCTGGGAAATGAACTCCTCTCCTACCCAGCGCCGCAGGAATTCGTCACCTGCAAGAACGATCACGCCGAGCGCGGCGAAGTTTATGTAGGTGACATAGCGTGTCACGCCGAGGTAGACCGGGCGCAGTTCATTGATCTTGCCGGCTCCGGCCAGTGCCGAGGCGCGCGGGTAGATCACGCTCGAGAGGCGGTATGTCAGGCCGAGAATGCGTCCGGCAAGCGTCGCGGGAACCGTATAGAAGGTGAGGGCAACCGGACCGGCAATGGCGCCGACGATGACCTTGTCGGCATGCTGGTGCAGGGTCGATGCGATCTTGCTCAGGTAGGCATAGGCGCTGAAGGAGGTAAGCGCCTTGCGCACATCTGCCCGCGGCCAGCGCATTTCCATGTTGATGTCGAAGCTCCGGATCAGCCACATCAGATAGAGCACATTGAGCGCCGACACGCTGACACGGGCGATGATGACGCCGACGATCCCCGCGCCGGCCATTGCCGCGGCGACCGAAGCAAGATTGACGAGCACGCCGAAGAAAGCTTCGCTCTGCGCGGAGCGGTCGTAGCGCTGCAGAGCTTGCGGCACGACCAGCAGGTAATTCTGTGCCTGCGTCAGTGCGAACCCGAGCCCGGCCAACTGGAAGGAAGTGATGGTGGCCGCCTTCATTTCCGACGACACTTCGAAGAAACGCGCCACCAGCATGTCGGCCGCGAAGTAAATGCCGAGCGCCCCGATCAGTCCAAGCGTGCCGTAGAACATGATGCCGAACCAGAAGGTTTCGGCAAACCGCTCTCTGTCGTTGGACGCGTGGTGCTCGGCCAGATACTTGATCGACCCGGCGCTCAGGTTGATGTCAAGCACGCCGAAATAGCCGATCACGGATCCGACGAGAGTAACGATGCCGAAGCCTTCAACGCCCAGCGAATGGATGAGGAGAGGCACGGTGGCCAGCGCGACCACCATGGGGATGGCCGAGCCGCTCAGGTTCCAGAGAGAGTTACGCAGTAGCATATTGTTGTGTACGCATGATGTAAGTACGAACCTGGTAGTTCTGCAGTCCGACGGCAATGAACGGCATTGCCATGGTCAGACCGAACAGAAGCATGGTCCGGAATTCGATGATAGGGGTGCCGATCAAAAAGGTCGGGATCCAGAATAGAAACCCTGCAAAGCCTGCATCCGACAGTAGGGCGGCCTTGCCGTACAAGTGCTTGCGGTAGCGAAGATAAAAGGCAACGTAGGACGCCAGCATGCCGATGAAAATCATTACGCCAACAATGCCGCCCTTGAGGATCAGGTGCCCGAAGCCGGAGTGAACGAAGCCCCAGTTTCCTTCGTGAAAGGCAAGGCGCTCGCGATCGCCGGTGAAGGTTCCCCAGGTGCCGCGTCCGAACAGCCAGTGACCGTCCATGCTCTGCGCCGCGGCATACAGTTCGTAGAAGCGGCTGTTCTTGATGCCGCCGCTGCGGGAAGGCGAGATGTCATAGATCAGGGAAGACAGGATGCCGCCGCCCTGGGTCGTGTTGAATTGCAGGCGCTGCTCGAAGAATGTCGTGGCGACGATGGACAGCGCGAGCGCCGCGGCGCAGGCGAAGAAGATCTTGCGCTTGCCCGGCAGGCGGAAAAACAGGAATGCAAACATCAGGCCGATGCCGATCAGCGATGAGCGGCGGAAGGAAAGTGCGACTGCGGCAACCTCAAGGACGACTACACCGATCAGGAAGATGCGTGTATAGATATTCAGCTTGATGCCGGGAGTGGTCAGCAGCCAGGCTGCGCAGAATGCGGCAAGTGCTGCGACGAAGTTGTCGCTGATATCAAAGAAAAAGATCTTGATGTCCAGACCTTCGAAGTTCCGGTATGGATTGGAAGTGTCGCCTTCGAACAGGAAGTAGCGCACCGCGCCGAAGATGCCACGTCCGACCGCAACGAAGATGATCATGAACAGCAGCGTCGTGGTGTCCTTGTCGTTCTCGAAGGCCAGGATCAACAGATACATGAAAGCGAACATGTTGATGACGTTGATCATGCCCGCCAGATTGAGGATCACATCCAGTTCAATGCCGACCATCAGGCCTATCACGACATGCCCGAGCATCACGAAGAAGAATGCCAGGAAATACTTGTTCATTGGGGGCGCCAGCTGCGGTCCCTGGGGGTTGGCCAGTCTTCGGATCAACACCCCTACGCCGGCAATCACCAGCACGATATTAAGCAGCGAAAAGTAAAACAGACCTACGCCGCGCGAGTAGATGTTTCCGCTGTCCGTATTGAGTTGTCCCCAGGTGGAGTCGGCGAAAATGAACAACACGGCAAGAAAGCCGAACGCCACGTATTTGGGAGCCTTGAATACGAATGCGAAGACGAACGGAATCAGAAAGCAGGCCGCAATCATGTTGATCATGACTTCGGTGGGCGACGTGAGTGGTGGTGTAATCATGACTGTGCTGGATGAATTTGAGGCGAGGCACCTTGCTGGATATCCCGTCGGTGTAACCGGCACGCTGGCGTCTGGCTGGTGCCGGCTGGCCTGGAACCGGGCGCCGGATTCAGGTACTACTCAAATCGGTATTCGTGTGATGCTCCGTATGTTCATTGCGGAGATCAGACCTGCAGCAGGAAGCTGCTGCAGGATTCGATCCCGCTCTTTGCTATCGTTGTTCATGGCGGGATCGAGGCTTCCTGAAAAGCTTAGGCCTTGTAATCCGCCTGGAAATGCGCGTAGGTTTCCTTGATGCCCTCTCCGAGACGCATGCCTGGACGCCAGCCGAGCGAAGTGAGCTTTGCCGTGTTCATCAACTTGCGCGGCGTGCCGTCGGGCTTGCTTGTATCAAACTCGATATCACCTTGGAAACCGACTGCCTTTCTTATGATTTCTGCAACTTCACGTATTGTGACGTCCTCGCCGGTACCTACATTGATGTGTGACAACATCGGTGTTGTATGTTGATCATAGGTACTGCGGTCGAGCTGCATCACGTGCACGCAGGCATCAGCCATGTCGTCTACGTAAAGGAACTCGCGGCGCGGCGTGCCGGTGCCCCAGATCGTCACCTTGCTTGCACCGCTGAGCTTGGCTTCGTGGAAGCGGCGGATGAGGGCGGGGATCACATGGCTGTTTTCGGGATGATAGTTGTCGCCCGGTCCGTAGAGGTTGGTCGGCATCACGCTGCGGTAGTCGGTACCGTACTGGCGGTTGTAGCTCTCGCACATCTTGATGCCGGCGATCTTTGCGATGGCATACGGCTCGTTGGTCGGTTCCAGCGCGCCGTTCATCAGGTATTCCTCGCGTATCGGCTGCTCCGCCAGGCGCGGATAGATGCAGGAGGATCCGAGGAACAGCAGCTTCGTGACGCCGGCGCGGTAGGCTTCGTTGATGACGTTCGACTGCACCATCAGGTTGTCATAGATGAACTCGGCCGGATAGGTGTTGTTGGCGTGGATGCCGCCGACCTTGGCGGCCGCGAGATACACCTCATCGATCTGGTTTTCCTCGAAGAACCTGCGTACGGCCTGCTGGTCGGTGAGTTCGAGTTCTGCGTGCGTGCGGGTGATGACGTTCGCGTAATCGCGTTTGCGCAGGGCGCGCACAATGGCGGAACCGACGAGGCCCCGGTGTCCGGCGACATAGATACGTTTTTGTAGATTGCTTTTCATGTGCTTCCTCTTGTTGGCTGTTCGCGATCGCTTGCCGGAGTAATCAATGAATGACGCAACCGGCCTTGCGTGCATTCATAAATTCATACGTTGTAGATGTGGGAAACGTGGTCGTGCTGCTGGAAAAAGTGATCCTTTCCGGCGGCTTCCAGGTCGGCCTTGACCATCTCCCTGACCAGTTCCTCGAAGCCGACGGTCGGCTTCCACCCAAGCTTCTCCCTTGCCTTGGCGGCATCGCCGAACATGCATTCCACTTCCGTCGGTCGGAAGTAGCGCTCGTCGACGCGGATGACGACCTGGTCCTTCGCCAGGCCGGTGTGCTGGCCGGGATCGGCGACCGCTGCCGTTTCGTCGAGGCCGCTGCCTTCCCAGCGCAGCGTCACACCCAGTTCGGCGGCGGCGGCATTGACGAAGTCGCGCACGCTGTGGCGGATGCCGGTGGCAATGACGAAGTCTTCCGGCTTGTCCTGCTGCAGCATGCGCCATTGCATTTCCACATAGTCTCGGGCGTGGCCCCAGTCGCGTTCCGCGTTCAGGTTGCCGAGGTAGAGGCAGTCCTGGTGGCCAAGGACGATGCGGGCCAGGCCGCGGGTGATCTTGCGGGTGACGAAGGTCTCGCCACGCAGCGGCGATTCGTGATTGAACAGGATGCCGTTGCAGGCATACATGCCATAGGCCTCGCGGTAATTCACCGTAATCCAGTGCGCATACAGCTTGGCGATCGCATAGGGGCTGCGCGGCTGGAAGGGCGTGCTTTCCGTAGCGGCCTGTGCTGCCTCGCCGTACATTTCCGAGGTCGAAGCCTGATAGAAACGTGTCTTCTTTTCGAGGCCGAGGCGGCGCAGGGTTTCAAGAATGCGCAGCGGACCAAGGGCATCCGAATTCGCGGTGTACTCCGGTTCCTCGAACGAGACGGCAACATGGCTCTGTGCCGCCAGGTTGTAGATCTCGTCGGGCTGCGTTTCCTGGATGATGCGCAGCAGCGACGAGGAGTCGGTCATGTCGCCGTGGTACAGGATGAAGCGGCGCTCATCTTCCTGCGGCCCCTGGTAAAGATGATCGATGCGGTCGGTGTTGAATTTCGAAGTGCGGCGCTTGATGCCGTGAACGATGTAGCCCTTGCTCAGCAGGAGTTCGGCAAGATAGGCCCCGTCCTGGCCGCTCACGCCGGTGATCAGTGCGACCTTGCGCACCTGACCGGGGCGCGATGGCACCAGGTGCTCGGGCAATTGGGGGTTGGTGGTCATGGAGTTGTCCTTCTTTGGTGTCATGGCTATCCCGCTAGTGCAATCGCCTCGTTGGCTTGAGGTGTAACCGCGGCCAGTTGCAGTGCCGGCGCGGGAGGAATGAAAGGAAGAGTGGTCGGTGCCGCGTCGGCCGCTTGGACGGCATCAGTGAAAATGAAACGCTGGCTCGCACCGGCAGGCAATTGGCTGGAGATGATTGCCTGCAAGTTCGACTCCTTCTTCTCAACGACGAAAATCATGTCGTCGACGGATGCCGCAAGTGCTTCTTCGATGCCGTGACGAAGCAGAGGCTTGTCGACAATCGACAGCAGATTTGCCGAGCCGGCGGTGCGCAGAGCCGGGGCTCCGGGGCCGGTCAGGGAAAACACTGCCTTGTTGATCTTTGTTTGCATGTCTTGCTTCTCAAAAATGGCGTTGTGTTACTGCATGCTCCTGCGTTGGTCGCGCCGCCGGATCGATGTCGGCCGGATCGGTATCCGTGCGGGACGCAACTGCTGTGATGCAAACCATTCGCTGACAACGGGATGCAGCATCATCAGCATCCCTACGCAGGTCAGTACTGCCAGCATGTCGAATTTCCAGCCAAGAAGATTTGCGCTGTGATAAGGCAGCATCAACTGCGTTGCTTCTTCGACACCTCTCATGACGCCGGCCAAACTTAGCGTGATGAGTGCGCGGGCGGCGGAGCTGCCGGATAGGCCTGCGTATATCAGGATGCTGAGCGTGGCGTATGCGGAAAAGCGCAGCAGCTTCTCTCCGGTGAAAGAGGAAAGCGCTGCCAGCAAGTTCGGCATCGCATCAAGAATGAGCAGCAGACCGAACAGCAACGCCGCCGTGACCAGACACCGCTGCCGGGCGGAGACCTTCATGGAGCTTTGAGTTGGATATCTGCTGCCCGTGACAGGAATGTGTTTGCGCATGAGCACCTTTCTGTTGCTTGTGTATCGCCGGTAGGGCGTGGTCCTGGGCTTATGCCTTGCCTATGCATTGCCTGTCGCGGTATTCGGCTTCGTTCGGCTTCGTTTGCCGGAGCGGTTGCAAAGTCCCGCCTTGGCTGCACGAAGAGAGTGCAGCCAACGGAGTGGATGCGGGCCTTGCGTTCGCGTCAGTAAGCGTTCTTTCCGGTCCAGCCCTTGAATGCGGTCCAGATGATGATGCGGACATCCATCCACAGCGACCAGTGCTGGATGTAGTGAAGGTCGTACTCAACGCGCCGCGCCATCTTGTCGACGGTATCGGTTTCACCGCGATGCCCATGGATCTGCGCCCACCCGGTGATGCCGGGTTTGACGCGGTGCCGCAGCATGTAGGTTTCGAGAAGATCCTTGTACATCTCGTTATGCTGCAGGGCATGGGGCCGCGGACCGACGACCGACATGTCTCCCAGCAGCACATTGATGAACTGCGGCAGTTCGTCGAGGCTGGTGCGGCGCAGGAAAGCCCCGATCGGCGTGATGCGCGGATCGTTCTTGGTGGCTTGCGTCACGACCTGATGTTCCTGATGGACTTTCATCGACCGGAACTTGTACACGTTGAACGGCTTTCCATTCAGGCCAAGCCGCGGCTGCCTGAACAGGATGGGGCCTGGCGAGCTGCGCTTGATCATGATCGCGATGGCGATGAACAGAGGCAGGAGGAGCACCAGCGCAACCAGTGCAAACGTCCTGTCGAAGATATCCTTGACGATGCCGTTGACGCCGCTGGAGATGGGCTGGTTGAGATCCACCACAGGCAGGCCGAGGAAGTTGCCCATCCTGTTGCCCAGCATCTGCAGGCCGAGGATATCGGGTACCCAGCGGATGTCGACCAGGGTGTTGCGCAGCTGGTACTGCAGCTCCTGCAACCGCGGCGATGCCATCAGCGGCAGCGTGATCCAGATCTCGTGAATATGATTGGCGACGACGAAGTCGTGAATTTCCTGGGTGCTGTGAATGCGTGTCACGTTCGGATCGACGAGCTTGTCCGCATCTTCCGGATCGGCGCAGACCGCCTTGACGTCGTAACCAGTCCAGTCCTGCTGCAGCGCGCGCTTGTGCATTTCGCGCCCCGTGCTGCCATAGCCGACGATCACCACGCGCTTGTTGTTGAGCCCCTTGGCGCGCATGTAGCGCAATACATAATAAACACCGAAGCGGAACAGGACGAGGGCGGTCACGCCGACGGCGTACCAGTAGAACATCCACAGGCGCGACAGGTTGCCTACATGATGTACCAGGAAGCTGAAGAACAAGCCGATCAGCAGCACCACGCCCCATGCGGCGCCGAGGCGAACGAACATGTCGGGAAGGGAGCGGCCGCGCCAGGATACATACAGTTCGAACTGGGGAAAGAGCAGGAAGGCCAGAGCGCTGCAGAAATGCAGCATCACGGTGTGAATCGGCGGAGTGTCCGCCAGCGGTATATGAAAGTGCAGCAGCGCGGCAACGGCTCCGGCGAGTTCGAGGACCAGGATGTCCATCAACCGCATGGAAAATTCCAGCCGGGAAGAATTCGTGATGATCAGGTCTCGCATGGCTTGTCTGTCAAAGGTTCATTGGTTGCAAGTAGCTCAAAGCATGATTTGGGCCTTGCGCTTAGGCTGGGCAAGTCATGGTCCAAACTTGCTTCGAGGATCTGTCTTCTCGGTTCAAGATCGTTCGAAACTTTCGTTTCTGGGATAGGCATGTATTACCTTTTAAGCAATAGTAATCATTAAAGTCGGGTGCAAGCCGCTAAGTAATCTTTGCTTGCGTGGGCTCAAAGGGACGGTTGCCTACCGTCAAACTTGCTGTTGCGCAGTCTCAAAAACACCACAGTGCTGCTTAAAAATTAAGCATTCTTTCCTGATGGAATAAATCTAATAATCCGTTTGCTGTAGTCACAAACACAGGAGAAAATGCCGTGCGTCACAATTCCTGCAGGACAGGCGAATGCGCTATGATCGCGGCATGACTACTGAATCCACCCAGCAGACAACGGTGTTCGAACACATCGGCGGTGCCGACAAGGTCCGTGAACTCGTTGATCGCTTCTATGACCTGATGGACCTTGAGCCCGAGTTCTCCGTCATCCGCGCATTGCATCCCACTCCTCTTGATGGATCCCGCGACAAGCTGTACTGGTTCCTGTGCGGCTGGCTCGGAGGGCCGGACATGTATATTGAGCGCTTCGGGCATCCTCGGCTGCGTGCGCGCCATCTGCCGTATGCGATCGCATCCGTCGAGCGCGACCAGTGGCTGCGCTGCATGGCGTGGGCAATGCAGGACGTCGGCATCGACGAGGGGTTGCAGGAAAGACTGATGCATTCCTTTTTCCAGACTGCGGACTGGATGCGCAACAAGGCAGGCTGAGCCTGCACAAATAATGCGGGTTTCTTTCCATTCACCCGTCAACGCTCGTTTCAAATTTCCATGACCATGACAGACATCCTGACGGCGGCCCTGCCTGTTGCGCTCGCCGTCATCATCGCGCTTCAACTCATCATCCTGCTGCGCGCACGCGGAGGCGACAGCTCCGCCCGGCTGGAGCAGATGCAGGATGAGATCCAGAAACATCAGCTGCAGACCGGCGAGCGCATCGAAAGGGAGTTGCGCCAGCAGGTGCAGATGACTGCGCAGGGAACGCGGCAGGAATTGGGCGGCAACTTCGCGCAGTTCCAGCAGACGCTGATGACGCAGTTCACCAATGTCGCCCGCCTGCAGAATGCGCAGATGGACGCCTTTGCCCAACAGTTGTCCAAGCTCACCGAAGCCAATACCCAACAGTTGGAATCCATGCGGCAGTCGATTGCGCAGCATGCGCATGCCGCCCGGGAAGAGCAGGCCGGTTCGCTCAAGCGTTTCGGCGATACACTGGGGCAGGGGCTGGCGCAGCTGACCGAGTCCAATGCGCAGCGCATGGCGGAAGTGCGCGGCACTCTCGAAGCCCGCATCCGTGATCTGCAGACCGACAACGGCACGCGCCTTGAAGAGATGCGCAGAACCGTCGACGAAAAGCTGCATGCGACGCTGGAACAGCGCCTCGGCGAATCGTTCAAGCTGGTCTCCGACCGCCTTGAGAAAGTGCATCAGGGCTTGGGAGAAATGCAGCAGCTCGCCATCGGCGTCGGCGATCTCAAGCGGGTGCTGACCAACGTGAAGACGCGCGGCACCTGGGGAGAAGTGCAGCTGGAGATGCTCCTGGAGCAGGTGCTGACGCCCGATCAGTATGCGAAGAATGTGGAGACCGTTCCCGGCAGCGGCGAACGGGTGGAGTTTGCGATCCGCCTGCCGGGACAGGACGACGGCGCGCGCCCGGTCTGGATGCCGATCGATGCCAAGTTTCCCAAGGAACAGTACGAGCGTCTTGCCCATGCGGCGGAGCTTGCCGATGCGGAAGGCGTGGCGGCGGCCGGACGTGAACTGGAGCGTGCCGTGCGCATCGAGGCGAAAACCATTGCCGACAAATATCTGTCGCCGCCGCTCACCACCGATTTCGCCATCATGTTCCTTCCGACCGAAGGCTTGTATGCCGAAGTCATCCGCCGGCCGGGTCTTGCCGATGAATTGCAGCGCGTTTGCCGGATCAGTATTGCCGGCCCGTCGACGCTCTCCGCATTGCTCAACAGCCTGCAGATGGGTTTCCGTACGCTGGCGCTGGAAAAGCGTTCATCGGAGGTCTGGCAGGTGCTCGGTGCGGTCAAGACCGAGTTCGGCAAGTTCGGCGATGTGCTGGCCGCGACCAAGACCAGCCTGGAGCGCGCCGCCAAGAATATCGAGCAGGCCGAAACCCGTACCCGCCAGATGACGCGCAAGCTGAAGTCGGTGGAGGCCCTGCCCAGCGAAACGGCCCAGCTGCTGCTGCGCACCGAGGCGCCTGATCCGGTCGAGGAGTAGCACCGCAGCGGTGCTTGCTGCGCAAACCACGCAAACCACGCAAACCACGCAAACCACGCAAACCACGCAAACCACGCAAACCACGCAAACCACGCAAACCATCCGAATGCCCGGCCGAATCGCCGGGCATTTTTGTTGAAATGTGAAGCGAGATTGTCGAGCGGCCTCGAAATTGTCGACTTGCACGGCAAGCTGCACGCCGCCGCGAACTGCAACCGACAAGGCCAGTCTGTAATTTATGATAACTTCGTCGCAGCGACGAACGAATTGTCTGCGAGCATCACTTTTACCGACTTGACACTTGCCATCCACTCCACCCTATGGAAATTGCGATACTGCTGGGCCTGATCATTCTCAACGGCGTCTTTGCCATGTCCGAAATTGCGCTCGTCACCGCGCGCCGGGCGCGGCTTCAGCGCCTGGCCGAGGCCGGGGATGCCTCGGCATCGGCTGCGATGCAGCTCGGGGACGATCCGAACCGTTTTTTGTCCACGGTACAGATCGGCATCACATCGATCGGCGTGCTCAATGGTATCGTCGGTGAATCGACTTTGGCCAAGCCCTTCAGCGAATGGCTGGGCGGCATGGGTGTGCAGGCGCCGGTCAACCAGTATGTGGCGACCGGACTGGTGGTCGTCAGCATTACGTATTTTTCCATCGTGCTCGGGGAGCTGGTGCCGAAACGGCTCGGACAGATGAGTCCCGAAGCCATTGCCCGCCTGGTGGCGCGCCCCATGCTCCTGCTGGCCGCCGTGACCAAGCCTTTCGTCAAGCTCCTCTCCGGCTCGACGCAGCTGGTGCTGCGCACCGTCGGCGTCCGGGAAAGCACGGAACCCAGCGTGACCCAGGAAGAAATCAACCTGATGCTGGCGGAGGGATCGAGCGCAGGCGTCATCGAGCATCACGAACACCAGATGGTGCGCAACGTGTTCCGCCTCGACGACCGGCAAATCGCCTCGCTGATGGTGCCGCGCAGCGACATCGTGTATTTCGATGTCAACGATACCCTGGAAGAAAATCTGCGGCGTTTCGAAAGCAGCGACCATTCGCGCTTTCCGGTTTTGCGCGGCGGCTGGTCCGAAGTCGTCGGCGTGGCCAATGCCCGCCAGCTGCTGGCGCAGACACTGCGCGGGGAAAAACCGACATTGCAGAACAATCTCCAGCCCGCGGTGTTCGTGCCCGAATCGCTGACAGGCATGGAGCTTCTGGAAAACTTCAAGAACTCCGGCGTGCAGCTTGCCTTCGTGATCGACGAGTACGGCGAGGTACAGGGCATCGTGACCTTGCAGGATGTCATGGAAGCCATCACCGGCGAATTCAAGACTCACCGTGCCGAAGATGCCTGGGCTGTGCAGCGTGACGATGGTTCCTGGCTGCTCGACGGCCTGATCCCCGTTCCTGAACTCAAGGACAGGCTCGGCCTGAAAGTCGTACCGGAGGAAGAACGGGGACGCTACAACACCCTGAGCGGCATGGTCATGCTCTTGCTCGGCCGCCTGCCCCAGACTGGCGACCGCTGCGAATGGGAAAGCTGGACATTCGAGATCGTGGACTTGGACGGCAAACGCATCGACAAGGTGCTTGCAATGCCGACCCCGGCGCCGGAAGAGGCGCAGCAGGACGCCACGCCAGCGATGTAACGCCTGTAGGCATGAAAACTCGGTACGGCTTGCCTGGAGTGCTTGACCTGACGCTGAAGCCGCCGATGTTTCCCAAAACATAATTATCTTCGGGTGTCAAGAAACACGATTGCTATCGTGTTCGGGAAACCACTGCTAGAGGAATGATTGCGTCATAATCTGCGGCGCAGCGATCATTTGTCATCCTCACCACGAAGGATCCCATGGTACATCGCATTTCCAACCCGATGTCGGGCGGATCACGCCAGCCGAGCCGCCACAAGATCGTCTCCGCCGCCGAGGCGGTACGCCTGATCCATGACGGCGATACCATCGCGACCGGGGGCTTCGTCGGCATCGGCTTCGCCGAGAACATCGCGGTCGCGCTGGAGCAGCGTTTCCTTGAAAGCCGCGATGAAGCCACCGCCATCGGATCGCCGCGCGACCTTACGCTCGTCTATGCGGCGGGGCAGGGCGATGGCAAGGAACGCGGGCTCAACCATCTCGGTCATGAAGGGCTGCTCAAGCGGGTCATCGGCGGGCACTGGGGACTGGTGCCCAAGCTGCAGCAGCTTGCCATCGGCAACCGCATCGAAGCCTACAACCTGCCGCAGGGGGTCATCACCCACCTGTTCCGCGATATCGCGGCCGGCAAGCCCGGCCTGCTGTCGACGGTCGGACTCGGTACCTTCGTCGATCCGCGCCACGGCGGCGGCAAGATCAACGAGTCCACCACGGAAGACCTGGTGGAGCTGCTGACGCTGGGCGGCAAGGAATACCTGTTCTACAAGGCCATGCCCATCAATGTCGGCATCATCCGCGGCACGACGGCCGATCCCGACGGCAACATCACGATGGAGAAGGAGGCGCTGACGCTGGAAGCGCTGGCCATCGCCATGGCCGCCCACAATTCAGGCGGCATCGTCATTGCCCAGGTCGAGCGCATCGCCGAGAGCGCTTCCCTCAATCCGCGGCAGGTGAAGATTCCCGGTATCCTGGTCGACTGCGTGGTGGTCGCGGAAAAGGCGGAGTACCAGATGCAGACCTTCGTCGAGCCCTACAGCCCGGCGTTCGCAGGCGAGATCCGGGTGCCGATGTCTTCCATCCGCGCCATGGACATGAGCGAGCGCAAGATCATCGCGCGCCGGGCGCTGCTGGAAATCAGGCCGAACGACGTGGTCAATCTCGGCATCGGCATGCCCGAAGGCGTGGCCAGCGTCGCCGCCGAGGAAAAGGTGCTGGACCTGGTCACGCTCACCGCCGAACCCGGCGTCATCGGAGGCATACCTGCGGGCGGGCTGAATTTCGGCGCCGCGACCAATGCGGAAGCCATCATCGACCAGCCTTACCAGTTCGATTTCTATGACGGCGGCGGACTCGATGTCGCCTTCCTCGGCCTGGCGCAGGCAGACCGGCGCGGCAATCTCAATGTCAGCAAGTTCGGCCCGCGCCTGGCCGGCGCAGGCGGCTTCATCAACATCAGCCAGAATGCGAAGAAGGTGGTGTTTGTCGGCACCTTCACGGCCGGCGGACTTGACGTTGTAATCGGCGACGGCCGCCTGAGCATCCGGCGGGAAGGCGCGTCGGCGAAATTCATCGACGAGGTCGAGCACCGAACCTTCAGCGGCGAGTACGCGCTGCAGCGCGGCCAGACCGTGCTTTACATCACCGAGCGCTGCGTATTCCGCCTGGTCGAGGCCGGACTGGAAGTGGTCGAGATCGCGCCCGGCATCGACCTCGAGCGCGACGTGCTGTCGCAGATGCGCTTCCGGCCGGTGGTCAGTCCCGAGCTGAAGCAGATGGATGCCCGCATCTTCCTGCCGGCGCCGATGGGACTGCGCAACGACATTCTCTACCTGCCCCTCGAGCAGCGCCTGACCCATGACCGCAAGCGCAATATCTTCTTCGTGAACTTCGAAGGCTTTGAAGTGCGCAATGTCAGCGATATCGAAGCGATCCGGGTCGCGGTGGCTGCGCTGCTGGAACCGCTGGGCAGGAAGGTGCCTGCCATCGTCAATTACGACAATTTCGCGATCACGCCGGAGCTCCTCGAACCCTATGTCGACATGGTGCAGGATTTGACGGAGCGCTATTACAGCCGCGTCACGCGTTATACCAGCAGTGCGTTCATGCGCAGCTATTTCGGCAGCGCATTCCGGCGGCATCGCGCTGAATCTTCGCTTTATGCGAGCAGCGAAGAGGCGCTGTCCCGGCTGGCGAACGAGCCGTCCTGAAGCAGCGGGATGGAGGCGTTCCCTGAGGGCGCAGTGCGAGGAAGCCGGGCAGGGAGGCGGCGAGGGAAGATAGGCAGCGCTGCTGCCTTGGATCATCCCCCGATATAGGACATTTCCACCTTCTTGACCGGCCGTTGCAGACCTTCGGTATTGGCCGTGCGCAGTTCCGAATAACGGTCGGTCCGAGCTCGCCAGAGGTGCGCGACCGCCGTCGAGATCTCCTCATCGCTGCGGCCGGTGCGCAGCAGCGCGCGCAGGTCATGCCCGCTGGTGGCGAACAGGCAGGTGTACAGCTTGCCTTCCGTCGACAGCCGTGCGCGCGAACAATCATGGCAGAACGCGCGGGTGACGCTGGAAATCAGGCCGATCTCGCCGCCGCCATCCTGGTAGCGCCAGCGCTCGGCGGTTTCGCCCGTGTAGTTCGGCTCGATTTCCTCCAGCGGCATTTCGGCATGGATGCGCCGGACCACTTCGGCCGACGGCACCACTTCGTCCAGCTTCCAGCCGTTGCTCGCGCCCACATCCATGTATTCGATGAAGCGCAGGATGAAAGGCGAACCCTTGAAGTAGCGGGCCATGGGCAGGATTTCCTGGTCGTTCATGCCGCCCTTGACCACCATGTTGATCTTGATCGGCCCCAGGCCAACCTTGTGCGCGGCCTCGATTCCGGCAAGCACGTCGGCGACCGGGAAGTCGACGTCGTTCATGCGGCGGAAGGTCGTCTCGTCGAGCGCGTCGAGTGAAACGGTGACACGCCGCAATCCGGCATCCTTCAATGCCTGGGCCTTGCGCGCCAGCAGCGAGGCGTTGGTCGTCAGGGTCAGGTCGAGCGGTTCGCCGTCGACCGTCCGCAGTTCGCCCAGCATCGCAATCAGCTTTTCGATGTTCTTGCGCAGCAGCGGCTCACCGCCCGTCAGCCGGATCTTGCGGACGCCGTGCGCGACGAAGATCTTCGCGACGCGGGTGATTTCCTCGAAAGACAGCAGAGACGAATGCGGCAGGAAGGCGTAATCCTTGTCGAACACGTCTTTCGGCATGCAATACACGCAGCGGAAATTGCAGCGGTCGGTCACCGAGATGCGCAGGTCCTGGAGCGGGCGCGCAAGCGCATCCGCCAGGAGTCCGTTCGGTGTTTCCAGGGTGGTGGGTATGGCCGGCGCCGCGTTGAGCAGGCGGTGGTCGGCAAGGGGAATGATTCGCTCTGCCATGCTGTCGCTGAAGGGCTCGCGCGTTATTGCGCTAGTGCAGATAAGATACCACGAGCCCGGCCGTCGCACAGGCCCCGATCAGCGGAATGGTGCCGACCTTGAAGCGGAACAGCGCAATCCCCGCCGCCAGGGCGATTGCCATGGCCGCAATATCCCATTCGGCGACCGGATTGCGCCAGCCGAATACATGATCGGCAAAGAACAGGGCAAGGCTGACGATGACGCCTACCACGGCCGCCGAAATGGCGGTCAGCGGCGCGGTCAGTTTCAGGTTGTTGCGGGTCGATTCCACGAGCGGGCCGCCGGCGAGAATGAAAACGAAGGAGGGAAGGAAGGTGAAAAACGTCGCGACGCCTGCACCGGCCGCCGCCGAGGCCAGTTCATGGCCGGCGCCGAATACTTCTTTCGTCCAGCCGCCGATGAAGCCGACGAAGGCAACGATCATGATCAGCGGTCCTGGCGTGGTCTCGCCCAAGGCAAGTCCATCGATCATTTGCGCACCGGTGAGCCAACCGAAGGTGTCGACTGCGCCCTGATAGACATAGGGCAGTACGGCATAGGCGCCGCCGAAAGTCAGCATGGCGGCCTTGGTGAAGAACCAGGCCATCTGCGTCAGGGTGCCCTGAACGCCGAAGCCTGCAGCCAACGCGACGCCGCAAGCCGCTGCAATGGCGATGCTGACGAGGGTAAGCACGGCCAGTTTTGCCCATGAAAAGCGGGCATGCTGCGGCGTCGGGGTGTCGTCGTCGATCAGCGCTGGTCCGTAGGAGGTAATTTTTGAGGAGGCATGACCGCCGCCCGTGCCGAATCGATGAGGCGCCGCAAATCCTCCGACTGCGCCGATCAATGCGGCGGCCAGCACGATGGCAGGAAAAGGGGTATCGAACACGGCAATCGCCAGGAATGCCGCAATGGAAATGGAAACCAGAAGGCCGTTGCGTAGCGTCCTCGTGCCGATCCGCCATGCCGCAGCGAGAACGACCGCAACGATGGCCGGCTTGATGCCATAGAGCACTCCGGCCACCACCGGAACGTTGCCGAAGACGATATAGATCCACGACAGCAGGCAGAGCAGCAGCAGAGAGGGGAGAACGAAGAGCACTCCGGCAAGAATGCCGCCCGCCGTCCTGTGCATCAGCCAGCCGATGTAGATGGCGAGCTGGGTGGCTTCGGGACCGGGCAGCAGCATGCAATAGTTGAGGGCGTGAAGAAAGCGTTGCTCGGAGATCCAGCGCCGCTTCTCGACCAGGTCGGCATGCATGATCGCGATCTGTCCGGCAGGGCCGCCGAAGCTGATGAAACCCAGCTTCAGCCAGTACCAGAAGGCCTCCTTCAGGCTGACATCGGAGGGAAGGGAAGTGAGTCTCTGATGCATGGCTGGCAGATTGATTGTGGTGGTATGGAATTGACTGACAACGCGGATTCGCCGTCCGCCGGGCCGCAATGCTTGTTTTGGGTGTTTTTTGATACAGGTATGAAAAAGGGAGCGCGTGCTCCCTTTTTCATTTGGCCAAACTGCTGCCGGACTGCGGCTTGCCTGCTATCGACGAAGGATGTGAATCATTGCTCCTTCGCCCTTATAGCCAGAAACCAAGGGTTTCAGCGCCGGGTTTCGACCTGGACCAGCGGTTCCTGGGACAGCGGCGGCAAGGGCTTGCGCTCGCGCGGCACCCTCGGCGGCGGGCTGATGGAGGCTGCAGCCTCCTGTGCCGCACGCAGTTTTTCCGGGTCGGTAACAGCCAGCGTCAGTCCGGCGTTTGCCAGAACTTCCTGCAGGCGATCGATTTCCATCGAAGCCGGAAGTACGGGGGCCGGTGCCGTTGCTGGTTTCTCAGTGCTGTCGGCAGAAACCGTTCTAACGGGAGCAGTTTCGGCTTGCGCTTCGGATTCGACCGGTGCCGGTGCCGTCTGCGGTGCCGGTTCGGCCGCGGACGTATCGACGCGCTCAGCCGGAGCTGCTGCCTCGGCGGTCACATCGGCCTCATCTGCTGCAGCGGTGACGGCCGGAACCGCCATGGTTTCGGTCTGGGCCGGTTCCGGCTGCGGCGCGGACTCAGCTGCCGGCTGCGGCGCGGCGTGCGTTACCGCAGGCTCCGCATCATTCACCGACACCGAGTCAGCACGGGCAGCGGGTTGAGCCGGAGCATCCGCTTCCGAGTTGGGTTCGGTCTCGACGGATTCCCTGACTATGGTGGTGACTGCCGTGACGTGCGATGTGACTTCGGTGATTTCCAGCTGCGTGCCTGCACCGGTATCCACACCTGCCGCGGCGTCGTCGGCACCTTCGCCGACAGCGCTCAGTTCGCCGGTCTCGCGATCGCGGCGGTTGCGGTTGCGTCCGCCCCGGCGGCGGCGGCGGCGACGCTCTTCACCTTGTTCGCCGTTGCCTTCCTCAAGCCCTTCTGGGTTTCCTTCCGCATTTGCGGAGGCCTGGGTTTCCGGCGATGCAAATTCGGCAACCGGAATTGCGGCTGCGAAACCGGCAGTGGTTGACGCTTGGGCAGGATTCAGCAGTTCATCCGCCGGCGCTTCCTTGCGCTCCTCGCGCTGGCGCTGCTGACGTTCGCCGCGTTCACGGCGTCCCTCGCCGGGCTCGCGAGCCTCACGCGGCTCACGCGGTTCACGTGCTTCGCGCGGCTCACGCTGCTCCCTCGGCTCGCGCTGTTCACGCGCCTCTTTCGGCTGACGGGGCTGGCGCGGAGCCGGCGCTGTATCCGCGGCAGGCACTGCTGCCTTGACGGTTTCCTCGCGGCCGGACGCGTCGTTGCGATTGACGTCGCGTTCTTCGCCGCGCTCGCGTCGGCCACGGCCGCCGCGGTTACGGTTGCGGTTGCCGCGATCGCTGCGCTCCCGGCTCTGCTGCGGTTTTTCCTCAACGACAGGAGCCGGAGCGGGTGCGGGTGCCACCGGCTTCTTGCGGAAGAAACCGAACATGCGGCTGAAAAAGCCTTCTTCCGACGGCGGCAGCACGGGCGCCGGTGCGGGAGTGGGCTCGACGATGGGCTTGCGCTCGACGATGGGCGCAGGCTGGTCGGGCGTGACGCCCTTGACCACGGCTTCCTGGCGGGGGCGTACTTCTTCCTTCTGGCGCTTGCCGTAGCTGATGTCGGTATCGGCTTCCTCGGCCATGTCGTAGCTGGCGTGCGCTTCCTCGAGGCGCGGATCGTCATGCTTGATGCGTTCGAGCTTGTAATGCGGGGTTTCGAGATGCTTGTTGGGAATCAGGACGACCGTGACGCGATGCCGCGTCTCGATCTTCAGGATCTCGCCGCGCTTCTCGTTGAGCAGGAAGGCGGCAACGTCGACCGGTGCCTGCACATGGATGGCGGCCGAATTTTCCTTCATCGACTCTTCCTGGATGATGCGCAGTACCTGCAGTGCGGAAGATTCGGTGTCGCGGATATGGCCGGTGCCGTTGCAGCGCGGGCAGGTGACGTGGCTGCCTTCCGATAGGGAAGGGCGCAGGCGCTGACGGGACAGTTCCATCAGGCCGAAACGGGAAATCTTGCCCATCTGGACACGGGCGCGGTCATAACGCAGCGCATCCTTGAGCCGGGTTTCGACTTCGCGCTGGTTCTTCGCATTCTCCATGTCGATGAAATCGATCACGATCAGGCCGCCAAGGTCGCGCAGGCGCAGTTGGCGCGCAACTTCGTCGGCGGCTTCGAGGTTGGTATGGAGGGCGGTGGTTTCGATGTCGGCGCCGCGGGTCGCGCGCGCCGAGTTGACGTCGATGGAGACGAGTGCTTCGGTATGATCGATGACGATGGCGCCGCCGGAAGGCAGGGGGACGGTGCGGGAATACGCGGTCTCGATCTGGTGTTCGATCTGGAATCGGGAGAACAGCGGCACGTCGTCGCGGTAGCGCTTGACCCGATGGACCATGTCCGGCATCACATGCGACATGAACTGCTGGGCCTGCTCGTAGATTTCATCGGTGTCGATCAGGATCTCGCCGATGTCGGGCTGGAAATAATCGCGGATCGCGCGGATTACCAGCGACGATTCCTGGTAGATGAGGAAGGCGCCTGCGGCCGACTGGCCGGCGCCTTCGATCGCGCGCCACAGCTGCATCAGGTAGTTCAAGTCCCACTGCAGTTCCTCGACGTTGCGGCCGATGCCCGCGGTGCGCGCAATGACGGACATGCCGGAAGGCAGATCCAGCTTGTCCATGGTTTCGCGCAGTTCCTGGCGGTCTTCGCCTTCGACCCGGCGGGAGACGCCGCCGCCGCGAGGATTGTTCGGCATCAGGACCAGATAGCGCCCGGCGAGGGAGATGAAGGAGGTCAGGGCCGCGCCCTTGTTTCCGCGTTCTTCCTTCTCGACCTGGACCATGATCTCCTGGCCTTCGCGCAATGCTTCCTTGATGGAGCAGTTGCGCACGTCGACGCCGTCCTTGAAGTAGCTGCGCGCCACTTCCTTGAAAGGCAGGAAGCCGTGGCGTTCTTCTCCGTAATTGACGAAGCAGGCTTCGAGAGAGGGCTCGATGCGGGTGATGACACCCTTGTAGATATTCGATTTGCGCTGTTCGCGGCCCGTCGTCTCGATATCGATGTCGATGAGCTTCTGCCCATCGACAATCGCCACGCGCAGTTCTTCCTGCTGCGTGGCGTTGAACAACATGCGTTTCATTATGTGTGCTCCGTGACTCTCAGGTCATTTTTAGTGCGGCACAGGCGAATATTCGCCCATGCAGCGTGGTACATGGATGTACGCGGGAACGGAGTGCTTGAGGAGGGAATTGCCTATGGTGCGGAATGCAATCCAGATAAACATGATCGCAATGGGGCCGCAACGGGGCGCGAATGAAGTTGAATCGTCTGCCGTGCGCGCTCCTCATCCGCGTTGCGCGCATCGAACGTATCGAGCGCAGCGTCGGGCAATGAGCATGTCAATCGAACCAAATAATTCATGAGTTCAAGCAGAATCGGCAAAACGGCGTTCAACTTCATCAACCAGCGAGCATTCCGACACCGGCATGCTCGCCAGACTTATCCTTAGTATTCAAGCATTCTTGTTCAACATCGATGCGCGCTGTCCGGTCGCAACAGCGGTGCGACCCCGACTCGCGCAAGGATGATGCATACACATCTTTTCCATCGAATTTGCAACTCGCGGAGGCCGATGGAGACGCCCCTGTGTAGAATGTGCTTTTTATTCTTACACTCGCGCCGCTTTGTAACCGGTGCGAAACAATTATATATTCAAAATGAAGGACTTAGCGAGATTTTCTGGGGAGCGTCCAGTTTCTGAACCAACCAATCCGCATTCCCCGTCCGCTGCTCAAGTCCGACTGGTGACTATTTCAGAGGAAGAAGCCGACCAGCGTATTGATAATTTTCTATTGCGTGTCTGCAAGGGCGTCCCCAAAAGCCATATCTACCGCGTGCTGCGCTCCGGCGAAGTCCGCGTCAACAAGGGACGCATCGACCAGACCTACCGGCTGAAGCAGGGCGACGTGGTCCGCATACCGCCGGTGCGCGTTGCAGAAAAACCCGACAACGCCGTACCCGCGGCGGAATTCAATATCCTGCTGGAAGACAACCACCTGCTCGTCATCGACAAGCCGGCCGGCGTGGCCGTGCATGGCGGTTCCGGGGTCAGTTACGGTGTCATCGAGCAGTTGCGCGCCTCGAGGCCGCAGGCCAAGTTCCTGGAACTGGTGCACCGGCTGGACCGCGAGACCTCCGGCATCCTGCTGCTGGCAAAGAAGCGTTCAGCTCTGACCAACCTGCATGAACAGATCCGCGAGGGCCAGATCGACAAGCGCTACCTGACGCTCGTGCACGGAGACTGGCAGAACACGCGCCAGCACATCAAGTTGCCATTGTTTAAATACAATACGCCTGATGGCGAGCGCAGGGTCCGGGTGCAGGCAGATGGCCTCCCGTCGCATACCGTATTCAATCTGGTGCGCAGGTTCGGCGAATTTGCCTTGCTGGAAGCCGAATTGAAGACGGGGCGGACCCATCAGATCCGGGTGCATCTCGCCTCCAGCGGATTTCCCATCGTGGGCGACGACAAGTACGGCGATTTTGCCCTCAACCGCGCAATGCAGAAGGCCGACGGCAACAGGATTGCCTTGAAACGGATGTTTCTTCATGCTTACCGGATTACTTTCCGGCATCCGGAACACGGCAAACCGATTACGCTGGAGGCTCCGCTTGCGAAAGAGTGCGAATTGTTTCTGAAAAGCCTTGGCCAGGCGAAACCTTGATCTTTCCTTCAACCTTGTAATCGTCCAATACTGCGCGGCGTACGCTGCCCCGGAACATGCCTAGAAAGAAATTTGATCTGATTGTCTTCGATTGGGATGGCACGCTGATGGACAGCACGGCCACCATCGTGGCCTGCATACAGGCGGCGGCAAAAGACCTCGGCCTGCCCGTGCCGAACAACAAGCAGGCTGCCTACGTCATCGGCCTGGGTCTGCACGAAGCCATGCAAACCGTGCTGCCGGGCCTGGAGGCAAAGCACTATCCGCACATGGTCGAGCGCTATCGCTTTCATTACCTGACCAAGGACAAGGGGCTGACGCTGTTCGACGGCGTGCGCGAAATGCTGTCCGACCTTGCCCAGCAAGGATATTTCCTTGCGGTGGCGACGGGAAAAAGCCGGGTCGGGCTGAACCGGGCACTCGACGCGGCCAACCTGCTGTCGGTATTCGACGCCACCCGCTGCGCCGACGAAACCTTTTCCAAGCCTCATCCGGCGATGCTCCAGGAGTTGACCCGTGAACTGGGTCAGGACCTGTCGCGCACCGTGATGATCGGCGACACCACGCATGACCTGCAAATGGCCATCAACGCCGGCGCGGCGGGCATCGCGGTGCATTACGGCGCCCATGAAGCACCTGAACTGGAGGAGCTGTCTCCGGTCTTCGCCGCAAGTTCCGTTCCGGAACTTCACGCATGGCTTAACGAGAATGCATAATTCCGCGATGGATAACATCGGTATTCCGATCTGCGAATCGGCGAAGCTGGAAGAGGGCGGAAAGGGCGTCAGGTTTCCGGTCCTCGCCGGTGGCAATGCCGGCACCGGTTTCGTCGTCCGCTACGACAAGCAGGTCTATGCCTACCTCAATCGATGCGCCCATGTACCCATCGAGCTTGACTGGAATGAAGGGGAGTTCTTCGATTCCGGCGGCCTGTACCTGATGTGTTCCACGCATGGCGCGCTTTACACCCCGGAAGACGGGCGCTGCGCCGGCGGCCCGTGCCGCGGCGGCCGGCTGCGCGCGATTGCCGTTCATGAAAAGAACGGCCAGGTGTTCTGGGAACCGGATGATTACGTAAAACCAATCACGGCCTGAAGGGGCTGCAACGCTGAACAAATAGACAATATGAGCGAAGACAACTACGAACAACACGGGCAGCACAACCCGGTGGCGCCCGGCAACGCCAGTCGCCGGGAGGGATGGGAACGCGAAGTGCTGGAGAAGCTGGCATTTGCGACGCTGGCGGAACAGCGCGCGCGCCGCCGCTGGAACATCTTCTTTCGCTTCCTGACCCTTGGCATCATTGCAGTCGGTATCTGGATGGCTTTCGGCATGACCAGCAAGGAAGCCGAAGTCGTCGGCCCGCATACCGCACTCATCGAAATCGACGGCACCATTGAATCGGGCACGCCGGGTGCGGCCGATGCGGTCATTCCCGCGCTGAACCGCGCCTACTCCGACGACAATGCGGTAGGCGTTATCCTGCGCATCAACAGCCCCGGGGGAAGTCCGGTCCAGGCCGGCATCATCAATGATGAAATCCAGCGCCTGCGCAAGGAGTTTCCGAAGAAGCCCTTGTATGTGGTCGTTGACGAAATCTGCGCGTCGGGCGGCTATTACATCGCGGCTGCGGCCGACAAGATCTTTGTCAACAAGGCAAGCATAGTGGGATCGATCGGCGTGCTGATGGAAGGCTTCGGCTTCACCGGACTGATGGACAAGGTCGGCGTCGAGCGCCGCCTGATGACGGCCGGCGAAAACAAGGGTTTCATGGACCCGTTCAGCCCGCAATCGGCAAAGCAGAAGGAGTTTGCCCAGGAAATGCTCAACGAGGTGCACAAGCAGTTCATCGACGTCGTCAGGCAGGGGCGCGGAAATCGGCTCAAGGAAACGCCGGAAACGTTTTCCGGCCTTTTCTGGAGCGGCTCCAAGTCGGTGGAAATGGGCTTGGCCGACGGATACGGAACCGTCGATTCGGTCGCTCGTGATGAATTGAAGGCCGAAGACATCATCGACTATACCCAGCATGAAGGGCTTTCCGAGCGTCTGCTGAAGAAATTCGGCGGTGCCGTCGGCACTGCGGCGATGGCTTCGATGACGAGCAGTGCGGCAAAGCCTGGCATCCGCTGATTGCACATCGGGAAAGCGGCGCCGGCACCGGCCACTTTCTCCTTGAATGTTCAAGATCGGGGTTTATACTGCACTTGTCCGGTTTCGTTTCGATCCTTCGAATGTACAAAAGACGTACGCAGCAAGGAAAAACTCATGAGCCGGGCACCACTCGCCACGTCCGAGACGCGGCTTGAGAGGTGTCGATTCCTCTCTAAACAGCCCGATGGGCTTGCAAAACGGCGGCGCAATACCGCCGTTTTGCACATGTGCGCCCGATTTCACACGTCATTATAGGGCTGGCCTGGATGCTGCCTTTTCTCCGCCGCCCGCTCCCTTCAACCTGCAAGCAGCAGAAACACTGTCGGCTTCTTGTGAAAGTCCGGCGTCTTGCCCTCTGCCATATCGGTTTTCCATTTGCCGGCGCTCTGAGTCCTGATCGACTCGGAAGGAAGGCTCAGATCCGTTGCCACGCATACCAGAGTGGAAGCGTGGCAGGTGTTGGCAAGGGCCTCGAGCAGTGCCGCATTACGGTACGGCGTCTCGATGAAAAGCTGGGTCTGGCGCTCGGCGCGCGATCTGTCCTCCAGCGTTTTCAAACGCTTCGTCCTTTGGCTCGCGTCGGTGGGCAGGTAGCCGTTGAAGGCAAAGCTTTGCCCGTTCAGGCCGCTCGCCATGACAGCAAGCAGCAACGATGACGGGCCGACCAGCGGCCTTACCCGGATGCCTGACGCATGTGCGAGCCGCACGAGATTCGCGCCGGGATCGGCAACCGCCGGCACGCCGGCTTCGGAAATCAGTCCGGCATTTTCGCCTGCAAGGAGGGGTGCCAGCAGTTCCGGCAGCGTACTCGCTTCCGTGTTGACATTGAGCCCCTTGATTCGGATTTCCTGTAGTGAACGGGCAAGCGGATGGGTAAGGCCGATCAGCTTGAGATGGGCGCGCGTCGTCTTTGCATTCTCCGCTATGAAATAGGACAGGGATGCGGTAATCGCCCGTACTTGTTCCGGAATGACAGTCGCCAGCGGATTGGCCGGCGCTTCATCGTTCGAGCCGAGCGTATTGGGAATAAGGTACAAGATTCCGGTCATGGCGGATCAGTTGAAGAAGTTCACGCCTGCGCCGCGAAGCATGGTGCAAAGGGTAATCAAGGGAAGGCCCGTCAATGCGGTGGGGTCGGTGCTTTCTATCTTCTCAAGCAGTGCGATGCCGAGCCCTTCGTTCTTGGCGCTGCCGGCGCAGTCGTAGGGCTGTTCGATGCGCAGGTAATTGTCCAGTTCCTCGTCGGGCAGGTCCCGGAACCTGACGACGGTTCGAACATTTGCCAGCTGCGCTGCGGGGTGTGGATCGGAAAGACGTCCGTCCCAAAGGCAAAGCGCTGTATGAAAGATCACTTCGCGCCCGCGCATCATGCGCAGTTGTGCCAGTGCATTTTCGTGCGTGCCCGGCTTCCCGATCTGCAGGCCATCCAGAGTGGCGACCTGGTCGGATCCGATGACCAGCGCGTCCGGTGTCTGCTTGGCCACGGCCCCCGCCTTGAGACGGGCAAGCCGGAGCGCTGTTGCGTCAGGCGCTTCTCCCTGGAGCGGACTTTCGTCAATGTCAGGTGAGATGCATTCGAAGGGAAGCTGCAGGCGAGACAGCAGTTCATGCCGGTACTGAGAACTGGAGGCCAGGATGAGGCGCGGCAAATGATGATAAGCGGGCATGGGAATGCAGGAATTCAAGCGCGGGCAGAATAAAAGTGGCCTAAGGCTTTGACGAATAAGGAAAAAGCCTGTTATTATCGCAGGTTTTCCGGGTTCGTCTTGGTATGAATGCTTTTGTAATAGACGCGTTCGAGTTCTGCCGGCTCAAAGAGCAGCGCAACGGCGAGTTTCCGGTTGAGGCATTGCCCCGGCTCGCCGAGGAGTCCGTGGACCGTTCCGGTTCGGTGGTCTGGTCATTGCAGGGCGGTAAAAACCTGCATGGCCATCCCCAGATGGCGCTGTCCGTGTCTGGGAAGATCAGGCTGCTTTGCCAGCGATGCCTGACGCCGCTGGACTTTGCAATCGATTCCGGCGCGGTACTGGTGCTGGCGCCCGATGAGGACAGCGCCGATGAAATGGATGCATTGCTGGCCGATGAGGATGTGGAAGTGATCGTCGGCAGTCATGCCTTCGACATCCGGCAGCTTGTCGAAGACGAAGCATTGCTGACCATTCCGCTGTCACCCAGGCATGAGGCTTGCGAAAAGCGCCTGGCGGTCGACAGCGTGCCGGAAGTGAAGAAAGAGTCGCCGTTCGCGGTGCTCAAGAATTTGAAGAAATAACGTGGCAAAGCGGTACATGATGCACGCCGCCTAACAAGTGCAGCAAAGTTTCCCGGCAGGCAATAGAATGCTGAGCCGGATATGTTAAAATTTCGGATCTTAAGGTTTAGGAGTCATCATGGCCGTTCAACAGAACAAAAAATCCCCTTCGAAGCGTGGCATGCACCGTTCGCACGACCACCTGAGCGTTCCGCCGCTGGCCGTCGAGCCGACCACAGGCGAAACTCACCTGCGTCACCACATCAGCCCGAACGGCTACTATCGTGGACGCAAGGTCCTCAAGACCAAGAACGACGAGTAATCTCGCTCTTTTTTCGAAGCTAAAAGCGGCGCAGAGAGTTTGACTTGGCGCCGTTTTTTCATATGCTGAACAAGCGCTTCGCGTCATTTTGAATCACGCCAGACCTGGCCCGCTAGGCGGTTAGAGCGAGGTACTGAGTCAAAACAATGACAATAAAAATTTCCATCGACTGCATGGGTGGCGATCACGGCCCGTCGGTCACCATTCCCGCAGCTGTCTCCTTCGTCAATCATGAGCAGGATGCAGAGCTCATTCTGGTCGGTCTTGAAGACGTGATCAGGGCCGAGCTGAAAAAACTGAATGCTTCGTCCCACCCGCGCCTCAGTATTGTTCATGCCACGGAAGTCGTCGGCATGGATGACCCCATCGAGGTCGCGCTCCGCCGCAAGAAAGACTCCTCGATGCGTGTTGCCGTCAGCCTGATCAAGGATGGCAAGGCGAATGCATGCGTCTCGGCAGGCAATACCGGTGCTCTCATGGCCGTATCGCGCTACGTGCTCAAGACCATTCCCGGGGTAGACCGGCCGGCGATCTGTTTTCCGATGCCTAACCAGAAGGATTCGCCGACCTACATGCTCGATCTCGGCGCCAATGTCGACTGCGAGCCGCAGCATTTGCACCAGTTTGCATTGATGGGTTCGGCCCTCGTATCGGCCCTCGAAGGCAAGCCCAAGCCGACGGTCGGCCTGCTGAATATCGGTGAGGAAGACATCAAGGGCAACGAGGTCGTCAAGCAGACTGCAGCGCTGCTGCGGGCGGACCATGAGAAGGGCACCCTCAATTTCTACGGCAACGTGGAAGGCAACGACATCTTCGAAGGCACGACCGACATCGTGGTATGTGACGGCTTCGTCGGCAATGTCGTTCTGAAAGCTTCCGAAGGTTTGGGGCGCTTCCTGAAAAATATCGTCAAGAGCGAATTCAAGAGCAACGCCATCAACATGCTGGGCGCGGTGATCGCGCAGGGCGCGCTCAAGTCGATTTCCCAGCGCATGAATCCTTCCCGCTACAATGGCGCAAGCCTGCTGGGATTGCGCGGCCTGGTATTCAAGAGCCACGGCGGCGAAGATGCCTATGGCTACGAATGGGCAATCAAAAGAGCCTACGAGGCCGCCCGGCATGACGTACTCTCGCGCATATCGACGACGATTGCCGAATTGATGCCCCAGACGAGCGGCGCATCTGCATCCGATGCCGCAGGCGCATCCAATGCAATGATTTAACCGGATAAAGACCGCATGACCCTCTACAGCAAAATCGCAGGTACGGGCAGCTATCTGCCGCCCAGGCGCGTGACCAATGACGAGCTTGCAGCTCAACTGGCCGAACAGGGCGTTGAAACCTCGGATGAATGGATCGTTTCGCGCAGCGGCATTTCTGCGAGGCATTATGCCGACAAGGATGTATTGGCCAGCGATATGGCAGTCGAGGCATCGAGGCAAGCCATCGAGGCAGCCAAGCTGGCGCCCAACGACATCGATCTCATCATTCTCGCCACATCCACGCCCGACCATTTCGGCGGTTTCCCGAGCACGGCGTGTGTCGTTCAGCGCAAGTTGGGCATCACCAACGGCTGCGCGGCCGTCGACGTGCAGGCAGTCTGCAGCGGTTTCGTCTATGCGATGTCGGTGGCGGACAGCTTCATTCGCTCGGGGGCACATCGCAACGTGCTCGTGATCGGCGCCGAAATCTTTTCGCGCATCCTCGATTTCAAGGACCGCACGACCTGCGTGCTGTTCGGCGACGGTGCCGGCGCAGTGGTGCTCACGCCGTCGGCAGATCCCGGCGTGCTCGCTACCAAACTGCATGCGGACGGCAGCCATGGCGACATTCTCTGCATTCCGGGCAATGTCAGCGGCGGCGTGGTGGAAGGCAGCGCCTTCCTGCACATGGACGGCCAGGCGGTATTCAAGCTTGCTGTCTCCGTGCTGGAAAAGGTCGCCAACGAGGCACTGAAGGCGGCCGACATGAGCGCCGAGCAAATCGACTGGCTCATTCCGCATCAGGCGAACATCCGCATCATGCAGGGGACCGCAAAGAAGCTCGGTCTGCCGCTCGAGAAAATGGTGGTCACCGTCGACCAGCACGGCAATACGTCTGCAGCGTCGATCCCACTTGCGCTTGATGCAGCGGTGAGGGACGGCCGCGTCAAGCCCGGACACAACGTCATGATGGAAGGCGTTGGCGGCGGCTTCACCTGGGGTGCGGTTCTCGCACGAATGTAATCACTTTCATTCACATACTCGCATGACCAAATTCGCTTTTGTTTTTCCGGGACAGGGTTCTCAGGCCGTCGGCATGCTGAACGGTTTTGCCGGCAACGCCATTGTTGAACAGACTGTGGCAGAGGCTTCCGACGCGCTGCAGCTGGACATCGGCAAGCTGATTGCCGAAGGACCGAAGGAAGATCTCGATCTCACCACTAACACTCAGCCGGTCATGCTTACCGCCGCGGTTGCCATGTACCGCGCGTGGGTCGCCGCCGGAGGCAAGACACCGGCCATCGTCGCCGGCCATAGCCTAGGTGAATACTCGGCGCTCGTGGCGTCCGGCGTGATTGCCTTTCGAGATGCCGTTCCGCTCGTGCGGTTCCGCGCCCAAGCCATGCAGGAAGCCGTGCCTGTCGGCCAGGGCGGCATGGCAGCGATTCTCGGCCTGTCCGACAACGATGTCCGTGCCGCCTGCGAAGAAGCTGCACAGGGTCAGGTTGTCGAAGCCGTCAACTTCAACGCGCCTGCGCAAGTCGTGATCGCCGGACACAAGGCTGCGGTCGAGCGCGCATGCGAAGCCGCAAAGGCCAAAGGCGCCAAGAGGGCATTGGCGCTGCCGGTTTCCGCTCCCTTCCATTCTTCGCTGCTGAAGCCTGCATCGGATCGTCTGCGTGAGTACATGCAGGCACTGACCTTCTCCGCGCCTCAGATTCCGCTGATCAACAATGTCGATGTGGCCATCGTGAACGATGCTGCTGCCATCAAGGATGCTCTCGTACGCCAGGCCGCGAGTCCGGTGCGCTGGGTGGAAAGCGTTCAGAAGATGGCGGCGGAAGGTGTGACCCATGTCGTCGAATGCGGACCAGGCAAGGTACTGGCCGGACTGACGAAGCGCATCAACGGCGATCTGATCGGCGAAGCGATCACCGATCAAGCCTCTCTCGAAAAAGTGTTGGAGTCGATCAATTGAATCTGAGTAATCAAGTCGCTCTGGTAACAGGCGCGTCACGCGGCATCGGCCGTGCAATCGCATTGGAACTCGTCAAGCAGGGAGCTAAAGTCGTCGGCACGGCGACCTCCGAAGCAGGGGCAGCTGCGATTACCGAATACCTGTCCGCCGCGCAGCCCGGTTCAGGCAAGGGCGTTGTTCTCAATGTGACCAATGCCGAGCGCTGCAGTGCCGTTGTCGATGAAGTGCAAAAGGAATTCGGCAGCCTCTCCATTCTTGTCAACAATGCCGGCATCACGCAGGACCAGCTTGCCATGCGAATGAAGGATGAAGAATGGGATGCCGTCATCGCGACCAACCTGACCGCGGTCGGGCGTCTGTCGCGCCTGGTGCTGCGCGGCATGATGAAGGCCCGCAGCGGCCGCATCATCAATATCACTTCGGTGGTCGGCTCCGCAGGCAATCCGGGACAAATGAACTACGCCGCCGCGAAGGCCGGGGTTGCAGGCATGAGCCGCGCTTTGGCACGTGAAATCGGCAGCCGCAACATCACGGTAAACTGCATTGCGCCGGGCTTCATCGATACCGACATGACGCGCGAGCTCGGAGAGCAGCAGGTCGCCGCACTGATGCAGCAGATTCCGCTGGCCCGCTTCGGCCAGCCGGAGGATATCGCTGCAGCCGTCGCATTCCTTGCTTCGCCGCAAGCCGGATACATCACCGGTACCACGCTGCATGTCAACGGCGGCATGTACATGAGCTAGTAAGAGCGTTAAACGCAATTGGCCGATGTTCGCCGCTTGATCAAAACAAAAGCCAAAAATGAATTTTCACTGCGCAAACCTGATAAAATGCGCGCACTTTCTGTAACCCACTGGAGGGATAATATGTCCGATATCGAACAACGCGTTAAGAAGATCGTCGCTGAGCAACTTGGCGTCGCAGAAGCAGACATCAAGAATGAATCGTCCTTCGTCGACGACCTCGGTGCCGACTCTCTTGATACCGTTGAGCTCGTGATGGCACTCGAAGACGAATTCGAAATGGAGATCCCGGACGAACAGGCCGAGAAGATCACCACCGTGCAGCAAGCAATCGATTATGCCAAGGCGCACGTCAAGGCTTAATATCGTTCAGATTGATTTCAGGAGAACCGCTTGAGCCGCTCACGTGAACGTCGCGTCGTAGTGACCGGCCTCGGCTGCGTTTCCCCCGTTGGCAATACCATTGCCGATGCGTGGGCAAACCTTACCGAAGGCAGATCAGGTATTGCGACCATTACTAAGTTCGACGCCACGCCTTTCTCAACGCGCTTTGCGGGTGAAGTTAAGGGCTTCAATATCGAGGATTACATTCCCGGTAAGGAAGCGCGCCACATGGATACATTCATTCACTATGGGATGGCCGCGGGAATCCAGGCATTCCAAAATAGTGGATTGACCGTCACCGAGGAAAACGCCGAAAAGATTGGTGTGCTCGTCGGCTCGGGTATCGGTGGCTTGCCGATGATCGAAGAGACGCACGCGGAACTGACCAATCGCGGACCGCGCAGAATCAGTCCGTTCTTCGTTCCGGCGTCGATCATCAACATGATTTCGGGGCATCTGTCGATCAAGTACGGCTTCAAGGGGCCGAACCTTGCCATCGTCACTGCCTGTACTACTGGTCTGCACTGCATCGGTGCAGCTGCCCGCATGATTGAATACGGTGACGCGGACGTCATGATCGCAGGCGGTGCCGAATCCACGGTCTCGCCGCTCGGCGTCGGCGGATTCGCAGCGGCACGCGCGCTTTCCGGCCGCAACGATGATCCGGCGACGGCTTCCCGTCCATGGGACAAGGACCGCGACGGTTTCGTGCTCGGCGAGGGTGCCGGCGTCATGGTGCTCGAAGAATACGAGCATGCCAAGGCGCGCGGTGCAACGATCTACGCTGAAGTGCTTGGTTTCGGCATGAGCGCTGATGCACACCACATGACAGCGCCCCTGGAAGACGGTGATGGCGCCCGCAGGTGCATGGTCTCGGCCATGACGAATGCCGGCATTCGCGCCGATCAGGTCGACTATGTCAATGCGCATGGCACATCGACTCCGCTTGGCGACATCGCGGAAACGGTCGCCATCAAGCGCGCGCTGGGAGATCACGCCAAGAAAGTCGTCGTCAATTCGACCAAGTCGATGACCGGACATTTGCTTGGCGGTGCAGGCGGCCTTGAATCCGTATTCACGGTACTGGCCATCCATAACCAGATCTCGCCGCCTACCATCAATATCTTCAACCAGGATCCGGCATGCGATCTTGATTACTGCGCCAACACCGCACGTAACATGCCCATCAATGTCGCCGTCAAAAACTCTTTCGGGTTCGGCGGCACGAACGGTACTCTGGTATTCGGTAAGATCTGACCTATCCGTTTCTTCACTCTCTCTCAGCCCGGCTCATGCTGGGCTGAGAGAGAGTGACAGTCCTCTCTCATTGCCATGTCAATTGCGGTATCGGCAATCGTCAAGCCATCCCGGATTCTCGGCGCACTGATGCTGGCCATGGCAGCCCTCGCATCGACGGTAGGCATTCTTGTCGGTCTCGGTGTAGTCGGCGAACTGGCAGGTCCGCTGCGCGCGATCCTCGCGGTATGTATTCCTATCCTCTCATTTTTTGGGTTTTATCATGGCATGCGGAGCCGAAAACCCATACAACTTGATATCTCCGGCATAGGGCAAATTCGAATTGCCGAGTGGTCCGATGAGACCTCTTGTAGAGAGTCGAAGAGGACGCATGTAGGACTTAATGGTGATGAAGTCCGGCTTCTCCCGGAGTCGACATTCTGGCCGCTGATGCTTCTATTGCGGCTCGAGGATGTGAACGGGCGGGTTGTGACGGTGCCGGTTTTACCCGATAGCGTCTCGCGCGACGGCTTCCGGGCTCTGTCGGTGGCCTGCAGATGGATTGCCGCAAATGAAGTGCGATCCAAAGCAAATCATTGATGTGTAAATAGCGCTAAATTTACTGTGCAATACATTGAACCAACTACATTTCTTCCAGTCAACTACACAGGCGCGTGAATGTTGCAATGAAACAAGGGAACGGGGATTGACGACAGAACGCGATATTGATCAACTGCTTGTCGAACGCGTACAACGCGGCGACAAGAAGGCATTCGAGCTTCTGGTAAGCAAATACCAGCGCAAACTCATGCGCTTGGTATCGCGACTGGTCCGCGATCAGGCGGAAGCCGAGGATGTCGTTCAGGAAGCTTTTATCAAGGCATACCGGGCGTTGCCTCAATTCAGAGGAGACTCCGCGTTTTACACATGGTTGTATCGGATCGGGATCAACACCGCTAAGAACTATCTTGTAACGCAGGGACGGCGTGCTCCAACTTCAACCGAGGCCGATGCTGAAGAGGCGGAAACTTTTGATGACGGAGAGCATCTTAGGGACATCAACACGCCCGAATCCATGTTGGCAACAAAACAGATCGCGGAAACCGTGAATGTTGCAATGGATGCTCTTCCCGATGAGCTTCGAATCGCAATTACATTGCGTGAAATAGAAGGGTTGAGCTACGATGAAATTGCGGAGGCGATGGGGTGTCCCATAGGCACTGTTCGTAGCCGGATATTTCGTGCTCGCGAAGCCATTGCCGAAAAATTAAGACCGCTGCTGGGAACTGCGATCGACAAGCGCTGGTAGTAGCAGGGAAAGATAAAAAGTTTTATACATACAACAGGTGTGGCGCAGCCTGAACGGGGTAAGAATGAATAGCAAAATGAATACGCAGGAACAGATCTCGGCGATGGCCGACGGGGAGATTTCTGTTGAGCAGCTCGATGAAGCGTTAGCCGCACTGCGTAGCAAGGATGGCCATGAGGACTGGAAGCTGTATCACCAGATCGGTGATCTTCTGCGTTCCGAGGACATGAATGTTCAGCTGAGCAAGGATTTCTCCGCGCGCATGTCGGCGCGGCTGGAAGCCGAGCCGACAATCATCGCTCCTGCTGCCAAGAGCGATGCACCTGCACCTTCCTCCTTGACTTGTGCAGTCAAGGAAACCCGCTCTCCCAAAGCCTCAGTAAAGCGCTGGGCTGTTCCGGGAATGGCGGCTGCAGCGGCAATGGCGGCAGTGGCCTTTGTCACTACGCCTCAGCTGATGGTCGCGTTCAAGGATGCGCCTGCAGATAAGTCGCCCGGCATATCGGTAGCCAGCAATTCGGTAACCAGTCAAGCCAACGGCGGTGCCGCTCAGGAGACTGTGATCGCGGCTTCGGCCTCGGGTGAAATCGTCGTCCGGGACCCCCGCATCGATGATTACCTCCTTGCCCATCAGCGCTATTCCCCCTCTGTCTATAGCACTGCGCAGTTCGCGCGTTCAGCTACTTTTGCAACCGAATCCAACAAATAATTTGTATGCGGCAAACACACGCGTTATTTAAGTTTGTCGTTGCTATATCGATTCTCTTTACGTTTCCGGCTTCGGCTGAAAACGCTGATTCGTTATCCGATAGGACGGATGCTCAATCCTGGTTGAGGAAGATCCAGTCGGCAGCGCAAAAACTCAATTACTCCGGTACCTTCGTCTATCAGCAGGCTAACCAGATGCGAACTTCCCGCATCAGCCATCTGCTCGACGGACGTAATGAAGTTGAAAAGCTCGAAATACTTGACGGCAAGCCTCGTGAATACATACGCAATAACGAGGAAGTCATTTGCTACGTTCCGGAAGCAAAGACACTGTTCGTGGAAAAGCGAGTGACGCATGACATATTTCCTGCCATTCTCGCCAACAATGCTGTCGAGCTGACCGAACATTACAACGTTCGCAAAGAGGAAAGCGGACGCATTGCCGGCCACGATTGCCAGGCGATTACGCTGCAACCCAAAGACGACTTGCGCTACGGCTACAAGCTGTGGGCCGAGAAGGGTAGCGGTTTGCTGCTGCGGGCGCAAACCCTCAATGAAAAGAACGAGGTCGTCGAGCAGATATCCTTTACCCAGATATCCATCGGCAATATTGATCGGAACCGAGTCAAGCCGAGTTACACCAATACTAATGGATGGAAAATCGAAAATTCCGCCATGAGCCAGGCGAACCTGTCCGGCTGGACGGTGAAGGCATTGCCCAAGGGATTCCGCAAGGTCCGCGAGGTCAAGCGGCTGGTGTCCGATGCCAATGCAGGGGCGGGACAGGCAACCCAGCGCGAGGTTTCCCAGATCGTATTTTCGGATGGGCTTGCAGCGATATCCGTATTCATCGAGCCGGAATCGCAGAGCCGAACCGAAGGGTCCATACAGCAGGGAGCGACGAATATCGTCGGAAAGCGTCAGGGAGACTTTTGGCTTACTATTGTAGGAGAGGTCCCCTCTGCTGCGATCAGGCAGGTGGCCAATTCCATTGAATTCAAACCCAGATAGCCAGAAAAACAGGATTCCATGAAAACAGTCTTCGTTGCCCGTACAGCACTGCTGAGCATGATCTTGAGCGTTGCCGGCGCGGCGATTCCCGCATTGACGGGCTTGACTCCAGTACAGGCGCAGGCAGCCCCGTCTGCTGCGTTGCCGGACTTCGCCGATCTCGCTGAAAAATCCGGTCCCGCTGTCGTCAATATCAGAACGACCGAGCGTGTCAAGCCGGGGCAGGGAGGGTCGGGCGCTCCTGGGGCCGAAGACGAGGAAATGCAGGAATTCTTCAGGAAATTCTTCGGTGTGCCCATGCCGCGTCAGCCGCAGCCGGAACGTTCGCCCCGCAACGGACGCAAGCAGTCACCCCAGCAGGAAGAGGAGGTCCCAAGAGGCGTAGGTTCTGGCTTCATCATTTCCGGCGACGGATTTGTGCTGACGAATGCGCACGTCGTTGACGGTGCGGATGACGTCTACGTAACCTTGACCGACAAGCGCGAATTCAAGGCCAAGATCATCGGCGTGGACAAGCGCACCGATGTCGCGGTCGTAAAAATCGAGGGCAACAACTTGCCGCGCCTGCCGATCGGCGATCCCAGCAAGCTGCGGGTCGGCGAGTGGGTGATTGCGATCGGCTCGCCTTTCGGCCTCGACAATACCGTCACGTCCGGCATCATTTCGGCCAAGGCCCGCGATACGGGAGATTATCTGCCCCTGATCCAGACCGACGTCGCAGTCAACCCCGGCAATTCCGGCGGACCGCTGATCAACATGCGCGGCGAAGTGGTCGGCATCAACTCGCAGATCTACAGCCGATCCGGCGGATACATGGGAATCTCGTTCGCGGTCCCTATCGACGAAGCAATGCGGGTGGCCGAGCAGCTGCGCGTCAGCGGTCGCGTCACGCGTGGTCGTATCGGCGTCCAGATCGGTGAAGTCACCAAGGATGTGGCGGAGTCGCTTGGGCTGCAACGTGCGCAGGGCGCGCTGATCCAGCGGGTCGAGCCTGGAGGTCCGGCGGAAAAGGGTGGCCTGGAGGCCGGCGACATCATCTTGAAATTCAACGGCACGTCGATTGAAAAGTCGTCCGACCTGCCGCGTATCGTCGGTGCGACCAAACCCGGTACCAAGTCCACGCTCACGATCTGGCGCAAGGGCGCGAACAAGGATGTGAGCCTGACCGTGGCCGAGCTTGAGCCAGAGAAGGTTGCGAAGAAAGAAGAGCGCAAGATCAAGCCGGAACAGGCACCAAACGCACTGGGTCTTGTCGTGAACGACTTGTCGGAAGCCCAGAAAAAAGAACTGAAACTGGACGGCGGTGCTCTGGTGGAAACGGTTGACGGTCCTGCCGCTCGTGCCGGACTGCGCGCTGGCGACATCATCCTTCGATTAAACAACAGTGACGTGAAGGACGCGAAGCAGTTCAACAGTCTGGTGACCAAGCTGGAACCGAAGAAGACCGCAGTCGTACTGGTGCGTCGCGGCGAGGCGTCGCAGTTCGTGCCGATCAAGCCGAACGGCCAGTAACAGGAACAGGAACGACTCTGGGGGAACCGGCACATGACAGCGTCCATGTGCCGGTTCCCCCTACGTTCGAGTAAAGCCGGCTTGTGCGGCATTCAGTACCATTCTTTCAGGGGAGGCGGTATACTGCAAACCGCCTTGCAGTCACTGCAGCGGCAATAGCCGAAGTCGACAACGATGGCTATTGTCCCCAGCCACCGCTTGATAAGTCGATGTCGTGGTCCACTTCACCTTATATTCCCGATCCTATTGCCACTTGTGCGATGACATGCTTGAGGCGCTGCAGGCCCTCAGCAGCGAATATCCGTTTACCGTAGAAACGGTCGATGTCGATTCCGACGAGACGCTGGTGGCGCAGTTCGATGAACGTGTTCCCGTACTCTTCGCACGTAGAGGCGATGCAAGTGCCGTCGAGTTGTGCAATTATTTTCTCAATGAGGCAAGGACGCGGGAGTTTCTTTCCGGTGCGCGATGACATGCACATCGGGCGCTAGTACTTCTTATCGGGCGATTTTGTGGGCTTTCCCTCTCGAAATCCGGTAGAATGCCGGGCATCGAATATTCTTCTGTCATAAGGCGCTCAACTGGGGGCTTACCCCGCTCGGAGCGCCTTTTTTGTAGTTGTATCTTAGTTAATGGACAACATCCGCAATTTTTCCATCATCGCGCACATTGACCATGGGAAATCCACCTTGGCCGACCGCATCATCCAGATCTGCGGCGGCCTGTCGGACCGGGAAATGGAAGCTCAAGTGCTGGATTCGATGGACCTCGAGCGCGAGCGCGGCATCACCATCAAGGCACAAACCGCGGCACTGTCTTATAAGGCGCGCGACGGCAAGACCTATAACCTCAATTTGATCGATACGCCGGGACACGTCGACTTCAGCTACGAGGTTAGCCGCTCCCTGTCGGCCTGTGAAGGTGCGCTGCTGGTGGTTGATGCCTCTCAGGGCGTTGAGGCGCAGACCGTCGCCAACTGCTACACGGCCCTCGATCTGAATGTGGAAGTCGTGCCGGTATTGAACAAGATCGATCTGCCGTCTGCCGACCCCGACAATGCGATCGGCGAGATCGAAGATGTGATCGGGATCGATGCGAGCGATGCGGTGCGTTGTTCTGCGAAGACCGGCTTGGGCGTCGAAGACGTACTGGAATCACTGATCGCCAAGGTGCCGCCGCCCAAGGGCGATCCGGACGCGCCGCTGCAGGCGCTGATCATCGATTCCTGGTTCGACAACTACGTCGGCGTCGTCATGCTCGTCCGCATCGTCAACGGCACCTTGCGTCCCAAGGAAAAGATTTCGCTGATGGCGACTGGCGCCCAGTACCTGACGGAGAACATCGGCGTCTTTACGCCGAAATCGCAGTCCAGGGAAACCCTGTCCGCCGGGCAGGTCGGCTTCATCATTGCGGGTATCAAGGAACTCAAGGCCGCGCGGGTCGGCGATACGATCACGCTGGCTGGCAAACCGGCAGCTGCCGCCTTGCCTGGATTCAAGGAAGTGCAGCCGCAGGTCTTTGCGGGCCTGTTCCCGGTCGAGGCCAACCAATATGACGCACTGCGCGATTCGCTTGAAAAGCTCAAGCTGAACGACGCGGCATTGCAGTATGAGCCAGAAGTATCCCAGGCACTGGGATTCGGTTTCCGCTGCGGCTTCCTCGGCCTGCTGCACATGGAGATCGTGCAGGAGCGGCTCGAGCGCGAATTCGACATGGACCTGATCACCACGGCGCCAACGGTGATTTACGAAGTCGTGCAGCGCGATGGCACAGTCATCATGGTGGACAATCCCTCCAAGATGCCAGACCCATCCAAGATCGAAGAGGTTCGCGAGCCCATAGTCACGGTCAACCTGTACATGCCGCAGGAATACGTCGGCTCCGTCATCACCCTGTGCACCCAGAAGCGGGGCGTCCAGATCAACATGGCTTATCACGGCAAGCAGGTGATGCTGACCTATGAAATGCCGATGGCCGAAATTGTTCTGGATTTCTTCGACAAGCTCAAATCCACGTCGCGCGGCTATGCGTCGATGGATTACGAGTTCAAGGAAAATCGCGCCGCCGATGTCGTGAAGGTCGATATGCTGATCAACAGCGAAAAGGTCGACGCGCTGGCGATCATCGTGCACCGTGCCAGCAGCCAGTATCGCGGCCGCGCAGTGGCGGCGAAGATGCGCGAGCTGATTCCCCGCCAGATGTTCGATGTCGCAATCCAGGCAGCGATCGGTGCGAACATCATCGCGCGCGAGAACGTCAAGGCGATGCGCAAGAACGTGCTGGCAAAGTGTTACGGAGGCGATATCTCGCGCAAGCGCAAGCTGCTTGAAAAACAGAAGGCGGGCAAAAAGCGAATGAAGCAGGTCGGTTCGGTAGAGGTGCCGCAGGAGGCATTCTTGGCGATTTTACAAGTGGAAGATAAATGAATCTGCAATCGATCCTCGGAAACTTTGCACTTATTCTTTTCATTCTGACTATCGCTACCGGGATCATCTGGTTCCTGGATGTTTTTCACTTTTCCCGGCTCCGGCGGGCGAAGGCGAATCAGGCGCTCGCCGAATTCGACGCCCGCCATGCGAAGCTCCGGGCCGACGGCATCAAGGTCGACGACAGCGGCCGTAGCCGGCTCGAAGCCGAGATGCTCAAGCAGCCGACATGGATTGAATACTCCGGCAGTTTCTTTCCGGTCATTGCCCTGGTGTTCTTCCTCAGGTCTTTCCTGTACGAGCCGTTCAAGATTCCGTCCAGCTCCATGGTGCCGACGCTCGTCATCGGCGACCTCATTCTGGTCAACAAGTTTACCTACGGTATCCGCTTGCCGATCATTAACAAAAAGATCATACAGATCAACGATCCGCAGCGCGGCGATGTCATGGTCTTCAAGTTTCCGAAAGACCCATCGCTTGATTACATCAAGCGTGTCGTCGGTGTACCTGGTGATAAAATCACCTATAAAAACAAGCGCTTGATCATCAATGGCAAGGAGCTGTCGTATCAGCCGCTGCCGGATTACCTTGACGAAGAGCATTTGAACTATTCCAAACAGTATCTGGAGAATCTGTCCGGCGTCACGCACAAGATTCTCAATGACGAGCGGGCGCCGTCGTATGTGCAGAATCCGGATCCTTTCCCGATGCACGAAGCATGCAGCTACAACGTCGAAGGATTCACCTGCACAGTCCCTGCTGGACATTACTTCATGATGGGGGATAATCGGGATAATAGTCTCGATAGCCGGTATTGGGGCTTCGTGCCGGATCAGTACATCGTGGGCAAGGCCTTCTTTGTCTGGATGAACTTCGGGAATATCAAGCGTATCGGCGGGTTTCAATAAATAAAGACATCAAGGGAGTGGTGAATGAATATGAGGTCGGCCGCCAGGGAGTCGGGCTTGTCTCTTACGGGGTTCCTGTTTGTTATTGCAGTTGTTGCGGTACTTGCTGTGTTGGGGCTCAAAGTCGTTCCGACCGTTGTCGAATATAGTGCGATCAAGAAGGCGATCGTCAACGCGAAGAATACGGGAACGACTGCACGCGAGATTCAGGATGCTTTTGAAAAGCAGCGCAGCGCGGGTTACATAGAGTCCGTGACCGGGAAGGACCTCGAGATCATCAAGACCGCCGAAGGCTTTGACGTCAGCGTGGCCTATGAAAGGCGTATTCCGCTGGTCGGTCCGGCAAGTCTGGTGATTGACTATGTGGCAACAACCGGCCGGAATGCAGGCGGCGGTTAATCTGAACAGTAGAAGGATTTGGGCGACGGAGCGAGATGGATTTCAAGTTATTGCAAGACCGGCTGGGGCATGCGTTCAAGGATGCTGCATTACTGCAGCAAGCATTGACGCATCGCAGCCACAGCAGTGTGCATAACGAAAGGCTGGAATTCCTTGGCGATTCCGTCCTGAATTGCGTAGTCGCGTCCCTTCTGTTCGAGCGCTATCTGAAGATCGACGAAGGCGACCTTTCCCGTCTTCGTGCAAATCTGGTGAAGCAGCAATCGCTGTATGAAATTGCGCAGAGGCTGGAATTGTCGCAATTCCTGCGGCTCGGCGAGGGGGAATTGAAATCCGGCGGCTTCAGGCGTCCGTCCATTCTTGCTGACACGCTGGAAGCCTTGTTCGGCGCAATTTTCCTCGATGGCGGCTTCAACTCCGCACGCGACGTGATCCGCGCGCTTTACATTCCCATTCTTGATACCGTCGACCCCAAAACCTTGGGCAAGGACGCGAAGACCCTGCTGCAGGAATATTTGCAGGGCAAGAAAATTGCATTGCCACAATACAATGTCGTAGCGACCCATGGTGCAGCGCATAACCAGGAATTCGAAGTGGAGTGCCTGGTGCCCAAGCTCGATATTCAGGTATTCGGTACCGGCGGCAGCCGCAGGGCGGGCGAGCAGGCAGCCGCGAAACTGGCGCTCGAGGCTGTCCAGAATGCGCTGCTCAAGAGCACCGGAACCGCACGCAAGGCACGGCCCCGGGCATCGCAGCTGAAGCTTGCCGGCATTGCCACCATTCAGACGGATGTCTCGAACACGCCGAATACACCAAATGCCCCGGGCGATGGCGCAAGCCGCAAGTCCGGCAAGACCTCGGTCAAGGCGGAGCCCAAGACTGACACCAGGGCGGAAGCGATTGAAAGCGCACCCGACCTATCCCAGACCCGCCTGGACCTGAATCCGGCGTCGGACACGGACGATTCCGCTGTCGAAAAACCGATGTCCCAGGACGACAAAGGCGTGTCTTCACCGCCTTCCCAAACAAAGACTGCATGACCTCCTCAGACGAATCTTCCGGCTTCCGCTGCGGCTATATCGCCATCGTCGGCCGCCCCAATGTAGGCAAATCCACACTGATGAACGCGCTGATCGGCGCGAAAGTCAGCATTACCTCACGCAAGGCGCAAACCACGCGGCACAGGATCACAGGTATCCAGACGCATGAAACGGCGCAGTTCGTTTATGTCGATACGCCGGGCTTCCAGACCAAGCATTCCAATGCCTTGAACAGGACCCTGAACAGAACGGTCACCACGACGCTGACAGCTGCGGATGTGATCCTCTTCGTTGTCGAGGCCGGCGTCTTCGAGCAGGCAGACAGGCAGGTGCTTGAACTGCTTCCCAAAAACGTGCCTTGCATTCTGGTCATCAACAAGTCGGACCACATCAAGGACAAGGCCGTATTGATGCCCTTTGCCCAGAAAGTCGCTGCCGAGCATGAATTTGCACAAGTCGTGCCGGTCTCGGCAAAGCAGCGTTTCCAGCTGAATCTGCTTGAGCAGGAGATCGAGAAGTATCTGCCGGTCAATCCCCCCATGTTTGACGCCGATGACATTACCGACCGCAGCGAGAAATTCCTGGCTGCCGAAATCGTCCGGGAAAAGGTGTTCCGTTTCGTCGGCGAAGAACTGCCCTATACCAGTACTGTCCTGATCGAGAAGTTCGAACAGGAAGGCAATCTGCGCAGAATTTTTGCGGCGATCCTGGTCGAACGGGAAGGGCACAAGGCGATGGTTATCGGCCAGAAAGGGGCGAAGCTGAAGGAAATTTCAACCCAGTCCAGGCTCGATATGGAAAAACTGTTCGGCGGCCCCATCTATCTTGAAATATGGGTTAAGGTAAAGTCCGGTTGGGCAGACAACGAAGCCGGCCTGCGTGCATACGGATATGAATAAATAGCCGGGTGACGCCGTCGCGCGACTGCCCGCCACAAGAACGCAGATACGCTCGTGCCTCTCACACAAAACGAACCGTCTCAAATCGCAGAGCCCGCAGGTTTGTCCCAATCAGATCCTGTGCAGCAAAGCCGGCCCGCCGGCACTGCGCCGCGCCGCACGAGTGCTGGCACGGCCGGCCGCAATCGAACTCCCGAGAAGGAGATCCGCATTGCCGGCCAGCCGGCCTTCGTGCTGCATAGTTATCCCTACAAGGAAACCAGCCTCATCGTCGATGTGTTCACGCGCGATTACGGCCGTGTCGCATTGGTGGCCAAGGGCGCCAAGCGGCCGCATTCCAAACTGCGCGGCGTGCTGCAGACCTTCCAGCCGCTGTCGGTAGGCTGGACCGGCAAGGCGGAGATCAAGACCCTCACCGATGCGGAATGGATAGGCGGCCTGTTGCCCCTGGAAAAGTCGGCGCTGCTTTGCGGTTTCTATCTCAATGAACTGCTGATGAAGCTGGTGGCACGCGACGATCCGCATCCTTCCCTGTTTGATCACTATGTCTCGACCCTGAACCAGCTCGCCCACGACGAGCCGCCTCCTATCGTACTGCGGAAATTCGAGCGCAGCCTGCTCAAGGAAACCGGCGTCGCCAGCGAGTTCCGCTTGAGCTCCGAAACCGGAGAGGCCATTGTCGCCACCGACACCTACGTGGTCGATCCGGAGCAGGGACCGCGCACACCGCGCGCCGATGACATGGCGCCCCGGGTTTCCGGCAAGACGCTGCTGGATATGGAACGTGAAGATTATTCGGACAGCAATACGCAGTTGCAGAGCAAGTTCCTGATGCGCTTCCTGCTGGCGCACCACCTTGGCGGAGCTCCGCTCAATACGCGGCAAATTCTGTTAGATTTGATGCAATTATAGTGACGCCGATTGCCATGAGCCTTCTGAACCCCCATACCCCCGTCATCGACCTTGGAGTCAATATCGACCATGTCGCAACGTTGCGAAACGCGCGCGGCACGGTCTATCCCGATCCGATTCAAGCCGCTCTCCTGGCCGAAGAAGCGGGAGCCGACTGCATCACCCTGCATCTGAGGGAAGACCGTCGCCATATCCGCGATGCGGATGTGGAAGCCCTTCATCCCCAACTGCGCACAAGGATGAACCTGGAGTCGGCCGTCACCAATGAAATGATCGACTTCGCCTGCCGCATCAAGCCTCACGATGTCTGCCTCGTGCCGGAGCGCCGCAATGAAGTCACCACTGAGGGCGGGCTTGATGTCGTCAAGTACTTCACCGAAGTGCAGGCGGCAGTGCGCCAGCTGCAGCGGAGCGGCATTCGCGTGAGCCTGTTCATCGATCCCGATCCGACCCAGATCCGCGCCGCTGCGGAGGCGGGCGCTCCGGTCATCGAAATCCATACCGGCCGCTATGCCGAAGCTGCCACCGAGGAAGAAGTGCAGAGAGAACTGGAAAGGGTGCAGCTGGCAGTACTCGACGGCATGAAGCAGGGTCTCAAGGTCAATGCCGGCCATGGACTGCATTACACCAACGTGCAGGCGATCGCAGCCATTCCCGAAATCCAGGAACTCAACATCGGACACGCCATCGTCGCGCAGGCCGTCTTCATCGGTTGGAAGAACGCGGTCAAGGAAATGAAGGCCATCATGACTGCGGCCCGCCTCGGCCTGCACAAGAAATGATCTACGGCATCGGGACGGACATCATCCAGATCTCGCGCATCGAAGCGGCGCTTGCCCGCAACGGCGAGCGCTTTGCCGAAAAAATCCTGGGACCGCAGGAACTGGAAAAGTACTTCGCCCGCAAGGCAAAGGTCGAAGCCCGCGGCATCCGTTTCCTGGCGACGCGCTTTGCCGCCAAGGAGGCATTTTCCAAGGCGATCGGCCTCGGCATGCGCATGCCCATGACTTGGCGCGCGATGCAGACATTGAACGCGCCCGGCGGCAAACCTGTCGCAGTTACCAGCGGGGCGTTGAAGGATTTCATGGAGCAAAACGGACTGACCGCACAGGTATCGATTACCGATGAGGCGGACTATGCGGTCGCTTTCGTCATCGTGGAGAAAAAATGAGTGAATCGGCAGCAAACGCGGCGCTCGGGCCGGTCATGCTTGATGTGGTCGGCAAGGACTTGACCGAGGAAGATGTTCGCCGCATCCGGCATCCGCTGACAGGCGGTGTGATTTTGTTTGCCCGCAATTACGAGAACCGTGCGCAGTTGACTGCTTTGACGCAAGCCATCCATGCGGCACGGCCGGGCGTTCTCATCGCCGTGGACCATGAAGGCGGCCGCGTCCAGCGGTTCAGAACCGACGGATTCACCCGCCTGCCTGCCATGCGCAGGCTGGGCGAACTCTGGGACAGCGATGTGCTGGCCTCCATGCGTGCCGCCACCGACGTGGGTTTCGTGCTGGCTTCCGAACTGCGCGCATGCGGCGTCGACCTGTCGTTCACTCCGGTACTGGATCTGGACTATGGCGAGTCAGGCGTGATCGGCGACCGCTCCTTTCACCGTGATCCGCGCGTGGTCAGCGCATTGGCCCGCAGCCTGAATTACGGCCTCCTGCTGGCCGGCATGGCCAACTGCGGCAAGCACTTTCCCGGCCATGGTTTCGTGAAGGCCGATTCCCATGTGGACATGCCGGTGGACGAACGCGACCTCAAGGCCATCCTGGGCGAGGATGCCGCTCCCTACGACTGGATGGGACTCAGTCTTGCCGCCGTCATGCCTGCGCATGTGGTCTATCCCAAGGTCGACAAGCGCCCGGCGGGATTTTCGAAGAAATGGCTGGGCATCCTGCGGAAGGACATGGGCTTCCAGGGCGTCATTTTCAGTGACGATCTCAGCATGGAAGGCGCGCGGGTGGCCGGCAGCGTGACCGCCGGCGCCAGAGCCGCGTTGGCGGCCGGCTGCGACATGGTATTGATCTGCAATTCGCCGGACAAGGCAGATGAGTTGCTCTCCGAGCTTGATCCGAAACAGGATGCGGCATCGAAGGAATCGGCCATGCGCATCGCTTCCCTCGTCCCGCAGACGCCCGAGCTGTCATGGGATGCCCTGCAGGAAGATCCGCGCTACCGTGCGGCGAAGAAGACGGCCCTTTCACTGGGCGACGCATAAAGAAGAGTTCTGATGTCTGAAACTGAAGTATCCGCTGCGCCTGATCCGCGAGCCGTCGTGTTGGAAACGGTGGCCAAGCTGCCGCATCTGCCCGGCGTTTATCGCTATTTCGATGCGGAAGACAAGCTGCTCTACGTGGGCAAGGCGCGCGACCTGAAAAAACGGGTCTCCAGTTATTTTCAAAAGACGCTCGCCAGCCCGCGTACGGCAATGATGGTGGAGCGCATCGCGCGTCTCGAAACGACGGTGACGAGAAGCGAGGCGGAAGCGCTGCTGCTCGAAAACAATCTGATCAAGACCCTGCAGCCTCGCTTCAACATCCTCTTCCGCGACGACAAGTCCTATCCCTACCTGAAAATCACGGCGCAGGACACGCCGCGCATGGCTTATTATCGCGGCTCGGTCGACAAGAAAAACCAGTACTTCGGCCCGTTTCCGAGCGCTTGGGCGGTCAAGGAATCTATGCAGATCCTGCAAAAGGTATTCCGCATCCGCACCTGCGAAGACACCGTGTTCGCCAATCGTACGCGCCCGTGCCTTCTGCACCAGATCCAGCGCTGCAGCGCGCCTTGCGTTGGCGCGATCGCCAAGGAAGACTATGCGCTCGATGTCGAGAATGCGGCAAAGTTTCTGCGCGGCAGGCAGACTGAAGTGCTCGAAACCCTCGAGAAGAAGATGCACGGCTTTGCCGAGGAACTGAAGTTCGAGCAGGCCGCCGCTGTGCGCAACCAGATCAGCGCCTTGTCCCGCGTGCTGCACCAGCAGACCATGGAAACCGTGGGCGATGCGGACATCGACGTCATTGCCATCGTGGTACAGGGCGGGCGGGCCTGCGTGAACCTGGCGATGGTGAGAGGAGGACGCCACCTCGGCGACCGCGCCTACTTCCCAACGCATGTCGACGATGCGCTTGCCGCCGCGGAAGGGCCGCCCGAAGTCGAAGTGCTCAAGGCCTTCCTCGCCCAGCACTACATCGATACCTTCATTCCCTCGGTCATCATCCTGAGCGTGGAACTCGACGAGCCCGAACTGATGATGGCGCTGATGGACCAGTGCGGCCACAGGATCACGCTGGTGTTCCAGCCCCAGGGGCAGCGCAGGCAATGGCTGGAAATGGCGCAGAAGGGCGCCGAGATTGCGCTGGCGCGCCTGTTGTCCGAGCAGGGTTCGCAGCAGGCCCGTACGCGTGCACTGGTCGATGTACTGGTCATGGATGTCGCCGACCTCGAAAGCCTGCGCATCGAATGCTTCGACATCAGTCATACCCAGGGCGAGGCGACGCAGGCTTCCTGCGTCGTGTTTCACCATCATGCGATGCAGAACGGCGAATACCGTCGCTACAACATCAACGACATCACGCCGGGCGACGACTATGCGGCCATGCGCCAGGTGCTGTCTCGCCGGTACGAGAAAGTGGCCAATGGCGACGGCGTGATGCCGGACATCGTGCTCGTTGACGGCGGCAAGGGCCAGGTCGAAATGGCGCGCCAGGTCTTCAGCGAGCTTGGACTCGACATTAGCCTGATCGTCGGCGTGGCGAAAGGTGAGGGGCGCAAGGTCGGCCTCGAAACGCTCATCTTCGCCGACGGACGGCCTCCTGCGGAACTCGGCAAGGAATCGGCAGCGCTGATGCTCATTGCACAGATCCGCGACGAGGCGCACCGCTTCGCCATCACCGGCATGCGCGCCAAACGCGCCAAGGCGCGGCAGACGTCGCGTCTCGAGGAGATCGAAGGCGTCGGCGCAAAACGGCGCCAGCGACTGCTGGCTCGGTTCGGCGGATTGCGCGGCGTGGCCAACGCCAGCGTCGAGGAAATTGCGTCCGTGGAAGGCATCTCGCGTCAACTGGCGGAAGAAATCTACAAGCAGCTTCACTAAGCTTTGATCCAGCCTGTATCGCGGCAATTGCAGTGAACGCAATTTCCACGAGATAATCGGGTTAATTCAATGGCACCGACTATGCCCATCAATATCCCGATCCTTCTTACCTGGCTGCGCGTAGCGCTTATTCCTCTCGTGGTGGGCGTCTTCTATTTGCCAGACGCATGGCTCACTCCCTATGCAAAGGGAGTGGCGTCGACCGCCATCTTCATCATTGCCGCAGTGACCGACTGGTTCGACGGCTTCCTCGCACGGCGCTGGAACGAAACATCCGCATTCGGCGCCTTCCTCGATCCCGTCGCCGACAAGCTCATGGTGGCCGGCGCATTGCTCGTGCTGGTCGAATTTGACCGTGTGAATGCGGTGGTCGCCTTCATCATCATCGGCCGCGAGATCGCCATTTCCGCGTTGAGGGAATGGATGGCGCAGCTGGGCGCGTCGAAATCCGTCGCGGTCAGCTCGCTCGGAAAAATTAAGACCACCGCGCAGATGATTGCCATTCCAATGCTGCTGTTCAGCGACACGCTGTTCGGCGTCATCGATACGCGGCTGTGGGGCGCATGGCTGCTCGTCATTGCAGCGGTGCTGACCGTGTGGTCGATGTTCTATTATCTGCGCAAGGCGTGGCCGCTGATCAAGGAAAAAGCAGGGCCGGTGTTCTGATCTTGCCTTGATGTGCGAGACTTGAATGCACGCTCGCATCGCATCCAATGCTTCGCGTATTGAATGCGTTGAAGGAAGTCGTTGCAGTGAGACGCAGGGAACGAGGGTTGACAAGAATCTTTTATTCTCTATAATGCGTGTCTGTTGTGAATGCGGGAGTAGCTCAGTTGGTAGAGCGCAACCTTGCCAAGGTTGAGGTCGAGAGTTCGAGACTCTTCTCCCGCTCCAGAATCCGAAAGGAAGCTTCTAGCTTCCTTTTTTATTTCATCAGAAAGTGCCACGCTTGTCTGATGATTATGTGCAGTTCATGCGGGAATAGCTCAGTTGGTAGAGCGCAACCTTGCCAAGGTTGAGGTCGAGAGTTCGAGACTCTTTTCCCGCTCCAGTTTCTCTGGGTTCGATCGGAAGTTGTCAGTCGAATCCTGCTGCGAAAGCAAACGGATTTTACAGTCCGATGCCAACGCGGATTGCAGTTTGTGGTTACAATACCTCCCCATGGCGGGGTAGCAAAGTGGTTATGCAGCGGCCTGCAAAGCCGTTTACGCCGGTTCGATCCCGACCCCCGCCTCCAGTTTTCCAGAAAAGCGCCGCGTGCGCTTTTTTCGTATCTGCATCAGCCGCCTGCCTTGCCCGAGTGGTGAAATTGGTAGACACAGCGGACTTAAAATCCGCCGCTTACCCGAGAGGGGGCGTACCGGTTCGATTCCGGTCTCGGGCACCATCAAGCTTTCTAGGCGAAGTGTTTGCTAACCGCAGGGTTGCCGGCACGCCAATTTCAATATCAGGTAAGAGTTGTGGTGGTAGTTTCATTTTGTCATACTCCCGCAACGCAAAACGGCATTCAATCGATGCCGCGTCTGCCTGAGATCAGGCATCGCGACCATGATGCCACGGCTGGCGACTCAAGGGAGGCGCGCTACTTTTCCCGTCTGGCGCTGTGCGTGATGACAAACGATCACATACTGCGTGATCAACACTCTGGCGAAGGCCAGACCATTTCTCATTTGATCGTACACGCTCGAATGGTGCTCAATCTCACCATTGCCTGCACCTGTGTCGCCAATCGGTAAGCGTGGCAATCGAGCGTGAATCCTCATAGAAATCCGCACGGGCGCCGCTGTTGAACATGTCCCATGCAGGCGTTGATGTCATCTGCAGTGATCAAATTGCGTCCATCGTAGACCGCGCGGCCGACCGCTTCGCGCAAGCCTTTGCGGATGATGCGTGGCGGATGCGATGCTGCTGCGTACAGCGCATCGTCTGTCAATACCATGTTCGCCGTAGCGACAGGCCAGTCGGCACGCAGCCTTCGCCAGATTTCCGTGGCAATCGTCAGTGTCTGTTCCGGTGTCGGCGCCGGAATCTCGATGACTTTCAGCCTGCTCAGGATCGGTGCCGGCACCGTATCGATTGAGTTAGAAGCAGACACCCAGATTACACGTGAGGCCCTAATTCCTAGCCACGGCAGAGCCTGATCATGGTATGTCGCGGCGGAGTCGCTTTCGAGTAACTCGTAAAGCGAATTGAGGGGCGAGTACTCGCGAGCGCTGACCTTATCGATTTCTTCCAGCACAAAGACCGGGGCTGCGCTACTTCCGAAAATCAGCTCTTTCGCAAGTCTGCCTGGTTGCGAGTTCCCCCAGTATTCCGCAGTCCCTTGCAAATCAGCTCCCGCCTGCGCGGACTCAAGTCTGAAAGTCTGACTGCGTACGCCCATGAAGTCGACAACGTGCTGGATGACTAACGACTTGCCGATGCCGGGGGGACCGTTAAGAAGAACAGGTTCACAGTGAGGGCTATGACGGCCTTCGCGCTCGGCAAGGGCATACGTCGTGCGTAGAAACGAAATGTATTCCCCGAAATTTGGAAACAGCGCCTCCAGATCGTCGAGACGACGACGCCATCCTTGCGGGATGCAGGGCAAGGCGCGGTACGCACCGGACTGCCGCAGGTGCGTGATGATTTTGCCGATTGCAGTGCGGCGCTCACGATCCGTTACATACGTCTTATAAATGCGAGCTACCGCTTCAACCTCGTCGCGGCAGAATACTTCCAGATACTGCTGGCAGCGGTCCCTGGGGGGGCACTGGCCAGAACGAGGAAAGCGCTTCCTGGTCATCGTGGGGCCGCTCCGTTGTCGCTGTCAGGGGAGGAGGAGTTTCCGTAGCCCCGTGTGATTGTTCATTCGTACTGATGTCCTCAACGCTGTCCGGCGCATCGAAGTCGAACGGCAGACTGGAATGCGACGACTGCGAAAGACAGGGTGTCTTGGCGCTAGAAATGACAACCGGTAGTGCAGGATCAGGCAAGGAAACGGGGATCTGCATTGCGGGCCTCAATGAGTTCGTTGACGGTGTGAATTCAGGGTAGTCCGTTGATATAAGTCCGTCAATGTACTATTTTATAGTTAATGACGCATGCGAATGCGGCGCTTTCTTGCCCTTTCTTTTCTATAGGAGCCTGCAATGACGGTAGATATTCCAGAGCGGATCGTACTCGCCGTTGATTTTGATGGGGTCACGCATTCAGTGACCAAAGAGATAAAAGGCATGGACCGAGATACTGAAGAATTGCGCGTGCAGCTGGTAAGGGGAACAGTCACACCTGCGAGTCTCGGCTTGCTGTGCGAAGACAAGCAGCAGCTTCTGGCGGAGGTGCTGATGCGGCACCGGCACGTCGATGTCGTTCTCAGTAGCGCGTGGCGAAGCTGGGAAGGGTTCAATTTCATCGATCACGACGAACCCGAAGACATCTTGTTTGAACTCCGCCATGTGCACACGCTGGATTGGGTCAAGCGGCTTCTGCTGCCTGTCATCAGCAGTCGGCTGATCGGCGCCACGGGTTTCGACGGTAGCCGCATCGACCAAATTCGAGCATTCGTTGGACAATTGGATCCGGCAGTCTATCGCCATTGTTGGGTCGCGATCGATGACCAGGTCGCGCATTTTCCCACCGAGCTGATTGCCCCGTTCTACCGTGAAGACAGCGACGGCGGCCATTACGACGTCGGGGTCGCGCGTGATGAAGTCGTGGTGCTGATCGATGGTGTGCACGGGTTGACCGCAGCGTCGGCCCAGGCACTGGACGCCGCCATCGTCTTTGCGAGTTCGTGCCCGGACTTCGCAGGACAGCACCCGGAACGAATCGGCGAACTGATTCAGTGAACCGGATAGGCTAGCGGCGCCTGATCAATCGGAGCAGTTCCGCTTGCAGGTCTTTCGCTGGAACATCAGCGTTGCCGCCGAGTCGTCGGATTAAACGGCGCGCCTGATCTGCAGTGAGCCGGACGGCCGGCTGTCGCGCTTCCGCTCGGGGCGCGTCCCTCCATGCCGGCAGTCGAGGTGCCTGCGCCGGGGCCGGAATTATCTGGCTCAGGCGATCAAGCAGCTCACGCTCACCAGTGGCCACTGGGGCGACGAGCCCACGGAGAAAGGCCTGCTCATTGTCCTCGTCAGTTGCCATGGTTGTGTGACGCATCTGTTTGCTGTAGGAGCGGCGTACTGGCAGCTCGGCTGACGCGTCAGGCTGCACATTAGTCGCAACCACCTTGTTGCCGGCTGCCCATTGCTGTTTCAAGCGGCGCAACATGGCCTGGCTGTAGGGCCGACCGGTTCGCTCAAACTGCTGCCGCAGTTGTTCGCGCAGCGCGGTCGGCATCCCGTGCAGCGCTTCGACCACCGATGCCTGGCCGCCGCACATCGCAAGGTAACGGACAAACTCGCTGCGGCGACTGGCCAGAATACGGAAAAGCTGTTGCTTCCCGATGCCCAACAGGCGCACCAACGCTGCTTTCGTATAACCATGCTGCTCAATCAGCACGACCAGTGTTTCGTACAGGCGCTGTTCATCGACCGGCGTCGCGGTCAGCAGTTGTCGGGCGGCGTCGATGAGCGTCTGGGCGCGCCGGATCGTCATAGCAGTTGCAGTGCTTTCGGCGTCGCCACATGCTCAATGTAATGGTAGGTGGCCGTGTACAGGAAGGTTGCGCGGGTGACGCCTGCCTGGTCGCTCGCCTTTTTCAGGGCGTGGGCCAGCGCCGGCGCTAGCTGGAAATTACACTGGCGAAACGCCAAGTCGTCATCGTCAGCGCTGGCTGCACGTGGGGTCTTCCAGAGGAAGGAGGGTGAATACGGGGCCAACGCCAGGAAACACCGGACGATTTCCTCATGCAGATGCGCTAGGCTGTTGTATGAGAATTGTGGGCGCTTGAGCCGCACGATAACGTGCAGATATGCCAGCACGACACGCGGCAGCCGGGTCGGCACATGGACTGGCCGGTCCGCATCGAGTCCGTATTTGCGTGCAGGCATAGGCGGCGGTGTGAGGTCCGTTGGTGATAGACGACTCTACTATAGTACAAAAATGCTTCCTTAAAGAAATTTGAGCCGGCGTGCAAATCGTTCCAAACGACGTGAAGACAACACCGGCTGGCGCGATGATGGCGCCATTTGGTCTGACCAACCAACCCACCGATGCGCAGCACACCGGCACGAGAGTAAGTGTGTCGTCGCTCGGGCAACGCCTCCGCTTGCCGGTGCGGTATTGCACCGACATTCAGCCATGTGATGCCGAGTCGGTTCCTAGACTTCGTGTGAGTTTTTCTCAGCCAGTGAAGGTAGGATGGTCTTATCACCATCGAAACCAACGCACGAGGACACACCATGGACAACTATCAGTTTGCCCGCCTCGAGTGGGCGTCGAAAGTCGGTTCCACCAAGCGCCAAAAGGGAAGCAGGGGTAACAAGGGCAACGAACGTCGCTGGAGTGCCGGGGAGGTACTGCGCGAAGCCGCCCGCTGCAAGGGGCATTGTGCGCATGTTCGTCATCCGCAGCCGCCAACGACACTGTATGGCGTCGACCCGCTCGACGTTGAAGCGATTGCACAGGCATGGGCAGACTCGGTTACGCAGAAGAACGGCCGCCCACTGCGTCGCGACAGTCCGATCCTTGCCTGCGGCGTGATCAGCTTGCCGCGTCACCGGATCGACGACTGGCCACAGTTCCGCGAAGTGGCTGTTGAGGTACTGGTTGAACTGTTCGGTCCCAGGTTGCGCTCGGTGGTCGAACACCTTGACGAAGAAAATCCACACCTCCATCTTTATGCCGTCCCGGAGATCGGGGACGAGGATTTCGGCACGGTCCATCCCGGCTATGCGGCCAGCCGGGCAGCGCGTCACAGCGGGGAAATGGATAAGCGTACTGCATACACGGCGGCGATGCGTCGCTGGCAGGATGTGCTCCATGAAAAGCTAGGTTCCCGTTTCGGTCTTGCACGCCTCGGTCCGCAACGCACCCGCCTGTCACGCAGCGAATGGAAGCTACGGCAACTGGAGCAGGAATTGGCTGCCACGCAGGCCCGTGTCGATACGGCAAAGGAGGAACTGGATAACGCCGAACGGGAGGCTACTGCACGCGTGCGACGCATCAGTGAGCAGGTACAGCTGGCGGTCGAGTGGAAGCGCCGGCAGGCCGAGCAGCAAGCGGCGACAGTTCGCAAGGCCGCCGACGAGAATGCGGCAATCCAATACGCCGAGCTGACAAGGTTGCGTGCCACCTTAGACGAGGACCGCGCACGCATCGAAACGGTATTGATGCTGATGGAGCGCGATCCCATCCAGGAGGCGCAGTGGCTACAGCAACAGGACGCACTACAGCGTCAGCTCAAAAAGAGTCAGCAGGACTTGAAGCGGATGGAAAAAAGGCTCACGGCGGAAAGCGACGCCAAGCAGGACGCGTTGGCCACGGTGGAATTGGGGCAGGGCACACTGAACCTCGCAATGTCGTTGCTGAACAAGGCGGTCAGCCGATTGCAGGAATTTGAAGACACTCCGCTGCGATACCAGCTGGCGTCGCTGAAAGGCTTGCTCCTCAAAAAAGACGCCGGCGAGCCAAGCCGATGAATGCATCAGACCTCGTTCACTCGCCAGAAACGCCAGAGTCAGTTGACCATATCAGGGAGGGAGCAATGGAAGACCAACAGCATCGCGATCTGTATAACCCGTTCATTCAACATGCGCGCGCAATCCTGCAGGAAGGTGACGCAATGGTATTGCAGTGGCTGACGATGTCGCTGTCCGATCCCTATGTGTTCTTCAATTTTGCGCGGTTGCGGGAACTGGATCAGGCACAGTTCGACATCGCTATGCGGATGTTGGATTGGTTTCACGAGCATGGTCCGGCCGACGGCGGGTTTCGAGCATTGGTGGGCGCCATTGAACGCGACGGCGCGTTTGATCTCTTCGTCTTTATCGAGGCGTAATTGCATTTGCAGCATTGGGTACACCGTTCGGCGCTGCGCAACGAACATGAAGGGCGGTGCCTGTTATCAATGGAGTGGAACTTCAGGGGGAACCATGGCGGATCATGATGGAAGCGCTGACACAGAGGAGAATCCTTTTGTTACCGGAGACTGGGCAGTGACGTGGGATGGAAACGGCCGGCTGGTGCGCCAGCTGGTGCAGTCACTGGCGGGGCAGGGCGTCGTCTGTCATCTTGAGCAGATCCGTGCACTGGAGCCGGAACGGTTCATGGTCGCGCTCCATATGCTGGAATGGTTCTACCAACATGGCGCTAATGACAAAGGTTTGAATCGGCTGGCCAAGGATATCCAACATGGCGAGAGTGGGCATTTGTTTTGAACGTTTGCGTGCATTGCACCTCGAGGTTTGATGCACCAGCGCTCGCCTGGCGATGTCAGAAATCAAGCATGGACTTTTGAAACCAGCGGGAGATCGCGAGCACCGGCGCGCGAACCGCGCCGGGTGGCGTGCAAATAGCGCCACTGCAAATCCGGCTGGCGCTAAGAGCATGACGCCGTGCCATGATGCCTGGGGATAAACAAACCATGTCGATGTCCGAACCCGTCAGATTCGTCGCTTCGAGCGGCAAGCCCCGATACCTGCTCATATGCAGCCATTCGATTCATTGGGTTGGTGTCAGCGGCATCCAGGGACCAAGCTGGTAACGACATGGTAAGCCACCCGAGTGGCCATCTGATGCCTAGTCGGTTCATAGCCTTCATGGTTGTTTCATGTGTGGATAAAGGCTGCATGGTTGTTCGCGATAGAGATGCCGGATGTCGCCTACGGGCTTTCGGCCGGTGGGGAAAGCAAGTCGCCATCGTTTCGCAGGCAAACCCATCCCTAGCCTGCTTGACGCAGGTCAAGAATATCGGAATGCTTTGCGTTAGAACTGTGGTAATGGCCTGCATCCTAAAACCCTTGCAGGTGTGCCATAGTGCACAGAAGCTGCGGCTTTCAAGGATAGCAAAATAGCGTTTCGAGGTAGACAACCAGCCGGAGACCATGTGCATTCCTTCCTGTTTGCGAGCGGCATCGAAAATAGCTATCCGACCGTCCGGGGCCAAGATGGGCGAACGGCGCGCGTGGACGAAATGGACAAAACCGGTCATTACCTGCGCTATCAGGAAGATTTGCGCTTGGCTCGCGAACTTGGTATTGATGTCTTGCGGTATGGGCCACCGTACTACCGTTTGCACTGTGGTCCGGGTCACTACGACTGGTCATTTACAGACGATGCCTTTGATCAAATCAAACAACTGGGCATCACGCCATGCGTTGATCTGTGCCATTTTGGCATGCCCGATTGGCTCGAAAATTTTCAGAACCCTGAATTCCCACACTTCTTCGCCGAATACGCGCAAGCTTTTGCGCTTCGCTTTCCATGGGTGAGGCTATACACGCCAGTCAATGAAATGTATGTCGCGGCACACTTCTCCGGACAACTAGGCCTATGGAACGAATGTCTTTCGAACGACACCGCTTTCGTCACTGCGCTCAAGCATATTGCGAAAGCAAACGTGCTGGCGACAGAAGCAATCCTGGAAGTCCAGCCGGCGGCACGCTTTATCCAGAGTGAGTCATCGGAATATTTTCATCCGGCGAACCCGGACGCAGTGAAAATGGCGCGCCATTTGAATGAGCGCCGTTTTCTCTCGCTGGATTTGAGCTACGGCTACGATCTGTGCGCCACCATGTACGAATATTTGCTGGAACACGGGATGAGCAAGGAAGAATTCCATTTTTTCCTCGATCACAATATCAAGCCGTACTCGATCATGGGAAACGACTATTATGCGACCAATGAGCACATTGTCTTTCCCGACGGAAGCACTCAGCAGTATGAGATGCTCGGCTATTACGTCATCACCAAGCAGTACTACGACCGCTATCGGTTGCCGGTGATGCATACCGAGACGAACAACCGCGATAACCGGCATAACGAAAAGGAAGCGCGCTCATGGCTGGAACGGCAGTGGGGAAACCTGGTGCGCCTGAAGGAAGATGGCGTGCCCATTATCGGATTCACGTGGTACAGCCTGATCGATCAGATCGATTGGGACACGCTGCTGGTGGAGCAGAACGGGCGGATCAATCATTATGGCCTCTATGATTTGGACAGGAAGATTACACCGGTAGGCAGTGCTTATCAGGAACTGATCAAAACCTGGCGGGGGCGCATTTCCAACGGCATGCTGTCCATGTATTGACGGGGGCCTTACTTGAAGGTAACGCGCAGCTCATGGGTTGTGATCCAGGGGTTTAGTCGCGCGGTAAACGAGCACGGGCAGCGACGACGCTGACAACACCTTCGACGTGACGCTGCCCAGCAGGTGATCCTGTTCGCCCCCTTTGCCATGGGATCCAATAAAGATCAGGTCGCAGTGCTGGCGCTCTGCTGCATCGACAATGGTGAGCGCAGTCTTGTCCGAGATCACGACCTCTCCGCTGAATTCCAGGTCCAGTTTTTGTGCCGCTTTCTGCATCTCGTTCAAGTACGTGTTGCCTGTTGTGCGCATTGACGATTGATATTCTTCCTGACTGAGATACACCGGCGGCGTGGTGTCAAGATAGATCGGATATTGCATCTCGGGCGCAACGAAAAGCCCATAAATATGGGCATTAAACCGTCGGGCGAATTGCATCGCGGCTGCGATAGCGGCGTCGGAGGCGGGCGATCCATCAGTCGGAACCAAGATATTGGAAAACATAGGACATTGAAATGATCGGCTACACTTCAAGTTAGCAGCGGGTGATCAAAGCAGATTGAGCCGCCTCAATTTGCACGAAATGGTGTAAAAGTCACAGAGCCGAAGAACTGCCTTTCGCTGTAGTGGAGGTGAGCCACCACCATTGTGGCTTTGAGATATTTTCAGCAGTCTTCCTGGAATGATCAACGGCGGGAGCGCACGATGAGCACGCAAGCGTATGCTTCGGAAATAATTGCCGTGCTGGATGGTGGTACGACCCGTACGCGACTTCGCCTCTGGAATGGAGATGCCGTCATCTGGCAAAAGGCATACGCCATTGGGGTTCGGGATGTGGCACGCAATGGCGGCGCGGCACTGCATGGCGCCGTCAGCAAACTCTTGATCGAGGCACACTCGTTCGCCCGATTCGATACGGTAATTGCCTTGGGGATGATCGGAAGTAACATCGGGTTGGCCGAGGTACCTCATCTTGTCGCACCGGTGATGTACACGGAGCTGGCGTCCAGGTTGGTCGTTCGGGACCTGCCATCGATCGGTTCCGTGTATTTTATCCCGGGGGTGCGGACGATGATCAACGACGTGCGGATTTACTCTATTTCATGCACGGATGTGATGCGAGGTGAAGAAACCGAAGTCATCGGCCTGCGCAACCAACTCAGCCTAAAAGGTCCGGTCAACTTTTTCCATGCCGGGTCACATCACAAGCTTATCTGTACGGACGATTCCCAGATCCTTTCGTCGAAAACGTCGCTGAGCGGGGAGTTGCTGCATGCACTGACACAGAACACGATACTGGCATCCAGCGTCACACCGCTCGACAAGTTGACTGCGGTTGATCCCGAGTACTGGGACAAGGGACGCGAGGCTACCGACGCGGTTGGCTTTGGACGAGCCGCATTTTGTGTTCGCCTTCTTGACCAGCTCATGCATGCTCCTCCGGACAAGGCCACTGCCTATCTGTTGGGTGCGGTGGCCGCGTTGGACATCGCACTCATCAAAACGGAAATCCCGGTCATTCTCTATGGGCATTTGACCATCACCGAGCCATTGGCGAGGTACCTGACACAGCGTGGTCATCAGGCATCGGTGGCCGGGTCCGATACTAGTGAAGCGGCAGCCACGTACGGAGCAGCATGGTTGTGGAAGGTCAGATCCGGTCTACCCGCCTAGCAATGCATTTCACTTGGTTCGTCATCACTCCGGAGTGTCCGGCAAAGGTGCTGCTGCCTTGTCTTCCGCCTGGCGGCACATTCATCCGTCCGTAGGCCTGTCTTGCACGACCCCGTGACTAAATCCGACGGGCGGCATTGCTTTGGCCGGCGGCACGCTGGCCAAACTTGACCGCTTCAAACCAGGCAAGGCACAGCAGTCCCATACCAAGCGCATACGCGGTCTGTCCGACTGACAGTGGCGCGAAATGCAGCGAGGTCGCCAGATACGGTATATGCATGGTGGCCAGCAGCAGGATAATTGTGATTGCCGCAAGCAGTAACGGAATCCGATTCGTTGATGCCAAGGCACGCAGCACGCTGTGCTGTCTTGACAGGTTGGAAAAAAGAAGAGCCAGATTTGCCGTGACCAGCGTACAGAATGCACTCGTGCGCGCCACGTCTGCTGACCAATGAGACAGACCTGTCGCGAAGACATAGGCGACGATGGCGAGCGCCCCGACGCCTTGCAGCGCGACTCTGAATACGTCGTGCCTCGAGAATACCGGCTGAGCCGGATTGCGAGGAGGCAGATGCATGGCTTCCTCGTCGGATCGCTCGTTTTCGAAGGCGAGCGAGCAGCCCGGGTCGATGATCAGTTCCAGCAGCGCGATATGGGCAGGATAAAGCAGAATCGGCCATCCGAGCACCGCGGGCAGCAAGGCCATGCCGGCGATGGGCATGTGCATGGAAAAGACGTAAGTCATGGCATTTTGCATGTTGACATAGATGCGTCGCCCCAGGCGGATGCCGCGCACGATCGATGCAAAATTATCGTCCAGCAGGACCAGCGAGGCCGCTTCCCGCGCCACGTCCGTGCCTCGCGCACCCATGGCGATGCCGACGTGCGCCGCTTTGAGCGCGGGTGCATCATTGACGCCGTCGCCTGTCATCGCCACAACCGCGCCACGGCGCTTCAGAGCCTGTACGATGCGCAATTTCTGATCCGGCGTGATGCGCGCGCAAACATTGCAAGTCTGAAGCCGGGACGCAAGCTGTTCGTCGCTGAGTTCGTCGAGCGCGTTGCCGCTCAGGACGCTCCCAGCCGGAATACCTGCTTGCGCGGCGATACTGGCAGCGGTAGCCGGATAATCGCCGGTGATCATGATCACGCGGATACCGGCCGTCACGCATTCGGCGACTGCCTGCGGAATCTCTGGCCGCAAGGGATCGGCAAGCCCGATCAGGCCCAGATAGGTAAAGTGGAATTCTTCCTGAGACGAAGGCAGTGGCGTGGCATTGTACTGGGCGGCGGCAACTGCCAGGATGCGCAGTCCTTTGACAGCCATGGCATCGACCGTCGCCTTCAACGCGTTCAGCTCTGCCATTCCGAGATGACACAGATAGGCTATGGCCTCCGGGGCGCCTTTAGCGGCAACAATTACAGGGCCCGACGGATCCATCCATGCGTTTGTCATTGCCCGCAACTGGAGGGACAGCGGATATTCACGTGCAAGCGTGTACGAGGAAGGCGAAGTCTGTGCCACAGACGGGCCAATCTCGTTCCACGCTTGATGGATGGCCTTTTCCATGGGATCAAACGGTTCCGGCTTGCTTGCCAGTGCTGCATAGTGAACAAGCCCCCGCTCGGACTCGGATAAGCTGAGGCGGTCGGTTCGAGCCAGATCTATTTCTCGTCCATCAGCGTAAAGATATGCCAGCTGCATGCGGTTTTCGGTCAACGTGCCCGTTTTGTCCGTGCACAGAACGGAAATGGCGCCGAGCGTCTCGATCGACGGGAGGCGGCGGGTCAGTATCTGTGCCCGAGACAAGCGCCAGGCACCGATTGCCGGGAAGACCGCCAGAATGACAGGAAACTCCTCCGGCAGCAGCGACATGGACAGCGCAATACCGGCCAATAACGCTTGCAACCAGTCGCCACGCAGTGTTCCATACATGGCAATCGTGATCAGGCTCAGCACGACGCCGCCAATGGCGAACACCTTGACCAGTCGTGCGACTTCGTTCTGTAGCGGAGACCGTTCCGGCGTAAGCGTTCTGAGCGAAGCACCGATCCGGCCAATCTCACTGTGAGCTCCGGTCGCGGAAACACAGGCGATACCTTCGCCTTGGACCACCAGCGTTCCGGACCAGACAAAGGGCAGGTCGTCACCACCGGGGCGCGCGTCGGGCGCATCGGACGCAAGATTGCTTTTGCGGACGGACACCGACTCGCCGGTCAGCATGGATTCATCGACCTGCAGGTTGTTTGCCTGAAGCAGGATGCCGTCGGCGGCAATACGGTCGCCCTCAGCCAGCAACAGCAAGTCGCCCCGCACGACTTCCCGGCCGGGAATGCGTAGCGTCTTGCCATCTCGCCGAACGAGCGCGCGCGGACTGCTGAGGTCACGCAGGGCTGCCAATGCCCTTTCCGTCTTTCCTTCCTGGTAGAGCGTCAAGCCGATGGTGACGCAGACCATGAACAGCAGCAGCAAACCCTCGTGAAAGTCGCCGAGTGCCAGATACAATGCCGATGCGGCAAGCAGCAACAGGAACATCGGTTCGGCCATTGCGGCGAGCACGATTCGCAGAAGACGGTGGCTGTCGTCCGGCAGCGCGTTCGGTCCCTCATCCGCAAGCCGTTGCGCAGCAGTCTCGGCAGACAAACCTTGTTCAGGTGACGGTGCAGTCATGATGTTGACGGAGGCTCTTATATAATCAGGTAGTCAGGACATAGGCGCCTGGCGCATCACCCAAGGATCTTTGCGGCGCCGGCGGCGGTACCGATCGACCGGACCTGACCGCTAGCCAGGTTTCCCATGCCGGCCACCACGAGCCTTCGTGCGTCAGGGCGACACACTGCCAGTCACCCGGATCCGTATACGGCTCGTTGGGATGGTGCGTGACAATTTGGTAGGAACGGTTCTGGCGTCCCGGAGGGGAAATGACGCCGGCGTTGTGCCCGCCGCTGGTTAGCAAAAAGGTCACCTCGGTGTCGGTGAGCAGATGAATCTTGAATACCGACCGCCATGGCGCAACGTGATCGGTCAGCGTACCCACCGCAAAGATGGGTACACGAATGTCCGTGAGCGCCACTGTCCGTCCACCGACGCGGAAGCGCCCCTCGGCCAGGTCATTGCCAAGGAAAAGATGGCGAAGATACTCCGAATGCATCCGGTAAGGCATGCGCGTGGCATCGGAATTCCATGCCGCCAGATCGTTGTGTGCTTCGGCTTGACCAAGCACATACTGATTGAGCCGACGTGACCAGATCAGGTCGTTGGACCGCAGCAGCTGGAAGGCGCCTGCCATCTGCCGGGTATTCAGGTATCCCGTGTCCCACATGCCCGCTTCGAGCATCGCGATCTGGCTCTCGTCAATGAAAAGCGAGAGTTCGCCGGGTTCCTTGAAATCGACCTGGGCTGCAAACATTGACATGCTTTCCAGGCGGTCGTCGCCGTCGCGCGCCATTGTCGCAGCGGCGATCGCCAGCAGGGTTCCGCCCAGGCAGTAGCCAACCGCATTGATTTTGCTGGTCCCGGAAAGGCTGGTTGCGACATCGATCGCGGCCATCACACCCAAGGTACGATAGTCATCGAGCGTGAGCTCACGGTCTTCCGGGCCAGGATTCTTCCATGAAATCATGAATACCGTATAGCCTTGGCTGACCAAAAAGCGCACCAGACTGTTATCCGGGGAAAGATCCAGGATGTAATATTTCATGATCCATGCCGGCACGAACAGGATAGGGCAGGCATGCACTTTCTCCGTCGTCGGCGTGTACTGGATCAGTTCGATCAAGCGGTTGCGATAGACGACTTTTCCTGGAGTGATGGCAACCTGCTCGCCGACATGAAAATTATCCGGCACGCCCGGCGGCAAACCGGTTGCATAATTGCCGGCATCCTTCCACCAGTTGATGGCTCCGCGGACCAGGTTCATGCCGCCTTCACGGACCGTCGCTTGCAGGGCAACCGGGTTTGTCAGCAGGTGGTTCGACGGGGCCAGCATGTCAAGCAACTGGCGCGCGACGAAGGTCACAACATCTTCATGGTGGCGCGAAACACCGATGACACCGGTCGTCGCACGATGCCACCACTGCTGAGTGAGCAGGAAGCCTTGTGATAAGGCATCAAATGGCCATTGTTTCCACGTCTCGGCAGTGAAACGCTTGTCTTGCGGAAGCGGAAAGATGCGTTCACGCTCAACGTCTTCGCCAAAGAGTATTTCGCGCGATTGGAGAACCGCCCACTGTGCATACTTCTTCCAGGCCTCCTCCCACAGTTGCTGCTGCTTGGAGGGCGACATTTGCAAATGGATGAGCCAGTCAAAGTAGGCCAGCCAGAGTGACGCCGGTGACAGCGTGGCGGTCATCCTGCCAAGCAATGCATGATAGGCCCGGTCAAGGCTGTCCGCAGTGCCGTGATAATACGGATCGGCACTGGAGCTTTTGCCGAGCCAGGCGCTGGCAAGGCGTTCTGGCTTCGCCAGTTCCGGTAGCGGTTTGTTCATGCATGGCCTCTTGATAAGGAGGCCGGTGCCGCACTCGCAGACACCCCGCCGCCCCTAATGAGAAATGACGGCTACCGTACCGCCGCATCGGGCATGTCCGCTTGACGGAAGTCAAATATGGCGGGAAGGGGGCAGGGAGGCCAGGCGCAGCAAAGACTGGGGTGGCGGGTGTACAAATCACCGGCGTGATGATGTTTTGCATTTTGACCTGGCTCAAATCCGGCCGATGACAGCAGCGCGCCGGCGTTCTACATTAAAGGCGCTGCAACCGAGCGATCCAAAGTTGCCGATGGAGGGAACATATGGCTTATAAGGTCATCACCGTGCATGTCGACGAGTCGCCCTGTTTGGGCGCATGCCTGGAGGTCGGCTGTCAGCTCGCGTTCCGGGAAGGTGCTCATCTGATCGGCATGGCCGTCGATTCTGCGGACGGGGCCGAGCAACCGCTCATGCAGGAGCGAAGGAGGGAATACCTTTTCGGGTGCTTCGATCAAAGCGCTTCCCGCCTTGCCGTGCCGTCTTCCGCACATTGTGTGGTCCAGGGCGATGCGGCGACTGAAATCAGTCAGCATGGATTGTGCAGCGACCTGATCGTCCTGGGGAAAGAGGGCAGCGGCAATCCTGATACGCGGATCGATTTCCTCCAGTATGTCATCCACAATTGCGGCGGACCCGTGATCGTCGTACCTGCTCAGGTATCGGGGCAGAGCGAGCATGAAACCGGTGAACGCATTCTGATTGCCTGGAACGGCGGCATGCCTGTGGCAAGAGCAGTCCGCTCGGCGTTGCCCATGTTGCGGCATGCGCGAGAAGTCCATGTGGCCCATCTGCGCTCGCCGGTTTTTCCTGAGCGGATCAAAAAGGACAGCATGCCGGAACTGCTGGCTTACCTGGCCCGCCATGGCATTCATGCCAATGCGCTGCACCAGGACGGGGAGGAGCAGCCAGGGACGCAGCTCCTTCAACTTGCATCCAGGTTATCGAGCGACATGGTGGTCATGGGATGTGTCGCACACCCGCGCTATCCGGGCGTGCGTCTGGGCGGAACGACGGGCGCAATGCTGAAGTCGGCGACGATACCGGTGTTCATGGCAGCCTGATTCCTGACACCTGACACTGCTTGGCTAACTGCGATGATCAACCCGCCGGGTGCGGCCGCGCCGGCGGACCGAGTTCAAGCTGCATCAGCATTGTCCCCCTGTCGGGAGCAGGCGATATCTGGAAGCCCAGCCGAGCGGCCAGATTGAGCATCCCGCGATTGTCATTCAGCGCTTCGCCAACAAGGCGTTGCGTGCCGCGGGTCCGGCAGTAGGCAATCAGTTTTTGCATCAGCAGGTGGCCCAGTCCACGCCCTTTCAGGTCCGAGCGGATGGTGACCGCGAATTCGGCGGCGACATTGTCGGGGTCAGCCACGACCCTTGCCACGCCGAGGGTCTCCGCATTGCCCGAAGCGGACGCGCGCGTGGCGATGAGCGCCATTTCCCTGTCATAGTCAATCTGGGTAAACCGGGCGAGCTGTGACGGTTGAAGTGCCCGCATCCGGACGAACATTCGCAAGCGCACATCTTCCGGGGTCAGCGCATTGAAAAAGGCGACGTGAGCGACGCCGTCTTCGGGACGAATCGGGCGCAGCAGCACCTGCTCTCCCTGCCATTGCACCCATTCTTCCAGTTCGGCGGGGTAAGGGCGGATTGCCAGGCGTTCCAGGGCGCCTTGCGCGGCAGGCGCAACCCGCAGGCGGGCGTCAAGTGCGATCACGCCGTCGGCATCGGCAAACAGGGGATTGATATCGAGTTCCTGCAGTTCCGGTAAATCGACCACCATGTCGGAGACTTGAACCAGGGTGCGGCACAGGGCGTCAATATCGGCCGCGCGCCGATTGCGATAAGCGCGGAGAAGGTTCGAGATGCGTGTGCGGGAGATCAGTTCGCGGGCAAGGACATGATTGAGCGGCGGTAAGGCTATGGCATGGTCGGCGACGACTTCAACCGCGATGCCGCCTTGACCGAACATGATCACCGGCCCGAAGACTGGATCCGAGGCCACGCCGATGATGACTTCCCGGCCTTCCGGGCGGCGCGCCATTGCCTGCACGGTAAATCCATGCAGTCGTGATTGCGGATACAGCTCGCACAGCCGAGCCTGCATTTTGGCAGCAGCTTCCCGGACTGCATCGGCACTGTCAAGGTCCAGGACGACGCCTCCGACATCGGACTTGTGCACGATGTCAGGGGAAAGAATCTTCAATGCCACCGGAAATCCGATCGCCGATGCCGTCTGGCCAGCTTCATCCGCACTGGAGACGGTGCGGGTTTCCACCACCGGAATCCCGTAGGCAGTCAGCACCTGTTTGGCTTCCCACTCCGACAACATGGTGCGTCCTTCAGCGAGCACCTGCGCGATGATGCCGCGCGCCAGATGTTTGTTTTCCTTCACCGCGCCGGACAGGGCCGCCGGTACCTCCATCAGCAGTTGCTGGTTTTTTCGGTAATGCACCATCTGCATGAAACCGCCCACGGCCTTTTCCGGCGTGTCGTAGGTCGGTACACCGGCCGCGGCAAATATCTCCCTTGCGCGAGCAACGGACGTGCCGCCGAGCCAGCAGGCCAGGATATTGGAGCGGGCTTCCTTGACCATCGGTTCCAGCCTTGCGGCAATCTCGGCACTTGACACAATCGCAGTCGGCGCGTGGATGAACAGCACGGCATCGACTTCCCTGTCGTCCATCAGAATCCGAAGCGTATCGGCATAGCGTTCCGGCGGGGCGTCGCCAATGATATCGACGGGATTGGATCGCGACCAGTTCTTCGGCAGTACGGCATCCAGTTGCTTGATGGTCTCGGCCGACAGCTGCGCCAGCTTGCCGCCAGCCGACATCAGCATGTCGGTCGCCATCACGCCCGGGCCGCCGCCATTGGTCATGATGGCCAGGCGCTCTCCGCACAGCGGCCGCAGTCGCGCCAGTGTCTCGACCGCGTCAAACAATTCTTCGGTCGAATACACCCGCAGCATGCCGGCCCGGCGGATGGCGGCATCATAAACGTCGTCGGCACCCGCCAGTGCGCCGGTGTGCGAGGCGGCCGCTTTTGCTCCCTCGGCCATGCGGCCTGCCTTGATGGCCAGCGTGGGCTTGTTGCGGGCGGCTGCACGGGCGGCCGACATGAACTTGCGTGCCGAGGTCAATCCTTCGACGTAGAGGAGAATGGCATGGGTGTCGGGATCGCTGGCAAGATAATCGATCACGTCGCCGAAATCGATGTCGGCGCCGTCGCCCAGCGACACGAACTTGGAAAAGCCGATGCCGCGTGATCTGGCCCAGTCGAGCACGCCGGTCACCATTGCACCGGATTGGGAAACAAATGCAATCCTTCCCGGAAGCGCGTCGACATGGGCAAAGCTCGCGTTAAGCCGGATGCCAGGGGCCAGCAGGCCGACGCAGTTGGGCCCGAGGATACGCAACAGATAGGGTTGTGCGGCTTCCAGCATCAATTCCTTGACGGTCCGTCCCCGCCAATCAGTGTGCTGGCCGAGCCCCGCTGTCAACACAATCGCGGCTCGCGTCCCAATTGCGCCAAGCTGGCCAATGAGGCCGGGAAGGGTGGGCGGCGGCGTACAGAGGATGGCCAGATCAGGCGCTGCAGGCAGGGCTGCGAGATCTCGATAGCATGGCAGCGCGCCCAGATGTTCATACTTGGGATTGACAGGGTAAATCGGTCCGGCGAATCCGGCGTGCACCACGTTCTGCAGCACGGTGGCGCCAACGCTGTGTGGCTTGCTGGATGCACCGATAACGGCGACCGACTTGGGCTGGAAAAGGAAGTTCAGGTTTCTGACCGTCATTCGCCGCTGCTTTCAAGGAGTAAGGACCATGCAGGGTGCGGCCTGGCTTCGGTCGCCGGCCCTGCAGGCAATGTCAATGAGAGAACAGCACGGGTACTGTCATCGATTGCAGGATGGTGCGGGTCGTGCCGCCAAGGATGATTTCGCTCAGCCGCGAGCGGCCGTAGCCGCCCATCACAAGCAGGCCGGCTCCAACATCCGCGACGTACGACAGCAACGCATTGGCAATGTCGATGTCCGGTCCCGTCTGCTGGCGCTGCACGTCGACATTGACGCCGTGGCGACTCAGGTACAAGGCGATATCCGCGCCTGGATCCTCGCCATGGGCATACATCGATACTTCCGGGTTGATGGTCACCACTTGTGCCAGTTTCGTTTTGCGCAGCAGCGGAACGGCACCGCTGACCGCTCGCCCGGCGGCCAGGCTGCCATCCCAGGCGATCACCGCGCGGTCGCCGAACCCGACATTGTCGAGCGCATACGGGACGACCAAGACCGGCCGTCCGCAATTGAGCATCGTGTACTCTGCGACATCGTTGCGTTCGCCAGCGATGGCGTCGCTCGGGTCCGGCTGGCCCACGATCACCAGATCGCTGTAGCGCGCCTGCAGGCACAGGGATTCACCCGCTTCGTCGTCGATGATTCTTTTTTCAAAAGACCTTACCCCAAGGCGATCTGCGGCCTTCTCGAATTCTTCGGTTGCGCTTTCCGCGCGCTCCTTCATGAAGGACAGGCATGCTTCCAGCATCGGTGCACCGCTCGGGAACAAGCCTTCCGAATACATCGCGGGCGGCAGGCCTATAGCCGCAACACCGACCAGATGCGCGTCGTTGTCGACCGCGATCCGCGCCGCGAGTGCGATACGGTGAGTTGCGTGACGGGATGTATTTACATGAACGGCAATCGTACGATAAGACATGGCTGTACTCCCGCGGACAGTGAAGGGGACTTGAACCAACGGGCTCCTGGCTCGCATGGGAGCCATGTTAGGAGCCTGGTCCCTGCAATTAATTGATTCAGGTCAAAAATGCCCGACTGCCACCGCTGCCCAGACCAGTTACCCCATGAACTGCCCGCCATTGACAGAGAATGTGGCGCCGGTGATGTATCCGGCCTTGTCGTCGACCAGGAAGGCCACCATTCTGGCCACGTCGTCGGCGGTGCCCAACCTGCCGACCGGAATGCCAGCGATAATCTTCTGCAGTACATCGACCGGTACAGCGGCCACCATGTCGGTGTCGCAGTAGCCGGGAGCAATCGCATTAACGGTAATGTTCTTGCTTGCATTTTCCAGCGCGAGCGACTTGGTAAAGCCCAAAATGGCCGCTTTCGATGCAGAATAGTTCGCCTGGCCGAACTGGCCTTTCAGTCCGTTGATCGAACTGATGTTGACAATACGACCGAATTTCTGCTCGCGCATGCTTTCGATCACGCAGCGCGCCATGTTGAATACCGAGCCGAGGTTGGTCTGGATAACGTGCCACCATTGCTCCGAGGTCATTCGGTGAAATACGGCGTCACTGGTGATGCCGGCGTTATTGACGAGAATATTAACCGGCCCGAACTGGGCCTGAATTTCCTCCACCAAAGCCTGACACGCATGGAGGTCGGCGACATCACAGCGTCGAGTCGGAATCGCGGTGGACGCAGAAAATTCGTCAGCCGCCACTTCATTACTGTGATAGATCGAAATCACCTCGCATCCTCGCTGCTTGAGTTCGCGTGAAATTGCCTCACCCAACCCGCGGGTTCCGCCGGTCACTACTGCGATGCGTTTCATGATTGCTCCCGAATGCGTATCGGTCAGGGCGCCATGGTAGCGCCGCACAGGCAGGTCTCCGGGTGACCTGGATCAAAAAATTCCGACAAGGAGATCGTGCGCTGATGGCGCTGCAATCCATGGCGCCCGGCGGGCGCACTTTGACTTGAGTCAAGCGGATATCCTGGGTCGTGCATAGGGTAAAGGCTTGAATTCAATACGCGGATGATTCCATGCAGAAGGGCCAAAGCAATACGCTGGCAGGCCGGCCGGCCAGGGTCGAGACTGATGGGCACGGAGACGGCCGTCTGGTGTTTTCCCTGTGTGACATCAGCAAGACGTACCAGATGGGTGAAGTCCCGGTGCAGGCACTATCGCATGTCAATCTCGATTTTTATCGCTCCGAGTTCGTCGTGCTTCTTGGCGCCTCCGGAAGCGGGAAATCGACCCTTCTCAATATTATTGGCGGTCTCGATATACCGACCTCTGGAAGCTTTTACTGGAGCGGCCACAATCTGAGCGAAGCGACGGAGCCGGAACTGACGGTGTTCCGGCGCGAGCACGTCGGTTTCGTATTTCAGTTCTATAACCTGATCCCGAGCCTGACGGCGCTTGAAAACGTACAACTCGTCGCCGATATCAGCGCAGACCCGATCGATCCGGAAGACGCGCTCGATATGGTGGGCCTCTCCAGCCGCTTGAATCATTTTCCCGCCCAGATGTCTGGCGGCGAACAACAGCGCGTCGCCATTGCACGCGCGATTACCAAGCGTCCAGGCATTCTGCTCTGTGATGAACCGACCGGTGCGCTCGATATCGGGACAGGCAAGCTAGTGCTGCAGGTGATCGACCGCATCAATCGCGAGTTCGGCACGACTACAATCATCATCACGCACAACGCCGCCATCGCCGCGATGGCGCACCGCGTGGTCTACATGACCAGCGGACGGGTGACGCGCGTAGAAAGCAACGACAGGCGGAAGGCGCCGGAGGAGATTTTCTGGTGAGCATGGTATTGCATCCGCTCGATCGCAAGCTCCTGCGCGATTTGTGGCGCATGCGCGGCCAGGCGCTTGCCGTTGCGCTGATGGCGGCGTGTGGAATTGCGGCCTTCGTGACCATGCGCAGCGGCTATGAGGCTCTGATTGCCTCGCAGCGGATTTACTATGAGCAAAACCGGTTCGCCGATGTGTTTGTCAGTCTCAAGCGAGCGCCGGCGACTGTGCTGCAGCGCATCGCCACCATTCCGGGGGTCAATGAAGTGCATGGACGGGTGGTCATGGATGCTTCGCTCGATGTACCCGGACTGGACGAGCCGGCGAGCGGGCGACTGGTGACGCTGCCTGAGGCAGCCGGCACAGGACTCAACCGGGTGTACCTGCGCCAGGGGCGCCTGCCGCACTATCTCGCGCGTAATGAAGTGCTGGTCAGCGAAGCCTTTGCCGCTGCCAATCATCTCCGTCCAGGAGACACTCTGGGTGCCGTCATCAACGGACGCAAGGAACGCCTGCGTATCACCGGCATTGCGATTTCACCGGAGTACCTCAACGAGATTAAGGGGAGCAGCTTTCCCGATAATCGCCGCTTCGGCGTGATGTGGATGGACCATGATGCGCTGGCGGGCGCGGTCAACATGCGAGACGGCTTCAACGATGTCGCGATATCGCTTGCGCCGGGTGCCAGCGAGCAGCAGGTCATCGATCGCCTGGATTTTCTCCTCAAGCCTTACGGCGCGTTCGGCGCATACGGCCGCAAGGATCAGGTGTCGCACAGTTTTCTATCCAACGAACTGGCGCAGAGCCGCGTCAGCAGCACGGTCATTCCGGCGATCTTTCTCGCTATCGTGGCCTTTCTTACCAATAACATCTTGCTGCGGCTAACCATGCTGCAGCGCTCCCAAATCGCACTTCTCAAAAGCTTCGGATATGCAGACGCAGTCGTGGCAAGCCATTACATCAAGTTTGCGCTGATCATCGTTGTATCCGGCAGCCTGGCAGGCATCGCGCTCGGCACCTGGATGGGGCAGGGTCTGGCCGCCCTGTATGCGCGCTTCTATCATTTTCCGCACCTCGCATTTTCGCTGTCGGCCTTCACCATCAGCGTTGCGCTGCTAAGCGGAGCGGCTGCGGCGCTGGTTGGCGCTTGGCTCGCGGTGCGTCGGATCCTGAGGCTTCGGCCGGCGGAGGCCATGCGTCCCGAAGCGCCGGCGCGGTTCAGGCCGGGCCCGCTGGAGCGGCTCGGCTTTCAGCGCTACATGAGCGTTCCCTTGCGCATGGTGCTGCGCAATCTCGAACGCAAGCCGCTCAAGGCCGCATTGTCGGTCCTCGGGCTGGCGATGGCGGCATCGCTGCTGGTGACGGGGCAATACACATTCGACGCGCTCAATGAAATCATTCGCATACAGTTCCGGACGGCGCAGCGGGATGATCTCATGCTGAGCTTCAACGAGGCACGCGATATTTCGGTTGTCCACGAGCTCGCCGCGTTGCCGGGCGTGACGCGGGTCGAACCGTTTCGGGCCGCATCGGTACGATTGCGCCATTCCCATCATGCAAAGAAGACCATTATCTTCGGCCTGAGCGCACAACAGGAACTGCGCCGCATCCTTGACGAACGGGAGCGTCCGATCGCACTGCCGCCGGAGGGCATCGTGCTGACCGCAAAGCTGGCAGACATACTTGGTGTCGCCGTCGGCGACCGGCTCCTGGTGGAGTTCATGGACGGGCAGCGGCGCCAGACTCATGTGCCGATCGTGCAGATTGTCGACGAACCGATTGGCATCTTTGCCTACATGGACATTGCGGCGCTGGCGCGGCTGGCGGTTGAGCCGCTCACGATGAACGGCGCCTATCTGGCCGCGGATTCCGCCAGACATCAAGCCTTGTACAAGACATTAAAAGACATTCCTGCCGTGTCGAGTGTCACGCTGCGTGAAGCCACCTTGCGCAGTTTCCTCGACACCATTGCGGAAAATATGCGTATCAATACCCTGGTCCTTGTCAGCTTTGCGTGCGTAATCGCCTTCGGCGTGGTGTACAACGCGGCGCGGATCGCGTTGTCCGAGCACGCGCTGGAACTGGCCAGCCTGCGGATTCTGGGGTTCACGCAAGCCGAAGTCGGCCGCATGCTGTTGAGCGAGCAGGCGCTGCTGGTGGCCGCAGCGGTGCCGCTTGGCTGCCTGCTCGGCTACGAACTTGCGGCACTGCTTTCGATTTTGTTGAGTCAGGAACTGTTCCGCATCCCGCTCGTGGTAAGCACGCGTACCTTTATTCTTTCCGCTGGCGTGGTCGTCCTTTCCGCAATTGCCTCGGGTGCGCTGGTCTGGCACAAGGTACAACGGCTCGATCTGATTGAAGTCTTGAAAGCACGCGAGTAATCATGGATGCAAAAGCGAATGCGTCGATTGTGAGCACGGCGGCGAGAGCGGCTCGAACCGTCCGTGCCGGTCGTCTGGGCATGACGGTGGCGGCCGTCGCGGCCGTCGTCCTGTTGCTGTGGCTGGCGCTCGCGCCTGACCCGATGGAAGTGGAAACGGCAGTGGTGACGCGGGGTCCACTGAGAGTGACGGTGGACAACCAGGGCTTTGTGCGTGCGCACGACAAGTATGTGATTGCAGCGCCGGTCGCCGCCGAAGTGGAACGCATTGAGCTGCATGAGGGCGATCCGGTGGCGAAGGGCCAGGTGCTGGCCACGCTGCGGCCCTTGCCGCTGGACGCCCGCCAGCGCGACGAGGCGACGGCCAGGCTCGACGCCGCGCGCGCCCTCGAAGACGAGGCGGCCCGCAGGTCGCGCCGTGCCGAAGCGGAATATCGTTTTGCTGCCAGCGAGACGGGACGCATACGGGACTTGGTGCGCAGTCGTTTCATGTCGGAACAGGCTGCCGAGCGGGCGCTGGCGTCGGAACAGGCGGCGCAAGAGGAATGGGCGGCGGCGCGGGCTCGCGAACAGGCAGCTGCCGCAGACGTCCGTGCAGCCCGGGCCGCTCTGACGGCAGTCCGGCCGGCGCCGGCCTCCGAGACCAGGATACGGCTCGTCGCACCGGTAGCCGGAAACGCGATCAAGGTGCATGAACAGAGCGAGCGCATTGTTGCCGCCGGTACGCCGCTGATCGTCCTCAATGACCCCACGCGCTATGAGATCGTGGTCGACGTGCTGTCAACCGATGCAGTCCGGATCAGTCCAGGTGCCGTGATGCTGCTTGAGAACTGGGGGGGCGCCAAGGTACTTCAGGCAAAAGTGCGATTGGTGGAGCCCGTAGCCTTTACAAAGATTTCCGCGCTGGGTGTCGAGGAGCAGCGGGTGAATGTCATCGCCGATCCCGTCGACGATCTAGGCAACCTGGGTGACGGCTACCGGATCGAGGCGCGCGTTGTGATCTGGTCGGCCGAGGATGTGATCAAGGTACCGGGCAGCAGTCTGTTTCGTTCAGGCGAAAACTGGCACGTGTTCGTGATCGAGGAAGGGCGCCTGCAGGAACGCAGTGTCAAGGTCGGTGAGCGCAACCAGGATGAAGCGCAGGTGGTCGCCGGCATGATGCCGGGGATGACGCTGGTGCGGTTCCCGTCCAATGAAATGAAACATGGCATGAGGGTGCGGCCGCGCTCCGAGCGAACCAGGACGGCCGGCGACGGTGAGGTGCGTTGACAAGGAGTCGTCATGGACAAGAAAAAGCGGGCTGAGAGTGCGCCGAATGCATTCCGGCTGCCGTTCTGGTATTGGCTCCTGATTCCGGCCGCGATCTGGCTGGCGCAGATCGTCGCGGACGCCAGCCGGACCAACCTGCTGGCCTACAGCGAGTTCAAGCAGCTCCTGCACGCCGGCCGCATCACGGATGCCCGGCTCGCACAGGACACGATCACTGGCATGCTCAAGCCGGACCAGCTTGAGGCCGTGCTTGGCGGAGAAGCGGCGAAACGCCTCAAATGTCCGCCGCAGGGGCAATGCCATTTCCAGACCGTCCGGGTCGCTGATCCGTCGCTGGTACAGGAACTTGAGGCCTCCAATGTGCATTTCCTTGGGGAACTGAAAACCGACTGGGTCGGCTATCTGCTGACCTGGGTTATCCCGTTGCTGTTGCTGTACCTGATGTTCAAGGGTGCCGGTGGCCGCAGCGGCATTTCACCGGGAAGCCTGTTCGGCATCGGAAAGAGTACGGCACGCGTGTACGCGCAGAGCACGACAGGGGTCAGCTTCGAAGATATCGCCGGCATCGACGAGGCGAAGGGGGAGCTGATGGAAATCGTTGAATTTCTCAAGAATCCCGACCGCTATCGTCGCCTGGGCGGAAAGATACCCAAGGGCGTGCTGATCGTCGGGGCCCCGGGTACCGGCAAGACCTTGCTTGCCAAGGCGGTGGCCGGCGAAGCCGGCGTGCCGTTCTTTTCCATCAGCGGCTCCGAATTCGTCGAAATGTTCGTCGGCGTCGGCGCGGCGCGAGTGCGCGATCTGTTTGCCCAGGCAGCGGAAAAGGCGCCCGCCATCATTTTCATCGACGAGCTTGACGCCCTCGGGCGCGCGAGAGGCGTGGGTGGAGCCCTCAGCGGATACAACGAACAGGAGCAGACGTTGAACCAGCTCCTGGTGGAAATGGATGGTTTTGACACCAACAATGGGGTGATCATCCTTGCCGCGACCAATCGGCCCGAGATTCTCGACCCTGCCTTGCTGCGCCCGGGCAGGTTCGACCGCCACATTGCACTGGACCGGCCGGATCTCAAGGGACGGCAACAGATCCTGGTGGTGCATACAAAGAAAGTGAAACTGGCCACCGGCGTCGATCTGGAAGAAATTGCAGCGCGCACAGCCGGCTTTGCCGGCGCCGAACTTGCCAACCTCGTCAACGAGGCGGCGCTCCTTGCGGCGCGGCAAGGCAAGGCCTCCGTAGAGCAGGGCGACTTTGACGAGGCGATTGACCGTCTTGTCGCCGGCCTGGAGAGAAAGACTCGCGTCATGAGTCCTGTCGAAAAGAGAACCGTTGCCTATCACGAGGCCGGCCACGCGCTGATCGCCGAATCGCGCGGCCATGCCGACCGCGTCGCCAAGGTTTCCATCATCCCGCGCGGGATCGGCGCGCTCGGTTATACCCAGCAACAACCTACCGAAGACCGCTATCTGATGACGAAGAGCGAGCTGCTGGATCGGCTGGATGTGTTCCTAGGCGGGCGCGTGGCGGAGGAAATCGCCATCGGCGACCTGTCGACCGGTGCGCAGAACGACCTGCAGCTTGCCACCGATACCGCCCGCCATATGGTGACGCAATACGGGATGAGCGACTCCCTCGGACTGGCGACCTTCGAAGCACCATCGGCGGCTTCCAGTACCTATCCCGGTATGCCGGGAGAGGGCAAGCCATACAGTGAACTGACGTCGCAAACCATCGATGCGGAAATCATCCGCCTGCTTGAGGCTGCCCATGCGCGCGTCAGGGAGACGCTGACCGCCAGGCGCTCCCTGCTTGATACGCTGGCGCAAGCGCTGATGGAAAGGGAAACGCTCGATCGACAGGCGCTCAACCTCCTGCTGAAGGGAAGGGGTGACACGATCCGGCGCGTGCAGTAGACCGTCGCATTCGGAAACAGGGACACTCCGATGAATGCTGAATCGCAACACGGGAAACTGGACAAGAACTTGCCGGACGCGCCGCATGCGGCGGCGTCGCAAGCGTTCACCTGGCCCAGGCTGCTCAAAGCGCACGCGGTACGGACGACCGAGATGCCAGGGATGCGGGAGCCGCTCAAACCAGCCGGTGTCGGGGCCGATGCACTCATCCGCGAGTATTGGACCTGCCCACTCGAGCAGGTCATGCATGCACTCGATTGCAGTGTTGGGGGCTTGACAACCGTGGAGGCCAAGCAACGTGCGGCACGTTGCGGCGTCAACGACATCGGCACCTCTTCCAGTCCGCACATGGCGCGGCTTATCCTGGAGCACTTCAGCAACCCGCTGCTGTTGATCCTGGTATTCGCGGCATTGATTTCGATTGCATTGCGAGAATGGGTCGATGCGCTGGTCGTCATTCTTATCGTGTTGGCAAGCGCTACGGTCAGCGTCTATCAGGAACACCGGGCGTCGAATGCGGTCGCCGACCTGCGGCGACGGATTGTCATGCACTCGACCGCCATCCGCGACGGAAAACAGCAAGCCTTACCCAGCACGGAGCTCGTGCCCGGCGACATCGTCTGTCTGTCGGCCGGCAATCAGGTGCCGGCCGACAGCATCGTGATCGAGAGCCGCGATTTCTTTGTCAACCAGTCGCTGTTATCCGGCGAGACATTTCCGGTGGAAAAGCGACCCGGTGTTGATTCGCAACACGCGGTAGCATCGGCGGCAGACCACACGAACTGCGTCTTCATGGGAACCTCCGTGAGCAGCGGCACTGCCACCGCGCTGATCGTACGGACCGGCCTTTCGACCGAATTCGGACATATCGCCCTGAAGCTGGCACGGCAGCAGCCGGAAACCGAATTTGAAAAGGGATTGCGCAGCTTCGGGGTGCTGCTGTTGCGAGTGATGACGCTCATGGTGCTGGCGGTACTGGTGATCAATGTGCTGTTCCATCGTGCCACCGTCGACACCCTGCTGTTCGCCATTGCACTTGCAGTCGGTCTGTCACCGGAACTGCTGCCAGCCATCCTGACCGTGACGTTGGCACAAGGCAGCCAGAAGATGGCGCACCTCGGCGTAATCGTGAAGCGGCTCAACGCGATCGAAAACCTGGGCAGCATGACGGTACTCTGCACCGACAAGACCGGCACCCTGACACAAGGCGTGGTAAGGCTGGATGCGGCCGTAGACGTGGAGGGGCAAGCCAGCGCCGACGTATTCCGCGATGCCTATCTCAACGCCAGCCTGCAGACGGGACTTGCGAACGCGCTCGACCAGGCGATTATCGCGGCGCAGGAGGCGCAGTCCGTGGATGTCGCCCACTACCTGAAACGCGACGAGATTCCGTATGATTTCCGGCGCAAGCGCTTGAGCATCGTGGTTGATCGGGTGAATGCCCCGCCTTTGATGATTACCAAAGGCGCGCTGCAGAATGTGCTCGACATTTGCGACCGCATTCAGTTTGCCGATCGCACCGTGGCGCTCGATGCGGCCGAGCGCATGCGCATCGACCAGCGCTTCGCCGCGTGGAGCGCGCAGGGGTTCCGGGTGCTTGGCGTCGCGCATCGGGAAGTCGAGCCGCGCGAGCGCTACGCCCGGGAGGAGGAGGCCGGGCTGTGCTTTTGCGGATTCCTGCTGTTCTTCGATCCGCCTGAGCCGGATGTCTCCAGGACACTGCATGGGCTTGACCGTCTGGGGGTCAAGCTTAAAATCATCACTGGCGACAACCATGCAGTGGCGCAGCATGTCGCCGAAGCGGTCGGCATCAAGGTGACGCATCCGCTGACAGGCGCCGACCTGGCGGCCATGACCGAGGAGTCGTTATGGCACCTCGCGGCGAAATGCAATCTGTTTTCCGAAGTCGATCCGCATCAGAAGGAACGCGTCGTGCGGGCGCTGCAGAAGAGCGGGCAGGTGGTCGGATTCCTCGGCGACGGCATCAACGATGCGCCGGCATTGCAGGCAGCCGATGTGGGCATTTCGGTCGACCGCGCAGTGGACGTGGCCAGGGAAGCGGCCGATCTGGTCCTGCTTCGGCACGATCTGAACCTGATCCGCTTGGGGATTGACGAAGGGCGGCATACCTTCGCCAATACACTCAAGTATGTCTTCATCACCACCAGCGCCAATTTCGGCAACATGATCAGCATGGCCGCGGCAGCACTGGTATTGCCGTTCCTGCCGCTGCTGGCCAAGCAGGTCTTGTTGAATAACTTTCTTTCCGACATTCCCGCCCTCGGTATTGCAGGCGACAATGTGGACCGTGAATGGGACCGCACGCCGCACCGGTGGAACGTCGCCATGATCCGCAGCTTCATGATTTCGTTCGGTCTGATCAGCACGCTGTTCGACCTGGTCACATTCGGGGTGCTTCTCTATCTGGTCGGAGAGTCGCCGGCGCTGTTCCGTACCGGTTGGTTCGTCGAATCACTGCTGACGGAGTTGTTCATCCTTCTCGTAATCCGCACCTACAAGCCATTCTACCGAGCGCGTCCGGGACGCTTCCTGAGACTGGCCATCTGGCTGGTCGCCGCACTGACGATCGCCTTGCCTTACCTGCCGTTCGCCCGGGTATTCGGACTTGTCCCCCTGCCGTTGTCCCTGCTGGGCAGCATCCTGATGATCACGCTGGTGTACCTGCTGGTGTCGGAAGCGACAAAGCGACGCTTCTACCGGCGGTTCGGTTTCGGTGTCCGATGAATACACAGGAGATTCCTGACGCTGATCACCGTATGCGATTAGGCTCGCTGCTGGCCGGATCGCTGATTTTCGTCACGACGCTGATAGTCGCGTCGGTTTTTGTTTGTAGAACAAATTGGGGCACCGTGACTCCTAGGAGTATTGCCAAAAGGTGAACTTTTTCCAGGAGGTTTTATGCGTGTGGTCCATTCCGTATCGGTTCTACTTTGTACTCTGGCTCTTTCCGCACCGGCCGTTGCGCAACATGCCAGCCACGACGGCTTGCAGGGTCAAAGCCAGACAAGCAAAGGCATGCAGGGCATGCAGCACGGTTCGATGAAGAGCTCGCCCAATGCGGCCAAGGCAGAGTATGACCATCAGTTCATCGACACGATGAAGGTGCATCACCAGAGCGCCATCGAGATGGCCCGACTGGTCGACGAGCGGTCAGAACGTGATGAACTCAAGCAAATGGCGAAGAAGGTCATTGACGACCAACAGAAGGAGATTAAGCAACTGGAGGACTGGAAACAGCAATGGTATTCCGGGAAGGGCGATGCAATCAACATGAGAATGCCGGGTATGGCCGAGTCGATGAAAAATATGTCGATGGACAAGCTCTTCGCAGCAAAAGGCAAGGCGTTTGACGCCATGTTCATTGACATGATGAGCCGTCATCATCGTGGCGCCGTCAAGATGGCTCGGGATGCGATCGGCAAGTTGAAGCATGCCGAAGTGAAGACCTTGGCTCAGAACGTCATTGATACCCAGAAGAAAGAAATTGAACAGATGGCGACTTGGAAGAAGGAATGGAAGCTGGCCTCGAAGTAGCGAGACAACCTGCAAAATCACCTTGACCTTTCAATCACTGGAAGGTCTACATTGCTATCACCTACCTCAACGGAGATATCAAATGTTTGAACTGCAAGTGAATGGCATGACCTGCGGTGGCTGCGCTCGCCGGGTGACTGCCGCCGTACAGTCCGTGGACAAGGCGGCCGATGTCCAAATAGACCTGCCGGCCAAACTCATTCGCGTATCGTCCCAAGCCGACGCGCAGGATATTGCAGCGGCGGTGACGGCAGCCGGTTATCCTGCCAAGGTCGATTCCGACGGTTAGAGACCGTTTTTGCTCATCCCGACAGATTTGACTTAGGTCATTTAAATTGGCTCCTCAGCCATCTAGCATGGCATTGAGGAATTAACGCCGATTTGAAGGACTTCAATCAAGAGGAGCGGGTCATGCGCAAATTCACGTCAATGGGTGTTCCAGCTGTCCTCGCCGCAGCTCTTAGCCTCTCGGTCTATTCCCAGACTGCGGAGCATGACCACAACCACCCGGAAGGGGCGCCTGCGCAGCAGTCTGCGCCCGCAAACTCGGCGCCCATGGGGGCTGAAGGCGCGGCCAAAGGCGGCATGATGGATATGAAGTCGATGTGCGACATGCATAAACAGATGATGGGGGCGAAAAGCGACGACGAGCGACAGGCGATGATGGACAAGCGAATGAAGGGGATGTCTCCTGAGATGCGAGACAAGCAAATGCACATGATAAATGAACAGTGCAAATGACCCTGACTTAACGCTTCCCGTAGGAGGATGCCATGGACCAAGTACATGAACATCATGAAGTGGAAAAGACGCACAGCCGCGGCAAATGGGCGCTGTTTGGCTTCCTGGCCGTCGCCGCGTTTTTCCTTTGGACCGAGCACCGCGCGCACGTCCTGGGAGCACTGCCCTATTTGCTCCTGCTGGCTTGCCCGTTGATGCACCTGTTTCATCACGGGCACGGGCACCACCACGGTCGCCACGGGCAATCGTCCGGTAGCGAACGCCGCGCTATAGAAACGGGAGAGCAGCGATGAACACTACGTCTTCTGCTTATGGCCTTTGGTCGCTCGTCATCCTGAATTCGCTGGTCTTCATCATCTTCGCCTTCAGCTTCACGAATCCCAAGACCTCGCGCGACTGGCGTTCATTTGGAGCCTTCTCAGCGTTCATCGTCGCGCTCTTCACGGAGATGTACGGCTTCCCGCTGACGATTTACCTGTTGCTGCCCTGGTTGTCGCAGCACTTTCCCGGCATCGATTTCTTGTCTCACGATGCCGGGCACCTGCTGGAAATGATGTTCGGCTGGAAGGTCAATCCACACTTTGGCCCGTTCCACCTGCTGAGTAATCTCTTCATCTTCGGCGGTTTCATTCTGTTGTCTTCCGCCTGGCGCGTGCTCTACCGCGCGCAGACCCGGCACGAGCTTGCCACGGACGGCGTGTATGCGCGCATTCGGCATCCGCAGTATGTGGCGTTTGTGCTCATCATGTTTGGCTTCCTGCTGCAGTGGCCAACGCTGGTGACTGTTGTGATGTTTCCGATTCTCGTTACGGTCTACGCCAGCCTGGCGAAGCGAGAGGATCAGGACATGATGGCCGAATTCGGACAGGCCTATGTCCAGTACAGGCAGAGAACGCCAGCGTTCATCCCGGCTTTGAGCGGAAAGCGCGGCAGCCCTCGAACCCAATAAGAAGTCGTGAAGGATGTGCGATGGAGAACCGAACACACGAGCATCACAGCCACCAAAACCACGCTCATGACCATGCTGGCCATATGCATGCAGGTCACGAGCACCATCAGGGGCACAGTCATGCTCACGTGGACCATGGCACCACCGTAACTGAAAAGCCGTTCACCGACCCGGTTTGCGGCATGCAGGTGGCGGCCAATCCAGAGAAAACGGTTGTTTACCAGGGGGCATCCCATCACTTCTGCAGCACGAAGTGCATGGACAAGTTCAAGGCCGACTCCGAAGCTTACCTGGAACCCAGGCCATCCGCGCCAATCTCCATGCCGACACTGGAAGCAGCACCGGAAGGAACGATTTACACCTGCCCGATGCATCCGGAGATTCGCCAGACACAACCTGGCAACTGCCCGATTTGCGGGATGTCGCTTGAACCGGTAATGCCGTCGCTTGAGGAAGAGGAGAATCCGGAGCTGGTCGACTTCCGCCGGCGTTTCTGGCGGACGCTACCGCTGACGGTCGTCGTAACCGTTCTGGCGATGTTGGGGCACAGGATTTTCCCCAACGGCTTGCCAGGCCAAAACTGGATCGAGTTCATGCTCGCCACGCCCGTCGTGCTATACGCCGGCTGGCCATTCTTCGTACGGTGGGTGCAGTCTCTGGCCAATCGTAGTCCGAACATGTGGACGTTGATTGGTACCGGCACCGGGGCGGCGTACGCCTACAGCGTTGTGGCAACCGTTGCACCCGAGCTGTTTCCGCCGACATTCCAGATGCACGGCCGCGTGGGGGTGTACTACGAAGCCGCCGCCGTCATCATTTCGTTGACGCTGCTGGGGCAGATTCTCGAGCTACGTGCCCGTTCACAGACCTCGGCCGCAATCAAGTCCCTGCTGGGCCTTGCCCCAAAGACGGCCCGCCGCATCAATCAGGACGGTACCGAAGAAGACGTGCCGCTGACCCACGTCCATATCGGTGACATGCTCCGCGTTCGCCCCGGCGAGAAGGTGCCGGTCGATGGCGAGGTCTTGGAGGGCGAGAGCGCTGTTGACGAGTCCATGCTGACTGGCGAACCGATACCCGTGACTAAGCGCGCGGGAGACAAGCTGATTGGTGCGACTATCAACACGACTAGCGGCAGCCTGGTCATGCGCTCAGAGAAAGTCGGCGCGCAAACCATGCTCTCCCAGATTGTGCAGATGGTAGCCAATGCCCAGCGCTCCCGTGCGCCGATGCAGCGCCTGGCCGACATGGTCGCTGGCTACTTTGTGGTCGTGGTAGTCTCTATTGCTGTCCTGACGCTACTTGGCTGGGGTTTCTTCGGACCGGAGCCAAGTTGGGTTTACGGGTTCGTCAACGCTGTTGCTGTCCTCATCATCGCGTGTCCTTGTGCGCTGGGCTTGGCGACGCCAATGTCCATCATGGCCGCAACCGGCCGGGCGGCTACTCAAGGGATACTTTTCCGGGACGCAGCGGCCATTGAGGGCATGCGCAAGATAGACACACTCATCATCGATAAGACCGGCACGCTGACTGAGGGCAAGCCAGCCTTTGACCGGGTTGTGGCGGCGCCAGGCTTTTCTGATTCGGATGTGCTACAGGTTGCCGCAAGCATTGACCAAGGAAGCGAACATCCGCTCGCCCATGCCATCGTTGACGAAGCCCGCAGGCGCGGAATCTTCTTGGACAAACCGGAGAGTTTCGAGTCTTCGAGTGGTATCGGAGTGAGGGGTGTGGTCCAAGGACGGCGTATCGCCCTTGGTAATACGGCATTGATGGAGCAGGAGAAGGTCGATTGGCGGGCTCTCGGCAGACAGGCTGAAGAGCTGCGCAGCGAAGGGGCAAGCGTAATGTACTTGGCTGCGGATGGCCGACTGGTTGGGTTGCTAGCCGTATCCGACCCTATCAAGAGCACCACCCCGGAAGCGCTGGACATGCTAAGGAAAGACGGCATCGCTAACATTATCATGGCAACAGGTGACGGTGTTACCACAGCAAAAGCTGTAGCGAAGCGGTTAGGTATCACAGAAATTTATGGCGAGGTTAAGCCACAAGACAAGCAAGAATTGGTTAAAAAGTACCAGGCTCAGGGCAGCAAGGTTCTGTTTGGAGGTGACGGCGTCAACGATTCTGTGGCCCTGGCCAGCGCGGACATTGGTGCCGCGATGGGCACCGGAACGGACGTCGCCATCAATTCGGCTCATGTCACCTTGGTGAAGGGCGACTTACGAGCGATAGCTCGAGCACGGTTGCTCTCGGTAGAAACCGTGCGCAACATGCGCCAGAACCTTGGGTTTGCCTTCATTTACAACGCGCTGGGTATTCCCTTGGCCGCCGGCCTGCTTTACCCGTTCACCGGCCAACTGCTCTCGCCGATGATTGCGGCGCTGGCGATGAGCCTTAGTTCTGTGTCGGTCATTACCAATGCACTTCGCCTGCGGGGAACATCGAAATAATGGTACGGTAAGGGGTAGCTGTGAAGCGCGCGGAAGGAATCGTAAGGCCATTTAAATACCGTAAGGCCTATTCGGCATCGGCGCTTACGTTTGGCGGCATCATTCTCGTTGGTCTTGGCTTGTACTTCCTGTTTATCCGGCCGCCTTTGCTTCCGGAAGACCCGCGGTACATGAGGTCTTCACTCGCTCACATACAGGCGGAGCTTCCAGGCCTCCTTTCTTGGCTGTCCCGCGTTTTCGCAGTGATGGGCGGCTTTATGCTTTCCACCGGCATTCTGACCTGCTACGTCGCGCAGACCAGCTTTCGGCAGCGGATGCGCGGCTCCCCGACGGTCGCCGCCTTGTCAGGCCTATCTTCCATTGGTCTGATGGCGGTCGTCAATTTCATCATCAACTCCGACTTCAAGTGGTTGCTGCTGGCGTTCAGTATTCCATGGCTGATTTCTCTTGGGCTGTACTATCGGGAGGGACAGTGGACAAAAAACAAGACAGGCTAAAGCAGCTTGATCTGTTAAGCGGCTTAGGCGCAGGAGTGCTCGGCGCCGGGATTGCATTGTTGTTTGCAGACTGCCTGGAGAGCTATGCGGTACCGATACTCCTGGTAGGTCTTATCGCGCACGGTTGGGCCATGTTTGCCAAGGGCCGCTTGGATCGCCAGGCACAAATGGAGCGACCCATGTGGACTGTTGCTGCAGAATGGGCGTGCTGGCTTCTACTGGCAGTACTGGCTGTCTATCTGGTCGCGGGAGTCTTCTAGCTTGTAAATCCGACTCAGCGCAAGCATTGGCGCCTTGAAGGGTCGTTGACTGAAGTCGGTCATGCAGGGGGTGGATTTTGCGCTTCTTCTCCCGGTGCATCGTCATCGAATCAGAGCCAATTTTGAATCGTGCCGGTGCTGCGGTGCCATTTGCGCAAATAGCGGAATCCTGCCCCTGGTTCTGGGTGCATAGAAAAAACTTTCCTTTTTAACAGACAGGCAGTCTGCTTCTTTTTAATCCGGCACAAAAACCAGCGTAAGCCATGGATTTTGAAGCAGCCGTTGCTACCTGTAATGACATCCAACGACGGATCGGCAATGGAGTCGCGGGAATCGCCGATCCGGCATTTTTTGACCTCGATCAATGAGCCGGGATGGTGTGAAGGCACATGATTGACTTGTGTTTTCTTCAGGGTCTCCGGTAAGCGTCATGTCTCGTGGCCATGCTCGCATTCACGGCGACGAAGCTTCGATGCGAGCGCGGGCACCCTGCTGCTACGTGAAAAGCGGGCCCGTATCCTTCTGGGGAAGGGCATGCATCAATAGAGTCCGGCGATTTCTCCAATCATGTGCTGCTGCCGCGCCGCAACCGGACAACAAGCAGGAGTCTACGACCATGGACAAGTCAACTGAACAGTTTGTACTGGATATCATTGAGCATGGCAGGGACCTCACTCTCGCCACTGTCAGGCCGGACGGCTACCCTCAGGCCACCACGGTCAGCTATGCCAGCGACGGAATGAGAATCTATGTCGGCATCGGCAAGGAAAGCCAGAAGGCAAGAAACATCCGCGCCAATAGTAAAGTGTCGCTCACCATCAATGAAGACTACAAGAGCTGGAATGACATCAAGGGCGTGTCAATCGGCGGCACCGCCAGAGTGCTCGAGGCCGCCGAAGATGTCCGGCACGCTGCAGAATGCATGATCAAGCGCTATCCGCAGCTGCTCGAATGGACGAAATCGAACCAGCGGGATGACGTGGTATTTCTGGAAATCCAGCCGCAAGTGGTATCCGTGCTCGACTATAGGAAAGGGTTCGGCCACACTGACCTGGTGCATGTGTGATGAAAGGGAAGACACAAAAACCAAGCCAGGACAATGAGCAGCTGCTTCGATCGATCTTCGAGCAGGTCACCGACGGCATCTTCGTGACCGATCCAAATGGTCGCTATACGATGGTTAACCGCCGCCTTTGCGAGATGCTCGGGTATAGCCGCGACGAGTTGCTGACCAAGCATATCGGCAGCCTGACCGCTGCGAAAGATCACCCGCTGCTGGATGACATCAGGATTCGCCTTGCGCAGGATCCCTTGCGCGTATATCAGTTGGAATGGGAATTGTTGCACAAGAATGGCGGAATCGTGCCCGTTGAACTGGGTGTCCGAATCACTGAGGACGGGCGCTGGCTGGTCGTGGCGCGCGACATTGCCCAACGCAGGCAAGTGGAGCAAGCATTGAAGCAGAGTGCGGAGGAAATCGGCGATCTCTATGATGACGCTCCATGCGGCTATCACACAATCGACCGTAACGGCGTCTACCTGCGCGTCAACCGCACCGAGCAGAACTGGCTTGGATACACGCAGGAAGAATTGGTCCGGCATAAACGATTTGTGGACCTGCTTGCGCCGGCATCCGTCGATGCATATGAAAAATATGCGGCGCAGCTATTGAAGCGCGGAGATCGCGGCAACCCGGAACTTGAGCTGGAATTGGCGCGCCGCGACGGCAGTCTCTTGCCGGCGCTATTGCGTGCGACCGCCGTCAGCGATGACAACGGCGACGTTGCCGAGATCCGCGCCGTTCTGCTCGACATGAGCGACATGGCCGAGGCTCGCGCTTATCGGAGGCTGGCCGCAACCGTCTTTGAACATACCAATGATGCCATCATTGTTACCGACGCCGAGCGCAAAATTATCGCGGTCAATCCCGCATTCAGCCGCATCACCGGCTACGGCCCCGAGGAGGCAGTCGGGCGTACACCTTCGCTGATCAAGTCTGGAAGGCACCAGCAAGAATTTTATGCGCAGCTCTGGGACGCGTTGGCAACCCGGGGTACCTGGCAAGGCGAAATATGGGACTGCCGCAAGTCGGGCGAACTGTTTCCGGCGTGGGAAAGTATCACCGCGATCAAGGACTGCGACGGGCGAGTTTCCAACTACATTTCGATTTTTTCCGATATCACGGTCATCAAGGAAGCGGAGCAGAAGCTGACCCAGCTGGCCTATCAGGACACGCTGACCGGCCTGGCCAACCGGTTGCTGTTCAATGACCGCCTTGCGCATGTACTGGCCCACGCACGGCGCCACAAAAAGCGGGTCGCGCTGCTCTTGCTGGACCTGGACAGATTCAAGCTGATCAACGACTCGCTTGGCCATGCAGCAGGTGATCAGTTGCTGCAGATCGTTGCGACTCGGCTCAAGAAATCGGTCCGCGAAGAGGATACCGTCGCCCGTATGGGTGGAGACGAGTTCGCCATCATCTTTACCGCACTGGAAGCGGCGGAAGACGTTGCTGTCGTGGCCCAGAAGATCACTGCGGCGATTACCCAGCCGGTCCGCCTTGGAAAACATGATTTCCGTATTTCGATCAGTATCGGCATCAGCGTGTTTCCCGATGATGCGGTCGGCAACGACGAACTGTACAAGACAGCCGATACGGCCTTGTACGGTGCCAAAGCCCGGGGCAGAAACACGTACGCATTCTATACTCCGGAAATGACAAGGGCCGCCGATGAAACACTGCTTATCAGCCGGAACCTGCGGCAAGCGTTGGAGCTGAATCAGCTGGAGCTGGCCTATCAGCCGCAAGTCAATTTATTCAATGGCAAGGTGGTGGCGATGGAAGCGCTGCTGCGCTGGAATTCGCCTGAACACGGATTGCAGTTGCCGGCAAGCTTTGTCCACGTCGCAGAAGAGACCGATTTGATCGACGCCTTGGGCGACTGGGTAATCGACAAGGCTCTCGGCAACCTGGAGCGCTGGCGCCGTGTCGGCGCCGCACCCGTGAAAGTGGCGGTCAATATTTCGGAAAGGCAGCTGAGAAAGCTCGGATTCGTTGACGACCTCCGCCGGAAATTGACGGCTTGTCATTTGTACGATGGTTTCGGACTGGAGATCGAGATAAACGAGCGGGTTCTGCAGCTCGAACCCGACGCAGTTGAAGCCCTCAGGATACTCAAGCCGCTTGGCGTGTCGGTCAGCATCGACGATTTCGGAACCGGGTATTCCTGCCTGAACTCGCTCAAGCACTTGCCAGTCGAGTCCTTGAAAATCGACCGTTCCTTCGTCGGAGGAATTCCTGGTGACGACGATGACAAGGCGATTGCTGCGTCCATTATCGCCATGGCCCATCAGATGGGCATCCGGGTTGTCGCCGAAGGGGTCGAGTCTCAGGAACAACTGGCCTTCGTTCTGGAACATCGTTGCGACCGGGCGCAAGGATTTCTCTTCTCAGCCCCGGTGCCCGAAGCGCAGAGCGATGCTCTGTTAAGTACGAGGTTCACCAAGGCGCTTTCGGTGTTGCGTGTGCCCATCAGCGTAGGGAGGTAGGCAAAGGATCATGGACAGATTGCAAGTACCCAGTTCGGAACAATCCAGGCTGATCGGTGCGGTGGCTCGCCTTCTCAGCGCCGAAGGGCATGCGGTCGAGCAGTTCGAGACCCACTTGTCATGGATTCTGGTGGCAGGCGGGCTTGCTTACAAGTTCAAGAAAGCCGTGCATCTCGACTTCGTCGACTATTCGACGCTTGAGGCGCGCCGCTTCTATTGCAGCGAAGAATTGAGGCTCAATCGCCGCTTCTCCCCGCACCTGTATATCGACGTGGTGGCTATCTCCATGGAGCACGGAGAGGCCTGTATTGGGGGAACAGGCCCTGCACTTGACTATGCACTGCGCATGCGTGCCTTCAATCAGGGCGACTTGTGGAGCCGGCGGGTCAGGGCGGCGCGGCTTGGTGTCGATGAGATCGATCAGCTCGCCGGGCTGCTCGCCGACATCCATTCCGCCGCAGCGCCGGCGCCGGAGGCAAGCGACTGGGGCTCGATGGAGGCCGTCGCGGCGACGGCGGATGAAACGCTTCGCGGTTTAGCCCGGCTGTGCGGCCAATTGCGCGATCGTGCCTTGCTGACACCGGCACAACTGCATCAGGCGGAAGAATCCGTCTCCATTGTCGCGGAATGGGACGAGGCACGACGTTGCACCGTCGGAGCCATGGTGGAGAAACGCAAGGCGTCAGGCCGGGTCAGGGAGTGTCATGGTGACTTGCATCTTCGCAATATTTTGACGACCAGACAAGGCGTGCAACTCTTCGACTGCGTCGAGTTTGCACCGTCTCTGCGCTGGATCGATGTCATGAACGACATGGCCTTCGTCATTATGGATCTCTGCTTCAACGGCCAGGAGGCGCTGGCGGCACGGCTGTTGAATGGCTATCTGGAGAAGACCGGCGACTACGCGGGCCTTGCCGTGCTGCCTTACTATCTGGTCCACCGCGCCCTGATTCGCGGCGAAGTGGCACTGCTGCGAGCCATTGAGCAGGCCGACGAAGGGCTGCAGTTCGACGAGACGCTGGCGGAGGGATTGGCTTACCTTGCGCTAGCCAACAGGCTCACCCGAGCACATAGAGGAGCTGCGGTCATGATCATGCATGGCTATCCAGGCAGCGGCAAGTCATGGTTTGCACGCAATGCCGTGGCAGTGCTCGGAGCAGTCCAGTTGCGTTCCGATGTCGAGCGCAAGCGTCTGCTTGGCCTGAAGTCGACGGAACGCGGCCGGCCAACCCTTTATACGCCAGCCGTGACGGAAATGACCTATCGTCGCCTCGTGGACCTGGCCGACATGATTGTCGCGGCCGGATGGCCGGTGATCGTCGATGCGGCGTTTCTGCAGGGCTGGCAGCGCAAGCTGTTCACAGAACTTGCGGTGAAATCCGGCGTGCCCTTTTTTATACTGGACATGACAGCATCGCCCGTGACACTGCGCAGGCGCCTTGAAGCACGCGCACGTCAAGACATGGACGCTTCGGATGCCGACACGCAAGTCCTGGAGAGCCAAATGGCCAATGCCGAACCACTGACGGAACAAGAAGCGGCGCACCGGATCCTGATTGACATGGATTGCGACATGGGCACTGACGCTGTCGCTGACTTTTGCGAACCGGTCCGGCAGGCGGTGTCAGGGATGACACGGACGCCGCGCGAACGCAGCAGTGCCCATGCATGCAGGCAGTTTCAAAATTAGCTAGATGGCATGCGGCAAGCCGAGATTGCGGTTTGCCGGCACGGCGATGTCCAGCATCTTTGGGGGCGGAAGGTGAAGCTCCTGCATCAGAACCAGGAATTCCTCCAGCGTGCGTCCCGCGAGCCGGCTGTTGTGCCGTTTCTCCCAGCCTATCGACGATACCGAGCGCAATTGGTAATCATGGGCGGGCCATACCAGCGTATCGTCAGCCAGACTGAACAGCTTTTGATGGATGCTCTCGTACAGCTCCCGCGCGCTGCCGCTCTGGAAGTCCGTCCGGCCGCAGCCGTCGATCAGCAGGCAGTCCCCGGTGAACACATTGCGATGCCAGACAAAGGACATGCTGCCGGCCGTATGGCCGGGCGTATGCAGGATGTGGATTTCTTCGCCGCGTCCGAAGCGAAGCACGTCGCCGTCCTGCAGCTGCATGTCGGCGGGCATGATGCCACATCCACTCGGTGCTGCAGCCTTGGCGCCGGTGGCTTCGCGCAGCCGGCCCGCCGAGGTGATATGGTCGGCATGGGCATGCGTTTCCAGCACATAAACCAGGCGCAGGTTCAACCGCGCAAGCTGTTGCAAATCGCGGTCGAACTGCCTGTCGACAGGATCGATCAGGACTGCCTCGGCGCTTTTCGGTTCGCGCAGGAGGTAGGTGTAGGTCGACGATTCCGGGTCAAACAACTGGATCGGCAATGGATTCATGGCGGCTTCCGGTCAGGTTGACGGGCGGCTGGCTTGGCCGGACTTGCGCAGCGCCCGCGCCCCACGCCGCTCCAACAGTTCATAGACGGCCATTCCGGCAAGCATGGCGACAATAAACGTGGCGGCCTTGCTTCCGCCCGTCAGGAGCGAGGCGATGGCCGGACCAGGGCAATAACCGGCCAGCCCCCAGCCAATGCCGAACACGAGGCTGCCAAGGATCAGCCGTCGGTCGATTCGCGTGGCGGCGGGCAGACTGACCGGTTCGCCGAGCCATGAAGTCTTGTGCCGGCCGGCGCGACGAAACGCAAGGAATCCAACGACAACTGCCCCCGCCATGACAAAGGCCAGCGACGGGTCCCACTGTCCGGCCAGGTCCAGGAAACCAAGTACTTTGGCTGGGTTGGTCATTCCTGACAGTACCAGGCCGATGCCAAAGATCAAGCCAGCTATCCCGGCAGAGAAAAGGCGCATGCTGAATCTCCTTGATTGTCAGGACAACAGATGGCGGGCGACCAGTACCGTGGAGAATCCGGCAAGCATGAACGCAATGGTGGCGGCCAGCGATCGTGGAGACAGGCGCGACAATCCGCATACGCCGTGGCCGCTGGTACAGCCGGAACCATAACGGGTGCCGATTCCTACCAGGAGGCCGGCGCTAATGAGTAGGGGTATGTCCGCTTCCACTTGAACGGCAGGCAAGGGGTAGAGCATCCGGTAGATGGCCGGCGCAAGTACAAGCCCAAGCAGAAAGCTGATCCGCCAGGCTATGTCGCCACCAGCCGGGCGAAACAATCCGCCCAGAATGCCGCTGATACCGGCAATTCGGCCGTTAAGCAGAAACAGCAATGCGGCTGCCAGCCCGATCAACACACCGCCGGCAAGCGATGTCCATGGCGTGAAATGCAGCCAGTCAATTTCCATGGTGGCTTCCTTGTTGAAAGCGTTTAGGTATGGGAAAAGACACGAGACAGTAGATTGGAACTTAATGTGCGATCAGCACGGGAAGGTTCGCATTTTGCAGTACCGTGCGCGTTACTCCGCCAAGAATCATTTCACGATACCGGTGATGCCCGTAGCAGCCCATGACCAGCATCTCCGCATGCAGATCCAGCGCCAGTTCCAGGAGCGCGTTGCCAATGTCTCGCTTGACTTCCCGTTGATGAACTTCCACCCGAATGCCATGTCGGGCCAGGTACAACGCGATATCCGCACCCGCCTCCGGGCCAAAGCGTTCACGCCTGTCGTCCTCCTTGAAGACCGCGACGTGCACCGCTTTTGCGCGGGACAGAATAGGGAGTGCGTGCTGGAGCGCCACCCGAGCTTCGCGGCTGGCGTCCCACGCTACCAGTGAAATGTCGCCAAGCTTGAAAATCGAAGCCTGGGACGGCATGACCAACACCGGCACGCCGGACTGGACGGCAATGATGGCCGCAGCATTTTCACTGATGTCGTCCGACAGCAGTGCCTCACCAGCAGGCTGCGACAGGATGACCAGGTCGGCATAGCGTGCGTGAAGTGACATCGCGCTGACCAGATCATCCCTGACCAGCCGCCGTTCGAACGAATCGAGCTCCAGCCGCCTGGCCTGCTGCTCCAGCTTGTCGAGCGCAACTATGCTTTGCTGCTCAAGCGTATCAAGATAGGAGTCGACATCTGTCGTCGGCATGCCGATCTGCAGTTGGCGCAGCCAGCGCGGATGCAAGGTCGTTCCCAGCCCGACCAGATGGGCTTGCTCATCCTTGGCCAGCGCGATGGCAGCCCTGTAACGCTCGGTCGCCGATGGTTCGCCGTCGGCGCGCACAATGATGGTCTTGTAACCCATACTGGTCTCCTTGGACCCGGGCCATGAGAATACGCCGGGTCAAACCTTCAACCGACTTTCCTGTTTGCGTTCTCCCGCGATGGCCTGCGCCAGCATCTGCATGTCTTCGGCGATGGCCTGCAGCACATCATCGAAGGTAACGATACCGACCAGCATGCCATCCAGCGTGGTGAGCGGAACGCGCCGCACGCCATGGGATTTCATCAATTGCAATACCGACAAGATGGAATCTTCCGGATGCGCGGTGACCGGCTCCGGCGTCATCACATCGGCCACGCGCAGCGTTTGAGGATCGAAGTCGCGCGCGACACCGACGATGGCAATGTCGCGGTCAGTCAGTATGCCGGTGACAATGGGACCCAGTTCCGCATGCCGGATGACGACGACGCTGCCGACATGCTTGCTGCGCATGAGGTTCGCCGCTTCCTTCAAACTCAGGTCTTCGCCGATGCAGACGACATTGCGGCGGGAAAGATCTCCTATGGTCATTTTCGACTGCATGGCGGGCTCCTGGCGTGAACGGTGATGCTGCTTGGCCGCAGTCTGTGCCTGTATTGTCGGGTGCGCTTGACTTGAGTCAAAATCAGGTTGGGCGACGCCTGCTCAGATGGTGGCAGCACTTCAGACAGGGTCATACATGTGGGAGCATGGGAATCTGTCCATCATGGTGGTTCCGTCTGCCAAAGGCACAATTCAACATGCGCAGTTACCTGCATTACCACCTTAAGAGATTAAAACGCGGCTTGCTTGCCCGCATGGCGCTGTGGTCGCATCGTGCCGGTGCCATGCTCGGAATGGAGCAGACGTTGCCGAAGCTGGAATTCCGGCTCCGGCCAGGGCAGCGCGACGTCATCGTGTTCTTTCCCGGCATCGGCGATATCGCGGAGGATTTCGACCGCCGCGGGTTCATTCGCGAGATGGAAAGACAAGGCATCACCGCCGATGCCATGGCAGTGGATGCACATTACGGTTATTACGCTGCTCGCACCATTCACCATCGCATCACCGATGATGTCATCGCATCCGCTCGCCGGACCGGTTACCGACGCATCTGGCTGGCCGGCATTTCCCTCGGCGGGTTCGGAGTCGCCAGCTATGCGGCGCTGCATTCGTCCAGGCTGGCGGGCATCATTCTGCTGGCACCTTATCTCGGCCCTCCTGCGCTCATTGCCGAGATAGCGGCGGCAGGCAGCCTGGCGGCCTGGGAGCCCGGCCAGATCGAGGCCCCAGATCATCAACGTCAATTGTGGGCATGGTTCAGGCAGCGTCTGACTCAGGAAAAGGGGACGAGGCTTCCCATCTACCTCGGCTACGGGCGGCAGGACATGTTCGCGGCCGCGAATCGGCTACTTGCCGATGCCTTGCCTGCCGAGCGTGTTTTCCTGCTCTCCGGCGGACATAACTGGCGCACATGGCGCAGGCTCTGGCGCACGATGTTGTCGCGGCTCAGGGAAAGCGATACCGGCGCACAGCGGCTGTTGTAGCCGTCGGGTTCACATCATTCGGCTTTGCCGCGGGACAGGGTCTTGCTCGGTTCCTGCTTGGGGAAACCGTAATACATGTTGTTCAGGTACGCGGCCACCGCCGTAACATCCTCGTCGCTCCAGTCCAGCCGAATCGTATTTTGCCAGCGCCGGACTTGGGTGTTAAGCGTCGCCCAATCCACGGCGAGGCGCTGGTCACGCCAATGCACCTGCGTGCTATGGCATCCAATGCAATGCGTGTCATATAGCAGTTCTCCGCGAGTGGGATCCGCGGCATATGCCGGGAGCACCAGCGTTCCAGTGACAGCGGCAAAGAGGCATGCGGTGGATTTCATGAACGGCTCCTGAATAAAAGGCGCGGTTTCGCCATACATACGATACGCGCAGGCCGTAACGTTCATGCCGCCATGGCCAATTTTGAGTGAAGTCAAATTTTTTAGAAAGCAGGTCGCTAGCATGGATTGACGGTGGCGAGGACGAATCACTGTCGCTGCCGTGCCTGCAATGAATGGAGCGAATGATGAAAAGCGATAAACAATTGCGTGACGATGTGATGGATGAACTGGAATGGGAACCCGCGGTCGATGCCGGCGACATCGGCGTGGAAGTCAAGGACGGGGTCGTGACGCTGTTCGGCCATCTGAGCAGCTTTGCCGAAAAGGTGGCTGCCGAACGCGCAGTGCAACGCGTGTCGGGAGTAAAGGGCCTTGCGGTTGAACTGGACGTGCGATTGCCCACGCAGGAAGCGCGCAGCGACACCGAGCTTGCCCACGCTGCCAAGTCCGTTCTTGAAATGGACACCTTCGTGCCGAAGGATGCAATCGATATCGTGGTCGAGGACGGTAGAGTCAAGCTGAGCGGGCTTGTGACTGCGGAGTTCCAGCGCCGTGCAGCAGAGCGCGATGTTCGCAACCTGCGAGGTGTCAAGGATGTCATCAACAACGTCACCGTCAGGCCAATCGTGCTGTCCCATGACGTCAAGTCAAGGATCGAGTCCGCATTGCAGCGGCGTGCGCATGCGGAAACGAAGGCCATCACCGTTTCCGTAGAGGGCGACGAGATCACGCTGACGGGAACAGTCCCGACCTGGCAGGAGCGCAATGCGATCGTACACGCGGCATGGAACGCGCCGGGTGTTGGCAGAGTGGTGAACCACATCGCCATCAGAACGTGACGTCTATTTGACGGCAGTTTGGCATAGCTGTAACAGGCGCCCGAATGGATTGTCATGACGGACGCCTCGTGAAATTCCGGGCCGTGCGCATTCATGAGCCGATATTGCGCAGCATGGAAGCAGGTTTCAATCTGACGATTCCGAATTATCAGTACGCAGGTGACGCCTTGCTGCCGACGTATCGATCGCCATAACGAGCCGGCGGTCCATGGTGTCGATATGGTAGGGGAACCAATCTGCCAGCAGCATGATCGCCCTGCGCCCGAGTTCAATATCGCCCTGCATCAGCGATGAAGCGGCATGGTGAAGCGCGTTCAGCACACGGGCATGCTGTTCCATGTGCGTCTGGAACGAAGGCAGATCCAGTTTCTCCATCATGGCTTCTTCCTGCCGAAAGTCGCGCTCGATCTTGGCGACGAGGTCAGGATACCTGTGAAGGAACTGTTCGTCCGGAAGCGCCTGCAGGGTAACGAAGGCGTCCATCAGTTCACGGTGCGAACGGTCCAGTGCGGCGATGCCCAGTCTGTAGGCCATCCCGCCCGATCTCGGTGTTTCCGTCGTCTCCATGTTATTCCATCCCATGTTAATGAAAACCTGGCATCAGGCGGGGTTTCAACCGTTGACTAGGCTGCCGTGTTTCCCGGATCCGAGTTGCGATAGCGATGCATGCCCCAGAGTGCCCAGCCGCCGACGCCGGCCACTACCGCAAGGAACATCACGAGCCACCCGAATACAGGAATGGCGCCAACAATGCCAAGCAGAAGCAACGCTGCCGCCAGGTAGAAAGCCTGCCTGCGCCGGTTGGGCAACGTGTCGTGCCGAATGGCGACGGCAATCCTTTGACCAATCACGAATGCCGTGGCCAGGTATCCAAGCAGCAGAAGGAAAGGGTAGAGCGCGAACAGGCTGAGGCCGAGCGGTATCCCGACCAGCGTCATGATCAGCAGCACGCCGACCGGCGGCAGGGTGAAGAGCAGGGCAAGGCCAAGCGCGACGCTGCGCAAGGGTCTGCGTGCAATACTGTCGCGTGCACCCGCCATGGCATTGGGAAAAATCAGGTAAAGCACGATGCCGCAGGCGAGCATGGTCAAGAGGAAAAAAGGATGGAACCAGGAAACGGGAGGCGCGCCATGTTTCTGATTCCAGGCGTCGGGAGTGCGCTCGCGCAGCACGCGGCCAGAAACCTTGGACAAGTCCTCTTCCGGGATCGGCTGCTCGCTCGCATAGAACAGATTGCCATCAATTCGGGCGTTGGGCCTGAAGCTGATCTGCCGTGCATAGATCTGGGTATCGCCGCTGATCTGGCCGCCGATGGTGATGCGGTTGGCATAAAGCTTGGCGCCGTGCGTCAGGCGCCCATCGAAGCTGACATCGCCACCGGCCACGAAACCGCTGCCGCCGACGGTGGTGGCCTCGTCGATCGTGACCTTGCCTCCTGCCGCCGCGAGGTCGCCGCCGATATCGCCGCGTACTTCCACATTGCCGCCGGCGACGCGCAGATCCTGTCCCACATTGGTTTGAATCAGCACCTTGCCGCCGGCCACGGCCGCATCGGCGCCGACAGCCCCCAGCGCCGTCACTCTGCCACCGGCGGCGAAGAGGTCGCCGATGACGCTGTCATTGACCACCAGTTCTGCCGATGCGTAATATCCGTTCCCCGCCTCGGTGCGGACGGAGCCGGCACGTTGCTTGCCTGCCCATGCCGACTGCACAACGACCATGATTGTGACGAGGAAGAGTGCGTGAAGCACCGGAAAGTGAGTTTTGCAAGTCATGCCCGGTCTCCCATAGACATTGCATTTGAACGCAGGCACGTGCAGACAACAACTGTGTTTGCCTGGCGTAGTGTCACTGCCTGCTGCGCGCTTGCAGGTTAAGAGCGCGACGACTGCTGTCGCTTGACTCAGGTCAAATCCTCCGGGGTAGTTAAAGGATGTAGAGGCGGCGCCTGGCACTGAAGCACCCCGGAGATTTGCGCAGCCGATTCCGGGCCGAGCTCGAATTTTCGGATTTTGCCGATTTTGACCCAGGTCAAGCGTAACAAAGCGGATCCACCTAGGCTGGGACTTATTCCGGCTGGATCAGCCCTGTGGATTTCGTGATTCGGCAGCCACTTTAGATTGGAGACGTGATGCGAATGATGAAAGCAGCGGTCTTTCATGGACCGAACAAAATTACACTGGATGAAAAACCGGTGCCGTCCATCGGCCCTACCGATGCACTCGTCAAGGTGACGACGACCACCATCTGTGGTACCGACGTTCACATTCTCAAAGGGGAATATCCGGTGGAGCCGGGGCGGATCATCGGTCATGAACCGGTGGGTGTGATTGCCGAACTGGGTGATGCCGTCCGTGGCTATACTGTCGGCCAGCGCGTCATTGCCGGTGCCATTACCCCTTGCGGGCAGTGCCATTCCTGTCTCGATGGCCATCAGGCCCAGTGCGGTGGTAAAGCCATGGGCGGTTGGCAGTTCGGAAATACGATCGACGGCTGCCAGGCGGAATATGTCCGTGTGCCTAACGCGATGGCCAATCTCGCGCCGGTACCGGACAGTTTGACCGATGAACAGGTGCTGATGTGTCCGGACATCATGAGTACCGGCTTCAGCGGTGCGGAAAGTGGACAGATCCGCATCGGCGATACGGTTGTGGTGTTTGCCCAAGGACCGATCGGGCTGTGTGCAACAGCAGGCGCGCGGCTCAAGGGCGCGACACGCATCATCGTGGTTGACCATCTCTCGGAGCGGCTCGAGACGGCCCGGCGTATGGGTGCGGATACCACTATCGATTACACCGCAGAGGATCCGCTGCAGCGAATCATGGACATCACAGAGGGACGCGGCGCCGACGTCGCCATCGAGGCGCTCGGAACACAGCAGACTTTCGAATCCTGCCTGCGTTCGCTTAAGCCAGGCGGCGTTCTCTCCAGCCTGGGCGTGTATTCCGGAAAGCTGACGATGCCGCTGGACGCGTTTGCCGCCGGCCTGGGGGACCACAAGGTTGTTACCACGCTTTGTCCCGGGGGCAAGGAGCGCATGCGCAGGCTGATGAACGTGGTGGCGTCAGGCCGCGTGAATCTACAGCCGCTGGTGACACACCGCTTCAAGCTCGATCAGATTGAAGACGCATACGACCTGTTCTCGCATCAACGCGATGGCGTCCTCAAGGTTGCTATTACCCCTTGAAGGATTAGAACAAGTCAATCCCGTGCGCGGCGTGAGGTCAGCCGCCGGCGAAAAAAACAGGGACAGCAGAAGCAATGTGCGCACCGCTGCTGTACCCACCACAAGGCATAAGGCGTTACTTGGTGCCGTTGACAATTCAACGATTGCGATTCCTGGCACGTTCAACATGTTCATCAAAGGAGATTAATCATGGCCAATAATCTGACGCATTTCGACCCGTTCAACGAACTGTCAAGACTGGAAGCCTTTCGCGGCTTCGACGATCTGATGAAGAATTTCCGGCTACGCTCGATGTTTGGCGACGTGGATACGGAACCACGCATCAAGATCGATGTGACCGAGGATGAGGAAAAGTACATGGTCAAGGCGGATATCCCCGGGGTGAAGAAGGAAGACATCGATATTGACATCAATGGCAATGAGGTTGCAATCGCGGCGGAACTGCGCCGCGACAAGGAAGACAATGCGGGTGAAGCCGTCGTTCGTAGCGAGCGGTATTATGGCAAGCAGTACCGCAGTTTCACACTGCCGCGCGAAATCAATGAGGCCAACGTATTTGCAACCTACGAGAACGGCGTGCTGCAGATGACGCTGCCGAAGAAGTCCGGAACGTCGTCGAGAAAGATTACGGTCAACTGAGTTTCCGGGGCTGGGTCATCCGACGCCAGCCATTGCCAGCCGGGCGGCCGTGCGGCAAGTAAGACGGGTTGCCGGCCGTACCCGCGCCGCAGGGCTGTCTGGCCTTTTTGGGCGCCGCGTGGCTTGCCCCTCAATGGACGGTCAGTTCGCCTATTGAGAGGGCGCGCAAGGTCGGCAAATCGAGCAGCTCGACGTCGCGGTTGCTGATGCTCACCAGGCCGCGGGCTTTCAGTCGGGCGATGATTCGGCTGATGCTTTCGATCGTCAACCCGAGATAGTTTGCAATGTCTTCGCGTGACATGCGCAGATGGAAGCTGGTGGCCGAGTAGCCGCGCGCGCTGTAGCGCGCCGACAGGTTGGTAAGAAACGCTGCGAAGCGCTGTTCGGCGCGCAGGTTGCCAAGTAATAGCATGGCTGTCTGCTCGCGCGTGAGTTCTTCGCTCATCAGGCGGTGAAACTGGCGCAGCAACGGCGGTATCTCGGTAAACAGCTGCTCCAGCTTCGAATAGGGTATCTCGCACACTTCGCTGTCTTCAAGCGCGGTCGCATAGCACTGATGACGGTCGGTACCCAGCCCGTCGAGACCCACCAGCTCGCCGGCCATATGAAATGCGGCGATCTGTTCGAAACCATTGCGTGACACTTGATGGGTTTTGAAATGGCCGAGCCGGATCGCGTAAATGCTGCGGAACGGATCATCCATCTTGTACAGCGGCTCGTCCTTGAGAACACGGCGGTGGATGACGATACTGTCGAACTGGCTGTTCTGTATGCCGGACAAGCCGGTCGGCAAGCAGAACCGGTGCAGGCGGCAGCCTGCGCATTGCTGGCGGGGGAGCGGTAAAACGGACGAGGCGTAAGACCGGACCGGCTGGGACTGCAGGGGAGCAATCGCAATCATTTGAATCTCCTTGCGAGGAACCCGATGGATGGGCTGGTAAGGTGCCACGTGGCAGGAAGGCGGAGTCTTTTTGAGTTATTGTGTGACTCGGATGCAGTATTGAGGGTGGCGGCTACGACAACTATCGGTGAAAGCAGACAAGCCGTGTAGGGGTTCTTTGACATCGCTGGCAACGTGTTGGCCCCTGGACGGCTGTTTTCAGCTCCCGCTAGTTGCCTTCACATTAGCAGTCCGCTTTCGATGGCATAACGTGTCAGATCCGCGTTGGACTTGAGTTGCATCTTTTCCAGAATCCGCGTGCGGTAAGTGGTGACGGTGTTCGGGCTCAAATGCAGTTGTTCGGCAATGCTGACCAGACTGTCACCGGAGGCAATCAGGCGCAAGACCTGCAATTCGCGATTCGAAAGGCTTTCATGAGCAGGCGAAGGAGAGGGGACATTGCCGAGATTTCCAACCAGCTTGTCGACAAGCAACGGGCTCAGATAGCGTCCGCCGGCAGCGGCTTTGCGGATAGCCGCTACCAGCGTTTCTTCAGGCACGTCTTTGGTCAGGTAGCCGGCGGCGCCCATGCGTATCGCCCGCATCGCATAGATGTCTTCCGAATAGGTGCTGAGCATGAGGACGGCGATCTTCGGATGTCGCAGCCGCAGAAGTTGTAACAGCTCGAGGCCATTACGGTCGGGCAAGGCAATGTCCACCAAGGCGACGTCGAAATGGCGTTCATTGGCCAATGCAAGCGCCTGGCGCGTACTGTCGGCTTCGCCGGCAACCGTCATCCCGGGAGCGTCCGCAAGCATCAGCCGCACGCCCTTGCGGACGATGGCATGGTCGTCAACAATGAGAATTTCGAGCATGCCTGCATTCATGACTTCTCCACAGGGAGCTTCAAGACTACCACCGTACCGGCCCCTGGAGTGCCGGTAATTTTCAATTCTCCTCCGAAATGGCGGCTGCGTTCGTGCATGCCAATGATCCCCCAGCTTTTTTCGTAACTGGGCGTCTCTGCGGAGACTTTGCCATTGCCATCGTCGGCGATTTCAACAATCAGCTGCGCCTCTTCATAGCGCACATGCACCACCACCCGCGTCGCCCCGGCGTGCCTGACGACGTTGGTCAATGTCTCCTGAACAATTCGAAACAGCATGGTGCTGCGATCCGGATCGAGTTTCAGCGCCATGGCTTGCGGCTCGATGACACATTCACCGTCCAACCCCGAACAGCGCTCAACTTGTTCGGTGTACCACTCAAGAGCCGCCCAGATGCCCAATTGATCGAGGACGCTCGGGCGCAGATCGGTAATGACGCGGCGCACCGCCTGCAGCGCGCGCTTGGCCAGATCCCTGGCTTCGACCAGCAAGTCGTCCGGCGGTGAACCGCCTACGGAGCTGCGTCGAAGACAGACCGATACATGGGCATTGATGGCAGTCAGCAACCCGCCCAGCTCATCGTGCAGTTCGCGTGCAATCCGCTTGCGTTCTTCTTCCTTGATGGATTCCAGATGGGCCGCCAGGTTACGCAGCTGTTCCTCGGACTGGCGCAGCGCATGCTCGGTGTGCTTGCTTCTTGTGACGTCGAGCAAGATGCCCTGGAAAAAAAGGAGACGGCCCGACTCATCCCGGACCGCCTTGCCTTCATCACGGAACCATAGCATTTTGCCATCCCGGGTCTGCAGTCGGTACTCGATGTGTAGCGGTGTACTGGTCGCACGGCTGCAGCGGATTGCCCGGATGGCCGCATGCCGGTCTGCAGGATGGATCTGGCGCCAGTGAAGATCGGGATCCGCCAGCCATTCCTCCGGGGTAAATCCTAACATCCGGATCTGCGGACTAATGTAGCTGGTTGCACCTGCTCCATCAGCGGATACCAGGTAGGTGATTGCTGGCAACTGCTCCACCAAGGTGCGATATTTAGCCTCCGCCTGACGCTTGGCTTCCGCCAGTTGCCGTTCACGCAGGATGCGCCGTATCGCCGGAAGCATCAGTGCATGATATTGACCGTTGACATCTTTGCCGAGAAAGTCTTGCGCGCCACGGCGCATTGCTTCCACCGCGATCGCGACGCTGTCTGCGCCGGTCAGCATGAGTACCGGCGCTGAATTCGCGGCTGGATCTCCGCGCAGTTCCGCAAGAAATTCCAGGCCGTTGAGGTCTGGCAGGTCATAGTCAAGCAGGATGCAGTCTGGTCCCAGCTCCTGCGCCATCCGGATACCTTCGTTTCCTGTCTCCGCTTCAAAGAACTGGATATCGAATTCCGTACTCTCCGACAACGTACGCCGGCAGGCCATGCGGTCGACTACGTCGTCTTCGACGATCAGTACACGGATGGAGAGACGAGAGGTTTGCTCGGCCACGACAGTCAGCAAGGCAGTTCACTGAGGGACCAGTACAGCTCGATTGAACGCATGACGTCGACGAACAGCCGGTAGCTGACCGGCTTTGCCATATAGCCGGCAACGCCGAGGTTGAAGCTGCTGAGCTTGTCTTGTAGTTCTTCTGATGTCGTCAGCACGACGACCGGATACCGGCGTAATGCGTCATCCTGCTTGACTTCGCGAAGAAACTCGATGCCGTTCATGATGGGCATGTTGATGTCCAGCAGAATCAGGCAGGGCGTGTCCTTTGTCGGATCGCGCAGATAGGCCAACGCCTCTTCGCCGTTTTCGACGTGCACCAGCGGATTGACACAATGGATCTCCTTGAGCGCGCGGGTGATAGTCATCACATCGACGCGGTCATCCTCGACAAGCAGCAGCGGCTTATTGGTCACTCTCAATGCAGCATCCCTCTTATCTGGACAAAGGGTCTCGCGGGTCTTTCGGCAGTGTGAACGAGAAGCGGCTTCCGTTGCCGGGCACCGAGGTCACCGATACCTTGCCGCCGTACATTTCGACGATTTTCTTGACAAGAGCCAGACCAACACCGGTACTCTCGACCCGGTCGCGCGGAGCCAGCGTCTGAAAAAGCTGAAAGATGCGCTCGAAATGTCGTTCCTCGATGCCGGGGCCATTGTCCGTTACGGAAAAGCGCCAGTGTCGATCTTCAGCACGGCAGGACACGCGGATGTCGCCGCATGGCTTGTCCATATACTTGATGGCGTTGGACAACAGATTCTGGAAGACCTGCTGCAGGCGCGTCGGCTCGGCATGCACAACCGGCAGCGCGTCCTCCACTATCACTTTAATATGCGGAGGCGGTGCAAGCAAATCGATAATATCCAGTACCAGCCGGTTCAGATCAACCGCCGTCACGGTTTCCTTCAGGCGGCCGATACGCGAGTACTGGAGGATCCCGTCGATCAGGTTGCTCATCCGGTGCACACGGTTGATCAGCAGCTGCATCTGCTCCTTGCCGGCATCGTCAAACTGGTCCGCGTAATCGGTCGACAGCCAATCCGCCAGGGACGCAATGCCGCGCAGAGGCGCCTTCAGGTCGTGCGAGACAACATAGGCGAAGCTGGTCAGTTCGTCATTGGCACTGCGTATTTCTTGCAGCATGCGCGCCTGCTGCTGCTCGGCATGCTTGCGCTCGCTGATATCGCGGACGATGCCGGTAAACATTCTTTTGTCACCGACGCGCATTTCCGCAACGGCGAGATCCATTGGAAATACCGAACCGTCCTTGCGTAGACCGATGACCTGGCGCCCGCTTCCGATGATCCTGCGCTCCCCGGTATCACGATAGCGGGCAAGATAGGCGTCGTGCATCTCCCGATAAGGCGAGGGCATCAGCATGCTGACGTTCTTCCCTGCAATTTCCTCTTCGCGGTACCCGAACAACCGCTCTGCGGCCGGATTGAAGCGTTCGAGGATGCCGCGCTCGTCAATGGTGACGATCGCATCGACGGCCGTCTCAAAGATGGCGCGCATGCGGGCTTCACTGGCCTGCAGTGCACGTTCGGCTTCCTTGCGACGGCTGATATCATGAATCGTAATCATCACCAAACTGGTGTGTGCGTCCACCTGCATTGGCGACAGACTGATTTCCACCGGGATTTCATGCCCGTCCCGATTGCGGGCAAACAATTCCAGACCGCTGCCCATCGGCCGCGCCAAGGGATTGCTGAAATAGCCGGCCCGCAGTTGCGCATGTCTCTGACGTAGCCGCTCCGGTATCAGGTCTTCCACGGACATGCCGACGAGAGCCGGCTCGGAATAATCAAACAGCGCTGCTGCACCGGCATTGGCAAGAATGATCAAACCGTCCTGGCCCAGAATGAGCACGGGATCGCTGGCCGACCTGACCAGCCATTCCAGATTCTTGTCTCCACGGTAATGTTGGTGCATGCGTTCCTCTCGGGACTCGGCTGCGTTCGACACGAGCATAGCCTAAGCGGGCCAGAATCATCGCCAACGCGCCGTCGTTCTGCACAGCCCCGGCTTAGCGGAATATCAGCACAGGAACCCGCGAGTGAGCAAGTACCTTTTGCGCCTCGCTGCCCAGCAGGACGGCCTTCAGGCCGCTGCGGCCGTGCGATGCCAGGGCGATCAGGTCGCAGTCTTTTTCTTCCGCGGCCTTGATGATCGCTGCAAACGGATGATCATTCGTGACCTGCAAGCTGGCGCAAGGAATTCCGATTTCCCGGGCCATTCGCTGGGCGGCTTCGAGATAGCGCTCCGCGCGCGCATGCGCGTGCTGGGCGTAGTCGTTCTCGGTGTCTTCAATCATCTCTGTGTCGTAAGTAAAGACATGGAAGGGATGAACGACATGAATCACCGTGACCTTTGCGTTCAGATCCTTGGCCAAATGCATGCCCTTGAGCATGCCGGCTTCCGAAAGCGCAGAACCGTCGGTTGGCAACAGTATGTGCTTGAACATGGTTTTCCTCCTATAAGACTATAGACGCTCATGGCAGGCGCGCTTCCGGCACAGCGCCCGCTGGAAGACGGAACCCAGGGATCGCATCCACTGCCACGAGAAATGTCATTCGCAAAAGCTCCGCCGGCATTGGCTCAGTGCGCCATGAGGACCGGGACCGTCATCGAACCCAGAACGGCCCGCGTCGCCCCACCAAGAAAAATCTCGCGAAATCGTGAATGACCATAGCAGCCCATGACAATCAGATCAGCATTGAAGTAATCCGACTGCGACTGGATTGCGCTGCCGATATCGAGTTCCAGGTCAAGGGCATGGCAGGTCGTTTCAACCCTGACGCCGTGCCGGGCGAGGTACAGCGAGATATCCGCACCCGGTTGCTCGCCATGTTGGTCCGTGCCTTGCCGCGAAACAAAGACCGCCACCTGAACGAGATCGGCCCGCTTGAGCAGGGGTATGGCCGCAGTGACGGCATGCATGGCTTCCAGACTTGCGTCCCATGCGACAAATATCCGTTTGTCGATCCGGTCGAACCGTCCCGCGTAGGGCACCAGCAGTACCGGACGACCGGAATGAAGAATGACGTCCTCCACCAGCCTGGTGCGATAACCAAGAATGGCTTCTTCCGGGTCGGGCTGCCCCAGCACAACCAAATCACAATAGCGCGCCTGCAGATTGAGTGCTGCACCGGGTTCTTCGGCTGCAGTACGTGTCTCATATGAAGTGACGCCAGTATCGACAACATATGCCTCGAACGCCGCAAGCGCGGCGTCGGCCCGCTCCTGGAGAAAGTTCAGGTAGACAGACAAGGCGCCGCTGCCCTCGCTGATCATGCCCGGAAGGTGGAACCCGCCCGGCGCTACCGCCGCTGCCACGCCGACCAGGTGAGCGTCATCCATCATTGCGATTCGTGCTGCGAGCTGAATCCGCTTCTCGGCATGCCTTGACTCGTTGACATGAACGAGGATGGTCTTATAACTCATGACGTTCTCCGCTTCTTGAAGGCCGGAGTACAGCGTAGAAAATCGCGCTTCACTTTGCTTGACTCAAGTCAAATTAAGGCAGGAGTACTGCGGCACCGTCGAAAGCGCCCTGCCGCAGGGCCTCCAGGGCATCATTGGCCTCGTCAAGCCGGAACGGCACCGGCGTCGTCTCAATGCGGTGGCGTGCTGCGAATGCAAAGTAGGCAAGCGCATCCTGCCGCGTCAGATTGGCGACGGACTTCACGCATCGTTCTCCCCAGAGCAACGCATACGGAAAGGCAGGAATGTTGGACATGTGAATGCCGGCGCAAATGACATGGCCGCCCTTGCGTACCGCCGCCAGCGCAGCGGGAACAAGTCCTCCCACTGGAGCAAAAATCAGTGCCGCATCCAGCGCCAAGGGCGGCGGCTTGCTGGAATCACCTGCCCATCTGGCCCCGAGCGAAAGCGCAAAGCGCTGCGAGCGGAAGTCGCCGTCACGGGTCAATGCGAACACTTCCTGACCCCGATGACATGCAACCTGGGTAATGATATGTGCCGCCGCCCCGAAACCGTAAATGCCGATGCGGCGAACATCATCGTGCAGCATTGCATAGGCGCGGTAGCCGATCAATCCGGCACACAGCATCGGCGCAACATGCAGATCGTCATACTGCACCGGCAGATCGACGCAATAGTCGGCCTTCGCAACCATGTACTGAGCATAGCCGCCGTCCCGGTCGAGTCCCGTGAAGGCGGCACTGTCGCACAGGTTTTCCCGATCGCCGAGACAGTATGCACAGGCCCGGCAAGTCGAGGCCAGCCATGGCACGCCGACTCGCTGTCCGATATGCCAGCGCGTGACGGCCGACCCGGTCCGCGCCACCGTGCCGACCACTTCGTGGCCGGGAATCAGGGGCAAGCTGTGCGGTGCGAGTTCGCCGTCACGGATATGCAGGTCGGTGCGGCATACTCCGCATGCCGAAACACGAATCAGCACTTCGTCCGCATTTGGCGCTGGAATTGTGATCTCACGCTGCCGCAACGGGCCCCGGGCTTCTTCGATCCGCATCGCTCGCATCAGTCCTGTGCCTGCCTGGTTCAATGTCATCGCATTTCTCCCGTCGCCTGTCACGCTGTCAGATCCGGTTCGCCGGTCATCGGCAGCATTAGCCGGCGCGCATTGTCCCGCAGCGCCGCGATGCTCGCGCGGTCGGCACCGGAAGCGCGGAGAACAGTGCCAATTTCTACGGCAATCGGCGAACGACGCGGCATCCACGAGCGGGGCCGCAAGGCCGTACGGGCGCCGCGCAAAGCGCCGACGACGATCGGTACCTCCGCCTTGGCGGCGGCTACGAAGGCGCCGGCGTGAAAACGCTCGAGACCGGCGATAGGCGTGAAGCCGCCTTCCGGGAACATCACCACCTTTTCGCCACGCCTTAGTGCCTTGACGATACGGTCAATATTCGAGGACAGATGACGCGCATCGCTGCTGCGCAACACGATCAGGCCGAGCGCACGCAGAAGCGGACAAAAGAGACGCTGCCGACGAAACTGCTGGCGCGCCGTGAAAGCATATCCCGGCGCTGCCGGCAATAGCGCCGTCAGCACAATCGCATCAAGAAAACTGGTGTGATTCACCACCAGGATATGCGGCTCTTCCGGCAATCTGTCCAGGCCGCTGATCGTGAGCCGGACGCCGATACACTGGAACACGAGCCGGGCGGCACGTCGCACAATCTGGCGGCGGACACCAAGCGGTTTTGTGAAAAGGATGATGAGGTACGCAGGCAGCGCCACCATCAGAAAGACCATCCACGCGTACGCGCCATACAGCATGTCGAGCACTCCTCGCATGAGGTGCGCGATGCGGGGCGATCGCGCATTGCCGGAATCGCTTGAGAAGGGGGAAGTGTTCGATGTACTCATGGACAGACATCCCAGGTACGCACGTAGTCATAGCGGCCGCAAGACACGTCCATATTTTCGGTGCAGAGGATATGCGTAGCTCGTTGAGCGTTGATACGCAGCGTAGTCGGCGCGCGCTTAAAAAAATTGACTCAGGTCAAAAAAGGCCAATTAGCGTCGAGCAATTGCAAATACCACGGGTGCCCCTCAAAACAGGCGAGTGCGAAAATTTTGATCTTGTTCAAGCGCGCTAAACGAAACAGAGGGACGCTGACGGAAACACTTCACATGTTGACGTACCAGCGCGTGTCACGGGTCACGGCGTGCAAGGCGCGCTAGCAATATTCCCATCTCTTGAAGAGGATTGTGATGAAAGCCGAAGATGTAATGACACCGATGCCTATTTACGTCGATGAAAACGATACTTTGCAGGATGCAATTGCGCTGATGCTGCATCACAGGATCAGCGGCCTGCCGGTACTTGGCGAAACAGGACATGTGGTCGGCATGCTGACGGAAGGCGATCTGCTGCGGCGCACGGAAACGCACACTGAGCGCAAGCGCCCTCGCTGGCTGGAATTCCTTGTCGGTCCCGGCAGACTCGCGAATGAATATGTACACTCGCACGGCCGCCGGGTAAAGGAAGTCATGTCGACCCGGGTGATTTCTGCAACACCGGACATGCCGCTGGACGAAGTGGTCAGGTTGATGGAAAAACACCATATCAAGCGTGTGCCCGTTCTCCGCAACGACAAACTCGTCGGGATCATCAGCCGTGCCAATCTGGTGCATGCACTGGGCGCGGTAATTAACGAGATACCCGCCACTACTGTATCCGATACCAGTATCCGGGAACAGCTGCTGACGACACTGGACAGGACGGCTTGGGCGTCGAAGGGGCTGATCGACGTCATCGTGCGAAACGGGGTCGTGCATATCAACGGCATCGTGTTGAACGCAGAGGAAATCAATGCGCTGACGGTCGCCGCGGAAAATACTCCAGGTGTGAAAGAGGTCCGCAACGATGTCGCCTGGTGCGATCCGATGTCAGGACTGGTGATTGAGAACGAACCGCCGTCTCTGCGAGCAAGCAATGATCTGCAAAGCATGATTTGAGGAATGCATTGCTTTGATAAAAATTTTTATGTCGGCCCGCGAAAGGGGCGGTAAGAGGCAGTGTTTCGGGTGGGAGTAGGAGAAGGACATGGCACAAACGCAAGCGCGGTACGTGCGGTGGTTTTCAGAGCTGGGGATCGAGGATGTTCCGCTGGTAGGCGGAAAGAATGCCTCGCTCGGCGAAATGTATCGCGAGCTGGCCCCCCAGGGAATCAATGTGCCCAACGGATTCGCCATCACCGCCGACGCCTACCGCGACGTGCTTGACGGCGTAGGCGCATGGGACGCGTTGCATGCGGTCCTGGCAGGATTGGATCCGAATGATGTGGATGATCTTGCGCACCGCGCTCAGCGCGCAAGGAACATTGTTGCCAGCGCCCCATTGCCGCCGGGGATGACACGGGAGATCCTTGAAGCCTATCAAGCATTAAAGGGGGAGTACGGCGAGCGGCTTGCGGTCGCAGTGCGGAGTTCGGCGACGGCGGAGGACCTGCCGAACGCGAGCTTTGCAGGGCAACATGAAACTTTTCTTAACATTGAAGGCGAAGCCCGGTTGCTCGACGCAGTCCGGCACTGCTTTGCCAGTCTATTCAAGGACCGGGCCATACGCTACCGCATTGACAACGGCTTCGATCATTTCAAGGTGTTTCTGTCGGTCGGTGTGATGAAAATGGTGCGCTCGGATCTCGCCGCAAGCGGTGTCATGTTCACGCTCGATACCGAGACCGGCTTCCGGGATGCGGTGCTCATTACCGGCGCTTATGGGCTTGGGGAGAATGTGGTGCAGGGCACGGTGGACCCGGATGAATTCTACGTGTTCAAGCCGACCTTCATCGAAGGATTCCGCAGCGTGCTGCGGCGCACTCTCGGAGCGAAAAAGATACGCATGGTCTTTGCGAGTGCGGCCGGACGGGATACCGTCCGTAACGTTGCAACGCCGAAGGAGGAACAACGTCGCTTCTGCATCAGTGACGAGGAAGTGTTGCGACTGGCGCAGGAAGCCATTGCCATCGAATGCCACTACAGCGCCAAGGCAGGCAAGCCGGTGCCCATGGACATCGAGTGGGCAAAGGATGGCGTCGATGGCAAGCTTTATGTCGTGCAGGCCCGGCCGGAAACGGTGGCGTCCCGCCGGCGCACCAGTTTGCTGGACGAATACGTTCTTGATGCCAACGTACAAGCTCATTCTATTCTGGCACAGGGAAGGGCGGTAGGCGGCAAGGTCGCAAGCGGGAAGGCTCGCGTCATCACGGACGTTTCCCAGCTGAACCAGTTTCAAGCCGGCGAGGTGCTGGTCGCCGATACGACAACCCCCGATTGGGGCACCGTCATGAAAACCGCCGCAGCGGTGGTTACCAACCGTGGCGGCCGAACATGCCATGCGGCCATCGTTGCACGCGAGATCGGCATTCCGGCGGTGGTAGGTTGTGACGCGGCGACCGAAACGATACGAACCGGCGATGATGTCACCGTGTGCTGCGCGGAAGGCGAGACCGGGCATGTCTACGCCGGCAAGTTAGCCTATCAGGTCTACCATACCGACCTGTCTTCGCTGCCGCGTCCGCAGACCAGCCTGATGGTCAATCTGGGCAATCCCGATCTTGCCTTCAAGACCGGGCTGCTGCCATGCGATGGCGTCGGGCTGGCGCGCATGGAGTTCATCGTGGCCGAGCACATCAAGGTGCACCCGATGGCGCTGCTGCATCCGGAACGGGTAACTGATGCCGCGACACGGGAAGAAATTGCAGCGCTCGTGCGCGGGCACGGGCGGCCAGCCGACTATTTCGTGCAGCGGCTTGCCGAGGGCGTGGGAACGCTGGCAGCCGCTTTCTATCCCAGGCCGGTCATCGTTCGGATGTCGGATTTCAAGACCAACGAATACGCTAGTCTGCTTGGCGGACAGTGGTTCGAGCCAAAGGAAGCCAATCCGATGATCGGCTTTCGCGGAGCATCGCGATACGCGCATCCCGCCTATGCGGAAGGGTTTGCGCTCGAATGCGCTGCAATGAAGTTCGTACGTGAGCGCATGGGGTTGGTCAACGTCAAGTTGATGATTCCATTCTGTCGCCGCGTCCAGGAAGCCGAGGAGGTATTGCAGGCGATGAGCCGGCATGGCCTGCAGCGCGGGGATAACGGTCTCGAAATCTATGTGATGTGCGAGATACCCAACAACGTGCTGCAAATCGATGCCTTCGCGCGCCTGTTCGACGGTTTCTCGATCGGTTCGAACGATCTGACGCAGCTCGTGCTGGGCGTAGACCGAGATTCGGATTTGCTGGCCTTCGATTTTGACGAGCGCGATCCCGGCGTCAAGGAAATGATTCGACTCACTGTAGAAGGCGCGCGCCGTAATGGACGACACTCCGGAATCTGCGGCCAGGCACCTTCGGATTATCCTGAAATGGCGGAATATCTTGTGGAACTGGGCATCGATTCGATCAGCCTCAATCCGGATTCGCTGCTCAGAACCATGCGCTTGGTGGTGGAGGCGGAGAGGCGGTCCGGCAGCGCACCGCACGTTGCGTGAGCGCCTTATGGGTACTTCTCCATTATCACTGGGCGGCAGATCAGTCGCGGCTTCCAGCGCCGGCACCGAACCCTCCGAAAACGTTGTGAATACCTGTTCTTCTGCTGTCCACGAACCTTACCTGACTCGTGACAATCACGCAGTGAAGCTCAGGATAGAAGCGGCAAGCTTGGTTGAGGAGGGAGGGTGATTGCCCTGCATGCAAGCGCCATGGCGCAATCCAACCCTCTGCGCATTGCCATCACGACGGGCGGAGGCGACGCGCCGGGGCTGAATGCGGTGATCCGGGCGGTAGTCGTTAGCGCTTGCAAGCGCGGCTGGGAATGTCATGGAATTCGCGATGGCTACAACGGCATTCTCAACCCGCGGCACTACCCGTCCGGCGGAGTGGTGACATTGGGCTGGGATCAAGTGCGAGGCATTGCGCATCTGGGCGGCACCATGCTTGGTACAACCAATAAGGGCGATCCTACACACTACCCCGTACACCACCCCGATGGCTCGGCCTGTTTCGCCGACCGTACCGGGGAGATTTGTGCCTACCTTGCGGAGAGAGGCTTTGATGCGCTGCTCACGGTTGGCGGCGATGGCGCCATCCTGATCGCCGATGCGCTGCGCCGAAAGGGTATGCGTGTCATTGCAGTGCCGAAAACCATCGATAACGATCTGGACAAAACGTGTACCACTTTCGGGTTCGACACGGCTGTGAACTTCGCCGTGGAAGCCATTGACCGGCTGCATAGCACGGCAGAAAGCCATGAACGGATCATGGTGGTGGAAGTCATGGGCCGTTATGCCGGCTGGATCGCGCTGCACGCCGGCATTGCCGGAGGCGCGCACGCGATTCTTATTCCGGAGATCCCTTACGATATCGACAAGGTCGTGAGAAAAATCCGGCGGCGGGATATGCTCGGCCGCAGGTATGCCATCGTTGTCGTTGCCGAAGGCGCGATACCGGTGCATGGTGCAAGGGAGGTCGCAGAAGCGGCCGAGCATGGACATGCTGAACGACTCGGCGGCATCGGGGAACGGGTGGCATGCGCTCTAAGGCAAAGTGCTGGCAAGGATGTCCGCACTGTCGTCCTCGGTCATCTCTTGCGCGGCGGGAGTCCGTCCGCCTTCGACCGGCTCGCCGCGCTGCGCTTCGGAGCGGCAGCGGTGCGGGCGCTCGAGTTGGGATTGTCCGGGGTGATGGTGTCGCTGGCCGTTCCCGAAGTCGTCTATGTGCCATTGGAAGATGTTGCCGGCCGTCTCAAATCCGTGCCGAAGGACGGCGATACATTGCAGACCGCACGTGACCTGGGAATCTGCATCGGCGACTGACGAGTTCAATGCTCCAACGATGTGGAGCGACGACATCGACTGCTTTGGGCACCTTTCCTGCCGGAGCAGGTACTCTTGGAAACGACCGGGTACGGCCAATTTCAGCCTTTCGTGGATTTGCTCCCTAGCTGCCATTGGATTCGCGTGCCGTTCCGAAGCCGCCTTCGACACGAGATCGTATAGCTTTCCATTTGGCGGGCCGCAGTGACGCGAAAACGGCCAGCTCAAACAAGCTTCCATTGGCCAGGAAACGCCCCAAACCTATCGGTCAGCATGGTGGCCGCCACTGCCAACGGTACGGTTTGGGGGGCAATGGTCGAACGTCGGAGTCTATGGGGACGCGCGTTCTCTGATCGTGATAGCCGTCTGCTAATGTGCCCTGAATTCTGCTCATGACGATCACAGTCCGCACATATTTCACTTTTTTCGCTGCTCGTGCGACTTTACTCACTAAAACGCGTATGTCGATAACTAAGGAAAACTTCGGGGAGATAGGTAAACTAAATTGCTATAATGCAATCAACTTGGCCCGAGTGCATGGCGGCCTAGTCACGATAGGGAGTGCAGATGAGTCAGTACCTGTTGAGCTTTGCCAAGGAGAACCTAGTTGGAAAGTCGGACGCCTATCTCGCACTACTTTGGTGTATGTACAAGGGGAGGCAGGACAAAGGCAGGTATTCCGATCATATCAAACTCCATCTGACCTCGGCCAACAACAAGCTGCTCACGACCAACTATCAGCGCATCGCTGAGCGCTTCAAAAGAATTCTGGATGCCCGGCCAGAACTGGACTGGGTCGCCCCTTCTGGACTCAGGCCATTGGCCACGCTGCAGGTGAAGAATTTCCGCGGCTTTGGCGCATTAGGCCCCGAAGATAAAGGGACGCTGCTGCGATTTGGTAAGATCAAGAACATCTTTTACGCACCAAACGGCGGTGGCAAGTCCTCCTTATGCGAAGCGCTGGAGTACGCCACCACCGGCCACATCAAGGAGGCCGACCGCCGTAAGACCAAGGTCAAGCAATACATAGCGAGGAGCCCAGGCAAGGTCGAGCTGAACCTGATGGGCGCGGACCGCAACCGCGTACCTGCCAGTCTGACCTGGTCAAGTTGCTTCATCGATCGCAACCGGCTGCAGGAATTTTCTCTGCTAGGTTCGAAGGATACAGGTAGCGCCGAGGGCGATGTGGTCGCTACGCTGTTTGGGCTGGAAGAATTTCAGGAGGTGATCTCGCGGTTCGTGAAGCCCGAGAACTTCAACCTCACATCGCATCGGCGACCAAGCCAAAGCGAGGCAGTGCGCACCCTTGAGGCGTCCAGAGCAGAACTTCATGAACAGCGGCGTCGCTACCACCATAACGTTTCGGTCCTCAATGACGACGTATGTACACGCCTTGGCCTGCGGATTGACCAACAATTCGCCGTGCGCGCCAGGCACACGCGTTTGACAAAGCTCGCAGAACTCAAATTCCGCAAAGCCGAACGACTGAAGGTCGCGGAAATGCCCTTTGCAGCCCCGATGAAGCGCATCCTCGGTGCAGTGGGAATTGCGCGTCGCCTGCTCGCGCGAAAATCCAAGATTGAGGCAGCCTTTTTGAAAAACATGATGGCCTTCAATTATCGCGCCGTCTATGAAGCCCTGCAGGCGATCGAGAACGCGGGAGAAAGCGAACACTGTCCGGCCTGTTCGACGCCATTGGCTCGTGTGGTCGACAATCCGTTTGATAAGGCTCGCCGCGAGCTGACAACATTGGGCGTGCTCGACCAGCTCAAGACTTCACAGCAACGCGTCGAGCTGAGCATGACTCAGTTGGCCTTGGCCGTTGGCGCGACAATCACAGAGGTCGACAGTAACGCGCGCCTGGGCATACCATGTGACCTGAAGTTGGAGCCCCTTCGGGCCAGTCTGACCAAATTCTATTCCGCGACAGACAGGGCGGAGGCGACGATGCAGATTCTCACCAAGTTGACCGAACTTCTGTCTGACGATGAGGCAGGGGTCGAGGCTTACTTCTACGTCTGCAAAAAAAAGCAAAACGAGATAGCACAGGTGGATGCCCAGGTGAAGCGCCTCGAGAAAGAAGCCGAACAGCTCAAGCAAGCGGCCGAGGTGCTCAGAGGGCTCTTCGACGATAAGAAGGCATCACTGGCTACATTAAGAGAAGTTGGCAGAAAGCTTGCCGAGCTAACGCGGCAGCGCGCCAGCCTGCAGGGTAACGATGCCGATAATACGCGGCTCAATGCGTTCATCGACCAGGTGCAGCTAGAATATGGAAACCTCTATCGCGATTTGTTAGGGTATAAGTTTACTTTGGAAAAAGCGCGCATCGCCGGCATCGAAGGTAAGGCGGCCGAATACTACAAGGCGATCAATCAACACGATGATGACCATGAGCGCATCGATGCGCTAAGTTTCGAGAAAACCGGTGAAGCTTATCGCATCAAGATATTGAACGCTGATGGCAGTTCACTGGATGCCTTCGCAGTCCTGAGTGAGGGGCACTTGCGGGCGCTTGGGCTTTCTTTGCTGTTGGCGATGGCAGAGAAGAATAAATTTCCGTTGATCGTGTTTGACGACGTCGTCAACGCGATCGACAGCGACCACCGCTCCAATATCATTGACCTTTTCTTTTCTGATCCGTACTTGCGTCGGACGCAGATGATTATCACGACGCATGATCGTCTATTCTGGGAGCGATTCTGCATTATCGCCGATCGACATCCGCAGTCTGACCAGCACAGCAGCTGCGTTCTCAGCTACACGAACCAGGGCATCGTCATGGTTGACCATGCCGGCGGGTTCCAAGAAAAAGTCCATCGCGCCTTAGGCGTGTATGACATTCGGCAGGCCTTGATCTATTGCCGCATCTGGTTCGAGTCGATGGTCTTGGAGTATTGCTTGGACAACGCGGTTTCTGTGACTGCGCAGTTCAACAAATCCGCGCTGAAAAAAAGCATTTACCTGCAGATCAGCCTCGAAAAAACCTTTGCGTTGGTGGAGCCACATATTGCCTATGACCGCACGAACTTTAACTTTATCAAACAAGACTTGGTGAACTGGGGCGGCCAAAACCAGGAACATCACGCGTTTGATGAAGGAAGCCTGAATTTTGTTCACTCAAAGACTAGCAAGGAAGTGGTCAAGATTTACGATGCGATTCGCTTTTTCGAATGCCAGCTTTTCACGCAAAAGAAGCAACTGTCCTGCAATAATTTGCTCGCGGATCTGGAGCAGAAAATTGCGGCCTGCGCAGCCAAGCTCGCGCAATTGAATAAAGCGCCAGTCGAGGTTCAGCAGGCCCAGGAGCAACGCTTGGCAGCACTTCAAAAGCGTCAAGAGGAGGTCAACGAGGAACTGGCTTATGTTGGGGATTGCCTGGCCGCGCAAGCCGCACAGGGTGTGTATTACCTGACCGGTGCAACGGAGCCGCGCCTTTCGGCGGTAGATTGTGCCGGTACTTGGTAATTCCGTGACGGGCAGCATGCCGGCGGGACCAATGACGCAGTAAGATCGCATGCGTGCTTATGAACATCCAAAACCGTCTCGCTGCATGGCAAAGCAACAGCACGCGGATGGCCAGTTGAGCGACTTTGTGTGAATTAGGGGTGACTGCTGTGAAAGCAAAAATATTTCCTTCACAATTTGAATGTTCGCTTCCGCTTTTCACGCTTGCTGTGAATCGCAGCTTTGATTCTTTCCACAGTCGGCTGTGGGTCGACCGCGTACCATTGCAGTAGAAAAGATGTCGGCCGGTTTGCGCCGAATAGCAGACGCAGAGTCGGCTTCATCGCTTGAGTCTGCAATAACGAGCCATACAGACTGTCACCGTCAGCCACCTATGCCTGGCGGACCATGCCCGATGATCGGGGAAAGTGGGTGGCGCAGAGTAGCGAGACGACTTCCTTGTCATCGACCGGCTGGAAACTGCGGTAATACCTTCCGACAGCTCCGAAATGCTCGTGGGCCTCCAGGCAGACTACTTTGTCAGCCAGCGCCGTGACCGCGGCAAGGCTTTCGGTTGCCGCCACTGGAACGGCACACACCAATTCCGCCGGATGTTTTGCCCGTATGGCACTGAGTGCAGCGATCATCGTCGATCCGGTCGCCAAGCCATCGTCAACTACGATGACAATGCGTCCATTCGGGTCGACCGGGTGCATTGACGGCATGTAAAGTGCACGACGTTCGCGTAGACGTGCCAATGGCTCCGACTTGAGCTGGTTGATCCAGTCGCGTGCTTCCTTCGTGTCCTGAATAAAAGGAGACAGGAAAACATGCCCGCCTTCGTCTACCGAACCAAGAGCATATTCAGGGTTGCCCGGCGCGCTGATTTTCCGTACGAGGACAACGTCGAGCGTTCCATGAAGCCTGGCTGCAATGAATTTTCCCATTGGTACCGCGCCGCGCGGAATGGCGAGAATCAAGGGATTCTGGCCTTCGTATTCCATCAACCGGTCCGCCAGTCTCGCGGCGGCATCGAGTCTGTCCGCAAACATGATAGTGCCTCTCCTTCGCTAACGAAATACGAGGACAGGTATTCTGGAGTCTGCGAGTACACGCTGGGTTTCACTGCCCAGCACAAGGTTTCCCAGCGCTCGCCTTCCATGGGATGCCATGAAAATCACGTCGCATCCGAAACGCTGCGCCGCCGCTATGATTTCATCGCTCGGCCTGCTGGATTTCGGTGTCACGGTTTCACAGGGAATATCCTGCGCTTTTGCGGCAGCGGCCAGCCGGCTTACAAATTCCTGCGCTCTGTGCAACATGTCTTCTTCGTATGCCTGGGCATACATGGGCATCGACATGCCTTCGGCCATCAGCGGATAGGTCGCGGGTGGCACCACACAGATGCCATACAGTTTTCCCTGGGTGGTCTTGGCGGCATCGATGGCAGCGTCGAACACTTTTTCCGCTAATGGGGAGCCGTCTGTCGGGACAAGGATGGATTTAAACATGGTATGCCTTTCTTTATTGATGAGTCTTTGCCTTTTTTGCGTTAAGGATGCGGTGGCGCATTCATTTTCGCTTGACCTGAATCAAAATGGCGTAGGAGGATGCAAGCGCCGCGGAATCAACAGGAGAGGCTGTAATAACACTCTCTAACGTATGATCAGGACCGGCACGTCCGTCGCGGCAAGTATCTTGGTTGCGATTGAGCCGAGCACCAGGTTCAGCAGCGCGCCATGCCCATGCGAGCCCATGACAATCAGGTCGATTCCATTGGCCTTGACATACTTGTCGATCTCTCCGGCAATTTCGCCGACCCGGTACGTTGACGTATGCGCGATCTGTTTGGAGTCCAATAGCGACCGTGCTGCCTGCAGTACGGCTTCCGACTCTTCGCGGTAATAATTTTCCGCCGCCTCCTTGCCAATGAAAGCCCGGGCGCGGCCGATTGGAATGGCCGGATGGACATGCAAAACGTGAAGTTCAGGGGGACTGTGAAACCAGTCGAAATGCGATGACAGGAAATTGATCGCTCCGGCCGTGTATGCGGATCCATCCGCGGCGAGCAGGATTTTCATGGTAGCCCCCAGAGAGAGTATGAGCGGGTTTAGCCGGCGGCGGTCGGCACACAGTTGCAGCTGTAGTCTGTGTGCCCGTTCGTAAAAAAACTTGACTGATCTCAAATTTGCGAGAGGCTCGCCGCTTGCAGCGTCAACGAGCGAGGAGCCGGCGCCGACTTGACTTAAGTCAAGCGACCAGTGGCGATGGTGAGTAGGTTGACACCATTGGAGAACTGGTCTCCTTCACGCAAATAAACAGGTGGCGCACCGTGACTTATAAAGTGATCCTCGTCCATGTCGACGATTCGCCGCATCTTCATGAACGCGTCAGAGCGGCGGCAGAGATTGCAGGTACTGAAGCCAGCATCTATGTACTGGGCATGGCAATGACAGGCATATCGCGTTTTATCGCCGGTGTCGACGTAAGCCCGTCCTCCGCTCAGGAATGCATCACTGATCTTGTCACGGATAACGACGTCCATCGCGGTCCCGCATCGGCCATGGCCAAATTCGAACAGGCTGCGCATGAAGCAGGCCTTCCCAGATTCGAGGGCAGGGTGGTCGACAACGAAAGTCTTGACGGCTTGAGCGAACAGGCGCGGTACAGCGATCTGGTCATTCTTACTTTGCCGGTCCCCGCCGAGTCGATTGTGCCGATGTATGACGATTTGCCGGAGTATGTTGCAGTGGCCAGCGGCAGGCCGGTCCTGGTGCTGCCGCCCGCAAATAGTCATCCGGTGGTTGGAGGCGATCTGTTGGTGGCTTGGGATGGCAGCCTCGAAGCCACCCGAGCCGTACATCACGCGTTGCCTTTGCTTGCCCGCGCGAAGTGCGTCAGGGTGCTCGTCATCGATACCGGCATGAAGCAGCAGTCACTGCATCCCGGTATGGCCGCCGATATTGGATGGTATCTCGCCCGGCATGGCATCCAGGCCGAGGTGTTAAGGGAGCGGACGCGGTCCGAAGTCGGGGCTGCACTTCTGGCGCACTGTGCCGACTTGCATATCGACTTGCTGGTCATGGGATGCTACGGTCACACCCCCTTCCGGGAAATTCTGCTCGGGGGCGCAACGCTGGCTGTCCTCCAGAGCATGAGCTGTGCGGTTTTCATGGTGCACTGACATGCGTGCGCTGCCCTTGGCCGTCCTGGGTTTTGCTGTTGTGGCGGTTACCGCTGCCCTGAACCGGCATGGGATGCGCCGAGATGCGGCACACACGGCCGGCTTGCGGCGGCAACTTCTTGCACGGCGACGACCACCATGCACGGCTGCGGTCGATTTTCATGACATTGGTGAATTGCCGCCGGTAGTGCAAAGATACTTTCGCAAGGTGCTGAGAGAAGGCCAACCGATCGTAAACGGCGCACATATCCAGCACCGCGGCAGTTTCAGGATGACGCTTGAGTCAGGACGATGGCTACCGTTCCTCTCCGATCAGGTCGTTACCACGCAGCCGCCTGGATTCGACTGGCATGCTCGCATCAGTTTGGGTCCCGGAATCGAACTGCAAGTGCATGATACGTATCTTGCCGGGCTCGGCATCCTGGATGCGAAGTTATTCGGCCGGTTTGCCCTGGCTCATCAGCAGGACAGCGATGCGTTGGCAGAAGGAGAGCTGATGCGCTTCCTGGCCGAGGCCGTCTGGTATCCGACAGCATTGTTGCCAAGCCAGGGTGTGCAATGGCAAGCGGTCGATGCGGATTCCGCGCTTGCCATCTTGGCGGACGGGCATGCACGCGTCGCTTTGTACTTTACGTTCGACGACGATGGACTGATATCCCGCGTCCGCGCGCAATCTCGTGGCCGTAGTGTCGGTGGACGAATCGTTCCGACGCCGTGGCAGGGGCGCTTCCATGAGTATCGCGTCTTCAATGGCGTGCTCATGCCTTCGGCGGGGGAGGTGGCATGGATACTCGATGAGGACGAGAAAACATACTGGCGCGGGCGCATCACATCGATTGAACATGAGGTTTGAATGCTACCGCTAATGGTTTGCACTTTGTGGCACGCCCGACTGAGTCATGTTACGCACGCGGCGTCGTTGGCGGTTCAGGAACTGCAGTTTGACTGAAGTGGGATTGCCTGCTTGTCAGTCATTTCAACGTTGGAGGTTCACTATTATGTTTACGAGATCAAGTCTTGCATGCGTGTCTGTCTATCTCGGACTCCTTGTCGCAGGCTGCGGCGGAAGCGGAAGTGATCTGGCCGACGCCGCCCCGAAAGGGACGACCGCCTTGCTCCCGACTCATATTACCGTCGATGGACGCATGACATCCACATGCATGTTCAATCCCACCTGTTCCGGTAACCCCTACGCGCCGTTCATTGTTTTCAACGATCCGGCGCCCCCCGACGGTGCAACGCTTTCGGGAATTGTCCGCCTGCAAGCACGTGGAATCGACATGGCAAACGTCGAATTGCTCCCGGCAACCGGATACCTGCCGAAGTACGGCGTCTTTGGCCTATCGAGGGACCAGTTTGTCGGCTGGCTGGATTTCGACACACGCACGCTTCCGAATGGCCCGGTGCAGGTGCGAATGAGCGCGTTCAATGTGGCTGCGGGGCAGCCCGGCGCAATCGAAATGGTGGGCATGCAGCCAAGAACATGGATCATCAACAATGCTGCGATCCCGACTGGCTTTGAGGCCACCCTTGCGGCCGCCCCGCCGGCCGAGGCGCGCGTTTCGGGCACGATACGTCTTGAGATCCGGGGAACCGGCATCACAAATGCCGAATTGCTGCCTGCCAGCGGTTATGCACCCCGCCATGGACAGTTCAATGTCTCCGCCGACAAGACGGTTGCCTGGCTCGACTTCGACACGCGGGGGCTTCCCGATGGGCCGGCCGACTTGCGGATCAGTGCCTTCAATGTCGCGCCGGGACAACCGGGCGCCATCGAGACAATTCCCATGGCAACCCGGCGTTGGCATATCAGCAATGGCAACGACGGCAGCTTTACCGCGCGAGTCGCCACGGCACCGATGCATGGCGCCACAGTCACCGGCTGGGTCACGGTGGAAGTGCAGGGGACCGGCATCAAAAATGTGGAATTGCTGCCTGCAGGAGGCTATACACCGATCATTGCCAACTTTGTCGAATCCTTCGACGGCACGTTCGCCTTTCTCGACGTGGATACAAGTACACTTCCCGCTGGTCCCATGGATGTTCGCGTGAGCGCCTTTGACACACCGCCTGGCCAGTCCGGCGCGCGGGAAATCGTAGTCATGCCCGCTCGGCAGTGGATCGTTCGGCATTGATGCCCCTCCTCCAGAGCGCTGCATGGCTGCTTGGTCAATGGCCGAAGGTTTGGTTGGTAAGAACCGGCGTCACGTCGCGTAACACCGCAAACTATGTTCGCGACGTCGCCCTTCGCGAACGAGTGCGGTCAAGTCATCGTCACGAACGAACCCCAACATGGTGTTCCTGCCAGGCGCTCTCCGGTCCGAACAGCAGGACCGCAACGCTTCAGACACATGCAGTGTCAACGGCATCGCAACGTTATTGGAAGCCGCGTGCATCGTTTGGCGCGTCGTTTTTCTCCAGCCCGGCATGTGGCAGAGTCGGCTGCCTTAACTTGCGTCTTCCTCCGGGAAGTCTGAGCGCAGTGGCCAGTGGCCGCCATCGTTGCTGCCGTGGCCGGTGGACCGGCGAATTGCTGTGCAGGCGCAGACCGCTCGTCGGTTTCGCACGAAGGGTGGTTGCGGCTGTTTCGATGCCTTTTTGGCGCCCTTCGTCTGCGTCGCGCTGACGGAATGGCATTGCTGACGCATCCACGGCATGGTCGGGCGGCGTCGGCCGGCTGGAAGTCGGAGGGGAAGCGGGTGCTTGGGTAACAAATCGGAGCACGTCAATATTCTGACGTTTGAGCGCCTCAATGAAGTGAGACGTTGCGCGTGCTTCGCTGAGCCGTTCGGTCGTATGGGTATGGGATATTTGCAGTCGATCATGCAGAATGTCCAGCAGATTCCGGTGCGCCTCTGCTGCCGAGAGTCGTTCCTTGAGGTCCTGAATGGTTTTCTGTGACGCAAGCAGCGCCGTCTCAGCGTCTTCAAGGGCCTGCGCCAGTGATGTTTCATTTTCGTAGCAGGTCTCAAGTTCCTGCTTGTGCAACTCGCGTTCCCGCGCGACTGCCTGTTCCACAGCGCGCCGGAATGCCTTGAGGAGTTCCGGGGGTATCGTTTCAATGTCAGAGGCACATCCCGATTCTTGCCGCATGCGGCCGCGCCATTTCGATACCGTGCTCTTCGAGATGTGCAGTGTGGCCGCCAAGATGGTATAGCTGGGGTCCTTGCCATTGTGCTGGGCAGCCTTCAGCTTGTGAAACGTCTCGACAAAATCAAGATACTGCCGTTCTTGGGCATCGATATCGGTCGGGTCGGGCATGGGTAATCTCCTCGAAAATGGCGTACGCATCACACAGAAATCCAAGGTTGGTGCCGCTATCCGGTTAGGTGAATCACAGCAGTCGCGCGAGGGCCTTTGCGGCTGATACAGGAGGAACATACTGATTTCTCCCGTAGCGTTGCCAGTCTCGGAGAAAAAGTCCTCCTGTCCGAGCATATTGACGGCACCACCCTTCGCGGTTCACAGGGGGTGCCGACGCCGCGCTTGCTATCCGGCATCCGCCGGCATATTGGGTCAGCTACCACGGGAACGCCTAATGCAATCTTGTTGCCATTGGAGGATATCCTCCAACACCCACGCGACAGCACGCTTACCGGTTTTCACCTGTTTCGGAAAATCCGAGCGGTCCATTTCAGCATAGATTGCGCTGCGCGACTTTCCGGTCATCTTCATCACAATTCCGATTTTCACGAATTTGCAGTCTGTTGGCATAAGTCCCATCTCATGGTCAAACAGCCGGCGAGCTAACAGGTGAACATGTCTCATCCGATGAGAGCCGTGCATGACACGATTCAATTGGCATCGCTGCGAACTGTGTCGGTCATGCGCCGTCCACCCTGTTAGCTGGGCATTGTGTTTCTATTGCAGTTCCGGAGGTTCCGGGCCACGTCCGCTACATGGCATAATTACCCATGTTCCCGTCGCCTTATTCGTACCGGTGCGCAGGCAGCAGACATGGACAAATCATTGCATACCGAACCGCGCCGGAAGCAGCAATTCGGGCCGAAACATTGGCAGTTATGCAAGAATTGCCGGTTTTTGGCGAATTACTAGTAATTCTTATAGGACCAAAACCGCAACAGTTACTGGCGTCCCAATGAGTAAACGTCGGCACGCAAGGCAGGCATGGAATTGCGCCGCTCCTCTGACTCTGGTTAGGCATGCCCGCAAGCGCTCCGGCGACGAAGCTGAGCACTGGAGCAGCGAACTCTTTCATGGGTAGCGTTACGTGCCATTGCCCAGCGCTTCATGGATCAGCCGCGCTTTCTGTTACTGGCGCAGAATGGTAGCGACAGTCGCTTTCCGCTTTTCCCGTGCTTAAATTGACAATGGGTCTTAGCCTTAGCCCGTGCCTGTTCGGGCGAAAAACCGGCACCTGCGCGTTCTTTTGCGTAAGCCACGCACACATCCGTCACCATTCCTGACGCGCGACCGGAATCGCGTCGGCGAGGACCTCTGGATCTTTGTCTAGGCTACCTCTAGACTTTTCAGGGGCGGTCGGGTGCTAAATTCAGAGAGGCGTGAGGGCGCGGAAAGACGCTAACCACGCGGCCTTTGTTGATAACTGTGACAGTCTGGCTGCTGGCGAGTCAGGCTCTACTGCGTGACATTGAAAAAAGCTCCCGCCAGTTCGACGACACGGGCAGTCAATCGCCCTATGGATGTGCTGAAGTGAAGTGGCGCACAGCGGCCGGTGTCTTCCCAACATGATGCAATCCATGGCGCGAAGTACAGTACCGCCACTGAGTACTGTACTGTTGTGAAGTACGGTACCGAGTACTGGTCCGGTACTCATTCAGGTAACCACAGTTTCCTCAATCAACCTCCGGTCGCGCCACCCAGCGCGCCGTCGGCATGCAAGGCCAATCCACAGCTCCGGGAAATACTGTCGACGATCAGAAACGATGTCTTACATGTATGGCTGGTGACGTCGGATGGTAATGCGGCTGGTGGCCGGCTCACTCAACGGACACCGGGTTCTGGCGGGGATAGAGGAATAAGTGCTTTCGTCGTGCGAACGCAAGATCGTCGGGTTTTTAGATGGCCGTATCCCGGCGCCATGCCATCACACAGACGATTCGAGAAGATAGTCCACAGGCGCAGCGTAGGGGGGACCGAGGGTGCTTTCATCGGTCCACGCAACAGCCTTGAAAGGAGGGGCTGGCCGCGATGGCGAGCCCCGGTCCTGGTGCCAGCCTAGTACTCGAGCTGAGGGGCAACGTCAGGCGGGTCGATCCAAGACAGCTTTCAAATAGGCTTCCCACTTTGCGAGGGCATCGACTTTCTCGGGCAGGTATTCCCACTGATCATAATGGGTATCTTGCACACCGGTCCTGCCATGGGATAGCAGTTGTGCCCGGATGTCCTTTTTCACTCCCAGGCTGGCAATTCGCGTTTCAGCGGTGCGACGCAAGTCGCCCAGACGGTAATGGGCAATCCCGTTCTTTTTAACAAATTCCCTGACGATGGCGGATAGTTGCTCAACGGTTACGCGCGTATGCCGACGCGTGGCAAAGATATAGTTGTCGCCGTCACCTTCCTTGATGTCGGTTAGGATCGATCTCGCCCATTCACTTATGGGCAATAAGTGGGTACGTTCGGGACCACGGCCTTTCGAATCGATCAGGGTTAAAACGTGCTTTGTACGGTCATAGTCGTGCCATTTCGCGCGCGTGAGCTGGGTAATGCGCTGGCCGCCGAAAAGAATCGCAAGACGAAGGGCTGCACGCAGGTGAGACGGGCGGTCCTGTACCCCGTTCCACAGCGCGCCTAATTCTTCATCAGTAAGCACCCTTTTTCCTACCCTATCGAATTGATCCTGTAACGGTACCAGCGCTACTGGATTGGACTGAATGCCGAAAGCTACACCGTCGGCGGCAACGTGCAACGGATTGAGTTCGCATTTGGCGCCATACGCGAAGGCGGCATGCAGCATCGCGCGGACAATGTTAGCGCGCCTCGTGATGCCGTTGCCAAGCATGGTAGCCAGGATGGTTGTAATGTCGTCGGGAGCTACGTCTTTTGCCTTGGCAGTGGCGATCTTTGGGTGAGCCTCGGTTACGTGAAGTGCCAGGGTAATCTCTGTATCATGCGCCGCTTCTGGCTTGCCTTTGCTTTTCAGACTGCGAATGTAGGCGTCGATCAACTGGTTAAGCGTGCCTTGTTTCTTTTGAAACTCGAGTTCCCGTCGTTGTTGTTCATTCGCACGTTCCTGTTCCAGCGCTTTCAGCTTCGGATCGCCGTGTTCGCGCAGGATTGCGGTGTGGGTGGCAGCCTTTTTGCGGGCATCTTCCAAGGTTAACCCGCCGTCGTTTTTCTTTTCACGGAAGCGCCCGATCTTGATGAAAAAGGCTTTCCCCTTGACAAAATAGCGGAAGTAGAAGTCTTTTCTTCCAGAGGGCTCAACGCGGACGAGCAGCGCCCCTTCGCCGCGTTTGGGAGCATCGGTGAGTTCATAACGCTTTGCCTCAGGTTTGGCCTCGCGAAGCCGTTCTTCGCTCAGCGCGATGGGACCTCTCCTGGAACGCGCCTCGATAGCCATTGGAATGCTCCTGTGCAGAAAATTGGTGGTAGTTGTGGTGGGAGTTCATTGCAGCACAACCGAAGTTTTTCCAAGATTCTCTTGGACAAGACAATTCTATAACCTATTGAATTAAAAGGGAAATTTGTGATATCCGAGGACGTTCCCGGTTGTCTCAGGACAAAAAAAACAGCGGACTTAAAATCCGCCGCTTACCCGAGAGGGGGCGTACCGGTTCGATTCCGGTCTCGGCACCAAACCGCAGTTTATCTCCCGGCTCCGCCGCAAAGCCTTTCCTCATTGCTCCCTTGCTTTCCCTGTCATCAAGGCTTGGCAATCATTCCTCAACTGCTGTTCTCCCGCTGCTTGCGGTTTCACGTCGTGTCTGCTCCCATGCGAGCGGAACGTAAGGTCAGCCGGAAACTCTTGATCAATGGTGGATTTGAAGGGCGTAATTCGCGTTGTCTTCCTTGCCAGCAATCTGCCGTCTTTTCAGGTGCAGCTCGAAGTGTTTCGAATAAAAACATTTTGCGAGGAATTTTTATAAAAATAAAAATTTCGAAAAGGCTTTTCGTTATTTGAATGTTTTGCATGCTGTTTTGAGTACTATGAAAACTTGGAAGCCTCTACAATCTGCGCATTCCAATTAGGCATTTCGCCAAGCATTTTTATCCAATATTTTCAGGAGAAAGCTGATGAGCAAGACCGTGTACACCCAGGAGCATGAATGGCTGCGTATCGAAGATAACGGGCAGGTCACTGTGGGCATCACGGACTATGCCCAGGATCATCTGGGTGATCTGGTCTATGTGCAGCTTCCCGAAGCCGGCAAGGAATACGCAAAAGGCGACGAGGCTGCGGTGATTGAATCCGTGAAGACTGCGGGCGAGATCCTCATGCCGGCGAGCGGCACTGTCATCGAAGTGAACGCCGCCCTCGGGGACGAGCCGGGCAAGGTCAATGAAGATGCAATGGGCGACGGATGGTTCTTCAAATTTCAGCCTGCATCGCTCGACGAAATCAATGCCTTGATGGACGAGGCGGGCTACAAGACATACATCGAATCGCTGGGCTGAACGGCTGGCGGTCGATAAGCGGTAACGGGCGCCGCCGGCAATCGACGGCGCCGCATGGGCATTAGGCAAGGCATTCAATTCATTGTGATAGAGGTTAGCATGGCTGAGAATCGGGTCGCGTTTGAGCAGTTGGAGCAGCACGCGGATTTCATAGAACGGCATATCGGTCCGTCGGATGCGGATCAACAGACCATGCTAGCCGAACTCGGCTTCGACTCGATGGATGCCTTCATCGGCAAGGTCGTCCCGGAAGCGATCTTGTCACACCAGCCGCTGGCGCTGGAAAACGCGCAGAGCGAGCCGGAAGTGCTGGATGCCCTGCGCCGCATCGCCTCGCAGAACAAGGTGTTCAAGTCCTTCATCGGCATGGGCTACTACAACACCCATACGCCGACGGTCATCCTGCGCAACCTGCTGGAAAACCCGGCGTGGTACACCGCCTACACACCTTATCAGCCCGAGATTTCCCAAGGCAGGCTCGAAGCGCTGCTCAACTTCCAGACCATGATCTGCGATCTGACCGGACTGGAAATCGCCAATGCATCCCTGCTCGATGAGGCGACCGCCGCAGCCGAGGCGATGACCTTCTGCCAGCGCACTTCCAAGAGCAAGAGCAAGACCTTCTTCGTATCCAAAGAGTGCCTGCCGCAGACCATCGACGTGGTCCGCACGCGTGCCGAACCCATCGGGGTTGAAGTGGTGGTCGGTGACCATCGCACCGATCTGGAGCAGTGCGACTGCTTCGGCGTGCTGCTGCAGTATCCGGCCGTGGACGGCGACGTCCATGACTATGCGGATACGGTCGCGAAGGCGCATGCGAAGCAGGCGCTCGTGGTCGTAGCGGCCGACCTGCTGGCACTGACGCTGCTGAAGCCGCCGGGCGAGTTCGGCGCTGACGTCGCCGTCGGTTCGGCGCAGCGTTTCGGCGTTCCGCTGGGCTACGGCGGTCCGCATGCCGCTTACTTCGCCACGCGCGATGCCAACAAGCGCCTGATGCCGGGCCGCGTCGTCGGCGTATCCATCGACAGCCATGGCAACAAGGCCTATCGCCTGGCACTGCAGACACGCGAACAGCACATCCGCCGGGAGAAGGCCACCAGCAACGTCTGTACCGCCCAGGTACTGCTTGCGAATATCGCGGGCATGTACGCGGCCTATCACGGCCCTAAGGCGCTCAAGACCATTGCACAGCGCGTACATCGCCTGACCTCCGCATTCGCGCAAGGCTTGGGCGAGTTGGACTATCAGGTCGCCACGGCTGCATTCTTCGATACCGTCACCGTGCGCACCGGCGACCGTACGCGCGCCATTCACGAAGCGGCGCGGGCGCGTTCGATCAACCTGCGCGAGATCGACGACGCCACGCTCGGCCTTTCCTTCGACGAAACAACCACGCGCTCGGATGTCGAGACACTGTGGGAAGTTTTTGCAGGCGAAGGCAAGGCGATTCCTTCCTTCGCGGCATGCGATGCAAAAGCCGCTGATCGAATTCCTTCGGCACTGCACCGCACCAGCGAATACCTGACCCATCCGGTCTTCAATACGCATCATTCGGAAACCCAGATGCTGCGCTATCTGCGCAGCCTGAGCGACAAGGACCTGGCGCTCGACCGCACCATGATTCCGCTGGGCTCCTGCACGATGAAGCTTAATGCGACCACCGAAATGATTCCGGTCACCTGGAAGGAGTTCGGCAGCATTCATCCTTTCGCGCCGCTCGACCAGGCACAGGGTTATCAGGCGATGATCCGCGAACTCGAGGACATGCTCGTGGCCTGCACCGGCTACGATGCAGTGTCGCTGCAGCCGAATGCCGGTTCGCAGGGCGAGTACGCCGGCCTGCTGGCGATCCGCGCCTATCACAAGAGCCGCGGAGAAGGGCACCGCAACGTCTGCCTGATTCCGAGCTCCGCTCACGGCACCAATCCTGCGACCGCCCACATGGCCGGCATGCAGGTGGTGGTGGTGCAGTGCGACGAGCGAGGCAATGTCGACGTGGCCGACCTGAAAACCAAGGCAGAAAAGCATGCGGCTGATCTCGCCGCAATCATGATCACCTATCCGTCCACGCACGGCGTGTTCGAGGCGGCGGTGCGCGAGATCTGCGAGATCGTGCATGAGCACGGCGGCCAGGTGTACATCGACGGCGCCAACATGAATGCGATGGTCGGCCTCTGCGCGCCGGGCAAGTTCGGCGGCGACGTGTCGCACCTGAATTTGCACAAGACATTCTGCATTCCGCACGGCGGCGGCGGACCGGGCGTGGGGCCGATCGGCGTCAAGTCGCATCTGGCGCCTTTCCTGCCGGGCCATCGCATGCTCGACAACGAGGCGGCGCCGGTCTGCGCGGCGCCTTGGGGCAGCGCGAGTATCCTGCCGATCAGCTGGACCTACATCAAGCTGATGGGCCGCCAGGGCCTGAAGCAGGCCAGCCAGGTAGCGATCCTGAATGCCAACTACATCGCCAAGCGGCTTGCGCCGCACTATCCGATTCTCTATGCGGGCGAGAACGGCATCGTGGCGCATGAATGCATCGTCGATCTGCGTCCGTTGAAGGATACCGGCATCACGGTTGACGACGTGGCCAAGCGCCTGATGGACTTCGGCTTCCACGCGCCGACCATGTCCTTTCCGGTGCCCGGCACGCTGATGATCGAGCCGACCGAGAGCGAAGGGAAGGAAGAGCTCGACCGCTTCTGCGATGCGATGATCGCCATCCGCGAAGAGATCCGCGCGATCGAAAACGGCAGCACCACCGCCGATGACAGCGTGCTGCGGCATGCGCCGCATACGGCGATGGACCTCGTCGGCGAATGGAATCGCAGCTATACGCGTGAACAGGCTGCATTCCCGGTGGCATCGCTGCGCAGCGGCAAGTACTGGCCGCCGGTCGGCCGTATCGACAACGTGTACGGCGATCGCAACCTGGTTTGCGCCTGCCCGCCGATGTCCGATTACGAATAAGCGGAACAAGCCGATCTAGCCGCGGCTGCAGATCCGATTCGCGGCTCAACCGGGGCAACCCACTTGCAGGCAATGACATGGCCATCAGCGCATTCGAGTTGTTCAAGATAGGCATCGGACCATCGAGTTCTCATACGGTGGGACCGATGCGGGCCGCCCTGGAGTTCGTCACGGGTTTGAAGGCTTCGGGAGCGTTCGCGTCGACCGAATCCATCAAGGCGGAGCTGTATGGTTCGCTCGGGGCGACGGGCAAGGGGCATGGCAGCGACAAGGCGGTCATGCTGGGATTGGAAGGCGAGGCGCCGGATCTTGTCGATACGGACAGCATTCCCGAGCGGCTGGCCGCGATCCGCGCTGCGAAGCGCATCCGCCTGCTCGGCGAGAAGGAAATCCCTTTCCTCGAGCGAGAACACCTGCTGATGTATCGGCGCGAATCGCTGCCGCATCATCCCAACGGCATGCGCTTCACCGCCTTCGACAGGGCAGGGCAGGTACTGGCTTCCAAGACTTATTATTCGGTCGGCGGCGGCTTTGTCGTCAATGAGGAGGCATTGGGCGCGGACAGGATCGTGCCGGATACCACCGTTCTCAAATATCCCTTCCGCAGCGCGGATGAACTGTTGTCGCTGTGCCGCACGCATGGCATGTCCATCAGCCAGCTGATGCTGACCAATGAAAGCGCGTGGAGGCCGGAAGCCGAGACCCGGCAGGGACTGCTGCGCATCTGGCAGGTCATGCAGGATTGCGTCAAGCGGGGCTGCGAGCGGGAGGGCATACTGCCCGGCGGTTTGCATGTGCAGCGCCGCGCCGCAGAGCTGTTCCGCAAGCTGTCGAGCCAGCCGGAAGCCAATCTGCGCGATCCGCTGACCACACTCGACTGGGTGAATCTGTATGCGCTGGCGGTCAACGAAGAAAATGCCGGCGGCGGCCGTGTCGTCACCGCGCCCACCAACGGCGCGGCAGGGATCGTGCCGGCGGTGCTGCACTATTACCATCGCTTCATACCGGGCGCGAATGACGAAGGCGTCGTCCGCTTCCTGCTGACGGCAGCGGCCATCGGCATCCTGTACAAGGAAAATGCCTCGATTTCCGGCGCCGAGGTCGGCTGCCAGGGGGAGGTTGGCGTGGCCTGCTCGATGGCTGCCGGGGCGCTGGCCGAAGTCATGGGCGGATCGCCCGCGCAGGTGGAAAACGCTGCCGAAATCGGCATGGAGCACAACCTCGGCCTGACCTGCGATCCTATAGGCGGGCTGGTCCAGGTGCCGTGCATCGAGCGCAATGCGATGGGCTCCATCAAGGCCATCAATGCGGCGCGCATGGCGCTGCGCGGCGACGGCCATCACTTCGTTTCCCTCGACAAGGTCATCAAGACCATGCGGGAGACGGGTGCCGACATGAAGATCAAATACAAGGAAACCGCGCGCGGCGGCCTTGCAGTCAATGTCATCGAATGCTGATGAAGCGCATGCGCAACCGCATTCAATAACGAAAAACTTGAGGAACACGAACAATGGATACCAAAACCGAAGCATTGGCGCGCACGCCGCTGTATGACCTGCATCTGGAACTCGGCGCCAGGATGGTGCCTTTCGCGGGATACGAGATGCCGGTGCAGTATCCGACCGGCGTCCTGAAGGAGCATACGCACACCCGTACCCAGGCCGGTCTGTTCGACGTGTCGCACATGGGGCAGGTCAGGCTGACCGGGCCGGACGCGGCCGCCGCGCTCGAAACCCTGGTGCCGGTCGATATCATCGACCTGCCGGTCGGCATGCAGCGCTACGCGATGTTCACCAACGAGCGCGGCGGCATTCTTGACGACCTGATGGTATCCAACGGCGGCGATCATCTGTTCGTCGTCGTCAATGCTGCCTGCAAGCAGCAGGATCTGGCGCACATGCAAAAGCATCTCGGCGGCCGCTGCACCATCGAGGCGCTGGACGACCGCGCATTGCTGGCCCTGCAGGGACCTGCGGCCGCAGCGGTGATGGCAAGGCTGGCGCCCGAGACCGCATCCATGGTGTTCATGAAGACCGGAAAGGTCAACCTGGCGGGCACCGAGTGCTTCATCAGCCGGTCGGGTTACACCGGCGAAGACGGCTACGAAATTTCGGTGCCCAACCACAAGGCGGAAGAACTGGCTCGCCTGCTGTTGGCACAGCCGGAGGTGGCGCCCATCGGGCTCGGGGCGCGTGACTCATTGCGGCTCGAGGCCGGTCTCTGCCTCTACGGTCATGACATGGACGAGAACACGACGCCGGTCGAGGCCAGCCTCGCCTGGGCCCTGTCGAAGTCGCGGCGTGCCGATGGCGCCCGTGCCGGCGGCTATCTCGGCGCTGACGTCGTCCTGCACCAGTTGGCCGAAGGCGCAACGCGCAAGCGCGTCGGCCTGCTGGTCAAGGACCGCATGCCGGTGAGAGAAGGTGCCGAACTGGTCGATGCCTCGGGCCGGAGCATCGGCAAGGTCACCAGCGGCAGCTTCGGCCCGACGGTCAGCGCACCAGTCGCCATGGGCTATGTCGAAACCGATGCCGCCAGGATCGGAACCGCATTGCAGGCCATCGTGCGCGGCAAGCCGGTGCCTGTCGAAGTGGCGAAGACGCCGTTCACCCCGCAGCGCTACTACCGGGGCTGAGAAAACGATGAGCGACATCAAGACTCAGGACAAGCCGGCAGTGCGGCCGGTCGTGGCAGGCGAGAAGCTGCGGGGCGCGGAGAAAATGGCGCGCATACCGATCAAGATCGCGCCGACCGAACCGGCGCAGATGCTGCGCAAGCCGAAATGGATACGGGCGGAATTCACCGGCACCCAGGAAGTCAAGCGCCTCAAGGCCATCCTGCGCGAGAACAAGTTGCATACCGTCTGCGAAGAGGCCAATTGCCCCAATCTGGGCGAGTGCTTCAAGTCGGGCACGGCGACCTTCATGATCATGGGCGACATCTGCACCCGCCGCTGCCCGTTCTGCGACGTGGGTCATGGCCGGCCCAATCCGCTCGACCCGGAAGAGCCGGCCAATCTGGCGCGCACGATTCGCGACATGGGCCTGAACTATGTGGTCATCACGTCGGTGGACCGCGACGACCTGCGCGACGGCGGCGCCGCGCACTTTGCGGCATGCATTTCGGCGACGCGTGAGCAGAGTCCCGGCATTGCCGTCGAGGTGCTAGTGCCGGATTTCCGCGGCCGAGTGGACGTGGCTCTGGAGGTTCTGAGCGCCGAGCCGCCCGACGTCTTCAACCACAACCTGGAAACCATTCCGCGCCTTTACAAGCAGGCCCGGCCCGGCGCCGACTATCTCGGTTCGCTGCAGCTGCTGCAGCGTTTCCGTGCAATGCAGCCGCAGGTTCCCACCAAGTCGGGACTGATGCTCGGCCTGGGTGAAACGCTGGAAGAAGTCGAGCAGGTCATGCGCGACATGCGTGCCCATGATGTCCAGATGTTGACGCTGGGGCAGTATCTCCAGCCGAGCGCACACCACCTGCCGGTGCAGCGCTACGTGACGCCCGCCGAGTTCGACGAGCTGCGCCGTCTTGGCGAAGGCATGGGGTTTTCGCATGTGGCCTCCGGCCCGATGGTGCGATCTTCTTATCATGCCGACGAACAGGCCAGGAAACTCGTTTCGTAAGAGGTAGCCGTTTCTGCCGAAATGGCGTACTGCCACACCGGCGTGATGAGACCGATCCCTGGGATGACGTGACGTCGGGCCCCAACACCTCCCAAAAATTTTGCCCGCATCGCCGGACCGGCCATGCGGGCATTTTTTATGAAAATTAGTTCCTTGGAAATGTTTCCATAAAGATCAACGATTGATATTGCTCAATCATTCACTTGGGAAATAAAAGCACAATTGCGACGCTGTAGTTTCAAAAGCGGTTGGTTCTGTCCTTTGTGTCCTTTTAACCAGCAAGTGCAAAGCCATGAAGAAAAAGCTTGAGACCGACGCAGTGATCGAGACTCTGGTCACGGCAACCTTGGGAGACAACGCCGATGTACGGGAACGCCACGTTTACCGTGAGAGCTTGCGTAGCCTCGTGCGCATGGCAAAGGCTGAACAAGTCATGGAAATCAAGGACAGCGTCAGAAAGCTGACGGGCGGCTTCGAAACACAAACAGCGCGCCGCCGCGCGAAACCGGTACTGCCGACGCAGCAGCAGTTCGAATTCAAGGACTAGCTCGAATGTAATTCAGGCACGTCATGACTGAAGCCAATCGGTCGGCGTGGAACGAATTGAAACGGAGGCGGTACAATAGCCGCCTCGTCGGAGCTTGCTGAGCGCCGCTTCTTGTCGGGCCGGGCGTCTGGACAATGACGCCGTGGTTAGACCGACCGTTTCATACCATTTCATGCCTTACCATGAAAGTCTATAACCTCAGTTGCGCAGCGGGTCATCGTTTCGAAGGATGGTTCTCCTCGGAACAGGACTTCCTGACGCAGTCGGATGAGCGCCGGATCGAATGTCCGTTCTGCGAGAGCGCGGATGTGTCCAGGATGCCGTCCGCTCCGCGGCTCAATCTCTCTTCGGCGGCGAGCAAGCCGGAAGACAACGGCGCTGCGCTGGCGAGGGCGCAAGCTCAGGCTCAAGCTCAGGCTCAAGCTGCAATGATGGATATCCTGCGCAAGGTGGTGGCCAATACCGAAGATGTCGGTGAACGCTTCGTCGAGGAAGCGCGTCGCATTCATTACCAGGAGGCGCCCGAGCGGGCCATACGCGGCGTTGCCTCGCCGGCCGAATGCGAAGCGCTTGCGGACGAGGGCATTGAAGTCGTGTCCCTGCCGATCCCGGCGGCGCTGAAGCAGCCGCTTCAATAATTCTTCCTGCTTCGGCCCAGGCATCCCCTGCGCAGGCCCACAAGCACGACAGCCCTCAAGAAAGCACGCTCGACGTGCTTTTTTCATGCCTCCTTGTTTTTCCTCTCTGTTCTGCAGAATCGGGTTCCATATTATTTGGACATGCAGAAAAAAACACCTGTATAATCGTTTTAGAACGGTCGTGCTATTTAGCCGGGCTTACAAGGAGACAGCATGGATTTGAACTACACGGCGGAAGATTTGGCTTTCCGCGATACCGTTCGCGCCTTCCTCGACGCGAACCTGCCAAAAGACCTGCAGCAAAAAGTTCTCAACCACAAACGCCTATCGAGAGAAGACTTCGTCCGCTGGCACAAGATCGTCGCCAAGCAGGGCTGGGTCGGCACCGGCTGGCCCGTCCAGTACGGGGGCACAGGCTGGACGCCGGTTCAGCGCCATATCTGGGAAGAAGAGTGCGCCGCCGCCGGAACACCGGCCATCCTGCCGTTTGGCGTCAACATGGTGGCGCCGGTGATTATGGCCTTCGGCAATGAAGCCCAGAAAAATTACTATCTGCCCCGCATCCTGAATTGCGACGACTGGTGGTGCCAGGGCTATTCCGAGCCCGGTTCCGGCTCCGACCTCGCATCGCTCAAGACTCGTGCTGAACGCCAGGGCGACCATTACATCGTGAACGGCCAGAAGACCTGGACCACGCTGGCCCAGCATGCCGACATGATCTTCTGCCTGGTGCGCACCGACCCGGCGGCACGCAAGCAGGAGGGCATTTCCTTCCTGCTGATCGACATGAAGACGCCGGGCATCACCGTGCGTCCCATCATCATGCTGGATGAAGAGCATGAGGTGAACGAAGTCTTCTTCGACAACGTGAAAGTACCGGTCGAGAACCTGATCGGCGAAGAAAACAAGGGCTGGACCTACGCCAAGTACCTGCTCGGCCATGAGCGCACCAACATAGCCGCCGTCGGCCGCGCCAAGCGCGAACTGCTGTTCCTCAAGCGCCTCGCCGACAAGCAGATGAAAAACGGCAAGCCGCTGCTCGACGATCCGGTGTTCTCGGCGAAGGTCGCCAGCCTGGAGATCGAAATCATGGCGCTGGAGATGACGGTGCTGCGCGTGCTGTCGCAGGAAAGCTCGAAGCGCGGTCCCGGACCCGAGGCGTCGATGCTCAAGGTGAAGGGCACCGAGATCCAGCAGACGCTCACCGAACTGATGGTGGAAGCGGTCGGCCCCTATGCCATGCCTTTCGATCCGGCCTATCTCGAAGGCGAGCAGGAGCAGGCAGTCACGGAAGACAATGATGCGGCGCCGCTCGCACCGTACTACTTCAACTTCCGCAAGACATCGATCTACGGCGGCTCCAACGAAATTCAGAAGAACATCATCTCCCAGATGATCCTGGGACTGTGAGGCGGACATGGACTTCAACTACACACCAGAGCAGCAACAATTCAAGGATGCACTGCGCCGCTTCATCGACAAGGATTACACCTTCGAGCACCGCAAGAAGATCGTTCATTCGGAGCAGGGCGTGTCCGACCAGGCATGGGGCACGCTGGTCGAACTCGGCATGACCGCATTGCCGGTACCCGAAGAGCAGGGCGGCTTCAACGGTTCGGCAGTCGACATGCTGGTCGTGATGCAGGAGCTGGGCCGCGGCATCGTGGTGGAGCCGTACTTCGCCACCGTGCTGGGCGCGCAGTTCCTCAAGCTGGCAGGCGGCCAGGAAGCGCTGCTGGAGCAGATCGCTTCCGGCGAACTGAAGCTCGCGGCGGCGCTCGGCGAGAAGCAGGCGCGGCATGACCTGTTCGACATTGCGACAACAGCCAAGGCCGAAGGCGACGGCTATGTAATCAACGGCACCAAGACCGTCGTGATTCACGGCGGCCAGGCCGGCAAGCTGATCGTCTCCGCACGTTCGGGCGGCGCGCAGCGCGACACGAGCGGCATTTCCCTGTTCGTCGTGCCCGCCGATGCGGCCGGCGTGACGCGCCGCGACTATCGCACCATCGATGGCCTGCGCGCTGCCGACATCCGCTTCGACAATGTGCGCGTGCCGGCAGGCGCATTGGTCGGTGGCGCGGGCGCCGGCTGGGACATCCTCGAGGCAGCGGCCGACTATGGCGCAACGCTCTTGTGCGCCGAGGCCGTCGGCGCGATGGATGCCTTGAACGGCGCCACGCTGGAATACCTGAAGACGCGCCAGCAGTTCGGCGTGCCGATCGGCAAATTCCAGGCACTACAGCATCGCATGGCGGAAATGTTTATGCAGGCCGAACAGGCACGCTCGATGGCGACCCTGGCCGCGGTCAAGGTATCATCTGGCGACGTGGAAGAGCGCCGCCGCGTGGTCTCTGCTGCGAAGGCGCGCGTTGGACAAGCGCTCAAGTATGTCGGACAGCAGGCGATCCAGCTCCACGGCGGCATGGGAGTCACCGATGAGCTGCCGGCTGCGCATCACTTCAAGCGCCTGACCATGATCGATCTGACGCTGGGCGATACCGACCATCACCTGGCAAGGTTCGCATCGCAGCCGGGCTTCCGCAACGCAGCCTGACCGAAGGACTAGAGATCCGGCCCGCAAATAGGTTGAGCCGGATCCTCTCACCCCGGCCCTCTCCCGGAGGTAGAGGGTGAGATCAGCGACACGAAAAATGAACCATTTTTCGGGCCGAATCAATAAAGAGGATCGAGATGACGGAACTGAAGAAATGGTATTTCGAAGACTTTGAAACCGGCAAGACCATCGAAGTGGGAACGCGGACGGTGACGGAAGAGGAAATCATCGACTTCGCTTCCAAGTTCGATCCCCAGCCCTTCCATGTCGACAAGGATGCCGCGGCCAATTCCATCTATGGCGGCATCATCGCCAGCGGCTGGCATACCTGCAGCATGATGATGCGCATGATGGTGGATCATTTCCTGCGCCAGTCGTCGAGCATGGGTTCGCCGGGCGTCGATGAAATCCGCTGGCTCAAGCCGGTGCGCGCCGGCGATACGCTCTCGGTATCGACCACCATTCTCGAAGCACGCCCGTCGACCAGCAAGCCGGACCGCGGCGTGGTGATGACGCAATGGCAGGCGAAAAACCAGCACGGCGAACTGGTAGCGACGGTGAAGGGCATGGGCATGTACGGCCGGCGGCCGCAGTAGGAGATGCAAGAGTAGGGCCGCTTCAACACAACTATAAACGGAGACAGCATGCGTGAGATTGCATCGGTAGAGGAATTGAAGAGCCTGCTCGGCCAGGAAGTCGCGGTAACGGACTGGTTCGAGATTTCGCAGGAGCGCATCAACAAGTTCGCCGAAGCGACCGGCGATTATCAGTGGATCCATCTCGACGAGGAGCGCTGCCGCAAGGAGTCGCCGTTCGGCGGCACGACCATCGCGCACGGTTTCCTGACGCTGTCGCTGCTGCCGATGATTACCGAAAGCGCGATCTCTTTTCCGACGGCGAAAATGGGGGTCAATTACGGGCTCAACAAGGTGAGGTTTCCCTCGCCGGTGCCCAGCGGCAGCAGGGTGCGCGGTCGCATGGTGCTCAAGGAAGTCGAAGAGATTCCGGGCGGCGTACAGAATGTGTGGACCGTCACGATAGAGCGCGAGGGCGGCGACAAGCCGGTCTGCGTCGCGGAATCGGTGTCGCGCCGCTATTGGTAACTCGAGGCGGAAACGAAAAAAGGGCTGCATCGGCAGCCCTTTTTCTTTGCAGTTACCGACGCACTCAGCGCTTCTGATACTGGGTCGCACCGAACAGGATTTCCTTCGACTTGTCATCCGAGATCGGCTTGCGCAGGCTGGCCAGCACTTCGACGCCGCGCTTGACCGCCGGCCGTTCGCTGATTTCATCGAACCAGCGCTTCGCATTCGGAAACTCCTCCCAATCGATACCCTGGTTCTTCCAAGAGCGCAGCCAAGGGAAGGTGGCGATGTCGGCGATGGTGTATTCGTCGCCGGCGAGATAAGTGGTCTTGGCTACCTGGCGGTCGATCACGCCGTACAGGCGCCTGGCTTCATTGGTATAGCGGTTGACTGCGTATTCGACCTTCTCCGGCGCATAGATGCGGAAATGATGCGCCTGGCCGAGCATCGGACCGACGCCGCCCATCTGGAACATCAGCCACTGCAGCGTGGTGAATTTCTCGCGGTCGGTATTGCCGAGGAATTTGCCGGTCTTGCTGGCGAGGTAAACCAGAATCGCGCCCGACTCGAACAGCGACATCGGCTGGCCGTCGGGACCATCGGAATCGACAATGGCGGGAATCTTGTTGTTGGGGGAGATGGCGAGAAACTCGGGCTTGAACTGGTCGCCCTCGCTGATGTTGATGTGGTGGACGCGGTAGGGAAGGCCGCATTCCTCCAGCATGATGTGAACCTTGTGTCCGTTCGGCGTGGCGGTGGAATAAACATCGATCATGTGGGCTCCGGCAGTTGTGCAATTATTGTTGGACTGTCAAACGCAGCACGATTATGCAGCGATTCGACAGTCCTTGCAGGAGCCCTGTGTCAATGCCGCCGAAGCGGCATGACGTTTCGGAACGCGATCAGGAACGGGTGATCGGCAGTTCCTGGTCGCGCGCGGGAATGGCCATGTGCTTGGCCAGTTCCAGCTTGGCGATGGAATTGCGGTGCACCTCATCCGGGCCGTCGGCGATGCGCAGCGTGCGATTGCCCGCCCACTGGCCTGCCAGCGGGAAGTCGTCGCAGACGCCGCCGGCGCCGTGCGCCTGGATCGCCCAGTCGAGCACCTTCTGCGTGACATTCGGCGCCAGCACCTTGATCATCGCGATCTCCGCCTTTGCATGCTTGTTGCCGACGGTGTCCATCATGTAGGCGGCCTTCAGCGTCAGCAGGCGCGCGGTGTCGATCATGATGCGCGACTCGGCGATGCGCTCATGCCAGACGCTCTGCTCCGACACCTTCTTGCCGAAGGCGACGCGCTGGTTGAGGCGCTTGCACATGTATTCCAGCGCGCGTTCCGCGACGCCGATGGCGCGCATGCAGTGGTGGATGCGGCCCGGGCCGAGGCGGCCCTGGGCGATCTCGAAGCCGCGACCTTCGCCGAGCAGGATGTTGGAGGCCGGCACGCGCACGTTCTCGAACAGGATTTCGCAGTGGCCGTGCGGCGCATCGTCATAGCCGAACACCGGCAGCGGACGCTTGATGGTCACGCCGGGCGTATCGCGCGGCACCAGGATCATCGACTGCTGCGAATGGCGCGGCGCGCTCGGATCGGTCTTGCCCATCAGGATGAAGATCTTGCAGCGCGGATCGCCCGCGCCGGAAATCCACCACTTGTGGCCGTTGATCACGTATTCGTCGCCGTCGCGCTCGATGCGGGTTTCGACATTGGTCGCGTCCGACGAGGCCACGTTCGGTTCGGTCATCGCGAATGCCGAGCGGATCTCGCCGCGCAGCAGCGGCTCGAGCCACTGGCGCTTGTGTTCCTCGGTGCCGTAGCGCTCGATGGTTTCCATGTTGCCGGTATCCGGTGCGGCGCAGTTGAAGACCTCAGGCGCCCAGGAGACGCGGCCCATGATTTCGCACAGCGGTGCGTAATCGAGATTGGACAGGCCTTCCGGAGCCCGGGTGGACTTCGGCAGGAACAGGTTCCACAGGCCGGCGGCGCGGGCCTTCGGCTTGAGTTCTTCGATCAGCTGCGTCGGGATCCAGCGGTTGCCCTTCTCGCGGCCGTTGCGGTCGACTTCCTCGTCAAATTCCTTTTCCCTTGGATAAATGTGCTCATCCATGAACTTGAGCAGCTTTTCCTGCAATTCCTTGCAGCGGTCGGAATATTCGAATTCCATGTCGTCTCCTTGGTGGTCTCTCGGTGGTGTCTCGGTGTCTTCGTCGGATGTTCGTTACTTCTGGCCGGAAGCGTAAGCCCAGCCCATTTCCGCCATCGGCCTGGCCGCCTGGCCGGACTTGAGCGCCTGTTCGCTCGACGCGGTGCCGTCGACATAGCGCTTCATGATGCCCTGCAGGATGCCCGCGAGGCGGAACATGTTGTAGGCAAGGTAGAAATTGAAATCGCTGCGGTTGATGGTCTTGCCGGTGCGCTCGCAATATCTGGCGATGTAATCCTCTTCGCTCGGTATGCCGAGGGAAAGGTAATCGATGCCTGCAATGCCGCGGAACTGGCCCTGCGGAATATGCCAGCTCATGCAGTGATAGGAAAAGTCGGCCAGCGGATGGCCGAGCGTCGACAGCTCCCAGTCGAGCACCGCAAGCACGCGCGGCTCGGTGGGATGGAAGATCATGTTGTCGAGGCGGTAGTCGCCATGCACGATGCTGGTGTCGTCGCCAGGAGGGATATTGTTCGGCAGCCATTCGATCAGCCTGTCCATGGCCTCGATCTTTTCCGTCTCCGACGCCTTGTACTGCTTGGTCCAGCGGTCGATCTGGCGCATGAAATAGTTGCCCGGCTTGCCGTAGTCGGCCAGGCCGATGGCCGCATAGTCGATGGTGTGCAGCTGTGCGATGACGCGGTTCATTTCATCGTAGATCGCGGCGCGCTCGTCGTTGCTCATGCCCGGCAGCGACTGGTCCCACAGCACCCGGCCGTCGACGAAATCCATGATGTAGAAGGCGCGGCCGATCACGGATTCATCGGTGCACAGCGCATACTGCTTCGCCGCCGGAAAGCCCGCCTTGTTCAGGGCATCCATGACACGGAATTCGCGGTCGATCGCATGGGCGGAGGCGAGCAGCTTGGCGGCGGGACCGGGTTTGGTGCGCAGCACGTAGCTCCTGCCGCCGGCGGTGAGCTTGAAGGTGGGATTGGACTGGCCGCCCTTGAACTGCTCGACGGCGAGGTCTCCGGAAAAGCCATCCACATGCTGCCGCATGTATTCCTGCATGGCGCCGATGTCGAACTTCTGACGCTCCGATACCGGACGCGTGCCCATGAACTCTTCAAACATCTTGTCTCCTTTGCGAACAGCTGGAAATCGTTATCGCCACATTCTACAGCGAAAAGCGTACGATCGTACTATTCTATTTTTTCTGTTTTCGGAGAGTCGAAGACGGGATGCGGCGTCAATTCTGACGCTTGCGCGACTGCAGGTATTGATCCAGCAGGACTTCCATCGTCGTATGCCGCGATTCGCCCTGCAGGCTGGAAATCGCCGAGAAGTTGACGATGCGGACCACCCAGTCGGCATGCGCCTCTCCGACGTCGATGGCATTGATGCAGCCGGCGGTCTGGGCCAGATTGCCGAGGAACAGCCGCTGGTTGGTCAATGCATAGGAGAGGATGGCGCGGTTGACTCCGCCATGCAGTACCAGCAGGATGGTATCCCATGTCTTGTCGGCGCGCAGACGGTCGATGCAGGGATGCACGCGGTCCATCAGTTCGCCGATCGATTCGCCGCCGAGAAAGCGCTTGTCTTCCGGCACGACGCCGTCGAATGCGCCGACGAAGGCTTCGCGCAGGCTCTCGTCCGGAATGGCCGACAGTTTCCCGCCGCGCAGTTCCACCAGTTCGGGCCAATGTTCCAGCGCGATCTGCTGGCCGGTTTCCGCAAGCACCCGGGTCGCCGTTTCGACGGTGCGCGGCAGGCCGGAAACGATGACGCGGTCGAAATGCAGTTTTTCCTCTGCGAAGATTTTGCCTGCCGCCGTTGCCTGCGCCTGGCCGAGTTCATTCAGAGGAACTTGCTCGGGCAGAAAGGGTTTGCCCTGGCTGTCGAAGTAGGTGACATTGCCATGGCGCATCAGGTAGATGCGGCGGCGCCGTTGTTCGCTCATGGTTTTCCTCACCGTCGTTTTTTATTTGTAGTTGGGCTTGCGCTTCTCGAAGAAGGCGGTGATGCCCTCGTGCGCATCGCGGTGATGCAGGCTTTCGACGAAATGCCGCTTCTCCGATTCGAAGTGCTGCGCCAGGCTGTTACCGGCGGCTTCCAAGGTCAGGGACTTGATGCGTTCCACAGAATTCGGAGACAGTTGGGCCAGTTCATCGGCCCACGCCAGCGCGGCATCGAGCGCGGTGCCATCGGCGACGAGGCGGTTCACCACGCCGAGCTGATGCAGGCGGTCGGCTCCGACCGCCTTGCCTTCGGCAATGATCTCGAACGCAAGCTGGCGCGGCAGGGCCTGCGACAGGAACCAACTGCCCCCGCCGTCCGGCGTCAGGCCCACCTTCACATAGGCCATGGTGAATTTGGCCGAGGCGCCGGCAACGATCAGGTCGCAGGCCAGCGCGAGTGAGAAGCCGGCGCCTGCGCCCATGCCGTCCACCGCGGCGATCACCGGCTTCGGGCAATCACGGATCGCCTGTATCCAGCCATGCAGGTTGTCGATGGAATCGGCCTGCACGGAACGGTCCTTGCTGCGGTTTTCCTGCAGCCGCTTGAGATTGCCGCCGGAGCAGAAGAAACCGTCCGCGCCCGTCAGAACGACGGCGCGCACGGAGTCGTCGCGCTCGGCCGTGGTCAGGGTCTCGATGGCGGCCGCATACATGTCGGGATGCAGCGCGTTTCTGGCGCCGGGATTGGAAATGGTCAGGATCAGCGTCGCGTCCTGGCGCGAGGCTCGAAGTTCGGCAGACATGGCAGCAAATTATCGGTTGGTTGCGGGCCCGCCCGTCATTGAATGCATGATCGACATGGAGCGGGGCGATGTAGCGGCTTCGCTATTATTGCCGAAATGCCGCAATCCGGTGAAAGCGGTGCGGAGATGATGACTGGCAGAGCCAAGCTGTTCTGCGGTAAGCTTGCCGCTCGCAAAACAACAAACCATGGAGACGAGCATGCTGAAGCTATGTGGATTTGCCGCAAGCAACTACTACAACAAAGTGAAATTCGCGCTGCTGGAGAAGGGCGTCGAATTCGAAGAAGAGCTGGTGTGGCTCGACCGCACGCCGGAACTGCTTGAACGCTCTCCGCTCGGCAAGGTGCCTTTTGTCGAGACCGATCATGGCCGTCTTTGCGAATCCCAGGTCATTCTCGACTATCTCGAAAGCGCCTATCCGCAGAAGCCCCTGATACCTGCAGATCCGTTCGCCGCAGCCAAGGTGAGGGAACTCATCACCTTCACCGAACTGCACCTGGAGCTGGTAGTGCGCGAACTGTATGCAGAGGCATTCTTCGGCGGCAAGGTCAGCGATGAAACCAAGGAGCGGGTGCAGAAGCTGCTGAAGCGCAATGTCGAAGGCTTCTCGAAGCTCGCCAAGTTTTCGCCCTACCTCGCCGGCTCTGAATTCACGATGGCCGACTGCGCGGGCATGGTGCACCTGCCGCTCGTCAGCATGGCATCGAAGATCATCTACGGCGAAGACGCGCTGGCAGGCCTGCCGGTGCGCGACTATGTGAAGATGCTGGGCGAAAGGCCGGCGGCGCAGCGCGTCAATGCCGATCGCAAGATCAACCAGGAAGAGATGGCAGCGCGCAACAAGCGTTGACAGACGACATGCATGTTGCGGTGACGAAGCTACAGCGCCGCTTCGTCGCCCCAGAGCTGCTGCATGCTAAAGCGAAGCGTGGCCTGCTGCGGCGCCAGCAGTTCGCGTATCGCATACAGCTCCTTGGTGGTATCCCGCTGTATCGGAAACGACAGCGGGGCGCCGCGCGGACCGATGAAGGCATGGACCACGGGAGCCGAAGCCTCCTTGGTGCGCCGGGTTACGACACCGATTTCCCCATTCTGCAGCCGCACGAAGCAGCCCGGCGGATAGGTGCCGATCTCCTTGATGAAGTAAGCGGCCAGCATTGCGTCGCCCGGCTTGCCGCCGGGGAGCAGCACTTCGCGCAGCGCGGCGTTGGGCAGCAGCGTCTTGCGGTAGGCGCGCTGCGTGACGCAGGCGCAGTAGCGGTCCGCCAGTGAAACGATCTTGGCATTCTGCGGAATGTCGGCCAGCGTCTTGCCGGAAGGGTAGCCGCTGCCGTCATCGTTTTCATGATGGAGCGCGACGTAATCCAGCCATTCCCTCTGGGTGATGCCGGCCTGTTCAAGCAGGGCGACGCTGCTCTGCGCATGCGACCTGATGAATTGCTGCTCCGGTTCCGTCAGGGGCGTCTGCTTGTTGCGCAGCAGATCGTGCTGTCGCAGCATGCCGATATTCATCGTCAGCGCGGCCGCCATGATGAACTGGATTTCCTCGGGTGGTTTGCGCAACGACCTGGCGATCAGCAGGGCGACGATGGCGGTATCGACGCTGTGGCGTACCGCATAGCTTCCTTCCTGCTGATTGAGGAGTACGCTGGCCAGCGCGACATCGGCATTGATGTCGACCGCATAGTTCAGAGCCTTGGCGACCTCAAGGACCTTGGCCGCGGCGTCGCTTTCATTGGCCAGGTTGTAGAGCAGGCGCTCGAGACGCTTGCCGGCAAGGTTGATGAAGCGCAGGGCGGAAGGCGTTTCGCGCCGGGCTTGCTGCGCTTGCAGATCCTTGCGCTTCTGCGCGCCGTCGAGCAGGGCTGCGTCGACGAAAAGTCCGCGCTGCAGCAGCGATTCGAGTTGGCCGGCGCTCTGAAGAACATGCCCGCGCCGCAGCAACAGCTTGTTGCCTTCGCCGTACACATCCCAGGGCAGCGGTTCGCCGATGGCGATATCTGACAAGCTGAGTCTTCGATGGTCCATCTACTCCTCCCATTGCCATGGCCGGCTTGCCGGTTTTGTGATTGTTGTTCCCGGCGGCTGCTTTTAATAATTTTTCCGTGTTGCTGTTGCTGCGTTCGTCCTTACCTGTTTCTGAACTGCGCGAGTGCGTCGCCCGGTTGCCCTGGCTGCCCCGGCTGCCTGTGGCGGCCCGGGTGATCGGCTCCCTTTCCGTTAACGGAGTAACGGCAGCGCACCCCCGATTCTAAAGAGTGCGCTGTGAAAAAGGCAATCCTTACAGCTTTGCCAGCCTTTGCAGGGCGGTCTGCAGCGTCTCGTCCTTCTTGGCGAAGCAGAAGCGCACGATGCCCGATTCGCGCGGCTTGCTGTAGAACGCAGACACCGGAATGGCGGCGACGCCGATCTCGGCAGTCAGCCACTTTGCGAACTCGGCTTCCGGGAGGTCCGAGATTGCAGAGTAGTCGACGCACTGGAAATAGGTTCCTTCGGACGGCAGCAGGCGGAACCGGGTTGCCTTCAGGCCGTCTCTGAACAGGTCGCGCTTGCGCTGGTAGAACGCAGGCAGGTCGAGGTAGGGCGCGGGATCGGCCATGTAGCGGGCCAGGCCATGCTGGACCGGCGTATTCACGGTGAAGACATTGAACTGGTGCACCTTGCGGAATTCCGCCGACAGCGCCGCTGGAGCGGCGACATAGCCGATCTTCCAGCCGGTGACGTGATAGGTCTTGCCGAAGCTCGACACCACGAAGGACCGCTCCGCCAGTTCCGGATAGCGGCAGACCGATTCATGACGGGCGCCGTCGTAGACCATGTGCTCGTAGACTTCATCCGACACGATCACGATACTCGTGCCGCGCACGATGTCGGCCAGGGCCTGCATGTCGGAAGGCTTGAATACCGAGCCGGTTGGGTTGTGCGGCGAATTGATCATCAGCATCCGGGTTTTCGGCGTGACGGCGGCGGCAACCTTGGCCCAGGGGATGGTGTAGCCGCCGGGGCCGACTTCCATCTGCACGAACACCGGCTTGCCTCCCGCCAGTTCGATGGACGGCACATAGCTGTCGTAGACCGGTTCGATGACCAGCACTTCGTCGCCGGGATGGACCGCGCAGAGGATGGCGGTCAGCAGCGCCTGGGTGGCGCCGGCCGTGATGGTGATCTCGGTTGCCGGGTCATAGCGCCGGCCGTACAGGGTCTCGACCTTTGCAGCGATCGCTTCCCGCAGCGCCGGCACGCCCGTCATCGGCGGATACTGGTTGAAGCCTTCCTTCATCGACGAGGTGACGGCATCGACGAGAGCGGGATCGCAGTCGAAATCGGGAAAGCCCTGGCCGAGATTGACGGCACCCTTTTCCGTGGCAAGGGCCGACATGACCGTGAAAATCGTGGTGCCGACGTTCGGCAGTCTGGACTGCAGGGAGAGGATGGCCTGATCCGGGGCGGGGGAGGAGAGCGTCGGCATGGTCATGATCGATAGTTCATCAAGGCAAAGTAAGCATTTTATACAGGCTCTGCCGGCAGTGCCCATTTCTCCGGCACGACGATCTCGAACAGGCCCGCCTTGGCGGTGCGCTTGGCCAGCTTGAGCAGCGCCTTGTCCTTGGTAAGCAGCGTCCGGGCGCCGGTATCGCGCGCCAGTTCCAGGAATTTCTGGTCGTCCGGGTCCTTGCAGACCGGCAGGCGGATCTCGGATTTGACTTCCATCTGTTCGGGGGCGAGCAGGGTGATCAGCGCGTCGAAGTTGCGCGTGGCTACCGCGCGGGAATCCGCATCGAGCGGCAGATGCGTATATTCCAGCACGCGTAGCCATTCGGTGCGGCAATCGTGGCGTGTCACCGCCTCGACGCGCCGTTCTTCGAGCGCGGTGCGCAGCGGCTGCCAGCGCGGATCCCGGAAAACGAACAGGTCAAGGCAAACGTTCGTGTCGATCACGATGCGATTCGGTATCATTCGGCAATTCATTTCCTGTAGAAACTGCTTGTTCATGCTGTTAGTTATTTCTCCCGCCAAGTCGCTCGACTATGAAACGCCATCCACCACCGAGGTGCATACCCTGCCGGATTTCATCAAGCATTCGGCAGAGCTGATCGATACGCTCAGGCCTCTGTCTCCGGCCCAACTGTCTTCCCTGATGGACATTTCCGATGCGCTTGCGGTGCTGAATGTTACCCGCTATGCTGACTGGTCGCCGAAATTCACGCCAAAGAACGCCAAGCAGGCGGTATTGGCCTTCAACGGCGATGTGTACGAAGGGCTCGATGCCGGGTCGCTGAACGAAAAGCAGCTTGGCTACGTGCAGTCGAGACTGCGCATCCTGTCCGGCCTCTACGGCGTGCTGCGCCCGCTCGACCTGATGCAGCCTTACCGCCTTGAAATGGGAACCTCGCTGCCCAATCCCCGCGGGCGCAACTTGTACGCATTCTGGGGCAATCTGGTTACCGATAGCCTGAATGCGCAGCTGGCGGAGAGCGGCTCGGATGTGCTGGTCAACCTGGCATCGGAAGAATATTTCAAGGTTGTCAAGACCAAACAGCTCAACGCCCGGGTGATTCATCCGGTGTTCGAGGATTGGAAAAACGGCAAATACAAGGTTATTTCGTTTTTTGCGAAACGGGCGCGTGGCTTGATGGCGCGCCATGCCGCCGTCAAGGGCATCACGCAGGCGGAAAAGCTCAAGCGGTTCAATCTTGATGGCTACGCCTATGATCCGGCGGCGTCGGATGATGTCAACTGGGTTTTCCGTCGCCGCATCGAGGCATAGCGAGGACGGAGGCCGTTCCAACACAGGCGGTCCGGCCTTCCCCGTGGATGTGCCCGGAAATGCAAAAGCCCCGTGAAACGGGGCTTTTTGTTGTCTTCGCTGCGACCTGACGGCAAGAAGTGAAACCTCAGGTCGCTGCCGGACGGCGGATCACCAGATTTGCCACCAAGGCTTGTTGACCTGCGGGCCGCCGCTGAAATAGGCGCTGTTGGGGAAGTTCTGCCTGAGCACCCGGTTGGTGTCGTCGCGCAGCTTGGTCATGCCCATCGCATCGTAGGATTGGGCCATCACATACAGTGCCTCTTCCACCGCAGGCGCTTCGCGGTATTCCGACACAGCGATCTGGGCGCGGTTGGCGGCGGCGACATAAGCCCCGCGGCGGTAGTAATACTTGGCGACGTGCACCTCATACTGGGCCATCGCATTGACAAGGTATTTCAGGCGCGCGACGGCGTCCTTGGTGTATGGGCTGTCCGGAAAGCGTTCGGCCAGCAGCTTGAAGGAGTCGAAGGCGTCGCGGGCGGCTTTCGGATCGCGCTCGCTGGGATCCTGCCTCGACAGGAAGCTCAGGAAGCCGAGCCTGTCGTTGAAGTTGATCAGGCCGCGCAGGTAATACATGTAATCGACGTTCGGATGATTCGGATGCAGCTTGATGAAGCGCTCGACCGCAGCCAGCGCTTCCGGCTGTTCGCCCTGGCGATAATGGGCGTAGGCGATTTCCATTTGCGCCTGCTGAGCGTAAGTACCGAAGGGATAGCGCGATTCCAGCTTTTCGAAATGCTGGATTGCGCGTTCATAATTGCCGCTTGCGAGCTCGTCGCGAGCCTCCGAGTATAATTTGGAAGCTGACCAGGTTCTGGTCTCGTCGACCTTTTCTGGAAGCATGCCGCATCCGGACAAAGACAGAGCGAGGGCGACTGCAGCAATTTTGATCGATCTATTTCGCATGAGGTTTTGCAGGAATACGGCTGAACAAGGCCATGATTATAGCCGATGGCGACTTCTTGCAACGATACAACTGAATTTCCGATTTTGAATAAATCTTCCCCCGAAAACGAGGTTTACGATGGCGACGAAGACGACGGCCTGGTGCCGCAAGCGTCTCCCATCGAACTTAAACTCACTCCCGAATTCTGCGGCGTCCGCATCGACAAGGCGTTGTCGCAGCTGGTGCCCGAATTTTCCCGCAGCCGTCTCCAGCAATGGATAGACGCCGGCCATGTGACCGTGGACGGTCAGCCCGCCAAGGCGAAGGCGCTGGCGCTGGGCGACGAAGCTATCGTCATCCTGCCCCAGTCGGCTCCCGAAGACAATGCTTTCAGCCCGGAACCGATTCCGCTGGCGATCGTGCAGGAAGACAGCGCGATTCTGGTGATCGACAAGCCGGCCGGGCTGGTGGTACATCCGGCTGCGGGTAACTGGTCCGGTACGCTGCTCAATGGGCTGCTGCATCATTTCCCCGCCATCGCCTCGGTGCCGCGGGCGGGCATCGTCCACCGCCTGGACAAGGAAACCAGCGGCTTGATGGTGGTCGGCAAGACCCTACAGGCCCAGACCGACCTGGTCCGCCAGCTGCAGGCGCGCAGCGTGCACCGCGAATACCTGGCGCTGGTCTGGGGCACGCCGCAGATCAGCGGCAGGATCGAGGCCGCCATCGGACGCCATCCGCGCGACCGGATCAAGATGGCAGTGTCCGACAACGCCAGCGCAAAACCGGCGCTGACGCACTACCAGCGGATCGCCGTCGGCAGCCTCGACGGCCGTCCCGTAAGCCTGCTGCGATGCCGGCTGGAAACCGGACGTACCCACCAGATCAGGGTTCACATGCAATCCATCGGCTTCACGCTGGTCGGCGATCCCTTGTACGGGAAGCCGCATCTTGCGCCGGTATTCCCGAGGCAGGCCCTGCATGCCTATCGCTTGGGACTGCTGCATCCTTCCACCCAGAAGGAGTGTGATTGGACGTCGGCGCTGCCGGACGACATGCGCGGCCTGCTGGAGCGTGCCGGCATCGATGCCGCAAAGGCGGTGGCGGAGTCGCCGGCATGATTCCCGGCCTCGTTCCCGTCTGGGATGCGCCCGCCAACGTGGCGGCGCTGTCGACGACGCGGCGCGGCGGCACCAGTCTTGCGCCGTATGACGACGGCAGCGGCAGCGGCGCACTTGGCCTCAATCTCGGCGTGCATGTCGGCGACAGCCTGGAGGCCGTCGCTGCCAACCGTGCGCTGCTGCGCTCCCAGCTTCCCGGCGAGCCGGGGTGGCTGACCCAGGTGCATGGCAGCGATGTGGTCAATGCCCGGGAAGCGGCGCAAGCGGCTGCAAGCGGCGACATGCTCAAGGCCGATGCTTGCGTATCGACCGAGCCGGGCATCGTCTGCGTGATCCAGACGGCGGATTGCCTGCCGGTGCTGTTCTGCGACCGCGCTGGCAGGGTGGTGGGCGCGGCGCATGCAGGCTGGCGCGGCCTTGCGAACGGCGTGCTGGAGAATACCGTGGCGCGCATGCGCGATGCCGGCGCCGGCGCCAGCGAGATCCTGGCATGGCTGGGACCGGCCATCGGGCCGTCCCGCTTCGAAGTGGGCGAGGATGTATTCAGGGCATTCGTCGAGCACGACGGCGCATGCGCATCGGCCTTCATGCCGCGCGCCGGAGCGCCTTCAAAATACCTTGCCGATATCTATGCGCTTGCGAAGCGCCGTCTCGCAGGTGCCGGCGTCGACCGCGTGTGGGGCGGCAACCGCTGCACCGTAGCCGAACGCGATCATTTCTATTCCTACCGCCGCGATGGCGTCACGGGCCGCATGGCGTCGTTGATCTGGCTCAAGTAACCGATTTGCAGGGCGGGCAGAATGCCATGCGTCAACCGCCTGCGCTCGCTAAATTCACGCTTGTCGACGTCAGCTCAGGGCGCATCGCGCCGGTCTTCCTTTTCTTTCGCGGCGTCCTCGGCCTGCTTTGCCGCCGCGGCTTCCTCCAGTAGTAATTTTTCGGCTCTTGCTCTATTACGCTTGCGTTGCGGCGTACCCATCAAGTATAAAATGATCGTCAGGGGCAAGACGCCATAGAGCAGGAAAGTCATGATGCCGGCAATGACCGAGTGTTCGGTGATTGACATCATCAGGACGACATAAATCCATGCGATGGCGACGATGTGCATAGCAGGTGCAGTCAGGCAGTTTCGGAAGTTCGACAAACCGTAACCTTACGCGAAAAAAGAGACGCAAGCATGAATAACATGTTCACCCCTCAAGCCGATCCTCAAGCCTGGATGGCGCAGTTCGCCTCGCAGTTCGCCGACCCGAATGCATGGCAATCCATGCTGCAGACGCCGCAGCTGGACACCAGGCCTTTTACCGCGACGGTCAAGGAATTCGGCGCGACCATCGACCCGTCGGTCGCCGCCAAGCTGCAGAGCGACTACATGCAGGAAATGTCGAGTCTCTGGCAGCAGGTACTTGCCGCGAAGGCGCCGGTGATCGCCGACAAGCGTTTCACGTCGCCGGAGTGGCAGTCCAACCCCTTGTTCGCATTCAATGCCGCCGCATACCTGTTGAATGCCCGCTTTCTGATGGCGATGGCCGATGCCGTCGAAGCCACGCCGCGGGCGAAGCAGAAGATCCGTTTCGCGGTGCAGCAAATGGTGGATGCGATGTCGCCGGCAAACTTCCTGGTGACGAATCCCGAAGCCCAGCAGAAGATCCTCGCGACCAAGGGCGAAAGCCTGGCCAAGGGCATCGCCCACATGCTGGAAGACATGCAGAAGGGGCGGATCTCGCAGACCGACGAATCGGCATTCGAAGTCGGCCGCAACGTGGCCACCAGCGAAGGCGCGGTGGTGTTCGAAAATGAACTGTTCCAGCTGATCCAGTACAAGCCGCTCACCAAGTCGGTCTACGAGCGGCCGCTGCTGCTGGTGCCGCCCTGCATCAACAAGTTTTACATTCTCGACCTGCAGCCGGAAAACTCCCTGGTGCGCCATGCGGTGGAGCAGGGGCATACCGTGTTCCTGGTGTCCTGGGTAAATCCCGACGCATCGCTCGGCAACAAGACCTGGGACGATTACATTCTCGACGGCGTCGTGAAGGCAATCAACGTGGTGCAGGAAATCTCCGCTCAGGATCAGATCAATGCCCTAGGCTTCTGCGTGGGCGGCACCCTGCTGTCGACCGCACTGGCGCTGCTGTACGGGCGCGGGGAAAATCCGGTGGCGAGCCTGACCCTGCTGACAACCTTCCTCGACTTCTCCGACCCCGGCGTGATCGAGGTATTCATCGATGAAGCCCAGGTCTCGATGCGTGAGCAGCAGATGGGCAGCGGCGGCCTGATGCCCGGCCGCGATTTCGCGTCGGCGTTCTCCAGCCTGCGTCCGAACGACCTGGTCTGGAATTACGTCAAGGCCAATTATCTAAAGGGAGAGGCGCCGCCGGCGTTCGACCTCCTGTACTGGAATGCCGACAGCACCAATCTTCCCGGCCCGATGTTCTGCTGGTATCTGCGCAACCTCTATCTCGAAAACCGTCTTCGCAAGCCGGGCAAGGTCACGGTCGCCGGCGAAAAGATAGACTTGTCGAAGATCGACGCCCCGACTTTCATTTATGGTTCCCGCGAAGACCATATCGTGCCGTGGACTGCTGCCTATGAGTCGGTCAAGCTGCTGAACCCGAAGAAGCGCGAGCGCAACCGTTTTGTATTGGGCGCCTCGGGCCACATTGCGGGCGTCATCAATCCGCCGGCGAAAAAGAAGCGCAGCTACTGGAGCGCGGAGCATTCCGGCGACAGCGCCGAAACATGGCTTGCCGAGGCCAAGGAAACGGCCGGAAGCTGGTGGCCGGAGTGGGCTGCATTCCTTGCCGAAAACGCCGGCAAGCAGGTTCCCGCGCCTCGCAAGTTCGGCAACGCGAAATACCAGCCTATCGAACCTGCACCGGGACGATATGTGAAGGTCAAGGCCGACAAGTAACTGCATCCGGCTGCATCTTGCACGCCCGGTGAGTAGCCGGGCGCTCCGATCATGGATCACCGGACCGCAGCACCATTGCTGCGGTCCGGTGATCCTATTTTCGTAATCCATCTCACAAGCAATGATCAAGTTCATGCAGTGTATGGAGTCGTACATTGCTGCGGCGCTTCATTGATATTGGGATGCGATTTTGCTCAAACGCATTGCAATAAAGCCATAGGCAGTTGGAAATACTTGGCTAAAGCTTTGTTTTTTCGCACTATAATAAAAAACGGAGACAGCGAACGCCTGTTCGCTTTATTAAAGAAACGGCATTGACGCGTTGCGACGCAAAAACTGGAATATTCAATGAACAGTGCAAAAAAGCTATCCGAGCGCCTGATTAAGAAGTATCCGAACCGCCGTCTGTACGACACCCAAACGAGCTCCTACATCACGCTTGCCGACGTCAAGCAACTCGTGCTTGATAACGAGGAATTTACTGTTGTCGATGCAAAGACCGAGGAGGACCTGACTCGCAGCATCCTGCTGCAGATCATTCTTGAAGAGGAAGCCAACGGCACGCCGATGTTCTCCAGCGGGGCGCTGTCGCAGATCATTCGCTACTACGGCCATGCGATGCAGGGCATGATGGGTTCGTATCTTGAGAAGAACATCCAGGCCTTTATCGATATTCAGAACAAGCTCGCCGAAAGCTCCAAGGGTTTCTACGAAGGCAAGCCGTTCAGCCAGGAAATGTGGACGCAGTTCATGAACGTGCAGGGCCCGATGATGCAAGGCATGATGAGCAACTACATCGAGCAGAGCAAGAACCTGTTCCTGCAGATGCAGGATCAGATGCAGAACCAGACCAAGAACATGTTCGGCAATTTCCCGTTCGTACCGCCGACCGACAAGAACAAGAAATAAGTCCATATCGCCGGCTCGCCATGCCGGCTTGTCCGGCAGGCAAGTCGACAAGCAGGCAAGCCAATGTTGGCAGGCAATCCAGGCACACCGGCGTGCCTGCTGGCACCGGGAAATTGTCCGTGGAGGGTACAATAGCGGATTCGGTGCGACACGTGTGTCGCGATCGCCGCCCTGCGGCAAATAAAGCAATGCTCCGGCAGTCCAACTGCCGTGCAACACCTCCTGCAAACATGTGGGTAGAGCCTTGATTCTTTTAAGATCTCGTAGATTTCTTAAAATGGCTGCTCCCACCGGCTCTCTAGGTGCGTCCAGCGCAACTAAAAAAGCTCAACCAACATAATGCTCCCAAGGGATTATTCCGGGACTCGAAAATGCCAGAATTTTCTGCAGCTTTTCGGGCTCTCCTACGTAATCTCTGTTCACAAGACGAGCAACGTGTTGCCTTTACGCGACAAAATCTATCCTAATAATTTTGAAGCATGGATTTCTCTTACCGGAGGAACCCAGAGGCGAGCCATCGGCTCAACAGGAAAGTTGCAAATCTAGATCGCGAGAAGTTCTGCGATGCCTTGTCGTGCGCGTTCTTCCTAGTTAGGAATCGTGCCACGACCGAGCGTGCGACCGCTCGTTGCCTACTCGGACGTGCGTCTTCAGTAATGAAGGGGTGCGAAGCTCCGAGAACAATGTACTCCCATCAAATGGCGTTCTTTTCATGCAAATGGACGGAGCGGAAACTGCTAGCAGCACGGCGGTTAAGAGGCTAGGCAAGTGCCAAACGAGCAACATAAGTGAACTGACGTTTGAACCTTCGTGACTATTGACGGGCTGAAGCTGCTAGGGCCCTACCCAAAATGGGACGTGGTCGGTTATCTCTGTCGAATCTAGGGATACGTCGTCATATGACCACCGGAGGAGAGTCAGGCTCTACCTGGCTAGTCGTATCGAAGTCAAGATGCGTCGGCATCGCAGGAAACGTGGTAAACCCGACTCGCCGCCTTCTAGCAAGGCAAGCTGACCGTAAGGAAAGCCCATGGCGGAGCGGGTATGGGAGGATGGAAAAAGCGAATGTCTTGCTGTAATGGCGGGAATAGGGCTTCAAAATTTGGCTCAACGTGAAAACGTGCCCACTTCCATCTGGTGCAATGGTCGTTATCGACCGCATAGGCAAAGTAATCATTCATCAACGCCCCGAAGGGATGCAATTCTTCCCTCCGGGGCAGAGTTGTGTCTTCGGTGGGTCTCATTACCGAGGTCAGCAATGAGAGTAATCGATAGCAACCAGATCGATTCTGCGTCCTCACACGTTCCTGTTGAGTGGGCAGCCATAAATTGGCAGCTCATTCAGCGGAATGTGAGAGCCATGCAGACTCGACTAACGAAGGCAACACAGGAAAGCGACTGGCGCAGAGTGAAATCACTGCAACGGTGGCTGACCCGCTCGTTTTCTGCCAGAGCCTTGGCGGTCAAACGAGTGACAGAAAACCAAGGCAAACGTACCGCCGGAGTCGATCGGCAGTTATGGGACACACCAGCCCAGAAATTTGCCGCAATTGCGACGTTGTCGAAGCGTCGGTATAGGCCTCTTCCGCTACGGAGGGTCTATATTCCCAAACCGAATGGGAAGGAACGTCCTCTGGGCATTCCAACCATGCGAGACAGAGCCATGCAGGCGTTGTATCTGCTGGCTCTCGACCCGGTTCTGGAAACGGAGAGCGATATCAATTCTTACGGATTCCGTAGAAACCGCTCTACCCACGACGCTATGAGTCATCTGTTTGTATCCCTGTCCCAGAAGCTGTCAGCACAATGGATCTTGGATGCAGACATCGAAGGCTTTTTCGACAACATCAACCACGACTGGATGATCAAACATATCCGCATGGATAAGACGGTCCTTCGGAAGTGGCTGAAATCCGGGGTGGTCGACAAGAAGCATTTGCTAGCAACCACTGCGGGAACGCCTCAGGGCGGAATCATTAGCCCTGCATTGGCGAATTGGACGCTGAATGGTCTGGAAACCGAACTGATCCGTCATTTGAAGAAGAAGTACGGTGTCGTGAAGACTAGGACGCTGAAGGTCGGCGTCGTACGGTATGCCGACGATTTTGTGGTTCGAGGTGCTTCACAAGAGCTACTCGAAACTGAAATCCGGCCGTGGATAGAAGCATTCCTTGCAGAGCGGGGCTTGCGACTATCCCAAACCAAGACTCGCATCGTCCATATCGACCAAGGGTTTGACTTTCTGGGATGGAGTTTTCGCAAGTACAACGGGAAGCTCCTGATTAAGCCAAGTCAGAAAAACGTGAAAGCGTTCTATGACAAGGTAAGAAAGGTCATCGGCGACTATGTCGGGAGTAAGCAGGAGGACCTTATTCGAGTGCTGAATCCGATGTTACGAGGATGGGCGCAATACCATCATCCCATCGTTGCTAAGCAGGCATTCTCACGCATGGACCATCTGCTATTTTGGCGGCTTAAGCGATGGGCAATGCGTAGACACCCGAGGAAGAATGCCGAATGGATTCGCCAGAAATATTGGCGGTCAATAGGCAACCGAAATTGGGTCTTTGCCGCAGATGTGGAAATCGATGGCAAGCAAGGTGTGATGGAATTGTATTCGCTCGCGAGTACACGCATAGTGCGGCACGACAGAATGGACGGGAAATACCATCCTTATGATCCGCAATGGGAAGAATATGGGGAAACCCTCCGGATGAAACGTATGTTGAAAAACATGGCTTATCGGAAAGAGTGGGCAAAACTCTACGCTGACCAACGCGGCTTGTGCGCGCTCTGTGGATACGAGATGGACGTGGAGACCGGCTGGCATGACCACCACATTGTGTACCGTGTGGCTGGAGGGTCGGACTCTTTAGGAAATCGCGTATTATTGCACCCTAACTGTCACCACCAAGTGCATGCACTAAGTTTGCATGTTGTGAAACCGGTTCTTATGTAAGAACTTTTATTGTGCTTGAGCCGTGTGCGATGAAAGTCGCACGCACGGTTCTTAGGGGGGAGGGGTTCTGGCAACAGACCCTTCCTACCCTACCTTTGTATCCCATTCTGCCATGTCCAACGCTTCTCCCTCTCCCAAAGTCGGCTTCGTCTCGCTCGGCTGCCCCAAGGCGCTCGTCGACTCCGAACAAATTCTCACCCAGCTGCGCGCCGAAGGCTACGATACGGCCAAGTCCTATGACGGCGCCGATCTGGTCATCGTCAACACCTGCGGCTTCATCGACGCCGCCGTCCAGGAATCGCTGGACGCCATCGGCGAAGCGCTGAACGAAAACGGCAAGGTCATCGTCACCGGCTGCCTGGGCGCGAAGAAGGATGCCGCCGGCAACGACATCATCCAGTCCGTGCACCCGAAGGTCCTGGAAGTCACCGGCCCCCACGCAGTGGGCGAGGTCATGGCCGCCGTGCACAAGCACCTGCCCAAGCCGCATGATCCTTTCGTCGACCTGGTGCCGGCGCAGGGCGTGAAGCTGACGCCCAAGCATTATGCCTATCTGAAGATTTCCGAAGGCTGCAACCACCGCTGCAGCTTCTGCATCATTCCCTCGATGCGCGGCGACCTGGTATCGCGCCCGGTCGCGGACGTGATGCTCGAAGCGGAAAACCTGTTCAAGGCCGGCGTCAAGGAATTGCTGGTGATTTCCCAGGACACCAGCGCCTATGGCGTCGACGTCAAGTTCCGTACCGGCTTCTGGAACGGCAAGCCGCTGCGCACGCACATGACCCAGCTGGTCGGCGCGCTCGGCGAGCTGGCGGCGCAATACGGCGCCTGGGTCCGCCTGCATTATGTCTATCCTTATCCGCATGTCGACGACGTCATCCCGATGATGGCGGAGGGCAGGGTATTGCCTTATCTCGACGTGCCGCTGCAGCATGCGCATCCCGACGTGCTCAAGCGCATGAAGCGTCCGGCCAACGGCGAAAAGAACATCGAGCGCATCCAGGCATGGCGCAGGATGTGCCCGGATCTGACCATCCGCTCCACCTTCATCGCCGGCTTTCCGGGCGAGACGGAAGATGAGTTCGAGTACCTGCTGGACTTCCTCAAGGAAGCCCGGATCGACCGCCTCGGCTGCTTCTCCTATTCGCCGGTGGAAGGCGCCACCGCCAACGAACTGGCCAATCCCGTGCCCGAGGAAGTGCGCGAAGAGCGCCGTGCGCGCGTGATGGAGCTTCAGGAAGAGATTTCGAAGGAGCGCATGCAGGCCAAGGTCGGCAAGACGCTGCGCGTCCTGCTGGACGAAGTCGGTCCGAGCGGCGGCGTCGGCCGTTCGGTGGCGGATGCGCCCGAAATCGATGGCGTGGTGTACGTCAAGCCGCCCTATGAGCCGCACCGCAAGCTCAAGGTGGGCGAGTTCGTCGAGGTGAAGGTCACCGCCGCAGATGCGCACGACCTGTGGGCGGAGGCATGATGCGGCGTCTGGGTGCGGTCATGTTTGCGGGTGCCATGCTTGTTGCGGCCACTGCCGCGGCGCCGGTGTTCTCGGCCAGCGGGCCGGCATCCTCGGCGCGGGCGGAAGCTTCCGGCAAGGCATTGTTCATGAAGCCGGTTGCTCTGCGCGGCATGCTGGGCGATGTGCAGATCCAGGTGACGCTGCGTACGAAGGAACCGGCCGAGGACGGCATCGAGGGCGAATACTTCGTGTTCGGCAAGTCGCACCGGGTGCTGCTCGCCGGCGAGATCGAAGGGCAGGAAGTGTTCATGGAAGAGTCCGAGAACGGGACCGACGTCTCGGGCCAGTGGGACGGCAAGCTGGCCGGCGAAACACTGAGCGGAGAATGGCAGTCGCCGGACGGCCAGATCAAGAAGCCGTTCAGCCTGCGCATCGTTCGTGCCGATGAAAAGAACAGTCCGGGCCAGAATGCCAGGCCGTCCGGACAGGACAAACAGCAATAACCAGGGAGCCATGCGTGTCAGACCGTAAGTCGCTGCAAACCACGTTGATCCATACCGATTACAAGGCGCCGGAAGGCTTCGGCGCGTTTCCGACCGCGATCCACCATGCTTCGACGGTGCTGTTCAAGAACGTGGCCGCCATGCGCTCGCGCAACTGGCAGGACAAGAGCGCCTATACCTACGGCCTGCACGGAACGCCGACTACCTTCACGCTGGAAGCCCGGCTTGCCGAAATCGAAGGCGGCAATCACTGCCTGCTGGCGCCCAGCGGACTTGCCGCGATTTCCATGGTTGACCTCGGACTGCTCAAGTCCGGCGACGACGTACTGCTGCCGGACAATGTCTACAATCCGAACCGTGAACTGGGGCGCTGGCTGTCGCAGGATTTCGGCGTCACCGCTCGCTTCTACGATCCGCTGATTGGCGCCGGCATCGAGGAACTTATCCAGCCGAACACCCGCCTGGTCTGGACCGAGGCGCCGGGTTCGGTCTCGATGGAAGTGCCGGATATTCCGGCGATCTGCAAGGCGGTTCAAGCCCGGCGTGCGGCAGGGCAGGATATTCATACCGCCATCGACAACACCTGGTCGGCCGGCATTGCTTTCCGCGCCTTCGATCACGGCGTCGACATCGCGATGCAGGCATTGACGAAGTATCAGTCGGGCGGCTCCGATGTGCTGATGGGCGCGGTCATCACCCGCGATGCATCGCTGATGCATCGCATCGAAACGGCGCACATGCGCCTGGGCTACGGCGTCGGCGCGGACGATGCCTATCTCGTGCTGCGCGGCCTGCCAAGCATGAAGCTTCGCTTTGACGCCCATGATGCTGCGGCACGCAAGATCGCGGGCTGGATCAAGAACCGGCCGGAAATCGAGCGCGTACTGCATCCCGCATTCGAGGATTGCCCCGGACATGAGATCTGGAAGCGCGACTTCACCGGCGCGGGCGGGTTGTTTTCCGTGGTGTTTGATGAGCGCTACACGGAAGCGCAGACCGATGCCTTCGTGGATGCGCTCAAGCTCTTCAAGATCGGGTTCAGCTGGGGAGGGGCGAACAGCCTCTGCGTGCCTTACCGGATACAAGGCATGCGCCGCGGCTGGAAAGGCAGCGGAACTCTGGTGCGTTTGAATATCGGCCTGGAAGATCCCGAGGACCTGATTGCGGATATCGAGCAGGCCCTGGCGGCATTGAACGCATAAGGGCAAGAGCCTGGTATGGGTGAGACAAGCGGGCGCCAGGAACAGACGTGGCGTCCGCGAGAACGGGCAAGGATTAGATTTTCATTGCCTTGTTGTCGTTCAGGTCCAGCACACCCTTGATCAGTCGATAGGCCTTCCAGACCCAGGCGGCGGTCCAGATCAGCCAGGCGAAGGGAATGCCGATCACGGTCATGAACAGGATGCCGCCCACCACCATCCAGAACAGATACCACCAGAACGAACGGATCTGCCACCGGTGATGGCTTTCCACGAAGGTGCCGGCCGCATCATCCTTCTTGATGTAGTTGATGATCAGCGGAATCCATGAAAAGGCGCCGAGCGAAAACAGAAAGCTGACGCCATGAAGGATATACAGCCACCAGGCGAGGCTTTTGGTGGATTGCAACTTGCTGTCAAGAACCAGTTCCTGGGCCATTAATTCCTCCGTGGTGGGCCATTCAATGAGCAGTCTTAATAAAAGATCACTCAAACAACGATAAGATTCCGTCCAATCCCACAAAATTCAAGGCCACGTCCGCCTGCGCACGTACCACCGGCTTGGCGCGGAAGGCGACCGACATCCCGGAAATGCCCATCATCTTCAAGTCATTGGCGCCGTCGCCCATGACAATGGCCTTCCGTGTGGAAATGCCGAGTTCGGCGCAGACCCGCTCCACGGTATGCATTTTCTCGTCGGCATCGACGATGCCGCCCACCACGCGGCCGGTCAGCTTGCCGTCGACGACCTCCAGCACGTTGGAATGCGTGTAATCCAGGTCGAGCCGGGTTTTCATGCGGTCCGTGAAGAAGGTGAAGCCGCCGGACACCAGCAGGGTCTTCAGCCCGGCGGCCTTGACGACTCCCAGCATGCGCTCGGCACCCGGCGACAATTTGAGGCGTTCGTCGTAGACGCGCTGCAGGGCCGAGGCTTCCAGTCCCTTGAGCAGCGCGACGCGCCGCGTCAGGCTCTCGCGAAACTCGATTTCGCCGCGCATCGCGGCTTCGGTGATCTCGGCCACTTGCGGCTTGAGGCCCTGCATGTCGGCGATCTCGTCAATGCATTCGATGGTGATCAGCGTCGAATCCATGTCCATCGCAACCAGGCCGAAATCGGCAAGGCGGCGGGCTGCCGGAGTGAATGCATAGTCGAGCTTCGCGCCGAAGCATTCCTGGTCGATGCTTGCCTTGATCGCTTCGGAAAACTGCACGTCTTCCACACGGTACGCGTGGTCGGCCAATGCAACGATGCGACGTCCGCCGGCGAGGGCGGCCATACGGTCGATGTCGGAACGCTGGGTTGTCAAGCCTTGCAGTATGAGATTCGTTGTCATTGTGATGGTGCAGCAGGAGGGCGGGGAATGCCGCGGTTCACGGCGTTCCGCAGCCCTGTTTGCGTCAAAGAGTCAAGTTGGTTGATGAATGCGCGGGGAGAAAACCGCACGGCTCTTGCATATGAATCAGCTTCATCCCGCCAGCGACCGTATCGTCGCCTTCACCTGCGACACGCGCGCGCTCAGGTCGGGCATGTTCGCGGTGATACGCAGCTTGTCCTGGCCGTTCAGTTTCACATGCCGGTTCTTCTGCACCAGTTCGATGATCCGCATCGCATCGATCGGCGGATTCGGCTGGAACTGCAGGACGGCGGATTCCGCATGGGCATCGATTTTAACAATTCCCACCGGCATGGCGGCAATGCGCAGGCGATGCGTCTCGATCAGCGCCTTGGCGGCATCAGGCATCTTGCCGAAGCGATCGATCAGCTCTTCCTGCAATTCATCGATGGCATGCGAGCTTTGGCAGTTGGCAAGGCGCTTGTACAGCGACAGGCGTTCATGCACGTCGCCGCAGTAGTCCTGCGGCAGCAGGGCCGGTACATGCAGGTTGATTTCCGTGGTCGATGACAGCGGCGCGGCCAGGTCCGGCTCCTTGCCGTTCTTGAGGGAGCGGACAGCTTCGTTGAGCATGTCGGAATACAGCTGGAAGCCGATTTCCTGCATTTCGCCGGATTGGTTTTCGCCAAGCACTTCGCCAGCGCCGCGGATCTCCAGGTCATGCATCGCGAGGTAGAAGCCGCTGCCAAGTTCTTCCATCTGCTGGATGGCTTCGAGCCGGCGCTGCGCCTGCTTGGTCAGGCCCTGCACGTCATGCACAAGCAGGTAGGCATAGGCCTGGTGGTGGGAACGGCCGACGCGGCCGCGCAGCTGATGCAGCTGCGCGAGACCGAACTTGTCGGCACGGTGCATGATGATGGTGTTGGCCGTCGGCACGTCGATGCCGGTTTCGATGATGGTCGTGCACAGCAGGATGTTGTAGCGCTGCGTGACGAAATCGCGCATGACCTTTTCCAGGTCGCGCTCATGCATCTGGCCGTGCGCGACCGCGATGCGCGCTTCCGGCAGCAGGCCTTCAAGCATCGCCTTGCGGTTGAGGATGGTCTCTACCTCGTTGTGCAGGAAGTACACCTGGCCGCCGCGCTTCAATTCGCGCAGGCAGGCTTCGCGGATCACGGAATCGTCTTCGCTGCGCACGAAGGTCTTGATGGCGAGCCGCTTCTGCGGCGCCGTGGCAATCACGGAGAAGTCGCGCAGGCCCTCCAGCGCCATGCCGAGCGTACGCGGGATCGGCGTCGCGGTCAGGGTCAGCACGTCGACTTCGGCGCGCAGGGCTTTGAGCGCCTCCTTCTGGCGCACGCCGAAACGGTGCTCCTCGTCGATGATTACCAGGCCGAGGCGGGCGAACTTCACGTCACCCGACAGCAGCTTGTGCGTGCCGATCACGATGTCGACCGTACCTTCGCCCATGCCTTTGATCGCCTGCGTGACTTCCTTGCTCGTGCGGAAGCGCGACAGCTCGGCGATCTTCACCGGCCAGTCGGCGAAGCGGTCGGCGAAGGTTTGCGCATGCTGTTCGGCCAGCAGCGTGGTGGGTGCAAGAATGGCCACCTGCTTGCCGCCCATGACAGCGACGAAGGCGGCGCGCAGCGCGACTTCCGTCTTGCCGAAGCCGACGTCGCCGCAGATCAGGCGGTCCATCGGCTTGCCGCTGGTCATGTCGGTGATGACCGCATTGATGGCCGCGCTCTGGTCGGGCGTTTCCTCGAAGCCGAAGCTTTCCGCGAAGGCTTCATAGTCACGCGCGGAATACTGGAAGGCGTGGCCCTGGCGCGCCGCGCGGCGCGCATACAGGTTGAGCAGTTCGGCTGCCGTGTCGCGGATCTGCTGGGCGGCCTTCTTCTTCGCCTTTTCCCACTGGCCGGAGCCGAGCACATGCAATGGCGCCTCGTCGGGGGATGCGCCGGAGTAGCGTGAGATCACATGCAGCTGCGACACCGGTACGTACAGCTTGGTGTCCTTCGCATATTCGAGATGCAGGAACTCGGTTTCGCCTTCGCCGAGATCCATGCTGATCAGTCCCATGTAGCGGCCGATGCCATGGCTGACATGCACGACCGGATCGCCGACTTTCAGCTCCGACAGGTCGCGCACCATGTACTCGACCTGCGTGACGGCTTCCTGCTTCCTGCGACCGGCACGGCGGCCGCTGCCCGCATACAGTTCGGTTTCGGTAATGAACACCAGGCCGCCGAGCTCCGCATTCAGCTCGAAGCCGGCATGTAGCGGCGCCACGCCGAGCGCCAGCTTGACCGCAGAACCTGCGAACTCTTCGAAGCTTTCGACAGGTACCGGGTCGAGTTCGAATTCGTTGAAATACTGCTGCAGCGTTTCGCGCCGGCCGTTGGAGTCGGCGCAGATCATCACCCGCTTGTCGGTTTGCAGCAGGTAGGAACGCAGGTTCACCAGCGGATCGTCGGCACGGCGGTTGACGGTGATATTGGGAATCGGCGCCGAGATTTCCGAAGGCGCATCGTCGGTCTGTATGTTCCAGCGCCCGTAGGGCTTGGCAAGGATGAAGAAGTCCTGGTCGGTCAGGAACAGGCGCTCGGGCGCAAGCAGCGGACGCTCGCGGTCGGCCTTGAGGAATTTGTAGCGTGACTGGGTGTCGCTCCAGAAGCGTTTGATCGATGCTTCGATATCGCCCACCAGCGCGAACATGGTGTGCTCGGGTACGTACTGGAACAGCGTCGCCGTCTCCTCGAAGAAGAGCGGCAGATAGTATTCGATGCCGGCCGAGGCGATGCCGTTGCCGATGTCCTTGTAGATCGACGATTTCGACGGGTCGCCTTCGAACTCCTCGCGCCAGCGGCTTCGGAACGCGGTGCGCGCCGCTTCGTCCATCGGAAATTCCCGCCCCGGCAGCAGCCGCACTTCCGGCACCGGGTAGAGCGAGCGCTGGGTATCGGCATCGAAGGTGCGGATGGTTTCGATGGTGTCGCCGAACAGGTCGAGGCGGTAAGGCAGGGCCGAGCCCATCGGGAACAGGTCGATCAGGCCGCCGCGCACCGAGTATTCGCCGGGCGACATCACCTGCGTCACATGCGTGTAGCCGGCCAGCGTGAGCTGGGTCTTGAGGCGCGTTTCGTCAAGGTGTTCACCTTTCTTGAAGAAGAAGGTGTAGGCCGCGAGAAAGGAGGGCGGCGCCATGCGCAGCAGGGCCGTGGTCGCCGGCACGATCAGGACGTCGCACTGCCCGGTATGGATCTCATGCAGGGTCGCAAGACGCTCGGAAACCAGGTCCTGGTGCGGGGAAAACGCGTCATAGGGAAGCGTTTCCCAGTCGGGCAGAAGATGGCAGCGCAGCTGCGCGCCGGTGCCGCCGAACCAGGGGATCTCCGCCAGCAGCCGCTGGGCATCGGAGGCATTGGCAACCACTACGGCCAGCATCCGCTGCTGGGCCTTGAGCGTGATGGCCGCTTGGGCGAGCGCGTAGGCGTCAGCGGAACCGTGGGTGGCTGGGAGGGCAAAGCGATTGCCAGGCTTGGGCAGGGATTTTTTGAGATCGAACGACATCAGCGGAGGACATCTGGAAGGCCGGGCAAGTTCACCGGCTTCATTCGGCAAACTTCGACTGTGAGAAAATATGCCGAGATTATAAACCAAGCCATTTACTCAGGCCTTTCCGAGGACATACCCGGCGCCTGCCTGGGGTCGCTCGCTTCATTCGCCGCTTCATTGATGAATCCATCCCGCCACTTCGCCTTGATCCCCGCCGCCGGCATCGGCGCACGCATGGGAGCAGCCTGTCCCAAGCAATACCTGTCTCTTGCCGGCAAGCCCATGCTGATGCATGTGCTCGACACCTTTGCCGAAAGCCCGCTCATCGAGCATACGTTTGTGGTGGTGAGCGCCGACGACGGCTACATTCGCGATGCGCTGGCCTCGGCCAGCCTTCCGGATAAACGGGTGACTGTGCTGTTCAACGGCGGCGAGACGCGCCACCAGTCGGTGCTGAACGGGCTGCATGCAATGCGGGAACAGGCGAAGGACGAAGACTGGATACTGGTGCATGATGCTGCGCGGCCCGGCCTGACCGGCGAACTGATTGAACGCCTGGTATCTGCGCTTCACGACGATGAGATCGGCGGCCTGCTCGCGCTGCCGGTGGTGGATACGCTCAAGCGCGGCGATGCCGAGGGCCGGGCCGAGCGGACCGTGGCGCGCGAAGCCCTGTGGGCGGCGCAGACGCCGCAGATGTTTCGCTATGCGCTGCTGCGGCGCGCGCTGGAGCAGGCGGCAGCAGTAACCGACGAAGCCAGCGCGGTGGAGGCCCTGGGTCTGCGCCCCCGGCTCATCGAAGGCAGTCCGCGCAACTTCAAGGTCACGCTGCCGCACGATGTCGCTCTTGCCGAATTGCATTTGAAAGGAAACTCATGAACCTGCCTCCGTACCGTATCGGCCAGGGCTACGATTGTCATGCGCTTGTGCCGGGACGCAAGCTGATCATCGGCGGCGTCGACATCCCGCATGTTACCGGCCTGCTCGGCCATTCCGATGCCGACGTGCTGCTGCATGCGGTGACGGATGCCTTGTTCGGCGCCGCCGGGCTTGGCGACATCGGCCGCCATTTTCCCGATACCGATGCACGTTTCAAGGGAGCCGATTCAAGAGCGCTGCTGAAGGAAGCCGGCCGGCGCGTGGCCGAAGCGGGCTACCTCGTCGGCAACGTGGATGCGACCGTCATTGCGCAGGCGCCGAAAATGGCACCGCATATCGCACGCATGGTCGAGCATATCGCCATTGATCTCGGCATCGAACCCGGCCAGGTAAACGTCAAGGCGAAGACCAATGAGAAGCTGGGCTATCTCGGGCGCGAAGAGGGCATTGCCGCCGAGGCCATCGTTCTCCTGTACAGGAAATGACGGACGCTGCGGGCCGGTCTTGCGCAGAAGCGAAGACGGTTCCGCAGCAATGCGGCAAGACTTGATAAACCTTGATAAGAGGCTGCGCGCCGATGCTAGGCTGCGCTCTCAAGTCAGCCGCCGCCGATTCCCTGCGTGATGCGGCCCGTTCCCTCGCAGGTCGGGCATTCGGCTCCATCCTTCTTCTTGCCGCTGCCGCTGCAATCGGGACACAGGTCTTCCCCGGTTCCCGGCGTTCCTGCCATGGCTTCGTCACCGGGCTTGAGATGGTCTTCTCCAGCGCCCGGCGCTCCTGTCCGTGTACCTGTCCCCGCGGCATTGCCGCCGGAAGTCGATGTACTCATGTAGTAGCCTCCTGTTCTGTGAACCGAGAATCAAGCGAGACGGCCGAATGCCAAGCAGATGGCAATGCGCCGTTGAAATGTCAACCGTCAAATGACAGCTTGACAATGTAGATTGAGGGGCAAAGGGGAAGTTCAGCACTTGCCTGTCGGCATTGCTGCAGTGAAATGCCTTGGTTGAAGCGGCGAACGGTGCCAGGTGCGCAGGTGCAAAACGCATGGCACCTTGGAGCGCGTCAGCCCAGCGTCCCCGTCACAGGAATCGAGATCCGGATGCGCAGCCCGCCCGTGGGAATGTTGCTCAGCTTCAGCGAACCGTGATGGCGCTTGACGATGCGCTCGACGATGGCCAGGCCAAGGCCTGCGCCGTTGGCTTGGCCGCGCGCGGTATCGAGCCGTGTGAACGGGCGCAGCAGGCGTTCGATTTCCGACTCCGGAACGCCCGGCCCGCTGTCCGCGATCTCGACGATTGCCTGGTTGCCCTGTGTCTTGCAAGCGATGTCGATTGCCGTTTCGCCGGAGTCGGGCGTCTTGCCGTAGCGGCGCGCATTCTCGATCAGGTTGTTGATCACGCGGCGCAAGTCGGTGGCATTGCCGAAGACGTTAACGTTGTCGGCGATGTTCGAGGTGATGCGCACATCCGGCAGGCGTGCGGCTTCATGCGCGCACTCGCTCATGAGCGCCGTCAGGTCGACGCTGGCCGCCTGCACCTTGTCGGAGGGTTTCGCGAATTCGAGGAACTGGCCGATGATTTCGTCCATCTGTGACAAATCAGACTGCATGCCCCTGCGCGCATCGTCGTCGAGCCCTGCCATTTCGACCTCAAGCTGCATGCGCGCCAGCGGGGTGCGCAGGTCGTGCGAGATGCCAGCCAGGATCACGGCGCGATCGGATTCCACCCGAGCCAGGTCGGCGACCATCTGGTTGAAGCTGCGATTGGCCTCGCGGATTTCGGCCGGCCCTTTCTCGGGAAGCGGGTCCGGCGTCTGCCCCTTGGCGATGCGCCGGGTGGCGGTCGTGATACGGGCCAGCGGCAAGTTGATGAGACGCGAGATGAAGACCGCGCCCAGCAGTGAGAGCACAAGCGTAGTGGTCGCCAGGCCCAGCCACTGGATGCTCGACACGCCCTCGATGCGTTCGCGGTCGAGGCGCAGCCAGTATTGATCGTCATCGATCTTGAAGCTGACCCAGAAGCCGCCGACGTCATTGACGCGCCCTGCGAACTTCGTGTCCTGACCGAGACGGCCCTTGACGGTCGATTCGAGCACCGGCATCAGGCCGCTGTCCGGCGGCGGTTCCACCACGTCGGAACGTTCGAGAGGATAGATGCGGATACCTTCGTTGCTGGCGAGGTCGAAAAGCAGTTCCCGCCGCAAGTCCGGCGCCGAATGGGTGAGGGCGGCGCGCGTGATGGTGACGATGGAAATCACCTGCGCGGCCATCTGCTGGGCGCGCGGCGTCCGCTCGACGATGCGGAAACTGGCGACCCACGCCATGATGCTTGCCGCAATAAGGAAAGCAAGCAGGAAGAAGGTTCGCCAGAAAAGGCCGCTGTTAAGCCAGCCGAGACGGTTGCCGATAAGCGGGATCAAGATTGCGTATCAGCGCGGTTGGCCTTCAGGGATGAAGACGTAGCCGAGGCCCCATACGGTCTGGATGTAGATCGGGTTGGACGGGTCCGGCTCGATCAGTTTTCTCAGGCGGGAGATCTGGACATCGAGGCTGCGGTCGAAGACCTCGTACTCGCGGCCGCGTGCCAGCTCCATCAGTTTTTCCCGCGACAGCGGCTGGCGCGCATGGCGGGCAAACACCTTGAGCACCGAGAATTCGCCGGTGGTCAGCGAGATCGATTCGCCGTTCTTCTTGAGGGTACGCGTGCCCAGATCGAGAATGAAGTCGCCGAACTGGAAGGTCTGCGGGGTTTCGGAAGGAGCGCCCGGGATTTCATCGGGGCCCTTGCGGCGCAGGACCGCGTTGATGCGGGCGACCAGTTCGCGCGGGTTGAAGGGTTTCGGCAGGTAGTCGTCGGCGCCCATTTCGAGTCCGACGATACGGTCCACGTCTTCGCCCTTGGCCGTCAGCATGATGATCGGCGTCTGGTCGCCGGCGCCACGCAAGCGGCGGCAGATCGACAGGCCGTCCTCGCCGGGCAGCATCAGGTCGAGGACCAGGAGGTCGTAGCGCTCCCGTATCCATAACTTGTTCATCGCCTGCGCATTCTCGGCCGTGACCACGTTGAATCCTTGTTCCGCCAGATACCGCCGCAGCAGATCGCGCAGGCGGAGGTCGTCGTCGACGACAAGGATTTTCCCCTGATGGCCGGAGGTGTGGCCGGGCCCGTTGGTTGTCATATTTGTCGTGTTCATGGCGCTATGGTAACTTCAGAAAATCAAGGAGTTATGGCTGATTCGCAAGCCATTACAAAGTGTTACAAACTTTACTCCATGCTGGTTATCGCTTCCGGGAATGAAGCATACACTGGGATCATTGTCGTGGGCTGAAGTATATCCCTTCATGCACGAGGCCACCGGCAACGATGAGAAAGCGCGTAAAACAATGCACCTCGACCAACTCGTTATTTCCATTCTGTTATCAGTCGGTTCGGCCAGCGCCCTTGCCGATGTGGGTGGCTATGGGCGATCGAGCCGCGATGCGGTGCGCGCATTCCAAGTGCAGAATATCTATCTCGAGCGTGGACAGCAACAGCTGCAGATGCCGTCGCAGTCAGATCGCCGTGAAAGCCGCGCTTATCCCGGACAGGATAGCAGCGGCTACGGCGGCCAGCCCGACAATCAGGCCAGCCAGACGGCAGACAATGCGCGGCGCCAGGGCCGCATGAGCCCCGAGGAGCGCAAGGCGCTGCGCCGCCAGATCGACGAAGTGGGGCACGACATCTACGCGCCCAAGCGCTGAATTCACGCTTCGGGCAGGCGGCCGGCCTTGCGATTGTTGCAATTAGCCGGACATCCGGTCTGCTGCGTTCTTGCCGGGACAGCGCTTACTGCCCGTTCATTTCCGCCGCCTGGCCGCAATATCCGCGGTCAGTTTCCCGAACTGCTTGTACAGCGCTCCATAGCCCTCGTTCCAGGCATTGACTGCACGGTACTGCCGGACGGCCGTACCAATGTCGCCGCGCGCGATCGGACCGGTCAGCGCGTCCGTCGGTCCCAGGCGAAAGACATTCTCGACTGTCCCCCTTACCAGCGGCATCATCAGCTGCAGGGCGGTGTCTTCAGGGATGCCTGCCTTGACGTACGCCTGCTGCGCCGTATCCAGCAGCGTGACCAAGTAATTTGACGCGAAGACGGCGGCGGCATGATAGACGGTCTTGAAGGCGGCATCGATGGGCACCGCGATGCCGCCGACTGCGGACATCGCCGCGCTCAGCTTCTCCACGGCCGAAGGATCACCCTCGATTCCGCAGTAGGTGCCGCCGAAACTGGCCGCGACTTGGGCCGGGTCGGCAAAGCTTCGGATCGGATGCGCGCTTCCCGTGGCGGCGCCGGCGGCTGCAGCGGCCTGCAAAGCGGCGGAAGGCAGGGCACCGCTGCAGTGGAAGACGAGATTCCCTTGTGCAAATAGGCCAGCTTTGGCGAGTGCATCGCAACTGCTTCCGATGTCGTCGTCGGGCGTACCAATCAACCAGACATCGGCGGGACGCAGATCCTCAATCGATGCTGCCGCAGTACCCGTGCCGATGAATGCCGTTGCCTGCGTACTGCTGGTGGCGGAGCGGTTCATGACCTGCTCGATCGCAAACACGCCGGCCTCCGACCAGAGTTTTCCAAGCGTCATGCCGACCTTGCCGCAGCCGACGATATTGAGAGTAGGGCAAGGGTGCATGGTCTTCGTCAGCCTTCCTGCAAGTCGTTCCGCTGCCGCCAGTCCTGTTCCAGTATGGAATAGCAGTTGAGATCATGGAAGCGGCCGCCCCAATAGGCCTGTTCGCGGTGAACGCCCTCGAAGCGGAATCCCATGCGCTCCGCCAGCGCGATCGATGGATGATTGTCGGGATGGGTTTCGGCCTGTATGCGATGCAAATGCATCTCGGAAAAGCCGAACTCCAGAATCGCTTCCAGCGCCTCGCGCATGTATCCCTGCCGCTGGCAGAAGCGCGCAATTTCATAGCCGATCACGCAGTTGCGCCAGCTGCGGTTCCAGCGGAAGAGGCCGCAGGTGCCGATCAGCCGGTGATCGCTGCGGCGTTCCAGCGCCCATCGGAAGCCGGTCCCCGCATGGAACCAGCCCGCAAAAAGATTGGCCAGCTGGCTTGCCTGCGAAGGATCGACCAGGGGATCGACGCCGTACCAGCGCATCCATTCGGCATCGGAATGGATGGCGTAAAGCGCCTCATTATCCGTCGGCCTGATTTCCCTCAGCCGCAGGCGGGCGGTATGCAGCTCCGGAAAGGTCGACAGCATGCCGTGACGCTGGCTGGAGCTGCGGGAACCTGCGGAGTCATTCATGGAATTTCACCGCCGGGCCCGTCGCCCAATAGTCGCCTTCGGTCGGATGCTGCTGCTTGCGCACCATGCCGCGCGCCTGCATGAGCGGATGGGCGAGGGCTTCATCGGCCCGCAGGATCGGCGTCACGCAGCAGTCGGCCTGCGCGAAACGCTCGTTCCAGACCGCCAGGGTTTCGGTTGCGAAGAGCTGGTCCAGCTCTGCCTTGACATGCATCGCCTCCGCGCCGCCGACTTCCTGGCCGAGGCTCCAGTGTTGCTCCTTCAGCTCGGGGCGGCCGAGCACATCGCAGCAGGCCTGCCAGAACTTCAGTTCGAGCGCGCCGACCGCCATGTGGCGGCCGTCGCTGGTGCGGTAGACGTTGTAGCAGGGGACGCCGCCCGTCAGCAGGTCGCGTCCCGGCTGGGCCGGCTTGCCGAAATTGTTGACGGCGACCAGCGGCATGATGTTGTGGGCAAATACCGCGTCGGTCATCGACACGTCGATGAAACGTCCCGGGCCGCCGTTTCTGACGCCGAGCAGCGCCGCGAGTATGCCTTGCACGGCGGCTTGCGCGCCGCCCAGCAGGTCGCCGACCTGCAGGTTGCCCAGCGCCGGCGTACCGTCCGGCCCGACATTCTGTTCCAGCATGCCGGCCAGGCCGATGTAGTTGATGTCGTGCCCGGCCAGCTGTGCATGGGGGCCGTCCTTGCCGTAGCCGGAAATCGCACACATGACCAACTTGGGATTGCGTGCCTTGAGCGCTTCCCAGCCTACGCCCAGCCTGTCCATGACGCCGGGGCGGAAGCTTTCGACCACCACATCGGCCTGTTCGACCATCTTCAGGAAGGTGTCGCGCTGCGCAGCGTCCTTCAGGTCGAGCCGCATCTCGCGTTTGCCCCGGTTGACCGCGATGAAGAACTGCGACACCTCGTTGCCGACATGGCCCATGGTGCGCGCATAGTCGCCGGGCCCCGGGTCCTCGATCTTGATCACCTCCGCGCCCATGTCCGCCAGATGCATGGTGGCCACCGGCCCGGGAAGCAGGCGCGTCAGGTCCAGTACACGTATGCCTTGCAGCGGCTTGTCGATCGGTTGAGTCAAGCATGCCTCCTTCGTGTTGTGGAACGGTGCCGTAGCACTTGCACCGGCTTCGTTGCGCTGCCCCAAGCTGGGCGGCAGAAATTTTCTGGCAAACCCCGGTGCGTCTATATTTTGCTCCCTCTCCCGCAGGCGAGAGAGGGTTGGGGTAAGGGGGATTATGACGAAGATCGGTCTTGGCAAACCTTCTCATCCTCAACCCTCGCTCCGCGCCCCGTCTGCGGGAGAAGGGGGAAGACAAGACGCGTCCTGCAATTTTTGTTGTCCTGCCTGGTTACTCCCACCTCAGGCAGTCAGTTGCTCCAGCGCTTCCTGCTGCTCCAGCCATTCGGTTTCGAGCTGTTCCAGTTCCTTGGCAACATAGGCCTGGTCAAGGATAAGCTGCTTCAGGGCTTCCTTGTTTGCGTCCTCGTAAATGGCCGGATCGGCCAGCTTGGCGTCGATCTCGGACTTGCGTGCATTGGATTTGGCCATTTGTTCGTCGAGCCGCTTGATGCGGGATTCGATCGGCTTTTTCAGGGCCGACAGGCGCTGGCGCTCCTCGGCTTCCTGGCGGCGGCGTTCCTGCCTTTCCTCGCGCGATTCGGATGCGGTGGTGGCCGGAGCATCCTCCGCAGCCTTGCCGTTCGACGAAGGCAGCTGTACTTCGGCCTTGCCCAGCTTGGTCTTGAACAGCCAGTCCTTGTAATCGTCAAGGTCGCCGTCGAAGGGCTGCAGCTTGCCGTCGGCGACGATCATGAACTGATCGGTCGTGGCGCGCAGCAGATGGCGGTCGTGGGAAACCAGCACCAGCGTGCCTTCGAACTGGGCCAGGGCCATGGTGAGGGCTTCCCGGGTTTCCAGGTCGAGGTGGTTGGTCGGTTCGTCGAGCAGCAGCAGGTTGGGGCGCTGCCAAACGATGAGGGCCAGCGCCAGTCGCGCCTTCTCGCCGCCGGAGAATGGCGCGATCTTGCTCGTCACCATCTCGCCGCCGAAATTGAAGCCGCCGAGGAAGTTGCGCAGTTCCTGCTCCCGCGTGGTCGGTGCAATTTTTGCAAGATGCCACAGCGGCGATTCGTCATGCCGCAGCATTTCTACCTGGTGCTGGGCAAAGTAGCCGATCGACAGCCCCTTGCCGAGACGCGTGTCGCCGGCAAGCGGCGCAATCTCGCCGGCGATGGTCTTGACCATCGTGGATTTGCCCGCGCCGTTGACCCCGAGCAGGCCGATGCGCTGGCCGTTCTGCAGCGAGAAGTTGATGCGCGAAATGATGGTCTTGTCGACGGTGGCATCGCCCTGCTCGATCCGGTAGCCGGCCGCCACGTCTTCCATGACCAGGAGCGGATTCGGCGCATTGAGCGGTTCGCGGAACTCGAACGAGAATTCCGCCGCCGCCCGCAGTGGCGCGATTTCTTCCATCTTGGCCAGCATCTTCATCCGGCTCTGCGCCTGCCGGGCCTTGGTCGCCTTGGCCTTGAAGCGGTCGATGAAGGACTGGAGATGGGCGCGCTGGCGGGCCTGCTTGTCGGCGGCGGCCTGGGTCAGCGCCATCTGCGCGGCGCGCTGGCGTTCGAAGGCCGAATAATTGCCGGAATAGCGCTTGAGCTTGAGGTTGTCGATGTGCACGATCACATTGACCACGCCGTCCAGGAAATCACGGTCGTGGGAAATGATGATCAGCGTGCCCTCATAGCGCTTGAGCCAGTCTTCCAGCCAGATGATCGCATCGAGGTCGAGGTGGTTGGTCGGTTCGTCGAGCAGCAGCAGGTCGGACGGGCACATCAGGGCCTGCGCGAGGTTCAGACGCATGCGCCAGCCGCCAGAAAAGCTGGCCACCGGCTGCTGCATCTGGTCGTTGGAGAAGCCGAGGCCGGTGAGCAGCTGCTCGGCCCTCGACCGTACCGTATAGGCGTCGGCATCCGCGAGCGCCGCATGCAGTTCGGCGATGCGGTGGCCGTTGCCGGCACTTTCCGGCGCCTGTTCAAGCGCCGCCAGTTCGGTTTCGAGCCGGCGCAGATGGGCATCGCCGTCGATTGCGTATTCCAGTGCGGGGCGGTCGAGCGCAGGCGTCTCCTGCGCGACATAGGCCATGCGCCACTTGGTCGGGAAATCGACTTCCCCGAGATCGGGATGCAGCTCGCCACGCAGCATGGCGAACAGGCTGGATTTGCCGGCGCCGTTGGCCCCGATGAGGCCGATCTTGTCGCCCGGATTGAGGGTCACGTCGACATCTTCAAGCAGCGGCTTGATGCCCCGCGTCAGGCTGACTTGCTGAAATCGTATCATCGCGTCTTGGTGCTCTTCGTCGTCTTGGCGCTGCCGGCCAGCTGGTCGGCATGCAGCAGGAAAACCGTGTCGTCGCCCGCGCTGGTGGAGACCCAGGTCAGTTCAAGGTCGGGAAAGGCGGCTTCGGCGAAAGCCCGCTCGTTGCCGATCTCGACCATCAGGATGCCTTTCTTGGTCAGACGTTCGGCGGCGCCTGCGACGATGCGGCGCACCAGGTCCATGCCGTCATCGCCTCCGGCCAGGGCGATCTGCGGCTCGCGCAGGTATTCCGGCGGCAGCTTGCTCATCGAACCCGCGTTCACATAGGGCGGATTGGTGATGATCAGGTCGTATTTCTTTTTCGTCAGCTTGTCGTACAGGTCGGATTCGAACAGGCTGATGCGGTCCTGCAGCTGGTATTCGTCGACGTTGCGGCGCGCGACGGCAAGCGCGTCTGGCGAAATGTCGACTGCATCGATATGCGCGGCCGGAAACGCATCGGCCATCATGATAGGCAGGCAGCCCGAGCCGGTGCAGAGTTCCAGGATGTTTTCCACGCTGTCCGCATCCTCGACCCAGGGTGAGAACTGCTCGGGAATCAGTTCGGCGATGAAAGACCGCGGTACGATCACGCGTTCATCGACATAGAAGCGATAGTCGCCAAGCCAGGCTTCATTGGTGAGGTAGGCCGCAGGCACGCGTTCGCCCACGCGGCGCTCGATCACGTTCAGCACCGACCGGACTTCTTCCGGCAGCAGCCTGGCGTCGTAGAAGGGCTCAAGCTTGTCGAGCGGCAGGTTCAGCGTGTGCAGAATCAGGTAAGCCGCTTCGTCGAAAGCGTTGACGCTGCCATGCCCGAAAAACAGCTTGGCGCCGTTGAAGCGGGAGACCGCGTGGCGCAGCAGGTCGCGGATGGTGGTGAAGTTGTCTGGTGTCATTGATGAATGAAATCGTTGGGAGCGCTGTGCACTGTTTCCGCCACCGGCATGCATGTGCGGCGGTGAGGTATGGGCAAGTTACAGCAGCAGGTTTTCGAGAGTTCGTCGGTAGATGTTTTTCAGCGGATCGATATGGCGCAATTCCACATTTTCGTCGATCTTGTGAATGCTTTCATTCGACGGCCCGAATTCGATAACCTGCGGGCAGATTTCCGCGATGAAACGACCGTCCGAGGTGCCGCCCGTAGTGGACAGATCTGCATCGATGCCGGTTTCGCGCTTGATGGCTTGCATCAGCGCATCGCTCAGGTTGCCGCGCGGTGTCAGGAAAGGCCGGCCGCCGATGGTCCACTTGATGTCGTAGCCGAAATCGTACTTGTTCAGGATTTCATGGACGCGCTGCTGCAAGCCTTCTATCGTGCTCGCGGTGGAAAACCTGAAATTGAAATCAATGACGACCGTGCCGGGAATGACGTTGAGTGCGCCGGTGCCGCCATGGATGTTCGAGACCTGCCAGGAAGTGGGAAGGTAGTATTCGTTGCCTTCGTCCCATTTCTCTGCGGCCAGCTCAGCCAGGGCAGGGGCCATCAGATGGATGGGGTTTCTTGCCAGCTGCGGATAGGCGATATGGCCCTGCACCCCCTTGATGGTGAGCCGGCCGGACAGGGAACCGCGGCGGCCGTTCTTGATGACGTCGCCGAGCTGCTCGGTAGATGTGGGTTCGCCGACGATGCAGTAATCGAGCTGTTCGCCTCGCTCTTTCAGCCTTTCGCAGACGACGAGCGTGCCGTCCGTGGCCGGGCCTTCCTCGTCGCTGGTGATCAGAAAGCCGATGGAGCCCTTGTGATACGGGTGTTCGTGAATGAATTCCTCGGCGGCCACGACCATGGCGGCGATCGAGGTTTTCATGTCCGCGGCGCCCCGGCCATAGAGCCTGCCGTCGCGGCGGGTCGGCTGGAACGGCGGCGATGTCCATTGCTCCAGCGGGCCGGTGGGAACCACGTCGGTATGGCCGGCGAAGACGAGCAGGGGCTGGGCGGTGCCCTTCCGCGCCCACAGGTTGGTCACGCCGCCGGATTCGATGCGTTCGCATTCGAAGCCCAGCGGCGCCAGCAGGTCGGCGATGCGGCGCTGGCAGCCATTGTCATCCGGCGTTACGGAAGACAGGGCGATCAGTTTTTCCGCCAGTGCGAGAGTCCTGCTCATTGCAAGTTGCTCATCATGCGCATGCCGCTCATGTCCATCACTTGCCGAAAATTTGCCGGTAGGCCGCATCGGAGAAACCGACGTGCGCACTGCTGCCGTCGACCAGCACCGGGCGCTTGATGACCGAGGTCGTCTCCAGCATCAGCGCCTTCGCACTGGCGGCGTCGACGATGGACGCCTTGCGCTCGTCGGACAGGCCGCGCCAGGTGGTTCCCTTGCGGTTGACCAGCGTCTCCCACGGCACATGCTTCAGCCAGGAATCGACGGTGCCGGCGCTCAGGCCGGCTTTCTTGAAGTCGTGGAAGGTATGCGCAATGCCTTGCTCGTCGAGCCAGGTGCGGGCCTTCTTGACCGTATCGCAGTTGGGAATGCCGTAAAGAGTAATTGCCATCAAGTCAGACGTTGAGTGTGAATTCGGTGAATGTCGGGCCGTCGTCTTTCTTCGGCTCCGGCACGGGTTCGGGCGCCTTGCCGCCCTTGGAATTGTTGATCAGCCAGTAGAGATTGGTGGCCGAGTCGGCGTTGGCCAATGCTTCGTCCTGCGTGACCACATCGTCTTCGATGAGGCGCAGCAGGGCCTGTTCAAAGGTCTGCGAGCCGGGCGCCATGCTCTTCTCGATCGCGTCCTTGATCTGGCCGATTTCGCCTTGCTCGATCAGTTCGGCGATATGACGGGTATTGAGCATGACCTCCACCGCGGCGCGCCGGCCGCCGTCCTTGGCCACGATCAGGCGCTGGGAAATCACCGCCTTGATGGTCGCCGCCAAGTCGGGCAGCAGCGAGGGCCGGTTTTCCAGCGGATAGAAGTTGATGATGCGGGTCAGCGCCTGGTAGCTGTTGTTCGCATGCAAGGTGGCGACGACAAGATGGCCGGACTGCGCATAGGCGATGGCATTGGCCATGGTGTCCTTGTCGCGGATTTCGCCGATGAGGATGCAGTCGGGCGCCTGGCGCAGCGCATTCTTCAGGGCGACCTGCAGGCTTTCCGCATCGGTGCCGATTTCGCGCTGGTTGACGATGGATTTCTTGCTGGTGAACAGGAATTCGATCGGGTCTTCCAGCGTCAGGATGTGGCCGGTCCTGTTGATGTTGCGATGGTCCAGCATGGCGGCGATCGTGGTCGATTTGCCGGAGCCGGTGGCGCCGACCACCAGGACCAGGCCGCGCTTTTCCATGATGACGTCCGCGAGTATGGGCGGCACGTTGAGGTCGGCGAGGCGGGGAATGTCGCCGGGGATATAGCGGATCACGGCGGAGACCGAACCGCGCTGGCGGAACGCGGACAGGCGGAAGCTGCCGACCCCAGGCACCGGGATGCCCATGTTCAGCTCGTTGCGGGTATCGAGTTCATGCAGCTGGGCGGCGCTGACGACCTCGGCCAGCAGGGCCTTGATCGTCGCGTTGTCCATCTTCTGCTGGTTCACCGGCACCAGGCTGCCATTGATCTTGACCTGGATCGGCGAGTTCACGCTCATGAACAGGTCCGATGCCTTCTTGTCCTTCATCAGCTGGAACAGGCGGTCCATCGCCATCGTGTTCTCCTGCGTCATTGCTTGCGGGATTGCCGGGCGAATGCCACGGTTGATTCGCTTGATTCACTTTGCACGCCGGAGTCGCTCCGGCGCGCAAAGGCAGTGCGAAGCTGCGGTATGCGCCGGGTATCAGGCGTCGCGCAGCAGCTCGTTGATGCCGGTCTTGGCGCGGGTCTTTGCATCGACGCGCTTGACGATCACCGCGCAGTACAGGCTGTACTTGCCGTCGGCCGAAGGCAGGCTGCCCGAGACGACGACGGAGCCCGCCGGAATGCGGCCGTAGCTGACTTCGCCGGTGGCGCGGTCATAGATCTTGGTCGACTGGCCGATGTACACGCCCATGGAAATCACCGAGTTTTCCTCGACGATCACGCCTTCGACGATCTCGGAGCGCGCGCCGATGAAGCAGTTGTCTTCGATGATGGTGGGGTTGGCCTGCATCGGCTCCAGCACGCCGCCGATGCCGACGCCGCCGGACAGGTGCACGTTCTTGCCGATCTGCGCGCAGGAGCCGACGGTGGCCCAGGTATCGACCATGGTGCCTTCATCGACATAGGCGCCGATGTTGACGTAGGACGGCATCAGCACGACGTTCTTGCCGATGAAGCTGCCGCGGCGGGCGACGGCCGGCGGCACCACGCGGAAGCCGCCCTTGGCAAAGTCTTCGGCGGTGTAGTTGGCGAACTTGGTGGGCACCTTGTCGTAGAACTGCATGCTGCCGCCGGCCGGCATCGGCACGTTGTCTTCCAGGCGGAAGGACAGCAGCACGGCTTTCTTGATCCACTGGTTCACGACCCAGGCGCCGCTGTCTTTCTGCGCAACGCGCAGCGTGCCCTGGTTGAGCTGCTCGATGACATGGGCCACGGCGTCGCGCACTTCGGCGGGAGCGGATTTGGGCGAGAAGTCGGCGCGGTTTTCCCAGGCCTGGTCGATGATCTGTTGAATTTGCTGAGTCATGTGAAGGACGTTGTCAAAACGTTGAAAGGTGGGTGAATCAGGAAAGTTTCTTGGTGAATTCGACGATGCGCTGCGCCGCTTCCAGGCATTCCTCGACTTCGGCGACCAGCGCCATCCGGATGCGGCCCTGCCCGGGGTTGATGCCGTGGGCTTCGCGGGCGAGATAGCTGCCCGGCAGGACGGTCACATTATATTCGGCATACAGGCGCCGCGCGTATTCGGTATCCGACATGCCGGGCACCTTGGCCCAGAGATAGAAGCCGGCGTCGGGAAGCGCGACGTCCAGCACCTCCTCCAGCATCGGTGTGACCCGGTTGAACTTGGCAACATATTTGGCGCGGTTCTCCTCGACATGCATTTCGTCGTTCCAGGCGGCGACCGAGGCCGACTGGATGGCTGGGCTCATCGCGCTGCCGTGGTAGGTGCGGTAAAGCAGGAAATTCTTGAGCACCTCGGCATCGCCGGCGACGAAGCCGGAACGCATGCCCGGCACATTGGAGCGCTTGGACAGACTGGAGAAGGCGATCAGGCGCGGATAGCCGGTGCGTCCGAGCTTGTGCGCCGCTTCCAGGCCGCCGAGAGGCGCTTCCTGCTTGAAATAGATTTCGGAATAGCATTCGTCGGCGGCGATGATGAAGCCGTAGCGGTCCGACAGTTCGAACAGTTCCTTCCAGTCTTCCAGCGTCAGCACCGCGCCGGTCGGATTGCCGGGCGAGCAGAGATACAGCAGCTGCACGCGGGGCCAGACGTCGGCCGGAACGCTCTTGTAGTCGGGCGCGAAATTGCGCGCCGGGTCGGAATTGACGAAGTAGGGTGTAGCTCCCGCCAGGTAGGCCGCGCCTTCATAGATCTGGTAGAAGGGATTCGGGCACATCACCAGCGCATCGCGGGTCGGGTCGATGACCGTCTGCGCCAGGGCGAACAGGGCTTCGCGCGAACCGTTGACCGGCAATACCTGCGTCGCCGGGTCGATCTTCGACAAGCCGTAGCGGCGCTCCAGCCATCCTGCAATGGAAGCCCTGAGCGCCTCGGAGCCGGCAGTCGAAGGATAGCTTGCCAGACCGCCCAGGTTGTCGGTCAGCACCTGTTTGATGAATTCGGGCGTCGGATGCTTGGGCTCGCCGATGCCCAGGCTGATGGGCGCGTAGGCGGCATTGGGGGAGACACCGGCAAACAGCTGGCGCAGCTTTTCAAACGGATAAGGTTGTAATTTGGTTAAGAGCGGGTTCACGGGGACGGGCTCGGTCGAGAATGGATTGCAAAGGCGGCATTATACCGTCGCACCTGCGCCGCGCAGCGTTCCTGCGGCCGGGAAAGTGATGTGCGCAGGACTTGAAATGATATGATAAGGCCCTTTTACGGGGCGCTTGCCTCGACCCGAGTCAACTCGTCTGGAACAGTCGATAAAGTGCGTTTAACTTCTCTTAAATTAGCGGGATTCAAGTCGTTCGTGGATCCGACCAATTTCCAGGTTCCGGGCCAGCTGGTCGGCGTCGTCGGACCCAATGGCTGCGGCAAGTCGAACATCATGGATGCCGTCCGCTGGGTGCTGGGCGAGTCGAAGGCCTCGGAACTGCGCGGCGAATCCATGCAGGACGTCATCTTCAACGGCTCGACGTCCCGCAAGCCCGCCGGCCGGGCGTCGGTGGAACTGGTGTTCGACAACGCCGACGGCCGCGCCGCCGGGCAGTGGAGCCAGTATGCGGAGATCGCTGTCAAGCGCACGCTGACGCGCGACGGCACGTCGACCTATTACATCAACAACCAGGCGGTCCGCCGCCGCGACATCCAGGACATCTTCCTCGGCACCGGCCTCGGGCCGCGCGCCTACGCCATCATCGGCCAGGGCATGATCTCGCGCATCATCGAAGCGCGCCCCGAAGACCTGCGCATCTTCCTCGAAGAGGCGGCCGGGGTGTCGAAATACAAGGAACGGCGCCGGGAAACCGAAAACCGCCTGCACGATACCCGGGAGAACCTGACCCGCGTCGAGGACATTCTCCGCGAGCTGAATGCCAATCTCGAAAAACTCGAAGCCCAGGCCGCGGTGGCGCAGAAATTCCGCGAACTGCAGGCTGACCAGGACGAGAAGCAGAAGCTGCTCTGGCTGCTGCGCAAGAACGAAGCCAAGTCCGAGCAGGAAAAGTTCTTCCGCGACATCGAAAAGGCCCAGACCGATCTGGAAGAACAGACGGCAAAGCTGCGCCATGTCGAAACCGAACTCGAGCACATGCGCCAGGCGCATTACGGAGCGGGCGACCGCATGCATACGGCCCAAGGCAACCTGTACCAGACCAACTCCGAGATCGGCAGCCTCGAAGCGCAGATCAAGTTCGTGATCGAATCGCGCAGCCGCCTGCAGACCCAGCTCAATTCCCTGACCGCGCAGCGCGACCAGTGGCAGCGCCAGAGTTCCCAGCAGCAGGAAGAGCTGGAAGAAGCCGAGATGCATCTCGAAGAGCACGGCATGCGGGTGGAGCAGGCACAGCAGGCGGCGCACAACCAGAACGATCTGATTCCGGCGCTGGAACAGGCCTGGCGCGAAGCGCAGCTCAAGACCACCGAGTCGCGCGGCAAGATCATGCAGATTCAGCAGCAGATCGAATTGGAATCCGCCCATCAGCGCAATGCCTCCAACATCCTGGCCAACCTGGCCTCGCGCCGTGAGCGACTGTCGCAGGAAAAGAGCGGCATGTCGATGCCGGATGCCACGCATCTGAACAACCTGAAGATGCAGCTGGAAGAAAAACAGGCAACGCTGGAAGAGGCCCGCGAACAGCTGGAAGCCGCGCAGGAACAGCAGCCGAGACTCGAAGAGGAGCGCAGCGCCGCACAGCAGCAGGTCAATGCCGAGACTGCCAACAATGCCAAGCTGGAAGCGCGCCTGAATGCGCTCAAGCAGCTGCAGGAAAACGTACAGACCCAGGGCAAGGTGCAGCCCTGGCTGAAAAAGCATGAATTGGGCGAACTGCCGAGGCTGTGGCAGAAGCTGCATATCGACCAGGGCTGGGAAACCGCGCTGGAATCGGTGCTGCGCGAACGCACCTCGGCGCTGGAAGTGTCCAACCTCGAATGGGCGAAGGCCTTCTTCAACGACGCGCCGCCGGCCAAGCTGGCGCTGTTCACCGCAAACGACGTGGCGGCACCGGCGGCTTCCGACGCGCCTGCCGGTCTCAAGCCCTTCATCAGTCTGCTGCAGCTCAACGATCCCGGCCTGCGCGCGCTGATGCAGGACTGGCTCAACCATGTCTATGCGGCCGAGGATGTCAACGCCGCCTTCGTCGATCGCGCCAAGCTTCCGGCGGGCGGGTGTTTCGTCACCCGGCAGGGCCATGTGATCAGCCGGACCAGCGTGCGGTTCTACGCATCGGATTCCGAGCAGGACGGCATGCTGGCGCGGCAGCAGGAAATCGAGAACATCACCAAGCAGCTGCGTGCCCAGCAGATGCTTGCCGACGAAGCGAAATCGCGCGTGGTGCGCGCCGAGGCGGCAGTGACGGCGGCCACCCAGCGGCTGCAGGAACTGCGCCAGCGCGTCTCCGGCCTCACCCAGGCGGTTCACGGTCTGCAGCTGGATGTGATGAAGCTTTCGGAGGTGCAGGAGCGCTTCAATCAGCGCAGCACGCAGATCGCATCGGATCTCGCCGAAATTGCGGCCGAAGAGGCTGAGCAGCAGCAGGCCAGGGCGGAATCGGAAGCGAAGTTCGAACAGCTCGATCTCGAACTCGCCGCGCTGCAGGAAAGCCATGAGGACGGCCAGACGGCTTACCTCGCCAAGGAACAGCAGCTCAATGATGCCCGCCAGCGGCTGCGGGAACTGGAACGCGCGGCGCAGGAAGCCGAGTTTGCCGAAAAGGCGCACCGCAACAAGATTGAGGAACTCAAGCGCGGCATTTCAACTGCGAAGGAGCAGTCGGCCCAGCTGTTTGCCAGCATGGAGCAGGGCCATCTGGAACTGGAAAGCCTGGATGACCAGGCGGCGCAGGCCGGCCTGCAATCGCTGCTGGAACGGCGCTCCGACCAGGAACGGGCGCTGGCGGATGCCCGCCATGAACTCGACCAGCTGACGCAGAAACTGCGTCATACCGAAGAAGCCCGCATGCAGGCCGAACGCAGCCTGCAGCCGCAGCGCGACCGCATCATGGAACTGCAGCTGAAGGAACAGGCCGCGCGCCTGAACCAGGAACAGTTCGCGCAGCAGCTGGCGGAAGCCCAGGCCAATGAAGCTTCACTCGCCGAAAAGCTCAATCCCGACATGCGGCCGAGCTATTTGCAAGGCGAAGTCACCCGCCTGACCAATGCAATTGCCGCGCTCGGTGCCGTCAACCTGGCTGCGCTGGACGAACTCGCGCAAGCCTCCGAACGGAAAAACTTCCTCGACGCCCAGCATGCCGACCTGTCGGAAGCAATCAGCACGCTGGAAGATGCAATCAACAAGATCGACCGCGAAACCCGCGACCTGCTGCAGGATACCTTCGACAAGGTCAACAAGCACTTCGGGGAGCTGTTCCCGGTGCTGTTCGGCGGCGGTCAGGCCAAGCTGATCATGACAGGCGAGGAAATCCTGGATTCAGGCGTGCAGGTCATGGCCCAGCCGCCCGGCAAGAAGAACGCCACCATTCACCTGCTGTCGGGCGGCGAAAAGGCGCTGACGGCGACCGCGCTGGTGTTTTCGATGTTCCAGCTCAATCCCGCGCCGTTCTGCCTGCTGGACGAGGTCGATGCGCCGCTGGACGACGCCAATACCGAGCGCTTTTGCAACATGGTCAAGCGCATGTCGTCCCAGACGCAGTTCCTGTTCATCTCGCATAACAAGATCGCCATGGAAATGGCGCAGCAGCTGATCGGCGTGACCATGCAGGAACAGGGGGTGTCGCGTATCGTTGCCGTCGACATGGAGTCGGCAGCGAATTTCGCGAGCGAAGCGCAGGCTGCGTGAGTTCGAGAGTTGCAGCCGCCGCGTTCATAGAAACCGGCGAGTGTGGGGCAACGCCGGCCGCAAGCGGCTTGCCCCGCCCAGACAGGTTCAGATGCGGGAGGAACGGGCGAGGGCGGCGCGCTTCTGGTAATAGGCGACGTTCATCTGCGCTTCCTTTGCACGTTGCAGTTCGACGTCGGCGCAGATCAGGTAGTGCTTTTCTGCGCGCTGCAGCCACCAGTTCTGGATGGATCGGATGACGGGACTCAGTGACAACATCGCCAGTTCCTGCAGTTTGAATTCTTTTGCGGATACATCGAATTTCGATTTTTCCAGGTGTGTATTCATGTTTGCTCCTTGGATGCTGGTTGCCATTGTCCTGACCTGACGCACCTCGGGGAACATGTCTGACAGAGTCTGCGTCTGTTTCTGCAGCCTGTGCCGGACAGAGCCGTTCCCCATAAGGGAGAGGAAGTTGGTATGCTTTCCTGCGCAAGGTGAATACGGAGCGACTTTCATCAATCCAGTTTAACGGTGGAAATGTGTCGCTCCGGAACAGTTGTTATTCTTCAGCTCGCCGATGTAGCAAGTGTTGATGGCGGTCAACGGTGTGAACCCGCAGGTTCGGCAATGATCAATTCCGCACGTACATTTTTTCCTGGAAGCATCAAATAGAGCGGTTTTATCGTCCAAAGGTGTTCAGCTTGACAACGTTATCGAGGAACACTACCCTGATTTTCCAAATTTATCCGGTTCAACTATTTGTGTGTAACACGAACTCCCAAACCTGCATTGCAAGCTCGTCATGCCGCTATCTGGGAACTGCTGATCCGGTGATGAAAATAACTCAGTGCAGGCGGCAATGGAGCCGCCTCAAACTATCTATGCATTCGATCCACCTCCTTGAACCTCTTCGGAAGGCAAGCGCATGACCGACCTTCAAGCTAGCCTCATGGCCATTGGCGGCACGATCCTTGTCGGCGTTATCAGCTATAACAAATGGCAGGAGCACAAGGCAAAGAAAACCGTACAGCGTGCTTTTGCTTCCGAGCATGACGATGTGCTGATGCAGCCCGGCACCGCGGAAAAGAAGCCAGTTGCCGACCGCCACGAACCCACCCTGGCGCCGGAAGACATGATTTCCGGCAACGAAGCCGCACCGCCCGTTGCAACAGCAGTGGACGCCACCTTCACCGAAGGCGCTGTCGCACCCGAGGAAGCGGTGGAAGCGCCCGCACCCGCGGCCGCGGCCGTACAGAAGGAATTGCCCATCGATGAACTCATCGACTGCGCAATCGCGCTGGAACTGGCTTCGCCGCCGGTCAGCGGCGAGAAGATCCTGCCCAAGCTGCAGCCCCTGCGCCATGTGGGCAACAAGCCTGTGCAGTTCATCGGACAGCGCGAGGACGGCAACTGGGAACCGGTCACCAACGGCGTGACCTACTACGGACTGTTTGCGGGCGTGCAGCTGGCGAACCGCAGCAGCGCGCTCAATGAAATCGAATACTCTGAGCTGATCATGCGCCTGCGCCAGATCGCCGACGAGATCGATGCCGAACCCGACGTGCCCGACATGGGCGCGGTGATGGCGAGCGCCAAGTCGTTGCACCAGTTCGTCGCCGAATACGATGCCCAGCTCAGCGTCAATGTCCATGCGCGCAGTGCGCCTTGGGCCATCAACACTTTGCTCGGCGCGCTGGAGCGTCAGGGATTCGATCTGCGTCCGGACGGACGGCTGGTGATGCCCGACGGCGAAGGCGGCGTGCTGTTTTCGCTGTCGACCAATGTCACGCTCGCGGAAGAGACGACGTCGCGCCTGACCCTGCTGCTCGACGTGCCGCGCGTAACACCATCGCACGACGGCTTCGGTGCGATGATTGCATGCGCGCGCATGCTGGCATCCCGCCTAGACGGCGTCGTGGTTGACGACGGCAACCAGCCCTTGTCCGACACGGCTCTTGCCGAAATCGCCGAGCAGGTCAACGACTTCTACCGCCATATGGAGTCATCGAATGTGCCCGCGGGTTCGACCCGTGCCCTCCGCCTGTTCAGTTGACGATGCAGCCAGATATGTTCACCGAACCCTCCGCCGCCGAGTCGATGGCCGGCCGGCCGGAGGAAAGCCACTGGCAGGAGCGTGCCGCCTGGCTGAAGTCAGAGCTCAACCGGCATAGCCACGCCTATTACGTGCTCGACAATCCGACCATTCCGGACGCCGAATACGACAAGCTGTTCCGCGAGCTCGTTGAGCTGGAACAGGCGCATCCTGACCTGCTGACCTCGGATTCGCCGTCCCAGCGCGTGGGCGGCAAGCCCTTGCCCCAGTTCGAGCAGGTGCGGCACGCGATTCCGATGCTGTCGCTGAATAACGCCTTCGGCGAGGAAGACATCGTTTCCTTCGACCGCCGCGTCCGCGAAGGCCTGGGCCAGGCGGAAGAGGTCGTCTATTCGGCGGAGCTGAAATTCGACGGCCTGGCCATCAGCCTGCGTTACGAAAACGGCAGGCTGGTGCAGGCGGCCACCCGCGGTGACGGCACCACCGGGGAAAACGTCACTCCCAATATCCGCACGGTGCGCGCCATCCCGTTGCGCCTGCATACCGACAATCCGCCTGCTGTGCTCGATGTGCGCGGCGAGGTGCTGATGTTCAAGGCGGACTTTGCGCGGCTCAACGAGCGCCAGCGCGAGGCCGGGCAGAAGGAATTCGCCAATCCCCGCAATGCGGCTGCGGGCAGTCTGCGCCAGCTCGACTCCAGGATTACCGCCCAGCGCACGCTGCGCTTCTTCGCCTACGGCATCGGCGTCCTGGAAGGCGCGGAAATGCCGCATTCCCATTCCGCCTTGCTGGACTGGTATGCATCGCTCGGCCTGCCCGTATGCCGCGAGCGAGCGGTCGCCGAAGGCGCGAGCGGCTTGCTGAAATTCTTCCATGAGATCGGCGAAAAGCGGCGCGGGCTGGCCTATGACATCGACGGCGTGGTCTACAAGGTGGACCGGCTCGAGCAGCAGCAGAAGCTCGGTTTCGTTTCCCGGGCACCGCGTTTTGCGATTGCCCACAAGTTCCCGGCCGAAGAGGCGATGACGGTGGTGCAGGACATCGGCGTCCAGGTTGGCCGTACCGGCGCCATTACGCCGGTGGCGCGGCTGGCTTCCGTCTTCGTCGGAGGCGTCAACGTGACGAACGCGACGCTGCACAACGAAGATGAAGTCAGGCGCAAGGACATCCAGATCGGCGATACCGTCATCGTGCGCCGTGCCGGCGACGTGATACCGGAAGTGGTTTCCTTCGTGCCCGAGCTGCGGCCGGCCGATGTGCGTCCCTTTGTCATGCCTTCGGCGTGCCCGGTGTGCGGTTCTCCCATCGTGCGTCCGGAAGAAGAGGCGGTGGCACGCTGTTCCGGCGGCTGGGTCAAGTGCCCGGCCCAGCGCAAGGGCGGCCTGCTGCATTTCGTTTCGCGGCGGGCGATGGATATCGAAGGTCTCGGCGACCAGCTGGTGGAACAGCTGGTGGACAAGCACATCATCACCACCGCCGCCGATCTGTACAAGCTCGGCCTGACTTCGCTGGCGGAGCTGGACCGCATGGCGGAAAAGTCTGCGAAGAACGTGCTCAACGCGCTGGAAAAATCCAAGTCCACGACACTTGCGCGCTTCATTTATGCACTGGGCATCCGGCATGTGGGCGAGGCGACCGCGAAAGAGCTCGCACGGCATTTCGGCAAGCTGGACGGCTTCCTTGAGGCCAGCGAAGAGCAGCTCCTTGAGGTGGCCGATATCGGCCCGGTGGTGGCGCGTTCCATCACCAGCTTCCTGGCGGACCCGCTCAATCGGGAATTGATCGAACAGCTGCGCGCCGCAGGCATCCATTGGCCGGAAAGCGAACCGGCTGCGATAGCGCCCAAGCCGATGGCAGGCAAGACCTTCGTGCTGACCGGCACCTTGCCCAACCTGACGCGCGACGAGGCGGCTGCAAAGATCGAGGCTGCCGGCGGCAAGGTGGCTGGCTCGGTGTCCAAGAAAACCAGCTATGTCGTTGCAGGCGAAGAAGCCGGCAGCAAGCTTGTCAAGGCGCAGGAACTTGGGGTGCCGATTCTCGACGAAGCCGCGCTGTTGGCCTTGTTGGACGAAACATAGGATCGAGGAGCAGAACATGGCTGTCAGAGACATTCTGAAAATGGGCGATCCGCGCCTGCTGCGGCAGGCGGAGCCGGTGCGGGAATTCGGCACGCCGGAACTGAACGCGCTGATCGAAGACATGTTCGATACGATGCGCGCGGCCAACGGCGCCGGTCTTGCCGCGCCCCAGATCGGCGTCAACCTGCAGGTGGTGATCTTCGGTTTCAAGCAGAATCCGCGCTATCCCGATGCACCGCCGGTGCCCGAGACGGTCCTGATCAATCCGGTCATCACGCCGCTGTCCGATGACATGGAGGACGGCTGGGAAGGATGCCTGTCGGTGCCCGGCCTGCGGGGTGTGGTGCCGCGCTGGAGGCGGCTGCATTACGAAGGCGTCGACCAGTTCGGCAACGCGATCAGCCGTGACGCCGAGGATTTCCATGCGCGCGTGGTGCAGCATGAGTGCGATCACCTGACCGGCACGCTATATCCGATGCGCATCAAGGATTTCAGCCAGTTCGGCTTTACCGAGATCCTGTTTCCGCAGCTCGATGCTGCAAGCGACGACTGATGCGTAGTATTGAAGGAATGCGAATGCACTCCGGGCGCCTGATATCACGAATCTCCGTTACGCGCCGATCCAAATGACAACGCCGCCTTCCATACTCATCGTCTACGCCCATCCCGCCAGCCATCTTTCCCATATCAACAAGCGGATGCTGGAGCATGTCAGGGACCTGCACAATGTCCGCGTGCACGATCTTTACCAGACCTATCCCGACTTCTATATCGACGTCGCCCGAGAGCAGGCGCTGCTTGAGGAAAGCGACCTGATCGTCCTGCAGCATCCGGTCCAGTGGTACAGCATGCCCGGCCTGCTGAAGGAGTGGATCGATGTCGTGTTCGAGCATGGATGGGCTTACGGGCGCGAAGGCCGTGCCTTGCGCGGCAAGGACATCTGGCTCGTGGCGTCCACCGGCAGTCCGGCCGGCGCCTATCAGCCCGGAGGTTCCCACCGCCGCCATTTCAGCGATTTCCTTCCGCCCTACGAGCAGACCGCGCACCTGTGCGGCATGCGCTGGCTGCCGCCGCTCATCGTGCACGGATTGCGCAAGGAGGAGGCAACCGAAGTCGAGCCGTTGGCGGCGGAATACCGCAACCGGCTGATCGAATATCCGTCCTGGTCTCGGACCATCTTGACACGCGCGGACGAAGACCCCATCACACCCGAACTTCAGCCGGAAGATCCTCATGACGAATGACCTGCTGCCCAATGCGCTGATCTACCTGTCGGCGGCGGTCGTCGCCGTTCCGATCGCCAAGAAGCTCGGCCTGGGTTCGGTGCTGGGCTACCTGATGGCCGGCGTAGCAATCGGCCCCTGGGGTCTGCGCCTCATCAGCGGCGTCGAGGATATCCTGCATTTCTCGGAATTCGGCGTCGTGCTGCTGCTGTTCCTGATCGGGCTCGAACTCGAGCCGCGCCGGCTCTGGTCGCTGCGCCGCTCCATTTTCGGCTGGGGCAGTGCGCAGGTGGGTTTCGTGTCCCTCGGGCTGTTCCTTGCCGGACTTGCCCTGGGCATCGACTGGAAAACCGCGCTGATCGGCTCGCTCGGCCTGTCGCTGTCGTCGACCGCCATCGCGCTGGCCACGCTGGGAGAGCGTCACCTGATGGCGACGGCGGCGGGCTCCGCCGGCTTTGCCATTCTGCTGTTCCAAGATATTGCCGCGATTCCGATGATTGCCATCGTTCCCATGCTGGGCGGCACCGTCGCCGACAGCGATGCCAACGGCTGGATGACCGCGCTCAAGGTGATCGCGGTGCTGGCCGTGCTGGTGTTCGCCGGGCGTTATCTGATGCGTCCGCTTTTTCGATTGATTACCAAGAGCGGAATCCGTGAAATCTTCACTGCTTTTGCGCTTCTGCTGGTGATTGCCATCGGATTGCTGATGCAGTCGGTCGGCATGTCGATGGCCTTGGGCACTTTCCTGGCCGGCGTGCTGCTCGCCGACTCCGAATACCGGCATGCATTGGAAACCGATCTGGAGCCGTTCAAGGGCTTGCTGCTCGGGCTGTTTTTCATCGCGGTCGGCATGTCGATCGACTTCGGCGTGCTGGTGCGCGAGCCGCTGCTGGTGCTGGGACTGGTAGCCGGTTTCCTGGCGATCAAGGCCGTTATTCTGTACCTCCTGGGCAAGCGCTTCGGCATCCTGCCGGGCCAGCAGCCTTTCTTTGCCATCCTGCTGTCGCAGGGCGGCGAATTTGCCTTCGTCATCTTCGCTGCGGCCGCTGCCGCGCGGGTGTTTTCGGAGGAGGTTGCAGCGACGCTGCTGGTTGTCGTGGCGCTGTCCATGGTCACCACGCCGCTGCTGCTGGTCCTGCACGACAAGCTGATCGCGCCATACTTTGCCGGCGACAGGACGCGGTCCGACGATGCCATCGACGGCGAAATGCAGCCGGTCATCATTGCCGGTTTCGGCAGGTTCGGGCAGATCATCGGCCGCCTGTTGGTTGCGAACCGTATCGGCGTCACGGTGCTCGACCACGATCCGGACCAGATCGACCTGCTGCGCCGGTTCGGCCTGAAGGTGTACTACGGCGACGCGACCCGCATCGACCTGCTGCGCGCGGCAGGTGCGCAAAAGGCGAGGGCGCTGATCGTTGCGCTCGACGCTGTGGAAGACAGCATCAGGCTGGTTGACGCGGTGAGGCATGAATTTCCCGACCTGCCCATCCTGGCTCGCGCGCGCAACGTCACCCATTATTACGACCTGATGGACAGGGGTGTTACCGTCATCGAACGTGAAACGTTCGAGGCGGCGCTGCAACTTGGACGGCGCACCCTTGAAACGCTAGGCTTCAACGCGTTCCAGGCCCGGCAGGCGGCAATGAAATTCCGGGCCCATAACCTCAGGACGCTGCACAACGTCTATCCGTACTACAAGGACCAGGAGCAGATGGTTTCGCTGGCGGTGCAGGCGCGCGAGGAACTGGAAGCGATGTTCGCGCGCGACGCCGAAATCACGGTGGAAAAGCATAGCCGCGACTGGGGGCGGGAAGGCCAGTCCCCGATTGCCGCGATGGTGGATCAGAATCTTTCGTCGGAACCCAAATAGCGCCATTGGCCGGGGGGCAGGTCGCCAAGCATCACGCGGCCGATCCGCACCCGCTTGAGCCCCAATACTTTCAATCCCACGGCTTCGCACATGCGGCGTATCTGCCGCTTCTTGCCTTCGCGCAGCACAAAGCTGAGCTGGTCGTCATTCTGCCAGCGCACCTTGGCCGGCAGCAGCTTCTTGCCGTCGAGCGACAGGCCGTGGTTAAGCAGCTTGAGATCGGCATCGGGCAGGCGGCCGGGCTTGGAGTATTGCACCCGCACCAGGTACTCCTTCTCGATCGAGGTGTCCTCGCCGATCAGTTGCTTGGCGATGCGTCCGTCCTGGGTCAGCACCAGCAGGCCGACGGAATCGATATCCAGGCGGCCTGCAGGAACGAGGCTGCGCAGCTGGCTGGGATGGAACTGGATCGGTGCCTTGTCTTCCTTCCAGCGGGTTTCCGGGCCAACGAGAGTGACGGCGGGCTTGTAGCCGTCCTCGGCCTGGCCGCTCACATAGCCGACCGGCTTGTTGATCAGCACGGTGACGCGGCGCGCCTGCTGGGCGCTCGCCTGGCGCTCTACCGTGATGCGCTGGTTCGGCAGCACCTTGCTGCCGAGTTCGGACACGATCTTGCCGTCCACGCGGACCCAGCCGCGTTCTATCCATTCATCGGCTTCACGGCGCGAGCAAAGTCCCAGTTCGGACATGCGTTTGGAAAGGCGGACAGGTTCGGTCATCGGAAATGCAATACAAAAGAGTGAATGGCTATATGCGCAGCGCGTCGAGCAGGTCGCGCTCGAGCTGAATCTGGCTGCGCGCGTTGTTGAGCACGGGACCGTCGACCAGAAACACGTCTTCGACCCGTTCGCCGAGCGTCATGATCTTGGCCGTATGCAGATTGATCCGATACTTGGCGAGCACATTGGCGATGGAATACAGCAGGCCGTTGCGGTCATTGGCCGACACCGACAGCAGGTAGTACTGGCCCCGCTCGTCGGGGCGCAGGTCCACCGTCGGGGTGATCGGGAAGGTGCGCGACAGGCGTGACAGGCGGCCGACGGTAGGCGGCGGCAGTTCAGCGCGGGCCTGCAGGAGTTCGGTCAGTTCGTGTTCGATCAGGCTGATGATGTCGCGGTAGCTGTTGGCAAATGCAGGCTCGGTGACCAGGAAGGTATCGAGCGCATAGCCGTTGCGGGTGGTATGGATCTTCGCATCCAGGATGCTGAAATTCTTGCGGTCGAAGTAGCTGCAGATGCGGGCAAACAGGTCCGGCTGGTCCTTGACGTAGACGGCGACCTGCACGCCTTCGCCGATGGGCGCAAGGCGGCATTTGACGACGGGCGTGGCGCTGTCGGTCTTGTTGTACAGCGAGCGCGTCTGCCAGGCGATGTCGGCGGCGTCATGCCGCAGGAAATAGCCGACGTCCAGCTGTTTCCACAGGCGTTCGTGGGCGTTTTCAGGCAGGCCGTAGAGGCGCAGCGTCTTCAGCGCCGCATCCTGGCGGTTCTTGAGTTCGTGTTCCGTGGAAGGATCCTCGCCGCCGAGCACGCGCAGGGTCATCCGGTACAAATCTTCCAGCAGCTTGCCTTTCCATGCATTCCAGACCTTGGGACTGGTGCCGCGGATGTCGGCCACCGTCAGCAGATAGAGAGCCGTCAGGTGGCGTTCATCCTTGACCACGCCGGCGAAGTTGCGGATCACGTCGGGGTCCGACAAGTCCTGCTTCTGGGCGACCTGCGACATCGACAGGTGATGTTCCACCAGGAAGACCACGAGTTCGGTGTCTTCCCTCGACAAGCCGTGATCGCGGCAGAACTTGCGGGCGTCGGCCATGCCGAGCTGCGAATGGTCGCCGCCGCGGCCCTTGGCGATATCGTGGAAGAGGGCGGCGATGTACAGCAGCCACGGCTGGGCGAAATTCGCCATCAGCTGGCTGCAGAACGGATATTCGTGGGCATGCTCCGTCATCGTGAAGCGCCGCACGTTGCGCACCACCATCAGGATATGCTGGTCTACGGTGTAGACATGGAACAGGTCATGCTGCATCTGCCCGATGATGCGCCTGAAATTGGGCAGGTAGCGGCCCAGGATGCTGGTCTGGTTCATGCCCCGCAGCGCGTGGGTGATGCCCTTGGGCGCCTGAATGATTTTCAGGAACAGCGCCCGGTTCGCAGGATCGCGGCGGAACTCGCTGTCGATGCGGAAGCGTGCATGCCAGAGCGCGCGCAGGGTGCGTGCGGTCATGCCTTGCAGTTCCGAATGCTGGGCGAGCAGCAGGAACACTTCCAGCATTGCCGACGGAGTGACTTCAAAGGTGTCGTCCTGTGCGATATCGATCAGGCCGTTGACTGCATTGAAGCGTTCGTTGATCGGCTGGGCATTCGCCGGCTGGGGAAACAGCTGGGCTTCGATGTTCTGCAGCAGGATGGTGTTGAGCTGCGTGACCGCCTTGGCCGCCCAGTAGTAATGCTGCATCAGGTATTCGCTGGCACGCCGGGTCTCGGTGGTCTGGAAGCCGAAGGTTTCGGCGATCGGCGTCTGCACGTCGAATACCAGCCGGTCTTCGCGCCGCCCGGTATGGATATGCAGCCGGATCCGGATGTCCTTGAAGGCGCGTTCCTTCTGCGTCAGCTGGCGAGCTTCGGTTTGCGTGATCAGGCCGCGTTCGGCGAGCTTGCGCCAGGAATCGCCCAGGCCGGCCGCCTTGGCGACCCAGAGGATGACCTGCAGATCGCGCAGGCCGCCCGGGCTTTCCTTGCAGTTCGGCTCGAGGCTGTACGGCGTGTCTTCATATTTCACATGCCGCTGCCGCATTTCCAGGGTCTTTGCCTGAAAGAAGGCCTGAGGATTCATTGCGGCATTGAATCGATCCTGCAGGAAGTGGAAGAGCTTGCGGTTTCCGGTCACCAGGCGCGCTTCGAGCAGACTGGTCTGCACGGTGATGTCGGCTTCGGATTCCGTCAGGCATTCGTCGATGGTGCGTATGCTGTGGCCAATCTCGAGACCGATATCCCAGAACAGCTGGACCAGTTCTTCCAGCTTTTCCCGCAGCGCAGGATCGGGCGCCGATTCCAGCAGGACCAGGACATCCACGTCGGAATGAGGGAAAAGCTCCCCGCGCCCGTACCCGCCGACGGCAACCAGCGCCGCGCTGGAAGGAAGGGCGATCGTGTTCCATGCGCGGATCAGCGCGGCATCGACATCCTGGCGCAGGCAGGCCAGCAGCTTCTCGGGCTTGCGGTGTTCGTTGAACGCCGCCATCGCCGCCTGCCGTTCGGTCTTCAGCTGCTCCTTGAGCGCCAGTGCGAGAGAAACCATGCTCAGGCCGTGACTGTGCTGGACGCACCCGCTCCTGTAATGAAGGCCGGCGGCGGCGGCATGCCGGCGGAAACCGTCAGCACTTCATAGCCCGTTTCGGTGACGAGCACCGTGTGTTCCCATTGCGCCGACAGGCTGCGGTCCTTGGTTTTGATGGTCCAGCCGTCGCCCATCTCGCGGATATCGCGCTTGCCGGCATTGATCATCGGCTCGACCGTAAAGATCATGCCCGGAACCAGCTTGTCCAGCGTTCCCGGCCGGCCGTAATGCAGTACCTGCGGCTCTTCGTGGAAGACCTTGCCGATGCCGTGGCCGCAAAATTCCCGGACCACGCTGTAACCGGCCTTTTCCGCATACTGCTGGATGACATGGCCGATGTCGCCGAGATGCGCACCGGGCTTGATCTTAGAGATGCCCAGCCACATGCAGTCGTAGGTGATCTCGGCCAGCCGCTTGGCGAGGATGGAGGGTTCGCCGACGAAGAACATGCGGCTGGTATCGCCGTGATACCCGTCCTTGATGACGGTGATGTCGATGTTGACGACGTCGCCGCTCTTGAGCACCTTGTCGCCGGGAATGCCGTGGCAGACGACGTCGTTGACCGAGGTGCAGATGGACTTGGGAAACGGCGTGTAGCCGGGAGGGCAATAATTCAGCGGAGCGGGGACGCAGCCTTGCACATTTGTCATGTAATCATGGCAAAGGCGGTCCAGTTCACCGGTGGTGATCCCGGGCTTGACATGCGGCGCAATGAAATCAAGCACTTCGGCGGCGAGTCGGCCAGCGATGCGCATGCCCTTGATATCTTCTTCGGTTTTGATCGTAATGGAGCCCATAGCTAGCCAGACTGCGCAAAAGCGCAAACAATTGATGATGGTCGATGCGAAATTATAGACGAGCCGACAAAGCTTCGCCGGAATCCGGCTGCAGAGCAGCTTGAATAGTTCGGGAAAATTGGGGTAGAATCTCGGGTTAGCTTGATTTGTGTACGAGCTGACCTTCGACTTTTTGGAAATCGCGAATCCGGTCGCAAAGGGTGCTTCACTGGCCGTCATCCGTATTTACCCGGATGCGGCTCATGAAGTCACTGGCCGGATTCCAGACCTAACCCTGGAGAAATTCTCATGTCCGTTACTATGCGCGAAATGCTGGAAGCAGGTGTCCATTTCGGTCACCAGACCCGCTTCTGGAACCCCAAGATGGCTCCCTATATCTTCGGCCATCGCAACAAGATTCATATCGTCAACCTGGAAAAGACCCTGGGCATGTACCAGGAGGCGATGAAGTACATTCGCCAGTTGGCCTCCAACCGCGGCACCATCCTGTTCGTCGGCACCAAGCGCCAGGCTCGCGACATCCTCGCGGCTGAGGCCCAGCGCGCAGGCATGCCTTACGTCGACCAGCGCTGGCTCGGCGGCATGCTGACCAACTTCAAGACCATCAAGACCTCCCTCAAGCGCCTGAAGGACATGGAAGCCACAATCGAAGACGGTTCCATCGAAAAGCTGAGCAAGAAGGAAGCGCTGATGTTCTCCCGCGAGATGGAAAAGCTGCAGAAGTCCATCGGCGGCATCAAGGAAATGGGCGGCATTCCTGACGCTATCTTCGTGATCGACGTCGGCTACCACAAGGGCGCCATCACCGAGGCTGCAAAGCTCGGCATCCCCGTCATCGGCGTGGTCGATACCAACCATTCCCCGGAAGGCGTTACCTACGTCATCCCGGGCAACGATGACTCTTCCAAGGCAATCGCGCTGTACGCACGCGGCGTTGCTGACGCGATCCTCGAAGGCCGTGCCAACGCAACCAACGAAGTGCTGGAAGCCGTCAAGGGTGGCAGCGACGAATTCGTTGAGGTCAACGAGCAGGCATAAGCCCTGCGCCTGATGTGTCGGGCAATCCAAAAGGGGGCAACTGTCGTTCGCCCCTTTTTTGTACCCGTGCTGAACGTATTGTGATTGAACGCGTCGCATAGACGCTTATTGAATTGAGGAGAATGACATGGCGGCAATTACCGCAGCGATGGTAGGCGAACTGCGCGCGAAAACCGACGCGCCGATGATGGAGTGCAAGAAGGCACTGACCGAAGCAGAAGGCGATCTGGCACGCGCGGAAGAAATCCTGCGCGTGAAGCTGGGCAGCAAGGCTTCCAAGGCGGCTTCCCGTATCACTGCGGAAGGCGTGGTCACGGCATTTATCTCCGGCGGCGTCGGCGCGCTGGTTGAAGTCAACTGCGAAACCGACTTCGTCACCAAGAACGACGATTTCATCGCCCTGGCCAATACCGCGGCGAAGCTGGTTGCAGAAAAGAACCCCGCCGACGTCGCGGCCCTGTCCGCTCTGCCGGTCGACGGCAAGACTCTGGATGAAGTGCGCGCAGCGCTGGTCGGTAAGATCGGCGAAAACATGTCGTTCCGCCGCTTCAAGCGTTACGAAACGGGTTCCAAGCTGGTTTCCTATCTGCACGGCACCCGCATCGGCGTCATCGTTGAATTCGACGGCGCGGACGAGCAGGTCGGCAAGGACGTCGCCATGCACATCGCGGCGATGAAGCCTGTGGCGCTGTCGTCGAAAGACGTGCCCGCGGACCTGATCGAAAAGGAGCGTTCGATCGCGACGCAAAAGGCTGCCGAATCCGGCAAGCCTGCTGATATCGTTGCCAAGATGGTCGAAGGCACGGTTCAGAAGTACCTGAAAGAGGTATCGCTGTTCGACCAGCCGTTCGTCAAGAACGACAAGCAGACCGTCGAGCAGATGCTGAAAGCGTCGAATGCGTCGGTCAAGTCCTTCACCATGTTCGTCGTCGGCGAAGGCATTGAAAAGAAGCAGGACGATTTCGCAGCCGAAGTCGCCGCACAGGTTGCTGCGGCGAAGCAAGCCTAAGCAGCAGCGCAATAAAAAACGGGCCGAAAGGCCCGTTTTTGTAGGTGAGCCGATATCATAATGTTCACCTGCAGTTTCAATCTCTTGACCGAGATCCGACATCAATGGAAGGCGTGCAATTGAGCCGTCTGCAGTAGGACGAGACCTCGTTTTATTGCCAAATGACATTGATTTAAGTTTCGTCAATAGTAAAGCACCCCCGTACCGCCGGATTTCATCTAATCTGGAGCTTCATGAAGGCTTTTCGAAGATGATCTCCGGAAACGGAATGATTTCATCTTGAATCGGACAATGATTAGGAGTCCAAGCCCATGACAAAACCAGCTTACAAGCGCGTCCTCCTCAAACTCTCGGGTGAAGCGTTGATGGGCGATGATGCCTACGGCATCAACCGTTCAACCATCGAGCGCATGGTGGCGGACGTAGCCGAAGTGGCAAGGCTGGGAGTGGAACTGGCAATCGTGATTGGTGGCGGCAACATCTTTCGTGGCGTCGCGCCGGGTGCACAGGGCATGGACCGTGCAACCGCAGACTACATGGGCATGCTGGCAACCGTGATGAACTCGCTTGCGCTGGCTGATGCCATGCGCCAGGTAGGCATTACGGCGCGCGTCATGTCGGCGATCAGCATCGAGCAGGTCGTCGAGCCCTATGTTCGCCCGAAAGCGCTGCAGTATCTTGAAGAAGGAAAGGTTGTGGTCTTCGCAGCCGGAACCGGCAACCCGTTCTTCACGACCGATACCGCAGCAGCGCTGCGCGGATCGGAGATCGGCGCGGAGATCGTGCTGAAAGCCACCAAGGTCGACGGCGTCTACAGCGCGGATCCCAACAAGGACCGCAATGCGACGCGGTATTCGACCATCACCTTCGACGAGGCGATTGCCAAGCACCTGCAAGTCATGGATGCGACTGCCTTCGCGCTCTGCCGCGATCAAAAACTGCCGATCAAGGTGTTTTCCATCGTTAAACCGGGCGCCCTGAAAAACGTGATCATGGGCGATGACGAGGGGACATTGGTTCACGTATAAATCGAGTCTTACTCGTTGCAACTGAGGAGAGCAGCATGACAGTCGTTGACGTCAAAAAGAATGCCGAACAAAAAATGCAAAAATCGATCGAGACGTTGAAGGCCGATCTCGCCAAGGTTCGCACCGGCCGTGCGCACGTGGGTATTCTCGATCACATCCAGGTCGATTATTACGGATCGCCGACGCAGATCAGTCAGGTTGCCAATGTCACCCTGATCGACGCCCGCACCATCGGTGTTCAGCCTTGGGAAAAGAAAATGGTCGCGGTGATCGAGAAGGCGATCCGCGAGTCCGATCTCGGGCTCAATCCCTCCACGCAGGGCGATCTGATCCGCGTTCCGACACCGCCGCTGACCGAAGAGCGCCGCAAGGAAATCGTCAAGCTCGTCAAGGGCGAGGGCGAAGATTCCAAGGTGGCGATTCGCAATATTCGCCGCGACTCCAACGAGGCGCTGAAGAAGCTGTTGAAGGACAAGGCCTGCTCGGAAGACGATGAGCGCCGCGCGCAGGACGATGTACAGAAACTGACTGACAAGTTTGTCGCGGAAGTCGACAAGCTGATTGCAGAAAAAGAAAAAGAACTGCTGACCGTATAAATTTGCAGTTGCGGTCAAGGCGGCAAGCCTCATGGGCTTCTGCGCAATGGCGGAAGACATGAGGTGGAGGCGACGGTGCCATGCCGGATTTTGCCGGTGTCGGCAAAAGCAGGGCGCCAGCGGCGATGGACGGTTCGGGGAGGAAGTTGCAGTTTGCTTCGCCGGCCATTCGTTATAACCAAACTTATTTCGCTTAAGCCATTACATGACCTATAAAAGCTCAACGCAAGCAGTACCCGAAGTGTCCATCGTGCCGAAGCACGTCGCCATCATCATGGACGGAAACGGGCGCTGGGCCACCAGACGCTTCCTGCCTCGCGTCGCAGGACATGCCAAAGGCGTGGAAGCCGTGCGCACCATCGTGGAAGCCTGCGTTGAACGTGGCATCGAATATCTGACGCTGTTCGCATTCAGCTCGGAAAACTGGCGTCGTCCTGCGGAGGAAGTGTCGCTGCTGATGCGCCTGTTCGTGACGGCGCTGGAGCGGGAAGTCGCCAAGATGCACGCGAACGACATTCGGCTCAAGGTCGTCGGCGATCTCAGCCGCTTCGATGCGAAGCTGCGCCAGCTGATTGCCAACGCAGAGCGCCGCACGGCAAACAATTCGCGGCTGACTGTTACCATCTGCGCCAACTACGGCGGCCGCTGGGACATCATGCAGGCTGTCAACAAGATGACGGCGGCCAATCCCGGAGTCACTGACTTCACCGAGGAACAGCTGTCCGAACACCTTTCCATGGCGTACGCTCCGGAACCTGACCTCTTCATCCGCACCGGCGGGGAGGAACGCATCTCCAACTTCCTGCTCTGGCAGCTTGCCTATACCGAATTCTATTTCACGGAAACCTACTGGCCGGACTTCGATGGCGCAGCGCTCGACGCCGCCGTGGCGTCCTACCAGCAACGCGAGCGCCGTTTCGGGCGCACCAGCGCACAGTTGATCGAGCAGAAGAAGGCATCCTGATGCTGAGGACGCGAGTTATTACCGCGGTCGTGTTGCTGGCGGTATTGCTTTCCGTACTGTATTCAAAGTCCTTCCTGTTTTTCGCGCTGGTAGTTGCGGCATTTTTCGCTGCCGCATCATGGGAAAGCTTCCGGCTTTTCCATAGCCGCCAGCCGGTCGTCGGTGCGGCCGTCTGGACCGCGGTATTCCTCTATCTGCTTTACACAGGGAATGCCGCGACCGCCCGGCTGCTCTTCATGCTGAGCGCAGCCATCTGGCTCATCCGCCTGATTCCATCGCTGAAGATCGGCTTGCCGCCGATCGAAGCGCTGGGAAGCCGGCTGCTGAACGGCATCTACGGCATTGCCATTCTTGCCTGCTTCATCGCCATCATCGCGCTGTTCCAGCAATCCCCGCTCTATCTCCTGTCAGTGATGGCCCTGATCTGGATCGCCGATATCGGCGCCTATTTCGCCGGCAAGGCCTTCGGCAAGCGCAAGCTCGCGCCATCGATTTCACCGGGTAAATCCTGGGAGGGCGCCATTGGCGGCTGGATCGCGGTGCTGGTCATCGCCGGCGCATCGACAATGCATCCTGCGCTCCAAGGCACGTTCGCCGCGCAGATCCTGGCGCGCTGGGGGTGGGGCGGCTTCAGTATCGTCATGACCGTCATCGTGGCCTTCAGCATCGCCGGCGACTTGTTCGAGTCGCAGCTCAAGCGCCGCGCCGGCATGAAGGACAGCAGCAATCTTCTTCCGGGCCACGGCGGCGTACTGGACCGGATCGATGCCCTGATACCGACACTGCCGCTGGCAGTATTGTTCGGTTCCTGGCTTTAGCTTCTATACAGGTAAGGCAGCATGCAGCACATCACAATACTCGGCGCGACCGGCTCCATTGGCGCTTCAACACTGGACGTGGTTGAACGCCACCCCGACCGCTACCGGGTGTATGCACTGACCGCTCACCAGCGCGTCGAAGAACTGGCGGAACAGTGCCTGCGGTTCCGGCCGCAGGTCGCCGTCGTCGGCAATGCCGATGCGGCGCTGCGCCTGTCGAAGCTGCTCGATGCCAACGGATTGAAAATCGACATCGGCCATGGGGAGACAGACCTCTGCGCGGTCGCCAGTGCATCGGGGTGCGATACGGTCATGGCCGCGATCGTCGGTGCGGCAGGATTGGCACCCACGATGGCAGCTGCAAAGGCCGGGAAGAAAGTGCTTCTCGCAAACAAGGAAGCGCTGGTCATGTCCGGCAGGCTGCTCATGGATGCCGTGTCGGAAAGCGGCGCGACGCTGCTTCCCATCGACAGCGAACACAATGCGATTTTCCAGTGCCTGCCGCATTCCTACCAGCGGGTGCCGGAGCAGCACGGCGTCGCCAAGATACTTCTGACCGCCTCGGGCGGCCCCTTCCTGAACCGGGCAGTCGAAACCCTGGAAAATGTCACGCCGGAAGAAGCGGTGGCGCATCCGAACTGGGTCATGGGGCGCAAGATTTCCGTGGATTCCGCCACCATGATGAACAAGGGCCTCGAAGTCATCGAGGCGCACTGGCTGTTCGGTGCGCCGGCCGACCGCATCGAGGTCGTGATTCATCCCCAGAGCGTAATTCATTCCATGGTGTCCTACGTCGACGGGTCGGTGCTGGCGCAACTGGGCAATCCTGATATGCGCACGCCGATTGCGCATGCCCTGGCCTACCCGGAACGCGTTGCCTCCGGCGTGGAACCGCTGGATCTCGTCCTCATCGGTCAGCTGGCATTCCAGCGTCCCGACTTCGAACGCTTCCCTTGCCTGAAGCTGGCCTACGACGCGCTCACTGCCGGCGGTACCGCGCCGGCGATACTGAACGCGGCCAACGAGGTTGCGGTCCAAGCATTTCTGGACGGGGAAATCGGATTTCGGACGATAGCCCGGACCATCTGCCGTGTCATGAACGAACTTCCCCATGACGAGATGTCCGACATCGAAGCGCTTATCGAACAGGACCTGCGGGCGAGAGCACTCGCTCGATCTTACATTTCATAGATTCCATAGGCGGTCAGTATGAGTCTGCTGCAAACAGTGCTTGCTTTTCTTGTGGCCCTCGCGGTTCTGGTTGTGGTTCATGAACTCGGGCATTATTGGGTGGCGCGCTGGTGCGGCGTCAAGGTGCTGCGCTTTTCCGTCGGCATGGGAAAGATCGTCTGTTCGCGGCGCTTCGGTCCCGATCAGACGGAATGGGCCGTGTCCATGCTGCCGTTCGGCGGTTACGTCAAGATGCTCGATGCGCGTGAGCAGGACATCAGCGCCTTGCCTCCGGAAGACCTGAAGCGCGAGTTCACGCGCCAGTCGGTCTGGAAACGTATTGCCATCGTCGCGGCCGGTCCGCTTGCCAATTTCCTGCTGGCGATCGCCGTCTTTGCGGGACTTTACACCTACGGCATGCCCGAGCCCACCGCCCGCCTCAGGGAAGTTGCTCCAGCCACCGCAGCCTATCAGGCAGGCTTGCGTGGCGGAGAGCTCGTGACCGCCATCAATGGCGAGCCGGTCAGGAACTGGTCCGACATGCGCTGGAAGATCCTGCAGCTTGCACTGGAAAAAAATCCTGTCCGTCTCGAAGTGCAGCGCCCCAATCCGGCCGACCCGAAAGGTTCGCTGAACGAATCCATGAATCTGCGCCTGGACGGGCTGCAAACATCGGATCTCGAGGGAGATTTCCTCGCCAAGCTCGGCCTGGACCTTGCACGTCCGAAAGCCGTCCTCGGGCGGATCGTCGAAGGCGGACCGGCGACGCGCGCCGGCCTGCGTGAAGGCGACCTGATCACAGCCGTCAACGGCAACGCGGTGACGGACGGACTGGCCTTCGTCGAACTGGTGCGGTCATCTCCCGGGCAGGCGTTGAACCTGAGCGGCCTTCGCAACGGACAGGAATTCAGCGCTACAGTGACGCCCGAAACCGTCAACCGCAACAATCAAACCGTTGGCCGCATCCAGGTCGAGGTGCCGCTGGCGCCCGAAATGGTGGTAACGGGCGATGCGCCTGTCGCCGCCTTGGGCCGGGCGGTTGCCAAGACTTGGGATACAAGCGTACTGACACTCAAAATGCTTGGTAAAATGCTCATCGGTGAAGTTTCCTGGAAGAACATCACAGGTCCGATCACAATTGCCGACTATGCCGGGCAGACCGCCCGCATCGGCATCATCAGCTATCTCACCTTCATCGCGTTCATCAGCATCAGCCTGGGCGTGATGAACCTGCTCCCGATACCGGTGTTAGACGGGGGGCTTTTAATGTATTATTCGCTGGAACTTTTGACCGGACGCGCTTTACCAGAGCGGTTCGGAGAGATGGCCCAGCGTGCAGGAGTGGGCATTCTGATGACGTTGATGGCAGTAGCCGTCTTCAACGACATTGTGCGGCTTATGTCCTGAGTCCCGGCTGGTCTGCCCATAGGCGCATCGGCGGGGAGTTTGATTACAAAATACCCGATGAAATTACAATCCGAGCGCCTTTCCCAGTCATTTTTCCCCCGTCGTCTCATCGCCTTCGCTGCATTCGCCCTTTGCGCAGGCAGCGCATGGGCCGTCGATCCTTTCACGGTCAAGGATATCCGCGTCGAAGGCATTCAGCGCACCGAGGCGGGCACCGTATTCAGCTATCTGCCGGTGCGCGTCGGCGAGACCTACACTGACGAGAAGGGTGCGGCGGCGATCAAGGCGCTGTACGCGACCGGCTTCTTCAAGGATGTGCGGATCGAAGTCGAAGGAGACGTGCTGGTCGTCATGATCGAGGAAAGGCCGGCAATTGCCGGCGTCGATTTTTCGGGCACCAAGGAATTCGAAAAGGACCAGCTAACCAAGGCGCTCAAGGACATCGGCCTCGGTGAATCCCGTATCTTCGACCGCGCGCTGGTTGATCGCGCCGAGCAGGAACTCAAGCGCCAGTATCTGTCGCGCGGCCTGTACGGCGTTCAGATCACCACCACAGTCACGCCGATCGAACGCAATCGCGTCAACATCAGCTTTGCCGTCGACGAAGGCGAAGTCACCCGCATCAAGCAGATCAATATCATCGGAAACAAAGCCTTCTCGGAAAAGGAACTGCTGAGCCTCCTCAATCTGCGCACGCCCGGCTGGTTCACCTGGTATACCAAGGCCGATCAGTATTCGAAGCAGAAGCTGACCGGTGACATCGAGGCGCTTCGTTCCTATTATCTGAATCGCGGCTATCTGGAGATGCAGGTCGAGTCGACCCAGGTTTCCATCACGCCCGACAAGAAAGACATCTACATCACCATCAACATCAACGAAGGTGAGAAGTACACGGTTTCAGGCGTCAAGCTCGAAGGCGAAATGCTGGGGCGCGAGGGTGAACTGAGGTCCCTGGTGCAGCTCCAGCCCGGTGATGTCTACTCCGGCGAAAAGCTGGCCGAGAGCGTGAAGAAGATCACCGAACGCATGGGCAATTTCGGCTATGCCTTTGCGAACGTCAACGCCAATCCCGATATCAACCGCGAGAAGCGGGAAGTAAGCTTCACCGTCCTGATCGATCCGGGCAAGCGGGTCTATGTGCGCCGCATCAATATTGCAGGCAACACGAAGACGCGCGACGAAGTCGTCCGGCGCGAATTCCGCCAGTTCGAGGATTCCTGGTACGACGGCGAAAAAATCCGCCTGTCTCGGGACAGGGTTGACCGTCTCGGCTATTTCACGGAAGTCGGCATCGAAACGCCCGAGGTGCCCGGTACGACCGACCAGGTCGATCTCAACATGTCGGTGAAGGAAAAGCCGACAGGTAACATCCTCCTCGGCGCCGGTTTCTCAAGCAGCGAGAAAGTGATGCTGACCGGCTCGATCCAGCAGGCCAATGCCTTCGGCAGCGGCAATACGCTCGGCGTCGACGTCAACACCAGCCGCCGCAACCGTACCATTGCGCTGACCCAGTCCACACCGTATTTCACGGATGACGGCGTCAGCCGCAGCTATGAAGTCTTCCTGCGCACGACACGTCCGCCGGAAGTCAATACCGGTGACTATGTCGTCAAGACCACCGGTGCCAACGTCAAGTTCGGCGTTCCGTTCTCTGAGGTCGATACCGTGTTCTTCGGCGCCGGCGTCGAACGTACTCAGGTGACGACCTATACCGGCGTACCCGGCTTCAACGACAGCCCGGAGCTCTACAAGCGCTATGTTCAGGATTTCGGAAACGGCACTGAAGCGACCACGACCAGTTTCCCGCTGACGGCGGCCTGGCAGCGCGACAACCGTGACAGTGCGCTGGTCCCGACCACCGGCCGCTATCAGCGGGTCAACTTTGAAGTCGCGCCGACCGGCAGCCTGAAATACTATCGCGCAGTCTATCAGCACCAGTATTTCACACCCATCCTGCGCGCGATCACGCTGGCGTTGAACGGCGAGATCGACTACGGACGCGGCCTTGGCGGCAAGCCTTATCCGATCTTCAAGAATTTCTATGCGGGCGGCATCGGCTCGGTACGAGGCTACGAAGGTTCATCGCTTGGCCCGAAAGCGTCCAATGGCGACCCGCTGGGCGGCGCGTCCCGTATCATCGCGAACGTGGAATTGCAATTCCCGTTCCCGGGTTCAGGCAACGACCGCACCTTGCGCTGGTTCACCTTCTTCGACGCCGGCAACGTCTACGCGGAAGGCGCCAAGTTCCAGGTGTCGGATCTGCGTTATTCGGTGGGTGCGGGCATCAGCTGGGTGTCGCCGATCGGCCCCCTGAAGCTGAGCTTCGGCGTACCTCTGAACAAGAAGGAAGACGATCGCAAGCAAAGCTTCCAGTTCCAGCTCGGAACCGGGTTCTAACGCACTAGTGGCATAATAGTAATTTGATTTGCGGAGAACGATCTTGAAGTTTCCAATGACAATTTCAGCACTGCTCGGGCGCATCGCGGTATTTGCGGCGCTGACGCTCCCGCTGGCCGGCGTGCAGGCGCAGGAGTCCCGCGTGGGATTCGTCAGTACCGAGCGCATTTTCCGCGAAGCCGCGCCTGCCAAGGCTGCCCAGGCAAAAATCGAACAGGAATTTTCCAGGCGCGAGAAGGAATTGCAGGAGATGGCGGCACGGCTGAAGTCCATGTCCGACCGGCTCGACAAGGACACGGCGATCCTTCCCGAATCCGATCGCCTTAAGCGCCAGCGCGAACTCTCGGATCTGGACAAGGATTTCCAGCGCAAGCAGCGGGAATTCCGCGAAGACCTGAACCAGCGCCGCAATGAAGAGCTGGCCATCGTCCTGGAGCGTACCAACAAGGTGATCAAGCAGATCGCCGAATCGGAAAAGTACGACATCGTTTTCCAGGAAGCGGTTTATGCCAGCCCGCGCATCGACATCACCGACAAGGTGCTGAAGGCACTGAACAAGTAATCGCCGCATCCGCGCACTTATCGCTGCGCAATTAACCATGGGCAATGCATGGCAGCTGGTTTTGCCGCAGCCCGCCGGGTCGGGCCGACAGTGACGCGCTGTTCAAGTCACGGGATCATCTCCAGGCCAACCCGGTCGAATCACCTTTCCATCATCACAAGAGGGCCGCAATGAGCTATCGGCTGAGCATGCTGGTCGAACGCCTGGGAGGCCAACTGTTCGGAGATGCGGACATTGAGGTATCCGGCATCGCGCCGCTCGATACCGCCGACGCATCCCATATCACCTTCCTGTCGAATTCGAAACTGCGCTCGGCTGCGGCGCAGACGAAGGCATCCGCGCTTATCCTTTCACCGGTGGATCACGACGAGCTGCAGCATGCCTACGGCGGCGCCCGCATCGTCACGAACAATCCCTACGCCTATTTCGCCCGGGTCGCGCAGCTCTTCGTCGAACAATCCAGAATCGTGCCCGAGCCGGGAGTTCACCCCACCGCGAGCGTGCACCCCGAGGCTCAGGTGGATCCGGCTGCAACCATCGGTCCGCATGTCACCATCGATGCGGGCGCGCGTATCGCCGCCGGCGTCGTCATCGACGCGGGAAGTTTCGTCGGCAGGAATGCCGTGGTCGGCGAGGGCACGCATTTCCATGCCAATGTCAGCTTCCATGCGGGCTGCCGTATCGGACGCAACGGCATCGTTCATTCGGGCGCGGTCATCGGCGCCGACGGTTTCGGCTTCGCCAAGGAGAACGGCGCCTGGGTGAAGATTCCGCAGACCGGAGGGGTGAACATCGGCGACGACGTTGAAATCGGTGCAAACACCAGCATCGATCGCGGAGCACTGAGCGACACGGTCATCGAGGACGGTGTCAAGCTCGATAACCAGATCCAGATCGGACACAATTGCCATATCGGCGCTCACACCGCCATGGCCGGCTGCGTGGGCGTGGCCGGCAGCGCGAAAATCGGCAAGTACTGCACCTTCGGCGGCGCCGCCATGGTACTTGGGCACTTGACCATCGTCGATAATGTGCATGTGTCATCCGGCAGCATGGTCTCCCGTTCCATCCTCGAACCGGGGCAATATACCGGTTTTTACCCGTTGGCAAAAAATGCCGATTGGGAAAAAACCGCAGCCATCGTGCGCAATCTGGGAACAATGCGTGAGAAAATCCGCGAGCTGGAAAAAACCATCAAAACGCTTACAAAAGACAAGTAATAATGGAAACGCAAGAAGTCATGAAAACGCTCGACATCAACCAGATCAAGCAATACCTGCCGCATCGCTATCCGCTGCTGCTGGTTGATCGGGTGCTGGAGTGGGAGTCCGGAAAATCGATCACCGCGATCAAGAATGTGACCGTCAATGAAGAGTTCTTCAACGGCCATTTCCCGCACAAGCCCGTGATGCCGGGTGTGCTGATGATCGAAGCGCTGGCGCAGACCGCAGCCTTGCTCTCCTTCCTTACCATGGGACAGAAGCCGGACGACAGCAGCGTCGTGTATTTCGTCGGCATCGACGGCGCACGCTTCAAGCGCCCGGTGGAGCCGGGCGACCAGCTCCGGATGCAGGTTGAAATCCTGCGCACCGCGCGCGGCATCTGGAAGTACAAGGCGCAAGCCACGGTGGACGGCCAGGTTGCGGTGGAAGCCGAACTGATGTGCACCATGCGCAGTGCCACCGACGCGAGCCAGCCAGCGGGGCAGTAATGACGATCATCCATCCTACCGCCATCGTCGATCCGAAAGCGGAGCTGGACGACACGGTCGAGATTGGCGCCTATTCCATCATCGGGCCGAATGTGAAGATCGGCGCGCGTACCCATGTCGGTCCGCATGTCGTGATCGACGGCCATACCACGATCGGTACCGACAACCGCTTCTTCCAGTTTTCCTCGATCGGCGGTCCGCCGCAGGACAAGAAATATGCCGGCGAGCCGACCCGGCTGGTGATCGGCGATCGCAACACGGTCCGGGAATTCTGCACCTTCAACCTCGGCACGGCACAGGATGAAGGCATCACCTCGCTCGGCAACGACAATCTCATGCTGGCCTATGTGCATCTGGCCCATGACTGCCGCGTCGGCAACAACACGGTGTTTTCCAACAATGCCTCGCTCGCAGGGCATGTTCACGTCGGCGACTGGGTCATTCTGAGCGGTTTTGCGGCCGTTCATCAATTCTGCAAGATCGGCGACCATGCCTTTGTCGGCATGAACACCAGCCTGACGCAGGATGTACCGCCGTTCGTGCTGCTGTCGGGGAATCCGGCCGAGCCGCACGGCATCAATATCGAAGGGCTCAAGCGCAGGGGCTTCACCCGCGAGCAGATCAATGATCTGCGCAATGCCTACAAGCTGATCTACAAGTCCGGCCTGACCCTTGAAGCAGCCAAGACCGCGCTCGCCGAGGCCGAAGCGCTGTCGCCGTCGTCGGCGCAGCATCTGCGCCAGCTGCGTGAATTTCTGGATACGACCACCCGTGGCATCGTCCGATAAGCTGTCGCTCGCCATGGTGGCCGGAGAAAGCTCCGGCGACCTGCTTGCCAGCCGCCTGCTGTCCGGCTTGCGGCCGCATCTGCCGCAAGCCGACATTCATGGGATCGGCGGCGCCCGCATGGCCGAGTACGGTTTCCGCAGTGACTGGCCGATGGAGAAGCTGTCGGTGCGCGGTCTGTTCGAGGTACTTGCGCATTACCGCGAGATCAAGGGCATTCAAAACTCTTTGCGCGATCAATTGCTGGCGGAAAGGCCGGCCGCCTTCATCGGCGTCGATGCGCCGGATTTCAATTTCGGTCTGGAGGCCCAGCTGCGCCAGGCCGGTATCCCGACCATGCATTTCATCAGCCCGTCGATCTGGGCCTGGCGGGGCGGGCGCATCAAGAAGATCGCGCGCGCAGTGTCCCACATGCTAGTGGTGTTTCCGTTCGAAGAGGAAATCTACCGCAAGGCGGGCATCCCGGTAACGTATGTCGGCTATCCGCTTGCCGAAGTCATTCCTATGGTGCCAGATGTATCGACCGCGCGGACCGAGCTTGATCTTCCGGCCAGTGCGCCCGTGGTCGCCATTCTTCCCGGCAGCCGACTGTCGGAACTCAAGTACAACACGGCGGCTTTCATCGAGGCGGCGCGCATCCTGCATCGCCGGGATCCATCGATACGCTTTGTCGTGCCCATGGCGGGAGAGCGCCAGCAAAACTATTTCCGTTCGCTGGTGGCCAGCGCCGGGCTCGGCGACGTGCCGCTGGAAATCGTTCCGGGCAAGTCACATGCGGCGATTGCTGCGGCGGATGCAGTCCTCGTGGCCTCAGGCACGGCAACGCTGGAAGTCGCATTGTTCAAGAAACCCATGGTCATCGCCTACAAGATGATGCGCGCGTCATGGGAAATCCTGCGGCACATGGGATATCAGCCGTGGATCGGCTTGCCGAATATCCTGGAGCGGGAGTTCGTCGTGCCGGAACTGCTGCAGGATGCGGCCACGCCCCAGGCGCTGGCCGACGCATTGGGCAGGCAGCTCGACGATGCCGGATATCGCGAGCGCCTTTGGCAGCGCTTCACCGACATGCATCATTCCCTGCTGCGTGACAGCGCCAAGGAAAGCGCGGAGGCGGTATTGAGACTGATCGGGTTTTCGGAGCGGGCACATGAAGCACGATGACATCAGCCTTTCTCTCTTCGACAATGCCAATGAAATCATCTGCGGCGTCGACGAAGCGGGACGCGGTCCGCTTGCCGGCGCTGTCTATGCCGCCGCCGTCATTCTCGACCCGGCACGGCCGGTGTCCGGACTGCGCGATTCCAAGAAGCTCAGCGAAGCGCGGCGCGATGCCCTGGCGGAAGAGATCAAGAGCAATGCACTGGCGTGGGCGATTGCATACTGCACCGAAGCCGAGATCGACGAGCTGAACATCCTGCACGCATCCATGCTGGCGATGCGCCGTGCCGTCGAAGGACTGCAGGTAGCACCGACATTGGCGCTTATCGACGGCAATCGCTGTCCGGTCATGCAGATCCGCTCGGAAGCGATCGTCAAGGGCGACGACAAGGTGGCCGCCATCTCGGCCGCTTCCATTCTGGCCAAGACCGCGCGCGATGCCTCGCTGATGCATCTTCACCAGCAATACCCGATGTACGGTTTCGACCGGCACAAGGGATACCCGACGGCACTGCATCTGGAGCGCCTGCGCCTGCATGGCGTATCACCGGTACACCGGCGCTCCTATGCGCCGGTGCGCGAGCTGCTCGGGCAAGAGGTCAAGGCCTGACATGAAAAGCATTACATCGCGCGACAATCCGCTCTACAAGGAAATCAAGCTGCTGGCGTCCAGTTCGCAGGCGCGCAGGAAAGCGGGCCGCACGCTGCTCGACGGCGTGCATCTGTGCGAAGTTTATCTCGATCAGGTCGGACCGCCCTCGCTCTGCGTCATCAGCGAAAGCGCGCGTCAGGGAGGAGAAGTGGAAGCCTTGCTCGTACGCTGCGAGAGCCGCCGCGTACACTGCGTAATGCTGCCCGACGCGCTGTATCAGGCAATCAGCCAGGTAGAAAGCGGAGTAGGGGTGCTGTTCGTGGCGGAGACGCCGCATTTGGAAATGCCGGGCCGGCTGAACATGTCTGCCGTCCTGCTCGACAATCTGCAGGACCCCGGAAACATGGGGTCAATCCTGCGCAGTGCGGCGGCGGCTGGCATCAATCACGTTTTCTGCAGCAAGGGAACGGTTTTCGCGTGGTCGCCCAAAGTGTTAAGAGCGGGTATGGGAGCCCACTTTCTGCTCAAGATTTTCGAGAATGTCGATCTGCAGGCCCTGCTTGCCGACGCAAGCGTGCCGGTACTTGCCACGAGTTCCCATGCAAGCCAGCGTGTCTTCGACATGGATCTGAGCGGCCCGGTCGCCTGGCTGTTCGGCCATGAAGGCCAGGGCGTGTCGGACCAGCTGCTCGCCAGCGCCACGCATAGAGTCGCCATACCGCATCTGGGAAAAGTGGAATCGCTAAATGTGGCGGCAAGCGCCGCCATCTGCTTCTTCGAGCAGGTCAGGCAGAAAACCCTGCGCTGATCCTCGGTTCTCGCATCAGGTGCCGGTCAGCGGCACCTGGCCGCAGTCGCTGCATTCCTGATAAACAAGGCCCGGTGCCAGGCAGCGTTCATCGGCGTCTATCGAAGCGCCGCTCTCCATGGGGCAGACACGGTCGAACTGATAGGTTCTTCCCTGTATTACCGCATAGCGATATATCTGGGTATCGCCATAAGAGCCGATGGGCTCGGCTACCCGCTCCGCCTTATGAAAACTCAACGGCTGCATGCCGTGGTTCATGCCGCGGCCCTGACGGGCGAGGCTCAAGGCTTCGATATCCGACTCGACTTGACCCAGGCCTTCCTTGAGCGCCCAGAAAAAAAACAGCAGACCCACCCACAGCACTATCTCTATGAGTACCAGATCCATATGACCCCCTTCTGATCCGTACTTTCGTTATAGTTGATCTGTAAGTTTGGCGTAAGTTTCCTTTTTGCGACGCAAAATATTTTTTCGAAGCGAAAAGGCCGCGCGAGGCAGCTTGCGCCTCGCGCGGCCATGGGCAGCCGACCGGTTGCCTTGCACGACCGACAGCTAAATCAACTCGTGCAATGTAGATAGATCAATACGCTCGCTTGTCCGACTTGATCTCCTGAAGAATCATCGTTGCAATTTCCTCAATGGATTTTGCGGTCGACGATACACAGCGGATGCCTTCCCGCCGCATCATCTTCTCTGCCTCATTGACCTCGTAACGGCATTGCTCCAGGGCTGCGTACTTGCTGCCGGGACGGCGCTCATTGCGCACTTCAGCCAGGCGATCGGGTGCAATGGACAAGCCGAACAGTTTCTTTTTGAATCCGAGCAAGGCGCTCGGCAGCTTGTTGCGTTCGAAGTCGTCCGGAATCAGGGGATAGTTGGCTGCCTTGACTCCATACTGCATCGCCAGGTAGAGGCTGGTCGGCGTCTTGCCTGAGCGAGACACGCCGACGAGAATGACGTCGGCCGCGGCAAGATTCTGGTTCGATTGCCCGTCGTCATGCGCCAGCGAGAAATTGATGGCCTCGATCCGGTTCTTGTATTCGTCCGAGTCGGCAATGTTGTGGCTGCGGCCGATGGTGTGGGTCGACTTGACGCCCAGTTCCTGCTCCAGCGGTTCCACGAAGGTCTGGATAAGGTCCATGTGCATTCCCTTGGACTGGCGCACGACGGACGACAGCTCTGCCTTGACCAGTGTGGAAAACACGATAGGACGCTTGCCGTCGTGTTCAAACGCCTGGTTGATGTCGCGTACCGCATCGTAAGCCTTGTCCAAGGTATCGATGAACGGCAGGCGGACCTCCTTGAAGCGCAGCTCGAATTGCGTCAGGACGGAGTGGCCGAAGGTTTCGGCAGTGATGCCGGTGCCGTCCGACACGAAAAATACGGTGCGGTTCGGGGGCGGCAGTTGGTGTGCAGGCAAGTCTGGCATAATCAGATTGAAGATAGATCAACGAATAGTTCTACTTTGTGGTCGGCAGGATGCTGTTGCACACTGTAAAATGACGGTTAATTCATGACCAACATCCTGCCCATGAAGAATAACAAAAAGATTCGGGCGGCGAGGGCGCATATGCAGATTTCTCATCATCAAAACAGGTGCAGTTATGTCCAACGCAGTTCCAACCGGGGCAACCCAGGGGGCTACCTACGTAGCTTCGTTTGAAAATCTTCGCATGACGGACGTCGAGTCCGTCGGCGGCAAGAACGCATCGCTCGGCGAGATGATCAGTCAGCTCGCCGGTGCCGGCGTTCGCGTGCCAGGCGGTTTCGCGACCACCGCGCAGGCTTTCCGCGACTTCCTCAGCCACGGTGCCAATGGCGGCGCCACGCTCGCCAAGCGCATCGAGGACCGCCTGTCCTCGCTGAACGTCGACGATGTGCGCGCTCTGGCCCAAGCCGGCGCCGACATTCGCCAATGGATCATCGACACGCCTTTCCAGCCGCGACTGGAACAGGAGATTCGCGAGTTCTACCAGCGTCTGGTCGCCGAGTCGTCGGCAGAAATGTCGTTCGCCGTGCGTTCCTCCGCAACCGCCGAAGATTTGCCTGACGCCTCCTTCGCCGGACAGCAGGAAACATTCCTGAACGTGGTCGGCATCGACAACGTGCTGGAAGCAATCAAGCATGTCTTTGCATCGCTCTATAACGACCGTGCGATTTCCTACCGCGTCCACAAGGGCTTCACCCATGCCGAAGTGGCTCTGTCCGCGGGCGTGCAGCGCATGGTGCGTTCCGACGTCGGCGCCGCCGGCGTCATGTTCACCCTGGATACCGAATCCGGCTTCAAGGATGTCGTGTTCATCACCTCCAGCTACGGTCTGGGTGAAACAGTGGTGCAGGGCGCAGTCAATCCGGACGAGTTCTATGTTCACAAGCCGATGCTGGAGCAGGGAAAGCTGCCGATCATCCGGCGCAACATCGGTTCCAAGCTGATCAAGATGGAATTCACCGGCGAAGCCAAGGCCGGACGCTCGGTCAAGACCGTCGATGTGCCGATCGAGCTGCGCAACCGCTACTCGCTGAACGACCAGGAAATCGTCGAGCTGGCAAAATACGCGGTGATCATCGAAAAGCATTATGGCCGCCCGATGGACATCGAATGGGGCAAGGACGGCCGTGACGGCAAGCTCTACATCCTTCAGGCACGCCCGGAGACCGTCAAGTCGCAGCAGAAATCGACCGACGCCCAGCAGCGCTTCAAGCTCAAGGGCAGCGGTACAGTGCTGGCTTCCGGCCGCGCCATCGGCCAGAAGATCGGCGCCGGCCCGGTCCGCGTGATCCATGATCCTTCGGAAATGGAGCGCGTGCAGCCCGGCGACGTGCTGGTGGCCGACATGACCGACCCCAACTGGGAGCCGGTGATGAAGCGTGCATCGGCCATCGTTACCAACCGCGGCGGGCGTACCTGCCATGCCGCCATCATTGCGCGCGAGCTCGGTGTGCCGGCAGTCGTGGGCTGCGGCAATGCCACCGACATGCTCAAGGATGGCACGCTGGTCACCGTCTCCTGCGCCGAAGGCGACGAAGGCAAGATCTACGACGGTCTGCTGGAAACGGAAGTCACCGAAGTGTCGCGCGGCGAATTGCCGTCGCTGCCTTTGAAGATCATGATGAACGTCGGCAATCCGCAGCTTGCCTTCGATTTCCAGTCGATTCCCAATGGCGGCGTCGGCCTGGCACGTCTCGAGTTCATCATCAACAACAACATCGGCGTGCATCCTAAAGCGATTCTGGAATACCCGGGTATCGACGCGGATCTGAAGAAGGCGGTGGAATCGGTGGCGCGCGGTCATGCATCGCCCAAGGCTTTCTACATCGACAAGCTGGCCGAGGGTATCGCCACGATTGCCGCGGCCTTCTGGCCGAAGCCTGTCATCGTGCGTCTGTCGGACTTCAAGTCGAACGAGTACAAGAAGCTGATCGGGGGCTCCCGCTACGAGCCGGATGAAGAAAACCCGATGCTCGGCTTCCGTGGTGCCGCGCGCTACCTTGCGCAAGACTTCGCCGAGTCGTTCGAAATGGAGTGCGAAGCGATGAAACGCGTGCGCAACGACATGGGCCTGACCAACGTCGAGATCATGGTGCCGTTCGTGCGTACCCTTGGCCAGGCGGAGAAGGTGGTCGAGCTGCTGGCGAAAAACGGCCTGAAGCGGGGCGAGAACGGTCTGCGCCTGATCATGATGTGCGAAGTGCCGTCCAATGCCATCCTGGCCGAGCGCTTCCTCGAGTACTTCGACGGCTTCTCCATCGGTTCCAACGACCTGACCCAGCTGACGCTCGGTCTGGACCGCGATTCCGGCATGGAATTGCTGGCGGCGGACTTCGACGAGCGCGATGATGCCGTGCGTGCCTTGCTGTCGAAGGCCATCAGTGCCTGCCGAGCCCAGGGCAAATACATCGGCATCTGCGGTCAGGGTCCTTCCGATCATCCGGATTTTGCGGAATGGTTGATGAAGGAAGGAATTGCTTCCATTTCCCTGAATCCCGATACGGTGATCGATACGTGGCAGCAGCTGGCTGACAATGCGTGATGGATGACGGCTAGCCGCGAACTGCGGCTCATGCGGCGTTAAAACGCTGCAACAAAAAGCGCGGGCTGGTCCCGCGCTTTTTACTGTTGGCTAAAATTCGACGGTCGATTGAGGCTAACTAGATCATTGTGTTGTAACGATGCAAATAACCGGCCTGTTTCTGCCGAAATGATAGGAAGCATTGTTTTCTTCGTTTAGACTTAAGGCTGTTTTTGTTTCTGAACAACAACCAACAAAAACAGCTGTACTTTGTTGTATTGTAGCCCTCGCAGTCTTTTGACTCCGGGGGCTTTTTATTATTTTCAATAATGGCTGAATGGCAATATCGGGCGATGATGGCAGACTGGATGATCTGGATGATGCTGGCAGGCGGTTTGGTGGTCCTCGAAATGTTCAGCGGCACCTTCTACCTGCTGATGATTGCGATAGGCATGGCTTGCGGCGGCCTCGTGGCATTGGCAGGAGGGCAGCTTTCCGTGCAGTTGTTAACGGCTGCAGTGCTCGGCATTGCCTGCACCGTGATTCTCCGGCGAAGCAAATGGGGCAGGCGGCCGCGCAGCGATGCGGCGCGCGATCCGAACGTGAATCTCGACATCGGGCAGACCATCGAGATCGATGAGTGGAATGCAGACCACGGCATGCCGAGGCGGGCGCGAGCCATGTACCGCGGCGCATTGTGGGATGTCGAGCTGGAGGAGGGTGTTGCACCTGTGACGGGCACCTTCGTCATTCGGGAGGTGCGCGGCAGCCGCCTCATCGTTTCCAATCGCGCGCAATAAGCATGCATCAGCCTCGTTGCATCCGGCATCCAGGTTCGACATAAGCATCGTCATTCAAAGGAATCTCCATGGAGCTCAGTTTCGGAACGTTCAGCCTGGTTCTCTTTATCGTCGCGGTGGTGTTCGTCATCAAGACGATCAACGTCGTCCCGCAACAGCATGCCTGGGTGGTCGAGCGGCTCGGCAAATACCACTCCACGCTGGGTCCGGGATTGAACATCGTGCTTCCTTTCGTCGACCGCATCGCCTACAAGCATTCGCTCAAGGAGATCCCGCTCGACGTTCCCAGCCAGATCTGCATCACCAAGGACAATACCCAGCTCCAGGTGGACGGCATCCTGTATTTCCAGGTCACGGATGCGATGCGCGCCTCCTACGGCTCGTCCAACTATATCGCCGCAATCACACAGCTGGCGCAGACGACGCTGCGTTCCGTCATCGGCCGGATGGAGCTCGACAAGACTTTCGAGGAGCGCGACCACATCAACAAGGCCATCGTCAATGCCATCGACGAATCCGCGGCCAACTGGGGCGTGAAAGTGCTGCGCTACGAAATCAAGGATCTCACGCCGCCAAAGGAAATCCTGCATGCGATGCAGGCGCAGATCACGGCCGAACGAGAAAAGCGGGCGCTGATCGCGGCTTCGGAAGGACGCAGGCAGGAACAGATCAATATCGCGAGCGGCGAGCGGGAAGCGGCGATTGCACGTTCCGAAGGTGAAAAGCAGGCTGCCATCAACCGCGCGCAGGGTCAGGCAGCATCCATCCTGGCAATTGCGGAAGCCACCGCCTCGGCACTGCGCCAGACCGCCGCGGCGATACGCGAGCCGGGCGGTTCCGACGCGGTCAACCTCAAGGTCGCCGAGCAATATGTCAATGCTTTCGCGCAGCTCGCCAAGACGAACAATTCCCTCATCATTCCCGCAAACCTGAGCGACGTCGGCGGTCTCATTGCGAGCGCAATGCAGGTGGTGAAGTCGCAGCAGAAAACCTGAACCTCGTAATCCGCGTGCATGCGCTTTCCCGATCCGGCACCCGGCCGCCCATGGGAAATCAGCGACGGTTCTGCTTCAGGATGGATTGCTGCTCGCGCTGCCAGTCGCGCTTCTTCTCGCTATCGCGCTTGTCATGCTGCTTCTTGCCCTTGGCAAGCCCCACCTCGCACTTGATGCGTCCCTTGGTGTAGTGGAGATTGAGCGGCACCAGCGTATAGCCCGCGCGCTCCACCTTGCCGATCAGCTTCTTGATTTCTTCGCCGTTCAGCAGCAGCTTCCGGGTGCGCACCGGGTCCGGCGAAATGTGTGTCGAGGCGGTCGGCAGCGGGCTGATGTGCGAGCCGAACAGGAAGACTTCGCCCTGGCGCACGATGACATAGGCTTCCTTCAGCTGCACGCGGCCGGCGCGAATCGATTTGACTTCCCAGCCTTCGAGCACCATGCCGGCTTCGTAGCGTTCCTCGATGAAGTAGTCATGGAAGGCTTTTTTATTATCGATAATGCTCATGAATGTGGGAAAGAAGGGGCTCGGTTAAAATCAAGGGTTCGTATTTTATCAAACGGTATTTTCAATGGCTGTCGTGCACAAATCCGTATTGCTCGGCTACAGCGCGGAACAGATGTTCGCACTGGTAGACAATATCGAGGATTACCCCAAGTTTCTGCCCTGGTGCGGCGGCACCGAAGTGCGCTCGCGCGAGGGAAACAAGGTGGTTGCGTCCATCAAGATCAACTACCATGGCGTCAAGCAATCATTCTCCACCGAAAATCTCAATACGCCACCGACATCGATCAAGATGGTGCTGCTGGAGGGACCTTTCAAGCAGCTGCACGGCGAATGGACTTTCAAGGCGTTGCGCGCCGACGCCTGCAGGATTGACTTCGATCTGCATTACGAGTTTTCCAGCCGCATGCTGGAAGGCTTGATCGGTCCGGTCTTCAACATGATCGCAAGCAGTTTTGTCGATTCCTTCAGCAAGCGCGCCGAGGCCGTCTATGGCTGAGATCCGCGTCGAAGTCTGCTATGCGCTTCCGGAGCGCCAGTTCCTGAAGGCACTGCGCCTGCCGGAAGGATCGACGCTCAGGCAGGCCGTCGAGCAGAGCAATCTCCTGCGCGAGGTGCCCCAGCTCAACCTGGAGTCAGCGCATGTAGGCATCTACGGCAAGCTCAAGACGCTTGATACTGTCGTCCGGGACCATGACAGAATCGAAATCTACCGGCCCTTGATCGCCGACCCCAAGGAGGCGCGCCGCCGCCGGGCAGGCAAGAAAATGCGGGTTGCCTGAACCGCCGCACTTGCTCTTGCACCGCTAGTGTACGCTGCGCCCTTACGCGGCCTGCCGGCAAACTTGAATTCACCTCCTCATGACTTGCATTCGTTCAGAATGCGCCGGGTCTCACCAAGTTCGCGCTGGCGTTGTTCATCCGTCAAGAATGCGTGCTCGCCGTTCTTGTCTTTCCGGCTGATGCGCTCACCGGATTCGAGAGTGCGCTGATATTCATGCGCACGCTCACAGTTCCTGGCTTTGTCCGAGACCAGCTTTGCCTCTTCCGCAAGTTTCTTTTCCTTGTCTTCCCGTTCCAGCTGGCGCTTGCGGAAGTCGGCATTTTTCTCCGCAATTGTCTTTTCGGCATCCGGGCGCGTGGCGGCAGACTGCGCATGGACGGAAGATGCCGAAGTCACTGTAGCGGAGGACGGAGGGATGCCTGCGCCTCCGGGCTGTTTAAGGATGCGATTCGCCGGTACGGAAGAAGGCGGCGGACGATCGGAAAATTGCTTCGTTCCCTTTTCATCAAGCCAGACGTACTGCGCAGCGGCAGCGCCACAGGCGCCGACAAGCATGACGGATGCGGCAGCGACGATGCAGCGACGAAAAAGCGGGGCAGTCATTGAGGTCCTTGCAGATGAGACATATACGGATTTCGCCACGCTTTGACGCGGCTGTCAATGAGGCCGGGCGCGCGTTCCATGCCCGTTTTCCGCTGCACGGGAACTTGACGACGGCAAACAGGGTTTTCTGTATAATTCGCTTTTGCGCCTATAGGAATTACTATGCGTCTCCTCCAAAAAGCACTCACATTCGATGACGTGCTGCTCGTTCCGGCACACTCGGACATCCTTCCCAAAGATACCTCCCTGAAAACGCGCCTGACGCGCAACATCACCCTGAACATTCCCCTGCTGTCGGCGGCGATGGATACGGTGACCGAAGCCCGTCTGGCCATCGCGATGGCGCAGGAGGGGGGCATCGGCATCGTTCACAAGAATCTCAAGCCGAAGGAGCAGGCGCGCGAAGTCGCCAAGGTCAAGCGTTTCGAGTCCGGCGTGGTGCGCGACCCGATCACCATCCCGCCGACCATGCGCATCCGCGACGTCATGGCGCTGTCTGAACAGCACGGCATCAGCGGCTTCCCTGTCGTTGAAGGCAAGACCGTAGTAGGCATCATCACCAACCGCGATCTGCGTTTCGAGGAAGAGCTGGATGCGGAAGTGCGCGCAAAGATGACGCCGCGCGAAAAGCTGGTCGTGGTGAAGGAGGGCGCAGAGCTGTCCGAAGCCAAGCGACTGATGAACAAGCACCGCCTCGAGCGCGTGATCGTCGTCAATGACGCCTTCGAACTACGTGGCCTCATTACCGTCAAGGACATCCAGAAAGCCACCGAACACCCGAATGCCTGCAAGGACGAACACGGCAAGCTGCGCGTGGGCGCGGCCGTCGGCGTCGGTGCGGACAACGACGAGCGCATCGATCTGCTGGTCAAGGCCGGCGTGGACGTGATCGTCGTCGATACCGCCCACGGTCATTCAAAAGGCGTACTCGACCGCGTGCGCTGGGTCAAGAACAACTATCCTCAGGTCGACGTCATCGGCGGCAACATCGCCACGGCGGCGGCGGCCATTGCACTGGCCGAACATGGCGCCGACGGCGTCAAGGTCGGCATCGGTCCCGGTTCGATCTGCACCACGCGCATCGTCGCCGGTGTCGGCGTCCCGCAGATCACCGCAATCTCCAACGTGTCCGAAGCGCTCAAGGGCACCAATATCCCCTGCATCGCCGACGGCGGCATCCGCTTCTCCGGCGACATCGCCAAGGCACTGGCGGCCGGCGCTTCCAGCGTGATGATGGGCAGCATGTTCGCGGGTACTGAAGAAGCTCCCGGCGAAGTGATCCTGTTCCAGGGCCGCTCCTACAAGTCCTATCGCGGCATGGGCAGCCTCGGCGCGATGGCGGAAGGCTCCGCAGACCGCTACTTCCAGGATTCGTCGAATAATGCCGACAAGCTCGTCCCGGAAGGCATCGAAGGCCGTGTTCCCTACAAGGGCAGCGTACTGGCGATCCTGTACCAGTTGGTCGGCGGCGTGCGCTCCTCCATGGGCTATTGTGGCTGCTCGTCGATCGACGAGTTCCGCGAAAAGGCGGAGTTCGTCGAGATTACCGCGGCAGGCATGCGGGAGTCCCACGTCCATGACGTGCAGATCACCAAGGAAGCACCGAACTATCGTGCCGACTGACCGGGTTGCGCATCGGGTATCGCCATGAGCAAAACGGCCGCTCCGCTGCAGTTTGAAACGACAATCGCACCGACGGAGCCGGTCGGGCTGCCGTCGCGCGACGATGCCCAGATATTGCGCATCCGCTGCATCGGCAAGAAACTGTTCAATGTCGCCGACTGCATCGTCACCTTCAATCCTGCGACGAATGCAGCGGGATCATTGAATCCGGCAATCGATATCGAGCAGACGATGGTGGAGCGCGAAGAGGCGTTCTGTCTCGACATCGCGCCGTCCGACGAGGCTGTCGTCGTGCCCGATGCAAGCCGGCATGCCTTGCTCAGGGAGCACCCGGCCGTGAGCGGCGCTCCGCATATCCGTTTCTATGCCTCGCATCCGGTTTGCAGCCAGGACAAGACGCTTGCCGGCACCGTACACCTGATCGACTATTCCCTGCGTCCGGTGTTCGGAGAAAGCGACCGCCAGACGCTGGCGGACCTTGCCGGACTGGTCGAGCGGGAGCTCGAGCTGCGTATCGTCAATGCTTCGCAGCTCGACCTGCAGAAAAAGAACAAGAACCTGCGCCGCAAGTCCCTGATCGATCCCTTGCTCGGCACCTGGAACCGGGGCGCGATCATGCGCATCCTGACGATCGAGGCGATACGCTGCGACAAGCTCGGCCTGCCGCTTGGGCTGATCGTCGCCGATCTCGATCACTTCAAGAAGATCAACGATACCTACGGCCATCCGGCCGGCGATGCGGTTCTCGTCAAGGTGGCAAGCCGCCTGCGATCCTGCATACGCCCCCAGGAAGCCCTGGGCCGATACGGCGGCGAGGAATTCCTGATCGTCCTGCCCGGCGCCTCGCAGGCGACCGCAATGGCGGTGGCCGAACGCATGCGTGCGGCGATCGCATCGCAGCCCGAAATCATCAATGGCGTGACGCTGAACCTCACGATCAGCGCCGGCGTCGCCGCAACCGACCAGTTTCCCGCGGCGACGACGGAAGAACTGATCAGCCGTGCCGACATGGCGCTCTATGTCGCCAAGGACGCCGGACGCAACCGTGTCGTCGACGCCAATCCGGATTCAAACTGATTACTCAAACCAGCACTTTCCATGCATTCTAAAATTCTCATTCTCGATTTCGGCTCCCAGGTCACGCAACTGATTGCGCGTCGCGTACGCGAAGCAGGCGTGTTCTCCGAGGTTTATCCCTATGACGTCAGCGACGAGTTCGTCCGCAGCTACGGCGCGGCCGGCGTCATCCTCTCGGGCGGCCCGAATTCGGTAACCGAAGGCGACACGCCGCGCGCGCCGCAGGCGGTATTCGATATCGGCGTGCCGGTGCTCGGCATCTGCTACGGCATGCAGACCATGGCCGAACAGCTCGGCGGCAAGGTCGAAAATGGAAAGGTGCGGGAATTCGGCTATGCGGAAGTGCGCGCACGCGGCCATACCGCGCTGCTGAACGGCATCGCGGATTTCGTCACCTCCGAAGGCCACGGCATGCTGAAGGTGTGGATGAGCCACGGCGACAAGATCATCGACATGCCGCCCGGCTTCAAGCTGATGGCCTCGACCGACAATTGCCCGATCGCCGGCATGGCCGACGAAGAGCGCAAGCTGTATGCGGTACAGTTCCATCCCGAAGTCACGCATACCGTGCAGGGCAAGGCGATGCTGAGCCGCTTCGTGCACGAGATCTGCGGCTGCAAGTCCGACTGGAACATGCCCGACTATATCTCGGAAGCCGTCGAAGCCATCCGCAAGCAGGTCGGCACCGACGAAGTGATCCTCGGCCTGTCCGGCGGCGTCGACAGCAGCGTGGCGGCGGCATTGATCCACCGCGCCATCGGCGACCAGCTGACCTGCGTGTTCGTCGACCACGGCCTGCTGCGCCTCGACGAAGGCAAGATGGTCATGAACATGTTCGGCAAGAACCTCGGCGTGAAGGTGATCCATGTCGACGCCACCGCGCAGTTCATGGGACAGCTGGCCGGCGTGACCGATCCCGAAGCCAAGCGCAAGATCATCGGCCGCGAATTCGTGGAGGTGTTCCAGGCCGAAGCCGGCAAGCTGAAAAACGCGAAGTGGCTGGCGCAGGGCACCATCTATCCCGACGTCATCGAAAGCGCAGGCAAGGGCAAGAAGACTGCGCATACGATCAAGAGCCACCACAACGTCGGCGGTCTTCCGGAAACGCTGAACCTGAAGCTGCTGGAACCGCTGCGCGAACTGTTCAAGGACGAAGTGCGCGAACTCGGCGTGGCGCTCGGTCTGCCGCACGACATGGTCTACCGCCATCCCTTCCCGGGACCGGGCCTCGGCGTACGCATCCTAGGTGAAGTAAAGATGGAGTATGCGGACCTACTTCGCCGCGCCGATGCCATCTTCATCGAAGAACTGCGCAACACCAAGGATGACGAGGGCAAGTCCTGGTACGACAAGACCAGCCAGGCATTCGCCGTGTTCCTGCCGGTGAAATCGGTCGGCGTGATGGGCGACGGCCGCACCTACGAGTACGTAGTTGCCCTGCGCGCGGTGCAGACCCAGGACTTCATGACGGCGCATTGGGCGCATCTGCCGCATGAGTTGCTGGGCCGGGTGTCGAACCGCATCATCAATGAAGTGCGCGGCCTGAATCGCGTCGTCTACGATATTTCCGGCAAGCCGCCGGCGACGATCGAGTGGGAATGACGAGGCAGCAGGGCATGGCGCCTTACTACTAAAGCGTCATCGCGTCTTGCCTCGCCACGCACTCCGACGCAGCCCAGCGTCGCCTGGTCACGCTTCATCGCTCGACAAAGCGGCGTTCGGCAACAGCCCCTGCCGATCAGGGGCTGTTGCGTTTTCTCTTCCGACATTTGCTCGTTCTTCATTCGCCGGCCGATACTGCCAGCGCGCGAGCAACACAATCACCAGCGCCGCATACCACATCGACCACAGTGTATGCGTCATGAAGTGTGCGCCGCGCATCTGCTGCACCCAGCCGAGAATGGCACCCGGTATCATTCCCATAGCAATCCCGGCCTTGGCCAGCCTCGGACGCGCGGGAAGCCAGAACACGGCGAACGAGGCAAGCCACAATCCGCTGGACGCATGCCCAGCCGGAAAGCAATGGCCGGCCGCGATATGGGATGTCGGCAATTCAAACAGCCTCAGATAGGGCGCAGTGCCTCCATATCGCTGCAGATCCCAGGGGCAGGCATGAATCGAGGTCGATTTCAGCATGCTGATCGTGGTCGGGATGAGGACGAAAGAAGCGGCCACTACACGCAGTCCCCGCCGCATGTCGTTGTCGAGGAAGCCGGAAAGCATCATGTAGTCCGCCGCAAGCAAGGCCACCAGCGCCACGCCGAAGGCAATCAATGCGACCTTCATGGAGCCGTGCATGAACACAGCGGCAAACCAGTGCTCCTTCCATGGAAATTCATGCCTTGAGAAATCGAACATCCAGTCGGCCAGCATGATATCGACGTTCGTGTACTCGCCCAGCCAAAACAAAACCGCAGCGGCGATGCCCAGGACGAACAGGCATTGCCCGAATATTCTGTTGTTCATGACTTGTGCGGCTCACGCCGGCGGGCGATGTTCCGATGTCTTCCGGCAGGCTGCCGTCAGGTCGTAATCCGGTTCGTACACCTTCGTCGTCACCTGCAGGATGCCGAGGATGGAATGGAAGAGATAGTCATGGCTGACCGGATGCGCTGCCTGATCTTTCAGGCATTGGGTATCCAGGTTGAAGCTCGATGCGAATCCCGGCGACAGCCACATCAGCATCGGTACTTCGGTCTGCTCCTTGGGTGCGATCGCACGAGGCAGGCCGTGCAGGTAAAACCCTTTTTCTCCCAGCGATTCGCCATGGTCGGAAACATAGATCATGGCGGCGTCATGCGACCTCTGCGCCTTCAGCCGGTGTATGACCTGATCGAGGAAATGATCCGTGTATAGCAGGGCGTTGTCGTAGCTGTTGACGATCTGCTCGCGGTTGCACTTGCCCAGATCGGGGGTATCGCAGGTTGGCGTGAAACGGCGAAAGGCTTCCGGATAGCGTCTCGAATAGGCAGGGCCGTGGTTGCCGAGCTGATGCAGGACGAGCACCAGGTTGCCTTGGGCTTTTGCGATTTGTGCTTCCAGATCGTCGATGAGGATCTCGTCGAGACAGCGCTCGCCATCGCACAGCGTCGCATTGCGCTTCTGATCCATCTGCTGCAGTTCCAGTCCGTCGCAAACGCCTTTGCAGCCTGACTGGTTGTCGCGCCAGATCGTCTTGATTCCGCTGTGATCCAGCACGTGCAGCAGCGATTCATGCCGCCGGATGCTGGTTTCGTCATATTGCTTGCGGCCGAACGGCGAGAACATGCACGGCACCGATACCTCGGTATTGGTGCCGCAGGACGTGACATGCGGATAGTTGATCACGTCCAGGTTCGCCAGACTCGGCGTCGTCTGCCGCTCATAACCGTTGAGTCCCCAATTGGCCGCACGCGCGGTCTCTCCGACCACCACCACGAGCAGCGCCGGCTTGCTGCGGCCAGCCCAGGATGCGGCCAGCGCGGCATCGGTTCCGACCGGAATCCGCGCGGTGCGCACGTCTCCCGTATCGGACGCCAGAACACGCACCGATGAAACCAGGTAGTTCGCCGGAGTCATCAGATAGCGTACTTCCTTCTGGTTGCGCATTACGGACGAGAGATCCTGGAAAACAAGGACGGTGCCGGTACAGGCAGCCGCCACGCAGCCGCAAAGGAAGGAAAGCCGGACGAGCATGGCGCGCCGTCTGGGACGTTCGCGGAACTCCAGGCGCGACAGCAGGTAGGCAGGCAATGCGCCGTACAACAGGATGCTGAAAAGCAATGGCAGGGTCAGCAATTCCCTCGCTTCCTTGACATCGGTATGGAAGATGTTCCTGAGCATGCCGGCATCGAGATACACCTTGTAGTGCTGTATGTAATAGCTGGCGCATGCCGTGAGCATGAGCAATATGGCAAGCAGCGGCTTCGCGGTGCGCCGTGTTGTCAGCAGTCCAAGGATGAAGGCATGCAGGGCGGTGAGGACGATGAATGTCGCCGCGCCGAACAGCCATGTACCGGCCGAAGCCCAGCTGCGTCCGGACAGGATGGCCGACCAGAACGGGCTGTTGGCAAAAATGGAGAAGAACAAGCTGGCCGTCACAATCAGCAATTCAGTGCTGACGGGCGGGATGCGTCTCTTCGCGGCGCCTCCGACCAGCGGGTCCAGGCTATCGCGACCTGTCCCGAGGGCGCCGGCAGCGGCCTTGGATGATGTGGCATGAAGCGTCTTGAACACTGATTTCCCGTTTCCTAGCTTTGACCAAGCCAAGATAGTCGGGACGGTGTTAAGGACGCGTTAAGGATGAACCGGGAGCAACCGGAACGGAAGCAGGATCAGGCCGGCGTTGCCGTTTCAACAGGCGATGGCTGCTGGAAGGAAAGAATGAAGCGGCTGCCGCCGCTCTCGGAAGGCTCGTATCGGATGGTCCAGCCGATATGTTCGACGACGCGTTTCACGATGGACAGGCCAAGCCCGGTGCCTTCGGGCGAATCGTTGTTTCCCCGGACGAAACGCTCGAACAGCTGTGACTGCACCGTTTCGGGAAGGCCTGAGCCGTCATCTTCAATGACCAGCTGATCTGTTGCCAGTCTTGCAAGCACTGTTCCCTCGTCGGTATGCAGGCAGGCATTGCGCAGCAGGTTGCCGACGATGATGCCGACCAGTTCGGGCCGCGCCTGGATCCATACTTCCTGCGAAGTCTCGAGACGGCATTCGACCGGCTTGCCGAGCAGGAGATTGCGGCAGCGGTCCATTTCCGACAGCAGGATGGGATTCAGCGGGATCTGCGGGGCGTCCAGCAGTTCCGGTGAGCGCGACAGCAGCAGCATGGCGCTGACCCGTTCTGCCGTTTCGGCGGCGACGCGGCGGATGCGTTCGGCGACGGCGCTTTGCTGGGGGCGGTCCGCCAGCTGTGCGATCAGCACTTCCGCTGCGCCCAGCATGACGGTCAGCGGCGTGCGCAATTCGTGGCTTACATCGCCAGTGAAGAGGCGCTCGCGCATCAGGTAGCGTTGCAGATCGTCGGTGCGCTTGGCAAACGCGCGGGCCAGAATGCCGATTTCATCGTGGGCATGCAGCGACGGCAGGTCCGCGGGATTCGCGTTGCGGTTGACCGCATCGGCCAGCGCCGACACGGGAGCGACGATATGGCGTGCGGTCGTCCATCCGAGCACGAGCGCCAGCAGCAGGCTGGAGATGAATCCGGCGCCCAGTGCCGAAAAGACGACATGTTCGATATGTTCGAAATCATCCATGTCGAGCATGACAGCGTAGCGGTTGCCTTCGTCAACCCGGATCAGCGCCTGCTGCTCATGGCCTTCGAAGATCACTTCATGAATGCCCGGACTAGCCTTCTGCAGTTCTTTCGGTATTTCCTCGTTTGCAAAGAAGGTGATGCCCGGCGGCATATCGACGTTGTCCTTGGCAAGATGATGGGCGATCAGGCTTTCGGCTGATTTTTCCAGCCTGGCATCGACCACCTGGGCCTCGATGACTTCGACCGCTATATACGACACCACCGAAAAAAAACCGGCCAGCATCAAGGCCAGCAGGAAGAATGCGCGCGTGATGCGCCGCTTCAGGGAACGACCGGGATTCACCGGGAGCCTCCCAGCCGGTAACCGCTGCCGGCCACAGTGATCAGCAAGGGACTTGCGAACGGCTTGTCCATGGCCTGGCGCAATGCATGGATATGCGTGCGAAGCGCGTCGCTGTCGGGCGGATTGTCGCCCCACACCTCGCGCTCAAGCGTTTCGCGCGTCACCAGCGTGGGCGCATTGCGCATGAGCGCGGCAAGTATCTTGTAGCCGGTGGGCGTCAGCGCCAGCGGCTGCCCGGCGCGGGACGCTTGGCCGGTACTGGTGTCGAGACGCAGTTCATCGAAGGTCAGCACATAGTCGACGGTTTCCTTGCGGGAGCGGCGCACCAGCGCTTTCAGGCGGGCGTCCAGTTCCGGCAGTGAGTACGGCTTGACCAGATAGTCGTCGGCGCCGACATCGAATCCGGTCAGCTTGTCCTGTACGGTATCGCGTGCGGTCAGCATCAGGATGGGAGTGGCCAGCCGATATTCCTTGCGCAGCCGGCGGCACACTTCCAGCCCGTCGAGGCCGGGCAGCGACAGGTCGAGCACGACCACATCGTGAAAGGCATTGACGGCGCGTTCCAGTCCAGCGGTGCCCGTGCGCGCAACATCCAGCGTGTAACCGAGCGGCTCGAGAAAACCATACAGGTTGGCAATAATATCCGGGTTGTCTTCCACGATCAGGACATGCATAAGCGTTTTCGTCGATACATCGATTCTCTGATCATGTCCTCGAAACCGAAACGGGTCAAGTCTGGTGCGGGAGAGATGTCGATTTCACATGACGGCCTGAATGAAATACGGGAACGCCAGGGCGGTGTTGATGCAAGCCCACGCTCGTGGTGCGAACACATGAAGGCTGCATGGCCAGACAGCTTCAAGACCGCCTGCTTCTTGATAGCGGATATGTCAGGACAAATGCGCCATGCGTCCGATGGATGATTCGCTGCTTCGGCGATCATGCGTGCGATATTGGCTATTCGATGACCGCCGCATGACAAACAGATGACATGAAATCGTCATGTGCTTATAGGCCGAATGCATGAACGCGATCCTTCATCGACTTGAACGCATGAGGCATATCGATGAAACGCTCAATCATCTGTCGAGCAAAATGACTACATCGAAAACATCCCTTTCCGGCACCTGTCCGATGCTGCATTGGATCGATTTTTAATACTTATTTTTTGCGCACGCATGGCTACACTTTAGCAGCCTGAAGCACGGGACTTCACCGTGCATTGATCGCAAAGCTTCTTTGCATCGCCGAGTTGGACACTGATGTTTTACAGCCGGGTTGTCTCTGGACGAACCGGCTGAACATGACATCCAGTTCGGGGCATGACATGAGAACCAGGCCTGACGCGCTTCGCGCCGTCATGTCGCTGGACCATCCACCATGCAGACTGAACAGACCGAGCGCCAATGAATTTTCCGATTCAGCAGATCACGCCCCAACTTTCGAGAGAAGATGCCTTGCCATGGCGTCGCTACTGGACTCTCTTGCGGAACAATGCGCTTCTCGTTTTCAGCATCGCCTTTCTGGTCACTTCCGCGGGCATCGTCTATGCGCTGCTTGCCCAGCCGGTATATCAGTCCAACATACTAATCCAGGTTGCCGACCCTTCGCCGCTGCCAACCGGAGTACTCGGTGAGGGAGGGGTCAACCGGAAACGAGAAAACCCGAAGCCAATGCCGAAATCGGCGTGCTGAAATCCCGCCGCATCATCGCCGCGGCGGTAGACCGCACCCATGCCTACATCGAGGTCCGGCCATTTTACTTTCCCCTGATCGGTGCCGGCATTGCACGCCGCAATCCCGAGCTGTCGGAGCCGGGTCTGTTCGGCTACGGCGGCTTCGCCTGGGGCAGGGAGCGCGCCGACGTATCGCGGTTCGACGTGCCCAGAGGTTTGGAAAACACCGACTTTCGGCTGACAGCCGACGACGAGGGAGGCTATACCCTGACGCAGGAAGGCATGTCGTTCAAGGGACGCGTCGGCGTGCTGGAGCAGTGGCAGGAAGGCGGCGCCGTCATTTCACTGCAGGTGGACCGGCTGGACGGAAAACCCGGCGTGCAGTTCATCCTGCTGCGCACTTCTCGTCTGGAGACGATAGAAGACTTGCAAAACACGCTCAAGATCTCGGAGACCGGCAAGCAGTCTGGCATCATCTCGGTCGGTCTCGAAAGTTCCGATCCGGCAGAGGCGACAAGCCTGCTCAAGGAAATCGGCGCGGAATATCTTCGTCAGAATGAAGAGCGCAAGGCGCAGGATGCCGAGCGCGCGCTGGCTTCGCTCAACCGGCAGCTGCCTCAGCTCAAGCATGAGCTTGCCAGGGCGGAAAGTGAATACAACGAAGTGCGCCATGCGCTCGGCACCATCGATCTGCAGGAAGAGGCTAAGAGCATCCTGCAGCAGTCGGTGAGCTCGCAGATACGCATGTCGGAGCTTCGTCAACGCAAGGAAGACCTGCTTGTGCGCTTCCAGGAAGATGCGCCGGCGGTGGTGGCCGTCACGCAGCAGATGCAGGTCGTCGCACGCGATCTGGCCGGCGTGGAAGCACGCATCAAGCGTCTGCCGTCGGTTGAACAGGATGTGCTGAGGCTGAGCCGGGATGTGAAGGTCAATACCGCGGTCTATTCGGCCATGCTGACCACGGCGCAGCAGCTGCAGCTGATCATGGCCAGCAAGGGCGGCTTTGCGCGCTTGCTGGATGCACCCGAGCTGACGGAGCGACCCGTGAAGACCAAGCGCTTGATGATCGTTGCCGCGTCGGCAGCGGCCGGACTGCTTCTGGGCTTCCTCTGCGCATGGTTCAGAAAGGTGTACTACCGGCGTGTCGATGAGCCTGGGGAAATCGTCGAGGAGCTTGGCCTGCCGGTGAGAGCGTCCATCCCTTACAGCGCTACGCTGGCAGGCAGCGGTATGCATGAAGTCGAGAGCCGGAAAATCGGTGCGATTCCCGGCGAGCAACCGGCATACCGGAGAGCGGCTGCCGAGCTTCCCGTGCCGCATGACGATCTCGTGGACGACGCCGGCGTCGAATGCCTGCGCCGTTTCCGGTCCACGCTGCAATTCGACCTGCAGGAGGCCGGCAACAATATCGTAGCGATCATCGGGGCGACACCCGGCGTCGGCAAATTCTTCGTCTCGGCAAACCTGGCGGCGGTCATGGCGGCCAGCGGCAGGAAAGTCCTGCTGATAGACGCCGACCTGCGCACAGGCAATCTGCACCGGCGCTTCGGCCTGCATCGGCGGGCCGGGCTCTGCGATGCCGTGCAGGAGCAGTTGCCACCCGAAGAAGCCATTCATCGGAACGTACTGAAGAACCTGGATTTCATGTCGACGGGATCCTCGTCTTCAAGCCCCGCGGAAGTGTTGGCAAACGAACAGCTTGTACACCTGCTGCAGGACCTTTCGTCCCGATATGACTTGATCGTGATCGATACCGCGCCTGTACTGATGGCAGCGGATGCGCTGGCAGTGGCATTGCATGCCGGCTCTACCTTCACGGTGGTGCGTGCCGGCGTCAGTACCGTCGATGAAATCGAAGAAGCGGTCGGTCAGCTCAATGCCGCTGGCGCTTCGATTGCAGGGGTGGTGTTCAACGGGCATCACATGCACTCGAACGCATACGGCGGTTACGGCCGCCATGACAGGTACGGCAGGAGTGGGCGCCATGGACGCTATGGCCGTGACGTCGAGGCTGCACGCACGCGAAACGGCGGAGAGCTCGTAGCGGAGGGCAATTGAAGGGGAAGCGCGGCGCAGATGCCGCAAATGCTCCCTATTCCGCCAATGCCAAAGATGAGGAAGTTGCCAAAGTTGCCAGGGACGCCGGCTCGCAAAGAAGGAGTTTTCGATATGTATCAGTGCTGGTAGGCGGCACGGTCTCGGCGCAGGCCGTCACGATAATCGCAGCTCCTCTGCTGACTCGCCTGTATTCACCGCACGCATTCGGCCTGTTAGGTATTTTCATTGCGCTGCTGATGCTGCTGACGGTCGTGATGAGCCTGCGTTACGAACAGGCCATTCCCTTGCCTGAGGATGACCGAGAGGCCGGTGCATTGCTCCTCCTCAGCACGGGAATTGCGATAGTGATGGCAGCCCTGATATCGGCGCCGCTGATCTGGTTCGGCGATGAATTTGCGCGCCTGCTCAACGCCCCTGATCTGGCTGCCTTTTTTTACCTGGTCCCGCTCGGCGGGCTGCTGGCCGGCGGGTACAACATCTTGCAGTCATGGGCGGTGCGTACACGTGAATTCGGTGCGCTCGCTGCAACCCGGCTGAACCAGTCTCTCACCTGCACGGCCATCCAGGCGGGCGCATCGATGCTGGGGCCGGGAGCCCTCCTGATAGGCCAGGCGGCAGGCGGCGGCATGGGGGTGGGTTCGCTCGGCTGGCGCACGGTGCGCCCGCGGCTTGGACTGCTGGCATCGATACGTTGGCCCGACATCGCCGCAGCCGCACGCCGGTACAGGCGCTTTCCCTTGTGATCGTCCTGGGCCGCACTCTTCAACACCATCGGTTCGCAGTTGCCGCCGCTGCTGTTCGCCGCGCTGTTCGATCCGGTGGTCGCAGGCATGTACAGCCTCGCCAATCGCGTCCTGTCCATGCCCATGCTGGTGCTGGGCAAGTCGGTGGCCAATGTCTTCCTGTCTGGGGCGGCGCAGGCATGGCGGGAAGGGCGGTTCGGCATGCGGGTAGCCGAAGTTCATGGGCGTCTGGCACAGATCGGCATGCCGCCGGCGCTCACGCTCGCACTGGCCGGCCCGCAGCTGTTCGCCTGGGTGTTCGGTGCCGAGTGGCGGGATGCGGGCGTCATTGCCCAATGGCTGTCGCCATGGCTTTACCTGGTGTTCGTCACGTCGCCCTTGTCGGCCGCCTTCGACGTGCTGGGCCGCCAGGCTGCAGGGCTGAGTTTCCAGTTGCTGCTGCTGGGCGTGCGTGCATCGGCGATTGCCTTTGGTGCATGGAGGGGCGATGCGACGTTGGCCATCGTGCTGTTTGCGATGGGGAGCGGCGTCTGCTGGAGCGTGCAGCTTCTGTGGATATTGCGGGAGTCCGGGAGCTACGGCCGTGCAATCCGGATTGCGGTTGCGACGGCTCTCGGCTGGAGCCTGCTGCTGAATTCGCCGCTGATAGCCGTTTTTTTCCGGCGCGACATGGGCGCCTCATGGCCTCATGCCGTCGCTGGCGTTGCGGCGCTGGCGGCCGTGCGTTACGGAGTGTTGATCAGGAGCGCTTTACGATGAAGGATGTGATCGTACATTTTGCTGCGAGACAGTGGCAGTTTGATGCCGAACACGGCATGCATTGGCGCGGCACGGCCTTCCATCAGGGATGCATGTGCAGCCGTGCGGTACAGATCGCTCAGCTCATACCGGAACGCCATGCGAAATCCGAATACTGGCGTCGTTTGCTGAAGCGGCTCAACGGCTTTCACGCCATGGGGTGGATACACGAGAACCGGATCATTGCAGCAGTCGATCATGTGCGCAGCATTCCGCTGTTCTACGCCGAATCAACGGTCGGGACGAATTGAGCATTGCCGAAAAGGTCAGGCTGGACGTGGAATACCTTCAGCGGCCTTCGCTGGTCTTCGACCTGAAGATTCTTCTGCTGACTGCTCACAAAGTGATGCGCCGTGAAGGGGGCTCGCATTGAACCGCGCACCCGGTATCCAGCCCACTTCCTCACTCGTGTCATAACCGTTTTTTCAACAATTCCCTCCACCGGCGCACGCATTCCCGCAGGCGTCCTGATTGCCCGGCTATTGCCGCTATATGCGCGCGCTGCTGGGCGATTTCCCCGTTAAATGCGAAAATAGCGGATTGATCCGAAATTCGCGGACTTTTCCCTCATTGCATTCTGTCTCCCGGACCTGACACCTGACACCTGACAGTTGACACATGGCGAGTGCCTGCCGCAACCACGGCACCACCGCATTTTGTCAATTTGGCATGGCGCGCCTCGTCCCACCGATTTTCTGTAGGAATACATTTTGAAGTACAGTGTGAAAGAAATTTTCTATACGCTGCAGGGCGAAGGCACGCACGCCGGCCGCCCCGCGGTGTTTTGCCGTTTCTCCGGCTGCAACCTGTGGTCAGGCCGCGAAGCCGACCGCAGCGAAGCCGTCTGCAAGTTCTGCGACACCGACTTCGTCGGCACCAACGGCGAACGCGGCGGCAAGTATGATGCCGCATTGCTGTCCGCGACCATCGATTCGCTCTGGCCGAGCAACTATGCGGGCAGCAAGTTCGTCGTCTTCACCGGCGGCGAACCGCTGCTTCAGCTCGACGGGCCGCTGATCGACGCCATGCATGCACGCGGCTTCGAGATCGCGATCGAAACCAATGGCACGCTGCCAGTACCTGCAGGCGTGGACTGGATCTGCGTCAGTCCGAAGATGGGCTCGCAGCTGAAGGTCACCAAGGGCAACGAGCTCAAGGTGGTCATTCCGCAGGAAGGCCAGCCGCTGGACGAATATGCATCGCTCGACTTCGAGCATTTTTACCTGCAGCCGATGGACGGCCCCGACGCCGCCCGCAACACCCGGCTGGCCATCGAGACCTGCAAACAGAATCCGCGCTGGAAGCTGAGCATCCAGACGCACAAGCTGCTGCAAATACCATGAATACCCCAATGCTGACGATTACAAGAAAACTCGAATTCGATGCGGGCCACCGCATCCCCGATCACAAGAGCCAGTGCCGCAATCTGCACGGCCACCGCTATACGCTGGAAATCACTCTCGTCGGTGCCGTCATCGAAGAGGAGGGCAGTTCCGACAATGGCATGATCATGGACTTTTCCGACGTGAAGACGCTGGCGAAGCAGCACCTGGTCGATGTCTGGGACCATGCCTTTCTCGCCTATGAAAAGGATACCGCCGTGCTGGAATTCCTAGCCAGCCTGCCCAACCACAAGACCGTCGTGATCGACCGCATCCCCACTGTGGAGAACCTGGCGCGCACCGCTTTCGACATCCTCAAGAGCGTATTCCACGACCGCTTCGGCACCGGCCTGCGCCTGCAGAAACTGGTGCTGCACGAAACGCCCAACTGCTGGGCCGAGATCACGGCGGACTGAGGCGGCGATGGACGACGCAGTCTTCATGCAGCAGGCGATCTCCCACGCGCACAATGCCTGGGCGCTTGGAGAAGTGCCGGTCGGCGCGGTGATCGTAAAGGATGGCGAAGTGATCGCAACCGGCTTCAACCAGCCCATCGGCACGCATGACCCCACCGCGCATGCGGAAATCATGGCCCTGCGCGCCGCGGCCGGCATCCTGGGCAATTACCGCCTTCCGGGCTGCGAACTGTTCGTGACGCTGGAGCCCTGCGCCATGTGTTCGGGCGCGATGATGCATGCCAGGCTGGCAAGGGTGGTCTATGGCGCCCACGATCCCAAGACCGGCGCCTGCGGTTCCATCGTCGACTTGTTCGCGCAGGAGCGGCTCAATCATCACACCGAGGTCAAGGGCGGCGTCCTGGCGGAGGAGTGCGGAACATTGCTGCGCAGCTTCTTTGCCGAGCGCCGCCGTTCGCTGCAGCGCAAACTGGGTGTCAGTCCGCTGCCGCCAGAATTGTCCGGAAGCGACGCGCCGCTTGCCTGAGTCTCAGGCTGCACGGCCATGGCCGCTCATGTACAGTGGAAGCTTGGTGGCTTGACAGTTTGTATTGCTGCTAATGTTTCTTCCGGTTAATGGTAGTGTTTTGCTGCAGTGCGAGCAGATTTTGCCGTTGGGTAGCGCCGGAATTACATTGACCGACGTCTCGATAACGCTGTCATGCATGCTTCACTCGGGCACGGCGCTTGCTGCCATGGCGAGGGTCATGGGCTTGATGGAACAAGGCAGCACACCTGCAAATGCCGGTAGTCCGGCCGCCATGGCATCACCAAGGTTCAACAATGAAAACACTGTCGTCACTGCAAAGGGGAGGTCCCATTGCCTGTAATTGAAACCAACGGCATCCAGCTGGCCTATGATGTGCAGGGCAATCCAGAAGGCGAAACGGTCGTCCTGATATCGGGCCTCGGCCTGCAACTGATTTCCTGGTCGGAACAGTTCTGCCAGACGCTGGTGAAGCAAGGCTTTCGCGTGGTGCGATTCGACAATCGCGACAGCGGACTGTCTTCCAAGATGAATCATTTCGGCAAGGCGCATCCGCATCTTGCCATGTTCAAACCTCTGTTCCGCATGCCCATGTTCAGCACTTATACGCTGTACGACATGGCGCGCGACACGATAGGCTTGATGAATGCGCTGGAGATCAAGCAGGCGCATATCGTCGGGGCGTCGATGGGCGGCATGATTGCGCAGATCATCGCGGCGCGCTATCCCGAGCGAACGCTGACGCTGACTTCCATCATGTCGACCAGCGGACGGCCGGGGCTGCCGGGGCCAACCCTTGAGGCGAGCACTGCGATGCTGTCCACGCCGTCCAATCCGCGCGACTTCGAGAGCGTTGTCGCATACTACATCCGCCTGTTCCAGGTGCTTGGCGGGCCGGCCTATCCGACGCCGGAAGCGGTGCTGCGCCAGCGCATCATGCAGAGCGTTCGCCGCAATCCCAGCATCAGCGGCACTTCACGCCAGATGATGGCGGTAGCGTCAACTGGTGACCTGGTAGCGCAGCTGCGCACCATCCGTTCGCCTGCCCTGGTCATCCACGGTACCGACGATCCTCTGGTGCCGGTCGCCTGCGGACGCGACAGCGCGCGCTGGATTCCGCATGCAATCCTGCACGAGATCGAGGGCATGGGTCACGACATTCCGCCGCAGCTCGAAGTATCGATCGCGAACTTGATTGCAGCGCATTGCCGGCGCGAGCTGGCCACCGCGGCCAGCAGCGCCTGAGACAATCGACGGGCTGCGAGCGATCGCAGATGAACAACACACGATATCAGGGAAGCATGGGGAAAGAAGCACAGCTGTCGGGCGCGACAGTCGCCATCGTTGCGGCGAGCGGCTATGCAGCCGATCCACTGGCCGTCGGGCGGGCCACCGCGAGATTGGAAGAGCAGGGCTGCAGAGTCAGGAACTTCTACGACGCCGGGGCGAAGTTCCAGCGTTTCGGAGGCACCGACGAAGCGCGCATCACGCAATTGCACCAGGCCGCGGTGGATCCCGACATCGACATCGTGTTCGCGCTGCGCGGCGGCTATGGATTGTCCCGCCTGCTGCCCAGACTCGATCTCGGCGCCTTGTCGGCAAGCGGCAAGCTGTTCGTCGGCCACAGCGACTTCACTGCGCTGCAGATGGCCATGCTCGCCCATGACGGCACCATCAGTTTTGCCGGTCCGATGATCTGCGATGATTTTTCACGGGAAGATCCGAGCGACTACACCCTCGGCAATTTCTGGCAATGCGTGTCTTCGTCATCGCATGCGATTGCGCTGGCACCCGCCGAAGATGCCGAACAGCCCGAGGTGGATGTCGCCGGCATCCTATGGGGCGGCAATCTCACCATGCTGACGCATCTCGTGGGCACGCCTTATCTGCCGCATATCAAGGGCGGCATCCTGTTCATCGAAGATGTGAATGAACATCCCTACCGGGTCGAGCGCATGCTGCTGCAGCTGGCGCATGCCGGCCTGCTGGACCAGAAAGCCATCGTGCTCGGCGATTTTTCCGCCTACCGGCTGTTCGACTACGATAATGGCTACGATTTCGATGCGATGCTTGCCTACCTGCGCAGCACACTGCATCTGCCTATCCTCGCAGGACTGCCGTTCGGTCACATCCGCGACAAGGCCACGCTTGCCGTCGGCAGCCATGCGCGGCTTCAGTCAGACGGCCGGCACGCCGTGCTGACGATGAGCGGCTATCCCAATCTGACTGCGCACCGCTCAGCCGACGCTTGACCCGCTTACCAGGAACTTGGCGCGCAGCGCCAGGCTGTCGCCATGCCCCAGGATCGCCAGACCGGGCTGGTCAGGCATGTGGAAGGCATCGATCGGATGGGTGATTGGTTCGAAGCAGAAATAATCGAAACCGGGCGGCCGGTACATCAGGCTGTAGCCGTTGCAGTCGGGCATGACCATGGTGAGAGTCAGTGCGCGGTCCGGATATTCGATGACCGCCTTGCCGTTCCAGCCGCTGAAGCAGTTGTCGATCATCGGGCCTTCCAGCGGCGCCGGGGTGTTGTAGTCCCAGCTTTCGGGAAAGTTGGTCGTATGCTCGACCGGGATGGGATCGTCGCCGGATAGCCAGACGCCTTCGGCCTTGGCCATGAAGCGGGTCTGTGCATTGCGCATGAAATACGGATGCAGGCCGAGTCCATAGGGCAGCGTGCCCTGGCCGAGGTGGGTGACCGTCAGGTCGATCTGCAAACCGTCAGGCAGCAAGAGGAAGGTCTGGGTGCTGCGGTAGTGGTAAGGGTTGGCATCGAACTTGTCCGATTCGAGCATGAGCTTGATCCTGTCATCCGTCCGCTCGCTCACCTGCCAGGCCTGCAGCCAGCCGTCGCCGTGTATCGGATAACTCTCGCCCGTGCGGTTCAGGCGTATCGGATGGAAGATGCCTTCATGCTCGAAGCCGCCGCCGGTGATCCGGTTCGACCACGGCACCAGTGGAAAACAGGACAGCGTATAGCGGTCTTCGGAGTGGCCGTTCCAGGGGCGAAACAGCGGAGACCATTGTGCGCCCAGCTTCCAGTCCCAGGCGATCACGCTACCGCCGTATTCGGGGGCCAGCTTGAGTCGTTGTCGGTCGGATTCCAGCGTCAGGGTGTCGGTTTTCATGGCAGCAGGCATCATCCGCGAAATGGATTGGCAGGGACCCCGGCAATGTCGAGATCGAGCGCAAATAGACCGCCGGCCAGCGGCTCTTGTTCCAGTTGCTGCGGTGACAGTCCGACGCTGGCGCTGGTGATGAACAAGGTGCGCAGCGAGGGACCGCCAAATGCGCAACTGGTGATCTGGCTGCAGGGCAGGTCGATGCGCTGCAGTTCCTTGCCCTGCGCGTCGTGACGCGTGATTCTGCTCGCGCCCCAATGCGCGATCCAGAGTCCGCCTTCCGCATCGGTCGTCATGCCGTCCGGTGAGCCGTCCTCCTTGCTGAATTGCAGAAACAGACGCTTGTTCGAAATCTCGCCGCGTTCCATGTCATAGTCGAAGGCATAGACATGGCCCTGCGCGCTGTCGTTGTGATATAGCGTCTTGTAGTCGGACGACCAGGCCGGGCCGTTGGTGACCAGATAGCCGGTATCCATGCGTTTGCACTCGCCGCCCGCGGTCAGGCGATAAAGTGAGCCGCTAGGTTGGCCGACGTCGAAATCCATGGTGCCTGCCCAGAAGCGGCCGGCTCGGTCGCATTTGCCGTCGTTGAAGCGGTTGCCGGGCAGATCCGTCTCGACGCTGGCCACCGGCGTCAGCTCCTCGGATGCCGGATTGAAATAGGCGAAGCCATGCCGGCGGGTAATCACCAGGCCGTCGGTATCGGCGCGCTCGGCAATCGCCGAGATTTCTTCCTCGAACTGCCAGGTGCGCGTTCCTTCCCTGAGCGAGTAGCGGTGCAGCCGATAATTGAGAATGTCCACCCAGTACAGCGCCTGCTCCCTGACCGACCACAGCGGTCCTTCGCCGAGCAGCGCACGGGCCTCCCATATGCATTCGGGCGTCTTCATTTGCGCCTCCTGTCCTTGTCAGTTGTTGTCTGGCTTCGTCAATGCGATTCGCGCGGCACCGGGGCACCGCTGCGGCCTACCAAGAAATCGAGATCGGCGCCGAGATGGGCCTGCTGCACATGGTCGACATACAGCTTCGCATAACCCCTGGTCGGCCGCTCCGGCGGCGTCCATTCGGTACGGCGCCGCGCAAGCTCCTCGTCGCTGACTTCCAGGTGCAGGCTGCGCTCGCCGACGTCGAGCTGGATCATGTCGCCGGTGCGCACCAGTGCAAGCGGACCGCCGACGGCAGCTTCGGGCGAGGTGTGCAGCACTACCGTGCCGTAGGCGGTGCCGCTCATGCGCGCATCGGAAATGCGCACCATGTCGCTGATGCCTTTCATCAGGACCTTGCTCGGCAAAGGCATGTTGCCGACCTCGGCCATGCCCGGATATCCGCACGGACCGCAGTTCTTGAGCACCATCACGCAGGTCTCGTCGATGTCCAGATTCGGATCGTCGAGCCGCGCATGCAAGTCTTCAATCGATTCGAACACCACGGCCCGCCCGCGATGCTTGAGTAGCTGGGGCGATGCGGCCGACGGCTTGATGACGGCGCCGTCAGGAGCGAGATTTCCCTTCAGGACCGCGATGCCGGCGGCTTCCTTGAACGGTTCGTCGATCGTCTTGATGACATCGCGGTTGTAGCAGGGCGCATCCTTGATGTTGTCGCCGATGGCCCTGCCGTTGACCGTCGGCGCATCGAGGTGCAGCAGATGCTTTATCTCGCGCATCACCGCCGGCACTCCGCCGGCATAGTAGAAGTCTTCCATCAGGTAATGGCCCGAGGGCTGCAGGTTGACCAGGCAGGGCAGGTGGCTGCCGAGCTTGTCCCAGTCTTCCAGCGTAAGTTCGATGCCCATGCGCCCCGCCATCGCAAGCAGGTGGATCACGGCATTGGTCGAGCCGCCGATGGCGGCATTGACGCGGATCGCGTTTTCGAAGGCTTCGCGCGTCATGATCTTGTCCATGGTCAGGTCTTCCTCGACCATCTGCACGATGCGCCGCCCGCTCAGCTGCGCGAGCCTGTTGCGCCGCGTATCAGGCGCAGGTATTGCCGCATTGCCGGGCAGCGACATGCCGAGCGCTTCGATCATGCTCGCCATCGTGGAAGCGGTGCCCATGGTCATGCAGGTGCCGGAGGAACGGTTCATGCAGCCTTCGGCCTCGACGAATTCCTCCTGCGTCATCTGGCCGCCGCGCACCATTTCCGACATCATCCAGACGCCGGTGCCGGAGCCGATGTCCTTGCCGCGGAATTTGCCGTTGAGCATGGGACCGCCGGATACGCCTATGGTCGGCAGCCCGCAGCTTGCCGCACCCATCATCAGGGCGGGCGTCGTCTTGTCGCAGCCCATCAGCAGCACCACGCCGTCGATGGGATTGCCGCGTATCGACTCCTCGACATCCATGCTGGCAAGATTGCGAAACAGCATGGCGGTAGGCCGAAGCTGCGTTTCGCCAAGCGACATGACGGGGAACTCCAGCGGGAATCCTCCTGCCTCAAGTACACCCCGCTTGACGAATTCGGCGAGTTCGCGGAAGTGGCTGTTGCAGGGCGTCAATTCCGACCAGGTGTTGCAGATGCCGATGACGGGGCGTCCGTCGAACTCATCAGGAGGATGGCCGGCTTTTGATGTCCAGCTTCGATGCACGAATCCATCGCGGTCCTGCTTTTCGAACCAGGCGCGGCTGCGACGTTTGGGTTTCTCCATGGTCATAGAGCTCTCGTGGGGACATTGAATGAAAAAGGGTGAAACAGTGAACTTGGTGAACTGCGAGGGAAGGGTTTCGACTTAGCATCAATATTGATTAGTCATCGATTCGAAAGTTCAGGAGAAAATCATGGCAGCACAAGCTGAGCTGGCGCGTTTCGGCAGCCTCAAGGGCAAGCGGGTATTCATCACGGGGGGCGGATCAGGGATCGGTGAAAGCATCGTCACCGCGTTTGCGGAACAGGGCGCGAAGGTGGCCTTCGTCGATATTGCGGTCGACGCCAGCCTGGCCCTGTGCGAAAAGCTTGCCGTGGCCGGCCATGAGAAGCCGGTGTTCCGCGAGTGCGACATCAGGGACATTCCGGCCTTGCAGGAAGTCATGCGCACGGTCGCTGCGGATATCGGCGACTTCGATGTGCTGGTCAACAATGCCGGTAACGACCAGCGCCACAAGCCCGAGGATGTCACGCTCGACTACTGGAACGACCGCATTGCGATCAACCAGCGTCCGATGTTTTTTACCTGCCAGGCGGTCATAGAAGGGATGAAGCGGCGCGGCGGCGGCGCCATCATCAACCTCGGGTCCACCAGCTGGCACATCGCCAACGGCGGCTATCCGGTCTACACGACGACCAAGGCCGCAGTCAGCGGACTGACGCGCGGCCTCGCCCGTGATCTCGGCCCCTACAATATCCGGGTCAATACCGTCACGCCGGGCTGGGTGATGACGGAGCGCCAGCTCACCATGTGGGTCGATGAGGCGGGGGAAAAGGCGATCGACCAGAACCAGTGCCTCAAGGGCAGGGTCATGCCCTGGCATGTGGCAAGGATGGTGCTGTTTCTCGCTTCCGATGATGCCGCGATGTGCACCGCGCAGGAGTATATTGTCGACGGCGGCTGGGCGTAAGTTCTCGGCATCGGTTCATTCCATGACGATCACAACCACGACGATGATGCATTCCTGACGGAAGATCCATTCATGACAGCACAAGACACGACCATGCTCGGCATCGACTGGGGCACCAGCAACCGCAGGAGCTACGTGCTCGATGCACGCGGCGACCTGCTGCGGCAGCACGACGATGATGCCGGCATCCTGAACGTCAACGGCGATTTCGCCGGTTCGCTGCGGGAGCTGCTGCAGACGCTGGGCCTGCAGCGGGCCAATATCGTGATGTCGGGCATGGTGGGCAGCCGCAACGGCTGGCGCGAGGCGCCTTACCTGAGCGTGGACCGGCCGCTGACCGCCCTGCATGAAAACCTGATGGCGATCGATACCGGTATTGACGGCGTGCGCTGCCGCGTGGCGCCGGGCTACAAGTACATCGACTCCAACGGCATTCCGGATGTGATGCGCGGCGAAGAGGCGCAGCTGCTGGGCGCGCTGTCCTTGAGCGGCGGCGAAGGTGCAGGGGACGGAGGCTGGTACCTGCTGCCCGGCACGCACAGCAAATGGGCGAGGGTGGAGCAGGGCCGCATCATGGAATTCCTCACCTTCATGACCGGCGAATTCTATGCACTGTTTTCCCGGCACGGCACCTTGTCGAAGGTGATCAGCGGCAAGGACGAGTCCCATCCCGATGCCTTCGCCGCCGGCGTGCGCGCTGCCGGACAGGGCAGTTTTCCGCACACGGCCTTCGGCTGCCGCGCCCTGGTAGTGACCGACATGATGCCGCCGGAGCATACCGCTTCCTACCTGTCGGGCCTGCTGATCGGCACCGAAATCCACGACATCCTGCAGCGCACGAAATCCGTCCCCGGCATGCCGGTGCAGGTCGTCGGCAGTCCCGGCCTGTCGGCCCGTTATCATAATGCGCTGGAGCTGCTGGGCATCCCTTCGCGTGCCTGGCAGCCGGACAAGGTCTATCTTGCCGCCCTGAAGGCGCTGTTCAATCTTCCGAGGTAAAACATGACAGACATCTTCCGCCCCGCAGTCCTGCCCATGGTAGCCATCCTGCGCGGACTCACTCCCCAGGAGGCGCCCATGGTGGGGCGCGTGCTGTTCAATGCCGGCTTCCGCATGCTGGAAGTCCCGCTGAATCGCCCTGGTGCGATCGAAGCCATGCAGCGACTGATCGGAATGGCGCCGGATGATGCGCTGATCGGCGCCGGCACGGTGTTGAAAGTCGCCGACGTCAATGCGGTCAAGGATGTCGGCGGCAGGCTGATCGTATCGCCGCATTGCGCCGAGGATGTGATCTCGCATGCGGCGGCCAACGGCATGATCGCCTTGCCCGGCGTCGCCACGCCAACCGAGGCGTTCCGGGCGCTGGCCGCCGGCGCTCATGGACTCAAGCTGTTCCCGGCGGAGATGATTCCACCGTCGGCGCTCAAGGCCATCCGCTCCATCCTGCCCCCGAATACGCCGCTGCTTCCGGTCGGCGGCATCAATCCGCAGAACATGGCTGGCTATGTGGCGGCCGGCGCCACCGGTTTCGGCATCGGCGGCCAGCTGTACCAGCCTGGCGTGGAAGAAGCCGCCTTGACGCGTTCGGCGCAGGCCTTCGTCGCCGCCAGAGAGAAATTGTTGCAAGGTGCATAACAGTCTTTGGGGCATTTCGGCTGCAAGGCGCTGAATCCTTGGTGCGGAATGATAAAATGGCCGGTTTCGTATTCAATCCGCAAGAAAAGGCTTCTCCGTGCTATCAACAGCAAACATCACCATGCAGTTCGGCCCCAAGCCGCTGTTTGAAAACATCTCCGTCAAATTCGGCGAAGGCAACCGCTACGGCCTGATCGGCGCCAACGGCTGCGGCAAGTCGACGTTCATGAAGATTCTCGGCGGCGATCTCGAGCCGAGCGCCGGCAACGTCATGCTCGATGCGAACGAGCGTCTCGGCAAGCTGCGCCAGGACCAGTTCGCCTACGAGGAAATGCGCGTGCTGGATGTGGTGATGATGGGCCACACGGAAATGTGGGCGGCGATGACCGAGCGCGACGCCATCTACGCCAATCCCGACGCGACCGACGACGATTACATGAAGGCCGCCGATCTCGAGGCGAAGTTCGCCGAGTACGACGGCTATACCGCCGAAGCGCGCGCAGGTGAACTGCTGCTCGGCGTCGGTGTGCCGATCGAACAGCACCAGGGGCCGATGAGCAACGTCGCACCCGGCTGGAAGCTGCGCGTGCTGCTGGCGCAGGCGCTGTTCTCGAATCCGGACATCCTGCTGCTCGACGAGCCGACCAACAACCTCGACATCAATACCATCCGCTGGCTGGAAAACGTGCTCAACGAGCGCAATTCCACCATGATCATCATTTCCCACGATCGTCACTTCCTGAACCAGGTCTGCACCCACATGGCGGACATGGATTACGGCACGCTGAAGATCTACCCCGGCAACTACGACGACTACATGCTGGCATCGTCGCAGGCCCGCGCGCAGCAGATGGCGGCCAACGCCAAGGCCAAGGAGCGCGTGGCGGAACTGCAGGAATTCGTGCGTCGCTTCTCGGCCAACAAGTCCAAGGCGCGCCAGGCCACGTCCCGCGCCAAGCAGATCGACAAGATCAAGGTCGAGGACATCAAGCCGTCCAGCCGCCAGAATCCCTTCGTGCGGTTTGAAGGCGAAAAGAAACTGCATCGCCTTGCCGTGGAGATCCAGAGCCTGTCGAAGACATACGACCGGCCGATTTTCAACAACATCGACCTGCTGGTGGAAGCGGGCGAAAAGATCGCGATCATCGGCGCCAACGGCGCGGGTAAAACCACGCTGCTGCGCTGCATCGGCGGCATGGAAATCTGCGGCCTGGCGCCTGATCACGGCGTGGCCAAATGGGCTGAAAACGCCAATGTCGGCTACATGCCGCAGGATCCGACCGAGGAGTTTGCGGTCGACAAGAACCTGACCGACTGGATGGGCCAATGGACCAAGGAAGGCGACGACGACCAGGCGGTCCGTTCCATCCTGGGTCGCCTGCTGTTTGGCGGCGACGATGTGAAGAAGTCGGTCAAGGTGCTGTCAGGCGGGGAAAAGGGCCGCATGATGTACGGCAAGCTGATGCTGGGCCGCCATAATACGCTGCTGATGGACGAGCCGACCAACCACATGGACATGGAGTCGATCGAGTCTCTCAACATCGCCCTGGACAAGTACGCCGGGACGTTGATCTTCGTCTCGCATGACCGCGAATTCGTTTCCTCGCTGGCCACGCGCATCCTGGAAGTGAAGGACGGCGAAGTGATCGACTTCCAGGGCAATTACGAAGACTACCTGAAGAGCCAGGGCATCGAGTAAAGGCTGCGGCAGGGGGGGCTTGCCGGCTCAGGTGGGCAAGCCGGCGATGGTCGTCGTTTCCGGAACCGGCTCTCCCAGATACAGCAGCTTGTCCAGCCTGTCGCGCAGGCTGCGTGCCATTTCCTGGCCCTTTGCCTTCTCCACGGCTTCGAGATACGGCTTCTTCAGCAGACGGAAGTCTTCGATCGAAGCCGCTTTCTCCACCTTGAGCTGGAGAGCGTAGCCTCGAAGGCCTATCGTGCTCTTGATGGTTTCGTTGTAGAAGCGGTAGATCGCTTCGAACTGGGTCTGTCCTTCAGGCAGCAAGGATTCGGAAGCCGGCAGCGGGGCCGGTACGTTAGCGGAACTCTCGATCTGCGCCACTGCAGAGGTGGCGGCTTGCAAAGGTACGGCGTTTGAGCCGGCTGCAACCGTCGCGACCGCGGTCGTCGCTTCCTTGATGAATCCGTCTTGCAGCAGATCGGAGATGGCTTGTTCGGTGAGCCCGATTCCCGCGACTTTTTTCAGGAGCTCATCCGCGTTCTGCTTCCCGTCGATCATGACCAGCAGGCTGCGCACTCGCGGCGAGAGGTGATATTTGCGGGTGGCGATCTCTTCGCGTCCCTTTTCAGTCTTGTCGAAAACCTTCGTCATGATTGTCTTCCTCACGTCGCAGCGCAGCATGGGCTGCCTTGTTCAGGGCCTGTTGTCGTTATTCGAAGGACAGCATGCGTCCGCTTAGCCCTTCCATCGTTCTTTTCGGAAACATGGTTCTACCGTTTTATCTTGGATGTTTCCCTAGAACATTGATATTTCTCAGCAAGTATCATCCGCTTTACTTCTAGGGTAAACGAATAAATTGCATCAAGGCAACTATTGTCGTATAAAACCCATGGCCTGGAAGTGTGCCGTTTTGGTACGGATGCCTCACCGAACATCAATTTCTCCTTGAATACGGTCATGCCGCACTTACATCGAAAGTATCGGGCATACTCTCGTTTTCGTACCGCTGGCCGTTGTTTCAATATCGACATCATGCAGATCCAACCCATCAAAACCATCGAATTCGAGCGTCCGCAGATGGATGCCGGCACCAGCTGCACCGCCAATGCGTGGGCACGCGTTCCGGCCGCGCCATCGCCTGCCGAAAAAGCCGCGCTCAAGGAGCGCATCCGCAAGCTGCTCAAGGAAAAGCAGGCCGTTCTGGTTGCGCATTACTATGTGGATGCCGATCTGCAGGATCTTGCGGAAGAAACCGGCGGCTGCGTGTCCGATTCCCTGGAGATGGCGCGTTTCGGGCGCGACCATCCGGCCAAGACCCTGGTCGTGGCAGGGGTCAAGTTCATGGGCGAAACCGCGAAAATCCTGAGCCCGGAAAAAACCATCCTGATGCCGGACCTCGACGCGACCTGTTCGCTCGATCTCGGCTGCCCGGCCGATGAATTCGCCGCTTTCTGCGATGCCCATCCCGACCGCACCGTGGTCGTCTACGCCAATACCAGCGCCGCCGTGAAGGCGAGGGCGGACTGGATGGTGACATCGTCCATCGGACTGCAGATCGTCGAACACCTGCATGCGCAGGGCAAGAAGATCCTGTGGGCGCCGGACAAGCATCTCGGCGGCTATATCCAGAAAAAAACCGGTGCCGACATGCTGCTGTGGCAGGGTTCCTGCCTGGTGCACGACGAATTCAAGGGCATCGAACTCGAATTGCTGAAGAAGGAACACCCGGGCGCGAAGATTCTGGTCCACCCGGAATCGCCGGAAGCCGTGGTCGCGCAGGCCGACGTGGTCGGTTCGACCTCGCAGCTGATCGCAGCCGCGCAATCGCTGGATGCGAAGGAATTCATCGTCGCCACCGACAACGGCATCCTGCACAAGATGCGCATGGCTGCGCCGGGCAAGATCTTCATCGACGCGCCGACCGCCGGCAACAGCGCGACCTGCAAGAGCTGCGCACACTGCCCCTGGATGGCGATGAACGGCCTGCAGAACCTGGCGGACGTGCTGGAAACCGGGCGCAATCAAATCCATGTCGATCCGGAGATCGGCCGCCAGGCTTACCGCTGCATCGACCGCATGCTGGCTTTCGCAGCCGCGCAGAAAGCCAATGTCCGCCCGAGCGGCGACCTGGCCAAGGAACAGAAACTGTTTTCGGGGATCGGTCCGGCATGAGCACATTGAAGAATCCATTCGCGCCTTTCGATGCGGGGCTGGCCGCGGCATTCGAAGCCAATATCCGCACGGCGCTGGCCGAAGACGTCGGCACAGGCGATGTGACGGGGCTGCTGGTGCCGGAACATGAAATGGTGCAGGCCCGCGTGCTGGTACGGGAAGATGCCGTGCTCTGCGGCGCCCCCTGGTTTGAAGGCGTGATGTGCCAGCTCGACCCGCGCATCAAGATCCAATGGCATTACGCCGAAGGCGCCGGGATGACGGCGGATTCTCAGGTTTGCCTGATCGAGGCGCCGGCGCGCGCCTTGCTGACGGCGGAACGCTCTGCGCTCAATTTCCTTCAGCTGCTGTCGGGCGTGGCCACGGCGACCCGCCAGTATGCGGATGTCGTCGCCGGAACCCGCGCTTCGGTACTGGATACGCGCAAGACATTGCCGGGCTTGCGGCTGGCGCAGAAATACGCGGTGCGCGTCGGCGGAGGCAGGAATCAGCGCCTGGCGCTGTACGACGGCATTCTGATCAAGGAAAACCATATTGCGGCTGCCGGCGGCATCACCGCAGCGATGCGGGCCGCGCAGGCGCTCAATGCCGGGGTGTCGATCCAGATCGAGGTCGAGAATCTCGCGGAACTCGAAGAAGCGCTGAATGCGGGCGCCAAGTCCATCCTGCTGGACAATTTTTCGCTGGACATGATGCGCGATGCCGTCAAGCTCACGGCCGACCGCGCAGTGCTCGAAGCCTCGGGCGGCATCAACATGTCGACCGTGCGCGCGATTGCCGAAACGGGCGTCGACCGCATTTCCATCGGTAGCCTGACCAAGGATGTGCGCGCTACTGATTATTCACTGCGGGTGATCGGCTGAACTGGCTGCATGCCTGCCGTTGACGGGAGAAATAGAAATGGCCGGTCGAGTGACCGGCCATTTTGCGTTAAGCCCCTGCGTTGACCAACATCCTTACCGCTTCGACGGCGGCAGCACCGTCGGCAAGGCCTTGGGCAGGGTGTCCGGATAATCCTGGCTGTAATGCAGCCCGCGGCTCTCGCGGCGCGAGAGGGCGCTTTCTACGATCATTGAAGCCACATCGACCAGATTGCGCAGTTCCAGCAGGTCGCGGGTGATGCGGAAATGCGAGTAGTACTCGTAGATCTCTTCGCGCAGCAGGCGGATGCGGTGCTGAGCGCGCTCCAGGCGCTTCGTGGTGCGCACGATGCCGACGTAATTCCACATGAAGCGCCGCAGTTCGTCCCAGTTGTGCGCAATCACCACTTCCTCGTCCGCATCCGTCACCCGGCTCTCGTCCCAGGCCGGCAAGGGCAGGGACCGCGGCTTCGGCTGCTGCTCAATGTGCTGCGCCGCCGCGCGGCCGAGCACCAGGCATTCCAATAGCGAATTGCTGGCCAGGCGGTTGGCGCCGTGCAGGCCGGTATAGGCGGTCTCTCCGACGGCATACAGGCCCGGCAGGTCGGTGCGGCCCATGGAGTCGGTCACCACTCCGCCGCAGGTATAGTGCGCGGCCGGCACCACCGGAATCGGCTGCTTGGTGATATCGATGCCGAATTCCAGGCAGCGCGCATAGATCGTCGGGAAATGCTCCTTCAGGAATTCCGGCGGCTGGTGGCTGATATCGAGGTCGACATGATCCAGGCCGCGCTTCTTGATTTCGAAGTCGATGGCGCGCGCCACCACGTCGCGCGGCGCCAGTTCCGCCCGCTCGTCATGCCACTCCATGAAACGCTGGCCGGCCGCCGCGCCCGCCGTATCCGGCAGTTTCAGCAGCCCGCCTTCGCCACGCACGGCCTCGCTGATCAGGAAGGATTTGGCATACGGATGATAGAGGCAGGTCGGATGGAACTGGATGAACTCCATGTTGGCGACGCGGCAGCCGGCCCGCCAGGCCATCGCGATGCCGTCGCCGGTGGCGGTATCCGGATTGGTGGTGTAGAGATACACCTTGCCTGCGCCGCCGGTAGCCAGCACCGTCTGGTCGGCCGCAAGCGTCATCACCTTGCCGGAATTGACATCCTGCACATACAGTCCGACGCAGCAGGGTGTGCTGCGGGGAGCTGTGGCGGGAGCAGTGCCGTCGAGCTTGTCGGACTTGATCAGGTCGATGGCGTAATGATGCTCGAGTATCGTGATGTTCGGATGGGCCCGTGCTTTCTCTTCCAGCGTGACCTGGACCGCATGGCCGGTTGCATCGGCCGCGTGGATGATGCGCCGCTGGCTGTGGCCGCCTTCGCGCGTCAGGTGGTAGCCGAGTTCCGCGGTGGGATCCTTGGTGAACGGCACCCCCTGTTCGATCAGCCATTCGATCGCGGCGCGGCTGTGTTCGACGATGTAGCGCGTCGCCGTTTCATCGCACAGGCCGGCGCCCGCAACCAGGGTATCCGCGATATGCTGCTCATGGCTGTCGCCGGAATCGAGGACGGCGGCAATGCCGCCCTGCGCCCAGTTGCTGGCGCCGTCGAGCAGGGTACGCTTGGAAATCACCGCAACCTTGCGGGTTTTGGCAAGATGCAGGGCAACGGACAATCCGGCGAGACCGCTTCCTACAATGGCAACGTCAAATTTCATAAGATAAGAACGGTTTTGTTGCGGTTTCATGACATGACTCCACATCTTACCATCTGACAATGGACGCGGTTTTGAAGCGTACGGAGAAAAGGGCCCGGGAGCGGCCGTGCAATTCAGGAGGATGACACTTATGACAACAACATCAAGAAAAGTTGCCCGCGCCGCGGGTTTGCTGCTGGCCTTTCTCTTGGCCGCTGCGCTTGCGGCCGCCTTCTGGTACCGGTCGGCGAGCCAGCCGGCCGTCGATGGAACGATACGGCTCAGCGGCGTGCAGGCCGAGGTAGACATTGTGCGCGATGCGGAAGGCATCCCGCATATCTATGCGAAATCGGAGCAGGATGCCTATTTCGCGCTCGGTTTCGTGCATGCTCAGGACAGGCTGTGGCAAATGGAAATGAACCGCCGCATCGCTGCCGGGCGCATGGCTGAAATCCTTGGTCCCAACGCCGTCGATACCGACCGTTTCCTGCGCACGCTCGGTGTACGCCGCAATGCGGAGCGCATTTTCGCCAACCTGTCCGCCGAAACCCGGACCGGACTGGAATCGTATGCAAAGGGCGTGAACGCCTACCTTTCGACCCGCAAGTCGCCCTTGCCGCCGGAATTTCTCCTCACCGGTGCTGCGGCACCCGAACCCTGGCATCCCGTCGATTCCATCGGCTGGCAGACCATGATGGCTTGGGACCTCGGTGCGAACTGGTCGCAGGAAATCCTGCGCATGCGCCTGTCGCAGCGAATGCCGCTCGACCGCATCAACGAATTCCTTCCGCCTTACCCCGGCGACCCGGTGCTCGAAACCCGGGATTACACCCTCATGTACGGCGACATGATGACCATTGCCGGCGAACTGACGAAAATCGCCGCCATCGCACCGCCTTCGCTGGTGGAAGGCATGGGCTCGAACAACTGGGCGGTCAGCGGAGCCTTGTCCGCCACAGGCAAGCCCTTGCTTGCCAATGATCCCCATCTAGGATTATCGGCGCCGGCGCTATGGTATTTCGCCCATCTTTCCGCGCCGGGCTTCGATGTGGTCGGTGCAACCCTGCCCGGCATACCGAGCGTGGTCCTCGGGCGCAACAGCCGGATCGCATGGGCATTCACCAATACCGCATCTGACGTGCAGGACTTGTACATCGAGCGGATCGACCCGGACAACGCCGCGCAATACCAGACGCCCGATGGCTGGGCGGCATTCACCGTGCGCAATGAGACCATCAAGGTCAAGGGCGCGCCGGACCAGCAGCTGACGGTGCGCGAGACCCGCCACGGTCCGGTCATCAGCGGCGCGCTGCCGGTAGTCGACCGCAGTGCGCTCGATGCAAAGAAATACGCGGTCTCGTTTGCCTGGACCGCCTTGCGTGCCGATGACATGACGCTGCAGGCCGGCATGAAGATCAACCATGCCGCCAGCTGGGAGCAGTTCCTGGCAGGGGCGGCCGAATTTACGTCGCCGCATCAGAACATGGTCTATGCCGATGTCGATGGCAATATCGGTTTCGTCGCCGCGGGCAGGGTGCCGGTCCGCAAGCCGGAAAACGACTTGAAAGGCCTTGCGCCGGCACCGGGCTGGGATGCGCGCTACGACTGGGACGGCTTTCTTTCCTTCCGCGACCTGCCGCAGGAATTCAATCCCCCAACCGGAAAGATCGTCACCGCTAATCACAAGATCGTCGGACCCGGCTACAAGCACTTTCTGACGAGCGAATGGAGCATGCCGTACCGCGCCGACCGCATCCATTTCCTTCTGGAAGGAACGCCCAGGCACAGCCTGGACAGCTTCGCGCAGATGCAGAAAGATGACGTCTCGCTGGCCGCCCGGGAAGTGCTTCCGCTGCTGCGCAAGACGGCGCCGAGATCGGAACGCGCCCGCGCGGCGCTCGGGCTGCTCGCGAACTGGAATGGAGAAATGCGGACGGACAGTACAGCCGCGCTGATCTACAGCGCCTGGATGCGGGAAATCTCGAGCGAAATTTTCCGCGATGAACTGGGAGAGGCGCTGATGAAGGATTATTTCGAGCACCGCAACGTCCAGCAGTCGACAGTGAATGTCCTGTTCGACAGGCAGGGGCAGGGCAGGTGGTGCGCGGATGTGAGCAAGCCCGCCGATGAAAAGCCGCAGACCTGCGCAGAACTGCTGTCGACCGCGCTGGAAGTCAGCTTGGCCGATCTTGAGAGACGTTACGGGAGCGACATGGATAAGTGGCGCTGGGGCGACGCCCATGTCGCGCGCTCCGAGCACCGTCCTTTCTCGAAGGTTGATTTCCTTGCGCGATTCTTCGATATCCGGGTGCCGTCACCGGGCGATACGCATACCGTCAACGTCGGCAGATACAGCCTGCGCGATGACAAGGAGCCGTTCGCCAACCGCCACGCAGCCAGTTTGCGGGCAATCTACGACCTTGCTGACCTGGAAAACTCGCGCTTCATTCATTCGACCGGGCAGTCCGGCAACCTGCTGTCACCGCTGTACCGAAATCTCTCCCAGCGCTGGGTCGACGTGCAATATATCCCGTTGAAGACCCGGCGCCCGGCTGTGGAAAAAGGCAGCGTCGGCGTCCTGAAGCTGACGCCCGGCTAAACAGAGTCAATTGGGCACGACAGGCCGCACCTTTGCAGCCGCTTCCTTGGCGAGGCGACGCGCCGTATCGGTGTCGGATGCGGTCGCCAGCGCCACGCCCATGCGGCGGCGGGCAAAGGACTCCGGCTTGCCGAACAGCCGGATATCGGTGCCCGGAACGGCAAGCGCTTCCGCCACGCCTTCGAAGGCAATGCCCTTGGCTTCATGCCGGCCATAGATCACGGCCGAGGCGGCCGGCGACTGCAGCGACACATCGACCGGCAGGCCGAGGATGGCCTTCGCATGCAGTTCGAATTCGCTTTGGCGCTGGCTCGCCATCGTCACCATGCCGGTGTCATGCGGGCGAGGGCTGACTTCGGAAAACCATACCATGTCGCCCTTGACGAAAAGCTCCACCCCGAACAGCCCCAGCCCGCCGAGATCGTCGGTTACCTTCTTCGCGATATCGCGCGCCTTCGCGATGGCCATGGCCGGCATGGCATGCGGCTGCCAGGATTCGATGTAATCGCCTTTTTCCTGCACATGCCCGATCGGCTCGCAGAAATGGGTTACGGTCTCGCCTTGCGCATCCAGTGCGCGCACGGTCAGCTGGGTGATTTCATAATCGAAATCGATGAAGCCTTCCACGATGACGCGTCCCGCATCGACCCGGCTGCCGGAAGCGGCGTAGCGCCACGCTTCGTCGACTTCGCCCGCATGGTCGACCTTGGACTGCCCCTTGCCCGACGACGACATCACCGGCTTCACCACGCAGGGAAAGCCGACGGCGTCGCAGGCGGCCTTCAGTTCTTCCAGGCTGTCGGCGAAGCGGTAGGGCGAGGTCGGCAAGCCCAGGGTTTCCGCTGCCAACCGGCGGATGCCTTCGCGGTTCATGGTCAGCCATGCGGCGCGCGCCGTGGGGATGAAGGTGACGTTCCCTTTCTTTTCGAGTTCGATCAGCGCCGGCGTGGCAATCGCCTCGATTTCCGGCACGACGAGATGCGGCGCTTCGTGTTCGATGAGTGCCGTCAGCGCGGCGGGGTCGGTCATGTCGATCACATGGGAGCGGTGTGCGACCTGGTGGCCGGGCGCGCCCGCATAGCGGTCCACGGCAATGACTTCCGCGCCGAGCCGCTGCAGCGCGATGATGACTTCCTTGCCGAGTTCACCCGAGCCTAGCAGCATCACTTTGACTGCGGACGGGGAAAGCGGTGTGCCGAGGCGGATGGGTCTGTTCATGATAGGGCGAAATAAGAGTGTTGAAAATAAACGGGAGGATTCTGCTTGAATGGATTCAAACCGCGACAATACCAAACTTGCGCCGCCTTGGCAGTCGGCTTGATCCGTCAGGCCATGCCCAAAAGAAAACCGCCTGGCAGGCAGGCGGTCGGGTTTGATGCTTCCCGGCATGCATTGCATGCCGGGCGATGCTTTGGCGTTTAGTCCGCAGCGTAGATGTCGTTGTCCTTGGACTCGCGGACGAACAGCATGCCGATGACTACCGTGACCAGCGCGATGATGATCGGATACCACAGACCGTAGTAGATGTCGCCCTTGAAGGCAACCAGAGCAAACGCCGTGGTGGGCAGCAGACCGCCGAACCAGCCGTTGCCGATATGGTAGGGCAGGGACATCGAGGTGTAGCGGATGCGGGTCGGGAACATTTCGACCAGCATGGCAGCGATCGGACCGTAGACCATGGTCACGTAGATCACTAGGATGACCAGCAGCAGCAGAACCATGCCCTTGTTCATCTGGGCCGGATCAGCCTTGGTCGGATAGCCGGCTGCCTTGATGGCGTCAGCCACGTCCTTCGAGAAGGCCTTTTCCTTGGCTGCGGCATCGTCCTTCGACAGGCCGTTTGCGCTGTACGACGGGATGACCTTGTCGCCGATCTTGACAGATGCAACGGTGCCGGCAGGTGCGGCTTCGTTGGAGTAGTTCACCGAGGCAGCCGCCAGTTTTGCCTTCACGATGTCGCAGGAAGACGTGAACTTCTTGGTGCCGGTCGGGTTGAACTGGAACTGGCAGTCGGCCGGATCGGCAGTCACCACCACCGGTGCGTTCTTGATCGCGTTTTCCAGGGCCGGGTTGGCATAGTGGGTCAGAGCGTGGAAGATCGGGAAGTAAGTTACTGCAGCGATCAGGCAGCCGCCGAGAATGATGGGCTTGCGGCCGATCTTGTCCGAGAGCGTCCCGAAGATGATGAAGAACGGTGTGCCGATGACCAGCGAAGCGGCGATCAGCAGGTTGGCCGTTGCACCATCAACCTTCAGTGTCTGCGTCAGGAAGAACAGCGCATAGAACTGGCCGGTGTACCAGACGACTGCCTGGCCGGCTGTCAGGCCGATCAGCGCCAGGATGACGATCTTCAGGTTCTTCCACTGACCGAAGGACTCGGCCAGAGGTGCCTTCGATGTCTTGCCTTCGGCTTTCATCTTGGCAAACGCCGGCGATTCATTCATCGACAGGCGGATCCAGACGGAAATGGCCAGCAGGAATACCGACACCAGGAAGGGAACGCGCCAGCCCCAGTCGGCAAATGCGGCTTCACCGACGGCGGTACGAGTACCCAGGATCACCATCAGCGACAGGAACAGACCCAGTGTCGCAGTGGTCTGGATCCAGGCGGTGTAGGCGCCGCGGCGTCCGTGCGGAGCATGCTCGGCAACGTAGGTTGCCGCGCCGCCATATTCGCCGCCGAGCGCCAGGCCCTGCAGGATACGCAGCGTGATCAGGATGATCGGAGCCGCAATGCCGATCGATGCGTAGTTGGGCAGCAGGCCGACGATGAACGTCGAGACGCCCATAATCAGGATAGTGACCAGGAAGGTGTATTTGCGGCCGATCATGTCGCCGAGGCGACCGAAGACCAATGCGCCGAACGGGCGGACGATGAAGCCCGCGGCAAATGCCAGCAACGCGAAAATGAACGCCGTATTCGGGTCGGTACCGGCAAAGAACTGCTTCGCGATAATCGCGGCCAGTGAACCATACAGATAAAAGTCGTACCACTCGAATACCGTCCCGAGCGAAGATGCGAAAATGACTTTCCGTTCCTCCGCCGTCATGCCGCGTGCAGTCGTAGTCTGTACTGTCGCCATGCTTATCTCCTCAAACTCAAATAATTAATATTCATGTGCAAAGCTTCTTGCCCATATTGCACGATTGGAGTGTGCGACCCGAACCTTACGCGACGCTTGCTTCAAACTTACAGAAACTTACATGGAATGCTTGTTTGAAAGCAAAATCAGGAAAACCGGATTGCGGTATACCGCGATCCTGGAGGCCTTGATGAAAGTCTTATCTTTTACGAACGATCGTGCTAAAACTGTGCTATTCTCGAAATACAAAAAGATCTTCGCCAGATTAAAACGCAAGCTCGAGCACAGATTCGAACATCCACAATTCAACTCAAGGAGCCTCAAATGACTGACGCCGTCATCGTATCCACAGCCCGCACCGGCCTGGCCAAATCCTGGAAAGGTGCCTTCAACATGACGCACGGCGCCACCATGGGCGGTCACGTGCTCAAGGCCGCCATCGAGCGCGCCAAGATCGAGGCGGGCGAAGTCGAAGACGTGATCATGGGCTGCGCCACGCCCGAAGGCGCCACCGGCAGCAACATCGCGCGCCAGATCGCGTTGCGCGCCGGCTGCCCCGTCACCACCGCCGGCATGACCATCAACCGCTTCTGCTCGTCCGGCCTGCAGACCATTGCCACGGCGGCGCAGCGCGTCATCGCCGGCGAAGGCGACATCTATGCGGCAGGCGGCGTGGAGTCGATTTCCTGCGTGCAGAACGAAGCCAATTCCCACATGCTGGCCGAAGTCTGGCTCAAGCAGAACAAGCCGGAAATCTACTGGCCGATGCTGCAGACTGCCGAGACGGTCGCCAAGCGCTACAACATAAGCAAGGAGCGCCAGGACGAATACGGCGTGCAGAGCCAGCAGCGCGCCGCCGCTGCCCAGGCCGCCGGCAAGTTCAACGATGAAATCGTGCCGATGACCACCATCATGGGCGTCGCCGACAAGGACAGCGGCATGCTGCTGACGCGCGAAGTCACGATTTCCGCCGATGAAGGCATCCGTGCCGACACCACGATGGAAGGCGTCTCCAAGATCCGTACCGCGATTCCCGGCGGCGTGATCACGGCAGGCAATGCCAGCCAGTTCTCCGACGGCGCTTCGGTGGCCATCGTCATGAACAGCAAGCTTGCCGAACAGAAGGGCCTGCAGCCGCTGGGTATCTACCGCGGTTTCGCGATTGCCGGCTGCGAGCCGGATGAAATGGGTATCGGTCCCGTGTTCGCCATTCCCAAGCTGCTGAAGAAGGCCGGCCTGAAGGTCGAGGACATCGGCCTGTGGGAACTGAACGAAGCCTTTGCCGTGCAGGTGCTGTACTGCCGCGACAAGCTCGGCATTCCCGCCGACCGCCTGAATGTCAACGGCGGTGCGATCGCCGTTGGCCATCCCTATGGCGTATCGGGCGCCCGCCTGACCGGCCATGCGCTGATCGAAGGCAAGCGGCGCGGCGCCAAGTACGTGGTGGTCACCATGTGCATCGGCGGCGGACAGGGTGCTGCCGGCCTGTTCGAAGTGGTCTAAGGGAATCGACACTGTGGGCGCTGCGGCGCCCACATGCATTTCTGCACTTATTTCTGCGTCTTTGGACCGGACATGGCAATGTCCATCTTCCTGACAACGGCTTATTGAAACTTGAAACGCAGCGCCGCTCCTGCCGGCGCTGCGCGGGGCTTATCATGCAATCGAAAATCCTTTCCCGGCGCGATATCGACTTCCTGCTCTACGAATGGCTCGATGCCGAATCCCTCACGAAGCGGGCCCGCTACGCAGACCACTCACGCGAAACCTTCACCGCAGCCATGGATACCTGCGAAAAGGTGGCCACTGATCTGTTCGCGCCGCACAACAAGAAGAGCGACCAGCAAGAGCCGCACTTCGACGGCGAAACCGTGCACATTATTCCCGAGGTGAAGGCGGCGCTGAAAGTCTTCTGCGATGCAGGTCTCATGGCAGCCGGCCAGGATTATGAATACGGCGGCATGCAGCTGCCGGTGCTGATCGAGAAGGCGAGCTTCGCCTATTTCAAGGCGGCCAATGTCGGCACGTCGTCCTATCCCTTCCTCACCATCGGCAACGCCAACACGCTGCTCAAGTGCGGTACGCCGGAGCAGATCGACACCTTCGTCAAGCCCATGCTGGAAGGCCGCTTCTTCGGCACCATGTGCCTGTCGGAGCCGCAGGCGGGATCGTCGCTGTCCGACATCGTGACGCGCGCCGAGCCGCAGGAGGACGGCACCTATCGGCTCAAGGGAAACAAGATGTGGATTTCCGCCGGCGAGCATGAGCTGTCGGAGAACATCGTGCACCTCGTGCTGGCCAAGGTGCCCGACGAGAACGGCAAGCTGATTCCCGGCGTGAAGGGCATCTCGCTGTTCATCGTGCCGAAGAAGCTGGTGAATGCCGACGGCTCGCTCGGCGAACGCAACGACGTGGTCCTGGCCGGGCTCAACCACAAGATGGGTTATCGCGGCACGACCAACTGCCTGCTCAACTTCGGCGAAGGCAAGTTCAAGCCGGGCGGCAAGGCCGGCGCGGTCGGCTATCTGGTAGGTGAAAAGCACAAGGGCCTCGCCAACATGTTCCACATGATGAACGAAGCCCGCATCGGCGTCGGCCTCGGCGCGGTGGTGCTCGGCTACACCGGTTATCTGCACGCGCTCGAGTATGCGCGCGAGCGTCCGCAGGGCCGCCACCCGATGGCGAAGGATCCGGCCCAGCCGCAGATTCCCATCGTGCAGCACACCGACGTCAAGCGCATGCTGCTGGCGCAGAAGTCCTATGTCGAAGGCGGCCTTGCGCTCAACCTGTATTGCGCTCGCCTCGTGGACGAGGAAAAGACGGCGGAATCCGAAGACGCGAAGCGGCATGCCAGCCTGCTGCTCGATATCCTGACACCGATCGCCAAGTCCTGGCCGTCGCAGTGGTGCCTGGAAGCCAACAGCCTGGCCATCCAGGTGCACGGCGGCTACGGCTATACGCGCGAGTACAACGTCGAGCAGTTCTACCGCGACAACCGCCTCAACCCCATCCATGAGGGAACGCACGGCATCCAGGGCCTAGACCTGCTGGGCCGCAAGGTCTCGATGCAGAATGGCGCCGCCTTCAAGGCCTTTGGCGACGAGGTCCAGAAAACCATCGCGAAGGCGTCGGAAGTGCCCGAACTTGCTGCCTACGCCCAGTCGCTCGCAGCCGTGCTGCAGCGGATCGCCAAGGTCACGCAGGCCCTGTATGCGGCAGGCGACATGAACAAGACGCTGGCCAATGCCTCGGTCTACCTGGAAGCCTTCGGGCATGCGGTGGTGGCCTGGATGTGGCTGCAGCAGGCAATGGTTGCGGTCGGCAAATCCGGCCACGACGCCGATTTCTACAAGGGCAAGCTGCAGGCCTGCGCCTATTTCTTCAAGTGGGAATTGCCCAAGGTGCAGCCCCAGCTCGATCTGCTGGAAAGTATCGACACCACCACGCTCGACATGCAGGACGCCTGGTTCTGACGGCGGCTGCAAGTACGGGATAATGCAAAAACAGAACCGATGAAGGAGACTCCTATGCGTACCATTCAACAACTCTTCGATCTCAACGGCAAGACCGCCCTGGTTACCGGCGGCTCGCGCGGCCTGGGACTGCAGATCGCCGAAGCGCTGGGCGAGCAGGGCGCGAAGATCGTGCTGTCCTCGCGCAAGCAATCGGATCTCGACGAGGCCGTCGCCCACTTGAAGGAGCGCGGCATCGAAGCCAGCGCCATCGCGGCCGACCTGTCTGAGGAAGCCAATGTCGCGCCGCTGGTGGCGGAAGCCCTCAAGCGCCTTGGCCATATCGATATCCTGGTCAACAACGCCGGCGCAACCTGGGGCGCACCCGCCGAAGATCATCCGGTCGAAGCCTGGGACAAGGTCATGAACCTCAACATCCGCAGCATCTTCCTGCTGTCGCAGGCGGTCGGCAAGCAGTCGATGATTCCGCGCAAGTACGGACGCATCATCAACGTGGCATCCATCGCCGGCCTGTCGGGCAACGGCCCGGAGTCGATGCAGACGATTTCCTACAACACCTCCAAGGGCGCGGTGGTCAACTTCACCCGCACTCTGGCCGGCGAATGGGGCAAGCACGGCATTACCGTCAATGCGCTGGCACCGGGCTTCTTCCCGTCCAAGATGACCAAGGGCGTGCTGGAAAACCTCGGCGTCGACAACCTAACACGACGCGCGCCGCTGCAGCGCATCGGCGACGATGAAGACCTGAAGGGCGCTGCCTTGCTGTTCGCGTCCGACGCGGGCAAGCACATCACCGGCCAGATCCTGGCGGTAGACGGCGGCGTATCGGCGGTTCACTGATGAGTCGTCTCAATACCGAATCGAAGGCGCAGCCGTTTCCGGTCGAGATTCCGTTCCTGCACGACATGGGCGTGGAGTTTCTCGGCATGGGAAACGGCGAAGCGCAGGTGGCGCTCGAACTGCAGGAGCGCCACATGAACAGCTGGCACGTGACCCACGGCGGCGTAGTCATGACGCTGCTGGATGTGGTGATGTCGATGGCCGGACGTTCGCTCGATCCGAATGCGCGCGGCGGCGTCACCGTCGAAATGAAAACCAGTTTTTTCCAACCGTCTGGCCGGGCGGGCTCGCGGCTCGTCGCCAAGGGCAAGGCGGTGCATCGCTCGACCAGCATCTGCTTCTGCGACGGCGAACTCTGGAGCGCCGACACATTGGTGGCCAAGGCTTCGGGTACCTTCAAATACCTGAAGCGTCTGGATGTGGCCGAGAAGATCAACCACGAGTAAGGTCAATTTCGACCGATCACGCCGGCTCCAGACCAGCCGGCATTTACCGAATGCGAGATGAACGATGACAACGTACAAACGCCTGGTGCTGGCTTCCCGTCCGAAGGGCACGGTTTCTCCTGAAAATTTCCGCCTCGAAGAAGTCCAGGCGCCGGAACTTAAGGATGGCGAAGTGCTGATCCGCAACCATTACCTGTCGCTCGACCCCTACATGCGCATGCGCATGGAAGACGTGAAGAGCTATGCCGCGCCGCAGGCGCTGGGTGAAACCATGATCGGCGGCACGGTCGGCGAGATCGTGGAATCGAAGAATCCCAAGTTCGCCGTCGGCGACAAGGTGCAGGGCATGATGGGCTGGTCCGAGATGGGTGTGTCGGACGGCGTCATGCTGCGCAAGCTGGATACGACACATGTGCCGCTGTCCGCCTATCTCGGCTCGGTCGGCATGCCGGGCATGACTGCATGGTATGGCCTGACCCAGATCATGCAGCCCAAGGAAGGCGAGACCATCGTCGTGTCCGCTGCCAGCGGCGCGGTCGGCAGCGTGGTCGGGCAGCTCGCGAAGCAGCGCGGCTGCCGCGCGGTGGGCATTGCGGGCGGCAAGGAAAAGTGCGATTACGTGGTCAACGAGCTCGGCTTCGATGCCTGCGTCGACTACAAGGCGGGCAACCTCGTCGAGGATCTCGCACGCGCAACGCCGAACGGCATCGATGCCGTCTTCGAGAACGTCGGCGGAAAGATTTTCGACGAATGCGTCGCCCGCATGAATCCATTCGGCCGGATCGCGCTGTGCGGCCTGATCGCCGGCTATGACGGCGAGCCGATGTCGCTCAACAACGTGCGCAACTTCCTGACCATGCGGCTGACGATGCGCGGCTTCATCGTCTCCGAGCACATGGACCTGTGGCCGCAGGGGCTCAAGGAACTCGGGACGCTGGTCGCTACCGGCAAGCTCAAGTTCCGCGAATCCGTCGCACAGGGACTGGAGGCGGCGCCGGAAGCCTTCATCGGCATGTTGAAGGGCAAGAACTTCGGCAAGCAGCTGGTCAAGCTGGTCTAAGTCTTAGGTCCTGGATTCACCCGGCACGCAAGCGCCATTCAGCCGCCGGTTGAATGGCCTATTGCAGGCGTGGCGGCAAAAGTATAAGAAGGAGACAGCATGTCCGACATCATCCTGCATCACTATCCGATTTCGCCTTTTTCGGAAAAGGTCCGGCTCATCCTGGGGTACAAGAAGCTGGCATGGAAGTCCGTGGTCATCCCGACCATCATGCCCAAGCCGGATGTGGTCGCGCTGACGGGCGGCTACCGCCGCACGCCGTTCATGCAGATCGGCGCCGATATCTATTGCGACAGCGCGCTCATTGCGGAAGTACTGGAGCGGATGGCGCCGGAGTCTTCGCTGTTTCCGGCAGAGAGCTCGGGACTGGCGCGCACGCTGGCGCAATGGGCCGATGCCACGCTATTCTGGACGGTGATCGGTTATGTCTTCCAGCCGTCTGCGGTTCCTTACCTGCTGGGCAACGTGACCCCCGAGCAGATGAAGGCATTTTCCGTCGACCGCGCCGCGATGCGGGGCAACGCGCCCCGCATGTCGGTCGCGGAAGCCAGCGGCGCACTGACCGAGTACCTGCATCGCCTGGAAAGCATGCTCGCCGGCGGCAAGCCTTACCTGCTCGGGCAGCAAGCGACGATCGCCGACTTCTCGGTGTACCACTGCCTGTGGTTCGTAAAGAAGGCCGAGCCGGTCGCAGGCATACTCGACATCGCTCCCGCTCTCAAGCAATGGCTCGCGCGCATGTCGGAGTTCGGTCATCACGAGTTCGAAGCGCTGGATTCCGAACAGGCAGTGGCCATCGCACGCAGCTCTACGCCTGCCACCGGCCAGGACAGCGAGTTTTACGATGCGCACGGCATTTCGCTCGGCGAGCGCGTGACGATCACGCCCACCGACTACGCGCTCGACCCGGTCGAGGGCGAACTGGTGCTGTCCACCGCTTCGGAAATCGCGGTCCGCCGCGAGGATGCCCGGGCCGGCGTGGTGGTTGTCCATTTCCCGCGGGTCGGCTTTCAGCTCAAGAAAGCCTGATCGGCGCAGATCCATCCAGATCAATTATTTCCATCTCATCGACGAGAGGCAGGAGACTACATGAACGACTTCAAGGGCAAGGTAGCAGTCATTACCGGCGGCGCAAGCGGCTTCGGCAAGGAGTTCGCGCAGATCGGCGCGCGCCTGGGCATGAAACTGGTGCTGGCCGACGTGCAGCAGGATGCGCTGGATGCCGCCAAAGCGGAACTCGAAGCAAAGGGCGCGGAAGTGCTGGCGGTGCGCTGCGACGTGCGCAAGGCCGAGCAGGTGCAGGCGCTTGCGGATGCAACGATGCAGCGGTTCAACAGCGTGCATCTGGTCTTCAACAATGCCGGCGTCGGGTCCGGCGGCCTGATCTGGGAAAATTCAATCGCCGACTGGGAGTGGGTGCTCGGCGTCAATCTCTGGGGCGTGGTGCACGGCGTGCGCACGTTCACGCCGCTGATGCTGGAATGCGCGAAGAAGGAAGCCGGCTACCAGGGCCACATCGTCAACACGGCATCGATGGCGGGCCTGCTCAATGCGCCGAACATGGGCATCTACAACGTCTCTAAGCATGCGGTGGTGTCCCTGTCCGAAACGCTGTACCAGGACCTGCAACTGATCGGCGCCCCGATCGGCGCCTCGGTCCTGTGCCCGTACTTCGTGCCGACCGGCATCAGCCAGTCGCACCGCAACCGTCCGGAAGACGTGAAGGAAGAAGGCGGTCCGACGCTGAGCCAGACCGTAGCCCAGGCCGTCTCGGACAAGGCCGTGTCGTCCGGCAAGGTGACCGCCGCCGAAGTCGCGGAGCGCACCTTCAACGCCATCCGCGACGGCCAGTTCTACATCTACTCCCATCCCCAGGCGCTCGGCAATGTGCAGACGCGGATGGAAGACATCATTACCCAGCGCAATCCCAGCGATCCTTTCGCCGCCGCGCCGCAGATCCGCGAAATGCTGCAGGCAAAGCTGAGGCAGCAGTAAGCCGTTTCGATAGCGCAGATGACAGCGCGATAACAACGCGACAACAACGCCATGACGCGAGGAGACCGCATGACAGCTGAAATCAGGGAAGGCCAGTACGCGGCGCTTTCCAACGGGATGCGCCTGCATTATGCAAGCGCTGGCGAAAAGGGAAAGCCGCTGCTGCTGTTCGTTCATGGCTTTCCCGAGTTCTGGTATGAATGGGAAGCCCAGCTTCGGGAGTTCGGCGGCGAATATTTTGCGGTGGCGCCCGATCTGAGGGGCTTCAATCTGTCGTCGATGCCGTCGGAGCTGCCGGCCTACAAGGCCAAGCATATCGTCGAGGATCTGCGCCTGCTTGCATCCGAGCTGGGATACGACAGCTTCGTGATGGTGGCGCACGACTGGGGCGGAGCGATCGCTTGGAATTTCGCGATTGCGCTGCCGCAGCTGCTGCGCAAGCTGATCATTGTGAATTCGCCGCACCCCTATCTGTTCATGCGGGCGCTTGCGCAAGACCCGGAGCAGGGCAAGGCCAGCGCCTACATGAACTGGCTGCGTGCCGAAGGCTCCGAGACGGCGCTTGCCAAGGACGATTTCAAGCTGCTGGAAAGCCTGCTGAACGGCATGGGACAATCGCCCACGCCATGGTTCACGGACGAGGTGCGCGCCAGGTATCATGCCTGCTGGTCGCGCGGACTGACCGGCGGCGTCAATTACTACCGGGCGTCGCCGCTGCATCCGCCGACCGAGGATCATCCCGGCCCGCTGAAACTGGAGCTGAATCCGGAAGATTTCCGCATCAGAGTGCCGACACGGGTGATCTGGGGCGAGCAGGATATCGCCCTGCCGAAGTCGCTGGTGGACGGGCTCGACGGCTTGGTCGACGACCTGAAGATCGAGCGCATCCCCGAAGGCTCGCACTGGGTTATTCATGAGCAGCCGCAGCGCGTCAACCGACTGATTCACGGCTTTTTGACGGATTGATTTGAGGACGGACTAGACACGACATGGCACGCGAAGATTTTTCGTTTTTTCATTCCCTGCGGGTGCGCTGGGCGGAAGTCGACATGCAGGGCATCGTCTTCAACGGGCATTACCTGACTTACTTCGATGTCGCATTCACCGAGTACTGGCGCGCTACCGGCTTGCCGACGGCCTTGCAGCAGGCCGAAGAGGGACGCGAAATGTTTGCCCGCAAGGCGACCATCGAATACCAGGCCCCGGCGCGTTTCGACGACGTGGTCGACATCGGCGTGCGCTGCGCCAGCTTCGGACGGACGTCGGCGCGCTTCGTGGTGGAAATTCATCTCGGCGACCAGCACCTGATTTCCGGCGAACTGGTCTATGTGTACGCGGATACGACATTGCGCAAGGGCGTGGCCTGGCCGCAGTCCTGGAAGGACGGCATACAGCGCATGGAGAAGCTGAAGCCGGAAATGGCGCCGGCCTGAACCGGCACCGGTGTTAACAGGGCAGTGCGCGTTCTTCGAGAGCCGCGCTGCCGTCACCGAACAGCCTGACGACGGTCGAAGTCCGTGTGCCGTATTCGGGCGACTGGATGCAGACCGCCGAAAGGACGCGCTCCCATTCCAGGCTCACGCCGGTTTTCGGCAGCCTGCAGTCTGGCGCACGCGTGGTATCGGTCAGCATCTCGAAGTAGGCATCTTCCGGCGCGCCCTGGCAAATCAGGCTGGAAAACTGCGCCTTCGTGCGCACCACCTTTGGCCAGGGAGAATCGAGTGACGCGTTGGATAAGCCATAGATGCCCGGCGGCAGGAGCTTGCCGTTTCTCTCATCCTGGACCGCGGCATTCGAATACCAGACGAGCTTGTCCTTGTCGCCGACCAGAAGATTGAATCCGTTGTACTCGGACGCATGCACCTCCAGTGCGGCGATATAGTCCTCGGCGTTCATGTCGGCGGCAAGGAAGTCCGCTACCAGCGCGCCGCGAGACGGCGCGTCCGTTCGTTTGGACGATGGATCGCGGAAGTTGGTGATGGCCGCAAAACGCCCTTCGCGCGAGATGCCCATCCATGTTCCTCCATCCTGCAGGTCCCTGCCGGCGTAGACCTGCGGATGATCCGTCCACCATGCTGCGGATGCCGTGGGCCGGCTGAAGAATTCATCACGGTTTCCAGCTGCGACCAGCGGAATGCCGGGTATCACCTGCCAGGCAAAAACGATCAGGCACATGTAGGTAGATCCACAAAATGTTCGGTATGACGCCCTCCGTCGATCAGGTCCGACAGACCATGATGCGACATGGCTTGCTCAAGCTTCGCCTCGAATCCGGCCGGCACCGACTGGTAGATTTCCATCCAGGTCTGCCTGCCGTCTCGGGTCTCGGGACGGCGCTTGAGTCCGGTGACGATACCACATTCTTGCGCCAGAGATTGCTGCAGTGCCGTGACGCGCGGAAGCAGTTCGGCCGCTGCTTCTTCGCGGACGCGGTAGTAGATGTAAAGATCCATCGATGTCTCGGCGGCCGGTTCAGGCCGGCAGGGAGTAGGGAAGTGCGGCGAAGCTCAGCGCAGGACCCTGGGCCGAACCGAGATGCACCGAAGCGTCTTCGGCTGCGGCGATCTTGATCTCCACCAGCATGTCGGTTGCACCCTGCAGGTTGGGCGCGGCGTTGACCACCATGCCGCAAGGCTGATCCGGGTCGGCGCTCGAGAACACCTCCATTCCGGCCCTGGCTTCGGCCGCAACCGACGCCAGCAGCATGCGGCGCTTGAGCTTGCCGAGATACTGGCTGCGCGCGACGATTTCCTGGCCGGGATAGCAGCCTTTCTTGAAATTGACGCCGCCGACCAGCTCGAAATTGATCATCTGCGGCACGAACTGCTCCTGCGTCGGCAGGGTGATCTGCGGAATGCCGGAATGGATTTCGGTGAGGCGCCAGATATCCGTTCCGACCGGATGCGCGATTCTGGTAATCTCGGGCCAAAGATTGGCTGCGGACTCGGCGGGCAGGATCCATTGATAGCGGGCCGCGCCGAAGGCATCAGGAAGGCGGATCAGGCTGCCGTGATCCGAATCAAGCTTGGCGTAAGCCTGCGCGGGCAGGATCGGAAACCAGGCCGCGAGCATTTCACCGGATCCGGCGCCTCCGATGCCGAGCAATGCAAGCCTGTCGCCGGCGTCCTGCAGTTTGGCCTTGGCGCGCAGCACGTACATCTGCAGGCGCTTCTGGATAGGAGGCTGTATCTGCCGCGGCAGCTGCAGCAGGATCTCCTCGCCGGTCTTCCACATCAGGAAGGAGGCCAGCAGGCGTCCTTTCGGCGAACAGTAACCCGCAAGGCGGGCCTCGGTCTGCGGCAGATTCTCGACATCGTTGGTAATCTGGTTGTGCAGGAAGCTGGCGGCATCATCGCCGCTCAATCCGATCAACCCCTGGTCGGCCAGCGGCGCGACATAGATGCGCGGCAACTCTCCGGCCGGCGGCGTGCCGTCGAACCGGACCGAGGCATCGTTTTCGTCAATGCGGGCGCCGTTCGCAGCGAGGAATTGCAACCAAGTATTCATGGATCAAGTCTTAGTGATTGATTAAATAGGCATTATCATTCCGGCTTGATTATAGAGATGTCTCGAAAATCCTGTTTGAAGGCTTTTGCGCCTCCGGCGCCTGCTCGGACGGCGCGAATAGCCGCGGCCGCTATGGTGCTTGCAATCGGAAGACATCGGATTCGGATGGAAACACGGTCTTGATTAAAAAATTTCTCTTTTTTATCTTCCTGTCGGTGGCGCTTGCGGCCGCGGCGGTGACGTTCATTGCCAATCAGCCGATTATCGGCGCTGGCGTGCAGCCGCTGGAATTTGCCATCAAACCCGGCAGCAGCGTACGCAGCACCGCCGATCAGATCGCCGATGCCGGCGTCCCGGTCAATCCCTACGTGTTTGAACTGCTGGCGAGAGCCACCGGCAAGGCGCCGAGGCTGAAGGCCGGCCATTACGAACTCAAGCCGGGCACGACCCCGCTTGCTCTGATCGACCAGCTCGTGCGCGGCGAATTCGCTCAGGAGTCGCTGGCGATCATCGAAGGGTGGTCGTTCAGGCAGATGCGCGAGGCAATCGCCGCGCATCCGGCGCTCAAGCACGATACGGCGGCGCTGTCGGACAAGGAGCTGCTTGCCCGGATCACTTCCGACCATGCGGCTCCGGAAGGACTGTTTTTTCCGGATACCTACCGTTTTGCGAAGGGATCGAGCGACTTGGCGATCTACCGGCAAGCCTATGCGCTGTTGCAAAAACGCCTGAACGAAGCCTGGGCGAGGCGTGACCCTTCCGTTCCCTACAAGTCGCCGTACGAGGCACTGATCATGGCCTCGATCATCGAAAAGGAAACCGGACAGCGCTCGGAGCGCAACATGATCTCGGCAGTGTTCGTCAATCGCCTCAAGCGCGGCATGCTGCTGCAGACCGACCCGACGGTCATCTACGGCATGGGGGACAAGTTCCAGGGCAATATCCGCAAGCGCGACCTGGAAACCGATACACCTTACAACACCTATACGCGGGCAGGCCTGCCGCCGACGCCGATCGCGCTGCCGGGCAGCGAATCGATCGAGGCGGCACTGAATCCGTCCAAATCGGACGTGCTGTATTTCGTTGCCCGGGGTAACGGTACCAGCGAATTTTCCAACAATCTGAACGACCACAACCGCGCCGTCAACAAATACCAGCGATAATGCCGAGTAGACATATTTGACTGCTGCACCATGACACTTGGCAAACTGATTACTTTCGAAGGCATCGACGGCGCCGGCAAGTCGACTCATCTTGCCTTTTTCGCCGAGCTGCTGAAGGAGCGCGGCCGGCGCGTGGTGGTCACCCGGGAGCCGGGCGGCACGCCCTTGGGAGAAAAACTGCGCGAGCTGCTGCTGCATGAAAAAATGCACCTCGAGACGGAGGCGCTGCTCATGTTCGCCGCCCGCCGCGAGCATCTCGCGCAAGTGATCGAACCCGCACTCGAGCGCGGCGACTGGGTCATCTCCGACCGCTTTACCGACGCCAGCTTCGCCTACCAGGGTGGCGGCCGCAAGCTGGCGGAGGATAAGCTCGTGGCGCTCGAACAGTGGGTGCATCCGCGTCTGCAGCCCGATTTGACGCTGCTGTTCGATGTGCCGCTCGACGTGGCGCGCGCCCGGCTCGACGCCAGCCGCGAACTCGACAAGTTCGAGCAGGAAAAAGCGGAGTTTTTTGCGGCCACCCGCGAGGGCTATCTGCGCCGCGTCAGCCAGTTTCCGCAGCGTTTCCGAGTGATCGATTCCACGCGTCCGATCGAGGCCATTCGCGACGAGCTGCGCGAAATCGCCGGCAAGCTGTGAGACGGAGGCAACGCCGCATATGACTCCACCAATGTTTCCCTGGCAGGAAAGCGCATGGCAGCAACTGCAGCAGCTGCGTGAGCGTTTGCCGCATGCCATTCTGTTTCACGGCGCCGAAGGCATAGGCAAAACCTTCTTTGCCGAACGTTTCGCGCAGTCGCTTCTTTGTCAGTCGCCCGTGGCAGGCGGGCATCCCTGCGGCCGCTGCGATTCCTGCGGCTGGTTTTCCCAGTACAGCCATCCCGACTACCGCCGCGTACGCCCGGAATTGCTCGATGAAAGCGAGGCCGGCGAAGGCGAGGAGGGCGAGCCCGCCGAAACCAAGAAGTCGAAGAGCACCAAGGCCCCGTCCAAGGAAATCAAGATCGACCAGATCCGTGCGCTGGCCGATTTCATGAATATCTCCACGCACCGCCAGGGCATGCGCGTCATCCTGCTTTATCCCGCAGAAGCATTGAACACGGCCGCGGCGAATGCACTCCTGAAAACCCTGGAGGAGCCGCCACCGGCTACCATGTTCCTGCTGGTGTCGAACAACATCGAACGGCTGCTGCCCACCATTTTGTCGCGCTGCCGGAAATTCGCGCTCGCGATGCCGGCTCCGGAACAGGCGCTTGCCTGGCTGAAGGAACAGGGCGTGGACGATGCCGATGTCTGGCTGGCCGAACAGGGCGGTGCGCCGCTTGCCGCCTACGCGCTGGCGCAGAGCGAGGTGCGCGAGGTGATGGACGAATTTCTGCGTACCCTGGCGCATCCCGGCGTGGAAACGGCTCTGAAAACCGCCGACCGGATGCAGAAGATGCCGCTCAACGAACTCGTCGCTTGGATGCAGCGCTGGCTCTACGACATGTTTTCATTAAAGCTTGCCGAAAGAATCCGGTATTATCCCCGTTACCGGAGAGAAATCGGGGCGCTGGCAGAGCGCGTCAGGATGGACGATCTGCTGCGGGTGCTGAAGTCGGTGAAGGAACGGCGTGCCGTAGCCGACCATCCGCTTTCGGCCAAGTTGTTCATTGAAGACATGCTGCTCGACTATGCGTCACTTTTCACTGACAGTCGATGATTTTCCATTCCTGATGATCCAGATGACGGTTCGCCATGGCTGATACTCCTGCGACTACTCAAGCAAGCACTGCGGCAAGCAATACGGCAAATTCGGCGGCGGTAGCCCGCCCTTCGGTGCTTTCATTGCCGATCAAGGAAAAGGCTGCGCTGTATGCCGCCTACATGCCGTTTCTGAATAACGGCGGCATCTTCGTTCCGACTTCGAAGCCGTATCGCATCGGCGACGAAATCTATCTGATTCTCACCCTGATGGACGATCCGACCAAGTATCCGATCGCCGGCAAGGTGGCATGGATTACGCCTGCCGGCGCGGCCAACAACAAGGCTCAGGGCATCGGCGTGCATTTCTCTGCCGATGAAAGCGGGCAGCGCGTCAAGGCGCGTATCGAAGAACTGCTCGGCGCCGCATTGCGGTCTTCCCGCGCCACGCACACCCTATAGCAAAACCAACAATATTTTTCGTTTCATGTCTCTAACGTCTCAATCTACCTATACGCACCGGCTTGCCCGCTTCGACGATCTGCCTGCCATCGTGGAGATCTACAACAGCACAGTGGCTTCGCGTGAAGTTACCGCCGATACCGAACCGGTCAGCGTGGAATCGCGTCATCAATGGTTCGCCGACCATACGCCTGATCGCCGTCCGCTATGGGTGGTCGAGCAGGACGGCGCAATACTCGGCTGGATGTCCTACTCGAATTTCTATGGCCGTCCCGCCTATTCGGGTACGGCGGAATTGTCGATCTACATCCATGAAGATGCGCGCGGAAAGGGGCTTGGCCGTTATTTCTTGGAACAGGCCATCCAGCATGCGCCGTCAATCGGCGTGCACACGCTTCTCGGATTCATTTTCGGCCACAACCTCCCGAGCCTGAAGTTGTTCGAAGCATTCGGTTTCGAGCGCTGGGCCGACATGCCGCGGGTCGCCACTCTGGACGGCATTGAGCGTGATCTGATCATCATGGGCAAGCGTATTGCCTGAGCCTTGCGTTGGTTGAGTGCCGCTGGGCAATCAATTCATCATTGACGGCGGGTTGCTGAAGCGCAGGTGGGGCCGGTCGTCGCGTCCGCGTGCATCAGCGCATGACAGCGTAAAATATGCGTCATGTATATCGATTCCCATTGCCATATCAACTTCCCGGAACTCGCCGCCCGCTTGCCCGACATCTTCGGCAAGATGGCGGAGAATCAGGTAACGCACGCCCTGTGCGTGTCGGTCGATCTTCCCGACTTTCCGCAGGTCCTGCAACTTGCAGAGCGTCATTCGAACGTGTTTGCCTCCGTCGGCGTGCACCCGGACTATGAAGAGACTCCCGAGCCCGGCGTCGAGGAACTCGTGCGGCTTTCCGAGCATCCGAAGATTGTCGCCATCGGCGAAACCGGGCTCGACTACTACCGACTGCAGGGCGATCTCGAATGGCAGCGCGAGCGCTTCCGCACCCATATTCGCGCATCGCGCGCCACCGGCAAACCCCTGATCATCCATACCCGCGCGGCGGCCGAGGATACGATACGCATCATGCGCGAAGAGGGCGCCGGTACCGATGCCGGCGGGGCAGGAGGTGTCATGCACTGCTTTACCGAATCGCTTGATGTCGCCCGGGCAGCGATGGAGATGGGGTTCTACATCTCGTTTTCAGGGATTGTCACCTTCAAGAGTGCGAAGGATTTGCAAGCCGTTGCCATGGAGGTACCCTTGGAACGCATGCTTATCGAGACCGACTCTCCGTATCTCGCGCCGGTGCCGCATCGCGGAAAGATGAATGAACCCGGTTTTGTCTGCCATGTCGCCGAATTTCTTGCGCGTTTGAAAGGCGAACCTCTTGAACGCGTTGCCCAGCAGACGACGGACAACTTTTTCAAGCTCTTCAAGATTGCACGCTGATGTTTCGGACCCCGGGAAGAACAACGATGAATACGGTCGGCATTTCCAACCTTCGTCGCAGCATGGTTGCTGCAATGGGTGCGGTTGCGCTAGGCCTGGCTGCTGCCTCCAGCCAGGCAAGAGCGGGCGCCTATGATGATTTTTTTCGCGCAGTCAAGATAGACGATGCGAAAGCCGTGGCCTCCCTGCTTGCGAGGGGACTGGACCCCAACCTGATCGAACCCGAACGCGGCGAGACGGGATTGATCATGGCGCTGCGCGCCGATTCGATGAAGGTCTTCGAGACCTTGCTGAAATCGAAGCAGATCGACCTGGAGGTCAAGGCCTTCAATGGCGACAATGCGCTGATGATGGCCGCCTACAAGGGGAATCTGCCTGCGGTCGAGGCCCTGATCGAGCAGGGCGCCGAAATCAACAAGACCGGCTGGACGCCGCTGCACTACGCGGCATTCGTCGGCAACAATGACATCGTCAAGCTTCTGCTCGACAAGTCGGCCTATATCGATGCGGAATCTCCGAACAAGACTACGCCCATCATGATGGCAGCACGTGCCGGCCATATTCTTACCGTCAAGCTGCTGCTCGACGAGGGCGCCGATGCCACCCTCAAGAATGATGCCGGCATGACTGCCATCGACTTTGCCAACAAGTACGAGTTCAAGGATATCGCCGAAGGACTGACTTTCCGGTTAAGGAAAGCAGGCAAGCTGCAGTAGCGCGCAATTTGCACGCTTCGCAATGGCGCTCATGCCGTCCTGCGGGATGACGTAAGTTCTACAGCTTGCTTTTGCCGGTTGCACGCATTTATCAAAAGAGAGGCTGGTGATGCCATCTAGCGGCCTGCGTTCCGCCGGTTACAGTGGCATTCCATTAGTGTAGACCTGCGCTGCCTTCAACGTCGAGCGCTGCCATGTTGAAAGGCGCGTCAGGGCAGGCTGATGACGATGTGTGCCAGCTTCGGCGCCAGCTTGACGAGGTCGTAGTATTGGCTTAACACGCCGTTCACCTCTGAAGCCAATGCCCAGTTCAGGCTCGCGAATCCAACCATGCCCAGGCAGGCGAAACCCGCAGCGATGATCCACATCGGCATTTCCGCCCTGATCAGATGCGCTACGCTGTCCGGCGCTCTCCAGAATGGCGCAAATGCCGCACGATTGCCCTTCAGATGGGCGATTTCCTTGTCCAGCGTGGCGATCAGGTAATCAAGTTTTTCCTTGCTTTCCAGCGCATTTTCCCTGATAGCCGGTCAGCAGGCACATGTAGAACACTTCGAGCGCCTGCACGCTGGAAGCGCCGCGCCGGCGGACTTCGTCCAGCTCCGTGAAGAACTGCTCGCCGGCGAGCTGATCGCCGAAGAGCTTCAACTGCAGAGGGAACGTTCCCATTCCTCGCGGATCGCCATGTCGGCTCCGAGTACGGCTTCATCGATCGCGGCACAGAACGCATATTTGGCCGCATAGACATCCTCGGCGGAGACATCCATTTCCCGTGCCTCTAGTTCGAAGCGATCGAGCAACTGCATTACATCGCCGGAAAACGTCGCGGCATCTCCAGGAAAGTAACGGCTTTTCAGCAGCAGAAGCAGATAGAAGCCGTCATGCAGCAAATCGACCAGCGCACGCGGCGAGCTGTACGTGTCGGCATATTCGATGATGGTGTTTCCGTATAGGGAACCAGCGCCGTCTTTCACGTACTCGATGCACTGGAGCCGCCGCCCGGCAAGCAGCGCATGCTGCGCGGCGGACTCATACTTTTGGCAGGAGCGTGTCTGATCGTGGCAATGGGACTGTTGCTTGGCCGCTACACTGATGACATCCGTGTCCGTCCCGAAGCGATGAGCCGCCAGGCGGCGGACAGGATTGCAAGCGATGAGCTGCCGGAGGCGATTGAGGGTACGGAAAAGCAGCAGGTCATTCCCGATGCTTTCGCAGCGATGGCTGCAAGCCACCTATCGCCGGAAGCGGCTGGTCCGGACGTACGACGAGCGCCAATCATCGAGCAGCCTCTTGCGGCAAGTGCAGTGCAGCCGCCTGACGTCCGCAAGGCGGCTGAGGAGCGTCCCTCCGGCCCTGCAGCGCGCAAGCCGCAGTATGAAGCGCAGAAGCAGGCAACACGAAAAACAGCGCTGAAAGGAACAAATACTCGTGCAGTGGCAGGCAGCCGCGAACGTAACTCGAAGGCTGGCCGACAGCCGGAGCAGCCCGCGAAGCGAATGCTTGCAAAGGGAAAAACTATCGCCCCCGACAAGAGCAAACGCAATGATGCCGATGTGGATCTGATTGCAGCGCTTCTTTCGCGGGTGCAGAACAAGACGTCCAAACCGGGCAACGTCAGTGCCGTTGAAAAACCTGCGCAAGCCATCACAGCCACGGAAGCAAGCTCGCCCGAGCTGCATGCAAGTCTCGGCAGTCGAACGGCAAAGTCCGATGTCGTCATCCGCACGCAGGTAGATACGACGGAATCACTGGTGAAGCGCTGCGGCGCACTCGGTTTTATCGAGGGCCAGTTCTGCCGCGCAAGGATATGTTCGGGCTTATGGGGCAAGGACGCGGCTTGCCCGCTCAGCAGCCCGGCGAATCTGCATTAATGACTGCGGTTAGCCGTGGCGGGTACCAGCCGGCCAGTCATTCCTGTTTGCGTGAGGCTGCAACCGTGCCGGAACGTTCTGCCGCCCGTTGCCTCACGTAATCCGCTTTTTGCACGACGCGTACATTCCTTGCCGCTGTGCCTTCCTGCGGACGTTACGGCGTTCCGACAGACGATACCCACCCCGTTCCATGACCATAGCAAGCGGCTTGAAGCCTTTACGAGGGGCGTATGCCTATGCAGGGGGCGCTAGGCACCCCGGTGCCGGGTTCAAGTCGCGCCCCAAGCGCTCAAGCCGCTGCTTAGCCTTGAGTAGAGGCAGTACTTGAAGCAGTGACGGAACCGGAGAGACCAAGCGGAAGCTTCAGCGTGACTTCGAGACCGCCTTCTTCATGATTGCGCAGCGCGATGCTGCCGCCGTGCTGTTCCGCAATATTCTTTGCAATCGTCAAGCCGATGCCGGTTCCCCCGGTATGACGCGAACGCGAACTTTCCAGGCGGTAGAAGGGTTCGAATACCTTTTCGAACTCTTCCTGCGGAATTCCGGTGCCCTTGTCACGTATGCGTATGACGGCGTTGCCGTCTTGTCTTGCAACGCTGACGCGTGCTTCTTGGCCATACTTGACCGCGTTGTCGAGCAGATTGGTGAGGCAGCGCCGCAAGGCAATCGGGCGCGCCATCAGCGATGCACCTATACTGCCATTGACCTGAACATTCTGGCCGGCATCGCTTGCGTCGGCGCAGACACTGTCGATCAGGGAATCAAGATCGAGACGCTGTACCGCTTCCGCCGAGTCCATGCTGCGCGCAAGATCCAGGCCTTCGCGCACCATGCCCTGCATCGCCGACAGATCGCTGATCAGCTTGTCCCGCAGTTCGATATCGTCCACCTTTTCCAGCCGCAGGCGCAGCCGCGTCAGGGGCGTCTGCAAATCATGGGTGATGGCCGCTAGGATGTGCGCGCGCTGGCGGATATGACTGCGGATTCTCGACTGCATCGCATTGAAGGCCGCTGCCGCCTGCCGCAATTCGGTGGCGCCGCGCTCGGGCAGGGGCGGGCGTTCGATGTTATTGCCGAGCTCGGTAGCGGCCTCCGCCAGCTGCTTGAGCGGGCGCATCGCGGTACGCGCAACGACGGCGGCAACGACGGCGATGCTTGCCAGCAGCAGCGCGGCGTAGGTCTGCAGGTCGATCCCCGGCGCCATGGGCGGAGGCCGGGGCGGCAATACCGAAATCCGCAGCCGGGACCCGTCATGCAGGGTGATCAGCATGGCTTCGCAGCTGGCACGCTGGTCCGCATTGCGGCGAAAGCCCCGTCCGCCCGTACCGCAGTCTTCAGCGGCTGCAGGCGTGGAAACGATTCGATAGTTTTCCGGCAGCCGCTGGTCCAGCATGCCCGCCAGTGCCGAGCGCGGTTCCTTGACAGGCTCTTCGCCGCTGGCGATCTCGGCACGCATGCCGACTCCGGCTGCGGCGTTGAAAAACGGTTCGCGCAGATGCGCCGGCACGGTCTCCAGCGACAGCACGAACTGGGCAATCCTTTCCACCGCATGAAAGTCGCGGAACTGGCCGATCATGCGCTGGCGCTCCCTGGCTGCCAGGCCGAAGGAGAGCAGGGTGCTGATCACGACGCCGATGAACAGCATCAGGAACACCCGCGTCGTCATCGACTGCAGAAGCTTCCTCATTCCTTTGCGACCTGCGTGGCCAGCACATAACCCTCGTTGCGTACCGTCTTGATGATCTGCGGCGACCGGGCGTCGTCACCGAGCTTTTGCCTCAGGCGGCTGATCTGCAAGTCGATCGAGCGGTCGAAGGGATCGGCGTCGCGGCCCTGGGTCAGGTTCAGAAGGTGGTCCCGGCTCAGCACGCGGTTCGCATGATCCAGGAAGATTTTCAGCAGGCGGTATTCGGCGCCGGAAAGAGCGACCACGACGCCGGAGGGATTGACGAGATGGCGCGCCGTGACATCCATGGTCCATCCGGCGAACTTGATCTGCTGCGTCTCGCTAGCCTGCATGTTCGGAGGCAGCGCTTGGGTGCGGCGGAGCACGCTGCGGATGCGGGCAAACAGCTCGCGCGGCTCGAAAGGCTTGGGCACGTAGTCATCGGCGCCCATTTCCAGGCCGAGAATGCGATCGACCGGTTCTCCGCGGGCGGTCAGCATGATGACGGGAATGGCGGAATGACTGCGCAGGTTGCGGCAAAGGGTCAGGCCGTCCTCGCCCGGCAGATTGAGATCGAGGACGATGAGGTCGATGCGATGATCCTGCAGGGCTTTCTGCATGGCCTTGCCGTCGCCGGCAGTCACGGCGCGGTACCCGTTCTTTTCGAGGTATTCCGCCAGCAGCGAGCTGATTTCGCGGTCGTCGTCGACAATCAGAATTTTCTGTGGATGTTCCATGGGAGGATTATGGCAAGTTGAAACGCATCGATGTGCGTTAATTGTATCGCGGTGTTTCCCTCCCAAACCCGGATACAGAGCGATACAAAGATGTCCGCTCCGCGTACTTGCCGCTACAACAATGCGACGCGCGGACATGCGTTGGATACACGCGATCGTCATGATGGAGCCCGTGCATGAAGCGAAACGCAACCGGAAGCACTGGAGACGGACCGTGTACTGTCCATCCCGCGTCTCCCTCGCGAAGCGCTTCAGGGCATCGATCAATCCAGGAAGGAATCATGATGAAACGCACTCACAAAGCTCTTGTTACCACCTTGCTCGCCATCTCGGTCGGCGCCGGATCGCTGGCTGCGCAGGCACAGCCGGCTCCGGGAGCGCCGGCTGCCGGCAGCCAGGAGCGCTCTCCCGAGAAAATGCGCGAGCGCATGGAGAAGCGTCAGGCCGAACTGCGGGCGAAGCTCAATCTGAACGCCAATCAGGACACTGCCTGGAAAGCCTACGTTGCGAGGATCCGTCCCGCCGACATGCCGCAGCGCCCCGACCGCGCCGAGATGGAAAAACTGAGCGTGCCGGAGCGGATGGAAAAGCGGCTTGCCTTCATGAAGCAGGCCGAGCAGCGCCTGACCGACAGGCTCGCTGCCACGCGCGATTTCTATGCGGTGCTGTCGCCCGAGCAGCAGAAAATCTTCAATGAGGAATTCAAGTTCCGCGGCGGAATGCGTCATCACGGTGGACACCGTTAAGCATCTTGAAGTCCCTGTGAAGATGACCCGAAGCAGATTCGAAGGCTTATCAGAAGGTCTGATTCGGGATCGCTGCAGTCGAACTGCGATGCTCAGGGTAGAAGGGCCTGACGAACCTGATGATACAGGTTCGTCGGCTGTTCAAAAAAGGGAGAGGCGCAGCCTCTCCCTTTTTTACGTTCAATGCAGCTTGATGCGCGGATTGCGTACCCAGTTGATGGTTTCCGACCATGTCTGCAGCCAGGTCCGGAACCAGCCGTTCACCGTAATCTGGTGGTTCTTGTGCAGCCACCAGTACATCCACTTGGCGATGCTGCCCTCGATGAAGACCGACCCGCGCGCAATTGCGCCCATCAGGCTGCCGACGGTGCTGTAGTTGCCGAGCGAGACCAGCGAGCCGTGATCGCGGTAATGAAACTCGAGCAGCGATTTGCCCTGCAGCATGCGCACCAGCGACTTGCCAAGCGTACTGGCCTGCTGGTGCGCCGACTGCGCACGCGGCGGGACGGTGGACTTTCCGTCTTCCATCGGGCAGGCGGCGCAGTCGCCGATGGCAAAGATGTTCGGGTCGCGCGTCGTCTGCATGGTCCGGTGCACGACCAGCTGGTTGATCCTGTTGGTCTCCAGCCCGCCGAGATCCTTCATGAAGTCGGCAATCTTGATGCCGGCCGCCCAGACCACGATGCTGCTGGGGATGAACTTTCCGCTTGCCATCCTGACGCCCTCCTTGGTGACCTCGGTTACCCGTTCATTAGTATGCACTTCAATGGCGAGCTCCTTGAGTTCATGGCTGACGGCGGCCGACAGCCTTTCCGGCAAGGCCTGCAGGATGCGCGGTCCGGCATCGACGACCACGATCTTCAGGTCCTTTTCCGGATCGAAGTTGGCCAGCCCGTAGCTGGTGATGATCTTGGCCGTCATGTGCAGTTCGGCCGACAGCTCCACGCCGGTCGCGCCGCCGCCGATGATGGTGACGGTGAAGCGGTCCTGCCCAGGTGTCTGCGGCCTTGCCTGTGCTCGGATGCAGGAGTTGATGAGCCGGGTGTGGAAACGCTCGGCGGCTTCGGGCGAATCGAGCATGATGCTGTGCTCATGAACGCCGGGCGTGTTGAAATCGTTGGTCTGGCTGCCCAGCGCGAGCACCAGGGTATCGTAAGGTACGGCCTGACTCGGCAGGATCTCTTCGCCGTTCTCGTCGTAGATCGGTGCAAGATAGATCTCCTTCGCGTCGCGGTCCAGTCCTTCCATGCGGCCGAGACGGAAGTTGAAATGGTAATTGCGGGCAAGCGCGAGATATTCGAGTTCATCGGAATGGGTATCGAGCGTGCCTGCCGCAACCTGGTGCAGCAGCGGTTTCCAGAGGTGGGTACGGGATGCATCGACCAGCGTGATCTCCGCACGTTTTCTCTTTCCCAGTCGCTTGCCCAGGCGTACCGCAAGTTCAAGACCGCCGGCACCGCCGCCGACGATCGTGATGCGGTGAAGCGCCGCGTTTGCTGTCTGACTCAAGCTGTCCTCCGTGAAATTAGCTATCGGCGGCATCCCGCCGGAAGAATGTCTCTTTCCGTCTCGCCATTTCCGTTTCCATGTGCGCATTCGATTCCTCGCCATGCGGCTTGCGCCGCCTTCAGGCCTTGAGGAAGTTACGCTTTATTAAAGTGACAACGGTGCTGCTATGGAGTTCGCGCCGCCAATTCATACTTTTGATACCGCCGGTACGGTGATGCTCTAAATATGCAACGCTCTCCTTGTATTCCGGACCATAAAGCATGGTCCGGAATAATTGACTGAGATCAATGATTTTACAGTGCCTGCTTGCTACATTCGCTCGTCATTTTCGAACCAAGCCTACAGGGAAACTCCGTGCTCCAGATCCAGACTGCATTGAAACCGCTTCGCATCAAGGGAAGGGAACTGCTTCCCATCGTCCAGGGAGGAATGGGGGTCGGCGTGTCTGCGCATCGCCTCGCAGGCAGCGTTGCCGCGCTGGGCGCGGTCGGCACCATTTCCAGCGTCGACCTGCGGCGGCATCATCCCGATCTGATGGCGCAAACCGGTAAGAGCCGGAACAAGACGATGATCGACAAAGCTAATCTGACGGCGCTGGATCGGGAAATCAAGGCAGCTTTACGGCTCGCAGGTGGACGGGGCATGGTCGGCGTCAATATCATGCGCGCCGTCGCCGAGTATGCCGCCTATGTCAGGCAAGCCTGCGAAAGCGGCGCGCAGGCGGTGGTCGTCGGTGCCGGCCTGCCGCTGGATTTGCCGGAGCTTGCCGCCGACCATCCCGGCGTGGCGCTCATTCCCATTCTTTCCGATGCGCGCGGGGTTGCACTGGTGCTCAAAAAATGGATGCGCAAAAACCGCCTGCCGGATGCGATCGTGCTTGAAAATCCCAGGCATGCCGCAGGACATCTCGGTGCCGCGCGCATCGAAGATGTGGACCAGCCGCACTTCGCTTTCCCTGTCGTTCTCGAAGCGACGCATCAGGTGCTGCGCGAACTCGGGCTGGAACGTGAAAACATTCCCCTGATCGCGGGCGGCGGCGTCAACAGCCATGAGCAGGTATGTGAACTGCTCGCCATGGGCGCAAGCGCCGTCCAGCTGGGAACCGCATTTGCCGTCACGGAGGAAGGCGATGCGCACATCAATTTCAAGAAGGTGCTGGCCGAAGCCAGCCCGGAAGACATCGTCACTTTCATGAGCGTCGCCGGCTTGCCGGCGCGGGGCGTGCGGACCCCGTGGCTCGTCAATTATCTGGAAAAGGAAGAGAAGCTGCAGCGCAAGGCGGGGCCGAAGGAATGTACGGTCGGCTTCGATTGCCTGCACCAGTGCGGGCTGCGCGACGGCATCGCCAAGGCAGGGCAGTTCTGCATCGATACACGGCTGGCATTCGCGCTGGAGGGCGATGTCAAGCGCGGCCTGTTCTTCCGCGGCTCCGAGCGGCTGCCGTTCGGCGGCGAGATCCGTCCGGTGCGGGAGCTTGTCGAATTTCTGCTGAATGGAAAGGTGTCTTCGACAGATGCCAACGCACGCGCTGCGGCATAGTCCTTCCGAAACACCAGCTTCCATCGTTCGCTGCGGGTAACGGCAGCGAACGGTGAATTGCGTCTTTCGCGTCCGTTCGGGACGCATGCCTGAATCGCAGCGGCAACCTCCATCCACATGCTTGCCAACTTCTGCAATCCGGAGCGTTTTGACCTGGATCAATGTTGCAGCCGGCGCTTGCCTCGTACACTGCGAGCCATTCCAGATGCGTCCAATCGTTGGGACGCACGACAGCCGGAGTACGACATGGCAGTTCCTGCAACAGCAATTCCTCATAGTCCCACCGTCCAGTTCGATGCGGCACTGATCCGCAAGCTGAGCAGGCAGGGTCCTCGCTACACCTCGTATCCCACGGCGGATCGCTTCGCCGACAGCTTCGGCATGGGCGATTACCTGCAGGCAGTCAACCAGGTACGCGCACTCGGCGCGCGCAATCCCTTGTCGCTTTATGTGCATATCCCGTTCTGCGACAAGCTTTGCTATTACTGCGCCTGCAACAAGGTCATCACCAAGAACCGCAGCAAGGCCGAGGTCTATCTCACCTACCTGAAGCGCGAGATCGACATGCAGGGCAAGCTGATGGGTGACATGAACATCGTGACCCAGCTGCACTTCGGCGGCGGCACCCCGACATACCTGTCCGATGAACAGATGGGCGAACTCCTGGCACACCTGCGCAGCCGTTTCCGTTTTGCCAATGACGACGATGGCGAGTTCTCCATCGAGATCGATCCGCGCACCGTGACGCCGGAGCGCGTGCGCACCCTGCGCAACCAGGGTTTCAACCGCATCAGTTTCGGTGTGCAGGATTTCGACATCGACGTGCAGAAGGCAGTCAACCGCATCCAGCCGGAAGAAGTGACGCTGGCGGTGATGAATGCCGCCCGCGAGGCCGGCTTCCGCTCCATCAGCATCGATCTCATCTACGGCTTGCCGAAGCAGACACTGATGACCATGGAACAGACGCTCGGCAAGGTGATCGCTGCCAATCCCGACCGCATCTCGGTCTACAACTATGCCCACATGCCGGCACTGTTCAAGCCCCAGCGCCGCATCAATGAAGACGAACTGCCCAATGCCGAGACGAAGCTCGACATGCTATCGCTGTGCATCCGCCGTCTGACTGCTGCCGGTTACGTCTATATCGGCATGGACCATTTCGCCAAGCCGGATGACGATCTGGCAATCGCCCAGCGGCAGGGCCGGCTGCATCGCAATTTCCAAGGGTATTCGACCCATGCCGATGCCGAAATGGTCTCGGTGGGCGTGTCCGCCATCAGCTCGGTCGGATCGACCTACAGCCAGAACGAAAAGACGCTTGAGGCGTATTACGAACGCATCGAGCAGGGCGAACTGCCGATCGCACGCGGCACCAGGCTCAGCGTCGACGACCTGCTGCGCCGGGTCATCATCCAGATGCTGATGTGCAATTTCGAACTGTCGATACGTTCGCTCGAACTCGCTTATCCGATCAGCTTCGCCAAGTATTTCGAAACCGAACTGGAGCAGCTGCGCGTGATGGAGGCCGACGGCCTGCTCAGCATCGATGACGACTGGCTGACCGTCAGCCCCAAGGGCCGGCTGCTGATCCGCAATATCTGCATGGTGTTCGACTCCTATCTCAACGGGAAGCAGGAAGTGAAACCGGAACGCCTGCGTTATTCGAAAACCATCTGACGCATGCGAAGCGCAAGACAGTGAGCGATTTCTCTTTAATATCTTTTTTCATCGTTGGCCTGGTGGGCAGCGTTCACTGCATCGGCATGTGCGGCGGCATCGTCAGCGCGTTTTCCGCCGGCGGCGGGCGCAGGATCATCCCGATAGCGGCAATGCAGGGCGGCGCCGCGGTCCGGCCATTGACGAGTTCTGCAATGGCGGACGAAGCCGCACGCACGCTGGCCTATAACGCCGGCCGTCTTTCCTCGTATGCAGTAGCCGGCGCGATTGCCGGCGGCGTTGCACAGGGTGTGCGCACGCTTTCGCTGATGTCTTCACTGCAGGCCGTTCTGTATTGGCTTGCCAATTTGATGCTGATCGCTCTCGGCCTCTACCTGATGGGTACATGGCGCGGGCTCGCGCACCTCGAATCCGCCGGGCAGGTCATCTGGCGCCGGATACAGCCGCTGACTGGCAAGCTGCTGCCCATCGACACCGCAGGAAAGGCTTTCGCCCTCGGCGGCCTTTGGGGATGGGTGCCGTGCGGCATGGTCTACAGTGTTCTGCTCAGTGCCATGCTGAGCGGCTCGGCGAGCAAGGGCGCCGCGATCATGCTGGCCTTCGGTGCCGGAACGTTGCCGATGCTGCTCGGCCTGGGCATGCTCGGGACGAGATTGCAGCACTGGTCCCGTTCGCCGCGGCTGCGCATGGCGGGCGGCATGCTGGTGCTAGCATTTGGCCTGCTCGGGCTGGTGCGCGCCACCGACGGCATGAAGGCGGGTTGGCTGGATGCCATCTGCATCACGCCTGCGCAAACCGCCGGTCACGCAGTCCATATCGGAGGATGGAAATGACGGCCGTCGCCTCACGCTCCGCAGCCGACACTTCGGCCTGCTTCCATTGCGGGCAATCCATTGCCGCCTCCTCGCATTGGACTGTACGCATCGACGGCGTGGACCGGGCTATGTGCTGTCCGGGCTGCGAAACTGTTGCACGCACCATCGTTGAAAGCGGCTTGTCGGATTATTATCTCAGTCGCGAGGGCTATTCCCCGAACGCCGCTGACGCCTCGCTGGTGCCGGACGAACTGCGTCTTTACGATGCGCCGGAAGTTGTCGGACAATTTGCCGCCGGCGATGACGGCAAAACCCCTGCATGCGAAGCCGTCTTTACAGTCGAGGGCATACGCTGCGCCGCCTGCGTCTGGCTGATCGAGCGACGCCTTGCCCGCGTGCCCGGCATCGGAACCTTCAATCTCAACGTGGCCACCGCAAAGCTGCATGTGCGCTGGAATCCAGAAGCCTGCAAGCCCAGCGATATCCTGCTGGCGGTAAGGGAAGTCGGCTACATGGCCTATCCCTTCGACGCCGCCCGTCATGAGCAGCAGATGCAGCGTGCGGGCAAAACGCTGTTCCGGCAATTGTTCATCGCCGGCCTGTCCATGATGCAGGTAATGATGTATGCGGTGCCGGTTTATCTCGCTACCGACGGCACGCTTGATGCCGATATGGAAACGCTGATGCGCTGGGCGAGCCTGCTGCTGACCGTTCCGGCGGTCTGCTATTCCGCGCTGCCTTTCTTCCAGGGCGCATGGAGCAATCTGAAAAGCGGCATGCTGGGCATGGATGTGCCGGTCGCGCTTGGTATCGGTGCGGCGTTTGCGGGCAGTGTGGCCGCCACGTTCGAAGGCCGAGGTGACGTCTACTTCGATTCGGTGACGATGTTCATCTTCCTGCTCTTGTGCAGTCGCTACCTGGAATTCATCGCGCGGCGCAAGGCGGCTTCCGGGCTGGAAAGGCTGCAGGCGGCGTTGCCGGCATCGGCGGCACGCATGCCCGCGTATCCGGAAGATCGGCTAATCGAAGTCGTGCCTGCGGCGCGGCTCACGGAAGGCGAATATCTGCTGGTGAAGCCGGGCGAGGCATTTCCCGCCGATGCGGTTCTTGTCGAAGGCTCAACATCGATCGACGTCTCGCTGCTGAGCGGAGAAAGCCTGCCGCTGGCGAAGCAGGCCGGGGACGCCTTGCCGGGCGGCGCGGTCAATGCCAGCCAGCCAGTGGTGGTGAAAATTACCAGAACCGTGCGCGAAAGCACGCTGTCGCGGCTGGTCAAGCTGGTTGAAAGGGCGGGACAGGAAAAGCCGCAGCTTTCCCTCTGGGCTGACAAGGTGGCGGCATGGTTCGTCGCTGCGCTCCTGCTGCTCGCAATCGTTGTCTTCATTGCCTGGCAGATCATCGACCCTGCGCGCGCGTGGCCGATTGCCATCGCGGTCTTGGTGGTGTCCTGTCCATGCGCGTTGTCGCTGGCAACACCAAGCGCGCTCGCGGCGGCAACCGACAGGCTGGTGTCGCAGGGTGTGCTGGTATTGCAATCGCATGTACTGGAAACCCTGCATCGCACCACGCATGTCGTATTCGACAAGACTGGTACGCTGACCAAAGGCAAGCCCGCGTTGGCAGACAGCCTGAAGCTCGGCGAACGCGATACGGCGCAATGCCTGCAGCTTGCGGCAGCGCTTGAGTCCGGCAGCGCGCATCCGCTGGCTCGGGCAATCATTGAAGCGGCTGAATTGGACGGCTCAGCCATGCCAGCACATGCCGTGTCGGAATCGCATCATGTGGCAGGCAAGGGCATCGAAGCCGTCGTCCACGGCGAGCGTTATCGTCTAGGCACCATGTCCTTCGTCGAAGAGCTCGTCGGCCGTGCGCCGGCGTCTGCTGCAACACCTCCGGCAGCACATGCGACCCCGGTCTATCTCGGCAGCGATGCCGGATGGCTGGCGCGGTTCGATCTTGCCGATGCACTGCGTGAAGATGCCGCAAGGGTGGTAAGGCAGTTCCAGTCGCTCGGCAAACAGGTGATCCTGCTGAGCGGCGACCGGCAGGATGCCGTGGATGCCGTGGCGACACGACTCGGCATCGACAACGCGGTCGGGGAGCAGTTGCCGGAACAGAAGCTGGCTTTCGTGCAGGCACTGCAGCAGCAGGGCGCCGTGGTCGCGATGGTGGGCGACGGCGTCAACGATGCGGCGGTACTGCGGGCCGCCGATGTTTCCTTCGCCATGGGCGGCGGTGCGGAACTGGCGCAGACGCATGCGGATGCGGTGCTGCTGTCCGCGCAGATCGAAGCTGCAGGCGATGCCATGCGCGCGGCATCCCAGACGATGCGGGTGATCCGGCAGAACCTGGCGTGGGCCAGCCTCTACAATGCGCTAGCGATTCCGGCCGCCGCCTTCGGCGTGCTCAATCCCTGGCTGTCGGGCATCGGCATGTCGGTCAGCTCGGCGGTGGTGATCGTGAACGCGTTGCGGCTGCGGCGAGTGCCGATGCGGCAACAAACTGCTGACACGCAGCGTGCCGGTCCGACGATGACATCATCGAGTTCCGGTCTGCACGGCATTCCTGCGCATGCCAATCCCGCGGCAAACTGACGGAGAAACATCATGGAAGCTCTATACCTGCTCGTTCCGATGAGTGTTGCGGTGGTGTTCTTCACCATCTGGCTATTCTTCAACGCATCCGACGGTGGCCAGTTCGACGACCTGGTCGGGCCCGGCATGCGCATCCTGCAGGATGACGACAGCACCTGTGTCGCCGACAAGGTTTCGCAAGATGGCAGAACAGCGTCTTCGGTGAACAACGCCGGCAACGTTTTGCCAAAATAATCAGCACTTCCACTCATTCCATTCTCTTCCGCGTTGGCGTTTTCGCCTTTATTTAAAGGGCGATAACGGCCTCTCCGCAGTATTCCCGCAACGCTTTCCAACTATTTTCAGCCATCCGGACCAATTTGACTCAGGTCAAGGTTTTTGAGGGTTCGAAACCGTACTCTGCCTCCATCGTGTTAGCAACCCTGGAGATCGTACGTGGATACATCACAAAACTACAACTACAAAGTCGTGAAGCAATTCGCGATCGCGACGGTAGTGTGGGGAGTGGTCGGCATGCTGGTCGGCGTTTTCATCGCCGCGCAGCTCGCCTGGCCCGCTCTTAACTTCGACACAGCCTGGCTGAGCTACGGACGACTGCGTCCGCTGCACACCAACGCGGTGATTTTCGCCTTCGGCGGCTGCGCGCTGTTCGCGACCTCCTACTATGTCGTGCAGCGCACTTCGCAGGCCCGCCTGTTTTCCGACGGACTTGCCGCCTTCACCTTCTGGGGCTGGCAGGCCGTGATCGTCGCGGCCGCGATTTCGCTGCCGCTCGGTTATACCTCGGGCAAGGAATATGCCGAACTCGAATGGCCGATCGACATCCTGATCACGCTGGTCTGGGTGTCGTATGCGGTCGTGTTCTTCGGCACGCTGGTCAAGCGCAAGGTGCCGCACATCTACGTTGCCAACTGGTTCTTCGGCGGTTTCATCCTTGCGGTGGCCCTGCTGCACCTGGTCAACAGCGCCGCGATCCCGGTGACCATGACTAAGTCCTATTCCGCCTATGCCGGCGTGCAGGATGCGATGATCCAGTGGTGGTACGGCCACAATGCGGTGGGTTTCTTCCTGACCGCAGGCTTCCTCGGCATGATGTACTACTTCATCCCGAAGCAGGCCGACAAGCCGGTGTTTTCGTATCGCCTGTCCATCGTCCACTTCTGGGCGCTGATCTTCACCTACATGTGGGCGGGCCCGCACCATCTGCACTACACCGCATTGCCCGACTGGACACAGTCGCTCGGCATGGTGTTCTCGCTGATCCTGCTGGCACCGAGCTGGGGCGGCATGATCAACGGCGTGATGACGCTCTCCGGCGCATGGGACAAGCTGCGTTCCGACCCGATCCTGAAGTTCCTGATCGTGTCGCTGTCCTTCTACGGCATGTCGACCTTCGAAGGCCCGATGATGTCCATCAAGACCGTCAATGCGCTCTCGCACTACACCGACTGGACCGTCGGCCACGTGCATGCCGGCGCGCTCGGATGGGTAGGCTTCATCACCATGGGCTCGATCTACTACTTGCTGCCGCGACTGTCCGGCAAGAAGGAGATGTGGAGCGTGCGCCTGATCGAAGCGCATTTCTGGGTCGCCACCATCGGCATCGTGCTCTACATCGCCGCGATGTGGATCGCCGGCGTGATGCAGGGCCTGATGTGGCGTGCGGTCAATGCCGACGGCACCTTGACCTACACCTTCGTCGAATCGGTCAAGGCTACCTATCCGTACTACGTGATCCGCTTCAGCGGCGGCCTGCTGTATCTCGCCGGGATGTGCATGATGGCTTACAACACCTACATGACTGTCCGCGACGGCGAAAAAGTGACAGCCCGCATTCCTTCCCTGGCAGCGGCCCATGCTTGAACCACGCTTGAACATCGCCTGAACCTGGAGCAGTAGCAAATGAAAAAGTTTTCTCATGAATGGATCGAAAAGAACCCCTGGCTGCTGATCGCGCTGGTGGTTTTGGTGGTCAGCGTAGGCGGTCTGGTCGAGATCGTTCCCCTGTTTTTCCAGAAGTCGACCACCGAGCCGATTGCCGGACTCAAGCCGTATTCGGCGCTGCGTCTGGTCGGACGCGACGTGTATGTGCGCGAAGGTTGCTACAACTGCCACTCGCAGATGATCCGTCCTTTCCGTGCCGAGACCGAACGCTACGGCCATTACTCGGTGGCTGCGGAATTCGTCTACGACCGTCCGTTCCAGTGGGGTTCCAAGCGCACCGGTCCGGACCTGGCGCGCGTCGGCGGGCGCTACAGCGACGAATGGCACCGCACCCATCTCAACAATCCGCGCGACGTGGTGCCGGAATCGAACATGCCTTCCTATCCGTGGCTGGCCACTGCCAAGCTGGACCCGCAGTCGGTCGCACCGAAGATGGTGGCGCTGCGCAAGCTGGGCCATCCGTACAGTGATGAAGAGATCGCCAATGCGGCCAAGGATGTGGAAGGCAAGACCGAACAGGATGCGCTGGTCGCCTATCTGCAGGGCCTCGGCATCCAGATCAAGGCAAAGAGGTAATCATGAATTTCGAACAAATCATTTTCGATGCGCGCAGCCTGATCACGGTGATCAGTTTCCTGACCTTCATCGGCATCATCTGGTGGACCTACGGCGCGCATCGCGGCGCCGATTTTGACGGCGCGGCACAGCTGCCGTTTGCGGACGATAACGACACCGCTGCATCGGAGAAGCAACATGGCTGACTTTACAAGCGAATTCTGGAGCGCCTATGTCGCGGTGCTCACCATCCTCGGCATTGCCGGCTGCGCCATCCTGCTGTGGTCGCAAGCCAAGGTGAAGATCGTCGTCCGCGAGGGCGAGGAGGCTGAGACCACGGGCCACAGCTGGGACGAAGGCTTGAGCGAGCTGAACAATCCCATGCCGCGCTGGTGGATGTGGCTGTTCTACCTGACCATCGTGTTCGGTATCGGCTACCTGGTTCTCTATCCCGGTCTCGGCTCCTTCAAGGGCAAGCTGGGCTGGGAATCCGCGGGCGCCTATCAGGCTGAACTGCAGAAGGCCGATGCCGACTATGGTCCTATCTTTGCGAAGTACCAGCAGCAGGATCTGAAGACCGTCGCCGCCGACCCGCAGGCGCATGCCATCGGCGAACGCCTGTTCCTGACCTACTGCGCACAGTGCCATGGCTCCGACGCACGCGGCAACAAGGGCTTTCCCAACCTGACCGACAAGGACTGGCTCTACGGCGGCGAGCCCGACGTGATCAAGACCACGATCATGCACGGCCGCAACGGCAGCATGCCGCCGATGGGTGCCGCGCTCGGTTCGGACAAGGATGTGGAAAACGTTGCGCATTATGTGCTCAGCCTGTCCGGTTCGACTTCCGATCCGATCAAGGTGGCGTTCGGCAAGGACAAGTTCGCCGCCTGCGCGGCTTGCCACACTTCCGCCGGCACCGGCAACCAGGCGCTCGGCGCGCCGAACCTGACCGACAAGATCTGGCTCTACGGCGGCAGCGCCGAGACCGTGATGGAAACCATTCGCAAGGGCCGCACCAACAGCATGCCGGCGTTCAATGACTTCCTCGGTGAAGGCAAGGTGCATCTGCTGGCCGCCTATGTCTGGAGCCTGTCGAACGAGACGTCCATCGTCACTGCGAAGAAGTGATTCGCATGGCAGCCATCCGCGGCCGGGAAAGTATTCCGGCCCGGATAGCCGCCTGAATTGTTGTAATCCGTTGAATAGTTTAAGAGTCGAAGAGTTGATGCCATGGGCGAACCCGCAGTGAAGGTTTCGGTAATCAGGATGTACGAGGCCCGCCGGGAAATCTATCCGCGCGAAGTCAAGGGCCTGTACGCCAACTGGCGCTGGGTATGCGTCTGGCTGACCCAGCTGGTGTTTTACGGCCTGCCGTGGATGTCCTGGAACGGCAGGCAGGCCGTGCTGTTCGATCTGACGGCGCGAAAGTTCTACCTGTTTGGCCTGGTGCTGTGGCCGCAAGACTTCATTTATCTGGCGCTTCTGCTGATCATCTGCGCCTGTTCCCTGTTTCTATTTACAGCCGTCGCTGGTCGGGTATGGTGCGGCTACTCTTGTCCGCAAACGGTCTATACCGAAATCTTCATGTGGATAGAGCGCAAGATCGAAGGTACGCGCAGTGCCCGCATGCGCCTCGACAAGCAGCCATGGAGCGTGGAAAAAGTTGCGCGCAAATCGGCCAAGCATTTCGCCTGGGGATTGGTGGCGCTGTGGACCGGCTTCACCTTCGTCGGTTACTTCACCCCGGTGCACACGCTCGGCAACGAAGTGCTGGCCATGAGCCTGGGCCCGTGGGAAAGTTTCTGGATCCTGTTCTACGGATTCGCCACCTACGGCAATGCCGGATGGATGCGCGAGCAGGTGTGCAAGTACATGTGTCCCTATGCCCGTTTCCAGAGCTCGATGTTCGACAAGGACACGCTGATCGTCACCTATGACCAGAAGCGCGGCGAACCGCGCGGCGCACGCGGACGGCATGCAAACAAGGCGGCGCTGGGCGATTGCATCGACTGCTCGATGTGCGTGCAGGTCTGCCCGACCGGCATCGACATCCGCGACGGCCTGCAGTCGGACTGCATCGGCTGCGCCGCCTGCGTCGATGCCTGCAACATGGTGATGGACAAGACCGGCGCGCCGCGCGGACTGATCCGCTATGCGACCGAGAACGCGATGGAGAAGGGGCTGGGCAGCTCGGATATCCGCAGGCGTGTTCTACGCCCACGGGTGCTGATCTACAGTGCGATTCTTCTGCTGATCGTGTCTTTCTCGGCCGCGTCCCTGTTCGGACGAGACCTGGTCAAGCTGGACGTGATCCGCGACCGCGGCTCGATGGGCCGCGAGGTGGAAGACGGCATGATCGAAAACGTCTATCGCCTGCAGATCATGAATACCGACGAGCGTACTCATCGCTACCGGATTTCCGTCAAGGGCATCGACAGCATCGTACTGGCGACCGAGGATGAAGTGACGCTGGAGCCGACCGCTTCGCGTGCAGTGCCGGTTCGCGTTCGCATTGCTCACGGCAAGGGCGAGAAGGGCTCGAACAAGATCTGGTTCGAGCTGAAGGCGGTCGACGATGAAAGACTGCAGGTCGAGGAAAAGGCGGTCTTCATCGTGCCGCGCTGATGACGGTTGCGAAGTTCGCGTCCGTGAATTGATGAAATGTGAAGTAAAGAAGGAGCAAGTGATGCAATCGAAACGTTCTCCCGGCGCTGCACAGGCGTCTCCCTGGTACACCCACCGCTGGCCGTGGCTGCTGATGCTGGGCCCGGTCATGGTGGTCCTGGCCGGCATTCATACCACCTGGATTGCATTCACCAGGCAGGATGCGCTGGTGGTCGACGACTACTACAAGCAGGGCAAGGCCATCAACCAGGATCTGAGCCGCGACCGCGTGGCGTCCAGCATGAAGGCGGAAGCGTCGATGCGCTATGACGCGGCATCGGGCAGGCTGCTCGGCAGCGTGCGTGCGCTGGGCCATCCGGTCGATGGAGCCATCACCATCAAGCTGGTGCATTCGACCCAGCCGCAGAAGGATGTCATGCTGGAGGTGAAGCCGGAGGCGGACGGCAGCTTCGCCGTGGCACTGCCGATGCTTGACCGGGCGCGCTGGCAGGTATCGATCGAAAGTGCGGACCGCAACTGGCGCCTGCATGATGTCTGGGACTGGCCGGTACAGCGCTCGATCAGCCTGACTGCAGCTCGCGCCGATTGAGCATGCAGCATCGGCTCTGCCGGCAGGCAAGATGATATTGGAGACGCCATTCCCGATTTTGCGAGCGGATTTCCCTCATTTTCCCGATTTCGGGAATAAACGGATGTCTGGATGTACTGCGTGAATCGGGAACGAGCGGGAAATAAGCTGGAAACAGCGTGGTTAACAGCAAGACTTGCCCTTTTGTCATGGGCAGGACGGAGGAGGTGACAATGGCAAGACTGATCATGGCAGTCCTGTGGCCGTCGTTTCTGGTCGCTATTGTGGCCGAAGGTTTTTTCTTTTCGCTATTCGACCCGCGAGACATCGCCGTTGGCGGTGCGCATGTCGACATCAATCCGCTGGGCGTCTACAGCATCGGATTCTTCTGTTTCTGGGCGTTCTGCAGCCTGGCCAGCATGCTGACCTGCTATCTGCTCAATGTGCCGGAGGACAAGGGCCGGCGCGTGCCGCTGTGACCGCGGCGCAGCGGCCCGGCTCTATCAGGCGCAGGTCTGGGTGCCGGCTGCAACTGCCTTGAGCGTGGGCGGGTCGAGCAGTTCGAGGTCGCGGTTGCTGACCTTGATCCAGCCGCGCTTCTTGAATTTCGACAGGAGCCGGCTGATGCTCTCGATGGTCAAGCCCAGGTAATTGCCGATTTCCTCGCGCGTCATGCGCAGCTGGAAGCTGGTCGAGGAATAGCCGCGGATCGAGTAGCGGGATGACAGATTGGTCAGGAAAGCGGCGAAGCGCTGTTCGGCGCGCATGTTGCCAAGCAGAAGCATCACGCTTTGCTCGCGCGTGATTTCCTGGCTCATCATCCGGTGGAAGTGGTGCAGCAGCTGCGGCATTTCGCCGAACAGGCCTTCCAGGCGCGAGAACGGGATTTCGCAGACTTCGCTGTCTTCCAGGGCAATCGCATCGCAATGATGGCGTTCGGTGCTGATGGCGTCCATGCCGAGCAGTTCGCCGGCCATCTGGAAGCCGGTTACCTGCTGGTCGCCGCTGGGGTTGACCTGGTGCGTCTTGAAGTGTCCGAGGCGGATCGCATACAGATTGGAGAAGGGATCGCCGACGCGATACAGATGCGTGTCGCGCGGCACCTTGCGGCGGCGGCCGATGATCTGGTCGAGGCGGTCCATGTCCTTTTCTTCCAGGCCCATCGGCAGGCAGATCTGGTGCATGCTGCAGGCGGAGCAGCGTGCGCTTATCTCGCGCGAGCGGGTGGCGGCAGCAGGTTGGCGGGTGAGGGCTTGTACTTGTGTCATGGCGGCTTGTCCTTTGGTGCTGACCGGCGCCGTGTTCATTCTTCTCGGGCAGCCGGTCGGTTTGATCACCATATAGCAAGCGGTGTGCCACCATGATCCATGACAGGGCGAATCGCCCGCATCCCGCTTGGCTTGGGGTGTTGCCCGCATGCGCCGGCTTGTCATCGTCGCATTTACACCCGAATATTTCCCGATTGCGGGAATATGCCATCACGCCGGGCCGTGCCGCTCCTGACGTTCAGTCATCGAGCCTTCAGATTGAGGAAGAGGTTGGCAGCGAACACCAGGATGCCAAGCGCAGCGACGATCTCGGACGCGGCCAGCACCGGCACCAGGGCCGCCGTCCCGGTGATGACGAAACCGAGGGCGATTGCCATGAACGGCAGGGAGATATTGGCCAGCCAGAAATGCAGGCGCGCCAGCTTGCTCTGGCCAGCATCCGGAAAGACGCTGTAGATCAGTCCGGCCAATGCCATGGTGGCCCAACCGAGCAGATTGATGTGCGCATGGACGGGCCGCATGGTGAAGTCCTGGCTGGCGCCCATCATGATGCCCATGCCGACGCCGATGATCAGGTAAACGACGGCGAGCTTGAGCCAGATGATGCCCACCGGCGAGAACGTCGCGACGCCATTGTCTTTTGTGCGCTGGGTGCGCTCGGCGTGCTCGATATGATCTGCGGGGAGGGCGGTGGATGCTGTAATGTTCATGTTGTTTCCTTCCGGGGTTCAGGGAAAGCGGGTGAATTCAGGAATGCGCGGGCTGATGGAATCAGCGTCTTGTTCAGGCCGTCATGGCATCGGCCGGGATGACATGCAGCGGACCTGTCCGCACATGGCCGGCGATCCTGCGCGCTGCGGCGGCAATCGCATCAGGCTGGGGCAGGTAGGCCTGTTCCAGCGGATAGCTCGATGGCGCCGGGGCATCGGGACCGGTCAGGCGCAGGATCGGCGCCTTGAGTGCATCGAAGGCCTGTTCCGTCACGAGGGCGCTGATTTCCGCGCCGACGCCGCACATGCGGCTGGCTTCATGCACGACCAGGAGGCGCCCCGTCTTGCGCACCGAACGCAGGATGGTTTCCTCGTCCAGCGGTTTCAGGCTGCGCAGGTCGATGACCTCGGCCGATATGCCTTGCGCCGCCAGCGCATCGGCCGCCTGCAGGCAGCTGCCTACCATCTTGGCATAGGACACGATGGTGATGTCGCGGCCTTCACGCGCGATGGCGGCTTTTCCCAGCGGGACGATATGGTCGCCTTCCGGCACCTCTCCCGGCGTGTAGCCGAGCGCGAGGTCGGTGAAGAAGAGCACCGGATTGTCGTCGCGGATGGCGGCCTTGAGCAAACCCTTGAAATCGGCGGCATTGGAAGGCATCACCACCTTCAGGCCCGGGCTGTGCACGAACCAGGCTTCGAGATTGTGGTTGTGCTGCGCGCCGACCGTCCATCCGGCGCCTGTCATTGCCATTACCACCATCGGAAATTCGAACTGTCCGCCGGACATGTAGCGCAGCTTGCCGGCGCTGTTGACGATCTCGTCCATTGCAAAGCAAAGGAAGGGGGCGAAGAGCAGGTCGATCACGGGACGCAGGCCGGTGGCGGCCGCACCGGCGGCAGTGCCGGCGATGATGCCTTCGGCCAGCGGCGTATTGCGCACGCGTTTCGCGCCGAATTCAGTCACCAGCTCCGGCCGCTTGGTGGCGACGCCTTCGCCGAACATCAGCACGCGAGGATCGCGCCGCATTTCCTCGGCCAGCGCCTGGCCGATCGCTTCATTGACGGTCATCTTGTTCATGCTGGGCTCCTCAGGCGTAGACATCGGTGGCAAGTTCGGAGGCATCGGGGAAGGGTGAGGCGGCAGCAAACTGCGCCGCCTGCTCGACCTGAGCCCGCACGCGCTCTTCGATGGCCACGATATCGGCCGCATTTAGTACGCCGCTCGCGGTCAGGCGCCGCTGCATTAGTGCGATCGGATCTTTCTCGCGCCAGCTCGCCAGTTCGCCGGCGTCGACATAGCCCTGATCGTCCGGCTCGAAGTGGCCGCGCAGGCGGTAGGTATAGGTTTCCAGCAGATAGGGCTTGCCGGTCTCGCGGATGCGGACGATGGCTTCCTGTGCGGCCGCATGCACGGCCTCGACATCGTTGCCGTCCACGGTGCGGCTTTCCATCCCGTAGCCTTTCGCCCACTCGCTCACGTGATCGCCGGTCATCGTTTCCTTGCGATGCACATAGGCTTGCCACTGGTTGTTTTCGCAGATGTAGAGAATGGGCAGGTTCCAGACCGAGGCCAGGTTGAGCGACTCGTGGAAGATGCCTTCGCAGGCTGCGCCGTCGCCGAAGAAGCAGGCGACGATCCCGGCTTCGCCGAGCATGGTTTTGGAAAGCGCCACGCCGGTCGCCAGCGAGAGTTCGCCGCCGACGATGGTCGAGGTCAGCACCACGCCCAGTTCTTTTGCCGAGATGTGCAGAGAACCGCTCTTGCCCCGGCAGTAGCCTGTACTGCGGCCCATGACTTCGGCCAGCAGGCGCCCGGTATCGGCGCCGCGGGCAATCAGGTGGCCCGCGCTGCGGTGGTTGGTCAGGATGCGGTCGTCGCTGCCGAGCGCGGCCACCACGCCCACCGCCGAGGCTTCCTGGCCGACCGACGTGCAGGTGCCGGCGGCAGCGCCGGATGCCTGTATCTCGGCGGTCTTTTCTTCATAGGCGCGGATCAGCATCATGCTTTCAAGCATGGATAGGGGGCTGCGGCGCGCTGCGGTCTGGTTCATGTTCGTCCTTCCTTGATGGTTCGGAATGGGGACGAAGTCTACTGCAGCCGCAGGCGCCAAAACCGGCGCTTTCCGGGCTTAAGATTTATTTAAGATTTGTTGAATGAAGTTTTAAGAAAAGTGCGGCGCGCGGATAAGAAAGTCTATTCCTGCAGCAACGAAATCGGGCAATCCACCCGCAGCCGGAAGCGTCCGCGTCCAGTCTTTTCGATGCGCATCGCCGCATCGCGTTCCACCAGCCGCTTGCCGAGCAGCAGCAGGCGCGCTTCGAGATTATCGCTGACATCCGGCAGCCGGATTCGCGAATCCAGCCGCAGCTCGCGGTTGGTGAATTCGGTACGGCCCTTGTCGGCATAGTCGCGCAGCAGGTTCCAGAAGATGGACCCCGCAACTCCCTTAATCAGGTAATCATCGCCGAGAAACACCGAATCGTTGCCTGCGAAATGCCGCACCGGCAGCGGTTTGCCGTTCGGTCGCGGCGCTGCCCGCGACAACGCCGGCGCCGGCGTTTCATCGGCACAATCCGCGACGCTCTGCAGATGGGTAATCGACATGCCGAGCTGGCACGCCAGGCTGACCAGGGCATCCTCGTCGTCATAGGTAAAGCGCAGATCCTGCAGGCTTTCCACATAGATTACGCCGACAGTGCCCTGGCCGGCCATGATGGGCACGGCCAGCTGGCTGCGCGGCTCGGCCAGTCCCGGAAGCGGGATCTCGATTTCGAGAGCCGATGCCCAGGCGCTACCTTCGGCGCTCTCCCGTATGGCCCGGCTGTAGGCGTATTCTGTGGTCATGTGGCTGATGCGTATGGGTACGCATTCGCGCGCTGCCACGCCGATCACACCTTGCCCCATGGGAATTTCCGACCCGATGCCCGAGGTCTCATAACCGCGGCTGGCCACCGTATAAAGCCGTTCGCCGGGCTGGTCGAGCATGAGGATCATGGTGTGGTCGATGCCGAACTGCTGCTGCAGGCATGCCAGCGTTTCCGACAGCAGGCCGTCGAGATCGGCGCATGCCGACACGCGTGCGCTGGCATTGCGCAGGGCCGACAGCAGGTTGCGCGGCGGCGGCGGCATGGGCATGGATTCGCCCGGCACCTGCTGGATGTCATGCACGCGGAACACGTCGGCTCCGAGCAGCCGGAATACACCGGTCATGCCGGTCTGCGACGCGATGCCGGCAAGCTTGGCCTTCATGCTTTCGAACAGGGGGCCGGAGGTTTCGGTGCGGAGGTATTCGATGGTCAGCCGGTACTGGCTGGCCGTGGCGGGGTGGGTCACTACCAGCGTTGCATGCGGATTGACCAGGATGTTTTGGCGTGTCTTGTTGAAGAACTGGTAGGACATGGCGACATGCCCGCTGTCGACGAACTGGACCTGCGACAGGTAGGCGACATTCGGCATGCCGTCGGCCGAGGCGGTGGCGAGAGTGCCCGGAATGACGCCTTCGAGGCAGCCGCGTATGGCATCGAGCTGTATCGTCATGCCTGCGCTCTCAGCGGCTCGCCGGCTTTCGGACCGGGTGTCTGGGAGTAGGCTTCTACCGGCGTGAACTTGACGGCCACAAGGTCGGCCGGCGGCGCGGCGAGCAGGGAACGGATCAGGATTTCGTCGAAGCCCATCGGTTCGAGTTCGCGCACGAATTTGCAGCGGTAGCTTTCCACCACGTCCAGGTCGCCGGGCTGCAGTCCGCCCACTGTGGCATCCCTACCCTTGAGCTGCAAGGTCTTGTGCGTCGACGGTCGGCTGAAGACGGCAGTGACTGCGCCGTTTTCGCGGATGCAGCGCAGCACTGGCGACGCCTGGGTGGCCGACAGGAACATGGTGACCTGTCGCAGGTCCACGGACAGACGACAGCCGGTAGCGCGGGCCAGGGTAGGCATTCCCCGGTTATCGCAGGCGCCGACGCAGAGCGAAATGCCGCTCTGCAGGAAATCGGCGTGCTGGAGGTCGATCAGCGGGGTATCGGGTGCAGCTGTCATCGGGGCGTTCGCTGGCATCATCGGGATCCGCCTGAAATGCGACAAAAAGGAAAAATCGAATTCAACGTGTTGTTGAGATGATACCTATGGCTTGGCTTGAAGTCACCCGGTAGGCAGGCGACTAGTGGAGTGATTTGGAAATTTGACCAACAAATTCCTAACTCACTCCACTAGTGCTTTGGATGCAACTTCTGCCGCATCCAGGTTTGAAGGCCGGAAGCCGGCCGGCTTCTGGTACAGTGCCGCCATGAGCAAACTGAGCCTTGACCGCATCCTGCAATCGCAGGGATTCGGCACCCGCAAATGGTGCCGCGAACTGATTTCCGACGGCGAAGTCGCCGTCAATGGGGAAACCGTTAACGATTACCGCACCGCCTTCGAGACCGAGGGCTTGTCGTTCACCATCTTCGAGGAGACCTGGGATTACCGGGAGCATGTCTACCTCGCCCTGAACAAGCCGCCCGGCTATGAATGTTCCCGCAAGCCCAGCCGCCATCCCGGCGTACTGACCCTGCTGCCCGAGCAATTCACCTGGCGCGACGTGCAGCCCGTCGGCCGCCTCGACCATGACACCACCGGCCTGCTGCTGATGTCGGACGATGGCGCATTCATTCATGCGCAGTCATCACCGAAGCGGCATGTTCCCAAGCTGTATGTCGCTACCACCGATGCCCCTGTCACGGACGAGCTTGTGACGCAATTGTTGTCAGGCGTGCAACTGCATGACGAACCTGCCCCCCTGGCCGCGCAATCCTGCCGCAGGCTGGACGAACACCGGCTGGAAATCGTGCTGGAGCAGGGCAAGTATCATCAGGTCAAGCGTATGCTGGCCGCGGCCGGCAACCATTGCGAGGCACTGCGGCGCACGATGGTCGGTCAGCTGGAACTGGACAGCCTCGGCCTTGAAGAAGGCGAATGGTGCTACCTCGATGCCGGTCAGCTCGCCTTGCTGGCGCCTTCGCCAAGCTGACCGGCCTGCAAACCGAGTTGCATTCCGGAACGAATTCGAACAAAGCTGTAATGTTTGCGGTATTTCGGGTGATGCCGTACGGCATTTCCGCATAAACTAGAGGCCATTGCGTTTCCGGAAGCGTCGGTATGGCTGAAACCGAATACAAGCGTTTGATCCTTGCTGCCCAGAGCCGGGCGGAAACCGGCTTCCTGGTGCTGGTTCAGCAGGCGCTCCAGGATGCGGACCGGGTGATCGGCGAACGCCTGCTGCAGTCGCGCTCCGGAGGCGAACAGGCGGCACTGAAAGCGGTGCGCCAGTATATCCGCGAAGACAGCAGCATCTTCCTGCGCCGCATCGACGCGCAGTACAAGGCCAGCCTCGAGCGGGCGATGCAAACCATGTTCATCGACCTGCGCCCCGGATTGCGCAATCTGGCCGCGGCCGAACTGACCCTGATCGACGACGAGGTGGTCAACCACCAGATCGAGGTCGGCCGGCTGGCCCAGCGCATGCGCGAAGCGACCGAGGAAAGCATCGGGCGGCTGAACGTCATCATTGCACAGCTGCATGGCCAGATCGAAGCCCGCGAACGGGAAAATCCCTTCCGTCCCTACCTTTTGGCACGCGCACTCCACGATGCGGTGAAAACGTCCGCCGGCGACGATACCAGGGTCAGGCTGCTGTTCGAACACCTGTCGGATGCGATGGTGGGACACTTGCCGGGCTTTTATGCCTCGCTGCGCTCGGTATTCGAAACATCGGGCGTGCATGGCAAGTTCGTGGCCCAGCGCTCCCGCCACGCGCCCTGCCAGCGCTACTTCGGCGCGCCGCGCTACGATCCTCGGGGCGCCGAAAACGTGCAGCAGCAGTTGCTGCCCGGGCTGAAACGCATGTTCGACTCCCTCTCCGCCGTTCAGGCAGGGGAAACAGGACACGCGGCATTGCGTGCCAATTCCGAGATGCAGGCGCATTCGGTCCAGGAATTCCTGCACAGGATGCTGTCGCCCAAGCGTTCATTTCTGCCGCCGGGAAGCGACAGTGCGCAAATCAGGACGAACTCGGTACAGACCGTGAATCCGCTCCTGGCGCGGCTCGATGCCTGCCAGCAGCAGGCAGCTTCTGCTACCGCCGGCGAGGGAGACGGCCGCAATTCGGTAGCCGACTTGCGCGAACGGCTGGAGCTGCAAAAGGCGTCGGTGATGGAGCGCATGGTGGTTGATGTGGTCGGCCTGCTGTTCGACATCATCCTGGAAGACCGGCAGATTCCCGCAAGCCTCAGGCAGCAGATCGCCAGGCTGCAGATTCCCATCATCAAGGCGGCCGTCATGGAGCCGGAACTGCTGCATGATGAAGGACATCCTGCACGCACGCTGCTCAACCGCATCAGTTCCGCGGCAGCGGGTGTCGATCCCGAGGACGCAGACGGCCGGCGCCTGAAGGCGGAAATCGAGCGCCTGGCAACGGAAATCCTGAACGGCTTCACCACTGATACCGGCATCTTCGAAGACAGCCTCGCCGCGTTTGAACGCTTCCTGCTGGAGTCCGTCCGTCAGGACGATCGTTACGCCGCGCAGGCGATCGATGCGGTGGAGTCTGCGGAACGCTGCAGCGTTCTGCTGGCCAATGCAATGAACATGCTTTGCGAGGTCTTGCCGCCCCTGAGTGTCGACAAGCGCGTCTCGGATTTTCTCCTGCGCACATGGCCGCATGTGCTGATGCTTGCCGCACGCCGCGATGGCGAGGCGGACAGGGCATTCGGCGCCGCCGACAGCCTGGTGCAGCGCTATCGGGGCATGCTTCCGGAATTGATCTGGAGCATCCAGGAAAAACAGACACCGGAGGACAGAACTGCATTGATGCGCATGCTTCCGGGACTGGTCAAGGGGCTGCGCGAAGCGTTCGTGCTGATCCAGCTGCCGGAGGAAGAGACCAGGGAAATTCTTGATGTGCTGGTCGAGATGCATACCCGCATCCTGCGCGGAGCGAATTCGGCTAAACAGGCGCAGCAGGCGAGGCGATATTCGCTGGACGAACTGCGCCGGCAATTCGCGCGCATCGTGCTCAGCTGGGACCAGGCAACGTGGACGATGCCCGAACCGCCCCGGGTGCGAGACAGCATCGTCGAAGACATGCTCGCAAGCCGCAAGCTCAAGGCGGAGCTGAGAACCGAACGCAGCGCCGGTGGCGTTGGCAAGGAAGATCTGGACTTTCTCTCGCAGAGCTATTCGATCGGCACGCGGGTACAGCTTGCCGGACCTCAACCGGAAAATGCGCAGCTGGTCTGGGTCAGCTCGCATCGTTCACTCTATCTGTTCAGGCGGGACGGCGAACGGGGCGAACTGGTGCTGTTCGGCTTCGCTGCTCTGCTGGAAGCCTTGCGCAAGGAAACCGTACTGCCTCTCGAATATGCGCCTGCCTTCGAGCGTGCTGTCGAGTCCCTGCTGTTCGGGGCGGACAGGCTGGCAGCGTCTTAACGGCAATCCACAGGTCGGCAGGCTGGCATGCCGGCCTGCCGTACGAGCAGATTACTTCACGATGCGGTAGCAGGGATTGTATTTCGTGCCCGGCAATTTCATCCGGTGCTGGGCAACGAAAGACGCCAGCAGCGCATCCATCGGCTCCATGATGCTGCGGTCGCCGCGAATCTCGAACACGCCATGCTCCTCGATCGCCCGGATGCCCTGGTCCTTGACATTGCCCGCCACGACGCCGGAGAAGGCGCGCCTGAGATTGGCCGCCAGCTGATGAGTCTCCTGCGTCTTGTCCAGGCGCAGGTTGCGCATGTTTTCATGCGTGGGCCGGAACGGACGCTGGAATTCCGGATCGATCTTCAGCAGCCAGTTGAAGTAATAGGCGTCGCTGCGCGACTTGCGGAATTCACGCACTTCCTTGATGCCGCTCTGCATTTCCTGGGCCACGAGTACCGGATCATCGATGATGATCTTGTAGCGGCGCTGCGCTTCGGCGCCGAGGGTCAGGCCGATGAAGTGATCGATCTGCGTGAAGTACTCGCGCGAGTTTTCCGGTCCGGTGAAGATCAGGGGGAAGGGCAGTGCGGCGTTGTCCGGATGCAGCAGGATGCCGAGGATGTAAAGAATCTCTTCCGCCGTTCCCGCGCCGCCGGGAAAGACGACGATGCCATGGCCGGTGCGCACGAAGGCTTCCAGGCGCTTTTCGATGTCCGGCATGATGACGAGATCGTTGACGATGGGATTCGGCGATTCCGCCGCAATGATGCCGGGTTCCGTCAGGCCGAGATAGCGTCCGTTGCTGATGCGCTGCTTGGAGTGGGCAATGGTCGCGCCTTTCATCGGACCCTTCATTGCGCCGGGACCGCAGCCGGTGCAGATGTCCAGCGCCCGCAGGCCGAGTTCGTACCCGACCTTCTTCGTGTAGTCGTATTCTTCGCGGGATATCGAATGGCCGCCCCAGCAGACGACCAGATTGGGATTGTTCATCGGCCGCAGCACGCCGGCGTTGCGCAGGATGTGAAAGACCGCGTCGGTGACGCCTTCCGAAGAGGCAAGGTCGAAGCTGGGATTGTCGATGATCTCGTCATTGACGAACACCACGTCGCGCAATACCGCGAACAGATGCTCGTGGATGCCCTTGATCATCTTGCCGTCGACAAAGGCATTGGCCGGCGCACTCTTGATGTCGAGCTTGATGCCGCGTTCGCGCTGGATGATGCTGATGTCGAAATCCTTGTAGCGTTCGAGCAGTTCCTTGCCGTCGTCAAGCGGGCTGCCGCAGTTCAGTACCGCCAGTGAGCAATTGCGGAATATGGAATACAGGCCGCCCTGGCTGTTATCGAGCAGACGCGCGACTTCGGCCTTGGACAGAATCTCCAGGCGGCCTTCCGGGGAGATCTGGGTATCGACGACGTAGTTTTGCATAAGTGGAGATTCTCTTCTTTCGTATGAGGCTGCAATTCCCATGCAGGTTCGGCTAGCTTATACCAATCCAAAGCCATACCATGCCGTGACGCGCGATCGGTATGCACGAATGCGGCATGTCTTGAGTATACCCGTGGAACCGCGCGCTGGAGTGCACAAAGGCAAGAGATGAAACTGGCGTTGACGAGGCGCAACCGGCCCGCTTGGGGTTGGTCGTCATGCATCTGTTGTACCTGCGGTATCTGCCGGCGACATACTGATTGATCTGGCTGGAGTTCATTGCAATCTTCCTGCTCCCGCTTGTCAAACTGTAGTATGTTTAATCTGGATGCTGCGCCCGCGGCCTTGCCCCGCGCAGCCCGCACTGGTGCCGGCTTGCATGCAGACGGCCCATGAAGAGACAGCGACCGGCATGATGGACATGCATACGCCAGATCCGACATTCGACAGGGACGGACTTTTCGATACCGGGCCCGAGCAGGCGTTCGACGAAATCACGACGCTGGCCGCGAAGTTGTGCGACACGCCGATGGCAGTGGTGTCATTGCTCGACGAACGGCGGCAGTGGTTCAAGTCGAGGGTGGGCGTGGCACTGGAAAGCACGCCGAGGGAAATCGCGTTTTGCGGGCTGACCGTCGAACGCAAGGCGTTCACATTGATCGGGGATGCGCATGCACACCCCCGCTTCGCGGAAAATCCGCTGGTCACAGGTCCGCCTCACATTCGATTCTATGCAGGCGCACCGCTCGTAATGAGCAACGGCACGGCCATCGGCTCGCTCGCCGTGCTCGATACCGTGCCTCGGACGCTCGACACCGGTCAGCAGCAGTTGCTCGAGGTACTGAGCCGGCAGGTCGTCGCCCAGATCGAACTGCGCCGGACCGTTCGGCGCCTGAGCGGGGTGTTGCGTGAGCTGAACCGGTCGGATGAACTGCTCCGCCTGTCGAACCGCGAACTTGAAAAGAAAGTGGCGGAAAGAACATCCGAACTGCTCAGGCTGAATGCCAGGCTGTCGAGCCAGATCGAGCAGCACAGCAGCGAAGCGCGCGGCTCGCAGGCGATCATCGACAGTCTTCCGGGCATCTTTTACCTTTACGACAGGGAAGGGCATTTCCTGCGCTGGAACCGCAATTTCGAGCTCATCACCGGTTACTCGCAGGATGAAATCCGGCAGCTCCAGCCGCTCGATTTCTTCTCCACGCAGCAGGAAAAGGACCTCGTCGAGCAGCGCATCCTGCGTGCGTTCACTCATGGAAGCGCCAGTGTGGAGGCCAACCTGCTCACCAAGGGCGGCAAGCATATTCCATATCTGTTTACCGGAGTGCGTATCGAATTCAACGGCCGGCAATGCGTCTCCGGCATGGGCGTCGACATCACGGAACGGCGCTCGGCCGAGGAAAGCCTGCGCCTGCGCAACCGCGCGATACAGGCCAGCGTCAACGCCATCATCATCACCGATCTCGAGGGCAACATCGAATACGCCAATCCCGCTTTCGAACGCATGACCGGCTATCCGATCAGGGAAACCCTGGGCAGGAATTGCCGCTTCCTGCAATCGGACGACCGCGAGCAGGCAGGCATTGCCGCGATTCGCGAGGCGATTGCCGCAAGGGAGGAAAGCTCCGCCTTGCTGCGCAACTACCGCAAGGATGGCGAGATGTTCTGGAATGACGTGCATATCGCTCCGGTGCGCGGCCAGGACGGCGAGGTGACGCATTTTGTCGGCGTGCTCAACGACATCAGCGCCATCAAGCACTATGAATACGAACTCGAACGGCATGCCAACTTCGACGCGCTCACTGCGCTGGCCAACCGCAATGTCCTCAAGGACAGAATACGGCACAGCATTGCGACTGCCGAGAGGCATGATGAATGGGTGACGGTCGGCTTCATGGACCTCGACAACTTCAAGTTCATCAACGACAGCCTGGGCCACAATGTCGGCGACGAACTGCTCAAGCAAGTTGCCAAACGCCTGCTTGCATGTCTGCGCGAGCAGGACACGGTGGCGCGCTACGGCGGCGATGAATTTGCCTTCGTGATCATCGGCGAAAAAGACGAGAAGACCATCGCCATGCTCATGAACCGCATACTCCGCACCGTGGAACTGCCTTTTCTGGTCGAAGGCCACAAGCTGTTCGTGAGTTGCAGCATCGGGCTAAGTTTCTATCCCAAGGATGGCGGTGACGTCGATACGCTGCTCAAGAACGCCGATACGGCCATGTATCGCGCCAAGGAGAAGGGACGCAATAATTTCCAGTTCTATACGCCGGCGATGAACCAGCGCGTGACCGAAAGACTGTCGCTGGAATCACGGCTGCGCCAAGCCTTGCTGAAGAATGAATTCGTCCTGCATTACCAGCCCAAGGTGGATCTGAAGAGCGGACGCATCGTCGGCGTCGAGGCGCTGCTGCGCTGGAAGCCCTCGGCTGGAAGCACGGTTTCGCCGGCCACCTTCATTCCGCTTGCCGAGGAGACGGGGCTGATCGTTCCTATCGGCGAGTGGGTGCTCTACACCGCGTGCGCCCAGAACAAGCAATTGCAGCAGGCCGGCCTGCCGCCGCTGCGCGTGGCCGTCAACATTTCGGCACGCCAGTTCAACCCGGAAACGCTGGTGCACATGGTCGGCGATGCACTGGTGACGACCGGGCTTGATCCCGGCCTGCTTGAACTTGAGCTGACCGAAAGCCTAGTCATGCAGAACCCGGATGAGGCCATCGAGGTCCTTGGGCACCTGAAGGCGATGGGTCTGCGCATCGCAATCGACGACTTCGGCACCGGTTATTCCAGCCTCAGCCACCTGCAGCGTTTCCCCGTAGATCGCTTGAAGATAGACCAGTCCTTCGTGCGCGACATCGGTGCCGATCCCAACGACGCCATCATTGCCCGTGCCGTCATTTCCCTTGGACACAGTCTGGGCATGAGCGTCATCGCTGAAGGCGTATCGAATCGCGAACAACTTGCTTTTCTCAAGGAGAACGGCTGCGATGAAATGCAGGGCTTCCTGTTCAGCATGCCGATACCGATAGATGAACTCGATGCACTTCTAAAGAGCAATCCCACACTTTCCATGCATTAATGCAGCCTTCGTAAGGCAGCATACATACACACAGGTTTGTTTCATCTGCTTGCAAAAGCTGACGATCTTTATGCGGAAAACAGAGAACCGATGACAAGTTGACAGTCTAAATGCTTACCTTCCGCAATTTGCTGAAGCATTCCATCCGAAGCAATCCATTCATTGAATTTGTAAGGAGGCAGCATGAAGAAACAGTCCATCGCGTTGATCATCTCCCTGTTGAGCGCAGCCGGCATCGCCGTTGCACAAACCGGTTCATCTTCCGGTTCATCATCCAGCCCCAGCTCGGGGATGAGCAGCGGATCGGGTAGTTCGGGCGGCTCAAGCGGATCGAGCGGCATGAGTTCGGGTTCAAGCGGCACTTCGGGGTCTTCCGGATCGAGCGGCATGAGCTCCGGCTCCGGTTCATCGGGTTCCAGCGGCATGAGCTCGGGATCAAGCGGTACGTCGGGCTCGTCGGACTCGTCGGGTTCCAGCGGCTCTAGCGGCATGGGCTCCGGCGGTTCCGGCAGCAGCGATACTAGCGGTTCCAGTGGTTCCACCGGTTCGAGCGGCAGCGGTTCAAGCGGCTCCGGCAGCAGCGGATCGGGAAGCATGGGCAGCGGCAGCACCGGAACCAGCGGCGGCTCCAGCGGCATGAGCTCTGGTTCGGGAAGCAGCGGCTCCAGCGGTTCCAGCAGCATGGGCTCCGGCAGCGGATCTTCCGGTTCTTCCGGCACCACAACCACCTATCCCAGCAGCGGTTCCGGTTCTTCCGGCAGCTCCGGCTCATCCGGCAGCATGGGCGGCTCGTCGGGCAGCTCCGGTTCTTCCGGCAGCATGGGCTCCGGCAGCAGCGGTACATCGGGCGGCAGCAGCTCCGGTTCACGTTAAGGCATTTGCAGGCGTGCACGGGCGGGCAAGTATGAAGCCCGCCTTCGACGTCTACCCCGCTTTCCGGCCGCTTCCATGCGGCCGGAATTCTTGATGCATCGTGCTTGCAAGGATACTGAGCATTACAAGGCAGCGTTGCGGCCTCAGGCTTCAAACGCGTGTATGGCTGTGGGCTAAATCTGGAGAATGATGACTGCGGTATTGTGTCTTCTCGTCTTTCACGGACTGATCGGCGGACTGGACGTGATCCTGAACCATGAGTTGATCGAGCGTCTGCCGGAACGCTTGGGGGCCAAAACCGAAGAGGCCCTGCACGGCGTGCGCGAGTTCATCTTTGCCGCCATCTTCGGCGGTCTGGCCTGGTTCGAGTGGCACGGCGCGATGGCTCTCGTCCTGGGGCTCATCATCGCAGCTGAATATTTGGTTTCCTTTGCCGATACGCTTCTCGAAGAAAGAACCCGGCGCCTGCCGTTGATCGAGCGGGCGCTTCATACCATACTTTTCATCAACCTCGGCGCCTACACGGCACTTCTCGTTCCACAGCTGATTGATTGGGGCCGTATGCCATCAGGCATGCAGTTGATTCATCACGGCATGCTCACCTGGTTACTGTCCGCATTGTCGGTGCTCAGCTTCACATGGGGGCTACGCGATACGCTAAGTTACTTTGTGCTGCGTAAGAAGCAGAACAGAATCGCAGGCGCATGACTTTCCTCTCGTCATTTCATCGTCGTCTCACACCTTCAAACATTATGGGTTGACCCGAATCACAACGCTTTTCCATGGATTGGTTCAGCGCAAATACTGGAACTATCGCGCCGCAACGTGATCTTTAAAATCGCACATAATTAAAATCGCGCCTGCCAATCCGGGCATCCTTATCGTGCTGCGGTGCTGCAGAGCATTAGGCCAGGAAGTGCCGCCAGGCATGCTTCCAAGTGCTGTTGCTGCTTGCCGTGCGGGTGCTTTTGGAAGGGTTTATGCCGACAAGACTATTCCGCCTTTCGCTCCGTTTCGTTTTGCCGCTTGCACTGGTACTTGGGCTCTTTGCCTACGCTGTCGTGCCCCTTGTGGATAACCTGACCGTGCGCTGGTTCGTCAGGGATCTGGATACCAAGTCTCAAGCTCTTGCCAATGCACTGCAGGAACCGCTGCGGGATTATGTGCCCGAGAAGGCGGAACGGCGAATCAACCAGTTGTTCGAACGTGCGCTGCGGGACCAGAGACTGTACGCCATCGCTTTCTGCGATCCCGCTGGCACCGTCCTTTACAAGACTTCCACGTATCCGCAAACTCTTGGTTGCCGGCTTGGGCTGGACAATGCAACCGGCAAAGATTCCCTCGTCAATTTCCCGCAAGGCCCGCTGCATGTTTCCGACAGCCGGCTTGAATCCGAAGGCCAGCATCTCGGCAAGCTCATTCTCGTGCATGACATGAGCTTCATTGAGAGGCGAAGCGCCGATACCCGCAAGTACGTCCTCCTGCTGTTTGCCTTGATGGCGCTCGTGATTTCAATGATCACCGTGTTCGTCGCACATCTGAGCTGGCGCGACTGGATCGCCTCGGTCAAGAGCATTCTTCGCGGGGAAGGCGATGACGAGTCGGGCGGACATGCGCCGCGGCTATCGACGTCGCCCGAAATTCGGCCCCTGGAAGGCGAACTGCGCGCGCTGCTGCATGAACTCAATGTCGAGCGTCAGACACGCGACGATGCCGCGCATCTGTGGACGCCGGAAAAACTTCGCACCTTGCTGCATGAGGAATTGTCCGGCGATGAAGTGCTCGTCGTGTCCAACCGCGAACCTTATCTCCATACGAAGACACGCAACGGCATCGAAGTGCAGCGGCCGGCCAGCGGACTGATCACGGCGGTCGAGCCGGTGATGCGGGCTTGCTCCGGCACCTGGATCGCGCACGGAAGCGGTTCGGCCGACAAGGAAACTGTCGACAGCAACGACCGCGTGGCGGTGCCGCCATCCAACCCCAGCTATACGCTGCGCCGGGTTTGGCTGACGAAGGAGGAGGAGCAGGGCTATTACTATGGCTTTGCCAACGAAGGCCTCTGGCCGCTGTGCCATATCGCGCATGTGCGGCCGGTATTCCGCTCGTCCGACTGGGAACAGTATGAGGCGGTCAACCAGCGCTTTGCCGACGCGGTGGTAAGGGAAGCGCGCACCGACGATCCGGTAGTACTGGTCCAGGACTATCACTTTGCATTGCTGCCGCGCATGGTGCGTGAACAGCTTCCCAAGGCGACCATCATCACCTTCTGGCACATTCCATGGCCGAACTCCGAATCCTTCGGCATCTGCCCGTGGCGGGAGGAACTGCTCGACGGCCTGCTGGGAAGCACCATCCTCGGTTTCCATACGCCGTTCCACTGCAAGAATTTCCTCGAAACCGTCGACCGCTACCTGGAGACCCGCATCGAACACGAGTCCGGCACCATCTCCTTCGGCGGCAAGCTGACCCAGGTCGAAGACTATCCGATATCGATCGCGTGGCCGGACGGCGATGCCAACCTGCCGACAGTGGCGGAGTGCCGTTCCAGCGTGCGGGCGGAGCATGGCATGTCGCACGACCACCTGCTGGCCGTGGGCGTGGACAGGCTCGATTACACCAAAGGCATCATCGAACGCTTCCAGGCAGTCGAGCGCATGCTGGAGTTGCACCCCAACCTGGTCGGTCGTTTCAGCATGATCCAGATCGCTGCGCCGACGCGATCCTCGCTCGACGAATACCAGAACTTCGAAGCACGCGTGAAGGCACTGGTACAGCGCATCAACAACCGCTTCGGCAACGGCAATTATCTGCCCATCATTCTCAAGGCCGAGCATCACGGAAGCGAACAGGTGACCCGCTATTACCGCGCTGCCGAAGTCTGCCTGGTGACCAGCCTCCACGACGGCATGAATCTGGTTGCGAAGGAATTCATTGCCTCGCGCTACGACGATCGCGGCGTGCTCGTGCTCAGCCAGTTCACCGGTGCGGCGCGCGAACTGCCGGAAGCGCTAGTCGTCAATCCCTACCATATCGAGCAAAGCGCGGATGCGCTCTACCGTGCGGTCACCATGCCGGAGATCGAACAGTGCGAGCGCATGCGCAGCATGCGTTCCCTGGTCAAGGATTTCAATATCTACCGCTGGGCAGGCCGCATGCTGCTCGATGCGGCGCGTCTGCGGCAGCGTGAGCGCGTCGTCACCAAAATCCGGTCGCACAGCCGGAAATCCTTGCGCCGCGTGGTGTAGCCATGAAACCTCTGTTTTCCGACGAAGGCGCGCAGCGCCTTGAGCAACACGCGCGCGGGCGAATCCTGTGCGCCTTCGATTTCGACGGGACCTTGTCACCCATCGTGCCTGTGCCGGAAGATGCCCGCCTGCCTGACAATATCCGCAGCCTCCTGGAACGCGTCGCGCAGCATGCGCCAATCGCGGTCGTCACCGGCCGGTCCGTGGAAGACATCAGCCGGCGCATCGGCTTCCGGCCTGATTTCCTGGTCGGCAATCACGGACTGCAGGGCGTGCCCGGCTGGGAAGACCTCGCGGCAAAGCACGAGCAGGCCTGCGCCGCGTGGCGGCGCCGGATCGATCTGGCCTTGAGCCAACCGGGATGGGACCCCGGCATCCAACTCGAGGACAAGCGTTTTTCACTATCCCTACACTACCGGCATGCGAAAGATCCCGCCAGCAGCGCCGCTGCACTCGAAGGCCTGTTTGCGAGTCTGGAACTGCAACCGCGCATCGTCGGCGGCAAGTTCGTCTACAACCTACTGGTACAGGATCGCTGCCACAAGGGCACCGCGCTCTTGCGGCTGATGGAACTGTCCGGCGCGAACTCCGCTCTCTATGTCGGTGACGACGTGACGGACGAAGACGTGTTCAGCATGCGCCGGCCGGACATTCTTTCCATCCGCGTCGAAACTTCGGACGACAGTTCCGCCGACTTCTTCGTTCCGCACCAGCACGACGTGGAGCGCCTGCTGGAAGAACTGATCGAACGGCTGCAGGCGGCGCAGGCAAGCAACTGGATGCGGGCGAGTTCGAATAGCCAAGCACAGCCGTAATGGATTCAGCCGCCACTGCGCACAGGTGTGAGTAGGGCTTCCGCAGTCGAGTAAATCAATGCACCGGTTCGGGCCGGTAGCGAATCATTCCAGGGTTGACAGACAAGGAGACAGAATGCATTCCGAATACCTCGCTGCACTCGATGTCGGCGGCACCAAGATGGCCGTCAATGTGGCGAACCGGGAACGCATTCTTGCATCCGTATCGGCCCCGACTCCCAAAAGCGGGACGAATCGTGCCGTTCCCGAGCAGGGGATCGCCTTGATCGAGCGGGCATGTGCCGAAGCAGGCATTGATGCGAACAGGATCACTACTCTCGGCGTTGCCTCTTGCGGACCCTTTGTCCGTAGCGAAGGCATGCTGTGCCTGTCGACGCCCAATATCTGCGGCGGCAGGAGCGGCGCTTCCGACCTGCCGAACGACTGGATGCTGATTCCTCTGGAGAAGGTTCTCTGCGAGCGCTTTGCCACCGTCGTCATTGAAAACGATTGCATCGCGGCGCTGGCCGGCGAGCGCATGTTCGGCGCCGTGCAGGATGAGCCGAACTGCGCTTATGTCACTTGGAGCACCGGCGTGGGTTTTGGTCTGTGCGTCGACGGCAGGCTGTTGCGCGGCAAGCAGGGCAATGCCGGACATGCGGGCCATATGCTCATGGCCGAGCGCGAGGACGCCGTCTGCGGCTGCGGCAACCGCGGCGACCTCGAGGGACTGATATCCGGCCGCAACATTGCCAATCGCCTGCAGGTGCCGGCATCGGAACTGTTCGAATCCGCACGTGCCGGCAATTCCGAAGCGCGCTCCGCAGTGCTTGAAGCAGCCGGCTATCTTGGGCGCGCGCTGTACAACCTGGCCGTGACGCTCGACATGAAAACGTTCGTCATCGGCGGCAGTGTCTGGCAGCACCACGGCGACTGGCTCCAGCCCCATGTCGAAGCCGAAATCCAATCCCGCATGCCGGCCCTGACCGAGGGCGTCGCGATCGTCGACACGGGCCTGGGCAATCGCGTGGCCGATGTCGGCGCATTTTCCCTGGTCATGCCGGAAGACTGGGCCTCCGCCTGGCGTATCTGCCGTCCGTGGGAAGCGTCAACTCGGTGACGTCGTAGATTCGATCCCATCGGATCACCCGGCCCGGCTGCGGGATGACTCATTTCTCGCCTCAGGCATTCATTGGCTATAGGAATCTTCTTACGCCAGGTAGTGCCTTTGCCAATACATTTTTCATCCGTGTTCTGATAGGCAATTCCGCAGCCGCTATGCATACTCCGTATTGTTGAGGAACCTTTTGCGTTGACTTGCACCAAAGAAATGAATGACCTGCGGAAAGCCGCGGTTTTGCAACTTTGCTCACGCCATCAGCATCGGCACCAGTACGGGAACCAGCATCATGATGAATACGCCACTTTCCAACCTTTCTTTTCTGGCAAGCCTGCCCGTCGAATGGCAGGCATGGGTCAAGGAAAACGTTGCTCGCGGGTGTGAGCCCGAAGGCATGGCGGCAGTCATGGTACGCGACGGCCATTTCAAGATGGATCTTGCCCGTTTGGCAATCGCGGAAGCATCGGGACAGCCTGTTGCCAGACAGGCAATGCGCCCTCATCCTCGTATCGATGCGAATTCGAATACCGTTCAGGCTGCGGATCGATCCATCAATGTCCTGTTCCGCATGCAGTCGCCCGAGGTTGTCCTGTTCGGCAATGTGCTCAGCGATGAGGAGTGCGATGCGCTGATCGCCTACACGCAGCAGCGTCTGGAACGTTCCGGCGTGGTGGGCGAGGCTGACGGCGCAACGCAGATCCATACCCACCGCACCAGCCGCGGCGCCATGCTTCAGCGGGGCGAGACCGAACTGGTATCCCGTATAGAGAACCGGCTTGCCGCTCTGATCCACTGGCCGGTGGAAAACGGAGAAGGCCTGCAGGTGCTCAGTTATGAAAAGAGCAATGAATACCGCCCTCATTTCGACTGGTTCGATCCGAATGTGGCCGGACCGCGAAAGCATCTGGAGCGCGGCGGCCAGCGCGTTGCCACCATCGTCATGTACCTGAGCGATGTGGAAGAGGGCGGAGGGACGTCCTTCCCCAAGATCGGCCTGCAGGTCCAGCCTAAAAAAGGCTGCGCGGTCTATTTTGCTAATACCAATGCAGCGGGCGAAGTCGATCACAACACCTTGCATGCCGGCGAGCCGGTCGAACGCGGCATCAAGTATGTAGCCACCAAGTGGCTGCGCGAAGGCGAGTTCAAATAGCATACTGCCGAGAATCGGCGCAGACCGGTTTTCTCATACCAATCCCAAGGTATAACGTGCCAGATGAGAACGATGAATTTTTTTGTTTGGCAAGGCGTGAGAGGAATCCATCGCGGGGCTATGGATGACGAGCACAACGCCGCCAGGCGGAAAAAGACGCGATCTCATGACATGTTATTCCTTGGGATTGGTATCAGATACCCAGACGCCCCGGTGCAGTCATGTGCCGGGGCGTTTGTCTATTCAGCAGGTTGCACCTCGACGCGGCTTCCAGCTAATATTGCTTAATATCAATATTGGCAATTGTGCGTCACAGGAGGCGCCGCCGCATGCACTCGATCCTGTCGTCCGCGAAAAAACGCCCATTGAGCGCGTCGCCGACACGCGTCCATCTCCTCCTCACGCTGGTATTCCTCTTGGTGCTGGCGTGCGAACTGTTTGCCCTGCGCCTCTTTGCCACCGCCGAAGCCCGCCTAGGCGATATCTACATGCGCCGGCATGCGCACGCATTTGCCGCCGATTCGTCGATAGTCATCATCGACATCGATGACGCCAGCATGCAGGTCATGCAGGAATACGCGGGCCTGTGGGCGTGGCCGCGGGAGATTCATGCCGACCTGATCGATGCGCTTGCCGAATTTGCACCGCGCGGCATTGTCTTCGATATCGCATTTTCCGAGAAAGATACCCGACGGCCGAAGAGCGATGCGCGGCTTTCCGAGAGCGTGAGTCGCCATCCGCATGTCTATCTGTCGGCAGTGCGGCTGGCAACAATGGATGCGAGAGGAATCGCGCTATCCGAGCTGCTGCCCGCATTTGGCCTCGAGCAGCCGCAGGCTCCGAATGTGGCCGCTTCCGAGGGCGCAGGCAAGCAGGGCGCCGCGATTCAGCTGCCGCTTGCCATCGATCAGCCGGCATGGCGCCTGGGGCTGATCAACAGCATGGAGGATGCCGATGGAGTCCTGCGCCGTTACCGCCTTCGTTCGGAGCTTGGCGGCGTCAGCCTGCCATCCTTGCCGGCTCGCGTCGCGGCAGTGCTGAAGGCTCCCTTGCCTGAAGGCGCCGACTTTCTGATGCGCTGGCCTCAACAGGGACACCGGCGACTTCCCTACGGAGAACTGTATCGGCTGCTCACCGAACAGCGGCCTGCCTTGGGGCCGGACGAGGTGCATGCGCTTGACCGGCTGTTCCGCGACAAGATCGTCGTTGTCGGATCGTCGGCGGCGGGATCGTTCGATCATCATCTCACCCCGCTTGGCGCCGGCCAGCCCGGTGTCGATGTGCTCGCCGTAGCGCTCGACAATCTGCTGACCGGACGCAGCGTGCGCACGGCCGGCCCGGCAGGTCCGTTTCTCTTCGGCGCGGTGCTGCTTTGCCTGCTTGCGTACGGTTTCGTCCGCGCCATCCATCCGCTCGGAATGGGCGTGGCGCTGCTGGCCGCGACCGGCGGCGCGCTGGCGGCGGCGGATCATTTCCTCTCTCAAAACCTGCTGCTGCCGGTCGCGACGCCGCTGCTGTTCGCGTGGGCATGGTTCGGCTGCGCCGCACTTGCGGGCTATCTGAGAGAGCGGCGCAGCCGCGAGCAGGCGGTGGCGCTGTTTCGGCGCTTCCTCAATCCAGGCGTGGTCCGGCAGATCGTGGAGCAGGGCGAGACGGTGGAAAGCCTGTCCGGCCGCACGCGCGAGATCACGGTATTGTTTTCGGATATACGCGGCTTCACCAGCTTGTCGGAAAAGCGTTCGCCGCAGGAAGTCGTCACGCTGCTGAACCGCTATTTCGAACGGCAGGTGGATGTCGTGTTCCGGCACGGCGGCACGCTGGACAAGTTCATCGGCGACTGCATCATGGCGTTCTGGGGAGCGCCGGTCGACGATGACCGCCACGCCGCGCAAGCCGTCGCTGCTGCACTGGAGATGGAACAGGTGCTGCTGGAGTTCCGGCAGATGCTGCTCGAAGACGGCTCCGATGTCGGGGATTTCGATGTCGGTATCGGCATTCATAGCGGACCCGCGGTCGTCGGCTTCATCGGCGCACAGAAAAAACTCGAATACACCGCGATCGGCGATACCGTCAATCTCGCCAGCCGGGTGGAAGGTCTGACCAAGGGCGTGGCACGCATCCTGGTCACGCGCGAAACCATGCAGGCGGCTAAGCTGCAGGGAACCGCCTGCACATTCGCGCCGCGCGGCGCCCACGATGTCAAGGGGCGGACGGAGCGGGTGGAACTATACGAACCAAGGGGAACAACATGAGAAGAGCAGCGCCATGGGTGCTCATGCTCCTGCTGGCGGCCGGTGCCGCGCAAGCGGAGTCCGCATTGACGATGAAGGCGATTGATCTGCAGGCGCAACCGCAGTCCGATTCTGCAGTGGTCGCCAGCCTTCCTGAAAGCGCGCGCGTGGAGGTGCTGGGCCGCAGGGGCGCCTGGAGCCAGGTCAAGACTGCCGCCGGACACAGCGGCTGGGTCAGGATGCTGAGCCTGAAGCCAGAAAGCGCCGCGGCGCAGCCCGCGCCGGGGAGCGGTGCACTGGGGGCGGTCGGCAGCCTGCTTTCCGCGGGACGCAGCACGAATACGGCGACAGTGACGACAGGCGTACGCGGCCTGTCTGAAGAAGACCTGCAGCGTGCCCAGGCCAATCCGGCGGAACTGGAAAAAGCCCAGCGCTTCCGCGCCGACCGCAATGCGGCGCAGGATTTTGCGCGGCGAGGCAATCTGGTGCCGGCAAAGGTTGACGAATTTGGCGAGCCGGCGCGGTCCGGCGAACGCACCATGGAAGGGGGCTGAGATGCAGACTATCCGCAAAACCCTGGCGGCGCTGCTGCTGGCCGGAGCCAGCTGCAGCGCGTCGGCGCAGCTGCCGTTCCAGCTGCCGGGGCTCGACAAGTTGAGCAACAAGCTGGGCAACATCAATCTCGGCAACGCGGTGAGCAACCTGAACAAGGCATCGCGGGAGACGGCCGAAGCCGAGGAAATCCGCATCGGCCAGGAATTTGCCGCAACGCTGGTCGGCGCCAAGCCGCTCGCACCGGATCCCGCGCTGCAGCGCTACGTGAATGTGCTTGGGCGATGGCTGGCGCTGCAGACGGAACGGCCCGATCTGCCGTGGACCTTCGGCGTGCTGGACGATCCCGGCTTCAATGCCTTCGCCGCGCCCGGCGGCTATGTGTTCGTGACCAGGGGCTTGGTGGCGCGCATGCGCAACGAGGCGGAGCTCGCCGGCGTGCTGGCACACGAAATCGCGCATGTATTGAAGAAGCATCACCTGCGGGCAGTGCAGAAAAATGCAGGCATGGCATTGCTGGGCGACTTCCTGAGCGCCGCAAACAAGGGTTCCGGCAGCCCGCATCCGGAAGCGCGCAATGCGCTGTTGAACGCCGGCCGCAAGCTGTACACCAGCGGCCTCGACAAGGAGGATGAGCTCGAGGCCGACCGTCTGGGCGTGGTGATCGCCGCACGCGCCGGGTACGATGCCTACGGATTGCCGGCGGTGCTACAGACCGTGCAGGCACAGAATCCCGGCGACGGCGAATTCTCGCTGCTTTTCCGCACGCATCCCGCCCCGTCGACCCGCATCGCCATGCTGGACAAGCTGATGCGCGACCGGTTCGACAGCCTGCCGGGCATCTCCGGCCCGGCGCCGGCGCTGCGGCTGACGGAGTTCAGGGATTAGACGCTGGTCGAGGCGGCCTCGGACTCCAGCTTGCGCTCGACCATCTTCATCAACGCATAAAGGCTTTCCAGCACCGGGATGGCGACGCCTTCCCGGCGGCCGGCGCGTACCGCGTTGCCGAGGATGACCTCGGTTTCCATCGGACGCCGGTTTTCGTAGTCGAGCGCCATGCTGGTCTTGTAGGCCGGTGCCTTGCGCGTGCCCTCGACGAGCTGGCTGGGCAGTTCGTCGGGCAGCGGATGTCCGGTGGCCGCCGCGATTGCCGCGACTTCCTGCATGGCGCGCCTGACGAGGGCGTCTCCCTCGGCGCCGCCGAGGATATGTCCGGTATCCAGCGCGTTGCCCAGCACCGAGATCGGGTTGAACACGCCGTTCCACATGCATTTGTGCCAGCGGGCGGTGGAGACGTCTTCCGTCAGGTTGCAGCGGATGCCGCCCGTTTCCAGGAGGGCCGCGAACCGGCGCGTGCGCTCGCTGATGCCGGACGGGTAATTGCCGAAGGTGAGATCGCCGTAGGCGTAATGCGCGACCTTGCCCGGCGCGGTGCGCGCCACCTGCACGAAAGCCAGGGCGCTGATCAATTCATGCCCGGGAAAGGCTTCCGCGATTTCCGCCTCGATTTCAACGCCGTTCTCGATCAGGACGATCACGGTATCCGGGCCGAGCGCCGGGCGGATCAGCGCGGCGCGGTCGGTTCCTTCAACCACCTTGACGCTGACGACCAGGTAATCGGGCGGACCGCCCTGGTAGTCGGAGGCGCTCTTCAGGGTTTGCGCGGGACGGAAAGTGCGGTCGCCCAGCTTGCGGCTGGTGATCGAGAAGCCGCCGGTGCTGACTGCGTCGTATTCGGAGCGGCATACCACGGAAACATCGGCGCCGGCTGCGTCGAGCAGTGAACCGTAGAAGCTGCCGATGGCGCCGGCGCCGAGAATCAGGATGCGTGGCTTGGTTTCGGAATGAATGGTCATGGTAGGGGAGATGAAGAGGTTTGATGGGTAAGCCGCCGGAAATTGTAACGGCAAGCCCGATCCGGTGCCGGCCGCGACTTGAAAACCGTTCAAGACGCGTTCACAACAATTGAAAAAATTTGTTTAAATCAATGCCGAAAGGAAAGCTTTGCGCTGCATTAACACGTTATGATTGATGCCGCCGGACAACTTTCATTTTTGGCTTCCCATGTTCAAGAAAACCCTGATGGCGCTGCTCCTGAGCACGGCAGCGTCCGCATTTGCCGTTCCGTTGAGTTCCCAGCATGCGCTGGTATTCGAAGAAAACTCCGGCACGGTACTGCTTGAAAAAAATGCTCATGATGTGGTGCCGATCGCGTCGGTGACAAAACTCATGACCGCCATGGTGGTGCTCGACGCCCACCTCGACATGAACGAGCCCATCATGATCGACGAAAGCGATGTCGATACCCTCAAGCACAGTTCCTCGCGTGTGCCGGTCGGTTCCGTGCTCAGCCGCAACGCCTTGCTCGAATTGGCGCTGATGTCCTCCGACAACCGCGCAGCTGCGGCCCTCGGCCGTACCTACCCGGGCAGCCACGCCGGTTTCCAGCAGGCGGTGCGGGAGAAGCTGGTCTCGCTCGGCATGTCCAATACCGTCATTGAAGAACCTACCGGCCTGTCGCCGCACAACCGTTCCACCGCGGCCGACCTGGTGAAAATGGTGGCCGCCGCTTCCACCTATCCGGAAATTTCCCAGATCACGACCGAAACCGGCGATGTGGTCGACATGAACGGCCGCATGGCGCAGTTCCGCAATACCAATCGCCTGGTCGGGAAAGACGGCTGGGACATCATGCTCTCCAAGACCGGCTTTACCCGCGAAGCCGGACGCTGCCTGGTGATGCGTTTCCAGGCGGCCGGCAAGCGCGTCATCATGGTGCTGCTCAATGCCAAGGAAAGCACGGCGCGCATGCTCGATGCGGAGAACGTGCAGCGCCTGCTGACCGGCGAACCGATGCTGATGGCCCAGGCACCCGCTCCCCGCAGCACCGCACGCGCCAGGCCGCGCCATAGCCAGAGCGGCATCATGCTGGTCAAGGCCAAGAGCGGCGGCGCTTCCAAGGCTGCGAAATCGAGCAGCCGGAAGCGCAGTTCGATGTAAGCGGCCCGGCCGTCCCGATGTTTGGCGGTCAACTGAAAAATGGACCTTCGCGGTCCATTTTTTTTGCCGGGCGATCGCCGGCCGGATCTATTCATTCGCGGGATGAATGCCGGCTTCGCGCTTCGCTAAGTGGAAGTTTGCGCTTCGCCCTGCGGCATGCCTGCTGCGGTACGCTGTTTTCGGATGCGCAGCAGCAGGGCATCGGCGCGGCGATGCAGTAGATAAAGGCGGATGCGATGTATCAGGCTCATGGATTCTCCGTTCGTGGAAGGGCAGGCCGGAAGCGGCGGCACATGTCCATGAGTGAGCTGCCTCATCAATGCGGTTCCGGTGCCGTCGGCGCCCTAAAAGCGGAGCAGGCAGCATTCAAGGCATTCACTTAGAATAAACACGAGCGTTCGCTTTTTGCGGGCTGGCTTTTCGCGGTACCCGAACCGGCAACGTGGACAATGAAGGCCACGCAAACCAACTCATGTTGAGCAGATAAAGGAAGACGACACGATGAATCAACGCATCCAGGGACAAGGCGGATTTTCGGAACGCGGCCTCGAGACGCTGACCCAGTGCATCCAGGCGGATATCGACAAGGGAATGATTCCCGGCGCGTCGATGCTGATCGCGCACGGCGGCAAGACCGTCCATGAAGCCGCGCTGGGTCTGCAGGACCCGAACACGCGCGCGCCCATGTCCCGGGACACGATTTTCCGCATCTATTCGATGACCAAGCCTATCGTGTCGGTCGGCGTGATGATGCTGGTCGAGCAGGGGCGTCTGCTGCTGAGCGATCCCGTTTCCAAATTCCTGCCCGAACTGGGCAACCTCAAGGTGGGTGTGGAGCGCGTCGCGAACGGCGCGCCGGTGCTGGATCTGGAGCCGGCCCTGCAGCCGATCACGGTTCAGGATCTGCTGCGTCATACTTCCGGCTTCACGTACGGCATCTTCGGCGACTCGCTGGTGAAAGCGGAATACCGCAATGCCGGCATCGCCCATCCCCGCATGAGCAGCGACGACTTCGTCCGGGCGATGGGGCAGGTGCCGCTGATGTATCAGCCCGGTACAGTCTGGGAATACAGTCATTCCACCGACGTCCTCGGCGTGCTGCTGGAGCGCGTGTCCGGCCTGCCTTTGGATGAATTCTTCGCCCAACGGATATTCAAGCCGCTTGGCATGCGCGATACCGGCTTCTGGGTGGAGGAAGAACACCATCACCGGATCGCCGAAGGTTTCGACGTCGATCCCGTCACCGGCGCGACGGTTCGCATGAACCAGCCGCGGCGCCGTCCCAATTTCCTCGGCGGCGGCGGCGGCCTGATGTCAACCATGCAAGATTACTTGCAGTTCGCGCAGATGCTGGCCAATGGCGGCGAGCTCGGGGGCAACCGGCTGCTGGCACGCAAAACGCTGCAACTGATGACGAGCGATCACCTCGCGGGCATGGCGCAGGCACGCTCAGGCCAGGGTTACCTGCCGGGACCGGGATACGGCTTCGGCCTCGGATTTGCGGTGCGCACCGAGCCCGGCGCGTCTTTCATCCCGGGTTCGGTCGGAGACTATACCTGGAGCGGTCTCGCCGGCACCTATTTCTGGATCGATCCTCAGGAGGATCTGCTGGCCATTTTCCTGATGCAGGCACCCGAACAACGCAATCACTATCGCCAGTTATTCCGCAATCTGGTCTATGCCGCGCTTCAATAGTGCATGCACCAACATTGTTGTGGCCATGGTCCGCGCGTAGCGGACTACGCCTTGACCTGTAGATTTGGAACAAAACTCTATTGCCCCATGGCAAATGATGTTGCGATCCGTTACACTGTGCCGGCTAGGGGCGTATTGACGTTGCCCGGAGCAGACGGCCGCAACATTTTCCTACTCAAGATCGGATAATCAGTCCGGCATGCGCGTCGTGGCTTCGGGTGCTTGGAACTGGAGACACAAGCATGAATATCCGTACCGTAAAAATCGGTACGCGGCTCGGCATGGGGTTCGGGATCATTCTCGCCCTGCTGGTTTGCGTACTCGCCGTCGACATCGTCATCAGCGCGAATGTGAGGCACACCCAGAACGAAGGCATGAAGCGCGCCAATGCCAAGGCCGTACTGGCCAATGCGATGCGCGGCGCGATTCTCGAAGGCGGCATTGCTTCCCGCAACGTCGGCCTGCAGTACACGACTCCCGATATCGAACGCGAAGCCGCCAAGGCGCAGGCACAGCGCAAGCGTTTCCATGATGCGCAGGGCAAGCTGGTGGCGCTCGGGCTGAGTGCCGAGGAAAAGGTGCTGGTCGACAGCATCGTCGCTATCGACAAGCAGACCGAGGCGCCGTTCCAGGAAGCGATCCAGAAGGTCAAGGAATATGCGAACGAGGCCGCCGGCAAGCTGATTTCGACCGGCATCGACCCTCTGAACCAGAAAGCCATCGCCGAGATCGACAAGCTGGTAGCCATCCAGCAGAAGGCGGTGGACCGGCTGATCACGGAAAGCGAAGCCTCGGGCACCCGCATGACGACCATACTCGGACTGGCGGCGCTGTTCACCGTCATCATCGGCGCAATCCTCTCCATCTTCACCACGCGCAGCATCACCCGTCCGCTGCGCGATGCGGTGGATGTCGCGCAGCGCGTCGCCAGCGGCAGGCTGGGTGCAAAAATCCAGGTATCGGGCAAGGATGAAACCAGCGAACTGCTGCAGTCGCTGAAGGAAATGGACGAGAGCCTGTCGCGCATCGTCAGCCAGGTGCGTGCCAGCACCGAAGCGATCGGCTCCGCTTCCAACGAGATTGCCACCGGCAATGCCGATCTTTCTACCCGTACCGAATCGCAAGCCAGCGCCCTGGAAGAAACCGCTTCCTCGATGGAAGAGCTGACTTCCACTGTCAAGCACAATGCGGAGAATGCGCAGCAGGCCAATCAGCTGGTACATTCCGCATCGGAGTCGGCAGTGAAGGGCGGCGAGGTGGTGAGCCAGGTGGTCGAGACCATGGGATCGATCAAGGAAAGCTCGCGCAAGATCGTCGATATCATCGGCGTGATCGACAGCATCGCCTTCCAGACCAACATTCTCGCGCTCAATGCGGCGGTGGAGGCGGCGCGCGCCGGAGAGCAGGGAAGGGGTTTCGCGGTGGTGGCTTCAGAAGTCCGCACGCTTGCGCAGCGCTCGGCGCAGGCAGCCAAGGAAATCAAGGATCTGATCAGCGACTCGGTGAAGAAGGTCGAGGACGGCAACGCGCTGGTCAGCGATGCCGGGCGCCAGATGACCGAGATCGTCGCCGCGGTCAAGCATGTGGCCGACATCATGAGTGAAATCACTGCCGCCAGCCGCGAGCAGAGCGAGGGCATCGAGGAAGTCAACCGCGCCATCGCCAGCATGGATGAAATGACCCAGCACAACGCCGCACTGGTGGAAGAAGCGTCGGCCGCCGCGTCGTCCATGCAGCAGCGTGCCGCCGGCCTGGGGCAGACGGTGGCGGCTTTCGATCTGAGCGATGCATCGGGGGTCTCGCAGGCGTACGCTTTGGATGCTGGCAGTGCCGCCGCCTCCGCAAACGAAGCACCGGCACGTGCGGCTCTACCTGGTCAGGTCAGGAAAGCAGTCGGTTCAAGAAAGGCGCCGCTGTCGCTGCCAGGTTGAACCGAGCTGCAACACTTTGGCATTCCGAATGGAAAATGCCCGCGATGAGCGGGCATTTTTTTCGAGTCGACGAGACAGATATTACCGCTGCAGCCACACGCGCATCAGGGAAAGCAGATGCGCCGCATCGACGGGCTTGGTGATGTAATCGGACGCGCCGGCCGCGATGCACTTGTCGCGGTCGCCTTTCATGGCTTTCGCCGTCAGCGTGATGATGGGCAGCGACTTGAAGCGGGGAATGCGGCGTATCGCCCGCATCGTGTCGTAGCCGTCCATCTCCGGCATCATGATGTCCATCAGCACGATCTCGACCGAGGGGTCCGACTGCAGCACTTCGATGCCATCCCGGCCGTTCTCCGCATAGATCACTTTCATGTGCTGCCGCTCCAGTACCGAGCTCAACGCGAAGATGTTGCGCAGGTCGTCGTCCACGATCAGCACCTTGCGCCCGGCGAGATTGGTGCTGGATTCATGCGCCTCTTCCAGCATCTTGCGCTGGCGTTCAGGCAGGCTGGCATGCGGCCGATGCAGGAACAGTGCGGTTTCCGCAACGAGACGCTCGGGCGAGCGAGCATCCTTGAGCACGACCGTGCTGGCTAGCATCTGCAGGCGCGCAACCTCGCCCTGCGAAAGCTCGGCAGCGGTGTAGACCACGACAGGTATGTTGCGCAGCGCCTCGTCCTGGCTGATCTGGTCGAGCAGGTTGAAGCCGTCGACATCAGGCAGCTTCAGATCCAGCACCACGCAGTCGAACGCGGTACGGCGCATCTGGCGCAAGGCTTCCATTCCGGTGTCGACGGAAACGATATCGATGTCGTTTCCGGCGATCAGGTCGACGATGGCATTGCGTTGTACTTCGTCATCCTCGATGATCAGAAGGTGGCGCTTGCCGCTGGTGACGTATTGCTGGATGCGGGTCAGCTCCTCCTGCAGCCGCTCCATGCTGAGCGGCTTCTCCATGAAGGAAAAGGCACCGTCACGCAGCGCGCGTTCGCGTTCCTGCTGCGCCGACAGCACATGGACCGGCACATGGCGGGTGCCGGGATCGCGCTTGAGACGGTTCAGCACGGTGAAGCCGTCCGCATCGGTCTGGTCCAGGTCGAGCAGGATGGCGGTTGGCAGGTAATCTCGGGTCAGCGGCAGCGCGGCATCTGCCTGGCGGGCGACGATGCCCTTGAAATTGCGTTCCCGTGCATGTTCGAGCAGGGTGCGCGCCACTTCTTCATCGTCTTCAACGATCAGCACCGCAGGATCTCCCGGATTGACCATGGCACGATCATCAAGATGCACGTCTTCGGCTTCCGGCTCTTCATCGTCGCTGACAGCGACAGGCCGCGCAGCGGCCGGGAGCGGCAGAAGTTTGTCTTGGCGCGTTTCGACTGCCGGTCCCGCGCTGGCCATTGCCTGCAGATCGTCAAGGCTGGTCATGGTGTCGCTCTGGTAGGGCAGATACAGCGTGAACGTGCTTCCGGTACCCAGTTCGCTTTCGACACGGATTTCACCGTTGAGCAGGCGCGCAAGTTCGCGGCTGATCGACAACCCGAGTCCGGTGCCGCCGTATTTGCGGGCGGTGCTTCCGTCGGCCTGCTGGAAGGCTTCGAAGATCAGCTGCAGCTTGTCCGCAGGGATGCCGACGCCGGTATCGGTAACGGCAAAGGCGACAACCGCAGCGGCCTGCGACAGATGCGGATGGTCGGCCGTCCAGCCGCCCTGGGCCAGGCCGATCCGGAGCGAAACCCGGCCGTGCGCGGTGAACTTGAAGGCGTTCGACAGCAGGTTCTTGAGAATCTGCTGCAGGCGCGTGGTGTCGGTGCGCAGGGAGAGCGGCAGCCTTTCCGCCAGCTCGACGGAGAATTGCAGCTTTCGCGCCTCTGCCATGTGAATGAAGGTGCGTTCGACGTAATTGCGCAGGGTCTCGAAGCGGTATTCGCTCAGCTCCAGCGTCACGGTGCCGGATTCGATCTTCGACAGGTCCAGAATATCGTTGATCAGCGTCAGCAGGTCGCTGCCGGAGCCATAGATGGTTTTCGCATACTCGACTTGCAGCTCGGTCAGGTTGTGATCCGGATTGTCGGACAGCTGCTGGGCAAGAATGAGCAGGCTGTTGAGCGGCGTACGCAGTTCATGCGACATGTTGGCAAGGAACTCGGACTTGTACTTGGAAGATAGGGCGAGCTGCGTCGCCTTTTCTTCCAGCGCCAGCTTGGCCTGGCCGACTTCGAAGTTCTTGCGTTCCACTTCAATGTTCTGCTCGGACAGCAGGCGCGCCTTTTCAGCAAGCTCCAGGTTGGTCTGCTGCAGTTCCTGCGCCAGCGACTGGGACTGGATCAGCAGGCTTTCGGTGCTGCTGTTGGTTTCGATGGTGTTGATCACCACGCCGATGGTTTCCATCAGCTGGTCGAGGAAGCTGACGTGGGTTTCCGTGAAGCGCTCCAGCGATGCAAGTTCGATCACTGCCTTGACCTTCTGCTCGAACAGGATGGGCAGCACGACGATGTTGGTCGGCGGCGCGGCACCCAGGCCGGAAGAGATGGTCACGTAATCGCGCGGCACATTGGTCAGCCAGATACGCTGCTTTTCCACCACGCATTGCCCGACGAGGCCCTCACCCGGACGCAGCGAGCGAAGAAGCCCGCCGTTGGCCCGCACGCCATAGCCGGCGATCAGATGCAGGTGCGCGTCTTCCTGCGCCGAATCCATCATGTAGAACATGCCTTGATGGGCAAAGACCAGCGGCGCGAGTTCGGAAAGAATCAGTGCCGACACGGTTTCGAGGTCGCGCTGGCCCTGCAGCAGGCGCGTAAAGCGCGCGAGGTTGGTTTTCAGCCAGTCCTGCTGCGCGTTTTTCTGCGTGGTCTCCTTCAGGTTGCGGATCATCTCGTTGATGTTGTCCTTCAGATAGGACACCTCGCCGCGCGCTTCCACCTGGATCGAACGAGACAGGTCGCCGCGCGTCACGGCGGTCGCCACTTCCGCGATCGCCCGCACCTGGTTGGTCAGGTTGGCTGCAAGCTGATTGACGTTTTCGGTCAGGTCTTTCCAGGTGCCCGATGCGCCGGGCACGCTTGCCTGGCCGCCGAGCTTGCCTTCCACGCCCACTTCGCGCGCCACGGTGGTGGCCTGATCGGCGAATACGGCAAGCGTGTCGGTCATCTCGTTGATGGTGTTGGCCAGCGTCGCCATTTCGCCGCGTGCGGCAACGGTCAGCTTTTTCTTCAGGTCGCCTTTCGCCACCGCGCTGACCACGCCGGCGATGCCGCGCACCTGCGCGGTGAGGTTTGCAGCCATGAAATTCACGTTGTCGGTGAGATCCTTCCACGTGCCTGCGGCGCCCGGCACATTCGCCTGTCCGCCCAGTTTGCCTTCGGTGCCGACCTCGCGCGCCACCCGTGTTACCTCGGAGGCGAACGAGGACAGCTGGCCCACCATCACGTTGATGGTGTCCTTCAGTTCGAGAATCTCGCCCTTGACGTCGACGGTGATCTTCTTCGACAAGTCGCCGCGCGCAACGGCAGTGGTCACCGCAGCGATGTTTCGCACCTGTGCGGTGAGATTGGACGCCATGAAGTTGACGTTGTCGGTCAGGTCACGCCAGGTGCCGGATGCTCCGGGCACGTTCGCTTGTCCGCCGAGGCGTCCTTCGGTGCCGACTTCACGCGCCACGCGTGTTACCTCGGAGGCAAAGGACCGCAGCTGATCCACCATCACGTTGATGGTGTTCTTGAGCTCAAGGATTTCACCCTTGACGTCGACGGTAATTTTCTTCGACAGGTCGCCGTTGGCCACCGCCGTGGTGACGTCGGCAATGTTGCGCACCTGGCCAGTCAGGTTGCCGGCCATGGAGTTCACTGAATCGGTGAGATCCTTCCACGTGCCGGCCACGCCGGAAACATTGGCTTGTCCGCCAAGCTTGCCCTCCGTGCCGACCTCGCGCGCCACGCGGGTCACTTCCGAAGCGAACGATGAGAGCTGGTCCACCATGACGTTGATGGTGTTCTTGAGTTCAAGAATCTCACCCTTGACGTCGACGGTGATTTTCTTCGACAGGTCACCACGTGCGACCGCCGTGGTGACGTCGGCGATGTTTCGGACCTGGCCGGTCAGATTCGACGCCATGAAATTCACGTTGTCGGTCAAGTCCTTCCATGTGCCGCCAACGCCCTTCACCTGGGCCTGCCCGCCAAGTTTCCCCTCGGTGCCGACTTCGCGCGCTACCCGCGTCACCTCGGATGCGAAGGAGTTCAACTGGTCCACCATCACGTTGATGGTGTTCTTCAATTCGTAAATCTCGCCGCGCACATCGACCGTAATCTTTTTCGACAGGTCGCCGTTGGCCACCGCCGTCGTTACCTCGGCAATGTTACGCACCTGGTCGGTCAAGTTGCCTGCCATCGAATTCACGGAGTCGGTCAGGTCTTTCCATGTGCCTGCGACACCCGGCACATTGGCCTGGCCGCCGAGCTTGCCCTCCGTGCCGACTTCTCGCGCCACCCGCGTAACTTCGGAGGCAAACGAGGACAGCTGATCCACCATCACGTTAATGGTGTCCTTGAGTTCAAGAATTTCGCCGCGGACATGCACAGTGATCTTCTTTGACAGATCACCTCGGGCTACCGCCGTTGTGACTTCCGCGATGTTGCGCACCTGACCTGTCAGATTCGACGCCATGAAGTTCACGTTGTCGGTGAGGTCTTTCCATGTGCCGCCGACCCCGGGCACATAAGCCTGACCGCCCAGCTTGCCTTCCGTACCGACTTCGCGTGCGACCCGCGTGACTTCCGATGCGAAAGAGCTGAGCTGGTCGACCATGGTGTTGATGGTGTTCTTGAGCTCAAGGATTTCGCCCTTGACGTCGACGGTGATCTTTTTCGACAAGTCGCCGTTCGCGACCGCGGTGGTGACGTCGGCGATGTTGCGCACTTGGCCGGTCAGGTTGCCGGCCATTGAGTTTACCGAATCGGTGAGATCCTTCCAGGTGCCGGCTACGCCCGGCACGTTGGCCTGGCCGCCGAGACGGCCATCGGTACCGACTTCGCGCGCGACCCGCGTGACTTCCGATGCGAAGGAGTTGAGCTGATCCACCATGACGTTGATGGTGTTCTTGAGCTCAAGGATTTCGCCCTTGACGTCAACCGTGATTTTCTTCGACAAGTCGCCGTTGGCCACCGCGGTGGTGACGTCGGCAATGTTGCGCACCTGGCCGGTCAGGTTGCCGGCCATGGAGTTCACCGAATCGGTGAGATCCTTCCAGGTGCCGGCCACGCCTTTCACCTGCGCCTGTCCCCCGAGCTTGCCCTCGGTGCCTACCTCGCGCGCCACGCGCGTGACTTCGGATGCAAAGGAGCCGAGCTGATCCACCATCACGTTGATGGTGTCCTTGAGCTGGAGGATCTCGCCCTTGACGTCAACCGTGATTTTCTTCGACAAATCGCCGTTCGCGACGGCGGTGGTGACTTCGGCGATGTTGCGCACCTGAGCCGTGAGGTTGGACGCCATGAAATTGACGTTGTCCGTCAAGTCTTTCCATGTGCCGCCCACGCCTGGCACATCGGCCTGGCCGCCGAGGCGGCCTTCGGTGCCGACTTCGCGAGCGACCCGCGTGACTTCCGATGCAAACGATCGCAGCTGATCCACCATCGTATTGATGGTGTCCTTGAGCTGCAGGATCTCGCCGCGCACGTCGACGGTAATTTTCTTCGACAGGTCGCCGTTGGCCACCGCCGTGGTGACGTCGGCGATGTTGCGCACTTGCGAGGTGAGATTGCCCGCCATGGAGTTGACCGAATCGGTCAAGTCTTTCCATGTCCCGGCAACACCGGGCACATTCGCCTGACCGCCCAGCTTGCCTTCCGTGCCCACTTCGCGGGCCACACGCGTGACTTCCGACGCAAAGGACCCTAGCTGGTCGACCATGCGGTTTGCGGTGGTCGCCGCCAGCAGGAACTGGCCTTTCAGCGGCCGGCCGTCAACGTCGAGCGACATGGTCTGGGAAAGATCGCCCTTGGCGACCGCGCCGATGACGCGCGCCATCTCCGTCGTGGGACGAACGAGGTCGTCGATCAGCGCGTTGATGGAATTGACCATGGTGGCCCAGCCGCCGTTGAGGCTGAGCGGCGAAGCCCGGTGCGTCAATCGGCCTTCCCGGCCGACCACGCGGCTTGCATGGGTGATGCCCTCGGCCATCTGCTGGTTGGTTTCGATGATGTCGTTGAGCGTATCGGCCACCTTGCCGGCAAGGCCGGTCCAGTCGGTTGGCATGCGCGCGGTGAAATCGCCTTTCTTCAGCGACTTCAATGTGGTCAGCAGGACCTTGACGTCGAGATCGTCATGGGTTTCTGTTCTCATATCCATGTGACTGCTAATTCTGTAAGAGGGAACTGCCAGGCGCGCCTGAAACGCCAGGTGTGAAGTCGTGAATCAGGCGGCGCTGGTGTGGAGCATCTGCTCGGCGAAGACACTGGCGGGAAGCGGGCGGCTGTAGTAATAGCCCTGATGTTCGTCGCAGCCGAGCTCGCGCAGGATGGAAAGCTGTTCTTTGGTTTCAACGCCTTCGGCAACCACGCGCAATGCAAGCGCGCGCGCCATGTTGACGATGGCTTCGACGATGGCATGGTCGCCGAGGTCCTTGCCGAGATCGCGTACGAACGACTGATCGATCTTGAGGATATCGATCGGCAGCGCCTTGAGCACGGACAGCGAGGAATAGCCGGTGCCGAAGTCATCAATGGCGATGGTGATTCCGCTTTCGCTAATCTCACGCAGCACCGAAGTCGCTTTTTCAACGTCGCGTATCACCAGCGATTCCGTGATTTCCAGTTGCAGGCTTGAGGAGGGTACGTCGTACTTGCGCAGATGACGCTCGATGACCTCGGGCAGGTCGGCGTAGATCTGCGGAATCGCGACATTGACCGCGATGGGAATCGAGGGAAAGCACAAGCCTGCATCGATCCAGCGCCTAGACTGTGCGCAGGCGGCTTCGATCACCCACTCGCCGATGGGAACGAGCTGGCCGGTATCGGCGGCGGCGCCTATGAACTGTCCCCCGCTCAGCAGGCCAAGGCGCGGATGATGCCAGCGCAGCAGGGCTTCCACGCCAGCGATGCGTCCCGTGCGAGCTTCGATCTTCGGCTGGTAGTAAAGCTCGAATTCATCGTTCTCGAGCGCATGCCGCAATTCCTGTTCCAGGCGTGCGCGTTCCAGCATCTTCATGTTGAGCTCTTCATGGAAGAATTGGATGCTGCCGCGGCTTTCCTGCTTGGCATGGTACATCGCGAGGTCGGCGCTGCGCATCAGCGACTGACTGGTGTTGCCGTCCTGCGGATAAAGGGCGATGCCGACGCTGGCCGATGTCTTGACGGTCTGCGTGCCGAGGTGAAACGGCGTGTCGATTGCACTGACGATCTTGCGGCCGACTTCTGCCGCGGAAGAATATGCAGGCAAGGCCTCCATCAGCACCACGAATTCGTCGCCGCCCAGGCGGGCCACGATATCCGATTCGCGCACGCAGCCGCTGATGCGTTCCGCCGCCTGCAGCAGGAGATCGTCGCCGGCATCATGTCCGAAGGCATCGTTGATGCCCTTGAACTTGTCGAGGTCGAGGAACAAAAGGGCGAGCCGCTGTCCGTAGCGTGCCGACACGGCGATGGCATGCTCCAGCCGATCGGTGAGGGAACGGCGGTTCATCAGTCCGGTCAGAGGATCGCGTGTGGCCAGTTCATGCGCGCGTTCTTCCGCCTGGCGACGTTCGATGATTTCCGACTCCAGAGCGGCATTGATGCGCTTGAGGTCCTGCATCTGCTGTACCTGAAGGTCGCGGTTCATCATGGCCAGTGATTCCTTCTGCGCTTCCAGTTCGAGGTTCTTTTTCGCCAGTTCGATGAACACCGAGATCTTGCTTTGAAGAATCTGCGGGATGACCGGGCTGATGAGATAGTCCGCTGCACCGTGCTGATAGCCCTTGAGGCGGTTCATCTCGTCGGCATAATGTGCCGTGATGAAGATGATGGGCACCGACGCGGAACGAGGATGCGAGTGAATGGTTTCTGCAGTTTCGAAGCCGTCCATGCCGGGCATGCTCACGTCGAGCAGAATGACTGCGAATTCATGGTCGAGCACGGCACGCAGCGCTTCGGCGCCGGAGGTCGCAGTGATGACTTCATAGTCTTGCCCTTGCGGCGAATTGACCAGGAGGGTCTTGAGCGCGAGCAGGCTGGCGGGGTGGTCGTTGACGAGCAGGATTTTTGGTGTGCGCACTTTTTTTCTCGTAGTCGAGCTGCGTGGACTGGGCAGGCTCTTTGTTAGAGGTCTTTCATACAGTCGTCAATGGTGGGGACGACCGGCGATATTCCCAACAGGATGCATTGACGGATAGCCGATGCGGCTGCGAAGCGTTACATGTCCCTGAGCGTGATTTAGTTGGATATCGGCAAGCGTCTTTTCCAACGAGAAATGGTTTTCATCTAGATTTTTCGCACTGGTGTTTCGAGGCCAGTTTAGAAGCAATCGCGAAAGCAATGTTCCCGATTTCCCATAGAAAATCGGTAAATGAGAGAAAGTATTTTCCAAAGGAAACGAAATTGCTGATTTTCATTTCGACCAAGAAATAAATGGTGTTGAGTTGTGAATGAATGATCAAGAATTTTCAGCTGACCGATGATGCTTTTGCGCAAGAAATTCCGTCCGTTTTTTTGCGCTAGTCGATAAATTTGTGCTTTGCGGCAATTCTTTGGCGTGCGTCGGGTAGCTGACAGATATGGCTGAAGGGAAACGGTTAAAATGCTTTCCGGCAATATGCAGTCAGACGTGCCGATCTGGTTGACACGCGCGCCTTTCCGACACCGCAGCGATGCGATCTGCAAACGAGACGTACCATGGCAAAAATATTGATTATCGAAGACTCGCCCGCCAACATGAAACTGGCGGTACTCCTGGTCGGCAGTGCCGGCCATACGTCTTTGCAGGCTGAGGATGCGCGCAAGGGCATTGCGGCAGTCCACGCGGAACGTCCCGACCTGATCCTCATGGATATGCAGCTGCCCGACATGGATGGCATGGAAGCGACCGCAATCCTTAAAGCGGACGAGAGCACCCGTGATATTCCCGTTGTGGCCCTGACGGCTTCGGCCATGAAGGGAGACCGCGAACGCATGCTGTCCGCAGGCTGCGACGGCTATATCGAAAAGCCGATCGACTTTGCATCCTTTGTCGCGGAAATCAACGCAGTGCTTGACCGCAGACGCTAAATAGTGCGCGTGGCGGCGTCTTATTCCGATACGTCGGTTTCGGCTGCGGGAAGCTGCGTTGGCTGCGGATGCGGGGCCTTTTGCTGGTCGCTGTAGCGCAGGCATTCATGCGCGACCGCATGACGGATGATTTCCGCCAGACGCCGCGTCCCTGGCCCGGCACTGTCCGGATCGGCCAGGACGAGATAAAGGTGCGTGAAGCGTTCCGCACCGTCGCGCAGGGGCAGCGGTTTCAGGCTGCCGTCGCGCAGTTCATTGCGAATCTTCTCCTCGGGGAACCATGCGAAGCCGAAGCCCAGCCGCACTGCTTCGATCGAAGTGGCGGTATGGCTGACGGTCCACCGCTGCGGCGCTTCCAGTGAAGCGACCCGCGTATCCCTGCGGCTGCCCGAATCCCTGACAACCAGGTGGCGCTGGCTGCGCAGATCGTCCAATGTCAGTTCCCGTCCCAACTGATGCAGCGCGTGCGCCGGACTGGCCACCGGGATGAAGCGCAGCTGCATCAGCGGCATGCCGAGAAAGCCGGGCGGCACCTGATTGACGATCGCCAGATCGACCTGTCCGGTCAGCAGCGCCTCCATGGTCCCTCCCATTACCGACTCCATGTATTCGATGCGGGTGTGAGGGCTTTCCTCCCCGAGCTGGTCGAAGCAGGCCAGCAGCAGCCAACTGGGAAAAATGATTTCGGCCGCTATCCTGATCTCCGCTTCCCATCCTGCCGACAGGCGCTTGGCGGCGCGTTCCAGCGAAGCCGCTTCTTCCAGCAGCGCATGCGCGCGGCGGTAAAGGAACTGGCCGGTAGGCGTAAGGACCGCCTTTCGCCCCTGGATCTCGAAGGCCTTCACGCCGAGCAGCGACTCGATCTTCTGCACCGCATAGGTCACCGAGGACTGGCTTTTATGCAGTATTTCCGCCGCCTGGGCATAACCGCCGGTATCGACCACGGTGACGAGCGTACGCCATTGTTCGAGGGTGATGTATTGGATATCCATGGGTTGGGAAATTATTTATCAGATGAGTAGATAGATAAGCGCTAATCATTCTACTTTTTTATCGCCTGAATAAATAGTTTAATGAACTCACCCGAACATCACTAGGAGAACCACCATGACAACGCTTCTGCAAATCAATTCCAGCCTCTTTGCCGGCAACGGCCAGTCCAGCCAGCTCAGCGACAAGTTCGCCGCCGCATGGAAAGACAGCAATCCGCAAGGCCGTGTCATCACCCGCGATCTGGCCGCCGAACCGGTACCGCATCTGGACGCCGGGCGTTTCGGCGCCTTTCTGGCGGCCCCCGAAACACGTACACCCGAGCAGCGCGCCGTGGTGGAATTCTCGGACGCCCTGATCGAGGAATTGCGGAATGCGGACGTCGTTGTGCTGGGCCTGCCAATGTACAACTTCGGCATTCCTTCGACGCTGAAGGCATACTTCGATCATGTGGCGCGTGCCGGCGTCACCTTCCGTTATACCGCAAACGGCCCGGAAGGCCTGCTGCAGAACAAGAAGGTGTACGTGATGGCCGCGCGCGGCGGTCTGTACGCCGGCACGCCGCGCGACAGCCAAAGCGTTTATGTGCGCGACTTCCTGGCCTTCATCGGTCTTACCGACGTCGAATTCATCTACGCCGAAGGACTGTCGATGGGCGAGGACAGCAAGCGGAAGGCGCTGACCGATGCGGATGCCGTCATCGGCCAGCTGGTCGAGCCCCTGCGCGCCGCGGCATGATGGAAAGCGGTCGGCGCATACCCGCACCGGGCAGCGCCGGATCACTTCGAGCCGTGCAGAATCACAGAAGCCGAAATCTATTGAATTGACAAGAAGGACATCATCATGGATACCACCGTCGTTTCCCGTTCGCTGCAGCGCGTGATTGCAGGCATGCCCACCTCCGACGGCGCGGGCGTCAAGCTGCGCCGCACGCTGGGCCAGGGACAGGGCAGCCGTCTCGATCCCTTCCTGATGCTGGACGAGTTTTCATCCGAGAATCCGGGCGACTATATCGCCGGCTTCCCCCCGCATCCGCACCGCGGCTTCGAAACCGTCACCTACATGCTGGACGGCCACATGCGGCATGAGGACCATCTCGGCAACGTCGGCGAACTCAAGAGCGGCGGCGTGCAGTGGATGACCGCCGGGCGCGGCATCATCCATTCCGAGATGCCGCAGCAGGAGGAAGGGCGCATGCGCGGCTTTCAGCTCTGGATCAACCTGCCGGCGAAGGAGAAAATGAAACCGGCCGGATACCGGGACATTCCCGCAACCGACATTCCGGTGGCAGCGCTGGACAATGGCGGCAGCGCCAAGGTGATTGCCGGTACGCTGGTGCAGGAAGGCCGCTCGGTTGCCGGTCCGATCCAGGGGCTGTCGACGGAACCGCTGTATTTCGACGTTCACCTGCCGGAAGGGGCGACCTTCACGCATGCCGTCGACGAGGGCCATAACGTCTTCCTCTATACCTACGAGGGCGGCGTGCAGATCGGCGCCGCCGGCGCGCAGCGGCAGCTCAAGCCGCAAAGCGCAGGCATCCTGTCGCCGGGCGGACTGGTTGAGGTGACGGCCGAGGCGGGCGGAGCGCGATTCCTGCTGCTGGCCGGCCGGCCGCTGCGCGAGCCGGTGACGCAATACGGGCCGTTCGTGATGAATACGGTAGAAGAGATCGAACAGGCGATCAGGGACTTCCAGCAGGGTAATTTTACGCAAGCGCCCGCTTGAGTGGATAATGCAAGGGATATCACCAGACAGGAGTGGACCCATGGCCGCGAATCCCTTTGCCTTCGTCAAGCCGCACGTCAAGGATCTTGGCGACGGCTTCACCGTCCGCCGTTTGCTGCCCAGCCATCCCCACAAGATGGTTGGGCCTTTCATTTTCTTCGACCACATGGGGCCGGCGGTCTTCGATGCCGGGGCGGGACTGGATGTGCGGCCGCATCCGCATATCGGCCTGGCAACCGTCACCTACCTGTTCGAAGGCGCCATCCTGCACCGGGATTCCCTAGGCACCGTCCAGGAAATCCGTCCAGGAGATGTCAACTGGATGACCGCCGGCAACGGCATCGCCCACTCCGAACGCAGTCCCGACCGACTGCGTGAAAGCGGCGGCACGCTGCACGGCATACAGACCTGGGTGGCGCTGCCGAAGAAGGATGAACTCGCCGAACCGGCCTTCGAGCATCATCCTGCGGAAAGCTTGCCAGTCATTCAATATCCAGGGGTGAACATGCGCCTGATCGCAGGCTCGGCCTACGGAAAAACCGCGCCCGCCCGGACCTACTCCGGCATGTTCTACCTCGCGGTGGAAATGGAGGCCGGTTCGTCCTTCCCGCTGCCAGCCGAGCATGCAGAGCGCGGCGTGTATCTCGTCCAGGGCCAGGCAACGGTCGACGGCCAGGCGCTGGAGGAAAAGCACATGGCTGTACTGGAAGATGCCCGGGAAATTACAATAGCGTCTTCCGCCGGAGCGCGGCTGATGCTTTTGGGCGGTGCGCCGATGGACGGCGATCGCTTCGTCTGGTGGAACTTCGTGTCCAGCAGCAGGGAAGCGATCGAGGAAGCCAAGGAAAGGTGGCGCTCCCAGTCGTTCGGCAAGGTGCCGGACGAAACCGAATGGATTCCGCTGCCTCCCGATCGCAAGCCGCCTGAATCTTTCAGTTAGGAATCTTTCGGTTAAACTTCCGGCTTGCGTATTTAGGACACTGCACAATGAACAACAACGGAGAGCAACAGACGGCGAATGCCGGCTCCGCCAAGATTTTCGATCACATCGTCTCCTCGCTGCTGCCGACGCGGCACGGCGAATTCCGTATCCACGTCTACCAGCCTGCGGGGGAAACGGTCGAGCATGTCGCCATCGTCAAGGGCGACCTGAAGGACCAGGAGCGCGTGCTGGTGCGCGTGCATTCCGAATGCCTGACCGGCGACGTGCTGGGTTCCATGCGCTGCGACTGCGGCGAGCAGCTCGATGCCGCGCTGGCCAAGATCGCTTCCGCCGGGCAGGGCGTCGTGGTGTACCTGCGCGGCCATGAAGGCCGCGGCATTGGTCTTGCAAACAAGATCCGGGCCTACCAGCTGCAGGACCAGGGCCGGGATACGGTCGAAGCCAACCTCGACCTCGGCCTGCCGGTCGATATCCGCGATTATCAGGTCGCCGCCCATATCCTGGGCAACCTCGGCGTCAAGTCGATCCGGCTGATGACCAACAATCCCCGCAAGATGAACAAGCTCGCCGAGTACGGCGTCAATGTGATCGAGCGCGTTCCGGTGCTGACTGCGCATACCCCGCATAACGTCAGCTACCTGCGCACCAAGCAGGAAAAGCTCGGGCACATGCTCGACTTCGAATAAGCGGATATCCGTTCTGTACATTGCCGGCTGCGCTTCGCACTTCGAAGGGCGGCCGGCGGGTCTTTCCTTTTCGCTGCCAAGCGTCTTTCGCTCTCTTCCGCAGTTCTCAAGTTTCTTCTTCACTTCCATGCAGAATTTCAAGACCAAGCTGATTTCGCTCGCCGCACTGTTCGTCTGCGGCATGTCGCAGGCCGCGGAGCCGATTCGCATCGGCATGATCGAAGGGATGTCGGGTTCGTTCGCCAATGCCGGCCAGGCAGTCGCCCGCAACCTGCAGTTCGCCATCGAACGCATCAATGCCAAGGGCGGCGTCAAGCTGCCGGGCGGGGCGCGTCCGCTGGCGCTCGTCAGCATCGACAACAAGCAGGGTGTCGAGGAGTCGCTGATTGCGCTGCGGCAGCTCACGGATCAGCGCATCGGCTTCGTCACACAGGGCAACAGTTCGGCGGTGGCAGCCGCGCTGATCGACGGCGTCGAGAAGCATAACCAGCGCGTACCCGATCAGCGCGTGCTCTTTCTCAACTACTCCGCAGTCGATCCGGCACTGACCAACGAGAAATGCAGCTTCTGGCATTTCCGCTTCGACGCCCATGCCGACATGCGCATGCATGCGCTGACTGAAGTCATCAAGGATGACGGTTCGGCGAAGCGGGTCTACCTGATCGGCCAGGATTACAGCTTCGGCCAGCAGCTTGCGCGTTCGGCGCGCGCCCAGATCGGCGCCAAGCGGCCCGATATTGCGATCGTCGGCGACGAGCTTCATCCGATCGGCAAGATCAAGGATTTCACGCCCTATGTCGCCAAGATCCGCGCCAGCGGCGCCGACACGGTAGTGACCGGCAACTGGGGCAACGACCTGACGCTGCTGGTCAAGGCGGCGCGGGAAGGCGGCCTCAACGTCAAGTTCTATACCTTCTACGGCAACGGCCTGGGAGCGCCGGCGGCAATCGGCGATGCCGGCGTGGGCCGCGTCCGTGCGGTGGCCGAATGGCATCCGAACGCCGGGCAGGGCATCGCCAATTCCCCGAGCGACGCCTATTACGACAATTTCCGCCGCCGTTTTCCGCAGCCCGAAGACGATTATGTGCACATGCGCATGCACCTGATGATCGAAATGCTGGCGGCTGCCATTGAAAAAGCCGGCAGCACGGAAGCGGGCGCAGTGGCGAAGGCCATGGAAGGAGCGCGCTACAAGAATGCCTTCCATGAAGCGGTAATGCGTGCGGACGACCATCAGCTGATGCAGCCCCTGTATGTCTCGGTGATGCGCAAGACCGGCGACGGTTCGGTACGCTTCGATAACGAAGGCAGCGGCTACGGCTTCAAGACCGAGCGCTACCTGCCGCTGGCCAAGACCATGCTGCCGACCAGCTGCAGGATGAAGCGGCCGGAATAGCTTCGGCGCTCGTGCGGCCGAACGGCAATCAGCGCATGCCGAAGCGAGTGAATACGCGGGATCCGGATTCCCACTAGAATGTTCGGCAAGGATTTCGTTTTCCGGCGCCTTGCCGGATTCGGAGCCGCCTGCATTCAACCACCGATTCATGACGCCGACAGACCGCACTCTTCAAGATCATCAAGCCGCGCAGACCAGCGCGGCGCAAGTCCAACCGATACCCAGACTGGCGGTGCCGCTGCTGTCGCTTGCCGCTTTCGGCAGCGGCGTGTCGATGCGCGTATCCGATCCCATGCTGCCCCAGCTGGCGACGGAATTCGGCCTGTCGCTTGGCAACGTCTCGTTCGTCATCACGGTCTTCTCGATTGCCTACGGCTTGTCCCAGCTGCTGTTCGGCCCCCTGGGCGACCGCTATGGGAAGTACTTCATCGTCGCCTGCGGCGCGCTGGCCTGCGCACTGACCGCCGCTCTGTGCGGGCTGGCGCCGAACTTTTCCTTGCTGCTGGTGGCGCGGCTGTTTGCCGGCGCAACGGCGGCTTCGCTGATTCCGCTGTCCATGGCCTGGATCGGCGACGTGATTCCCTATGAAGACCGGCAGCCGGTGCTGGCGCGCTTCCTGATCGGCCAGATTCTCGGGCTGGCCACCGGCGTGCTGATCGGCGGTTTCGCAGCGAATGCCGCCAACTGGCGCCTGCCATTCCTGCTGATCTCGATGCTGTTCCTGGCGGTGGGCATTGCGCTGCTGCGTCTCAACCGCTCGCTGCCGGCCTATGCGCGCCGCCAGCATCGCGCCGAAGGTGCCGCCATTCCGCGCATGCTGGCAGAATTCAGGCAGGTGCTGTCCAAGCCTTGGGCGCGCATGGTGCTCATCAGCGTTTTTCTCGAAGGTGCCTTCCTTTACGGCGCCTTCGCCTTCATTGCCTCGCATGTCCATCAAACGTTCAAGCTGTCCCTGTCGGCCGCGGGCGCGATGGTCATGCTCTTCGGTCTGGGCGGCTTTGTTTTCGCCGTCATGTCGCGTACCCTGGTTCGGCGCCTCGGCGAGGTGGGCCTGTCGCGCTGGGGCGGCGGGATCGTCGCGCTTGCGCTGTGGACGATCGGCTTTGCGCCGGTCTGGTGGTGGGTGGTGGGCGGCTGCTTCCTGGCCGGACTCGGTTTCTACATGTTCCACAACACCTTGCAGATCAACGCGACGCAGATGGCGCCCGAGCGGCGCGGTGCGGCGGTTGCCGCCTTCGCGTCCTGCTTCTTCATCGGCCAGTCGGTCGGCGTGGGCATCGCCGGCGGACTGGTCGAGCGGATCGGAACCGTTAATATCATGCTGGCAGGCGGACTGGGCGTGCTGGCGGCGGCGCTGAATTTCGGCAGCCGGCTGCGCAGGCGCGCCGCACCGACCGGATAAGTCATCAAACCAGGCGGCAGACAACAAAGAACAAACATAGCACAACAATCAGGAGACAAGCATGAGCCAGGAACAACCCGTATTGCTCTGGACCCCAACCAGGGAAAGAATCGAAGGCAGCCGCCTGCATGATTACATGCAATGGCTGGAAAAGGAGAAGTCCCTGCGCTTTTCCGATTACCAGGAATTGTGGCAATGGTCTGTCGACAAGCTGGAAGATTTCTGGGCGTCGATCTGGCAGTACTTCGACGTCCGCCATTCCTCGCCCTATACCCGCGTGCTGGACGGCAACCGGATGCCGGGGACGAAATGGTTCGAAGGTTCGCATCTGAATATCGCCGAGCAGGTTTTCCGCTTCCATGAAGACGACCTCGACCGGACGGCCATCGTCGGCCGTTCGGAAGTCCGGCCCGCCGTGAGGATGTCCTGGCGGGAAATGCGTCGCCAGATCGGTGCAATGGCAAATGCCTTGCGCCGCATGGGCGTACAGCCGGGCGACCGTGTCGTGTCCTACCTGCCGAACATCCCGGAAACCGTGGTCGCCTTCTATGCCTGCGCCAGCGTAGGCGCAATCTGGTCCAGCTGTTCGCCGGACATGGGCACGCCCAGCGTGCTCGACCGCTTCGGTCAGATATCACCCAAGGTGCTGTTCGCGGTCGATGGCTATCGCTACGGCGGCAAGGACTTCGACCGGAGCGGCGTCGTCAGTGAACTGGCGCAGGCGCTGCCCACGCTGGAACATGTGGTGCTGCTGCCTTACCTGAATCAGGATGCGGCATTGCCCGACACACACCGCTGGCATGAGCTGATTGCCGGCGACAGCGAGATGCGCTTCGAGCAACTGCCGTTCGATCATCCTCTGTGGGTAGTGTATTCGTCCGGGACCACCGGCATGCCCAAGCCCATCGTTCACGGCCAGGGCGGCACATTGCTTGAATCCTTGAAGGGGCAGGCGCTGCAGAACGGCCTGGCTGAAGATGACCGCTTCATGTGGTTCTCGACGACCGGCTGGATCATGTGGAATTCCCAGGTGACCGGCCTGCTGGTCGGCTCCTCCATCGCGGTCTACGACGGCAATCCCGGTTATCCCGATCTCGGCACCTTGTGGAAATTCGCCGAGGAAGCCGACCTTACGGTCTTCGGCGCAGGCGCCGCCTATTACGCCAACTGCATGAAGGCCGGCATCGAACCGCGCAAGCTCGCGCGGATCGATCATCTGCATACCGTGGGCTCGACCGGTTCGCCGCTGTCCGCCGATGCATTCGCCTGGATCTACGAGCAGCTCGGACCCGATATCCTGCTGGCCTCCATCAGCGGCGGCACCGATGTTGCGGCGTCGTTTGTCGGTGCCTGTTCCATCCTGCCGCTGTATGCAGGAGAAATGCAATGCCGCAGCCTCGGCGTGGCCGTATATGCGATGGATGAACAGGGCAAGCCGCTTGACGATGCGGTAGGCGAACTGGTCGTGACCAAGCCCATGCCTTCGATGCCGCTGTTCTTCTGGAACGATCCCGACGGCCGCCGTTACCACGACAGTTACTTCGACATGTATCCCGGCTGGTGGCGGCATGGCGACTGGCTGCGCATTACGCCGCGCGGCGGCGCGATCATTTACGGACGGTCCGACACTACCATCAACCGGCATGGCGTGCGCATGGGCACGAGCGAGATCTACCGTGTGGTGGAGGCGCTGCCGGAAGTCCTCGACAGCCTGGTGGTGGACCTGGAATATCTGGGACGCGAGTCCTACATGCCGCTGTTCGTGGTGCTGCGCCCGGGCACGTCGCTCGATGCGTCATTGGTGGCAAGGATCAGCAGCAGCATACGCACGGCGCTGTCGGCGCGCCATGTGCCCAACGAAGTCTTCGCCGTGCCGGAAATTCCCCGCACGCTGTCCGGCAAGAAGATGGAGCTGCCTGTCAAGAAGCTGCTGCTCGGCATGGCGGTGGAGGAGGTGGCCAATCCGGATGCGATGAGCAATCCCGGCAGCCTTGCGTATTACATCGACTTTGCCCGGCAGCGCAGCGAGGCGCTTGCGAAAGAGCTGAAGGAGTCAAAAGACACCGTGTCCTCGGCGCAGCGGTGAGATATCTCAACCGGCTCCAGGCCCGGGCGCGCTAGGATTTGCTGATCATTGTTTGAATACGGACGGCAGCAATGGCATTTGAGCAGGATTGGCATACCGAGGAGTACAAGGGCATGGAAGTGCATGTGTCGCCGCTGGCGCACGACGACGCAGGCACGGTATGGGATTTCAGCGTGCGGATCTCGCAGCCGGGGGAAGACGCAAGCTACGAAAGCGAGCTGACCGCCGAGTCGGGCGACAGCGGCGATTATCCGACCAAGGAGGCTGCAATCGAAGCCGGCTTCGTCAAGGGCTATGCCATCGTCGACTCGCTGCTTGCGCGCTGAACGACTCGCGATCAGATCATCTCGAGAGGCTGTGGACCCGTCGGCGGCGGGAATGCGAGGTCCAGTTCCGCGAGATCGTCTTCGCTGAGCTGCAGTTCCAGCGCGTGGCGGTTGTCGGCCACATGATCGACCTTGCCCGCCTTGGGGATGGCGATCATGCCGGGCTGGCGCAGCACCCACGCTAGGGCTACCTGCGCCGGTGTGGCCTTGTGCCGCTCCGAGATGCGGCGAAGCGAGGCATGGCCGAGCAGGCGGCCCTGTTCGACCGGTGAATACGCCATCACCGCGATGCCGCGCTTCGCGCACCAAGGAATCAGGTCGTATTCGATGCCGCGGCGGCTCAGATTGTAGAGCACCTGGTTGACGGCAGGCTTGTCGCTGCCGGCCAATTGTTCCAGTTCCTCCATGTCGGATACGTCGAAATTGCTGACGCCCCATTGGCGGATCTTGCCGTCGCGCACCAGCGTCTGCAGTGCTTCCAGCGTCTCCCCCAGCGGCACTTGCCCGCGCCAGTGCAGCAGGTAGAGGTCGAGATGATCCGTCCCGAGCCTGCGCAGGCTCGCCTCGCAGGCTGCGATCGTGCCTTTTCGAGTGGCATGGTGAGGCAATACCTTGCTGACCAGGAAAATGTCGCTGCGCCGGCCAGCCAGGGCTTCCGCAATCAGCTTTTCGGATGCGCCGTCGCCGTACATCTCAGCCGTGTCTATGAGCGTCATGCCGAGATCGATGCCGGCACGCAAGGCCGCGACTTCGCCGGCGCGCCGCCGGGAGTCTTCTGCCATGCACCAGGTGCCCTGGCCGAGTACGGGGATTTCCGGGCCGTCGAGTAAGCGCAATGTTCGCATGGGATGAGGGTATGTCGGTGACGAGGTTGATCGAAGAGGCCGGCTTGGCCTCACTATCTTAATTCTTCCGTCGAGCTGGCGCGGGTTTTTCCGGCATTCTGTTCCACTACTGAATTCAGTTCGGCGCCGAACAACAGAACGGCAGCCGAGATGAAGAAGAACAGCAGCAGCACGATGATCGTACCCACGCTGCCGTACATGGCGCTGTAATCGCCGAAATTGCTGACATAGTAATTGAAGCCGATCGAGGCGGCGATCCACACCGGCACCGCAAGCAGGGCGCCGGGAGAGATGAAGTGGAATTCATGACGCACGTTCGGCGCAACGTAATAAATTACAGCGACCGACAGCATCAGCAGGAACAGCGCGGCAGGCCAGCGCAGCCACGCCCACAGGGTGACGAACAGCTGTTCCAGACCGACCCAATGGGCAAGCCATTGCATCGCCTGAGGTCCGACGATCAGCAGCGCTGCGGCGATGATGAGGAGGGCAGCCAGTCCCAGGGTGTAGAGTATTGACAGCGGATAGAGCTTCCAGGCTGGCCGGCTTTCGCGTACGTTATAGGCAACGTTCAGGGCATTCATCGTCGCGCGCACTGCTGCGGACGCCGTCCACAGTGCGGCAATCACGCCGAAGGACAACAGGCCGCTTTTCTCTTGCTGCAGTTCATCGATGACCTGGTTGACGGTCGGCATGGCTTCCTGCGGAAAGACAAATTGCGCCTGCGTCCTCAACCAGCTGAAGAACTCGGAAAGATGCAGGAAACCGAGCAAGGCGATCAGGAAGATAACGAAGGGAAAGATGGAAAACAGCACTTGGTAGGCGAGCGCGGACGCATAGGTGGTCATGTCGTCGTCAAAGAAGTCGCTGATGGTTTTTTTGATGACCAGGCCTGGTTTCAAGCCTCGAAATCCCGGAATCCGCATAATCCTCCTCGCATGATTACGCGGGTACTTGCCCGTAAGCCTGTACCCGCGTTGGTATTTGGCTGAACGACCTGACAGGATCTGCAGGCCGCCTTTCTTCGTTGATCAATGATGACGCGACATGGTCCGCTTGGCGAAATAGGTACCTGCCAGCACTGCGCCAGCAGCCACCAGCATGGAACTGGTCGGGAAGGTACGGGCCGTGTTCATCGCCATTTCACCTGCATGCGGGGCCATGAGCTGCAGCCTGCGCTTGGTCATTTGCATGCCGAGTTCGCCGAGGCGATCGGGGATCAGCCGTTCCGCATCCGGCAGCAGCGTCGTCTCTTCATCGGCGACGTGGTGCATCACATCCTTCATCAATTGCAGGAAGGTCTGGTCGTAGGTCGGATCGGTAGGCTCCATCGCGCGCAGCTGGGCGATCAGGCGGCGCATTTCATTGTGTTCCGGCACGCTCTTGCCGACCACCGGGGTATCGGCTGCCAGATTGCCCATGACGGGGTAGAAAATTTCCTCTTCCAGCTGCGCATGGATTTCCAGCGCAAGACAGATCGTGCCGACCAGAGCCTTCTTGGTCTGCGGCGAGGAATTCATTTCATACTGGTGGAAAGTTTCCAGCACGGAGGTATGATCCATGCGGATCATGTTGGTAATGCTGGGGGAAAGCTTGTCGGTAAGGTTTTTCATCATGGCACTCTCCATTCTTGTCGATGTCATCGCCGCGCGGGCGAAATTCATTGATGAGCAAACTGCGTACCTGCTTCGACATCAAGCTCGGGAACGCTACTTCAATGCATCGGAAACAATTCTTTTGCGCAATTCCGCGTCGGGCATGCGGCCATATCCTGCACGTACGTTGTCGCGCACATGGGCCGGATTTGCGGTTGCCGGGATGGCGCAGTGAATTGCCGAGTGCGATACCACATACTTGAGAAGAGCCTGTGCCCAGCTGCTGCAATCGATCTCCGCAGCCCATGCGGGCAAGGCTTTGGTCTTCAGCCGGCGCAGCAGTTCTCCGCTGGCAAACGGGCGATTCGCAATGACGGCGACGCCGCGTTCCGCGGCGATAGGCAGCAGGCGCTGTTCTGCCTCGCGTTCACTCGCGGAATAGTTGATCTGTACGAAGTCCACCGGATGCTTTTCGAGGACACGTGCCACCTCATGCTGCCCGCCGGCGGTGTAGTGGGTAATGCCGATGTGGCGCACGCGTCCGGCACGCTTCCATTCGTTCAACGTTTCGAGATGGCTTTCGACGTCGACCAGGTTGTGAACCTGCATCAGATCGATGGGATCGGCCCTTAGCTTGCGCATCGACTCTTCCATCTGCCGCTTTCCGGCTTCCTTGCCTTGCGTCCACACCTTGGTGGCGACGAACAGTTTGCCGCGCAAGCCCATGCGCTCGGTCAGATCCCCCGCGACATCTTCAGACCGGCCGTACATCGGCGAGGAATCGATCAGCCTGCCGCCGCCCTCGACGAACGCGGCAAGAACCTGTTCCAAGGGTGCCCGGTCGGATGCGCTGCTTCCGACATCGAAGGTCTGCCATGTGCCGAGACCGATGACAGGAAGCATTTCGCCGGAGGAGGGGATGCGCCGCGACAGCATGGCGTTGCCTCCCGGTGCGGGCGGAACGGCTTGCGCGGTGCTGCCCACGGTGCCCAGTGCCGCAATGATCAGGCGCATCGCGTCGCGCCGGCTGAGATGATTGAAATCCATGGAGCGCGCCCTAAAAGCTGTTGTTGATATGTGGGGACATCCAGCGGCGCACAGGCTCGTTCCTGCCTCCTTCATCCGCGACGCGCGGGTCGTTCGTCCCGCGATCGAGATTGAGCATGCCGACAAGGTTCTTTTCGCGGTCCAGCACGGGAATGCGTTCCTGCTGCGAATCGCCGAAGCGGTGCATGACGGCGGAGAGAGTCTCGTCTTCGAAGCACCAGACGACGTCTTCGCTCATGAGCTCCGCTACCCGGATCTCTTCCTCGGCGCGGTTTTCCCGGGCTGTACCAAGGCGGATGTCGCTGTCGCTGACGGTACCGATCAGCCGTCGGCCATCGCATACCGGCAGTACGCCGACTTTCCAGTCCCGCATGATGGATGCAGCGCGGGCCACATTGTCGTGGGGGCCGACCACGGTCGCGTCATGATCCATGCATTTCGATACGGTTGACATGCTGACAAGCCTTTCCCCTGCATTGGGCAGGATGCGTTTCGCCGCCTCGTCCAGCAGCGAGGTAACTTCCTCGTCTCCGGTCTGGGCGAAATCTTCGTAATACTGGCTGACCGCGCGGAAATTCGCCGGCACCTGCAGGCAGATGGCGTCATCGGCAAGCGAACATAGCTTTTCGAGCGTGTCGGCCGGCGCGACCGGCACCGCAAGAAGCAGCCGTTCCGGCCCCGCCGCGCGCACCGCTTCCAGGGCGGCGAGCATCGATCCCCCGGTGGCGATGCCGTCATCGACGATGACCACAGTCCTCCCGGCAAGCGGTATGCGCTCCCGCCCGCCGCAATACAAGCCGCGGCGTCGCTGCAGCTCCCGCATCTGGCGCTCCACTTCCTGCGCCAGAAACAGGGAGGGCGGACGCAGGCGGTCCATCATTTCGTCGTTCAGTACCCGGCGCGGCGGATCGCCTTCGACCAGCGCGCCGATGCCGACCTCGGGAGAAAATGGCGAACCGATCTTGCGCACCAGCAGCACGTCGAGCGGCGCCTCCAATGCCATTGCAATTTCATAAGCCACGGGCACGCCTCCCCGCGGCAAGCCCAGAATGACCGGCGAACGCTCTTTCAGAAATGCCAGCGCGGCCGCCAGCTGCCGTCCTGCTTCCCGTCGATCACTGAATGGCCTGTGTCCCATCGCTTCACCTCACCGCTGCTTTGCCGTGCTCCAGGTTCAACTGCGTGCAAGATATTTGCCATGAAATTTTTCGGTAATATCGGCGCCTGTCGGGCGACCAGGCTGCCAATCTTTACCATGGCAATGTATAAAGTACAAAAACGACTGGCAAGACGCAGAGAGATGCTTTGCGTAAAATGCGGTCGGCTCCCGGCTTTCCGTGCGTCCGGATGGAAACATATTCCGGCTCGGGGCGCGCAAGCTGCTTTTCTTGCCGAAGACCGTAACATCGCGTTACATCACGCATGACGCAGTTTGTTAAAGTGACGGTGCTTCACACTGACTAGAGGGGATTTCGTTGGCAAAAACATCGCGTGGACCGAAGTCGCGCAAATCGAATTTCAAGCCGCTCGCCGGCCGCTTCGGGCAGGTTGCTGCCATCCTCCTCGCTTCGATGGTACTGGTATGCGTGGTGGTTTTCGGCTACATCACCCTGTTCATCGTGCCCAACCTGCCTTCCCTGGATGCGCTCGTCGATTACCGCCCCAAGATGCCGCTGCGCGTCTATACCGCCGACCAGGTGCTGATCGGCGAATTCGGCGAGGAGCGGCGCGATTTCGTGCCCATCGCCGACATGCCGGAAGTCATGAAGAAAGCGCTGCTGGCCATCGAGGATGACCGTTTCTACGAGCATGGCGGCGTCGACTATGTCGGCGTGCTGCGGGCCGGGCTGGCCAATCTGCGGTCCAACCGGTCGCAGGGGGCATCGACCATCACGATGCAGGTCGCCCGTACCTTCTTCCTGTCGCGCCAGAAAACCTATGCGCGAAAACTGCATGAGATCGTGCTGGCCTATGAAATCGAACGCAAGCTGAGCAAGGACCAGATTCTCGAGCTGTACATGAACCAGATCTATCTGGGCGAGCGCGCCTACGGCTTCGGCAGCGCGGCGCGCGTCTATTTCGGCAAGCCGGTCAAGGAACTTACGGTGGCCGAAGCCGCCATGCTGGCCGGACTGCCGAAAGCGCCCGCCAGCGCCAATCCGGTCGTCAATCCGACCCGGGCGACGCAGCGGCAGCAATATATCCTCAAGCGCATGCGCGAGCTGGGCTACATCAGCGAGGCGCAGTACGCCAAGTCGGCCCAGGAAAAGCTGCTTGTCCGCGGCGACCGCAGGCGTTTTTCCACCCATGCGGAATACGTGGCCGAGGCAGTTCGCCAATACATGGTTGCGCAATACAAGGACGACGTCTATACCCACGGCTACAGCGTCTACACCACGCTCAACAGTGCCGAGCAGACCGCTGCTTATGACGCGGTGCGGCGCGGCGTGATCGAATATGACCGCCGCCATGGCTACCGCGGCCCGGAAAACTTCATCGAGCTGCCGAAAAACGCGGATGACCGCGCCCAGGCGATTTCCGAAATCCTGCTCAAGCATCCCGACACCGATGAGCTGCAATCTGCAGTGGTGGTTTCGGCGACATCCAAGCTCGTGCGGGCCGAACTGCTGTCCGGCGAAGACGTGGAGGTGAACGGCGACGGCCTGCGGTTCGCCGCGGCTGCCCTGAGCGGCAAGGGGCAGAACAAGATTCGTCCCGGTGCCGTGATCCGGGTAGTGCGCGACGCAAAGAAGAAATGGTGGATTTCCCAGCTGCCGGAGGTGTCGGCCGCGCTCGTCTCCCTCAATGCCCAGGACGGCGCCGTGCGCGCCATGGTCGGCGGCTTCGACTTCACGCTCAATCAATTCGACCATGTGAACCAGGCATGGCGCCAGCCGGGCTCCACCATCAAGCCTTTCATCTATTCGGCTGCGCTGGAAAAGGGCTTCTCGCCCGGCACGCTGATCAACGATGCGCCGCTGACCCTGAATTCCGGCGACTCCGGCGGCCAGAGCTGGGATCCGCAAAACGACGACGGACAGTATGAAGGCCCGGTCAGCATGCGCACCGGCCTCAAGAAATCCAAGAACCTGGTCTCCATCCGCATCCTTCAGTCGATCTCGCCGGCCTACGCCCAGCAATATCTGACGAAGTTCGGTTTCGAGAAAGACAAGCATCCGGCCAACCTTACGATGACCCTGGGCACCGGCTCGGTAACACCGATGCAGGTGGCGAGCGGCTATGCGGTGTTCGCCAACGGCGGCTATCAGGTCAAGCCTTTCCTGATCCAGAAGATCGTCAACAACCGCAACGAGGTGCTGATCGATTCCCAGCCGGCCAGGGCCGGCGATGAGGCAACCCGCGTGCTTGACACCCGCAACGCCTTCATCATGGACAGCATGATGCGCGACGTCGTCAACGGCGGCACGGGCTACGCCGCCAGTCAGAAACTCGGCAGGCGCGACCTGGCAGGCAAGACGGGCACAACGAATGATTCCTTCGATGGCTGGTTCGCCGGCTACGGCGGCGATGTCGTCGCGGTTTCCTGGATGGGGTTCGACAAGCCGCGCTCGCTCGGCGGCCGGGAATTCGGCGGCACCGTGGCATTGCCGATCTGGACCGATTACATGCGGACGGCCCTCAAGGGCAAGCCGCCGATACAGCGTACGGTGCCGGAAGGCGTGGCTCAGCTCGACGGCGACTGGATCTACCAGGAATATGCAAACGGCAATGCGGTGCGGTCGGTCGGCGTAGAAGACACCCGCAGCTTCTGGGAAAAGCTGTTCGGTTCCAGGCCGCAGGTGCCGGGGCAGGGTGCCGGACCTGCTCCCGCACCGCCTCCGAGGCCCAGCATGCCGGGTGATGACATGTCTTATCGCGGCGGAAACTGAATCGTATGTAGCCCGAAATGGGCAAAAAGCCACGTGTTAAAAAAGTACTGTATTTCCATACAGTACTTGTGTTACATTAACTACTCATTCATTGGCTAGTAGTTAAAGGAGAACTGACATGGCTTACCTGAACAACTCTTTCGGCACGCGTTTTGGTCTTGAATATGCACCGACGTCTTTCCTGGTCCGGTTCGGCAAGCGTGAGCTGTTCGTCTGCCGCGACTTCCGCAACCGCTACTACAAGGTCAATCCGGTACTGGACTGCAGCCCCGGCGTCCAGGCAGGCCACGTCGAACTGCTGATCCTGCGCCGCTGGCTGGTGATCCTGTCGAAAGCGCGGGAAATCGTTTGATCCCGCGCTTGCATGCGGGATCCTGCTGCGATCTGCATCGTCAGCCGAAGAACCAGTAACAGACACCGATAGAAGTAACGATGCCGGCGACATCGGCAATCAGTGAACAGCTGACCGCATGGCGGGCGCGCTGGATGCCGACGGAGCCGAAATACACCGCCAGCACATAGAAAGTCGTTTCCGTACTTCCCTGGACGGTTGCGGCGACGAGGGCGGGAAAACTGTCGACGCCCCCGGATTTCATCAACTCGATCAGCATGGCACGCGCGGCGCTTCCGGAGAACGGCTTGACCAGCGCCGTTGGCAGCGCATCGACGAAGCGCGTGTCGAGGCCGATTGCCTGCACGAGGTAGCGCAAGCCTTCCAGCAGGATATCAAGGGCGCCGGACGCACGCATCACGCCGACGGCGCAGAGCATTGCGACCAGGTAGGGGAGCAGGTTGCGCGAGACCTCGTAGCCTTCCTTTGCGCCCTCGACGAAGGTTTCATAGACCGGAATGCGGCGCAGCGCGGCAAACACGACGAAAAACAGAATCAGCAGGAACAGGACCAGATTACCGAGCAGGGACGACACCGCGGCCAGGGCCGCTGCCGACATGCCCGCCAGTATGGCAATCACCGTGCCCAGCACCAGGCCGGCACCGCCCAGCCAGGCAAGGACCACCGGATCCCAGATGCGGATGCGCTGGGCAATGGCCACCGCGATGAAACCGGTCAGCATGGAAGCCGTGGTGGCCAGCAGTATTGGCAGGAACACCAGCGTGGGATCGCTTGCTCCCTGCTGTGCGCGGTACATGAAGATCGATACCGGCAGCAGGGTCAGTGCCGACGCATTGAGCACCATGAACAGGACCTGCGCGCGGGTCGCGGTTTCGGGATCGGGATTGAGGTCCTGCAGCGCGCGCATGGCCTTGAGTCCCATAGGCGTCGCTGCATTGTCCAGGCCGAGGGCATTGGCTGTCAGATTCAGGGTGATCAAGCCCAGCGCGGGATGCCCAGGGGGCACTTCCGGCATCAGTCTGCGGAACAGAGGGGAAAGCGCGCGTGCCAGCACGTCCACCACGCCGGCCTTTTCGGCGATGCGCAGAAAGCCCAGCCACAGCGTCAGGGTGCCGAACAGCAGGATCATCACGTCGACCGACAGCTTGGCCATGCCGAACAGGCTGTCCACCATGGCCGCGAAAACGGCGGCATTTCCTTCGATGAGCCAGCGCGCGAAGGCGCACACGGCGGCGATCACGAAGAATCCCAGCCACAGGGCATTCAACATACGATTCCTTATCCTTCTATTCCAAATCCGAGGGCCTGTCTGAACACCGCAGCGAGCGGCTCGTGCCTGGCACGATGAACGCACGCATAGGCGAGGTCCACCGAGCACAGCGGTGCCGCGACCGCGCCGCGGGTTTTTCAAACAGGCTCCGAGCGGCCTGTCAAACTTTAACCGCAAAGCATGCAAAAGCTGGGGCGGAGGAGAGCGGTTTCTACCATGCTGTTCGGCATTGCATCAAGCGTGCAGCATCGCCGGACGACGTTTCCCTGGGTAGCATGTGTGGCGGACTGCGCGGCTGTCGCTGGAAGGCTGCAGAATCATTCCACCGGCAAACAGGCTTTTACCTTTCTCAAGCATCCGCCCGAAACGGTTTGCCACTTTATCCGTTTGGTTCAACACTCGGAACAAACAAAACCATATACGCTTGCCAGCGCCGGAGAAAACTCAGGAGAGTTTCATGGAAGCGAAACCTAAGCAGATGGAACGGCGAAGATTCGTCGGAGCATGCCTGTCGACGGCTGCGATCAGCGCTATCCCCGGCGGTATTGCTCTTGCCCAGACCACCGTCAGGCAGCGGCTGGAATGGCAGTCCTTCAGAGCCACAACCCAATACAATTCGCTGCTGACCGCGATAAGCAGCATGAAGGCGAACACGAATGCCAGCGATCGGGGAAGCTGGCAATTCTGGGCAAATGCGCATGTCAATTATTGTCCGCACGGCATCGCCCAGCAAGTTTGTGCGATGTGGACCTGTCAGGCGGTTTCCCGAGTTATCCTCTCGGTGTTTTTACCTGTCAAATCAACATGCAATCGATTCTGTTTCCCAACGACGCTTATCAAATGAGCCTGCGGCGGCGCATTGCCTATCTGGGTTATGCGCTCATCATTATTCTTGGCACCATTCCCGGCGCACGTGCCGAGGTCGGCGAGGTCGCCTCGGGATTCTTCCTGCATTTTGTCAGCTATGCCTGCATGGCGGCCTTGCTGTTTACCGGTTACCGCGGCACGGCTGGCAGCAGGGCGTTGCGGGCAGTCGCGATCGTTGCCGTCATGGGTGCGCTGGATGAATATATCCAATCGTTCCTGCCTTATCGGAATGGCACAATAAGGGACTGGTATGTGGATGTGGCAGCCGCCATCACGGCATCGCTCATACTTGCCCAACTCTTCGTCAGAGCACGCAGGAGGGCAATTGCAGTTTCCCAATCAACGCCTGGTTCCGGCAGTCGTTAGGGACGCGTTGTGATGCTGAATGCCGTTGCTGCGAAAGGGTGAAGAGCGAAGCGGATTGTCCGCTGATTCGGCCGCTGTGGCACGACGGGAATGGAAGCAGGGAAGGGGCGGAATATCTGCGCCAGGTGAATCTGCACCAAGTGACGCCGTCGCTTTGACGCATTTGGAGGCGTCGTCTTGATCGATCGTGATCAATTCAGGCGGACAAAGAGCCTGCTCATTTGAGCAGGCAGGAGCCAACAAGACTCGGTCGCCTGATTACCTTATCGACGCACGAGACATAAAGCTGCCGGAAAGCTGCAGACTTTCCGGCAGCAAATTTGCGGCATCAGTCGAAGCGTTTCAGTTTGTCCGGACTTCTACCGATCCAGGTACGCGACGGCATGCACAGATCGGACGGCTGACTGTCTTCGTCATTAAGCCTGTACATCTTCGCCCAAATGTTAATGCAGCGCGATACGTCTTCGCGTGTGATCTCCTTCGGACTGCCACCACTGGGTCTGACCGACTCGAAGAGATTGTTCAACTGAGGAGGAAGATCGTTCCCCGGAAGTTTTTTTTCGGGGAAAGAACGGGTGATGGATTTTTGCATGGCGGCCTCGCTACAGTGCAGTGCACAAGAATCAGTATATGCCTGTGTCATCGCCGTGTAAAACATCTTGCATGTTTTTTTAAGAACGGCACCAGTCCAGCGTTGGCGTCTTGAGACAGTAAATCCGACAGGCAATATCGGCGAACGTTTTAATGAACGTCTCGCCAGATCTCGCTAGGAGGAAACAGATCTTCTACCGGCACGTTCATGCCGAATTCTCGATTTGCATAGCGGCAAATTGCTGCGCCTACCTCGATGAATTTCTGCATCTCTTCCTCGCTCAATTTTCCGGATACCGTTTCAAGGTGCTTGGCAAGCAATGCGGAAACGCAATACAGGTCGGTGTCCGGCGCATCTTCCTGTTCCTGCATCATCAGATTCAACAAATGATATTTATCCACGACGACCTCCTTGATCGCTCAAGTATAGGCAACACTCGTCATGGAGCAAGATGCAACGCAATATGGATATATGGCAATATCTCCAAGATTAATGCTTAAACCAACATATTCTTTTGATGTCGCGTGATGAATAGCATTTCTGAATAATGCAGTCGTTCTTCATTAAATTGATATTTACATGTTTAATTCCGAGCCGGGGAACAAATCAGCCCTTTGCAGAGAATAACGCACATTATTAATAATCAATCTGAAAAATTCGGAGATGTGAATACTCATGTGCAGATGACGTTTAAAACGCTCTGTCGGCACAATACAAGCAAATAAAAAGGCGACATCGCACGATGTCGCCTTTCCACCTTCATGGCCAGTCAAACGAAGGTGATGTCGCTAACCGTTAGTTCTTCTTTTCAGCGGCGTCTTCCCGAGCCTCAGCCTTTTCTTTCTTTGCCTTGGCGTCGGCCTTCGCTACTTTCTTCTCTGCTTTCGCATCGGCCTTCGCAGCTTTTTCTTGTGCTTTGGCGTCTGCCTTTTCCGCCTTGGCAGCGGCTTTGGCGTCTGCCTTGCTTGCCGGTGCGTCTGTGGACGCTGTGGTTGTGGCAGACGTTCCGGAACTGATACCGGCGGATGGAGTTGTCGCGGAGCTTGTCGTGTCGGCTGTGGCGCCTGTTTGTGCATAGACGGACGAGGCGAACAGGCCGGCGAGAAGAGCAGCAGCGAATTTATTCATTGAATTCCCTTTCAAAGACGATAAAAGTGACATCAACGTGTCACTTCTTCAGACCGCAGCCTTTCAAAAAATTCATTGCCATCATGTTAACGAATGTAACGACCGTAATATTTACTGCAAGTGTTCGGTTTGATGCCTTCACAGCAGTGATTCGCTTTGTATGCGCACAAGGCTCTTGCCGCCTGCAACACGATGCACCATCACTTTCGTGCCGATTCTCTCGCTCATTTCCTGGACATGCGTAATGACGCCGACCTTGCGTCCCTGTGATTGCAGGCTGTCCAGCGCATGCATGGCGATGGACAGTGTATCGGCGTCGAGACTGCCGAAGCCTTCGTCAATGAAGAGCGATTCGACCCGCACCCGGTTCGACGACAACGATGCCAGTCCCAGCGCCAATGCAAGAGAGACAAGAAAGGATTCGCCGCCGGAAAGAGAGTGAATCGAACGCACCTCGTCGCCCATGTCCTGATCCACCACGAGCAGCGCCAGGGTATCCTTGACGCGCTCGAGACGGTAGCGGCGTACCAGGTCCTGCAAATGCCGGTTTGCATAGCCGAGCAGCACATCGAGCGTGAATTGCTGGGCATAGTTGCGAAATTTCTTGCCGTCCGAGGAGCCGATCAGTTCGGCCAGTTGTCCCCACAGCCTTGTGACGCTTTGCTGCCGTTCCAATTCTGCGAGCAGTGTGGACGATTTCTCGCGTCGCAAATCGTCTTCCGCCAGCGCCAGCTTCTTGCGCGTGAAATCGGTACGGACCTCCTCGAACCGGAGCATGAGTTCATCAAGCAGCCGACGGGTCGTGGCCGCATCTTCCTTTCCTATGCGCTCCTGTTCGTGTGCCGCTCGCCGTTCCTTGCGCTCCCGAAGAATGGCCTTCGCCGTCTGCATCGCGGTGAAAGCGGAATGCAGCTCACCGCGTTCGACGGCGATCCATTCAAGACTGTAATTCAATAGCTCTCGCAGGCTGTCCATGTTCAGTGCCGGAGCTGTCTCGGCATGGGCCGCACCGAACTGCGTCATCCAGTCCGTCAAGCGCGTGTCCGATTCCGCCTGTTCCATTTCCAGCACTGTCAGCCGCTGCTTCGCCTGACTGATCGTCTCCTGCTGCCGTGCCGCGGTGATTGCGCATTCCTGCAGACGGGCCGCCTGCTCGTGCATCGCAGCCTTTGCCGCAGTGACTGCTGCAGCGAGCTCGTCTTCCACGACCGTGGTATTCTTGCCGCCGAAAATGTCGGCCCTTTCCGTGCGTTTTTCTGCAATATTGCGCCGGCTCTCCTCCAGTGCAGCGACGGCCCGCTGACGTTCGGCGTCGTTGCGCAACAGGGTCTCCTGCAGCTTGAGCAGCGAGGCATCGAGCGACGACAGACGCGCGCTGTTTTCATCGCGTATCCGGCATTGTTCTCGCCATTCGGCAATCCGCTGTTCGCAATTGCTTCGGAAGCCTTCGGGATCGAGCCGCCAGCGTTTCTGCCAGTCGGCCGAAACAAAAGGCGCATTCAGCTCATTGAGCAGTTCCGCAAGCCTTTCATTCGATTCAGCCGAGCGGGCAGCCAGGAGATCGATGCCAGATTTTATGTGACGCACTTCATTGGAAAGTGCATCGCATTGGCTGCGCCTTTCTGCCAATGATGCGCTTGCCGCGTCCAGGGCTTGCTGCGCAGCCTCGAGCCGGTGTGCCGACTGATCCGCATCGGCCTCGGCAGCCGACAGCTGTTGCAGCCTGTCGCGCACGGCGCGTATTTCGTCGGCGAGGGTAATGCCGGCATTACCGGTGTCTGCTGCCTTGAATAATTCCGCTGCTCGATGTCCGGACCATTCCGCCTGCATGCGGATAACCTGCTGGCCCAGATCATGAAGCTGCTGCTCAACCTGTGCCGCGCGCCGGCGGTTTTCTTCGATCAATGCCTGGTTGCGTACCTGCGCGGCCAACGCTTTTTCATACCGAATGCGGCAGGCGACGGCTTCCGTCTCGAATCCGGTCAGCATCGAATGCAGCCGTCCGTCATTTTTTGAATAAGGATGTTCCGTCGATCCGCAGACAGGGCAGGGCACATCGTGTTGAAGCGCGTTGCGCAAGTTTTCGACCGAGTCGCTGCAGGCCATGCGAGTGGAGACCAAGGCTTTTTCCGCCTGATCGAACGCCGCCTTTGCCACTGCGGCATCGGTGACAAGATGCACGCTTGCCTTGGCTGCTTCGGCCTCGGCCGTGCGCAGCTGATCCTTTTCGTTCTGCCGCTGCACTTGCTGTTCTTTCGCCGTGTGCAGTGCCGCCCAGACTCTCATGCCGTCGTCGAGAATCTCGCGTCGCGATTCGAGTTCCAGTCTCTCCTGCCTCAACGCGCTGCGCGAGTGGCTGGCGGACTCGAACTGGCAGGTCAGACGCTGCATCTCCGCCTCGGCATGTGCCCGGGCGGCCTCGGACAGCAAAGTCTCGGCTTCGCCTTTCCTCCCGCTGACCCGGCGCAATGCATCCCGCGAGACGGCAAGTTCATGCGCCAGCTTTTCCGCGTTCTGCAGCTGTACTGCGGCATGGCTCAGCAATGAATCCCACCGCGGCCACTGGAGCGCTAGCGGCTGAACGGATTCATGCTCCGACAGCCACCGATCCGCGGCTTGCCTGACTCGCACGGCGTCCTCGCGCGCTTTCTGTTCAGCGTGCAAGCGCGTTTGGATATCTTCTCTTTCAGCGCTGACACGAGCAACGGCAGCCTCCGCATGTCCGTCTTCCGTGAGGAGCATTGCAATCTGCGCATCAAGCGTCTTTGCCTTGCCGATCTGGGGCAGGGCAGTCATCTGGGTCTGCAGTGCTGCACTGTGCGCCTGCTCGGCGGCTTGCATCGCGGCCTGAGCATCCTGCTGGCCTTGCACTGCTGCAGCCAGCATGATGTCGCCCCGGTTGAGTTCGGAGCGCGCTGATTCCAACGCAGAAGCGATGCGGGCTGACGCTTCGATCAAGGCGCGGGCGGGCTGAACTTCGTCCAGCAGGGTCAGACGTTTCCCGCGTTCCTCCATGCCTTGATATATCGACGTCAGGCGCTCCGCTTCTCCTGCCGCCTCCTCTTCACCGCGCTGCGCTTCCTCCAGCGTTGCATGCCAGCGCAGCTGGGTTTCCAGTTCGCCTTTGCGCTGTTCCAGGATCATCATGGCGTCATGCGCCTGTGCGCTGTCCCGTTCCAGTTCCAGGCGGGACTGCGGGTCCAGCGGCGTCTGGTCGGAGAGGCGCTGGCTAATGGCGTTGAGCGTCTGCTGCTCCAGCTTCGCGCGTTCGAAAGCGCGTTTGGACATGGTGCTGTAGATCGCGGTGCCCGTCAGCGTCTCCAGCAGTTCGCCCCGGTCCCCGTCGTCGGCCCGCAGGAATGCGGAAAACTCGTTCTGGGCGAGCAGCACGGCGCGGGTGAACTGCTCGAAATTCAAGCCGATCCGGCTCTCGATCTCTGCCTTGACCTCTCGATTGGTGCCGCCGATCTGCTGCCGTTCCGGAAGGCTATGCAGGGACATGGCGACTTGCTGCAACGCTCCATCCGCCTTGGCACGCGCGCGGCGCACGCTCCACCGCGCCCGGTAGCACCTGGAGTCATTGCCGATGAAGTCGACTTCCGCATATCCGTCCGCAGTGCCTCGCCGCAACAGGTTGCGGGTGTCCTGAGGCGTCACGGTTTCATCGCGCACATCCGGCAGGCCTATGCCCTTGCTTCCGGCCCGTGACAGGCGCGGCGTAGCATCATAGAGTGCGAGGCACAACGCATCGAGCAGGGTGCTTTTCCCCGCGCCGGTCGGTCCGCATATTGCAAACAGTCCGGCGGAAGCCAGCGGCTCCTGCATGAAATCCAGTTCGAATTCCCCACCCAGCGATGCGAGATTCCGGCCGGCGATCCTGAGTATCTTCATTTGCCGCCCGCTGCTTCCGATGCCCCCAGCAAAAGCTCGCCGAAGGCGGCAAGCTGATCATCCGGCGCCTCGGCGCCGTATTTGCCTAGATACAAGCGCTTGAAGATATCCTCGGGTTGTACCTGATCGAGCTCTTCATCAGGGACGGCAACATGGATTTGGGGATCACGGCGTGAGAAAGTGGTTTCGATTTTTGCGAGACGCACATGCTTTCCCTCCAGTGCAGCTTCGATACGTGCACGCAGCCCCGGCTCCGGCCCATCGACCCTGACTCTGACTTGGAGATACGGTTGACGATGAATCTCTTCGAGTAGCGGGGACTCCAATGCCTCCAAGGCCGCGAGGACCTCGCTTACCGGCGCCGGGCTGCGCGGAACACGCAACAAATCCACGGCACGCGGCACTCGCAGGGCATTGACCTCGCGCACCGTCTCGCCTTCGAGGTCGATGCACAGAACCTGGTGCGCGTAATCAATCTCGGTGAACGACATCGGCAGCGGACTGCCGCAATAGCGTACATGTTCACGCTTTCCGATTCGCTGTGCCTTGTGCAGATGCCCGAGCGCTGCATAGGCCACCGAATCGTCGAATATCGCATCCGATAGCGCTTCGGCCTTGCCCATCACGATCCGTCTTTCGGACTCTTCCGATGCTTCGCCGCCCAGCATATGGCAATGCCCCAGGGCGACGATGGCTTGTCCGGGAGCGCGTCGGCTGCGTGCATTGTCCAGCAGGCGCTGGTAGAGCAGGGCGACACCGGCCTGGTAGGGGTCGCCTGCATCGTCGACGCGGGGGACATCGCCAGGACGCAGGAAAGGAACGGCGAGACACCATGCGGCGACCGATTTGTCACGGCGGAGCAAAGGGATCATCAACTCGTCGAGATCGACTTCTCCGTCGTCGCGCCGGCGCACATGGCCAACCACCGTGACATTCAATCCTTCCAGCAAGGGCCGCGGGGCTTCAAGCCGGCCGGGAGAGTCATGATTGCCTGCAATGATGACAATATTCAAGTGAGGCAAGCGTTGCTTTGCCTGCTGCAGGAAGGAATAGAACTGCCTTTGCGATGCGGCCGAGGGATTGGCATTGTCGAAAATGTCGCCTGCAATGAGCAATGCGTCAACTTCATGCGCAACCAGCGATTCGATGAGCCAGGAGAGAAACTGTTCATGTTCGTGGCAACGGTCGAAGTTGTGCAGAGTCTGGCCAAGGTGCCAGTCTGAGGTGTGCAGGAAACGCATGACATCCTTTATATTCAGCAGCAATGCAAATCGACTTGGTCGACTCGGACCAATCAGGTCAACTTCGGCCGAAATATAGCAACTGGATGGAAATGCGTCGAGGTTTGATGAGTGAAGGAAATCGATTTCAAGAAAAAACGCCTCCGTTCGGCAATGCGAATGGAGGCGTATTCAAAAAGCAAGAGCCTGGAACGTATCGCTTTTAAGTAATCGAGACTGGCTATCAGGGATTCCGTTTTGCAATTTCATTGCCGATATAGCCGCCGCCAAGCACGCCCGCCACGGTTGCAAGCGTCCTGCCGCTGCCTTTGCCGACCTGATTGCCAATCAAGCCGCCGACGACAGCGCCGACGCCGATGCCGACGGGACTGTTTTGCGCGGCCGGTGCAGGCTGCTGAACCGGCTGGTAGACCGGAGCAGGGGAGTAGCTTCGCTGCGGCTCGGTCTGTGCTACCTGAACCGGTTCTGCACGGACGGGTGCGGGTTGCTGCACGTGTTTGTGATGAACGATTGTTTTGTGACGAACGACTTCCTTGGGCTCTGCCTGTGCAACAGGCGCAGCTGCCGGCTGTGGAGCAGCAACCAGAGCCGTCGCCGGCAACGCAGGTGCTGCGGCCGGTACGCTGGCCGGGACCACGGCTTGCGCAGATGGCGCTGCCAATGCAGCCTTGTCCGGCGAAGTGCCTTGAGAAGTCGGAATGATTCCGACAATGGCGGCCGCCCCGAGCAAGCTTACGAGCATGACAGAAGCAGCGGCACCAGCCATCAAGGGATGAATACGTTTAGTAGTCTGCGGCATTTCCATTTCGGTTCCATCGGTTGGGAAAGAAGACAAGTGCAGAATAATGGCTGCCGACCCGGCTTTGTAGTGCGCTTGTGTATCACAGGTAAGCGCTTGTAACGTAAGCCCGCCGCACCATCCGGGTTGGCGCGATCACGATTGCGCGCAATCGAATCGCACCGATGGTAATGTCGCATGGCTCAACAAAGCAGCACGCCCGCGCCTTGGTTTCAAGGCGTGCGGACGGACATGCCTGTCAGGATGGAAGGGCTTTTGAATCGCCGCAAACAGAACTTAGAGAATTTCCCGAATCTTGGCTGCCAGTTCCGGTGGCGAAAACTTGGCGACGTAAGCATTGGCTCCAGCGCTCTTGACGTGCGCCTCATTGGCGGAGCCGGAGAGTGAGGAGTGAATCAGTACCGGCAAGGAATTGTAGCGATTGCTGGTCTTGATATGCCGGGTCAGCGTGAATCCGTCCATTTCAGGCATTTCAAGATCGGTCAGAACGAGCGCCACCTTTTCACGCAACGGCTTGTTTTCCTTTTCTGCATCGGCGGCAAGTTCCTGCAGCTTTTCCCAGGCTTCCTTTCCGTTTTTCGTCATGACGTAGGGCAGCCCCATGTCTTCCAGACCTTTCTGGATGATGGATCGGGCAATGACGGAATCGTCGGCCGCGAGAATGACGGAACCAGAGGTAAGCTTGATCGCCATGTCGTTGCCGGAGGGCGGCGTTTCCTTGCTCGGAACGAACTTCTGAACGATGGTTTCGACATCGAGCACCTGCACCAGGCGGGTACCGTGGACATCGTTGTCCAGCCTTGCAATGCTGGTAATGGTGTTGTCCGCGTAGCTTCCGGCGGACGGACGTACCTGGTTCCAGTCCAGCCGCACGATTTCATCGACGGCTTCGACCGCAAAGCATTGGGTGGTGCGGGCGAATTCCGTTACCAGCAAGATATTGAGGCCGGTCTTCGGCGTACACCCGATCAATCCAGGCAGATCGATTACCGGCAGAATTTCGCCGCGCAGATTGACCACGCCCATCATGTAGGGCGCGCTTTCGGCGATCGGCGTTACCGGCGGCATCGCCACGATTTCCCGGATCTTGAAGACGTTGATGCCGTACAGTTCGTTCTGATTGCCGTTGCTGTCGCCGCCGAGACGAAACAGCAGAAGTTCGAACTTGTTCGAGGCGGTGAGATTGGTACGTTCGTCGACTTCCTGCTGGACAGTACTCATGGTGCCTCCCTATGTGTTTTATCGAATGATTTCCATGTGCGAAGCAGCCAGCGATGATGCGCTGCCCAGTACAAGAACATGTCAAGTTTAAAAGCGCTTTCGCTTCGAAAATACGCTTTTCTGATTCTTGTTGCAAGCCGGCAACGGGCGGCATTATAGGTTGCCTTAGATAATTCACTTTCTGCCGACAAGCCAATTTTTATAGCCATATTGAAATAGGGTTATCTTGTGGAAAAACGGAAGTTTGAACCTCGCTTGACCCGGACATTACAACTTTGCTTCCACACCAATTTGAAATGGAATTTGTCTTATGTTAAATAGCATATTGATTTTTATGAGACGGAGCGTGCGTCGGTGAAACCTCCCCGAGCATCATCAAAACTCCTTGCTCGATCGCATCCATCGCGCGTCCGGTTCGCTTCTCGCCCGTACCCTTTCCCATTTCGTTCCGCAGCGATTGCACTTGTAAAATTCGATGCGCCCGCTGGTCGTCGCGCCGTAGTTGATGAGCGCATCCGAATGCAGCAGCAAGTTGGCGTGCGGAGACGTCAACGCATTGGCGCCTTCCAGGTCGGCGCATTCCTCGCATTCAGTCATTCAAGTCGTCTCCCTGTCACGGCGGTCAATGCTTGCCGGCTTTCCCGCCATCCAGATCCACCCGGACGATTTCAAAGCCGCCGTCGTAGTACCCGCGTTCCTCTGCGGTGGCGCGGGCTTCTTCGACACTGCGAAAACGTCCTGCCTGGGATGCATCATCCGTCAGCGACAGATCGTCGGCGAAGGGATAAAGATAACCATCCGGGGTCTTGATGATATAGGCATGCATGACGCGTCTCCTTGGGATGCCGGGCCGTAAGGTGAACAGCCCGTCGCAGCAGGCGCTGGATCGGCGATGAAGTCCGAAGTCCGCCTGATTTCGATTGTTAGCGGTTTGTCATGCCGAACCGGTTGATAGTTCCTAAGGGGTCGCTGCAAGCCTGCCGGATCAGTACGTACCGGGAAGCAGGATGCCGCGGTCCACCTTACGAACATCGGTAAGACCGCAGAAGGCCATCGTCAGGTCGAGTTCCTTGCGGATGATCTCGAGACATTGCGTCACGCCCTCTTCACCCATCGCACCCAGGCCGAACAGGAAGGCGCGACCGATGTAGACGCCCTTGGCGCCAAGCGCGAGCGCCTTGATCGCATCCTGGCCGGAGCGTATGCCGCCATCCATGTGCACCTCGATCTTGTCGCCGACGGCCTGGACGATGCCCGGCAGCGCGGAGATCGATGAACGTGCGCCGTCAAGCTGGCGCCCGCCATGATTTGAAACGATCAGTGCGTCGGCACCGCTGGCAGCGGCAAGCTGCGCATCCTCCTCGTCCAGCACACCCTTGATGATGAGCTTGCCGCCCCATTCATCCTTGATCCACTTGACGTCATCCCATGAAAGCCGCGGATCGAATTGCTGGGCGGTCCATGAAGACAGCGACGACATGTTCGACACGCTGCTGGCGTGCCCCACGATGTTGCCGAAGGTTCTGCGCTGCGTGCCGAGCATGCCGAGACACCAGCGCGGCTTGGTCATCATGTTCATGATATTGGGCACGGTCAGCCTCGGCGGAGCCGACAGTCCGTTGATCAGGTCCTTGTGGCGCTGCCCGAGCACCTGCAGATCCAGCGTCAGCACCAGCGCCGAACATTGCGCAGCCTTCGCGCGAGCGATCAGCCGCTTGATGAATTCCCTGTCGCGCATCACGTAGAGCTGGAACCAGAACGGCTTGCTGGTATGTGCGGCAATGTCTTCGATCGAGCAGATGCTCATGGTCGACAAGGTGAACGGAACGCCGAACTTCTCGGCTGCCTTGGCTGCAAGGATTTCACCGTCCGCGTGCTGCATGCCGGTCAGCCCGGTCGGCGCCAGCGCCACCGGCATGGCCACTTCCTGGCCCACCATCGTGGTTTTCAGCGTTCGGTTTTCCATGTTGACCGCAACGCGCTGCCGGAACTTGATGTGCTCGAAGTCCGTGCTGTTGGCTCGATAGGTGGACTCCGTCCAGGAACCGGAATCGGCATAGTCATAGAACATGCGCGGCACGCGCTTCTGAGCCAGCTTGCGCAGGTCTTCGATGGTGGTAATGACGGGCATACAGTGCTCCTTACAATGATGCACAAGTGTAATTCAGGCAAGGCCGATGCCGCATTGCCGGTTGCTTGAAATTTATTCACCTTAAGCGGCACTGCCGGAACCAAACTCGCGGGATCAAGTCCCTTCCGCCAACCGGTTCCCAAATGCTCTGGCTTCGAACCGTCCTGAAATGGGGAAATGGTCTGCCCCGCTGCAAAGAAGGCTTGCGCTTGGAGGAAATTTTTCCGCAGGGGAACAAGCTGCAGGTTTTCCGGTCTAGAGTGCATCCGTTTTATTGACGAGTCCTATCATGATGCTTGACGAACAACACAGTGAAGAATTGCGCGCACTCCGTAACCTGGAACGAACAGTACGTGCCTACAGCATCACCACCCGCATGGTGTCTTACCAGCGCCGGCAGGAAATGCTTGCGGCAGCCTTGCGCGAAGTCGTTGAAGCGCGCAAATCGGCCATCCGCAAATCGCGCGCCATTCCGCTCAAGGAGTAGGAAGGCTACCCGCTGCCACTCCCTGCCGCAGCCATGCATGGAGCATATTCTCTTTCTGGAAATGCTCCATTTGCAGTCCTCTACCGACCTCCACCATATTCCCTCCTCCGTTCCACCGGCCTCCTCCGGCAAACAGCTGGTGTTGCCCTCCTGCTTCCCTCCCCGTCCCCTCACACTTTGTTACGAGATCGCCACCGCAAGTCGACCTGACATTGCCTAGTGTCAAACGAACAAGGTCCAGCGCTGGCAACATAAGGCCCTATCGAGTCTATCGAAACATCCAATGCGTCTGAACCCGTTCAAATACGCAATGCACCTTCATGCCTTTCTTGCATGCATGGCATTCGTACTGCTTGCTGCTCCGGAAGCCCATGCTTTTGGCTTCGCCGATGTCGCCGCAAAGGCGAAAAAGCTGGCGGCTTCGTCCTATGTCAAGCCGGAAAAGAATCTTCCGAAAGCACTGGAAAACCTGAGCTACGACCAGTATCGCGACATCCGCTTCAACCCGGAGAAGGCCTACTGGCGCAATGCGCGGCTGCCGTTCGAGCTGGCTTTCTTTCACCAGGGGCAGTACTTCGACACGGCGGTCAGGATCAATGAAGTCACCGGCAAGTCGGTTCATGAAATCCGTTTCGATCCCAAGCTGTTCAACTACGGAGCGAATAGCCATCTCAATCCCAAGGACCTTACCAATCTGGGATATGCCGGCTTTCGCGTCCACTATCCGCTGAATACGTCGAAGTACAAGGATGAGGTCATCGTCTTTCTCGGCGCGAGCTACTTCCGCGCCGTCGGCAAGAACCAGCTTTACGGCCTGTCCGCGCGCGGTCTGGCAATCGATACCGGCCTGACGTCCGGCGAGGAATTTCCGCAATTTACCGAATTCTGGATTGAACGTCCCGACCCGAACGACAAGGAACTCATTATCTACGCCCTGCTCGACTCGCGCCGCGTGACGGGTGCCTATCGCTTCATCGTCAGGCCGGGTTTCGATACGGTCGTGGACGTCAAGGCCGAGCTGTATCTGCGGGAAAACGTGTCGAAGCTCGGCATTGCACCGCTGACCAGCATGTACTATTTCGGAGAGAACCATCGGCCGAATATCGATGACCATCGCCCGGAAGTGCACGATTCCGACGGGCTGTCGATACAGTCGGGCACCGGCGAATGGATCTGGCGCCCTCTGGTCAACCCCAAACGGCTACTGATCACTTCGTTTTCGCTTAATAATCCTCAAGGTTTCGGTCTTATGCAGCGCGACCGGGAATTTTCCAGCTACGAAGACCTCGAAGCACATTATCAGCGCAGGCCGAGCGCATGGATAGAACCGCGTGGAAATTGGGGGCCGGGCCGCGTAGAACTGGTGCAGATTCCGACGCCTGACGAGACCAACGATAACATCGTCGCGCAATGGATTCCCGACGTGCCGCCGAAGCCCGGCGTACCGCTCAACCTGGAATACCGGATGCTCTGGCAGAAAGATGTCGACAGGAAGCCTCCGCTAGCCTGGGTAACACAGACGAGACGCGGCCATGGATATGTGCGCAAGCCCGACGACAGCATCGCTCTTTTCGTCGACTTCGAAGGGCCTGCTCTGAAAAAGCTGGAAGAAGGCACAAAACTGGAAGCAAGCATCACTACCGATGCCAATGCAAAAGTGCTGGAAACGAATGCGTATCCGAACCAGATGAAAGGTGGCTGGCGCACCGTGGTCCGTTTCAAACGGATCGATGACAAGAAGCCAGTCGAACTGCGCGGCTACCTGCGCCACAACAACACAACACTGTCCGAAACGTGGAGCTACATTCTTCCGCCCGATTAAAGCGCGTCTACAGCAGCTCGCCGCTCTGCCAGCGATACATCGAGCGACTGCGCCTTTCTCCAATACAACGCAACCAGGTCGCTGCAGCAATCGACGCCGCCGAACCCGCCACTGAGGATGAAGCCCTCGCCGTCCTGCATGACGCGCTCTCCGGCGACGCTTCCATTGCCGGGAATCCGGCTTATCAGTCGCTCGGCGCCCGCGTGAACCTGGCTTGCGGCAGCCCGCAGTCGATGCCGGCAGCGGAAAGCGCCGCCATCCTGCCGCTGGCACCGCCGCTGAATCGGGCCTCGATGGTGCCGCATCCATGGAACCCGCTCAACCCTGTCAAGCGCTGGGCGCAAGCCGTCACCCGGCGGCGCACGCAGTGGGTGGAACGCCGCCATGAAAATGGTCGACGCCGCCCGTGGCCGGCAGAGGTACCGCCGGACGAGTCGGACGAAGAGCACGACCGTCATGGCAACTGGCAGCATCAAGGCAATGTCCGGCGCATGGTGCTGCTCGTCCTCATGCTTGCGCAGACCGGCGTCGCTACCTGGTTCATGAGCAAGGTGTTGCCTTATCAGGGCACGGCCAAGGACGAGATCGCCCTGCTCGCCTTGTTCGCAATTCTCTTTTGCTGGGTCTCGGCCGGTTTCTGGACTGCCATGGCCGGCTTTCTCGTCATGCTGCGCGGTACCGACCGTTTCGTTATTTCGCGGCGGGAAGCAGGCGACAAGCCGATCGATGCTCAGGCCCGTACCGCGATCGTCATGCCGATCTGCAACGAAGACGTCGACCGCGTGATGGCCGGCCTGCGAGCCACTTATGAATCCGTCGCCGCCACCGGCGACCTCGACCGCTTCGATTTCTTCATCCTGAGCGACAGCAATGAAAGCGATACCTGCGCAGCCGAACTCGCCGCATGGAACACTCTGTGCCGGGAAGTGAACGGCTTCGGGCGCATCTTCTATCGCCGCCGCCGCCGCCGTGTCAAGCGCAAGAGCGGCAACATCGACGATTTCTGCCGGCGCTGGGGCAACCAGTACCGCTACATGGTGGTGCTCGACGCCGACAGCGTCATGAGCGGCAATTGCCTGACGACGCTGGTGCGGCTGATGGAAGCCAATCCGGGCGCCGGCATCATCCAGACCGCGCCCATCGCTGCCGGACGAGATACGCTTTATGCGCGCATCCAGCAATTCTCCACTCGCGTCTACGGCCCGCTGTTCACCGCAGGGCTGCACTACTGGCAGCTCGGAGAATCCCACTACTGGGGGCATAACGCGATCATCCGCATGGCGCCTTTCATCCGTCATTGCGCGCTGGCCCCCCTGCCGGGGCGCGGGTCGCTGGCCGGCGAAATCCTGTCCCACGATTTCGTCGAAGCTGCACTCATGCGCCGCGCCGGCTGGGCGGTATGGATCGCTTACGATCTGCACGGCAGTTACGAGGAAATGCCTCCCAACCTGCTGGACGAGCTCAAGCGCGACCGCCGCTGGTGCCACGGCAACCTGATGAACTTCAGGCTGTTCCCCGCGCGCGGCATGCACCCGGTTCACCGCGCGGTCTTCGTGACCGGTGTCATGGCTTATCTGTCGGCGCCGCTCTGGTTTCTTTTCCTGGCCCTGTCGACAGCCATGCTGGCCATGCATACCTTGGTGGAGCCGCAGTATTTCGTCGAGCCGCGGCAGCTGTTCCCGATCTGGCCGCAATGGCACCCGGAAAAGGCGCTTGCCCTGTTCAGTGCGACAGTCACCCTGCTGTTTCTGCCGAAATTCCTGAGCGTCCTGGTCATTGCACTCAAAGATGCCAGGGGCTTCGGCGGAACATTGCGCCTGACCGCCAGCATGCTGCTGGAACTGTTGTTCTCGATGATGCTCGCGCCGGTACGGATGCTGTTCCATACCATGTTCGTCACGGCCGCCTTTCTCGGATGGGAAATGCGCTGGAAGTCGCCGCCGCGCGACGATACCGAAACTACCTGGGGCGAAGCCTTCCGCAAGCATGGTTTTCACATGATTCTGGGGATTGCCTGGGGTGTTGCGGTCTACAAGCTGAATCCATCCTTCCTGTGGTGGCTGCTGCCGATCGCCGGAGCGCTGACGCTTTCGATACCGATATCCGTACTCTCCAGCCGGGTCTCGCTGGGACGGCGCACGCGCAATGCCGGCCTGTTCCTGATCCCGGAAGAGTCAATGCCGCCGAAGGAACTGACCGATACCTATGCGTATGCCAAGATTGACGCGGGGCAGCCTGCGCCGGACTTCGTCGAAGCTGTGGTGGATCCTCTGCTCAATGCGGTGGTCTGCGCTGCAGCGCGTCCCCATCCGGGACTTCCTCAGCCGGCCATCGAAGCGCGCCAGGCGCTGGCCGACACCGCATTGCAGGAAGGCCCCAGCGCTTTGAGCGCAGCCGACTGCAAGACCCTTTTGGATGACCCGCTCGCGATGTCGAGACTGCACTTCAATGTGTGGTCATCGGGTAGCGCTCATCCGGAATGGCGGGAACGGATTTACCGCGAGCCGGATGAACGGCTGGCGAATGCCTCCTGAGATGCATTTAGTGAGGCCTGCTGAAAAGCGCTCTCGAGCAGCCGTTCCGCGTCATGCGGCGCCAGCGGCGCGCTGATGCGCGTGCCCTGGATTTCATCGCAGGTCGTCGTCCGCAGGAAGGCAAGATGGTCTTCATTTTCCACGCCTTCCGCGACAACGGACAGATCCAGCGTGTGAGCGAGATTGATGACGGCCTCGGCCAGCTTCCATGAGCCGTCCTTGACCGCCTGCACGAGGAAGGACCGATCGAGCTTCAGGCTGTCGAGAGGGAAACGGCCCAGATAGGCCAATGACGAATAACCGGTACCGAAGTCATCGACCGAAAGCCTGAGCCCGAGTGACTTGAGTTCATTGAGCAGTTTCGCGGCTACGTCGGTGTCTTCCATCAGCGCCGATTCGGTCAGCTCGAGTTCGAGCTGGGACGGCGGAAGCCCGCTGGCCTCCAAGGCCTCGGTCACAGACTTCACGAGTTTGTTGGTACGGATCTGCCGCGCGGAAAGATTCACCGATACCTTCAGCGGCCTGCCAAACTGCCTGCTCCACTGCTGCACCTGCAGGGTGGCTTGCCTGAGCACCCAGTCGCCGAGCTCGTCTATCAGGCCGATTTCCTCCGCCAAGGGGATGAAATCGCTGGGCGAGACCGTGCCAAGTTCCGGATGGGTCCAGCGCAGCAGCGCCTCCACGCCCGTCACGGTCATGCTCTGCAAATGGACGCGCGGCTGGTAATACACCAGCAATTCATTACGCGCCACCGCGTGCCGTAGCGCCGCCTGCATCAGAAGGCGCGAACGCGATGCGGCGCCCATGTCGGCAGTGAAAAAGCGGTAGGTGCCGCCGCCGAAAGCCTTGGCCCGGTAGAGGGCGGTATCGGCACTTTGCAGCAGCAGTTCGCTGGTATCGCCGTCCTGGGGATACATGCTGATGCCGATCGATGCGCTGGCCTTGACTTCATGCCCCTTGATCAGAATCGGCAGGTCGAGCGAGCGCGTCAGCTTTTCCGCCAAAGTCCTGGCGGTTGCCTCGCCGTTCGCGCATTCGGCCACCACCACGAATTCGTCTCCGCCCAGTCGGGCCACCGTATCGTCCGGACGCACGCAGCGATTCAGACGCGCGGCAATCTCCTTGAGCATCACGTCGCCGGCAGCATGTCCGAAGGAATCGTTCACTTCCTTGAAGTTGTCAAGGTCGATGAAGAACACGGCGAGGAAGACACCGGCGACTCGCCTGTCCAGGCGCTGCCTTAATCTCGTCTGCAGCAGTGCCCGGTTGGGCAGTTCGGTGAGGATGTCGCGGGTTGCCAGTTTTTCAAGCGCCCGGGATGTGCGGACCTCGCGTGTGACGTCGCGGCTGACACCCCGATACCCGAGGAATTGTCCGCTTTCGAAAAAAGGTTCTCCGGAAATGCGCAGGAAACGCACGAGTTCAGGTTCCGTAGCCGAGGCAGCGGGAAAGATGACGTCGTGGAAAGACCGGAGTTCACGAATGCTCTCCAGGCAGACCAGCAGGCCGGGTGCATGAGGGTCCTGCGCATGCTCCCGGAAGTAGGAGCCGAGCAACTGTTCGGGTTTGACTCTGAGCTTGTGATAAATGCCTTGGGAAAAGAAGGTAAAGCGCAGGTCGGCATCGGTTTCCCAGTACCAGTCCGAGGACAGCGACATCAGGCTGCGGAAGCGTTCTTCCCTGCGCTTGAGTTCGCGTTCAGCCTCGATTTGCGCGGTGACTTCCCGGGCAATCGACACCATGCCGAGCTTGGCATTGGTGACGGGGTCCCGCAGCGTGCGGGTGGTCGCACCCAGCCAGACCCATGACCCGTTCTTGTGGCGGAAGCGGATGTGCACCAGTCCGCGGCGCTTCTGCTTCTCCGGACGCGGCGCCAGATCTTCAGGATGAATGTAGTCGTACAGGCGGGTGCCCAGCAGTTCATGGGCCTCGTAACCGAGAGTATCCTTGTGCGAGGGAGAGACGTACACATAGATGTCATTCGCATCGGTATGCGAAATCATGTCCCTTGCGTTCTCGGTCAGGAGCCGATGTTCTGTTTCGCTGCGTGCCAGCCTCGCCCGTGCTTCATGACTGTCGGAGATATCGAAACAGGTGCCGACATAAACATCGGCAGCGCCATTCCCCCCGAATCTGGGAGCGGCCGCCTCGGCAACCCAGCGGATACTGCCCTCGCTGCACAGGATCCTGTATTCGATCTGGTATTCGCGGCGCTGCTGCCTGGCTTGGGTAACACAGCGTTCAACCCTTCCGGCATCTTCCGGATGGATGAATTGCAGCCAGTCGGAAAACCGGACCTCGCGCAGCTCCCTGATCGGTCCGGCGGATGACGCGGCGGAGCCGAAATAAAGGTAGCTTCCGTCGATTCTCGCTTCCCAGACGATGACGCCGGCTTCATCGGCAAGGCGGCGCAAGATGCCTTCAGGCAACAGACGCTTGGGTTGCATGCTTGAGGAAGCCTGCAAGACGAGATAGTTTTCCATGGCTGCAATGTTACCACCGGGCAGCCGACATGGAGGAATGCTTGCCTGCTGTAATTAATTTGCGAAGCTGATCATACAAATTTTCGTTAACGTCCGATGTTTCACGGCTTACGCATTGATCGCCCGCTTTAATATAGCTAGACTATGGCTGGTCGACCGATATTGCGTCTCCGGCTTCGTGAAGCGGGTGCGTCTTTCCGGTTTCAGGATGCGTATTCTTCATGCCGTAGATCTGCTTGAATTCCATCAGCGTCATGAAGAAGACTCCGACGACAAGTCCGGCAATAAATATTCCCAGCAGCAGAATGATCAGCGAAACCATCTGTGGCCTCCGTCAGTTGCCCGGCATGGATGAACAGTCTTCTATTTAATCACTTGTGCCTGGGAAAGGGTTGCGGTTAATCAATTGATTAATTTTGATGCGCATGGCCTTTCCTTTAATCAATATCGATTGTTATCCCAAAGTTAACGTCTTGTTTTTTCAGGCCATTTATAGGAAAAGCCCATCGCGCCAATAGAAAAAATCCAGTGAAAAGACTTTGTGTGAGGCAACCAAAGTCCTCATATTCTGTCCTATCACTGCTTATCAGAAACGTTGCGTGCACCTGCCATTGAACTTATTGAGCTGCTCGCAAATTTGACTCTCAACAGGAACACGCATGCCAAGTTTTTCCAAGCTTTATGATTCGTTCAAGAACGGTTATGTCGTTGCGGTACTTTCCGTTCTGCTTGCCTTCATCGCAGTAGGCGCGGTGGTCTACAAGCCGCTCACGACTCACCACAACCCTGTCGTCCAATCTCAGGACATTTCCGAGATCACCAAGCTGGTCGCCAACCGCCACCGTCTCGAGTACCTGCTGCTGGCGCAGCCGCTTTCCGATTTCCCGCGTTACGTGTTCAAGTACAAGGACGCCGACGAGATCCATGTGGTCAAGGTGCCGAGCACGTCCCACTCCAATCTGGAACGCGAGGTGCTGCTGAAGAATGCCATCCCCTACGCCATCGCCAAGGATGAGTTTCTCAATGCCAATCGCGCCATCCTGGAAGACGAGGAAGCGCAGCGCAGCGCGCTCGCCGAAGCCGGCTCGTTCCTGGCTCGCAATGCCATCGGCATTGCATTGCTGGTGTTTCTTTTCATCGGCCTGCGCAAAGGCATGCCGAGTCTCGGCCTCGGCCACGGCGCGTCCGTCATCAAGCCTGAAAACCTGAAGGGTAGCATGGACGATCTCGTCGGCATGGAAGATATCAAGCGGGAAGTGGCCCATCTTGAAGAAATGATCATCAACCGCGACCTCTACCGTTCGCACAATATCGACAAGCCTTTCAACGTCATGCTGACCGGCCCTGCGGGCACCGGCAAGACCAAGCTGGCCGGCTATCTCGCGAAGAAGCTGGACATTCCGCTGATCCAGGCCTCCGGTTCGGGGCTCGAGTCCGGCTTCGTCGGTGGCGGTTCCAAGGCGCTCAATGCCCTTTACAAGAAGGCTGTTGCACAAGGCCGCTGCATCATCTTCCTTGACGAAGCCCAGAGCCTGTTCATGCCGCGCGGCCGCGGCGACAAGAAGTGGGATGACGATACCGCCAATACCCTGCTCGGCCTGCTCGACGGCGTGAAGAGCGAAGAAGGTTCCGGCGTGATCTGGGTCGTTGCCTCCAACTTCGATGATGCCAACAGCCAGATGGATGAAGCGATGCTGCGCCGTTTCGCGGTGAAGATCAATTTCCGCCTGCCGAACAAGTCCGAACGCCGGGAACTGCTCAATGTGTTCCTGTCGCGCAAGGATGTGGAATGCATCGACTGGAGCAACCTGAACCTCGACTATGTCGCTGAGATCACCGCAAACCTGAGCCCGGCTCTGCTGGAAACCGTGGTGGACCGCGCCAGCATGATCGCCATTCAGGAAAAGTCCCTGATCGATACCGACGTGCTGTTCCGTGCATTCGAGCGCGCTTCCATCGGTCTGACCGATCGTGCGACCACTGCCGAGAAGAACAAGGAGCGCGAACGCGTTGCCCTGCATGAACTCGGCCACTTCTTCATGCAGATCGATCCTTATGTTCGTCAGGGTCTGAGCTGGGACGAAGTCAAGGCCAAGTCCAACCTGCTCAAGATCAGCACCGAATCGGTTTCCAAGATTGGCGCGCTCGGCTATGTGCTGTCGTCGGCAAGCGACGTATCGCTGCGCACGCTCGAAGAAATGGAGCAGGATGTGGTGCAGCTGTACGGCGGCGTTGCAGCGGAAGAACTGTTCTATGGCGCGCGCGGCATCTCCACCGGCAGCCAGAACGACATCCAGAAAGTCACTGGAATGCTCGATCTGATGGTTAACCGTTTGTCCATGTATTCACGCTCCAAGCTCGACTACAGCCAGCTCAAGGGTGAAAGCTCGCCTGAAGAAGCGCTGCGCCAGGTGGAAGCCAAGGCGGATGAGCTCTATACCCGCACATTGGAAGCCATGAAGGATTACAAGGACCTGATCAGCGCCTTGACCGGTACGCTGCTCGAGCGCTATGTCTTGTCGAAAGATGAAGTCTTCGCATTGCTCGCCGATCTGACCGAGCCGCCGCGCAAGGCTGCTTGATGGAATTTCCAGACTGAGAAAAGGAAAAGCCCCGAACGCATCGCCGTTCGGGGCTTTTTTACTCTTGAAGCGAGGCCGTCGCTGCCTGTCCTGCTACGTCTGCGCGGCGGGCTGCTCCATGCGTGCAATCAGTTCCTGCGCCACCGGCTGCAATGCCGTCATCGACAAGCCTTCCAGCATGATCTTCGGCGATGCATCGATATCAGGATAATTGCGCAGGATGGATCGGCGGTAGGTCGGATCGTAGTGATGCCTCATCAGGCGCTCGAACAGTTCGGGCACCTTCTTCTGCGAGGCAAGGCTTTCCCATTGCTCGAACTCGTCGCCCCCGACCAGAGGCCGCAGAAAACGCAGGCGCTCTATCAACGACTCCGGATCTTCTTCGAAATGCGCATAGTCTTCCCGCAGCAGCTGCACCCGCTGGGCCATCGGCGCATCGACAGCGATGGTCATGCCGCTGCGCATGGTTTGCAGCAGGGCGTCCGGCAGCTGGACCTGGCCTATTTTCTTGCTCTCCGATTCCACCCATACCGGGCGGGCAGCATCAAACGACTCCAGCCGCTCAAGCAGCATGCTGTCGAACAGTTTCTGCGTTGGCTGGGGCTTGCCCGGCACCGCACCGATGATGGAACCGCGATGCGTTGCAAGTCCCTCGAGATCGAGCACCTGCGCGCCGTTTTCTTGCAAAGCTGTCAACAGCCTCGTCTTGCCGCATCCTGTCGGGCCCGACAGGATAATGTAGTTGAACCGGGCAGGCACGACCGTCAGTTGTTCATTGACCCAGCGCCGATAAGCCTTCCAGCCGCCTTTGACGCGCTCGACCCGGTAGCCGATCGTTTCCAGCACATCCTGCCAGACCTTGCTTCGCTTGCCTCCGCGGAAGCAATACACCAGGATGCGGCTCTTGCCTCCATACTTCGAGACATGGGTCTCGATATGGCGTGAAATGTTTTGCAAGGAATAGCGTGCGCCGAGCTGATAGGCGGCGAGCGGATTGCTCCTGTGCAGCGTGCCGACTTCGGCAAACTCGGCATTGTCGACGACGGGCAGATTGACTGCGCCGGGGATGTGGTCTTCATCGAATTCCCGCGGGCTGCGCGCGTCAATGATCAGGTCATAGGATTTGAAATCGTACATAACCGGGCATTGTAAAGGGTTTCAGCCGTCAATCCGCATGGTTTGCAGAATCGCGCCTCTTCAAGCCTAGTGGTGCGGTCGCGTCTTGTGCGTGTTCTCGGCTGCGCCGCTGCACCTCCGCTCCACATCAGCGATAATCATCGGCTTCGATGATCTTTTCCCATTTCAAATTCGACCATCATGAGTTCCCTACCCTCCTCCGCAATCCGTTTAACCTCGTTCTCTCACGGCGGCGGCTGCGGCTGCAAGATCGCTCCCGGCATCCTTGCCGATATCCTCAAGAAGTCGAGCGGCTTTCCCGTTCCCAAGGAACTCATGGTCGGCATCGAGACTGCGGACGACGCCGCCGTCTACAAGCTGAACGACGAGCAGGCGCTGATCGCAACCACGGATTTCTTCATGCCCATCGTGGACGATCCATTCGACTTCGGCCGGATCGCCGCCACCAACGCCATCTCGGATGTCTATGCGATGGGCGGCACGCCGATCATGGCGCTGGCGCTGGTCGCCATGCCGATCAATCAGCTGCCCGTGGATGTCATCGGCAAGGTCATTCAAGGCGGGGAGTCGGTCTGCGCCGAGGCGGGCATTCCGATTGCCGGCGGCCATACCATCGACTCGGTTGAACCGATCTACGGCCTCGTGGTAATGGGTCTGGTCCATCCCTCGAAGGTCAAGCGCAATGCCGACGCCAAGGCCGGCGACAAGCTGGTGCTCGGCAAGCCGCTGGGCGTAGGCATTCTGTCGGCGGCGCTGAAGAAGGACGCGCTGGATGCGGAAGGCTACCGGGCAATGATTGCCAACACAACCAAGCTCAACAAGCCCGGCAAGGCACTGTCGGCTCTTGCGGGCGTACATGCCTTGACCGACGTCACCGGCTTCGGCCTGCTCGGCCATTCGCTCGAACTGGCGCGCGGCGCCGGGCTCGGCGTACGCATCGACATGTCCCGCGTCCCCCTGCTCCCGGGCGTAGCGGAGCTGGCGGCGCGCGGCTTCGTCACCGGTGCGTCCGGCCGCAATTGGACTGGTTACGGCAAGGATGTGCAGCTGGACGCCGCCATTTCTCCGGTCCACCAGGCCCTGCTTACCGATCCGCAAACCTCGGGCGGCCTGCTCGTTTCCTGCAGTGCCGATGCAGTCGAAGAAGTACTCGCCTTATTCCGCGAGGACGGTTTCCATGAAGCCGCGGTCATCGGTGAAGTCATCGACGGGCCTGCCGGCGTATTGGTCACAGCCGGGTAAGTCCGCACCGGGCGCCTCGACGGCAGAGCGCCCGGCGTCTCACTCGAACTGGCCGGGCTTGCAATGCCCCTTGAGTACGGCCTGGATTTGCGCGAACTTGACCGGCTTGTCGAAAACTTGTTCGAAGCCGGCATCCCTCGCTCGCTGATGTTCACGCGGATCGTCGAAGCCGGTCACGGCAATCAGGGGAATATGAGCGCATGCCGGATCGGTCCGCAGTTCGCGGGCAATATCAAAGCCGCTCTTTTCTCCCGGCAAGCGCAGATCGCAGAATACGAGATCCGGCAGATCGCTGCGGATGCATTCCAGCGCAGTGCGGGCATTGAACGCCGCCTGGGTGGAACAGCCCATCACCTCGAGCAAATCGCAGAACAGCTTGGCCAGGTCCTCGTTGTCTTCAATGACAATCACCCGCATGGGACGGGCTTGAACCTGCTTGTCTTCCGGAGATAAATGTACGGTCATCAGATTAGAAGCTCGAGGCATCCAGTCGACTATCCTGTTCATAAGGAAAGCGGACCGAGTGATAAGTTCCCTGACTTTGCCTGGCGCAAATGGCTGATGCATGTCAATGCACCGCTCCCATCCGCATACCGGACGACATCCGGCTATCCTGCATTTGCCTTGATATAACCTAAAGCACGCTATTTTCCCGTGCTCAATAATTGTGCAAAAATGGCCAGCCATGAATCTCGCCGTCCCTTTCTCCTAACTTTTGCCCCGATTGAGCACGCTTCCTCTTTTCTTTTCCACTGCCTCCAACGTGCCTAGCAGCACCGGCTCCAACCCCGGGAACCGAGGTCACGGTATGCGCAGCCGCAACCGCGGCCTTGCAGCGGGTGCCGTCATCGTTCTGACGGCCGCATTGCTCTCTGCGGCCATTCCGACCCCGGTTCATGCCCAGGAGACCCAGGAAACGGCAAACTACAAGCTTGAAATCGAGGGTGCCGGACGCCTGCGCGGGCTGCTTGAAGAGCACCTGGAAATCAGCCGCCGGCAGAAGGACAAGGATATGTCAACTGAGGAAATCCGCAGGCTGGTCGAGATCGCGCCGGAACAGGCGCGCGGCCTGCTCGCCACGGAAGGCTATTTTTCTCCCGTCATCCGCCCGGTACTGGAAGGCGGCGATGGTTCGCCGGTGGCGCGCATCGATGTCGATCTGGGCCCGCAAACCCGCATATCCTCCGTCGACATCCGTTTTCGAGGCGCTATCGCCGAGGGCGATCAGGCCAACGTCCGGAGAATGGAGCGGCTTCGCCGGCAATGGAAACTCGACCCCGGTGACGGATTCACGCAAAAGGCATGGACGGACGCCAAGAACGACTTGCTCAAGGATCTGCTCAACCGCGACTTTCCGGCGGCGGCGATTTCCTCGAGCGAGGCCCGCGTCGATCCGGAACGAAACGTCGCAGAACTTTCGGTAGAGGTTGATTCCGGCCCGGCCTTCACATTCGGCGACCTTGATATTCAAGGTCTGACACGCTACTCGCGCGACATGATCGACAGGCTCAATCCGATTACGCCGGGCGAGCCCTATTCCCAGGAAAAGCTGAACGAACTGCAGACACGCCTGGAAGACACCGGTTATTTCCGGTCCGCATTTGCCACGGTCGACGTCGATCCGGCGGCGCCGATGAACGTGCCGGTGCGGCTCGACCTGTCAGAGAATCCGCGCAAGCGCCTGTCCCTGGGTGTCGGCTTCTCCACCGACACCGGCGCACGCGCGCAGGTGAAGTGGCTCGACCGCAATTTCCTGTCTCGCGACTGGCGCCTGGAATCGGAATTGCGCATCGACAGGGAAACCCGGCTGCTGGGCGGCGACGTCTTCCTTCCGGCAATACAGGAAGGATGGCTCGACGGCTGGCTGCCCAGTGTCGGCGCCCGCTATGAACGCACGGTCAGCGCCGGCGAGACCAACGACAAGATACGTTTCGGCGGACGGGTCGCCAGTCCGAACAAGAATGACGAAAAGGCGTGGGGCGTTTCGTATCTGGCCGACCGCCAGAAAATCGGCGATTTCCGCAATAACAGGCAGGCAGTCATTGGCACCTTTACCTATACCCGCAGGAGGCTCGATCATCCTTTGCTGCCGCGCCGAGGCTATGTCGCCTCGGTCGAACTTGGCGCCGGGCCCCAGGGCCTCGGCAACGACAGCAATATTGGCCGCGTCGTCACACGCGGCCTGTGGCTGGAACAGCCTGCCAGACGCTTTCGCACCGTGGTGCGCGGACAAGTCGGCCAGGTATTCGGCGGCAGCCGCCTGACCGTGCCGGGCGATCTGCTGTTCCGGGCCGGCGGCGACCAGAGCGTACGCGGCTATGGCTACAACACGCTGGGCGTGGAACAGAACGGCGCCATCGTCGGCGGACCTGTCACCGCAGTTCTGAGCGGGGAAGTCGTGTACATGCTGACGCCGGAATGGGGCGCGGCCGTCTTTCATGATGTCGGCAATGCCGCAGATTCCTGGAGCGAATTCCGCTTCCGCCACGGCACCGGCGTCGGCGCCCGCTGGCGCAGTCCGCTCGGCCCCGTGAACGTCGACCTGGCCTACGGCCATGAGGCCAAGAAGCTCAGATTGCATTTCTCCCTCGGCTATGGCTTCTGAACGCAACGATCAGGCCGCCGCGCCGGCCGCCTCCTCCGCCTCGCCGCAACCCGGACCATCCCGGCGGCGGCGCCATCCGATTCTGCTGACCATCGCCGGCCTGCTGCTCGTACTGCTGGCTGCAATCGCCTGGCTGGCGGCGACAGAAAGCGGCACCCGCGCGCTGCTGCGGACGGCGCAGTCTTTTGCGGGAGAAAGCCTGCAGGTACGCGGCGTCTCCGGCCGTCTGACCGGTCCGCTGCGCATCGAAGAACTGGTCATCAATCAGCCCGACAGCAGAACCGTCCTGCGCGACCTGCGGCTGGACTGGCGGCCGTCGGAACTGCTGCGGCGCAATCTGCACATCACCTCGCTGCATGTGGCCCGCGCCGACATCACGAGCACCGGCGAACCCAAGGAAGAGGAAAAGACCCCGCCGCCAGGAAACATCGGCCTGCCGTTCAAGCTTCAGCTTGACGAAGCAAAGCTCGACCAGGGTTCTTTCAGCAAAGGTCCGGCCAAGCTGGCCGACTTCGGACCGATAGGCATGAATGCAGAATTCGATGGGGAGCGTTACCGGCTGCGCCTGCGCGAACTGGCGGCCAGCCCGGTGCTGGAAAATGGCTCGGCATCCACACGCCTGAGCGGCGAAGCAGATATTGCCGCCCTGCCGCCGCACGCCCTCAGCGCGGCGATACGGGCCGATGCCAAAGGCACGCTGCAGGACCAGAATATCGGCGCCGACGGCAAGCTCAACCTCTCGGGCTCGCTGCAGGAACTGACCGCGAAAGTCGACCTGGTGGTGAACCAGGCGCCGATACAAGGCCAGGCGCTGCTGCGCCCGTTTTCCGAAAAACCGCTCGGCGCAACCCAGCTGACCGCACGCGGCGTCGATCTGTCTCGACTGATGCCAGACCTGCCCGAGACCAGTCTGGATGCCGAACTTGTTTCCTCCGAAAACGGCGACGGCCGACTGAGCGTGAACAACCGCTCGCCGGGCACCTATGACAAGAAGAAAGTGCCCCTGATCGGACTGGATGGCGTATTCCGGCAGGACGGCGGAAGCATTCTGATCGACCACATCGTCGCTCGCCTGGGCGACGGCAAGACTGCGGCCGGAGACATCACCGGCAACGCCGTGATCGCCGGCAGCGACATGTCGGCTACGCTGCATACCGAACGACTGAATCTGCAAGCCCTGGACGGTCGCTCCCGCCCCACCCGTCTCTCCGGCAAGGTCGACCTGAAGCAGGCGGCTGGCCGCCAGGAAGCCAGCGTCGATCTCAGCGAGCCGCTCGGCAAGCAGCGCCTGAGGCTGGAGGCCCACGCCGCGATGGAAAACCAGCGCATCACCGTCGACCGCGCGCGGCTGCAAGCAGGCAGCGGCATCGTGTCGCTCACCGGCCAGGCCGACCTCGCAGGCGACCAGGCCTTCCGAGCCGAGGGAAACATCGAACGATTCAGGCTGCAGGATCTCGGCGAATTTGCGCAGCTGCCCGGATTGCTGCTCAACGCACGCTTCAATGCAGAAGGAAGACGCCAGCCCGGCTTGGCCGCGAACCTGGAATTTTCGATCAACGACAGCCAGCTCGCCGGCAATCCGCTTGCGGGCAACGGCAAGGTGAAGCTCGACAATGACCGGCTGGATGTGCCCGCCTTTCTGCTGACTTCCGGCGCCAACCGGCTTACTGCCGAGGGCAGTCTCGCGGAGCAGAATGCGCAGATCAAGTTCAATCTCGATGCGCCTCGGCTCGCCCAGCTCGGTCCTGCATTCAGCGGCGCGGCACGCGCGGCAGGAACCGTGCGGGGCTCCCTGCAGAAACCGGCCATCAATGCGGAGTGGAGCGGTTCGAACCTGCGGCTTCCCGGTTCCGTGCAGATCGGCACCCTTCAAGGCAAGGCCGATGCCGTTCTGGATCGGGAAAAGTCATTGATCCTCAACGCCGTGACTGCCGATGTCGGCGCACGCGGTCTGCAGCAAGGCGCGAACAAGCTGGCCGACCTCGAACTGCGCGCGCGGTTTGCGCCGGCGCCCGACGCACCGCTGTCCATCTCGCTGCGGGCCAACGGCATCCAGGCGGCGCAGCTGAAGATCGATCGCGTCAACGTGAGCGCCGACGGCACCACTGCACGACATGCCATCGAAGCCGCATTGAACGAACCGGCACAGAACTGGACGCTACGGGCCAACGGCGGCCTCAGCCGCCTGGAGAGCGCGCCGCAATGGCAGGGATCGATTGCATCCTTCAATACCGCCGGGAAGCTCAAGGCCGGCCTGGCTGCGCCGGCACCGCTGCTGCTGTCGGCTGCCAAGGTGCAGCTGGACAATTTCATTGTCGACACCGACGGCGGCCGGATCGGCATCGAACAGTTCCTGCGGGAAGACACACTCATCGCCACGCGCGGCAGGCTGGAAAAAGTGCAGATCGCGCAGTGGCTGCGCCTTCTCCCCAAATCACCGCCGCTGCGAACCGATCTGCAATTCAGCGGAGACTGGAATCTCCGCATGGCGGATACCTTGTCGGGCAATGCCCGGCTGCAGCGGGACAGCGGCGACGCCACAGTGCTCGGCAGCACGCCTCTCACGCTCGGACTGCGCCGGCTAAGCGCTGCGCTCTCCGCCGAAAGCGGCCGGGTCGACGTTCAGCTGCAGGCCGAAGGCAGCCGGCTGGGGACGATCGACGTCGCCGCAGGCACGCGGACCGGCTCCGGCAGCCAACGCCTGACGCTGGCCGACGATGCGCCGCTTTCAGGCCGCGCCCGGATCGATGTGCCGTCGCTGTCCTGGCTTGGCCCGCTAGCCTCGCCGTCGCTGGCTGTCGCCGGACGGCTGCAGTGCGATGTCGCGATCGCAGGCAGCGTTGGAGACCCGCGCCTCGCCGGCAGCATCACCGGCGACGGTTTGCGGGTGGCGATGGCCGACCTCGGCGTCGATCTTCGCGAGGGAAGCCTGCGCAGCGAATTCCAGGGAGAACGGCTGGTCATCGAGAGCCTGAACTTCCGCGGCGGCGGCGGAAGCATCGCCATGTCCGGCCCCATCGATCTCGGCGGCGGCGAGGTGGCCGCAAATATCGCGCTGCATGCGGAACGCTTTGCCGTTCTCAACCGCCCGGACCGGCGCGTCATCGTCAGCGGCGACAGCCAGCTCGCGTATGCGGCAAATCGTGCAACGGTCAACGGCGCCTTTACCGTGGATTTCGGCTTCGTCGACCTGGGCAGCGCCGACAAGCCGGAGCTGTCGAGCGATGTCGTCATTGTCGGACAGGAGAAAAAAGGGGCGCAGAAGACCGCAGCCTCCGTTGACGTGAGCGTGTCCCTCGGCGAGGGCGTCGCGCTGAAGGGACGCGGCATCGATGCAACACTGGTGGGCAAGGTACGCATCATCAGTGCCGCAGGCGAAACATTGCGGGCGCAAGGCACCCTGAGCATTGCCAAGGGCACCTTCAGCGCCTATGGCCGCGAACTTGCCATCGAACAGGGAGAAATTCGCTTTACCGGTCCGCTCGACAATCCGGCGCTGGACATCCTGGCCATGCGACGCGGCCAGGAAGTGGAAGCCGGCGTTTCGGTGCGCGGCACGGTACTGGCTCCGCGCATCACGCTGGTGTCCGAGCCCAGCGTGGCCGACGCGGAAAAGCTGTCCTGGCTGGTGCTGGGACGCGGACTTGCCACTGCCAGCCAGGGCGATGCGACCACGCTGCAAAGCGCGGCAGCCGCCCTGCTCGCGCGCGGTGCCCAAGCCGGGGTGCAATCTCGAATCGCCAGCGCCTTCGGCCTTGACACTTTCAGCGTCGGCACCAGCAACGACAACTTGCAGCAGCGCATCGTTACCTTGGGCAAGCAGATTTCTTCCCGCCTCTACCTGAGCTACCAGCAAGGCCTGGAAAATGCCGGCAGCGTGGTTCAGCTTCGCTATGCGCTATCGCCGAAACTGTCGGTGGAAGCTGAAGCCGGAGCCAGAAGCGCGCTTTCCCTCTTCTACAACATTGCATTCGATTGACGCGGCTTAGTACCGGTTCGACATTGATTGCCTTGCGAACATACGAACGTTTTTTCGATGTCATGGGGCAAGACAGCCATAAGGTTTGTATCCGATTGAACAATTGCCGGCAGGCGGTGACCAAACATCACCTGCTACCGTCAATCAGCTTTTGGAGGAAACTGCATGCAACCCATGTCATCCGGCATACGCTGGTGGTTTGAGTCGATGGACCGGGCGCGACGCACCCGTGGCGCGGTCATGGAACGCATGGGCTATGGCCCGGTGGAAACGCCCTACGAGACCGTGATGACCGCGCCCGGCTTGCGCCTGCGCCGCTACAGCGCGAACCCGGGCAGCGGCAAAGCCGCATTCATCGTACCGGCGCCGATCAAGCGTCATTACATTTGGGATCTCGACCCGGAATGCAGCGTGGTGCTGCGTCTTCTCGACGAAGGTTTTCAGGTATGGCTGGTGGAATGGACGGAGCCCGGCGAGGAGGACACGCATTTCGGACTCGAACACTATGCGCTTCGGGCGCTCGACCAATGCATGGACGCCATCCGTACCGAAGGCGGACCTGCGAAACTCATCCTGCTCAGCCATTCGCTCGGCGGCGTTTTCGCCACGATCTATGCCGCGCTGCGGCCGGAGCGGGTTTCGGGGCTGGTGCAAGTGGAGTCCCCGCTGCATTTCGCACGCGGCTCGGGGTCGTTCGGTCCGCTCGTTGCCTTCGGCCCTCAACCGGAGAAAGTGACCCGGTTGTTCGGGCGTATTCCCGGCTCGGTACTCAACCTGGCCAGCATGGTGGCATCACCGTCGACTTTCGGTTCGGAGCGCATCGCCGACATGTTCGCCAGCATGGGGTCCACCAGGCATATGCGCAGCCACCTGCTGGTCGAGCGCTGGACGCTGGACGAAGCGCCGATGGCGCCCGCCCTGTTCGAGGAAGTCGTCGACCGTTTGTATTTGCGCGACGCTTTCATGCGCGGCGAGCTGGACATCGCGGGCCAGCGCATCGGACCGCAGAACATCGTATCGCCGCTGCTGGCCATCTACGATCCGCGAAGCACCATCATTCCGCCGTCTTCGATCATTGCATTCCATGACGCCGCGGCCAGTCCGGTGAAGCGCCTGATCGCCTATCAAGGAGATACCGGTGTGGCATTGGCACATGTCGGCGCACTGGTCGGCAGCAGTGCCCATGCGGAAATCTGGCCGGAGGTGCTTGCCTGGACCGATGGTATCGCGCGTGATTGGCATTGAGTGGTTGCGGGCTGGTCTCCAGCCCTGTGTTGCCCTGAAGTGCCTGCCGAAACAAAAACGCCGCACGAAGCGGCGTTTTTACTGTCTTGCTGTTTATTTGCTCGATGCACCCGACGCGCCGCTCTGGCCGCCAGAACTTCCGTGCCCGGAATGTCCTCCGGCTCCACCCGCCTGCCCGGAATGTCGCGCCGAATGATGCTTGCCGCGCTGAGTGCTGCCGGACTCGCCAGACCCGCTGTCGCCCGAAGTCGTTTCCATCCGAGCGGCCTGCTGGCGCGCCTGAAGATCCGCCGCTCTCTGCTCCACATCGGCAATGCGCGCGGGATCGGTGCTTTCACGAATTTCCGAAGCCGGCGATTGGGCATGCGCGATGCCTGCGAACGCCAGTGCGGAAACGATCACGGTCAATGCAGATTTTTTCATTGTTGCCTCCATGAGCTAAACCGGAAATACGTCGGCCGAATGTCTTATCGACATGCAAGCGGCGACGCCTCTCTTCTAGGACTCCGGAAACGATTGCTGGTTTCGCATCTATCGGCGAACGTCAGCACGAATAATTGATTCTCAGTAGTTGCGCGCATCCTGGCTGCTGGTGCCGGTGACGCGTCCGCTGGTGATGTCGAAATGCACGTTGAAAAAGCGCGGCTCGGTGCCGACCTGATAGCGCCAGTCCCAGGCTTCCTCGTTCTTCAGCTTGTACTGGACGACGGTACGCGGCTTGCCGAGCAGGCGGCGCACTTCATCGCGTGTCATGCCGGGCTTGATGCGGGCAAAGGTGTCTTGCGTAAGAAGCTGGCGGTAATCTTTGAGCAAGCCCGACTTGTCGATGACGAATTCCCAGGTGCGTACACCTTCCGGGCCTTTCGGATACTGCAGCGCGCGCGTGCCGTCCTCTTCTTCCCAAACGGTCTCCGGCTTGCCCATCACCATGCGCACGTCGGATTCCGAGGAAATTCCCTTTTCCAGCTTGTCCAATCCGAACTCCTCTACAGGCCGGCCCTGCCTGTCGCAACCGGCGGCCAGCAAGGCAAACAAGGCGAGCATCACGATTCGCAGCCAATTGCGCATCATTGTTCCTAACGTCCTTTTGAACGGCGCCGGAGGCCCCAGACCGGCACCAGCAAACATTATCAGAACCCGATCCGGCGCTTGCCGCCGTCGGACTTCAGGCGCAAATCCTCCGGTACTAGCGAAGACCGCCCTGCCGCAACGGCAAAGCCGAGACCGTCAAGCAGCGCCTTGCGCATTTCGCGCGGCGACACATCCGAAAGCTTGTCGAGTACATTGTCGGGCAAGTCTTCGTCGACGTTCTTGAGCCGCAGCTCCTTCAGCAAGCCGTCATAGACGCGCTGGGCGATGACCGCGGACTGTTCCGGCGTCGGGGAAGGCACATCGTACACCGCCATGCGTGACAAAAGGGCTTCGGGAATGCCGTCGAGGCTGTTGGCCGTCAGCACCCAGAATACCTGGCTCGCATCGAGATCGACATCGATGAATTCGTCATGAAAAGCCCGCGACGTCTCTGGTTCGAGCAGCTGGTAAAGAGCAGCCATCGGGTCGGACTGGGTGGAGCCGGTCGCCTTTTCGACTTCATCCAGCAGCACCACCGGATTGGCGAATTTTCCGCGCACCAGCCGCTCCGCCACCTTGCCGCACTTGGCGCCTTTCCATGTGGATGAACTGCCGGTGATCACGAAACCTGCGGACAAGGCATTCATGCTGATGAACTCGAACTCGGTGCCCAGTACCGCCGCCAGCCTCTTGCCGAAGTGGGTTTTGCCGACGCCGGGGTCGCCCAGCAGCAGCACCGGCATGACGTTGAAGCCCGCGCCGCCGACGATGGCCAGCCCGAGATAGCGTTTCAGGTCGTCGAGCACTTCACCGAAATTCGGACAATCGTCGTAAAGCGGTTCCAGCGCCGCCGTGGATGAAGGGGTTGTCACGAATCGTTCCGCACCAAGTTCGAGCATGTTCTCGTAGAAGGCTTCAAGCTCGGGCGATTTTAGTGAGCGTGCCCTGGCTTGGGCACTCTCGACTTCCTTCATGTTATAGATTGGATGTGAGCGGGCGAGTGTAATCGTCATAAATACCTCCTCTATCGCATGCAATCTTTCATGGGACCTTGCGGGCAAAATCTACAATTTCCACCATTGCGCACAACCGCTGCCTGCTCGGCTCCAACGCTTCCACCGACTGTCGTACACCACACGCCAGTCATGGACAGGAGACTTGCCTTGCATTTGTACATGCACATGGATATGCAAACTCTGTTCCAAGTGCAAGGATTTCCAGCAAGCCACCTTCAGCTTCATTGCACCGAAAACGCGACCGAATGTCAACGGCTTCGCGCGCTCGCAGTGCAGCCTGTGGTGAACCGGCAGCAGCAGCTGCCGGGATTCAAACACCTAGACTGATTGTGCGTGGATGGATAAACCAGAAAGCTATGCCGCAGCAGAAAGACACGCCATGAATTCGGAAGCGGCAGAAGCGACGGCTTCCTCCAGGGCAATGGCGTTGCTGGGATGGGTGATGGTATTGCAGGTGACAATGCGCCCGGCGCCTGCTGCCCGCATGTCATCGAGCGCACCGTCGGCAAATACGCCGTGCACCGCAATGCAGACGGGTGCAGGCAGGCAGGCCGCACGCAGATGCTGTATGGCCGCGATCATGGTTCTGCCCGTGGAGGCGATGTCGTCGACGATGACGGGCGTCATGTGTTCCCATCCGGCGGTCTGCGGCGCCGTCACCTCGACGTCGCGGTCGCCGTAACGCGTCTTCTGCAGGATCGCATGCTGGCATCCGACAGCGCGAGCCACCTTTGCTGCCCATTGCTCGCTTTCGGCATCGGGTCCGATGACAACCGGATGTGTCACATTCTCCCTTATCCAAGCCGCGATCATGGGTGCAGACTGCACCACCCTGGACGGTATGGAATAGATTTCATCAAGGGAGTGATGACGATGAAGATGCGGGTCCACGGCGACGAGCCAGTCGAACGTACCCGAGAGGAACCGGGCCATGTGCTGCGAGGCGGCGCCTTCGCCTGGCTTGAAATGCGAATCCTGCCGCATGTAGGCGAGATACGGCGCAATCAGTCCGATCCGGCGCGCTCCGAGTTCGCGGGCCGTACTGGCAGCGAGATAAAGACGAATGAGCTTGTCATCGGGCTTGTGCAGCGTGCATACCAGCGCCACGTCGCGATCCTTGACGGGTGCCAGCAGCCTGACATAGGACTCCCCGTCCGGGAAAAGCCTGGTTTCCAGATCGCCCAGTTCGCAGGACAAGGCCTTCGCCACCGAAGCGGCGAACATCTCGTTTCCCGGCAGCGGAAACAGTACCGACATCATTGCGCTCCCTTACGCTTTTTCTTGCGTCCACTTTATCGGCGGCATTCGCCGATCCTCTGCGTTTGCGCAGAAAGCCGTCAATCTGTCAGCAGCAAAGCCACACTGCCAATCGCCATTGAGCGCGATCAATCAACGCATCGATCCTTGCATCGTTGACGCTGGCGAGGACTCACTAAGAATGATGAGCCATCGGGCGATAAAGCGTGTATGACCTGTAATTTTTTCAAAGGAAATTTTTCCATTCTGGCGATACTTCCCGATGCCTTGCGCAAATTTACTTCGCAGGAAGCGGAAACCTCGGAGAAGACACTTCGTTGCTGCGAGAGAAAGGGAAATACGCCCCGCAACAGCGTTCCGGCTGCGAATTTTGGCGGAAATGCACGCACAATCGTTTCCTCTTCATACTTGCATGTATCTTGCTTCAACGCTCTATGTGCGCAAGCACCGCGAATGAGCAGGACACCGGATGCATGTGAAATCATTGACGATCCTCATCATTTAATTTTTCCAGCGCGCCCTATACTTAACTAGAGCGCGACAGAAACGTAAACCGATATCGTGTGTCCATCCTGAACATGCGATGAACCTGCGGGGAGCACATGCAATGACGACGCAAAGTGAAGTCAATCGTACCGAGCAGCAAGAAGACCTTCTGAAGAGCCTGATCGCATTCACCAAGGACCATCGCGCCACCTACTGGTCCGGAACCCTCTCCGAGTTCCTCGAACGAGTCATGACTGCCGATCCGCAAGGCGCAGCGCGCACATCGCATCAGTACATGTGGGACATGATCCGCTGGATGGGCGGAGAAGATGAAAAGGGAAATTTCCGTTGCCGCCTGTTCGACCAGGAACTGTTCGGCGTCGATGAATCGATCGACCGCGTGGTCGACTATTTCAAGGCAGCCGCCGCAGGCTCCGAAGTGGGCCGCCGGCTGCTGCTGCTGCTGGGCCCGCCGTCCGGCGGCAAGTCCACGCTGGTGATCCTGCTCAAGCGAGGCCTGGAGGAATACAGCCATACCGAGGCCGGCGCGATCTACGCCATTCAGGGATGCCCGGTGCATGAGTCGCCCTTGCACCTCGTGCCGCACTCCCTGCGTTCGCGATTCCGCGAAACCTACGGGGTCGATATCAAGGGTGAAGTCTGTCCGCATTGCCGCACGCGTCTGGAGAACGATTACCAGGGCGATTTCCTGCGCATGCCGGTCGAGCGCATTTTCATTTCCGAAGCCGGCCGCGTCGGCATCGGCACCTATGCGCCGCATGACCCGACCACCGCCGATCTCGCCGACCTGGTCGGTTCCGTCGACCTGTCCAAGGTGGCGGAATACGGCGACGAGGGCGATCCGCGGGCGTGGTCCTGGTCCGGTGCAGTGTATGCGGCAAGCCGCGGCATGCTGGAAATGATCGAGATCCTCAAGGTCAAGCGCGAATTCCTCTATCTTCTGCTGACGCTGACGCAGGAAAAGAATGTGAAGGTCTCGCGCTTCCCGCTGATCTATCTCGATGAAACCATTCTTGCGCATACCAACTTGGCGGAGTTCCGCAAGTTCCTGCAGGAGAGCGAGAACGAGGCGCTGCTCGACCGCATGGTCATCATCCAGGTGCCCTATACGCTCAATTACAAGGACGAGGCCCGGATTTACAAGAAGCTGATCTCGTCTGCGGCAGCGGCCTTCCGCGAAACGCATCTCGATCCGCATGTGCTGCACGCGGCAGCGGTATTTGCGATCCTTACCCGTCTGCACGAGGGCGAAGACAAGGAACTGGAGCTGGGCAAGAAAGTCAGGCTCTACGCCAATGAAGAGGTGGAAGGCTATGCGCATGCCGAGACGGAGCGCCTGAAGCAGCGCATGCCGGATGAAGGCCTGGGCGGGATCTCGCCGCGCTTCGTCATCAATTCGCTGTCGAACGCGATCATCCAGTCCAATGCGAAGAGCCTCACCACGATGGATGTGCTGCTGGCGCTGAAGGATTCGATCGAGAACGACGCGCGCATCGATCCGAAGCGCAAGCGCAAGTGGATCGATTACCTGGTGCTGGCCCGCAAGGACTTCTACAACCGCTGGGTCAAGGAGGATGTGCACAAGGCACTCTTCGTCTCCTTCGAGCAGGAGGCACAGGACCTGCTTGACAAGTATCTCGACGAGGTAGAGGCAACGCTGGACAACCGGCACATCAAGGATCCGATCACCAACGAGGAGCGCAAGCCCGACGAGCGCTTCCTGCGCGCGGTCGAGGAAAAGATCCATATTTCGGACTCGGGCAAACAGTCCTTCCGTCAGGAAGTGGTGCGCAAGGCCATGGGCGCTTACAAGCGCGGCGAGAAATTCACGCTCGACAGCCATGCCCAGCTGCATAACGCGGTCCAGCAATATCTGTTCGAGCAGCGCCGCGACGTGCTGAGGCTGGTCAGCTCCACCACCCGTCCCGACGAGGAAGTGCGCCAGAAAATCTCGGTGGTCGAAAAGCGGCTCGTCGAGGAATACGGTTACGACAGCCACAGCGCACGCGAGGCGCTCAACTATGTAACCACGCTGATGGCGCAGGAGTAATCCTTGCACATAAGGGCAACCTATGACTCAACTCATTTCGATCTCTGCTGAGACTCCCTGGTACGACCTGTTCTCCAGGGGCTCGCGCGACTGGCTCCGTCACAACGAGAAGGTCCGCGAGGCGGTGCAGCAGAACCTTCCCAACCTGGTGGCCGGGCCGGATGTCATTACCGGCTCGCAGGACAGGACGGTGCAGGTGCCGGTGAAGATGCTGGAACATGCCCGCTTCCGCCTGTCCGAGTCGCCATCGCAGTCGCACTCCAGCGCCGGCCAGGGACAGGGCAAGCCTGGCGACATCCTGCGCCAGGCACAGCCCGACATGGGCGGCGACGAAGGTGAAGGCGGCAACGGCGAAGGCGAAGTCAAGCTGATGCTTGAATTCAAGGTCGATGACATCATCGACTGGCTATGGGAAGAACTGCAGCTGCCCGATCTCCAGCCCAAGCGCAATACCGCCGTCACCGACGACGAGTACGTGCGCGAGGGTTGGGACAAGCATGGCGCCCGCGCGCGCCTGGATCGCCGCCGCACCGTGAAGGAAGCGGTGAAGCGGCGCGCCACGCAGGAAAACCCGGTGCCCTTCACCAACGAGGATCTGCGCTTCAAGCAACTGGTGCACCGGCGCAAGCCGGCCACCAATGCGGTGGTCATCTTTGCCCTCGATGTGTCGGCCAGCATGACCGATGCGGAGCGCAAGCTGGCGAAGAGCTTTTTCTTCTTCGTGCTGCAAGGCATCCGCCGCCGCTACGGGAAGGTGGAGACGCGCTTCATTGCCCATACCACCCAGGCATGGGAATTCACTGAAAGCGAGTTCTTCAACGTGACCGGCACCGGCGGCACCGGCGCTTCGACGGCGTTCAAGATGGCGCTGGAGCTGATCGAGAGCGAGTACGATCCGTCGCAGTACAACGGCTATCTGTTCTATGCATCCGACGGCGAGAATTTCACCGAGGACCGCGCCGCGGCCACTGAGTATCTCGGAAAGCTGAGCCGCCTGCTCAACTATGTCGGCTATGTGGAAACCGTGCCTGGTTCGCCGCGCACCAGCGAAACCGAGATGAAGATGCTTTGCGGCGAAATCGAACGTACCGGAGCCCCGATCGGCAGCAGCATTCTCACTCGCCATGAAGACGTCTGGAAAGCCATCCGCAAGTTCTTCGTGCAGCAGGAATCCGAATAAGGACTGGTTCAATGTGCACAACCACCAATTCGCCGGAAACGATCGAGGCGTTGAAGCAGTATTCATCGCAGATCGAGGACCTCGCGCGCAAGCTCGGACTTGACTACTACCCGGTCGATTTCGAGCTGGTGCCGAACAACTTCATGATGGAAATCGCGGTATATGGACTTCCGGTGCGCATGCATCACTGGTCGTTCGGCATCCGCTATATCCATCAGCTGATACGGCAAGGCATGGGCCATTCGCGGATTTTTGAAGTGATGTTTCCCGGCGACCCCTGCCGCGCCTACCTGGTCAACGGCAATACGCTGCCCGAGAATACCCTAGTGACCGCGCACGTGCTGGGCCATGCCGATTTCTCGAAAAACAATTACCTGTTCGCCAAGTTCATGGAAATGGCGGGCGGCCACATTCTTGAACAGGCCGCTGCGCGGGCACACCGGATCGAGACCGCGATCCAGGAATACGGCCAGGAACGGGTCGAGTCCGTGCTGGATGCGGCGCTGGCGCTCGAGCCGCATATCGACGTCAACCGCGAACTGCACCGGCCGCTCTATCCGACGCAGCATGCTGCCCATGCACCCGAGCCGCAGCTTGATGCCTTCCAGAAGCGCTTCAAGAGCCTTCCTGGCGAGAAAATGCATGTTGACCACCATGACCATGCAAAGCGACCGACCATTCCGCCCCAGCCGGAATACGATTTGTTGTGGTTCATTGCGAACTATGCTCCCGACCTTGAAGGCTGGGAACGCGATATCTTCCTTGCGGTCCGCGAAGAGTCTTTCTATTTCTATCCGGTCTTCGCCTGCCAGATCATGAATGAAGGGTGGGCGTCCTACTGGCATGCACGACTGCTGCGCGAAGCGGATTTCCTGCCGCATGACTTGTATCTGTCAGCAATCAAGGCCCATTCGGATGTGGTGCGTCCCTATGCGGCCGAGCGGCAGCTTGCGCTTGCGGTGAATCCCTACCACCTCGGTTTTTCGATGTGGGAAGACATCGTCGAAAAGCACGGTCTCGACAATGCACGGCGCATCATGAAGGAGGAAGACGACTTCAGCTTCGTGCGCAACTATCTGACCAAGGACTTGATACAGAAGCTGGAATTGTTCGTCTATGAAGCGCGCAACGACGGCGACATCCGCATTTCCGACAATGACGTGCACGCGGTGCATGAGGCCATCCTCGCACCGAAATTCAATTTCGGCGCGCCCCGCATCGCCGCCAACAACATGCATGTCGACGGCAGCCTGCAGCTGATCCATGATCATCAGACCGATGGCCGCGGTGTCGATCTGGGCCGCGCTGAACGCGTGCTGGAATATATCGGCCGGGTTTGGCGGCGCCCGGTCACCTTGCATACCGTGGGAGATCGCGGCGAGGCGCGCGTGGTGACCAGCAAGCGTGTCTGAATCTGCGCACTGAGCGAAAGATGCTGACGGGAAGCGACCGCATCATGCGGCGGCTTCCCGGTTCTATATCCGGCGTCTGACCGGTACCGCGTTAAACAAGCTCGCAGCGTATGGCGGCCGGTTCCGAACACAGCTTCTGCAGCAGGCTTTTCGGAATGACATCATCGACGTCGGTCATTACATAGCCGATCGGTCCGCGCGTCTGAAGATGCTGGGCGACGATATTCAGGCCGGCTGCAGCGAACTCCGCATTCATGCGTGCAATCACGCCGGGTTCGTTGCGATGCACATGCAGCACGCGGCTCTTCGCTTCCTTGGCCACATGCCGGATTTCCGGAAAGTTGACCGCCCAGCGCGTCGTTCCGGCTTGCAGGAAGCGCACCAGCTTGTCGGCCACCTCGCGCCCGATATTTTCCTGGGCTTCCTCGGTGCTGCCGCCGATATGCGGCGTGAGAATGACGTTGTCCAGGCCGCGCAGCGGAGAAACGAATTCCTCCTTGTCGTTCTTGGGCTCGGCGGGAAATACATCCAGCGCGGCACCGGCCAGACGTTTCTCGCGCAACGCCTCGTTCAGGGCATCGATATCCACCACGCCGCCGCGGGATGCATTGATCAGGACCGCGGTCGGCTTCATGCCTGCAATGCGTTCCGCGGTCATCAGGTTTTCCGTCGATTTTCCGCCGGGGACATGCAGCGTTACCACGTCGGCCTGGGCCAGAAGGTCTTCCATATTGGCCGCCGGCCTGGCGTTCCCGAGCGGCAGCTTGCTTTCCACGTCGTAGTAAGCCACGCGCATACCGACGCTTTCAGCCAGGATGCCGACCTGGGCGCCGATATTGCCGTATCCGATGATGCCGAGCACCTTGTTGCGTACTTCATAAGCGCCCTGCGCGCTCTTGTCCCATTGCCCGCGATGCGTACGCGCATTTTTTTCGGGAATGCGGCGCAGCAGGAGGATGGCCTGGGCGATCACGAGCTCGGCGACCGACCGCGTGTTGGAGAAAGGCGCATTGAAAACGGGGATACCGTGGGCCGCCGCCGCGGTCAAATCCACCTGATTGGTGCCGATGCAGAAGCAGCCGATAGCCTTGAGCCCGCGCAGTTTCGCCAGCGAATCAGCGGAAATATGCGTCGCCGAGCGGATGCCGACCGCATCGGCGTCGGCCAGCGCCGACTGCAGTTCATCCGGCTTCAATGCCGTCGGCAACTGCACTACGTCCGTGAATCCGGCTGCGTTCAAATGTTCGACTGCACTGCGATGGATCTTTTCGAGTAGGACGATTTTCGTCATTGGCTATCCTTGTTTAAAGATTCATTTACAATATATCTTAAAAATATTCACCCTGCTCCCGCCACGGAAAGGACCCGGATGCTGAACGAAGAACAGATCGCCGCCAAGGCAACCAGGCAGGCCATTACCAAATTGACCTGGTGGAACGATCGCCTGCTGACGTTTACGACCACGCGGCCGCCGGAGTATTCCTTTGCCGCCGGCCAGTATGCGCGGCTGGGCCTGGCGGATGCGCATGGCGTCATCTGGCGCGCCTATTCCATGACCTCCTCGCCGCAGCAGAAAGACGAGCTGGAGTTCTACGGCATCATCGTCGAAGGCGGACTCTTCACCAGCCGTCTCAAGGCCTTGAAGGTGCATGATCCGATCTACCTCGACAAGCAATGCTTCGGCTTCATGACGCCGGACCGCTTCAGCGACGGCGAAGACCTGTGGATGATGTCGACCGGCACCGGTATCGGTCCGTATATTTCCATGCTGAGAGATCCCTATGTATGGACGCGGTTCCGTCACCTGGTGCTGCTGCACTGCGTGCGCCACGTTGACGAGTTCGCATTTGATAGGGAGCTGCAAAGCCTGCAGTTGCAGCCGCCGGTGCCGTCATCAGCGCAACTGCGGGTGATACGCGCCGTCACCCGCGAAGAGCCGCCGTCAGATGGCAAGGTGCTGCATGGCCGCCTGACATCGCTGCTGCAATCGGGCCAACTGGAAGCGGCCGCGGGACTGCCATTTTCCGATGCGCAAACGCGCGTGATGATGTGCGGCAATCCGGAGATGATTGAAGATATGCGACGTCTCCTGCATGAGCGCGGGATGCGCCCGGTACGGCGCGCCCTGCCCGGCCATTTCGTTACCGAAAACTACTGGTAACGTAGGTTCAGCCTGCGCGTCCCGATACGGCGATGCCGGAAGCAGGCTCGCCTGCTTCAAGATACGGTAGCCAGACGGTGAATTCCGATCCTTGCCCAGGCTCGCTGCTCAAGGTAACGACTCCCCCGTGCAGATCCACCATCTGCTTGACCAGTGCCAGTCCGAGTCCGGTACCCTCGTATTTGCGTGCGAGCCCGCTGTCGAGTTGGACGAAGGGCTGGAACAGCCGGCTGCGGTCGGTTTCATTGATCCCGATGCCTGTATCGCTCACGCATATCGTGAGAAACCGCGGCACCGAAGCCGCCGCGCCCAACTCGCCGCCTACCACCTTGTCGAGCGGAATCTGCGCCGCCGCCATCAGGCACATGCGCAGAACGACGCTGCCTTTGGCGGGCGTGAACTTGATGGCGTTCGAGACGAGGTTGTAGATGATCTGGCGCATCTTGCGCTGATCAACCATGGCCCAGCCAACCGCTTCCATCTGCAGCCGCAGCTGAACCTGCGCTGTGGAGGCCTTCTCGCGAAAAACATTGGCGGTACTCTGCATCAGCCTCTGCACATCGGTCGGCTCCAGCTCCAGTTCCATCTTGCCCGCCTCGACCTTGGACAGGTCCAGGATGTCGTTGATCAGCGACAGCAGGTGCTTGCCGCTTTCGTAGACATCGCCGATCGCATCGACCTGCGGAGCCGCCAGAGGCCCGAGCAGGCCGCTCTTCAACGCTTCGGAAAAACCGATCACCGCGTTGAGCGGGGTGCGCAATTCATGCGACATGTTGGCCAGGAATTCGGACTTCAGCCGGCTTGCCTGTTCCAGCTGAAGATTTTGATGTGCAATTTCCCGGTTGGTCGCTTCCAGCTGGGCGGCATGATGCGCCAGCCGGACGTTGAGTTCGTTGACCTGGCGTTCACGTGCCTGCAGCTGTTCATTGACCAGCACCGCCTGTTCATAGGTGGAGATCAGCAGGTCCAGTATCTGCCGGCGCTCGGCATTGATATGGTGATGAGCGCCATTGAAATAGACGGCGATGCCGTCGCCATCCTGCTGGCCGTCGCGCAGGCGGCGATTCATCAGCACCTGTTCGATGCGCGCCAGCAGATATTCGTCGTTGTAAGGTTTGCGGATGAAGTTATCGGCACCGCATTCAAGACCGCGGACGATATCTTCCGGATCGATCAGGGAGGTGACGAGAATCACCGGAAGATCGCGCAGCTCCGGCTGCGACTTGATCTCCCGGCAAAGGCCGTATCCATCGAGTTCGGGCATGAGAATGTCCGACAGCACGAGTTGCGGCCTATGCTGCCGGATGGCGTCGAGCGCAAGGCGGCCATTGCCTGCGATGCGGGCACGGTAGCCCTTTGCCTCGAGCAGGAGCTTCAGTTTTGCCGCCTGCGTCGGACTGTCTTCCGCAATCAGGATCTCGATAGCGTCTTGCCAGGTCCTGCCTTGTACGTCCACCTTAGGACCTCCTGTTTCAATTCTCTCGGGCCGAGACGAAGACGAGAACGCCAAGGCCCTCCGCGCGTGATGACCATCCGGCGCCCTGCACCGGATGCGCCCTATGGCGCCATTGCTGGCTATTCCTGACCCGCCCTCAACGGCAGCGTTTCACCGCGCCGCATGAGACTGACGATTTCCTCGGGCGGCACCGGCTTGCTGAACAGGTAGCCTTGCATTTCCTCGCAGCCCAGGTTGCGCAGATACTCCATCTGGTGAAGAGTTTCGACTCCTTCCGCGATGGTGATCAGCTCCAGGCTCTTCGCCATCGCAAGGATACTACGTACCAGGGCAGCGCTGCTCGGATAGCTCATCATCTCGTTGATGAACGAGCGGTCGATCTTCAACCGGTCGAGCGGGTACCGCCGCAGGTAGCTCAGCGACGAATAGCCGGTGCCGAAATCATCCAGCGACAGCGCGATGCCGAGCGCTTTCAGTTCATGCATGGCGCGTATCGTCGCTTCCGCGTTCTCCAGGATCAGGCTTTCGGTCAGCTCCAGTTCCAGCCATTCGGCCGGCAGTTTTGCGCCTGCCAGCGCCTGCCTGACTACCATGGTCAGGTTCGACATACGGAACTGCAGGGCCGATACATTGACCGCCATCCGCAGCCGCGGCAAGCCGGCTTCCTGCCATTGCAGCACCTGCTTGCAGGCGGTATCGAGCACCCATGCCCCCACCTGAGGCATCAGCCCGCACTCTTCCAGCAAGGGAATGAAGGTGCCCGGAGACAGCATGCCGCGCTCCGGATGCTTCCATTGCAACAGGGCTTCCACCCCCAGCACCTCGCCGTTGCGCAGCGACAGCTGCGGCTGGTAATGCAGAAAGAATTCGTTTCGTTCGAGCGCGCGGTGCAGCTCGGCTTCCATCTGCAGGCGCTGTTCCGCATCCTCGTCCAGCGCCTTGCCATAGAGCCGGAAGCCGCTGTCGCTTCCCTTGCGGTCTGCCGCCACCCGCGCGCGGCGCAGCAGGTGCATGGGATCGCTTTCAAGCCCGGGATAATGCACTGCGCCGACCGACGCATGCAGGAAAACTTCGCTGTCGCCCACCGGCACTGCCGATTCGATCCTTGCAATCAATTCGCCGGCCAGTCTTTCAATCTCTGCCTGATCGGTCAAACCGGGCATCACCAGCACGAATTCGTCGGTAGCAACACTGGCCAGAAGCCCGTCCGGGCCACGACAGGCATCCAGCCGGTACGCAATCGTACGCAACACCTGTTCCAGCGCGCTTCGTCCGAAGACTTCGGTGGCGCGTCCGACCCGAAGCAGGCGTATGTCGAACATCGCAATCGACTTGTGGCGCTCGGCCAATGCAGGCAGCCGCTCCTCGAGCAGCATGCGGTTGGGCATGCCGGTCTGGGCATCGTAGAACGCCATGTAATACAGCTTGGACTCCGCCGCCAGCCGCTGCTGGTGATTGAGAATGTGGCCCAGCGAAAATCCGATATCGTCCGCCACTTCCTGCATGAGTTCGGTCACTGTCTCGTCGAAGCACTCCGTCTGATCAGTGTAGAGAAGGAACACGCCAACGGTGCGGCCATCCTCGCACAGCGGCAAGCCGGCCATGGCATGGATGCCGCGCTGGAGCAGTTCGGTGGCGCCCATCCGGGCGCCGAGAGTCATCAGGTCGTTGTAAATGCAAAGCTGACTGCTGCGCAAGACATTATCTGCAAGCCCGCCGGCCGCCACCAGCGATTCGTTCAATCCGCAGGCATCGCCATATGCGCTGATCATGCGGAGGCGGTTGCTTCCCGTATCGACCAGGCCGATCCAGGCAAACCGGAAGATGCCGCATTCGACGGCGATCCTGCAAGCATCGCGGTAAACGGAGTCGGGCGATTCAGCGCGGATGATGCTGCGGTTGATGCGGCTGAGCATGGTCAGCACGCGATTGGCACGGTCAAGGCTGGCGACCTGTGTTCTTTTCATGGAGCGGACGCTCCGCAAGTCAGTTCGGCGATGCTGCGCGACAGTTCCCAGCGATCGATCGGCTTGCCAAGTATCCGGTCCACTCCGCAATCCTGCATTCGGCCTCGCGACGCCGCATCGTCCAGGGAAGACACGACAATGACGGGAATATGCGCGGTTTCGGCCTGGTCCTTGAGCTTGCGCGCCACTTCGAAACCGTCCATGCCGGGCATCATCAGATCAAGAAGCACCACGTCGGGGCGCTCTGTCCTGGCCAGCAGCAAGCCCTGTTCTCCATTTGTTGCGGTCAGCGTCCGGTATCCGTCAGAACTTGCAAACACTTCCAGCAATCTGCGATTTCTTTCTTCATCATCGACGATCAGAACCGTCTTTTGCACAACACTTTCCATATCAGCCTGTTTCGATCGCTCCACGCAAGCCGCGATCGCTTCGAGTCATTCGGAAGCACCTGAAGAAGCCTCAGGTGCAAAGCCGACCCACTATCAACCGGGACTACAGACACCGCCATGCCGCCAGATCGCATGTCCTGCGATGACGGTCAGGCGAGTTTAGAAAACCCTGAAGGTACAACGTTCGAATATAGTCGGTACCTGCGGATATCGGTATCCCATATTCAATAGATAAGGGCGACTTTCCTCATTATGTTGCCTTAGGACAACTTCGTAGGCTTGATAAATATCAATCCCGTTGATTGCAAATCAACAATTGGTAACAAAAAAGCCCGGATCGCTCCGGGCTTTCGGCACACCATTCAAAAGAACGTATTGAATTTTCAGCTGATGGCTTAGTTGAAGCTCTTGCCTTCCGCAGCCAGCTTGGCAAGCAGCGGTGCCGGATTCCATGCTTCACCGTGACGTCCCTTGGCATACTTCTCCATCGCCATGACCACGTTCGGCAGGCCGACGGTATCGGCGTAGAACATGGGGCCGCCGCGGAACAGCGGGAAGCCGTAGCCGGTCAGGTAGACCATGTCGATGTCGGAGGCACGCTGCGCAATTCCCTCTTCGAGAATATAGGCAGCTTCGTTGACCAGCGCATAGACCAGGCGCTCGACGATTTCCTGGTCGCTGATCTTGCGGCGCTCGATGCCGAGATCGGCCGAATGCTTGATGATCATGTCATTGACGACCTGGGAAGGATACGGCTTGCGGTCGCCCGGCTTGTAGTCGTACCAGCCTGCAGAGGTCTTCTGTCCGAAACGTCCCATTTCGCACAGCAGGTCGGCCGTCTTGGAGTAAGTCACTTCCGGCTTTTCCACGTAGCGGCGCTTGCGAATGTACCAGCCGATATCGTTGCCGGCGAGGTCACCCATGCGGAAAGGGCCCATCGCAAAGCCGAATTTTTCGATCGCCTTGTCGACCTGTTCCGGCAGCGCGCCCTCTTCCAGCAGGAAGCCCGCCTGGCGGCTGTACTGCTCGATCATGCGGTTGCCGATGAAGCCGTCGCACACGCCGGAGACCACGCCGGTCTTCTTGATCTTCTTTGACAGCTGCAGCGATGTCGCGAGCACGTCCTTGCCAGTCTTTGCGCCGCGCACGATCTCGAGCAGCTTCATCACGTTGGCCGGGCTGAAGAAGTGCAGGCCGATCACATCCTGCGGACGCTTTGTGAAGCTGGCGATCTTGTCGACATCCAGCGTGGAAGTATTCGAAGCGAGGATCGCGCCCTGCTTCATCACTTCATCGAGCTTGTTGAAGACCTGTTCCTTGACGCCGATGTCCTCGAACACCGCTTCCACCACGATGTCGGCCTGGCCGATTTCCTCGTAGGACAGCGTGCCGGTGATCAGGCCGATGCGCTGGTCGAACTTCTCCTGCGTCAGCTTGCCCTTTTTCAGCGTATTTTCATAATTCTTGCGGATGGTGGCGAGGCCCTTGTCCAGCGCCTCCTGCTTCATCTCGAGGATCTTGACCGGGATGCCGGCATTGGCGAAGTTCATCGCGATGCCGCCGCCCATGGTGCCTGCGCCGATGACGGCCGCCGACTTGATCGGGCGGGTCGGCGTATCTTCCGGCACGTCAGGCACCTTGCTCGCGGCGCGCTCGCCGAAGAAGGCATGGCGCAGGGCTTTTGATTCGGTGGTCTGCACGAGGTCGACGAAGAGTTCGCGCTCGAACTTCAAGCCGTCGTCAAACTTCTTGGTGACGGCAGCAGCCACGGCTTCCACGCACTTGAGCGGTGCCGGGAACGGACCGGCCATTGCCCTGACGGTATTGCGGGAGAACTGCAGGAAACCTTCGTAGTTCGGATAATCGATCTTGATGTCGCGCACTTTCGGCAGCGGACGCACATCGGCCACCTTGTTGGCAAAGGCGATTGCACCTTCGAGCAGGTCGCCCTCGATCATTTCATTGAACAGCGCAGTCTTGGCAAGCTTTTCAGAAGGTACCGGGTTGCCGGACACGATCATGTTCAGGGCCATTTCCAGGCCGAGCACGCGCGGCAGGCGCTGCGTGCCGCCGGCACCGGGAAGAATGCCGAGCTTGACTTCCGGCAGCGCAATCTGTGCCCCGGCCGACGCAACGCGGTAGTTGCAACCCAGTGCGAGCTCGAGGCCGCCGCCCATGCAGACGGTATGAATCGCTGCCACCACCGGCTTGGTCGAGCCTTCGACGACGTTGATCACGGTGTGCAGCGTCGGTTCGGCCAGTGCCTTGGGCGAATTGAATTCCTTGATGTCGGCACCGCCGGAGAAGGCCTTGCCCGCACCGGTAATGACGATCGCCTTGACCGCATTGTCGTCGAGCGCCTGCTTCATGCCGTTGACGATGGCGCTGCGAGTGGAATGACCGAGGCCGTTGACCGGAGGATTGTTGAGCGTAATGACGGCGACCGCGCCATTGACCTTGTATTCGGCTGTCATATCTCTTCCTTTAAATTAGATGTCTGAATCCGCGTCTGCGCTCGAAGCGGCAGCGTGAATTTCATCGAGGCTGATGTTATTGTGCGACGCTCAAAACTATACCGCAAAAAAGCACGCCCGTATTATTTTCAGCAAAAAAAACCGGGCCTTGGATAGACCCGACCGTTGAAGGCGAGTTGCGACGAGTGAATCTCAAAGCTGGCCTCATCTCCTTTTCACTGGCCTTCCTGACCGCGGGCGCGTTCCTCTTCTGCATTCTCTGCAGGAAAATAACCAAGCGGCGGAAGTTTCTCGAAACCATGCAACACCTAACTGCAGACCTCAAGTTGCTAGGCCCTTTTCTATTGAGCGCCTTCCTCCAGCAGCGCAGTCAAACGCTGCATTTCTTCCGCAATCTCCGCCGGAAACGATGCTGCTTCCCAGGCGCGGAAATCTCCCGACGCGTAGGCCAGCGCATTTCGGTAATAGAGATAGGCGTTGATCCGGTTGCGTACAAAATTGTTCTGGGTGCGCGTAACCTTGCCGGGTGCGCCCATGACAATTGAATTCGGCGGAATGACTGTACCTTCCTTGAGAAAGCTGTGCCCAGCGACGATGCAGTTGTCGCCGATCACGCAGCCGTCCATGATCGTGGAATTGATGCCGATCAGGCAGTTGTCGCCGATGGCGCAGCCATGAATGGTGCAGTGATGCGTGATCGAGCAATGGGCGCCAATAATGGTGGGAGTACGGTCACCGATGTGCAGCATCACGAAATCCTGAATATTTGTGTACTCGCCCACGATGATTTCCCGCTGCTCGGCGCGCGCAACGACGTTCATCCAGATCGAAGCATTCCTGCCTATCCTGACCTTGCCGTAGAGTGCCGCGCTGTCGTGCACGTAAGCGGGTGCGTCCAGAACCACGTCCGGGCCGAAGAATGCCATCTTGCCTCCCTCAGACAGATGCCGGAGCCGACATCTGAACCATGAAAAATGCGCGGCGAACTCGGCGCCGCGCACATGCCGGCTTACACTTCCAGCCACTCCTTGCGGATAGCCGCATTCGCACGCAGATCGTCGGGCGTGCCCTCGAACACGATCGCGCCGTGTCCCATCACATACACCCGCTGCGAGATCTCCATCGCAATGGCCAGCTTCTGCTCCACCAGCAGCACCGAGATGCCCCGGTTCTTCAGCTCCATCAGGTACTCCCCCACCAGCTCCACGATCTTCGGCGCCAGGCCCTCGGTCGGCTCGTCGATCATGATCAGGTCAGGGTCGCCCATCAGCGTGCGGCACAGGGTCAGCATCTGCTGCTCGCCGCCCGACAGGACCCCGGCAGGCGTATGCTGGCGCTCCTTCAGCCGCGGAAACATCTTGTACATGTCATTGAGGCTCCAGCGCGACTTCTTGCCCTTCTTCTCGCCCAGCACCAGGTTCTGCTCCACCGAC